>NZ_WXVV01000026.1 GCF_013433315.1 Pseudomonas crudilactis | reverse complement strand
CCTCGTCGCCGAAAGCAGCGAAAGCGAATACCGCAGCTACGTCTACGAACCCGGCACCTTCCGCCCGCTGGCATTGCTCGACGGCAAAGGCCCGAAAAAAGCCTGCCCGTTCTACTACCAACTCGACCACCTCGGCACCCCGCAGGAACTCACCGACTACAGCGGCGACATCGTCTGGTCCGCGCAATACGACGCCTACGGCAAAGTCGCCGCTCTGACCCTGGCCGGCGAGGACTACCTGAACCAGCCGCTGCGCTTTCAGGGGCAGTACTTCGATGCGGAAAGCGGCCTGCATTACAACCGGCATCGGTACTACGACCCGAGGTTGGGGCGGTATCTGACACCGGATCCGATCAAGTTGGCCGGTGGGCTGAATCAGTACCAGTACGTGCCGAATCCGACGGGGTGGGTGGATCCGCTGGGGTTGAATTCCAATTGTCCGCCGCCGAATAAGCCTGGGTGTGAGGCGCCGGGTGGGATTGGCGGGGCCAAGGTTGATGAGGATGAGCCGAAACTACCGAACATTGCTCACAATATAGATCCAAAAACTTTGAAGCGAATACATACAATAGAGGGAAAGACCTCAACCAAGACAGTCGAGGATTATAAAAATAAAATGCGCAACGGGTACGATCCAGTAGATCCCATCGATGTCTTAGAACATGACGGCAACCTGTATATTCTTGACGGACACCATCGCGCAGCAGCCGCACGGCAAACCTCAACAAATGTGACAATCAAACTCATAACCGACCTTATAAAATACGACAGAACTCTAAACAGTATTGAAGATGTAATAGAGTCAGCAAACAACGTAGGTTTAGACAGATTGGAGCATCGGAGAAGAAGATGAGCGATCAAAATGAAACTTTGGACATCCTGATAAATGACTTCATCTCCATGGTGGAGTCCAGCACGCTGATATTTGAGCGCAAATTTGGCACTCGAGACATTCGAAGGCTTTGGCGCACCAAGGTAATCAAGCGATGCGGGAGAGTTACTCGAGGCGTTAAATATGAATTACATGGTATTGGCTGCCGCATCAATTTATCGACAGGAAGCGTAGATTTCGACTATGGCCCTAACGGTGAAATCAATGGATTTGATACTTGGCGCCTATACAACTTTGCCCGTGAAAGACCCTCTAAACATAGAAAATATTGCGATGAAGAAACCATTAAAAAAGAACTCAAAGAATATATAGAGCAAAAAAAAATCAAAAAAATGTCAGGCATAAGTAATCTGTATGTATTGGCTGACTCAAAAGATACCGATTAGACACGACCACAAAAAGGGCCTGCTCACTCAGGCCCTTAAAACCAATTCCAGACTTTCAACCCAACCTATTCCCCTCACTGCTCATCCTCATCCTCTTCATACTCCATATCCGCCTCATCCGAATCATTCAACGGCACCGTCGCATCATCCATCAACGACCCCGGATCCTCATTCCCCGGATCGTTAATAAATGGCAATCCACTCGAACCTTTTTCTTCCTTGCCTTCGGTTTCAGGAGTCATGGCAACCTCGTCATTTCAGGGAGTGTATGAGGTTCGAAAAGCCCTACAGCCAATCGTTCCAGATTCTGATCAGCAAATACAAAAAACCCGGCACAACGCCGGGTTTCCGTTTAACCCTCCATCAATGATGGCGGTTTTTATGTTTGTTCTTGTGCTTGTGGCCACCACCCGAATGAGAGCCACCATCGTCACCGAGGTTATTACCGACCGCACCGCCGGCCGCGCCGCCCAGCCCTGCGCCGATGGTCGACCCGGTCGAGCCGCCGAGGCTGTTGCCGACGACCGAGCCACCCGCCGCGCCGAGACCACCGCCAATGGCCGCCTCAGTTCGATTGCGTTTATTCGCCCCGACGGCACTGCCCGCCGCGCCACCAACACCCGCACCTACCGCCGCGCCAGTACTGCCACCGAGTTGTCCACCGACCACATTGCCGAGCGCGCCGCCCAGTCCGCCACCCACAGCGGCGGTGCCATCACCAGCGGCCATCGCCCCTTGTGCTACCAGCAAACCGAAAAACAGTGCAGATAATGACAAGCGCATATGAACCTCACAGTTCCCGAAGCGGGACAGTCCGCCCAGACATGGGCCTATGTGAGATTGGAGACGCAAACGGGGAAAACGTTCAGCCATGAAAAAGCCCGACTTCGAGCCGGGCTTTTTCTGAAAAACGATCAGTCTCAGTGACGCTTGTGACCTTTGGACAAGTTGCTGCCCACTGCGCCGCCAGCTGCGCCACCCAGGCCTGCACCAATCGTGGCGCCGGTTCTGCCGCCCAGGCTGTTGCCGATCACCGAACCACCGGCTGCACCGACACCGCCGCCAATCGCCGCTTTGGTCCGGCTACCCTTGCGCGCCGCCATTGCGCTGCCTGCCGCGCCCGCGACGCCGGCGCCAATGGCCGCGCCAGTGCTGCCGCCCATTTTCTGACCGACGACATTACCCAGTGCGCCACCCAGACCACCGCCCAGCGCAGCAGTGCCATCACCGGCAGCCATTGCACCTTGAGCAACCAGAAGCCCCAGAACCAGAGCGGGCAGTGTTAAACGCATGACGTAAACCTCAAAAATAGGGATGACAAAAAGGGCCGGGGTTTAATGCCGTCGCCGCGCAAAAGTCCAGCCGAAATCAGAGGTTTCGCGCGCTCAGCGCCGATTGGACAGCGATTCTGAAAAAGGTTTTATGACAGGCAAAAAAAAGCCCGCTGGGGAGACGGGCTGGAGACTTGCTTTCTAACGGATGGCTTCACCCTACTGCGGCAGACGTGAAAAGTTTGTGAAAGCTCAGAGAATTCATCGCCATCGTCTGTAAGAAATTTCTTCACGCATTCAGCCACAAAAAACCCCGCGCAATGACGGGGTTATTCAGAATAATGATTATTTTCTGGATCGCGTGGTGACCCTGGGGAGAAATTTCGCCTTTGGTCCTTTGGGTGCCGCAGATTTGATCTTTCCGGTCTGAACCGGATCCTCGCCAAAGCCTGCCTGGTACTCGGTCTGGCCGCACCGTACGCAGTTGTTGAAGGAAAATTCAGCGCCATCGTCTTCGATATACGGATCAGTCATACCTTCGCCCCTTCGAAACAGGTCAACACCGGCAAAACCCTTTTGCCTGAAAAAATATCGACCTCCAAGGCTTTTGAGACTAGTCGGTCATTCCTGGACTTGTAATTCAGATCAGCTGCCCCCCGACGAATGGACTGCAAAAATTAAACGCACCGATGAACTGTGATCTCAAGCCACAGGGCTGATCGCCGACAAAAAAAGCACCCATTCAACCTCTGAATGGGCTCACAAGCCTATTGAGCGGAACTCAGCGCAACTTCACCGCCGTCCCCGTCGCGAACACCACCACCATCCCGCCCTTGCCGCCGGGCATGCTGATCTCGAAATCCACCCCGACCACCGCATCAGCCTGCAGAGCACGCGCACGCTCCCGTATTTCTTCGGTCGCCTGAATACGTGCCTCCTTCAAAGCCCGCTCCAGCGTCTGCGACCGCCCACCGAAAAAATCGCGCATACCGGCAAACATGTCACGGATCACATTGACCCCCTGCACCGATTCGGCACTGACGATGTCCAGGTATGCCGTGATCTGTCGGCCTTCAATGGCGTGAGTGGTGGAAATGATCATGGAATGTCGTCCCTATATGGATGAATAAATCCGCGATTGTAATAGCTCAAAGCGGAGTTCAAGCCGAAGCCAATAAAATCCAGACACCAGAAACCACAAAACCCCTGACTTCTTTCGAAATCAGGGGTTTTGTGTACTGAATGTGGCGGTGAAGGAGAGATTCGAAACTACCCGTTTGCGCTTTTTTTAGCACACCCCCCCGGTTTATAAGGGCTGCAGAGGAGCGAGATTTTTAATCTCAGTCCCATGTCAGTCCCATTGGTTTTGCGCACCAGGTGGCAAAACAGGGTCGCGAAAGCCATTTCGACGTTTTATGTTGACCCATGGGAATAAGGTAATTTTGGTAATACAGCGCGAGCCGACCTCTGGAAGCCTTGAAAATCGTGGCGTTGAGAGAATTCCTCAAAGGTAATCATTTGGTAAGTATGAAGTTAGAAAATTACCTTTCCTACGAGTAATCCCTACTAGCCCTCAAACCCAGTAAAATTGGGCACTTCAGAAATTATTACCCCAACTCTTACCAAAAATTACCTCATGAGGTAATGACTGAAAGCCAGGCACTACAAGGGCTGTAGCCCATTTCTATATCTCGCTTACCAAAATTACCTTTTTCCCAGCCCACGTTTGAAAATATCCATACGGCGATCCAGCTGAATTGGACGGATGTTGGACGGAAGGTAAGCTCAGATTCAGTAACCTCTGAGCTGATCCCACGCCCCCATGACGGCATTTCATTTTTTTGTAAGGTCCTGGACGACCTTTACTAAAGCGCCAGCGAGTTCCACCAGATTGGAAGGGACCGGCTCATTTTTTTCTTGAACTTCTCTTTGGCCAAAGTACCTCGTTGCAAATTCTCGCTTAACTTCGTTTCTGTCGTCATCGGATAGCGTCGCGAGAAATGGGTCTATCGACGCAATTTCCAATTCGGACTTTCGCATCGCTCTTTCATTTTTTTGATGTTGAGCTACTCGGATAGCTGCAAATCCAGATAGCAATACAAAGGGTGTTGAAATCAAAAATTGTCTAATAACAGAAGGGAGAGTGATTGGTAGGTCATAAGTGAATGCGAAGAATACACAGCCAACAGTAATCCATATTAACATTGCGACTACGGCCACTATGCTCCAGATAAAAGCCTGCTTTCGCTCTTCATTAGCTGTTTTTTGGAATCCATGTGCCATTCCTGTATTTGCGATAATGCCCACTAGCTTTTGTGCGTACTCTAGTTGAGTAGCGATTTTATGCAATGTATCTTCAGCTGCTCCTCGCACGTCGGAAGACAAGTCTGAAAGTTGTCTGGTTGCGTTTGCACTGAGCTTTTCGAAGGTTTGAATATATCGCTCTTTGACTGCCTCATACTCATGTTGTCGGGATTCCTCATTGGCTTGTGCGGTAGCTTGTCTCGATTGTTCCGATGCAGCAAAGTCACTTTGTCTGGTTTGCTGGGAGTCCGAAAATTGTTGCTGATAAGCAGAGATTGCTGTGTCGAGTCTTTGCTTCTGATTATTAATTTCGTTATGAGTGTCTACTATTTTTTGCTGCAGATCATTTTGTCTTATGCTTAGCTCTTCAAAATCCTCAGTGATCGACGAAAAAAGCTTGGATATAGATCTCTTATATTCAGCGGACGTTTTAAACATGTCCTCTATTGCGGTCGCGCTTTGAGAAGGTATTTGAGTGATCTGAATGCAGCACTGATCTAATAAAACTAGCGCATTTAACCAATGAGAAAAATTATTATTTTGTGTATAGTTTGCGATACTCTGCAGTGCACCTTGCAAGTTGTCATCTAAGCTGTCGAGTACGCTTGCGGGTGTTAGTAAAGGGTCAGACTGATTTATGCGTTGGCTTACATAGGCTACAATTGCCTTGGCTTTATTGAATGCTTCTGCTGATTGCAGCTCAAGCTTGCTGGATTTATCAATTGCCTTTAATAAACTATCAAAACTTTCTAAAGTTCTGAATATATTGTGATCCGCAATTTGTTCCGGCCGATTACTCATGGCTATCCTTAGATTTTATATTGCACTATGTGCGAAGGCTGAGCTTGACCCCAAATGCCCCCGACGGATTAACCTTCAACGAGGTTGTTTTCGCCCGCATGATCCATTTCTCATTCCTCGTCCAAATCTTCAGGGCGAACTCTTATTATCGTAGCGCATTCGGCGTCAAGTCGAACCGATACACCGACTCATCACCGTCCCGTAATGCTACTTCCAAAGCTAGATTGCGTTCACTGGTACTCTGGATGCACTGATACGCTTACCGTGCCTCAGCATACTGACTCCTGTAGAGGATCTGCCCCGGAACAGATAAAGAAAGCGAGCGATCACTTGCATTTTCAGCCTATTGATCCAGCCACGGGGGGCCACGAGAGGTGGATTTGCTCTCTTGCGTGTGACGATGCTGACAAATGAAAGACGTTACGTCGACTCCAATTGGCGAAAGTTCGGCGGGGCTTGGTCTAGCCGGGTGGAATGGTTTGTTGTGCTCGCTTAAATTTTTCCGAAAATCGGGCTCGTTGAAAAAATAAAAGATGCCTTACGATCGGTTTTCGTCTCTCCAACCCTTATAAAACGTGACTTCCCATTAGGGTTACCATCCGGCGAGCGATGTAATTATCCGTTTCGAAAACTTCAATTGTTTGCAAAACTTTGCAAATGGTGCAATAGCCCGGTGCCCCCTCCCACTCCGCAGTGCGTAACGCGCACCGCTTTGTTTGCATAATTGACGTCGTTGCACAAAAAAGGGATCCGACGCTCGCCGGCGGGAGGGGGATAAGTGCTTTTTCAGCTGTTTTTTTATGAGCGGTGGGATTTTCCAGAGACAACCGGACGGCCTTCGCGGTGACGCCAATGCCGTCAATCGCCGAGTAGATGTAGCCCCATTCGCCTGCCGATATACTGTTTGTATATACAGCCATTCGAAAAGGTAGGCATTCCCGATGAATAGAGAATCTGCGGAAGCTATAACCCCGCTGTCGTCCGGGGTTGCGCAATGGCGGGTCATGCTGCGCGATGAGGAGGCGTTGCTCGCAATGCCTGGCGCCCATCACAAAGCGTTGCTCAGGCAAGCGAATGCGCTTCACCAGGGCCAAGTGATTGACGCTGACGAACTTGCCGACTTGCTTGAGTTGGCGGATGCGGCGCTGGCCTACGCGGTTGAGTCGTTACTTGATCTCGACGCTGACGAGTAGGAGAAGCCATGCACGTACTGGTCACGCCTACGCGCATACGTGGTGTAGCGCTGGATCCGAAGGAGCGACGCCGCTGCCCGGCGATCCGGGGCAACGTCATGGTGAACGCTACTCACTGTCATGAGCTCGGACGCGCAGCTAACGTTGCCCGCGTTGAGGTGGGAATGCCGCTTGATCCAGATCCGTTGCCACCGCTTCTAGACGCGACGCTGGCGGGAATGGCGGTAACGGGCTTTGTGTTGAGCGGTATTGAGTACATCGATGGTTGCGCATACCCTCAAGCTTGGTGGTGTAGACAGGAATAAATCATCGCCAGGTGAGACCAAACGCTATGCGTGTGAATGAAAACCATTGGATCAAATGTGAAAATAATAAAAGCACACTTCAAGGATAGGATATGAACCCGGACTGGAATTCGTTTTTCAGCACTCTCTCACAATCTGCAGCTGCAATTGTAGGTATTTTCGGCGCTTTCATTATCACTAAGATATTTTCTAATCAGACAGTATTCTATGAAAAAAAAGCCAAGCTCAGCGATTTGTTGGTTCAAGCTCAAAAAATCAAAGACAACGCGAAAGACTACGATGTTACATGGTACAACGATCACTACAATAAACCCGAATACAAAAAATTTCATCACTACCTAGACAAGCACTTCACTGGTTGCGAATCAATCGAAGATGTCACCGAGGATGTTTTGAATGAGTTTATTATTAATAATGACTTCTCAGAGCTATCTGATCGCAGCGAAATCGAATTTGAGCTGCTCTTCATTACAAAATGTATATTCGAAGAGAATAAATTAATTCGTGAGAAGCGAGAGGCTGATGAGAAAGCAGCAAAGGAACGAGCCAAAACAATATCCCCACTTTCAAATTACTTCGAAAGTTTTGATGTGACGGGCTTGGCCGATGCCGTTTCATACCTTAACCAAATGGATATGTACGGAAATCAAGGGGGGCGCACCTTCTACTTAACTTGTGGTGACATCGGGACGCTGTCCCCCGGCACGCTGACTATCTTCAAAGATAATTTTTGCAAAGTGTATCGTGAGGCCAAGCATCATTCTCGGCTATCAGCTGATTTTTTGACCTCCGTTAGAAATAACCCAGAGTCCCCTAGGCAGATAGGACTCGCGCTCATACTAGTACTCATGATTTTCTTCTTAGGAATAATTTATCCTTTGAGCTTCATCCCTGCTATTGGGAAACCTGTACTAGGATTTTCTTTGCCTATAATCTATGCAAATGTATTTTCTTTTAAAGGTTTTCTCTTATGCGTTGTAGGCCTTGCATTTAGTTTTACTGTAGCACTATTTTTTCATACTCATATTCGCATGAAATACCCCAAAAGTGAGGTTGCAGAAGTAGAGAAACTCACGGATGTTACATACTATTGCAGCACATTTAAATTTTTCGACGAAGCTGACTAAGCATTACAGTGTAATATTTTTTAATCTTGCAGATAATTGCAAGGCTTTTCTGGCGTCGTCGGTAAACTCCATCGCACTTGCGGGGCTGGGCGCCGGCCCCGGGACATGAGTATGTGCGGCTAGCTGACTACTCAGTTGTTGCACTAATTCAATGAGTTCAATTACTACCTGCAAAACGTTGACACTTTCTGATCCTATCCACGTTTTGGGCGCTAGTAGCTTTTGATTTTTACCTGCCAAACTCTGACGCGCCCCTTCAATACGCTCCCGCATATCTCCCCCTACCGTGGCGTTGTGCTTCTGCCCCACAACCAAATTCAGATCTCGGCCGGTCGCCTGGTGCAGATCGTCCACCGCCGCCAGGCTCGCGGAACCGCCCGACATCAGCTTGAGCGCGCCCAGCGCCTCGATCTTTTTCACACCACCTACAGTCTCGGTCGAATGGTCGTCCACCGCCCGTGTATGGCTCTGGAACTGCTCGCGGTTGTCTAGGGCTTCGACTTCGCGCTCGATTGCCTGATCTCGGATCTTGCCATCGGTCTGGCGTAGCCAGTTGCCGTCGGCGTCGACACGCTGCTGGGCGGCAGCGCTGTGTTGCCACACCTGATCACCTTTCGGCACCTTCGGCATGCTCAGCCCATGCGGCAAGATCGATTGGATGTAGGGCTTGTTCGGCAGGCCGTAGGCGAAGCACACCACGACCCGCGTGCCTTCCTCCGGAAAGGCATAAATACCCATTTCCTCGCCACCGGTGGGCAGCGGTAAAGGAACGCCAGTGAGCGGCGGCATGGCCGGGTCTGGTTCATCGTCGGCGCCGAGTACTTCGATGTCCACGGCGTAGCGCGGACGGAAGTCGTCGCACAGTCCTGCGTCCGCCGGCGCGTCAGCCACGGCGACCACCCGGGCAAATCGCGGAAGGTGATAACCACCGGTGAGTTCGGGGAATTGGCGCTCTACAGCGCGGCGGATTGCGTCTTCCATCGGATAGCCATCTGGTCATTGGAGAGCGTCACCGTGGTGATGCGCTCGCCGTGGTTTATCGTTGCACCTGGTCGCAACCCGGGAAGGGCCGCGACCATCGCGCTCTGGTTGCCTTGGTAGCCGTCGAACAGCTCCGTGGGAATTTGCAGCGGCGCACGGGCGCCAAAAAAACTGTCGGCCCAACTGCCGGCGAAGACTTCACCGTTGCCCAACTGGTGCCAGGTGAAGTCGGGAATGCTGAACACTCGGGCCAAACTATCCATAGCCTGGTAACCGGCAGCGAGGCTGTAGAAATACGGCGCCTTCACGCTGGTATAAGGCCGATCGGGAACACGAAAGCGCAGCCCGGTCTGTTCGCTGACCTGAGCCAGCACGGCGCGCAGATCCACATGACGTAGGTTCAACGGCAACGGGTTGGCAAGTACGGCGGCCAGCTCACGGCAGAACAGCACCTGTTCGACCGCGTTGGCGGCCGTGCAGCGCTCGACGTAGCCGATGAAGTGCCGTTGCAGCGTGCCCTCGTTGTAGCCGATATCCAGCGTCACCAGCCCTTTCAGCGGCACAGGGGATTGAACTGTGAAATTCGCCCGGCCGGGGCTGATAGCGTCCAGCCTGACGTCCTCCTTGATGAGAGCGATCGGGGCGCCGTTGATGGAAAGTATCTTGTGCAGTTTCACGTCTGCTCACTCCCAAGCCACTTATCCACACGTCCCAGCACTTTTTCGAAGCCGCTCAGCGCGGGGTTGTCGTTGGTTGCGTCCCCGGCGGCGCCTTCGCCGACCGTACTGCCCGGGGCGCCCTGAGCGTCTACCTTGTTGCCGGCGCGCCGGCCTTCGACTTTCTCCGGGTTCGATTCACGTTCGCTCAGCGTGAACTGCACAAGCCAGGCTTTCAGGGTGTCCGCTTCCCGGGCACTGACGCCGTCGGAAAACTCCACCTGACGCACGCCGAAAGCTTCGGCCGTGTCGTTCACAATCCGATATAGATGCAACTGACCGCCGCCGGCGGTGGCTTCAACCATGCGCAACAGATCCGTCAGCTGGGTTTTATCCACAAAGGGAATCATCAATGAGACGGCCAGCGTCTTAGGCTTGAAGCCTTTGTGAGCCTTGTCGGTGTTGCTGGTCTGGCCGGACATGTCGCCGCTTTCGATTCGCAGGTTGGCCGTGACTTTGAGGTTCTTGCCTTGGACTTTTTGCCCGTCGAGTAGCAGCGTCATAGGCCCACCAGTTCCTGGACGAAACTCAGCCCTTCTTTGCTGCCGACCAACAGCAGGCCGGCGCACTGAATCCATTCGTGGCCCGGGGCGTCGCCGTCCAGCAGTTCGCGGCGTAGTTCGCCGGCAGTGCCCGGGCCGATCAACCGCGCGCGCATGCTGACGTCAGGGTTGCCCCCGGCCAGCAGGTCTTTCAGGTCAGCCAATTGTTTATCTCGCCCCTGCTGCTGGGCGCTCTTGCGAGCTGCCAGAGCTGCCAGATCGGCCAACGGCGAGCTGTCGGCGGCATAGCCTTCCAGCACGGCTATTTGCCCCGCCATCGACTGTTTAGCGGTTTTGATGACCGTGCAACGCTCCAGCGGCAAACCCTGCCAGCGCGGCAGAGTTCCGGCGCCGGGGATCTCCCACTTTTCGCTCTCCAGTTTCACCAGGTGTTGCGCCCGGCGCTCGGTGCGCACCAGGTCAGGGATCGGCAGCAGAGCATTGAATCGCGCCAAGCTGCTGGCCAACTGTTCGAGGCGCGTGCCTAGGAACAGGATCGACAACGCGTATTGCGGCCCAGTCGGACGCCCGCTGTCGCTGGCGTCTTCCAGTTTCTTGGCGAGATGTTCCAGCGCGTTGGGCGCGGACAGAAAGCGCTGATAGCCGGCGCCCTGGCCAACGCCGCTTTGAAATGGCGTCACGACCAGGCACGCCGGAACCTGCCCCATCTGCTCGGCCAGCGCTGCGCGTCCGGCCGCGATCGCGCCTTTTGCTGCATCACCGACCGGCCCCGGGTTGGTGTTGGCCAGTCCACTCAGGCCAGCCAGCCGCTGGGCGGTGCTGGCCAGTTCGCCACCGGCCAGATCCTTGGCCGCTGACAGCCCGGCCATCCACTGCGTGGCCTGCTCCGGCCAGCGCATTGTCACCGGTGCCCAGGTCATGCCGGCGGCGTCCAGGTGATGGCTTTCATTGCCTTCAGATTTTTGTCTTTCTGAGCCTTCGCCACAGCCTGGCGCAGTGTTTCCGCGTGCTGCTGCGCCGCTTGCCGGAAGCGCACCAGGTCAAGGCTGACTTTCTGCAACTGGGCGATGGTATGCGGCCGGAAGGCCTGCACCTGGTCGACGTCATAGCATGGGTAAACGTCGTCCAGACCCAGCAGCACCTGGCCGTTTAAATTCACCTGGTCATCGATCGCGCTGCTGTAGTGGAATGGCTCGCCCAACGCGCTGGAATTGAAGCCGCCGGCGATGTAGGCCGCGCAGTCAGCAGCGATTGCTTGGAGTTTCTTTTCACGCAGAGCAGCCAGCACAGCGTCGATGTCATCAACCCATCCGCCATTCTTCCAGACCTGATTAGGCCCGGGCTTCTTCATGGTGAAACCCGCCGGCACCCCTTCGAAGCCTTCCAATGTTCGCGGCTCGCCGGTGTCGGTGCTGTACACCACAACGCCGCCGAAGTAATCCACCAACTGCCAGGCCTTACCGTTCCACCACGCGGCTTTGTGTTCCGGAATCGCGGGCGGCTCCGCTTCGACGCATCCGCCAGGAATCAAATAAACGCCTGGCTCCAGCGGCGATTCTTCAGCCTTCACGGCACCAATGAAGATACCGAGGTGGTCGGTCTGGAATACGAGTTTGTCAGTCATGCTCGATCTCAATACTTGATGCAGAAAAGAAGGGCCAAGTTTCGCGGCCGGGTTTCAGTACCACCGGCAGCGGCTACGGTTACTCCGTGGGTGTGCGCGCCGCCGCCCCCAACGCCGACGTTATGCGCGTGCTGGCCAGCGGCGCCGATACCGACGTTGTGTGCATGGTTGCCTTGGTAGTCAGTGCGCATAGGTCGACCGTCGGCGTTTTTACCGCCGCCAATCTCAAGTTCTGTCCATACGCTGCCGCCAGCCGGATAACCGACGTTCACACCCGCGCCGGTATCGACTACGCGGAAACCGTGGTCGTGGTTACCTTGGGCATCAGTCCAGGCGCCGTGGACATGGTTTCCTTGCGCATCTGTCCATGCAGCGTGCAAGTGGTCGCCTACGGCCGCAGCCGACGCGGAGTGCGCATGCGAGTGGATCATCATGTCCTGATAGACGCCGAATCCACGGCCAGGATCCAGACCGCGCCCGTCGTCCCAGCCACGAGGGAACAAGCCGCGCATGTCGGGCAAATTGAACGTGGTGGAGCCGTCGCCAGCGCCGTAGTGCGTTCCAAGCCAGGCAAAGAGTTGTGCGTATGTGGTACGGGACACTGCCGCCCCGTTGCACTTCAGCCACCCCTGCGGCGCCCAGGACATGGCGAACGCCGCAACCATCCCGGTCATCGAATCGCCAACCTGCTTTTGTAGCTTGTTCAGGGCGGCGGTCGACGCCACGATCTGGCTGCTGTTGGTTGCTGGATCGTCGCTGATTGCGTTGGGCAGATTGCCCAGTCCGACGTCTTCTTTGGTGGTTGCCCGGGCGCGCAGCAGCGGATAGTCGCCGGTACGGGATGCGAGATATTTGATCAACGCACCGCCGACTGGCTCGGCGTCCCGCAAATCCACGATATTGCTGGGTGAAATGAAATCAGCGATCGGCACGCAGTAATGCCGCACGCCGGCGGCATCGGTGTAATCAGTCTGATCACCGAACACTACTTTCCAAACAGCCACCCGATCGTTCAACTGACGCTCAAGACAAACATCTAGCCAGACCTTGCCGACTGGAATGACGCCGACGACGGCTTCTGACTTGGCGATCGCCACGCGGATACCTTCAACGTAGGCCGTGCCGCCGTTGATCTGGTAACCGCTCTCCGCCTTTTCGAAAATCAGCGAGTTACTGAAAAAGAACGCACGCCCGTATAGGTTGCGATTGCTTAGACGCTCGCGCTCATCGATGCCGGCAAGGCGCACCGTAAAGTCATGCTGCCAGGTGCTGGCATCGATCTTTACGCCGGTCAGTTTCATGGCGCCGTCGAAAGCCACCAGAAAATTGCGGGTGACGTTGTTGCCGATCTGCTCCGGCGGAATGTTCCTGCGCTTCTGTTGCAGAGGCACCGACGACGCGGCGAACAAGATGCCGTCGGCGTCCTCAAGGCCGACCCAGTTAAAGTCCCAGTCGCCAACGTCAGACCCCAACTGTGCGCTGTACACCACCTGGTTCGGATTCACGAAACCCGCGTTCTTTTCCGGGATGGTGTAGACGTGAACAATCTGCGCAGCCGGTGGCTTGCCGGCAGCGCGATCGAGCGGCACGGTCGGATCAAGCCCGGGTACATTCGCAAAGATGAAGCGGCTGACGATCAGCGGCTTTTGCTGGCTTTGTTTAAGGGCGATTTGGCTTTCGCCGGCCAAGGTAATACTGGCGCTCACGGTGCGCTCCTACAGGCTGGCAACCAGCGTTTGCTGGTCGTCGTTGAAGTCGATCAGGGCGATTTGCAGCCCCACAGGGGTGATGGTGACGAAGTCGTAGCGCCGGCAGGTTCGGCCGTATTGCTGAATCAGCACGCGCAAAAGCTCGGGATTGAGCGACAGTTGAGCGTTGCTGAACTTCAGCAGCACAACGTCCCAATCGCGGTCGGGCTGGCGTTCCTCGATCTCGACGTAACCCACGCCCAGGCGCTCGAATATGCGTTTCAAACCGGCGGTGCTGCCGGCGTCCACCGAGTTGATAAACGCGTACTTCACGCGCAGGCGAAACAGCGACTCGGGTTCGCCCTTGAAGCGCGTCACGTCACGCTGCCAGGCCCACAGCTCAAGGATGCTCATGTGGCAGGTGTCGGGATCGATCTGCGAGTAGGGCCAGCGCAGCCACCCGGTGACGGTTTCCCACCACGCCTGTGCAGCCGCGACCAGTTTTGAAAGCTCGGTACCGCCCAGCCAGAACGGCAGTTTCAGTTTGTTCATTGCAGGTTCACCTTCAGCGAAGTCAGGCGCGGAATGTCCAACCCGCTGGTGATGTCGACGCCAGGTGTAAACCGCAATGAGGCGATATCGGCAAACTGCTGGTGCAATTCCTCAGCCAGTCGACTAAAGCTGAAACGCGACTGGGGGTAGGTCAGCGTCGGCTGATAATCGCGGGGCGTGCTTTCCCGAAACGCGGCGCGGATGAATAGCTCGATCTCACTTTTCAGCGTGTCGATCTGCTCGGCGCTCAGATTTGTTTGCGGCCAGAGCGTCATCGCAACACTCACGGGTACTTCGGGCATCACCATGGCCAGCAGATCATCGCCGTGGCCATGGTTGCCCTGGTCGCGAATGTGCGAATTGATTTGCTCCAGGTAAGTCGCCGCCGGCACACCTGCATCAAACAACACAAAGGCATTCGCGCTGCCCGGGCCACGCGGTGCGCCATGTTCGAAGTAAACGCCGTCCGGACGCACGCCCGGAAAGGCCGAGATCATGGCGCGATACACCGCGTCGGTGTGCCACTGATTCACGGCCGAGAACTGGTTGCGCACGCGCAAACGCAGTTGGTCGTTCGGTTCCGGATCCGCACCTGGTGACTCCAGCCAACCGTCCTTGTTCACTACCTGAACAATGCCGGGGATGGGCACCGGCAGGATGGCGTAGTAACCCGGGGCGAGATTGAAACCGCTGCCGGATTCGATCGCCTCCACCGGGACTTCCAGCTGCAGCTGGCCCGCGACGAACGTCGCCGGCGCCGTGGTAATCAATTGGTACACGTTGCCGTTGATGGCGGCCGACTGCACCACAATGCCCTTTTCCAGTTCCATCACGCCGTCCGGTAAAGCGCGGGTGAACAGCAATTTCCCTTGCGCTTTGGTGGCGCCTTTACGCTCGACATTCACCGCCCAGGCGAGCATGTCCAGCCACGCGTCCACCGCCGTTTTCACAAAGAAGTTCGGCAGCACCGTCAGGCACAGAAAGTCCAACAGCCACAACACCGGCTTGGTCACCAGCGCAGTCATCACCCGCCAGAACGGCGAATAACTGCTAGTGTTCGCCACCTTCGCGCCCTGGGCTTCAACCTCCTTTTCCCACGCCGCCTTCAAACCGGCCTCGGTGGTCGGGATGCCGGCATCGGCGATCACCTTTTTAAAATCGACCTGGCTCACAGACTTACCTCAATCGAACCGAATTTCAGGGTTTTCGCAGTGACCAGGTACACGCCTGGTTCCTGCTGGGTGATGCGTGCCGTGCCGGGCACCAGGCGCTGATCGTTCTCGACCAGCAGTTCCAGTTGCTGGATGCAGTCGCGCTGCCGCAGCCGATCGCGTTCAGCGACCAGCGTCACCAACAACCCGCTGTCGCGGATCATGTGAGCGATGTCTTGGGCGATGCAGGCGCGGTCATCGATGAGCAAAGGTTGATGCGACGGATCCAGTGCCAGGTCGTTGTCGACGATCAACAGGTCTACGTATTCGCTCATCCGCCAACCGCCATGGCGACCATGTTTTCCATCTCCAACGGGGTCATGACCTTGCCCGTGTGAATGTTCACGTTCTCCACATGCGTGCCCTTGGTCTGGCTGCTGTTGTTGTTCTGAATGCTGGTCAGCAAGCCGCCGGGCGGCACCGCCGAAGGGCGCGCCGGCGAAAGGCTGGGGATTGCCGCGTTGATGGTTTGCTGGGCTTTCTGCGCGGCGTTGACGGTGTCAGCGGCATTGGTCGCGGCATCGACGCCGGGCACTTCAGGCATGCCGCCGAAACGCGCTTCGATGTTCACGCCCGGGATGCTGTTCAGCAGCTCGATCACGCCGTTTACGGCCTTGGTGAAAATGCCGACGATGCTGTCCCATGCGGCCTTGGCCATGCCTGACCAACCGCCCATGGAGTTAAACCAGTCGGACAGCTTCTGCAGCTTGTCAGCGACGAACTGGAACGCGGCCGTGTTCATCAGGGCGGACGTCCATTCGTCCCAGTAGTGAACCGCCGCGACAATCACCGCCACCAGGGCGAGAACCCCGACCACGATCCACACCATCGGGTTGGCCAGCAGCGCCGCGTTGACCAGCCAGATCGCGCCCTGCCACAGCAGCATGGCGCCGCGTACCAGTGCTAGGCCGGCGCTGAGCGTGTAGATCACGGCCATGTAAGCCAGGATCGCCAGTTTCTGCAGGACGAAGCCGGCGACCGTGCGCAGGTTGAGCAGCTGAACAACCTTCCACACGGATAACAGGCCCAGCCAGGTCATCCGCGCAACGCCGACCACGACGGTCAACAACGACATGGCGCCGACGATGGCCATGATGGTCAGTGCGGTGATGCCGATCACCCGGGTGATGTTGGGAAACAGCTGCGACCAGCGCACCAGGGTTTTGCCGATGTCGACCATCTTGCTCATGAACGGCGTCAGTACCGGTATCAGCACCTGGCCAAACACTACCCGCATGACTTCGACCAGGGATGCCCATTGTTGCCACGGATCGACCATGGCCCGGGCCATCTGCTCGGCGTTCTCCAGTCCGCGCACCTTGTCCAGCTGCTCGATGCCGTTACGCAGTCGATCGGTGTCCTTGGCCAGCGCACCGATTACCTGGGCGCCTTCACCGCCGAAGGCCTCCATCAGTTTGGCGCCGGCTGACGCGCTGGTCAGGTCACCGAATTTTGCCTGCAGCTTGTCCAGAATCGCCATCATCGGCAGGACTTTGCCCTGTTGGTCGGTGAACTGCATGCCAAGCTTTTCCGATGCGGCACCGATGTTCTCGAAAAACGCTTTGTAGCGTCCGCCGGCGTCGCCGCCCTCCATGGTGCTGCTCAGCGTGCCAATCACCGCCATCTGTTCGGCAAGGTCGACGCCGGATGTGGTGGCGATCGCGCCGGCCTCCTTGAAGGCGTCTTTCATCGCGGCGCCGCTGGTGCGGAACAACTGCACAGCCAGCGCCGTTTGCCCGCCAAGCTTTTCCACCCATGCACCCTTCCCCATCGCATCCGCTTGGGACTTCTGCAGGTTGTAGAGCGTGCCGACGTATTCGCCCATGGTTTCGGCGTCGGACTTGGTAGCTTTCGCCAGCAAGTTGCTGGTGTTGGTGAACGTGGCGAGCTGGTTACCGGCAAGCCCCTTGATGGCGCCCTCGATCAGGTAGGCCGAGGCGACAAAATCCTTGGCGTTCTCGCCATAGCTCACCGCGAATTGCAGCGACTTGGCATTGAGTGCCGACAACGCATCCTCGGCCACGCCCAACGATCGGACGTCGCCCAGGGCGCGATTGACCTCCAGCGCCGGTTCTATGGACTCGCGAATCCCGACCACTGCTGCCGTCACGCCGGCCATGCCCAAGCCGATCGTCTTGATGTGCTTTTCGCTCTGATCCGCAAGCTCGGAAAAGCCCATTTTCACCTTGCCCAGGGGCGCGGTGACCTTGTCGGTCAGGCTCAGGATGAAAGCCAGGCTGGCGCTACGGTCTGCCAAAGTCGTTACCCGTTCAGCGCAAGGGCGATGCCGTTAGCCACGGCAAACTCCATGCGTCTCCAGTGTTCGTCCTCCAGCCACTTGGCCGTCCCCATCGCCTCGGGCGTGGGTTCGGCACCAGGAAGCCAGCGGTTCGTCAGGGCCATCAACTGGCCCAGTCCGTTTTCGCTTAGGCGCTCAGCGTGCTCGAGCGCTTTTTTACGATCACCTCAACGTTGGGTGCGTACTCCTCGAGCAGCGCGCCGGCGATCTGCATCACCATCACCGGGTTGCCCAGCAGTGGTTTCAGCACGGCTTTTTGTTCCTGCAGCACAGTGGTCATCAACAGGTTGTTGCCTGGGGCGACCTTGTTGGTTTGGGTCAGCGCGTTGAAGTACTTGGTGACGTCGGCCGGGGTCAGGTTGAAGGTGAATTCCTGTTCGCCGACTTCCAGGGTGATTTCGGTGTTGTTCTGTTGGCTCATGGGGTTGTTCTCTTGTTGAGGTTGGGAAAAGTGTTGCCCTGCTGCACCGGGGTTCGCCGGCACACGCCGAGGGCGTATTGCTGCAGTCCGAGGATCATTTGCCGGCTTAGGGCGAGCTGATCTCGGAGGGTGAAATAATCCGGTCGAGCGTCTGCAGCGAGTTCGGCGCGTCCTGCATCAGCCACGCGGGCGGTGCCGGCGGCGGCGGGCACAGATCCGGCGGTGGTACAGGTGGCGCGGACATGCAGCCGGCCAGTGCCATCGCCAACAGAGCGGCGCAGGCGCTTGTTTTCAGTGAGTACATCGGTCAATTCCTTGGTGTTTCGTTGGTCGATCGCGTCCCGCTCGGCGAGCATTTCGCCGCTGATGCGTGCCGCTTCCCGCAGGCCGCTGGCCTCCCATTGCGCGCTGTCGCGCTCGCGCCTGGCGTCGTCGCGCTGATCGGTTACCTGATCGAACGCCATCAACACCAGCAGGGCGACCAGCAATAGGAAAGGTGCCAGGCGCAACGGGGAAAGGCTCATTGCAGGCACAGCTCCATTTCAGCCAGCCGACGGTTGTGCAGGCCTTGAACGAAGCGCTTGCGGCCCTGCGCGTCGGTCACATACGCCCATACCGGTGTCTTGCCGTCCGGTGCCCAAGCCAACGCCCTGCAGCCGTCAGCAATGCGGCCGGCGTTGATCAACGCCACCGCCCGACTGGCGCAAGTGCTGGGCACACCGACGTTGTGGCCATGGCTGGTCAGCGCGTCGAAAGTGTTCTGGCTCACGTCCGGGTTGGTGATGCAGTCGGCCAGCTGCAGCTGGGTTTTGCGGATCACCAGCTGCTCCACCTCCGCGCAACGATCGGGCGTCCAGTAGTCACCGACTACCACCGGGAACGGGCTGGTGTGCCGGGTGATGCCCTTGCAGACAGTGGGCAGTCCGCTGGCCAACTTGTCGGCATAAACGGTGTTCTGGCCACGGCCTTCCCAAGTGCCCAGGAAGATCACCAACGGAGCGCTGGCCAGCGCAATCACACCGGCTTGAATCCTGCCGCGCAGGCTCATGGGAACCACACCCGCAACAGTGCCGGCACAACCATCTGCAGCACAGAAGCGACCACCGTGAGAATGGTCAGCAAGCGGCCGACCTTGGCGCCGATGTCATTCACCGCGACCGTCAGGGTCTGCTGGCCAGCGTTCAGTTCCGATAGCTGCCCGGCCATGTGTTCGAACCCCTGTTCCAACTTGGTCACGCGGGTAGGCACGGTTTCGTGGCGGTCTTCCAACTCGCTCAGCCGGTGTTCAAATACGGCGAATCTCTGCTCCAGCGTTCCGAGGCGTGCGGCGTCAGTCGTCATCAGCGTTTACTCTGCTCAAAGCCCGTCTGGCACGGGACACACCGCGTTTTACCGCCCAGTGCCTGGCGCGCCGGCGGGATCTCGTTGTCGCAGTCCTCGCAATGGGTCAGGCTTGGCCCGACCGGCACAGGCGTCAGCAGCTGGGCCTTGATCGCCTGGTCACGTTGGCGTTGCTCCAGCTCCTGGGCGCGGTCGAACCAGTCCACCATTAACGGATCCCCTCGATCTCGGTAGCGTCGAGGTACGGAACGCCGTTGATGTGAATGAAGTCCGGACTGGTGACGTCAAACGGCACCTTGTGTTTGGTCTTCTCGCCACCTTTCGGGTCGATCGACAACAGGCTGGAGATCTTCACCTTGCAGCCGAAGGCTTCCACGCGCAGTTCCTCGTCTTCGCCGGCCTTGGCGAAGAACACTGCGTCAAACGGCTTGAGCTTGCGGAAGCTGCCCGCCGATCGCGCCGCATCGATCAGCAACTGAAAGTTGGAGCTGTCCAGTTCCAGTTCGCCGGCAGCGGCCACGTCGCCCTCCACGTAGCCGTCAGGCACACCACGCGTCTGCGCCACGGCCGAGTTATCGGTGATGTCCAGGGTGCAACTCTCGACGTGCAGCGACAGATCGCCCAGGCTCACGTCGAAGTTCTTGCCGCCAATTTTTGCCATGGGGCGTTACTCCGTTTTGTCAGTGGAAAGATCCAAGGCGATGTTCGCCGTGAGGTCTTTCGGGCAGTAGAGGGGTTTGAGCTTGATGTAGGCCGCAACCTTGGTTTTGCTGAGCCATTCCAGCACCAGGTCACCGTCTTTCGGCGGCTCGATGTCACCGGGGAACACCTCGCCGTTGAACTTGATGGACTTGGCCATGGCACGCAGAGGCGCCATCAGTTGGTTGGTGTTCACCGCCATGCTGTTGGGGGTACTGTTCAAGCGGCGATCGGCTACACGGCGGATCAGCAGCGGGCGAATCAGGCGAGCGGCTTTGTCGGTGATGCGCAGGTATTCCACGACCTGAAAGTCACTGCCCGGGGTGTCCAACATGTTGCAGTCACCCCAGTACACGCCCGGGTAGTCGGGGTAGGTCTGGGTGACGGAGAACCGCGCCCGATCCAGTTCACTGCGCACAGCGGACGGCAGCGGGATCAGCTCCATATCGATAGGCACGTCGCCAAGTCCCAGCACAGGGCCGGTGGCCACGCGCATCGGACTATCAGCGATGCTGACTGCCGAATTGGCCAAGCGGCCAGCCAGCACGCCCAAGTCATTACCGTGCAGTTGCGGCACCGGTGAAACGCGCGGCGCTGCCAGACCCGCTACCAACGCTTTTTGCTCGCTCAGATACTGTGCCCAGGTCTGGTCGACGGCGATGCCGGCGGTGCTTGCCAGAAAGAAAACACGACGGCCGTAGGTGTTGTTCAGGGCGACGGCCGCTTCATTCATGGCCGATAGTTCGTCACCCTTGGCAACAGGCTTGGTGACGATTACCGCTTCCACCGACACCCCTTGTTGCTGGGTTTTCTCCAGAGCGGTGGCCCAGTCGCCTTCGGGGCCGATCGGGGCCGCCATGCAGGCCCAGCGCTGGCCACCGTTCAAACGTGCGGCGGTGATTTGGGTTTTCAGATCGCTCGCCGGGACGCCCAGGGCGGCGTCCAGATCGCTGTCGGTGTTCAGCGGAATGATCTGGCCGACGTTTTTGGCGGCGGGGCCGATGAAAAGAAAGTAACGCTCAACCTCTGTCACGGCGCCCTGGCCTAGATTGAGATTGTCGACGGTGACTTGACCGAGTGCCATGCAGTGCCTCGTTAGCGGGGTGAAGTTAGGATTTGTTGCAACACCTGGTTAATCAGCAGGTTGGTTTCGCGTTCGGTTTCGGCGCCGATGAACTGGCGTTTCGGCAAGGTGATTTCCCAGCTTTGCGCGCCGCTGCTTTCGCTACGCTGGTCGTCGAGGATCCGGATCAACAGGCCGGCTTTGGCGTAATTCACATGCTCTTGAATCCACGCCACCGACGGCCGGGTCAGCGTCTTTTTGCCCGCTTGGCGCACACGGAAGCCCAACCGGCGCAAGCGCTTGGCTTGCTTGTCGGTTGCTGCCAAACCCGGTGGGGTCTTGTTCCATCGGCGCATCTGTTGGGCAGTACGGCGCTCACTGACGCCGTTGTGCTGCTGCGCGGCGACCCATCGGGTCAGGGCGTTTTTCCAGCCCAATTCCGCTTCATCAGCGGACACCCGGGTGACCACCATCAACTTGGCCAGGCCGGCTTCCATCTTCTTTTTGCCCTTGCTGTCGCCCTTGCGTGGAGCGAAGGGCGTGCCGTCCAGGTTCTTCTGCTCACGTACTCGCTTGCGGCTCATCGTCCGCACGCGTTTGGTGACCTGGTTCAGCAAGCGGCGGCGCAATTGCGGCGGCAGGCTAAGCAACGCCAGTTGTTCGCGTACGCCCAAGCGACCGCGAATGTCGAGTTCGAACGTGCTACGCCCGGCCATCTGTGGCCACCTCGCCGCGCTCTGCAATCCACAGATCAAACGGGACAAAGGCCCAGATCTTGCCGAAGGCTTCGATCTCGCCGGCAGGGTCTTCGGCCAGATACTGCGGCTCGACAAACTCCAGCGTGATTTCCACGTCGAACAGATCGTTATCCAGAGGCTCGACAAGGAACTCCGGCGCCGGCAGTTCGTGGCGGTCACGGTTGGCGTCGTGGTTTTCCAGCCAACTGCCGACCAACGCCATCATGCGAGCCGGATTGGCGGCGAAACGCTCCAGGACAATCACGGCGCGATAGTGCATATCGGCAAAGTGCATGCCGTCGACGTCGGGTTTCCAGATCAGCGAAAGCTTTACCTGCTCCGTCCAGCTGTCGAGTTGTTCAGGCTCGACCAGGCGGCGCTCCAACAGATACGCGGTCAGTGTCTGCAGCTTGGTCATACGATTGCCGCCGTGATTCGGCCGCGCCCCTGCAGCGAGCGAACCGCCTGCTGGCTGAACTGCAGAAACGTCTCGCCGCGTTCGGGCATTTCTTTGCCGGTGTTTTCGGCGCTTTCACGGCGGCTTACCGTGGCGAACTGCGTCAGCAAGCTGGCCTTGGCTCGGCAATACACGGCGCGCTTGTACGTCGCTACGTGAAATGTGGCGTCAGGCAGCACCTTAGGGTCACCAGATTCCACGGAGGTGATGCCCACGCTCTGCCATTGGCCTTTGCGTTTGGACAAATCGCGATTGATCTCAATCATCGCGGTAGTCAGATCAGTGACCAGCATGTCTACCAGGTACTCCGCCGGCAGGCGGTAGCCCTTCTGGAACTCGGACACGGAGAGGTTCGGCCAGAAGCCGTCGTTCTCAATCGCCTGTTCCACAAAGGTGGTGGGTTTCCCGGAAAAGCTCATTGCTGGCCGCTCGAATAGGGCGGGGAGACTGTTTTTCGTGGGGCTGGCCATGAATGGCAGACACACGTCCACAGTTCCCCGCTGGGGGGGGTAGTCGGTTATTGGGCGCCGGTCACGGCGGGGGGTTGTTTGGCGATCGTCTTGCGGCACTTCGCAATGCGCGTCTCATTGCCGGCTTTCGCGTACAGCTCAGTAGAACGTTCCAGATGCTGGAGCGCGGTTTCCCACTGCTCAGCCTCCATGGCACGCATGCCGATCAACTTGTGGTACTTGCTCGGGATCTGTTCGGTCAGCTCCCACTCACCGTCGACACGCGGCAACAGATCGGACAGGTACGGCTCCGGGCTGCGCTGCGCGTTGTACTCGGCGTAAGCCCAATCGATCACGGCATCCGCGACAAAGGTCTGCACGTCGCGGCGCTTGAAGCGCTCAGGCATTTCCTGACCCTGACCGATCGCAAAGTCCGCCAGTGCCAGGCCGTCTTCGAACTGCTCGGTGTCGAACAGCCAGACCATCACCTGCACCAGAACGCGATTCGGCATCACCAGACCCGAGTCCATGTAGCGCTGAATGAAATCCTGGTACTTGGGCAACAGCTCCTCGCGCTTGAGTGCCTGACGCCCGGCGAGACCCTTGATATCGCTAAGGCGCTGCAGATCCTGATCCAGAGAGGCTTCCATCAGCAGCAGGTGCTTTTTCGCGTTGGCCGGGCTGCTCAGGGCTTCCGCCGGCGAATACGCCAACGGTGCGGCAGCTGCAGCGATTACTGCAGCGGTTCCCTGTGCCAAAGTACGGCGCTTGTGGGCAAGGGCCAGGCTCATGCGGCCAACTCGACGTTTTCAGTAAACGCGATCTTTTCCAGCTGCTCGATCACGTAGCCTTCGTTGCGGCTGTTGTAATCCTCGACGCGGGAGCGTTTCGGGTTGTCTACGGTTTGCTTACGCCAGCTGGAGTCCTGGAAGTAGATCGACAGGTTGTCCCAACTGGTGACCAGTACGCCGTTAACCGGGAAGAACGGCACGCTGAAGCTTGGCAGACCACCATAAGTGGCGATCACCTGAGCGTCCTCGATGCGCTCTTTCTCGGTGGGTGTATCACCCTGCTTGGCGTACAGCTTTGCCTTGTCAGCCGCTAACAGGTCGGTGCCGATAATGGCGATCAGGTCGCCGCCATCGCGCAGGCGTTCGTCCACCATTTGCTTGGTGTCATGCACCAGTGCGTCCAGGTTGGCGTAATCACCGCCCTGCCCCAGGATTACTTTGCCAGCTGTTTTGCCTTCCTTGAGTACCTGCTGTGGGGCTTGCTCGCGCAGTTGTTGCAGCCAGCCTTTGTTCACGTCCTGCAGCATTGGGTAAGCGGCGATATCGGTCTGCGCAGCGGCTTTCAGGCCATGGAATCCGACCATGATGCGATCCAGGGCGATCTGTTTCTGCACAGCAGCCGAGTAGCGTTGGTGGAAGTCTGGGAATTTGGCCCAGGCGTCGATTTTTGCGTACGGCAGACCCACGTCAGATTCGGTCGACGAGAGTTCGTAGGTGGTGTTGTCCAGCTCGGAAGCGTCTTTCGCTTCGCGGTCGGTGGTCTTGGTGTTGGTGCGGCCGGTGACAGGGCCAGACACACCGATAAACACCTTCTCGCCCTTGATTTCGCTTACGCCAATGACGTTGATGCGCGAAAGGAAGTCCGACTTTGCGGTGATGGCGTCGTTCAGTTCCTGGGTGATGGACGGCTCAACGCTGAACATCTTGCTGGACAGCTCGACACCATAGGTTTCGGCCATGGCAAGTTGCATGGCTGCATACATTTTGGCGCCGTAGGCGCTCAGGGAACGGGCCATGTCAGAGTACCCGCGCTTTGGTTTTGTCGGCTGCGCCGGTGGAACGCGGCAACTGACGGCCGGTGCTGGTGTTCTGCAGCGTGGTGAACTGTTGCTGCAGACTGGTCAGAGCTGCCAACACTGCTTTGTTGGAACTGCCGCCGTTGCGCTTGAATTCGCGTTCTTCTTCGGCGGTGGTGACGATCTCGTCGACTGCCGCGCTGACGTCATCGATCGGGGCTTGATCGGGTTCTGGTGCGTCTTCGGCAGCAGGTTCAATCACGGCCTGAATGCCGGCAGCGACGACCAGCAGCTGGGCCAGCAGGGCTTTCAGAGCCGTGGCGGTAGCTTCATCCATTGGGGGTTTGCTCTCGGTTGGGGTTTGCGGAGTGGTTTCGGCGGCGGTGTCGTCAATGCCGAAACGTTTGAACAGGCGGGTGAACATGCCGACAAGGCGGCCAATCTCGCCCTGCGCTTCGGTTTCGCGTAGAGGGCCGAGTTCTTGGGATGCGGCGTAGTACGCATCGCGGCTGGTGCGACTGGAGAAGTAGAGTTCCTGCGTGCCGACGCTGGCGGGTTCGTCGGTGACGGCGATACCGGTCATGTAGGCTTTGCCACGGCCCCGGAAATTCGGTTTGATCTCGATGCTGGTGAACAGCTTTTCGCCGGCGTCGTTCAGGCGCAGCAGCTTGTCGTTTGGCTTCAGTTGCGCTTCAAGGGCGACTTGGCCAGGTTCCAGATCGTCGCCCTCCTCGACCAGGCGCACAGCAAAAACCGTCCCGTGAGATCCGAACCAGCGTTCGTGCTCACACCAGATAACAGCGGTGTACAAAGTCGGCGTGTAGGTCTCGGCGATGTCGCGCAGTTCCTGGGGAAGGATCTCGCGACCATCGACGGTCGGGCCGCTGGTGGCTACACGTTTCCAGTAGGAGACAAGGGAACGGGGCATGAGTGGTGACTGCGCTCAATCGTTGAATGAGCCGCCACGATAGGGAGCCATTACCCGCCAAACAAACGGTTGAAATTCAGGGTTCTCCTATTTTCGAGAGATAGGCGGATCGCAGCATTTAACCCCGCGTTTCCGGGGTTTTCGCCGCATAGACTGCGGCCCATGAACTACCCGACCGAAGTTAAAGAAGCCGCAAAACGCCTCTACCTGCGCCGCTGTTCGGTGAAGGAAATACAGGCGCATTTAAAGCTGCCCAACATCCGAATCGTTTACTACTGGATCCGCCAAGGCGGCTGGGACGAAATGCTCACGGATGAAGAACCGTTGAGCGCGGTCAACCGGCGAATCACCCTGATCCTGGAAAAGATCGATCCGCTGACGAAAGCCGAACTGGACGAACTGGAGCGGCTGACAAGCCTGCTCGAACGGCTGAAAAAACTTGCGGCCAAGCCTGCACAGGCAGCACCGTCGGACGCCCCGGACGAGCCTCGCGAACGCCAGCCTGGTCAACGTCGTGAACGAGGTGAAGGCGGCAAGAAGCGCGAAAAGAAGGCGAAAAACGACGTCAGCGGCCTGACCGAAGTGGACTTCCTCGATAAATTCATCTCGAAGATGTACGGCTACCAGAAAGAGCTGTTCGAGGCGAAACAAAACCCGCTGACACGCCGCGTCCGGAACATCCTCAAAAGCCGTCAGGTCGGTCTGACTTACTACTTCGCCGGCGAAGCGTTCATGGACGCCGTGCTAAGCGGTGACAACCAGGTGTTTCTGTCGGCCAGCCGATCGCAGTCCGAGATCTTCCGTAGTTACATCATCCAGTTCGCCCAGCAATGGTTCGGCATCGAGCTTACGGGTAACCCCATCACCCTCAGCAACGGCGCCGAACTGCGCTTTCTCAGCACCAACAGCAGCACCGCCCAGGGCTACCACGGCCACGTCTACGTGGACGAATACTTCTGGATTCGCGACTTCGAAAAACTCAGCACCGTGGCCAGTGCTATGGGCACACACAAGAAGTGGCGCAAAACCTATTTCTCGACGCCCAGCGCCGTGTCGCACCAGGCGTACCCATTCTGGTCGGGCGATGAATTCCGCAACAGCAAACGCGGCAAGAAGGCCGGCGGTGTGTGGCCGAGCGAAGCGGCCTACACACAGGGCGCGCTGTGTCCGGACGGGCAGTGGCGCAAGACGATCACCCTGGACGATGCGATCGCCGGCGGCTGCGATCTGTTCGACCTGGAGCAGTTGCAGCTGGAGTACGACGAAGACAAATTTCAGCAGCTGTTCTACTGCAAGTTCATCGACAGCACCCAAAGCGCATTCAGCCTCAAAGATCTGGAGCGCTGCTACTCGGACCTGTCGCTGTGGGAGGACTACAACGCGGAGCTGGATCGACCGTTCGGCAACAGCCCCGTGTGGCTGGGCTACGACCCAAGCCGCACCCGCGACGACGCCACCTGTGTGGTCATCGCGCCGCCACTCGAACCCGGGGCGAAGTTCCGCATTCTGGAGAAGCACAGCTGGCGTGGCCACTCGTTCACTTACCAGGCTGCACAGGTCAAGAAGCTGACCGAGCGTTTCAACGTCCAGCACATCGGCATTGACGTCACCGGCGTGGGTTACGGCGTGTTCGATCTGGTGCGCGACTTTTACGCCAAGGCGACTCCGATTCACTACAGCCTTGAGGCGAAAAACGCCCTGGTGCTCAAAGCCCAAGACACGATCCAAGGCAGTCGCATCGAGTGGGACGCCGGCTGGACCGATATCGCACAGGCCTTCCTGACCATCAAGCGCGGCGCCACCAACAGTGGCCAGATCACCTACAGCGCATCGCGTACCGAAGCCACCGGTCACGCCGACATTGCCTGGGCGGTGATGCACGCCCTGTCCAACGAACCTTTGAACACCAACAAGCGGCGTCGCAGCCGCTACGTCACGAGTAACCAGAGCAGCCATGGCCAACCGCAAGCGCAGAAAGCAACACGTAGCCCAACCAACGCAGCAACCGATGCGCTCGTTTACGTTCGGGGAGCCGGAACAGGTGCTGTCCGGCAACATCGGCGAGTACGTGGGCGTGTTCCCCAGCGACGACGGAAAGATCTACAAACCTCCGGTGTCACGGGCTGGTCTGGCCAAGCTGCTGCGCGCCAACGCGCACCACGGCGCCATTCCAAAATTCAAACGCAACCTGCTGCTGCGTGAGTTCATCCCCTCGGCGGGCTGCAGTACAGAAACGATGGGGCGCGCCGGGCTGGATTACATGGTTTTTGGTGAAGCGTATTTCTACAACGACACCAATGCATTCGGACAGGTACTGGAGCTGCAGCACCTTCCGGCCATCAACATGCGGGTGAAGGTCGACGGCGGTTTCGTGATGTTGCTGCCCGACAACAAGGAAATGGAGTTCGAACAGCATGAGATTTCCCACGTCCTGGACTACGACGTGGAACAGAATATTTACGGGATCCCGGATTACTTGGGCGGTCTGCAGGCGCTGCTGCTCAATGAGGCGGCCACCCTCTTCCGCCGTCGGTACTACAGCAACGGCGCGCACGCCGGTTACATCTTCTACACCAACGATCCTGATCTGACCGAGGAGGACGAAGACGAGCTGCGCGCACAGATCAGTGCCAGCAAGGGCGTGGGCAACTTCCGCTCGATGTTCGTCAACATCCCCAACGGCAAAGAAAACGCGATCCAGATCATCCCCGTGGGTGACTTCCAGGCGAAAGACGAACTGGAGAAGGTGAAGAACATCACCCGAAACGACGTTATCGCCGCCTGGCGCATGAACCCAGCACTGGCCGGCATCATCCCGGAAAACACCGGTGGTTTCGGAGATATCGAAAAGATCGATCGCGTATACACCAGCAACGAGATCCGGCCGATCTGCCAGTTGTTCAACCAACTGAATGACAAGCTGCGAGAAGACAGGCGCTTTAGCTGGAAACCCGCACCTGAAGCAGTGGATACAACCACATGAAAAGCCAAGCGGAGAGAAAGCCACTACAGATTGTGGCAATATGGTGGCGATCAGCTGCCCCTGGGGAGGGACATAATGAGAGTTGTATGCAATTGCGGACACAAGGGCCGGATTGCCTCGCGGGAAGAGGTAACCAGAGCCTTTGTAAAACTGTACTGCCAGTGCCTGGACGCAAAGTGCGGGCACACATGGGTGGCGAATCTGACGTTCTCGCACACGCTCAGTCCTTCATCGCAAACATTCGAGCGGATGTTGATCGATCGCTTGCGGGAAATGCCCCGAGCGAAGCAGCGGGAGCTTTTCGAGCAGTTGGGATCGCAGGCGGTGGCATAGCTACAAACCGCCAACGCTATAGCGCCGGCGATCGGGATCATTCAAGGAATGACGGTCAGCCCTCTACTTTCTCCTTTGGGTTGATTGCCAGTATCTCGGCCACGCGACGAACCTGTTGCTGTTCAGTGCGGCTCAGCCGGCGATACAGATCGATCAGTCGACGCTCAATGTCCGTGAGTACGGTAGTTTCCGTCCCGGCGTATTCGAGGTTGATGTGATCGTTCTTCTTGCGATCCAACATGCTAACTACTCCATAAAGTGCATTGCTGAATGGACTTTATGGGGGGTGCGCAACTGCATTGGAATAAGAGATACCCCAATGACTGTGCGGGATTGTTGCGAGTTAAGACCGGTGCCGGGCGGCGTCGTCGGCCATCGCTTCAAGAAAACGACGAATCGCCTTCTGATCATCATCAGGGATCGACCTGAATTGCATGATCATCTGTTCTTCCGAGGGGCTAAAAAGTTGGCCCAATGGTGTCGCATGACGTCCCGTAAGCACGTAAGCCGCATCTACCCCCTTCTCTTCCAGGGCCGTGACGTAACGAAGGTCTAGGGAGCTGGCCCCCAGTTCGTAGTTCTTTTGCGTTCCCCTACTGACTCCAAGTAGGACTCCAAACTCTGTTTGATTTAACCCCAAGCGCTCGCGCTCTTCCCTGAGGCGTTCACCTACTCGATCCGCTATGAGCATTTTTTTAGTCACCACCATTGACTTGATCATTTTTTTGACCAAGAATCACCACAGACAAACGCAAACAAACACAAATGAACAGAGGGAACACTATGCCCGCCACCATTACGCACGAGCAAGCCCGGGCGGCTCTCGATCGAAAGGGACTAAGTATCGCGGAGTTCAGTCGCAAGCATGGGCTGAACAAAAATTTGGTCAGCGACCTTTTGAACGGTCGGATCAAAGGTCGCCGAGGGGAGGCACATCGCGCCGCCGTGTTGCTAGGCATCAAAGACGGCGTAATTGAACAGTAATCGCGGCGCTCAACAGGGAAAAGTAGAAGTTGAAAAGTCCAATCCTAGACACTCGCAAAGAAGTCATGAGCGAGATCATCCGCAGTTACGCCGGCGGACGCGAAGCCGCTGCTGCGCGCTTGGGTCTGAAGCTTAAAAAATTCGACAACCATGCCTACGAAAATGCTGGTTGCAGTCCCCTCAGCGACTTACAAGTTTTCATACTCGAGCAGGACTGTGGAACTCAGCACTTCCCCACCTACGTCGCCTCGATGTATGGGGGACTGTTCGTACCGGTGGCCGATCCTGAAACGCTCGACAATGTCGAACTCTACAAACGCTCCGTGCAGGTTTCTGCAAAGCGAGGGTGTGTTGATCAAGCAATTGCCGCCGCTCTTGAGGACGGTTCAATCAGTGATGAAGAAGCCGAATTCATCATGGACGCGCATAACCTCCACGTAGCAGCAAGGCACGCAGAAGTGCTGGCTGCCATCGCTCTCTACCGCGCAGGAAGGGCTCAATGAACAATTTGTCCGCAGTACCGGAATACCAGGATGTCCTGCAGAGCGCCGCGCTGGCGTTTCTTGAGCGTCACCACTGCGAACACCTGAGCGACGATCAGCAACTCTTCAGCCGGGCTGTTCAACACCTAGTTGCAGACTACGACGTGCAAACGCAGGTCGCTGAAAAGATCGTTCACCTGGCAGGCACCACCATGGTCGCCGTTCGCGATCGGCAACGCCTGAACGTCCAGAGCAGCACGTCGACGCACACCGTGATCGTTGATCCGGTCACCGGCCGACAATGGGCCGTACCGGTCAGCCTCATCTATGAGCGAATCATCAACGCGCCGGACCTTGGCCGCTTTCGCTTAGCCAACTCGTAACCCCCCTCACACAAACGCCTGCCCCGCACTCAGTGGGTTTGGGTGAGCTGCGCCCGAAATCGAGGTTTCAAGATGGGAAACGCCGTAATTCTGACCACCCAGCTGCCACCTGCAGAGGCCGAAGCACTTCTGGCTGCGATGCGTGAGCAGTACCGCTTGAGCCTCAACGACTACTGGTACGCGGATGAATACCGGTATGTCCCGCAAGAAAAACGGCACAGCTCGATCCTCGAAAGAACTCCGGTGATGGCCGCCCAGAAACGCCTGATGGCCGCCCTATCCCTCAGCCTCAAAGCAGTGAAGTAATCATGAAAGAAGATCTCCGCCACGACGTGTTGCAACGCCTCCAGTTCGACTTCGGATTGAAGCACCGCGTAGGCACCGATTACATGCGCGGTGGCACCTGCCCCAAGTGCAAGAAAAAGGAGTTGTATTCCCGGTTTGATACGCCATGGATGGTGATTTGTGGTCGCCCGGAAAAGTGCGGCCACACTCTTCACGTAAAGGAGCTGTACGACGATCTGTTTGAGGACTGGAGCAAGCGGGCGCCGGCTACGGACCAGCACCCCAACGCCACTGCACGGGCTTATCTGGAGTTCGCCCGAGGCTTTCGATTTGAACTGATTCAGGGTTGGTTCACGCAGGAAAGCTTCTACTCGCCTGACCACAACGCCGGCAGCGCCACAGTGCGTTTCGCCCTGGAAAAAGGCGGCTGGTGGGAACGACTGATCGATCAGCCGCATCGTTTCGGCAAGATGAAGGCGCGCTTTAAATCTAAGGACAGCTATCGAGGCATCTGGTGGTGCCCCCCTTGCGTCGACCTGCTCGAGGTCAAGGAAATCTGGATTGTCGAAGGGATCTTTGACGCCATCGCTTTGGTGCACAACGACATCGCGGCCGTATCGGCCATGTCGTCCAACGCGTTCCCCGGTGACTCGCTCAAGGCACTGATCAAAACCCGAGAGGGCGGCGAACTACCCAAGTTGGTATGGGCGCTGGACAACGAACCGAGCGCCAACGCCTACACCCGGCGCTGGGTCCGCGAAGCCCGTGCCCTGGGTTTCGTCTGCGAGTCAGCACAGATCCCGCAACGTGACGGCCGCAAGTCTGATTGGAACGATCTGCACCAGCGCTGGAATTTTATTCAGGACGAAACCAAGCGCGCCGAACAGATAGCAACGGACCTCAAACAAGCCCGGCACCAGGGCGCCCTGCTGCTGGCAGAAAGCGCAGCGGAAAAAGCCCTGCTCATGTATGACTGGAACAAGCGCGGGGAATTTCACCTGGGTTTTGGCAGCCGTCTGTACTGGTTCAAGCTGGACATGGAGAAATTCAACCGGGCCATGTCCGACATCGAGGACAGCGAGAACCACGACGACCAACTGCTCAACCAGGCGCAACAGCGCGAGAAGGCACTGCAACAGTCCGGTAGCGTCGTAGAGATTGCCAACTGCTACCCGCAAGCCTTGTACTTTCAGCGCAACGAAGTCACCGACGAGTCCTGGTATTACCTACGCGTGGACTTCCCCCACGACTCCGAAAGCGTGAAAAACACTTTCACCAGTGGCCAGCTTTCCGCCGCTAGTGAATTCAAAAAACGCCTGCTCGGCATGGCCGCCGGCGCCATGTTCACGGGCAGCGGTCAGCAGCTCGACAAGCTGATGAAGGACCAGTTGTTCGGCATCAAAACCGTGTCGACCATCGACTACGTGGGTTACAGCAAGGAATACGCCTGCTACGTCTACGGCGATATCGCAATCAAGGACGGCACCACTTACAAGGTCAACAGCGAAGACTATTTCGAGTTCGGCAAGCTGCGCCTGAAAACCCTGCAGAAAGGCGTCCCCATCAAACTGCAGCGTGACGGCAAAGACTTCAACGAGCAGTGGGTGCGGTTGCTGTGGACCTGCTTCGGCGCCCAGGGCTTCGTCGCGCTGGTGTTCTTTTTCGGCTCGTTGTTCTGCGAACAGATCCGCGCGCGTTACCAGTCCTTCCCGTTTCTGGAAGCCACGGGTGAAGCCGGTGCCGGCAAAACCACCCTTCTCAACCTGCTGTGGAAACTGCTCGGACGCGAAGGCTATGAAGGCTTCGACCCGATGAAATCGACCAAGGCCGGACGCTCGCGCCTGATGGGCCAAGTCTCAGGTATGCCGGTGGTGTTTCTGGAAGCCGATCGCCACAGCGACGATCGGGCACACGCGAAAACCTTCGAATGGGACGAGCTGAAAGACTTCTACGGCGGCGGCACGCTGGCCACCAAAGGCGTCAAGACGGCGGGCAACGAGACGTACGAACCGCCCTTTCGGGGAACGATCGCCATCAGCCAGAACGCGGCGGTGATTGCCCACGAAGCGATCATGACGCGCATCGTCAAACTGCACTTCGTACGCCCGACAGTGACCCCGGAGAGCCGTGCGGCCGCTGATCAGTTGAACGCACTGGACGGCGGCGTCCTCAGTCATTTTCTGTTGAAAGCGGTGGGTAAAGAATCCGCTGTGCTGGATCTGTTCGCCCAGCGCATGCCCGAACACGAAGCCAAACTGCGCCGCCTGCACACCCACTGTTTTGCTTGCAACACGGCCTATGTCAGCGACCAGGGCAACTGCAGCAGTTGCGGTTATGACCTGCGCGGCTACATCCGCGTAGAGCGGATCAGCAAGAACCACGCACAACTGCTCTCGCTGCTGGAAGCGCTGCGCCTAGTGCTGAAATTGAGTGATCCGCAAGTCGCCGCCACGCAACGGCAAATCGTCCGTATGGCGATCGAGCGCCAGGCCTCGATCAGTTCTGACCACCCGGCCGTCGCCGAATTCTGGGAGGTCTACGACTACCTCGAATCCTTGAGTGAGGACCCCGTGGTCGACCACAGCAGTGACCCAGCGGTGATCGCCATCAACCTCAACGAATTCTGCGAGCGCGCCGCCGAACACAAACAGAAGCTGGCCGACGTGGCCACGTTGCGCGACCTGCTCAAAGAATCGCGATCGCGCAAATTTCTCGACAGCAACAAGGCCGTGCACAGCGCCGTACGCGCTGCCTTCAACCACCGCAACCACGTTTCACAACCCCGGCCGACCACGGTCAAGTGCTGGACATTCAAGGCGTAAAGGAGAGCAAGACCGATGCAGATTCAAGTGTTTATGGGCAATGCCGGCGACGGCAATACGAGCAAGCTGCAGTGGGTACAAAGCCGCCTGGAATTCACCGGACAAAGCGCGCCGATCATTCAGGCCGGTGCTTACGGAGAGGATGGTTTGCTGCAGATTCTGGAAGTGCGAGCAGCCGCTGGCCAGCGCGAAATCCTCGTGGACGACTGCAGCAGGCAACAGATCTTGCGGGTACTGGAATGGCAATCATGTGTTGAGCATGAGCCGGATTTTGACGGCCTGGTGATCCACCTGGCACGAAAGGACTGATCTTAAAAACAGTGCCGAGGAGTTGCAGCTCCTCGACACCCGACCACTTACGAGGACCATACCATGCAAGCACAGAACCCCAGCAGCAGCGGCACCAAGGCTACCACACCGGCGCGGCACCTGGTGGCGACTGCGATCATCGGCGCCGCCGTCATCGGCTACCTGGTGCATAAAACCCCTGAAGCCCGAACGCGCCTGGAAAGCCTCAGCCAGATGGCCAGCACCCTGGGCGACCTGAGCGAAACGGATGTCGCCGTGATCAGCCAACTGCTGGCCACCCCGGCCACTCGGGGAGCTTCACGTCATGACCAATGACCCTCCCGCAACACCGGTACGCCGCTTTCCCTGGAACATGGATCACACCAGCGTGTGCGACCAGTGCGGCAAGTGGCGCGCCCAAGGCAATCACCAGGCCTGCAGCCGGCGGCGCCAGCTGTTGAATGCCCACCTGCGCGGCTACAAGCCCAAACCGTAAGCCGCGTCCACCAGAAAACGCGCTTGCAGATACTTGGCCCGGAAACGGGCCTTTTTGTTTCCGACCGTCAGACTGTCAAAATACGAGTACAGCGTTAGGGGTTTACATGAGTGGAGTCGAAGCTCGCGGCAAGTCCGTGAGAATCTATTTTCAATACAACGGGGAGAAATGCCGGGAAAAGGTCCCGGGCGGCAATACACCGGCGAACGTGACGCAGGCGAGACGCTTGGTCGACATCATCGAATACGAAATTCAGACCGGTACCTTTGACTATGCACGGCACTTCCCCCACTCCCCCAGGCTGATAGAAAACACCTTTGGCCATTACTTAGATCTGTGGTTGAGGATCAAGGCAAACAGCGTCGCGGCTTCAAGTTATCGAGGCTACGCCAACAAGGCAGAAGTACATGTGCGCCCGCGCTGGGGCAAGGTTCAGATCAACCAGATCGATCATCTGGACCTGCAGGAATGGATACAGGACACCCTGTCGAAGACCCTCAAGAACAAGACCATCCGCGACATCATCAGCAACGTACGTCAGGTGTTCCGCTTGTACCGCACGCGGATGAAAGTCGCGCATGACCCGACTGAAGGATTGATGGTGCGCCTACCCGATCCCGAAGCACCGGACCCATTCACCCGTGCCGAAATTAAACAGATCCTCGACACCCCAACGAACCGTACGCAGGAACTGCTGATGGTGCAGTTCATGTTGTGGGCAGGTCCGCGTGTATCGGAAACGATCGCCCTGGCTTGGGAGGACGTCGACCTGGCACAAGGCACGGTAACCTTTCGCAGGTCCAAGGTACGCGGGGCTTATCGGGTGACGAAGACGCGCCGTTCGACGCGGCGGGTGCGCCTGCTGGCACCGGCGTGGGAGGCCCTGCGCAAGATCAATGCGCTGAACCACGACAGAAAAGCTGAAACTGTGGAGGTGGTCGAGCGGGACAACAAGACGGTGCGAAAACACAAGCTGCACTTCGTGTTCCTGAACACCAAAACCGGCTTGCCGCATGCCAACGACTTCGTGGTGCGCGATCGCTTCTTCAAGGCTCACTTGCTGGCCGCCGGCGTTCGTTACCGGGGGCCGGGCCAATGCCGGCACACGTATGCCAGTCAGTTATTGACCACCGGCGTAGCTTCAATCGATTGGATCGCTGAACAGATGGGACACACCAACAGCAACATGATTCATCAGCACTACGGGACATGGATCAATGAAGACGGACCGGATGTCATCGGAATGCTGGAATTGGCCCTCCATCTTTGAATATTACTTTCATCCTTCATTCCGACAACCTTCAAGTCAGTGCCACGCTGATGAAGGCACTGCTATGCTCATTACTTTTTGCGGACAGCCTCATACGTAAAGCCCGACTGATCCCTTGGGGTGCCGCGGGAGGTTTGGGCCACGAATCAGCAATCCGGCACACACTCAAAGTTTTCAAATAACAATCAAGCTTATATCTATACACAGGACGTAAACCTATGGCGGCAGTTTCCGCAGCAATTGTAACAACTGTAACACGCACCCTAAGCCCAGTCGTGTCGGACCTCTACAAAGGAGCCAAAGGAAAAGTAAAGGAAAGCTTACAAAAGCTTGCTATCGCAACAGGCACTAAAAAATTAGCACGAGCTCTTTTGAAGATCGAGAGCGTGAAAACGATATGGTCACCCGACAAAGAATTGTCAATATACGAGTTTTACTACCCTTCGAGAATTTGCAAAGAAGACGAATTTGAAGAAATAGAGGTAAAAAACATCAATCAGCTACCCGCTGGAAATCTAGTTATACAAGGAATTGTTGGACAAGGTAAATCTATATTCATGCGCTATCTGGCGTCCACTGCCATGCGAGATGAAAAATACTGCACAATTCCTATATTCTTAGAACTAAGAACACTTTCAAACAAAAAAAATATCTTTCAATCTATTGGACGATTTTTCGAATCTGTAGGTCTCGAATTCTCACCAGAGCTCTTCGAATACTTAGCATCATCCGGCAAAATTATTTTACTTCTAGACGGATTTGACGAGATTTCTTCGGAGGTATTAAAAGACGTAATTGATGAAATAGAGTACATGCAAGTCCGATACCAAGACATGAGGATCATCATCTCTTCCAGACCTAACAATGATATACAATTGGTCTCAGGATTTAAGGTCTTAGATTTATCCATCTTACACACTGGAGATTACGACCCTTTTCTACGAAAACTAAAAGTTACAGCAGCCAAAAGATTTGAGCTAATAAATGCAATTGCTGAGCGTTCCTCAAGTGTCGGAGGAATAATAAGCACGCCTTTAATGATGACTTTGGTAGTTTTAGTGTATGAGGCTGAGAGAGAAATTCCGCCCACACTACCCGAATTCTTTGAAAAAATGTTCCACGTTGTATTCACGCGTCATGACAGATTGAAGCTTGGATTCTCGAGAGATCATTACAGCGGGCTCTCAGAGCGTCAACTACAGCAACTCTTCGAAGCATTCTGCTTTATGACAATACAATTAGGAGCTGGGAGATCGCTAAGCAGCGAACAATTCAATGAGGCCTTTGACTTAGCACAGGACTACGCTGAAGGCTGCGAGTGCGATGTTTCAAATTTCAGAAAAGATATCATTAAAGTCGCATGTTTAATGTTGGAAGAAGGTGTTAACGAAGTAACATTCCTTCATAAAAGCATACTTGAATATTATGCAGCAGCCTTCATAAAACATTCGTCGCCTGAAGTTGCAACGCTCTTTTACGAGGAGGCGGGCCTAGATAAATATAGACGCTGGGGAGACGTCTTACGCTTCTTGGCTGCTATAGATAGCTACCGATATTCAAAGGAATACATTTTGAAAGGAGGCCCGGCTTTCTTAGCAAAACTGCAAGAACTGATACGCGACGGAAGCGACTCCGCGATGATAAAATTTGTAAACTCTATCCACCCCAAGTACGGCGTATATTTTGATGAAAATTACGCTCCTATATCCTTTGGACCATTGAGCCTCATAGCTGACCCCTGGGTAAATCACATAGATAACGCATTAATGCAGGCATCATTCGCACTAGTTAACTCAGAAGAAGCTCTGGAGATGATTTCCAATAAAACGAAATCAGACAGCGTGATGATACACAAAGAAGACAACGGCATAAAAGTCCATTTAAAAGACTTACTTGAGCTTCTTGGCACAGATGACTACTACGACAGAATCAAAGACATCGAGAACGACTTACGAGAGGAAATTACGACTGCTCAAAAAGTTGTAGAAACGCAGGACAAGAGAAAGTTAATTTTCAATAGAAAAAAATCATAGAACAATCTCTAACTTTTTGTCCTGAGCGCCATAAGTCAATGCACAGTTGAGTTGAGGCGCTCAGGTCGGCTCCACGGGAGGCTATCTTCGAAGACGCATGATTGCGTCGGTCAGGGCCTCCGCATTACTGTCTAATGCTTCCATTGCCGTAATTGCGTTCGTGGCAACGCCCTCTACGCCGTTATCTGTAAGCCATTTCGTTAACTCCTCAATTGCAGCCGCAAGCGCATGCTGATTATGCAAGAGCAATGTAAGGGCATCTGCCGTGGCAATGTTGGATTCAGTGTTATCGCGCATTATGGTCGTCCCTAATTAGTATCGGGAAAGCCTAACTCATCTCGTCGACCGACAAACGCAACTCGATCACTCAGAAGAAATTCAACTCACGCACCAAAATATAGCATCTGTCCCAGATCTGTCCCATATGGCCATTTTTCAGACGCCAAAAACCACAAACCCCCGACTTTCTCTAGGAAAATCAGGGGTTTGCGCTTACTGAATGTGGCGGTGAAGGAGAGATTCGAACTCTCGATACAGTTTCCTGTATACACACTTTCCAGGCGTGCTCCTTAAGCCACTCGGACACTTCACCGTATCTCTTCAAACATGTTCTGTCTGTCGAGGCGCGCTAATGTAGTCGAAAGCTTTGGCGATGGCAAACTTTTTTTCAGAATTTTCATGCGGTTAAGAGAAAAAGTCGTTTTGCCCGCTGGCAGGCCATGGCAAACCGGCCAATCTTCGGTGGGCGCGACCCTTCTATATAGGAGCAGAATGCTTCGCCACGCTGGATCGGCCGTGAAACGGTGACTGGCGGGTCAGTCACGGCGCTTTACCTGGCCTGCGGCGGTGGGTAACGTCTGCCCATCTTTCTTACAAGGAATAGCGTCATGAGTGAGTTGATTTCCTACCACCTCGAAGACGGTATCGCGACCCTGACCTTGAGCAACGGCAAGGTCAATGCCATTTCTCCGGACGTGATTGCGGCGTTCAACGCGGCGCTGGATCAGGCGGTGACTGATCGTGCCATCGTGATCATTACCGGCCAGCCAGGAATTCTGTCTGGCGGCTACGATCTGAAAGTGATGACCGCCGGCCCTAAAGAAGCCGTGGCATTGGTCACCGCCGGTTCGACGTTGGCGCGTCGCCTGCTCTCTCACCCCTTCCCGGTCATCGTCGCTTGCCCGGGTCACGCTGTGGCGAAAGGCGCTTTCATTCTTTTGTCTGCCGACTACCGTATCGGCGTCGACGGTCCGTTCAGCATCGGTCTGAACGAAGTGCAGATCGGCATGACCATGCATCACGCTGGAATCGAGCTGGCGCGTGATCGTCTGCGTCGTTCCGCGTTCCACCGCTCGGTTATCAACGGCGAGATGTTCGATCCGCAAAGTGCGGTGGATGCCGGTTTCCTCGACAAAGTGGTTTCCGCCGAGGAGTTGCAAGGTGCCGCCCTCGCCGCTGCGCGTCAGTTGAAGAAGATCAACATGCTCGCGCACAAAAACACCAAGTTAAAGGTGCGCAAGGCGCTGCTCGAAACCCTGGATAACGCGATCATCCAGGATCAGGAACATCTCGGTTAACCCGGACACATGCAATAAAGAAAAGCCCGACCAGCGTGTCGGGCTTTTTCTTGCACGCTCGGTTGAAAATGCCATGGCTGCTCTAGGACGGGTCTGACAAGCCATTCTGAAACATGCGCTTAAACATCGGCTATCTCCGCACTCTATAGCGACAATTGCCGAAAACAGTGCACATCCGTACACTGCGCCACCTTTTGTCCCGGTAGGGCCTGAAAATGCTGTTCGTGTTTCGTATGTTATTGATGGGCCTGCACTTTATTCTGGCAGGCGTACTCGGGGTAATCCTCGGGATCTGCCGCCCATTCAATCCGGACAACAGCCGTCTATGCGCCCGACTCTACGCATTGCCAGCCATGTGCATTTTGCGCCTGCGGGTGAAAACGGACGTCAGCGGCCTGATGAACAAGCCTGACAGCTGCGTGATCATCGCCAACCATCAGTCCAACTACGATCTGTTCGTGTTCGGCAACGTTGTGCCCCGTCGTACCGTGTGCATCGGCAAGAAAAGCCTGAAGTGGGTGCCGTTGTTCGGGCAACTGTTCTGGCTCGCCGGCAATGTGCTGATCGATCGCGGCAATGCGCACAAGGCGCGCCAGTCGATGCTGACCACCACCAACACCCTGCAGAACGAAGACACTTCGATCTGGGTATTCCCGGAAGGTACACGCAACCTCGGCGAAGAATTGCTGCCGTTCAAGAAAGGTGCGTTCCAGATGGCGATTGCCGCCGGCGTGCCAATCGTTCCGGTTTGCGTCAGCAGCTACATCAAGCACATGCGTCTTAACCGCTGGCGCAGCGGAAAAATTCTCATACGCTCGCTACCGGCGATTCCTACAGCCGGATTGACCATGGATGACATGCCCATGCTCATCAAACAGTGCCGTGAACAGATGCGCGAGTGCATTGAGTCGATGGATCGGCAACTGCAAGCCGCCTGAAAAGACAACCCGCCCTGTGCGGGTTTTCTTTTGCCCGGTGAACTGTACAGATTTCACTGACTCTCAAGCAGCGACACGGCTAAGCTGAAGCCTTGCATTCCCTGCCACCTGCCAAGAAGAAGTGAATCACCACCATGGGTCGAGTTGTTGCTGCTGCGGTGTACAGCGCTGGCAAGAAAGTCACCAATATTACCCTCGACGAAGGCGCTGCCTGGGCCGCGAAAACCGGGCACTTTGTCTGGATCGGTCTTGAAGAGCCGGACGCTCAGGAGCTATCCAATCTGCAACGTCAGTTCAACTTGCACGAACTGGCCATTGAAGATGCCCTGGAAAAACACAGTCGACCGAAGCTGGAAACCTTTGGCGACGCTTTGTTTATCGTCACCTACTCGCCCATCCGCGAGAACGGCATTCTGCAATTTATCGAGACGCACATTTTTGCCGGCAAGGGCTACATCATCACGGCGCGTAACGGTCACTCGGCGTCCTACGCGCATGTCCGCCAACGTTGTGAGGCGCGTCCGCTGCTGCTGGAACACGGGGAAGATTTCGTACTTTATGCGCTGCTCGATTTCGTCATCGAGAACTACCAACCGGTGGGCGAAGCCATCCACGCCGAGATCGATGAACTTGAGCGCAACGTGTTGTGTAGCGCGTTGAACGAGCGTGACATCCAGAAGCTGCATGGCTTGCGCCGCGATGTCGTGCGCCTGCGCCGATACGCGGCGCCGATGGTGGAAATTGGCGAGGAACTGCAGAAGCTGAGTTTCCCGTTTATCGACAAGAATATGCGCCCGTACTTTCGCGATGTGCAGATCCACGTAACGCGCCAGATGGAAGACCTGAGCACCCTGGCCGACATTGCCAGCCAGACCATCGAGATCGGTGTGTTGCTCGAGGCTTCACGGCAAAGCGTGGTGCAGCGCAAGTTTGCTGCCTGGGCGGCGATTCTGGCGTTCCCGACGGCGGTGGCGGGGATTTACGGGATGAACTTCCAGAACATGCCGGAGTTGAGCTGGCATTACGGCTATTTCGGTGTGCTGGGGTTCATCACGGTGGGGTGTGTGAGTTTATGGGCGAGTTTCAAAAAGTCCGGGTGGTTGTAGAGCAGACCGAGTTGTCTGGAACATTTGCGAGCAGGCTCGCTCCCACATGGATCGGTGGAGCACCGAAAATCCAATGTGGGAGCGAGCCTGCTCGCGAAGCTTTTGGCCTTAGACAGTTTCTGGCTTGTGCGCGACAAAGCGCATCATCCACTCTGCAACCGTGGCGCCGTGATGTTCCTGCTCGAGGCTAGCCACACCCTTGCTGTAGATCTGCGAACCCAACGCTTCCTGACGCAGATCCAGCAGCGCCCGCGAATAATCGTGGATGAATTCCGGGTGGCCCTGGAAGCACAAAACCTGATCGTTGATGTGATACGCCGCAAACGGGCAGAAATCGCTGGAAGCGATGACCGTGGCGTTTTCCGGCAGCGCAGTGACCTGATCCTGGTGACTGATCAGCAGCGTCAGCTCCTCACGCACCGGACTCATCCACGGCGCCTTGGCCGCGAGTTTGTAATTGTGGGTGCCAACACCCCAACCTTGAGTGGCGCGCTCGCTCTTGCCGCCGAGCAACAGCGCCAGCAGTTGATGGCCGAAACACACGCCGAGCAGTTTGTCGCCACGCTCGTAACGGGTCAGCAGGTATTCCTTGAGCGTCTGGATCCACGGGTCGGTGCCGAACGAATCGGCCTTGCTGCCGGTGACCAGGTACGCGTCGAAGGTCAGGTCGTCGCTTGGGTATTCGCCCTGCATCACGTTGTAGACGGTGAACTCGGCGGCAATCGGTTGCTGCGAGAACAGGCGCTGAAACATCTGTCCGTAACCCTGATATTGATCGACCAGCTCCGGACGCAGGATGTCGGTTTCCAGAATGCAGATGCGTAGCGACATAAAAAATACCTGACACGTGATGGGAATAATGAACACCCCAGAGCCTGCCCTGAAACACCCAGGCAAGGCAAGCCCCGGAATGCTCGTTGCCCTTAGAACATTTCACCTTTCGCTGCTTTATCCAACAACAACGCAGGCGGCGCAAAACGTTCGCCATACTGCTCAGCCAGATACTGCGCGCGAGCGACGAAATCTTTCACGCCGTACTGGTTGATGAACTGCAAAGCACCGCCGGTCCACGGTGCAAAACCGATGCCGAAGATCGAACCGATATTGGCATCCGCCGTCGAGGTCAATACGCCCTCTTCCACGCAGCGCACGGTTTCGATGGCTTGCACAAACAACAGTCGATCACGCACGTCTTTGGGCGAAATCTGCCCGTCTACCTGCTCGAAACGCGCCTTCAGTTCGGGCCATAAATGTTTCTGTCCACCGGCCGGATAATCGTAAAAGCCGCCACCGGCCGCCTTGCCCGGGCGCTTGTATTCGTTGAGCAGCAAGTCAATCACAGCGAAGGCCGGGTGCTCAATCAGCGGCTTCCCTTCTGCCTGTAGGTCTTTGGCGGTTTGCTGGCGGATATGGCTCATCAGGCTGAGGGAAACTTCGTCAGAGATCGCCAGAGGCCCAACCGGCATGCCGGCCTTGCGCGCCTCGGTTTCGATCATCGGCGCACTCACGCCCTCGCCAAGCATGGCGATGCCTTCGTTGGTGAACGTGCCGAACACCCGCGAAGTAAAGAAGCCGCGACTATCATTGACCACGATCGGCGTTTTCTTGATTTGCAGAACGAAATCAAAACCTCGGGCGAGGGTTTCATCAGTGGTCCGCACGCCTTTGATGATTTCCACCAGCGGCATTTTTTCCACCGGACTGAAGAAATGCAGGCCGATGAATTTGCCAGGATCAGGAACAGCCGTCGCCAACCCCGTGATCGGCAGCGTCGACGTATTCGACGCGATCACGGCTTCGGTACCCACCACCCGCTGGGCTGAAGAAGAGACTTTGGCCTTGAGGTCGCGGTCTTCAAACACAGCTTCGATGATCAGATCGCAACCCGCCAGATCGGCGTCACTTTCAGTAGCGTGAATCCGCGCCAGTACTGCCTCACGTTGCGAAGCATCCATCTGGCCCCGCGCGACTTTCTTGTCCAGCAAAGTCGCTGAATGTGCTTTGCCTTTTTCGGCGGCAGCCAGATTGACGTCCTTGAGCACCACTTCAATACCCGCCGAAGCACTGACAAAGGCAATCCCCGCGCCCATCATCCCTGCGCCAAGCACGCCGACCCTACGCGTAACATACGGCGCAAAACCGGACGGCCGCGAGCCACCGGCATTGATCTCATTGAGCTGAAACCAGAACGTGCCAATCAGGTTTTTCGAGATCTGCCCGGTGGTCAGTTCGGTGAAGTAACGGGTTTCGATCAAGTGCGCGGTGTCGAAGTCGACCTGAGCGCCCTCGACTGCCGCGCAAAGGATTTTCTCCGGCGCTGGCAACGTACCTTGGGTTTTAGTGCGCAGAATGGACGGTGCAATCGCCAGCATCTGCGCCACTTTCGGGTTCGACGGTGTACCACCAGGAATCTGATAACCCTTCACGTCCCAACGCTGCAACGCTGTCGGATTGGCAACGACCCATGCGCGCGACTTGGCCAGCAGATCGTCGCGATCCAGAGCCAACTGATCGATCAAATCCGCCTGCAACGCCTGTTGCGGACGCACTTTCTTGCCTTCGAGCAGATACGGCAGCGCCTTTTCGATGCCAAGCATGCGCACCATACGCACCACCCCGCCGCCGCCCGGCAACAGGCCAAGGGTCACTTCCGGCAGACCGAGTTGCACCGAGGCGTCATCCAGTGCCACGCGGTGGTGACAGGCCAGGCAGATTTCCCAACCGCCACCCAACGCCGCGCCGTTGATCGCCGCGACCACCGGTTTGCCAAGAGTTTCCAGGGTGCGCAACTGCGCCTTGAGGGTCAGCACCATGTCATAGAAGGCTTTGGCTTCAGGCTTGCCGACCTTGATCAGCTCATTGAGGTCGCCGCCGGCAAAGAAGGTTTTCTTCGCCGAGGTGATGATGACCCCGGCAATCTGGTCTTTTTCAGTCACCAAGCGTGCAACGCAAGCGGCCATGGCCTCGCGGTACACGGCGTTCATGGTATTGGCGCTCTGGCCCGGCATGTCGATGGTCAGCACGACGATAGCGTCCTGGCCTTTTTCGTAACGAATGGCTTCGCTCATAACAAGGTTCCTTGAATTCGGGGCTCAGAGGCGTTCGATGATGGTGGCAATGCCCATGCCGCCGCCGACGCACAGCGTCGCCAGGCCATAGCGCAGGCGTCGCGCTTCCAGCTCATCGAGCAAGGTGCCGAGGATCGCGCACCCCGTGGCGCCCAACGGGTGACCCATGGCGATGGAGCCGCCGTTGACATTGACCTTGTCCGGATCGACGGCCATGTCCTTGATGAACTTCAGCACCACCGAGGCAAACGCTTCGTTGACCTCGAACAGGTCGATGTCTTCAACGCGCAGCCCGGCCTTGGCCAGTGCCTTGCGCGTCGCCGGCGCAGGGCCGGTGAGCATGATGGTCGGGTCGGTGCTGGTAACCGCCGTGGCGACAATGCGCGCCCGAGGTTGCAAGCCCAGCGCCCGGCCCTTGGCTTCGGAGCCGATCAGCATCAGCGCCGCACCGTCGACGATTCCGGAACTGTTACCCGGTGTGTGCACGTGATTGATTCGCTCGACATGGCTGTAGACCCGCAATGCCGTCGCGTCGAAACCCATCTGCCCGATCATTTCGAAACTCGGCTTGAGCTTGCCCAAGCCTTCCAGAGTCGACTCGGCACGAATGAACTCATCGTGATCGAGCAGGATGATGCCGTTCTGGTCCTGCACCGGCACCAGCGACTTGTTGAACGAACCGTCAGCCCGGGCCCGCGCGGCCTTCTGTTGCGAGTGCAGCGCGTAGGCATCGACGTCGTGACGACTGAAACCCTCAAGCGTGGCTATCAAATCCGCACCAACGCCTTGTGGGGTGAAGTGGCTGTGCAGGTTGGTTTGCGGATCCAGCGCCCAGGCGCCGCCGTCGCTGCCCATCGGTACCCGCGACATCGACTCGACACCGCCGACCACCACCAGGTCTTCGAAACCCGAGCGCACTTTCATTGCGCCAAGGTTCACCGCTTCCAGTCCCGAGGCGCAGAAACGGTTGATCTGCACACCGGCAACGCTGACATCCCAATCGGCCACCTGCACCGCGGTTTTGGCGATGTCCGAGCCTTGATCGCCAATCGGCGTGACGCAGCCGAGCACCACGTCATCGATCTGGCTGGTATCCAGCGAGGTGCGCTCCTGCAGCGCGGTCAGCAGACCGGCGACCAGATTCACCGGTTTGACGCTGTGCAAGGCACCATCGGCCTTGCCTCTGCCACGGGGCGTACGTAACGCATCGAAAATCAAAGCTTGGGTCATGACGTCCTCGAACCTGTGCGGGGAATGGTTTCTTGTGCCTTCACTCTTGACCCGAGCGGTCGCGGATTCAATGACCACAGCGCTCAATGCGCTTGACGCACACGCTCAGACGGACGGTCACAGAAGACTGGGTGAACCGGTTCAGGTCGGCGAGTTGTCTAGCCAGCGGGCGGCAAAGAAGCTGGCAATAAGCCTCATGCCTTTTTTATCGCATCTGGCAAGCGCTCCATATGAAATGGATCTAAGCCAAGCGTGACGCGGGCCCTAAGGTAGTACATGTACGTCAGGGTCGTCGGGTTTTGCCGAGGCCGACGTTCTTCAACAGGAAGTGCAGCGCTTGCCGTCATGGATATGCAGGCAAGCATCAGGAAATAACAATAAAGGCGGTCAAGCCATGTTCAAACAACCGAAAGTTCGTCAAGCAGGGCTCATTCTTTTCGCCACGACGCTGTTGTTGATTTTGCCGAATCTGACCAAGGTCATCGGCTGAATCGAGCGGCAGGTGCTGTTTATCGCCACTGAAAATGTGACTGGCCCGCTACCCGGGCCAGCGTGGCTGTGCCAATCTTTGTGCACTCTCACGACATGGACGGCGATCATTTGAAAGCGCTCATTGTGTTCGGGGCCATGCTGCTGAGCATGCCCTTGTCTGCCGCACAGTTGGATCTGCAACTGGGCGCAAGCAGCCGCACCTGGCAGACCGAAGAACTGCTCAAGCATCCTCAAGTGCAAACCCTCACGATCAAAAACGATGTGTCCTACAAGAAGGACATGACCTACCGCGCCGTGCCTGTGGCCGCGTTGCTGACCGGGATCAAACCGCAGGATCACCTGCAAGCGGTGGCACTGGACGGGTTTGCCGCGGAACTGGCTGCTGCGCCGTTGCTCAACCGTGAGGGCGCACGGGCCTGGCTGGCCATCGAAGATCCGGCTCAACCGTGGCCACCGCTGTCGGAAGGCAAGCACAGCGCCGGGCCGTTTTATCTGGTCTGGACCGATCCGCAGGCGGGCAATATCAGCCCGGAGCAATGGCCGTTCGAAGTCGCGAGCATCAAGCGCTTGGCGCCGGTGGCCGAGCGCTTCCCTGCCCTGCTGCCGGATCCTGAGTTGAAGGCGGATGACCCAGTCAATCTTGGCTTTGCGCTGTTTCAGAAAAATTGTCTGGCCTGTCACCGGTTGAACGGTGCGGGGGATGCGCAGTTCGGGCCGGATCTGAATATTCCGTATAACCCGACCGAGTATTTCGGCGCAGATTTCCTCAAGCGTTACATTCGTGATCCGCAGAGTTTGCGTCAGTGGCCGCAGGCGAAGATGCCGGGGTTTTCGGTGGAGGTGTTGCCGGAGGGGGATTTGCAGATGTTGGTGGGATATTTGAAACACATGGCCGGGCGCAAAGTTAAGCCATAACACCATTTCCCTTGTGGGAGCGAGCCTGCTCGCTCCCACAGGAGTAAGGCGTCTACTGTTGTTGCACGGAGATGATCGGGGTTGGCGAGACGAACACTTTCGCGTGCATCTGCTCACACCCGCCGCCGCGGCGCATGCCGCGTACCGGGCAGGCGTCCAGGTAATCCAGGCCCACCGCCAGTTTCAGATGCCGTTCCGGCCGCGCCAGTTCGTTGGTCACGTCAAAGCTGTACCAGGCGTCATCCAGCCAGGCTTCCGCCCACGCGTGGCTGGCCAGATGCTCGCAATCCTCACTGTACAAATAGCCCGACACATAACGCGACGGAATTCCGAGACTACGTGCGCAAGCCAGAAACGCGTGAGCGTGATCCTGACAAACTCCGGCACGCCCGGCGAAGGCTTCAGCGGCACTGGTATCGACCTCGGTGGAACCCGGCGTGTAAGTCATGTGCTGATTCAAACCGTGCATAAGATCGATCAGCGCCGTGCGATCGCGCCGCTGCTTGCAGGATTTCTCGGCGAACGCCCGCAATGCCTCATCCGCCTCAGTCAACCGGGTGAAGCGCAGGAACGGCAGCGCCGACTGGCTCTCATGTTCGGCCTCACGCAGTTCGTCGATATCGACCTGCCCGCGTGCGCCGATGATGATCGCCTCGTGCGGCTCGTCCATGGTCAGCACATGCAGGATATTGCCGAACGGATCGAGTTGCGCGCGCACCGGGCGCGGCAGGTCGAGTTGCCAGCTCAACACGTGCTGACGCTCGCTGTCGTGGGGGGTTAGCCGCAGGTACTGGATGCTCGCCCGCACCTGATCTTCGTAGTGATAGGTGGTCTCGTGGCTTATGGAAAGTCTCATGCAGCCTCCAGGTAGGAACTGTGAATGGCGTTGCCCAACTGGCGCACCAGCGGGATGAATTCGGTCAGCCAAGCATGCAGGCCTTCCTCGAGAATTTCGTTGATGCCGGTGTAGCGCAGGCGCGCGTCCATCTCTGCCGCCAGACGCTGCGCCGGTCGGCCGTTGGCCCCGGGCAACTGCGCGAGAATCTGATCGATCTCTTCGGTGCAGGCCCGCAGAGAGCGCGGCACATCGGCACGCAACAGCAGCAGCTCGGCGACATGTCGGGCGCCCGGCGCATCGCGGTAGATTTCGGTGTAGGCCTCGAAGGAGGACAAGGCGCGCAGCAATGCACTCCATTGGTAATACGCATGGGCCGTGCCGTCACTGACCGCCTCGGCCTGATCGCCGGCCATTTCATAGCGGGCATCGAGCAACCGCAGCGTGTTGTCCGCGCGTTCGATGAACGTCCCGAGACGAATAAAGCGAAACGCATCGTTGCGCATGATCGTGCCGTACGACGCACCACGGAACAGGTGCGAACGCTCCTTGATCCATTCGCAGAAGCGGCTCATGCCATAGCGACTGAGGCCCTGCTCGGCGATCCCGCGAATCTCCAGCCACGTCGAGTTGATGTTCTCCCACATGTCCGCCGTGATGCGTCCGCGTACCGCATGAGCACTGGCCCGCGCCGCGCCGAGGCAGCTGTAGATGCTCGCCGGGTTGGCCGCATCGAGGGCAAAAAAGTGCAACAGGCGTTCAGCGTGCAGCGCGCCATGGCGCTCCAGATAATCGTCGAGGGTGCCGGTGATCAGCAGCGGCATCGCCAGTTCGTGCAAGCCATCGCCGCGACCGTCCTGCGGCATCAGCGACAGCGAATAACTGATGTCGAGCATCCGGGCGAGGTTTTCCGCCCGCTCCAGATAGCGCGACATCCAGTACAGATCCGAGGCAGTTCTACTTAACATGGCAAGCTTCCTTCAATCCTCGACCACCCAGGTGTCCTTGGTTCCGCCGCCCTGTGATGAGTTCACCACCAGAGAGCCTTCACGCAGCGCGACACGGGTCAAACCGCCGGGCACCACGCGGGTTTCGCGACCGGACAAGACAAACGGACGCAAGTCGATATGGCGCGGCGCGATGCCGTTTTCGACAAAGGTCGGACAGGTCGACAGCGACAATGTCGGCTGTGCGATGTACGCGTGAGGCTTGGCTTTGATGCGCTCGCGAAAGGCATCGATTTCCGCCGTCGTCGACGCCGGCCCCACCAACATTCCGTAACCGCCGGAGCCTTGGGTTTCCTTGACCACCAGATCTGGAAGATTGGCCAGCACGTGGGAAAGTTCAGACGGGTTGCGACACTGCCAGGTCGGCACGTTCTTCAGAATCGGCTCTTCGTCGAGGTAGAACCGGATCATGTCGGTGACAAACGGATACACCGATTTATCGTCCGCCACACCAGTGCCAATGGCATTGGCCAGCACCACGTTGCCGGAGCGATAGGAAGACAGCAGCCCCGGCACACCGAGCATCGAGTCGGGATTGAACGCCAGCGGATCGAGGAACGCGTCGTCGAGACGACGATAGATCACGTCCACCGCTTTCGGGCCGTCGGTGGTGCGCATGAACACCTTGTCGTCACGCACGAACAGATCCGCACCTTCGACCAGTTCAACGCCCATTTCCCGCGCCAGAAACGCGTGCTCGAAGAACGCACTATTGAAGCGTCCCGGCGTCAGCACCACCACGCTCGGGTCATCGATCGGGCTTGAGCTTTTCAGGGTGTCGAGCAGCAGGTTCGGGTAATGATCGATCGGCGCGATGCGCTGGGCAGCGAACAGCTCCGGGAACAGGCGCATCATCATCTTGCGGTCTTCGAGCATGTAGCTCACGCCGCTCGGGGTGCGCAGGTTGTCTTCAAGTACGTAATAGGTGCCGTCGCCATCGCGCACCAGATCGACGCCGGAGATGTGCGAATAGATATCGCGGTGCAGATCCAGGCCTTGCATCGCCAGCTGATACTGCTCGTTGGCCAACACCTGTTCGGCAGGAATGATCCCGGCCTTGATGATGCGCTGTTCGTGATAGAGATCAGCGAGGAACATGTTCAGCGCCTTGACCCGCTGAATACAGCCGCGCTCGACGATCCGCCATTCGCTGGCGGGGATGCTGCGCGGAATGGTATCGAAAGGAATCAGGCGCTCGGTGCCCTGCTCGTCGCCATAGAGCGTGAAAGTAATCCCGGCGCGATGGAACAGCAGATCGGCCTCGCGTCGCCGTTGGGCCAGCAGCTCGTCAGGCGTGTCGGCCAGCCATCGGGCGAACTCGCGATAATGCGGGCGAACCTGGCCGCCGGCGTCGTACATCTCATCAAAATAGGTGCGGATCATGCCGTACTCCTTGTCACCCGGACCTACAGGCCTTCGCAAGGCCCGTGCCATCGGCATAAACGCTTTGATTTCAATCGGTTGGAAATACACGCCGCAGGCACCGCACCATTCCTGTGCGGCAAATGCCCCAACCGGATTGCCCCCGCTTCATTGCGACGCACTGCATCGCCTATCACCAGCATAGTCAGAGTTGATTTCACTGCCCGGCGCTGCCTGCGGATAATCCGCGCATCCGCTGCAAAACTTCCCCGCGCACAGCGCCGCGAAGTCGCCAGCTCAACTGACCTGGACTGCCCTCGCAGCCCGCCCCGCTGTAACCCTGACCGGTTTCCTCTCCTTATCGGTCTTCCCTTTTAGCCACCCTCTCCGGTGGCTTTTTTTTGCCTCGGTTTCTTGTTTCAGGGTTTTGCCACGGTGCTTTGCGTACGCCGGAAACGACAACGGCCGACCCGAAGGTCAGCCGTTGCTCGACAAATGAATCCAGAGATCAGTTCAAACGGTGGCGGTTGCGCACCTCCTGTTTCACACCCCAGCCTTCGATAATGCCGCCCAGAGGTTCAACCACGGCAGAGAATCCCTGCTCGAAGTCGCCGATATCGTCGTACGTCGCGTACATCACTTTGCTCAATTCCAGCGCCCACGCACCGTCATCACGCACGCTGACCTGGGCATTGATGGATTCACCGCGAAATTTGCCTGCCGCCCTGCGCGCCCGCTCCTCGTCCGGGAAAATGGCGTAGAACTCGATGGGATGGAATCGGGAAAAATCGAAACCGCCTTCTTTCATGCGGCGCAGAACATTGCTGCTGATGTCTTCTTGATAGGCTGTGCTCATGAATCGTCCCCCTCGCATAGATGGATAGACTTTCCGTATTCCCGCCCCGGGCCTTTGGCCAAAGTACGACGGCAACGTGGTTGCACGCGGGAACAAGCATGTAGCTGACAAGACCAGACCTTAGCGATCCGTTCGCTGATCTCGCTTGCAGAGTAGCCCCAAGTTAGAGCCGCTGCCAAGGCCTGGTTTCAAAGGTGACAGGAAGAATGTCAGATAGGAGTGATGCTGCGGATTTCGATGCTGTTCTGGGATTTCAGGCTTTTCACGCCAGCATCGGCGGTACGCCCTTCCAGATCATTCAGGTCCAGTTCGGCGGCGACGGGCAGAAGCCGTGCCTTGATCAATCGAGCGGCCTCATCGTCGCTGGGGCATTCCGCGCGCTCGAACACCTCATCGACAATTTCACCATGATCGTCCACGAAAGTGACTTTCCACTTTTGCATCGGTGCCTCCTCGATCAAACCCGCAAATGGGCTTACACCTATCTCGACTGTGAACGCCGAAAGTTGGTTCAAAAGGATTACAGCGGGTGAAGATGAAAAAAACGACATCTACTGGGGGGGGCAAGCAAATGTGGGAGCGAGCTTGCTCGCGAAAGCGGAATGTCAGCCAATATTTTATTGGATGAAAAATCGCCTTCGCGAGCAAGCTCGCTCCCACAGGGGAGTCGCAGTGTTCTTTTAGTCGTTACTTGGCTTGTTGATCGCTTGCAGCACGTACTGCGGCAAGGCGAATGCGCCGATGTGGATTTCCGGGTTGTAGTAGCGCGTGACGATGCCGCTGCCGATGAAGCGCTGCTGCAGGGTTTCACGGCTCAGCTTGCGGTAGGCCGGGTTGGTCGAGCCCCAGGCGAAGGTCATCGAACCGCCGATGTAGGTCGGCACGGCCGCCTGATAGAAGTGCCAGTCCGGGAACAGGCTGTTCAGGCGACCGGCAGTGGTTTTCACTTCGTCGATCTGCATGAACGGCGTGCCGTTCTGGGTCACGAGGATGCCGCCTTCGTTCAGGCAACGATGGCATGCCTGGTAGAAATTCTCCGAGAACAGCACTTCGCCCGGGCCGATCGGGTCGGTGGAGTCGGAGATGATCACGTCGAATTTTTCTGTGGTGGTGGCGACGAAACGCATGCCGTCGTCGATCACCAGGTTCAGACGTGGATCGTCGTAGGCGCCGCTGGAGTGGTTCGGCAGGAACTCTTTGCACATGTCGACCACGGTGCCGTCGATCTCGACCATGGTGATGTGCTCGACACCGGCGTGCTTGGTCACTTCGCGCAACATGCCGCCGTCACCGCCACCGATGATCAGTACGCGCTTGGCGCTGCCGTGGGCGAGGATCGGCACGTGGGTGAGCATTTCGTGGTAGATGAATTCGTCGGCTTCGGTGGTCTGGATCACGCCATCCAGCGCCATTACCCGGCCCATGCGCGGGTTCTGGAAGATCACCAGGTGCTGGTGTTCGGTGCGCACTTCGTGCAGCAGTTTTTCCATGCGAAAACGCTGGCCGTAGCCTTCGTAAAGGGTTTCCAGGTACTCGCTGGTTTTGGTGACGGTCATGGTCAAGTGCTCCGATGAATGCGCGGGCGCCGATCGAGGAGACGATCGCCCGGGAAAGGCGCGCATTCTACGTTGCCGAAGATGACAGGTCGAACCTCACTTCATCGGCAGACCACAATCCCTGTAGGAGTGAGCCTGCTCGCGATAGCGGTTATTCAGTCACTGACTCATTGACTGGAGGATAGCTATCGCGAGCAGGCTCACTCCTACAGGATATTGCGGTGTTCTCGAGATCAGTGTCAGATCCGCACGTTACCGCGCGGTCCGGCAATCGCCCAGATGATCAGGCCCAGCACCGGCAGGAGGATGATCAGCAACACCCAGACGATTTTCATCCCGGTGGTCGCGCCGCTTTTCAGCACATTGATGATGGCCCAGATGTCGAGGGCGAGGATGATCAGACCGATCAGACCGTTGAACGTGGAACCCATGGTGTCGCTCCAGAATAGTGGCATGCACTTTTAGGATAGACGGTCGCGCGCAGGGTTCCCTTTTATTACGTTCAGACGTGAACGGCGATCTTCAAGGCTTCCAGCGAAGGCGCGGCGGCGATGCCGACTTCGGCGCACAACTCCAGTACCCGTGGCACGTCATTGCCGTAGACCAGCACCATTTGCAGTTCGTCGTCGAGCAACTGGCTGAAGTTCATCAGCGTGTAACCGCCGTTTTCCTTGTTCATGCTGCTCATTTGCACCTGAATGCGGTTGAGAGCGGTCAAGGCTTCGGTTTTGGCCAGATGCTTGGGCTTGAGGTTGAAATCGACGCCCGGACCGAACGAGGCAACAATCTGCGCGAACAAATCGACGTAGGTGTCAGCCTGGAACAGCACGGTTTCCGGCAGGCTGCCGACCACGACCCACTCACCCAACGGGATCGGGAAGGTGTCGTCGTAGTTGATGTCCGGGTTGGCGGCCAGAAAAGCATCGGCATCGGCGTAGGCCTGTGCCGCTTCGTCGGCGACTTTCACGATCTCGTCCTCGCCCATGCAGCCGGAGCTGATTTTGCTGATGAGTTCGACGAGTGCGGCTTTCATGAGGGCAGATCCTGTGACGAAGGTGAATTTCGAGGGCGCGAAGGATAGCGCATTCTCCCCTCCGTCACAGGCCATCAGAATGGATTTCAGCCCAACAGCTTTTCCAACTGCGCAGTGGTATCAACCGCGCCCATCGTCCGTGCAGCGTCGAGCGCTGTCACGCCATTGGCGTCCTTGGCTTGCGCGTTGGCACCCTTGCTGATCAGGTAATCGACGATTTCAACACGGTTGAACATCGCCGCCATCATCAGCGCGGTACGCCCATCAAACGACGAGCCTTCTATCTCGGCACCCGCCTCGACCAGCGCCTTGACCACTGCCAAATCACCTTTGAACGCCGCACCGGCAATCGGACTCTGGCCGTTGCCATTGCGCATTTCCGGATCGGCTTTGTGTTTTAGCAATACGTTCACCGCATCAAGGTGGCCGTAATAGCTGGCCAGCATCAGCAATGTGTCGCCTTTGCTGTTTTTCAGGTTCACCGGCAAACCGGCCGTGACCAGACGATCGAGCATCTCGGCATCACCGTCGCGAGCCTTGTTGAAAACCTGCTCGGTGAATTCAGCAGCTTCTTCAGGGGTCATCTGGCGGCTTTGGTCGGACATGGGGCAACTCCATTTTCGGTCAATCGGAAAGCCGACAGTTTCCCGAGAGCGCCGCTGGCTGTCACCCCCTTTTTCTCAAGTCGCGCCATAGCCAGATTCAATAACGATGCTTGCCCTGATGAATTTCCGCCAACACTTCGTCGGTGACTCGTACGTAAGTCTGCGTGCCGGGCAGCCAAGCGTAAATCGGGTCATCGCTGGTCTGGCCGGGGTCGAAGCCTTCATTTTTCAATCGGGTTTTCTGGTATTTAAAGGTGCCGGTGGTTTCCATTTTCACTTTGACTCGCAGAAACAACGGCACGGCATAGGCTGGCATGCGCTCCCGGGCAAAGCTCAGCAACTCGGCGAAATCCAGGGTCGCGAGGGATTCCGCCGGCGTAATCGCGGCCATGCCGGCGCGGCCGTTGGTGTTGCGGATTTCCACACCGTAGGCCACGGCCTCGGAAATCTGCGGATGTTGCAGCAGCAGGTTTTCGACTTCAGTGGTCGAGACGTTTTCACCTTTCCAACGATAAGTATCGCCGAGGCGATCGACAAACTGGGCGTGGCCGAAGCCGATGTTGCGCAGCAAGTCACCGGTGTTGAAAAAGCGATCGCCCTTGGTAAACACGTCGTGCAGCACAACCTTGGCGGTTTTCTGCGGATCGGTGTAACCGTCCAGCGGCGCCTTCTCGTCGATCCGCGCCAGTAAAAGCCCCTGCTCGCCTTTGCCGACCTTGCGCATGAAACCGTCGTCGCTGCGGATCGGCTCGCCGCTGTCATGATCGTAGGCCACCAGCTCCCACGCCATCAGCGAGAAGCCAATGGTGTTGTCGAAGTTGAGGATGTTGGTGAAACCGATATTGCCGTCACTCGCCGCATACAGTTCACAGATGTGCTCGACGGCGAAACGGGTCTTGAACTCGGCCCAGGCGCCGGGGCGCAAGCCGTTGCCGATCATCTTGCGCACATCGTGGCGGCTGTCATCGGCGCTGGCCGGTTGATCGACCAGATAACGACACAATTCACCGACGTAACCGATGGTGGTCGCGCGATAACGACGCACGTCGTTCCAGAACTGGCTGGCGCTGAACTTGCGACGAATCGCGAAGCCCGAGGCGCCGTTGACTGCCGAGCCCCAGCACACGCAAAGACCGGTGGCGTGATACAGCGGCAAGGTGCAGTAGACGACATCGTCGGGGCCCATATTGAGGGCGATCATGCCGAAACTGGCGGAACTGCGCATCCAGCGACCATGTTTGAACACCCCGGCTTTCGGCAGGCCCGTGGTGCCCGAGGTGTAGATGTAGAAACATGGATCGTCGAAAAACACCTGCTGGCTGCTCGGTGGATTCTCGCTGGAGGCATCGGCACTGGCGCTGATCAGATTGACGTAGCCTTCGGGCGCAATGCCCGGATGGCTATAGGTGTCCTGATCGGCGACAAACCAGGTGCGCGGCGCGGTAATCGCCACTTGCTCGCGAATCGCCGCATAAGCCGGAACCAGCTCTTCGCCGACCACAATCGCTACCGGCGCCACCAGATTCACGCTGTGGATCAGGGTGTCGCGGGTTTGAGAGGTATTGAGCAGCGCGCTGACCGCGCCGACCTTGGCCAGCGCCAGAATGGTCACCAGCAATTCCGGGCGGTTTTCAATAAACACCGCGACCACGTCGCCCTTGCCGATGCCCTGCCCGTTCAGATAATGAGCGATGCGGTTGGCCCACTGGTTGACCTGCGCATAGGTCAGCCGCACATCGCCCTGCAGTAACGCCGGGCCCTCGGGATTGCGCAGCGTCGCTTGTTCGAACGTCCAGCCAAGGCCACAGCTTTGGGTCGGATCCGTGACGTTGGCCACCTTCATGCCCTTGACCAGTCGCGGAATGGCTTTGGCAATCATCGGCAGTTTGCGGAGCATCATGCCCCAGGTAATCGTGTCGCTTGGCGCGTGGCTCATGAAAGCTCCCCGTCCGACCTTGGCGTGCAGGTCGATGTTTTTATTTTTCGGGCTTGCTTGAAGCAACCAGCGCACTCAAGCGCGGGTCGAGATCGAAAATACGTCAGCGCTTCTCGGGCTGTACACGCGGTTTTTGCAATGTTTTGTATCCGCTGTTCGGCCGACGGCGGCGATGATCATCGGGTAAGCGATTGGTTCCGTTGTTTCGACAACGATCCCGCAAAATGCAGGATGCACGATGGCCATTCATGCAGTTTGCACGACAACCTGAATTTTCCTATTTTTTAACTTATTGATTTATAAGGTTTTTATTAATTTCAAATGCTGGCACAATCGCTGCAACCTCCTCTGCATGCTTGCCATTCAAGTGCATACGGAGCTGATAGACATGAGCCTGATCCAAGAAAAATTTACCTCCCTGTTCTCCAACTTCGACGTCACCACTGCGCCACGTCCTGATGGCGGGATCCTGCTGACTCTGCGCAGCAGCGACGGCAAAGTGTTCAAGCGCGCACTGACTTATCAACAACTGCATGCCGGCGACCAACTGTCGTGGGCGATCAGCGCGATTCGTCGTGACCTGGCCGAGCAAGCCAGTGAGCTGCCGCAGATCGCGATGCTTCAGAGCCAGCAGCGTTTTGCGCTGCCGACATATCACTCGCTGTAATTTTTCAAACGCTTTAAACAAAACAGGCCGTGGAGCTTTCGCTTCACGGCCTGTTTTTTTGTGCTTGACGCCAATCCCCTGTGGGAGCGAGCTTGCTCGCGAAAGCGGTGTGTCAGGGAGAAATTTTTATCTGATACTCCGCCTTCGCGAGCAAGCTCGCTCCCACATTGGGTTTTTGTGGTCAGAAGGCTTCGGGTTCGATGCCGGTGAAGGTGTCGACGGTGATGTGGCTGCCCAACTCCCCGCCTTCGCGGGCCAGGCCGCAGGTTTGCAGGCCTGCCGACTGAGCGGCGTCGAGTTCTTCAACAATGTCCGAGAGAAACAGGATTTCCCCCGGTTCAACACCGATGGCTTGCTGGATGTTGGTGTACGACTGCGCCTCGCGCTTGGGCCCTGAAGTCGTGTCGAAATAACCACTGAACAGCGGCGTCAGATCCCCCGCCTCCGAGCAGCCGAAAATCAGCTTCTGCGCCTGAATCGAGCCCGACGAGTACACAAACAGTTGATAACCCGCCGCGTGCCAGCGTTTTAGCGCTTCAACGGCATCCGGGTAAACATGCCCTTTCAACTGCCCGGCGTGATAACCCTGGGCCCAGACCATGCCTTGCAAGGCTTTGAGCGGCGTGGCTTTGCGATCTTCTTCGATCCAGCTCAAGAGGATTTCAACAACCCGTTCAACATCGGCCTGCGGCGCATTGCTGTCCCGGCGCACGGCGTCGAGTTGCTCGGCGACATCGGCACGCGCAGCGTTCTGACGGACAAAATCGGGCAGGTGTTTAGCGGCATACGGAAACAGTACGTCGAAGACGAAACTCACCGCGCTGGTGGTGCCTTCGATGTCAGTGACAATGGCTTTGATCGACATCGAATCAGTCCTCCAGACGCGGGAAACGACCAGCGATGTCTTCGCCGGTGAAGTTGGCAACCCAGCCTTCAGGGTTGTTGAACAGACGGATCGCGACAAAGTGCGGATGCTCGCCCATGTCGAACCAGTGTTTAGTGCCGGCCGGTACCGAGATCAGATCGTTCTTCTCGCAGAGTACGGCGTAGACGTAATCGTCAATGTGCAAGGTAAACAGGCCACGGCCGGCGACGAAAAATCTGACCTCGTCTTCGCCATGGCGATGCTCTTCGAGAAACTTGGCGCGCAATTCGGCTTTTTGCGGGTGGTCGCTGTTCAGGCTGATGACGTCGACGGTGATGTAACCGCGCTCGGTCATCAGTTGGTCGATCTGCTCTTTATAGGCGCTGATCACTTCTTCCTGGGTGGCGCCAGGCTGGATTTTCGCAGCCGCTTGCCAGCGGTCGAAGCGCACGCCCTGCTCGGCCAGGGTCGAGGCGATGTCTTCGAAGTGGGTCAGCACTTTGTTCGGGATGTCGGGGCTTGAGACGTGATAGACGGACAGGCTGCTCATTGGGGCAATTCCTCGGTATCGGCCTTGCCGTCCGGTTCTTGCAGACCGGTCGGGCACAGCATTTCATCAGGCAAATGGGCTGCTTCCGGTGAAGTCAGCCTTGGCGGTTCATGACGCTGCGGGTTTTCAACTCGCATTCAAACAGAAATTCAAAGGCCTCGATCTGCCGCAGCGCGTCGTTCATCTGCGCGCCCCAGGTGTAGAGGCCGTGGCCGCGAATCAGATAACCGACGCAATCGGGATGGGCATCGAGCCAAGGCTGCACCTTGGCGGCGAGGCGCGCAATGTCCTGATCGTTGTCGAAAATCGGCACGCGCACCCGCGATTCGTGGGTCGAAACGCCGCTGAAGGCTTTTTGCAGTTCGTAATCTTCGAACTCGATAAAGTCTTCCGGGGTCAGGCGCGACAGCACCGTGGCGTTCACCGAATGGGTGTGCAGCACCGCGCCGATCTCCGGACGCCAGCTGTAAAGCTGAGTGTGCAGCAGGGTTTCGGCGGAGGGCTTTTTGCCCGGTTCCAGGCTGTTGCCCGACAGATCGGTGGCGAGCACATCGTCCAGGCCCAACTGGCCCTTGTGCTTGCCCGATACGGTCAGCAGCGCTTCACTCGGCGACAGGCGCGTCGAGTAATTACTGCTGGTGGCCGGCGACCAGCCGCGACCATACAGAAAACGCCCGGCGTCGACGATTTGCTGGGCGAGTTGTTCACGCGTAAGGCTCATGGCCTGTCCTCTTGCATACGTGTGGCAATGATAACGACAGCAGCGAGTGCCGCGAGACTGGCAATACTAAAGGTCAATGTCGCGCCGAGGGCATTCCAGCTGTAACCGGAATACAACGCGCCGAGCGCACCGCCGGTGCCGGCCAGCGCCGCGTACAGCGCCTGGCCCTGCCCTTGCTGGCGGGCGCCGAAGCTACGTTGCACGAAGGCGATGGCAGCGGCGTGAAAACTGCCGAAGGTCGCCGCGTGCAGAATCTGCGCGAACAGCAATACCCAAAGAAACTCGGCGAACGAACCTAGCAGCAACCAGCGCAGCGCCGCCAGCAGAAAACTTGCCATCAACACCCGGCGCAGGGAAAACCGCGCGAGAATCCGGCTCATCGCCATGAACATCAGCACTTCAGCGACGACACCTACAGCCCAGAGCATGCCGATGGTGCCGCGCGTATAACCGAGTCGTTCCAGGTGCAAGGTCAGAAAGGTGTAATACGGGCCGTGGCTCATTTGCATCAGCGCCACGCAACCATAAAACGCCAGCACGCCCGGATTACGCAGTTGCTTGAGGAAACCCTCGCCGCTCGGCCGATTGCCTTGCGGCGGTTGCGCGTTCGGCACCCACAGACTGCTGAGGACGATACCAGCCATGATCAGTACAAGCGCCGCCGGGTAGATGTCGAGGCTGAGCCATTCGAACAGACGACCGAGCACCACCACAGTGATGATGAAACCGATCGAACCCCACAAACGAATCTGGCTGTACCGCGAGGTCTGCCCCTGCAAATGCGCCAGGGTGATGACTTCGAACTGCGGCAGTACCGCGTGCCAGAAAAACGCGTGCAACGCCATGACCATCGCCAGCCAGGCGTAGGTCTTGCTGACGAAAATCAACGAGAAGGTCAGCAGCGTGCACACCGCGCCAAAGCGCACGATGGCCAGACGTTTGCCGGTGTAATCGCCGAGCCAGCCCCAGATGTTCGGCGCCACGCAGCGCATCAGCATCGGGATGGCGACCAGTTCACCAATGCGCGCTGGACTGAAACCGAGGTGATCGAAGTACAGCGCCAGAAACGGCGCTGTCGACCCGAGCAAGGCGAAATAGAACAGATAGAAACTGGACAGCCGCCAGTAAGGGAGCGCCGCCACGCCCGTTATGCCGCGACGGCTTTAGAGCCCGCCATCAAAGCTGACCCAGCACCGGCGTGCTCACGCGCACATCGGCGTTCTGGCCACGGTGACGCAGCAGGTGATCCATCAGCACGATGGCCATCATCGCTTCGGCAATCGGCGTGGCACGAATGCCGACGCAAGGGTCGTGACGGCCCTTGGTAATCACGTCGACCGGGTTGCCGTGGATGTCGATCGAACGGCCCGGAGTGGTGATGCTCGAGGTTGGCTTCAACGCCAGATGGGCAACGATCGGCTGACCGGAGGAGATACCGCCGAGGATGCCGCCCGCGTTATTGCTGAGGAAACCTTGCGGGGTCATTTCATCGCGGTGTTCGGTGCCGCGCTGCGCGACCGAGGCGAAACCGGCGCCGATTTCCACGCCTTTGACCGCGTTGATGCTCATCAGCGCATGGGCCAGCTCAGCGTCGAGACGGTCGAAAATCGGCTCGCCCAGACCCGGCATCACGCCTTCGGCAACGACGGTGATCTTCGCCCCGACCGAGTCCTGATCGCGGCGCAATTGATCCATGTAGGCTTCCAGCTCCGGGACTTTGTCCGGATCGGGACTGAAGAAGGCGTTCTCTTCTACCGAATCCCAGGTCTTGAACGGGATTTCGATCGGGCCGAGCTGACTCATGTAGCCACGGATGACGATGCCTTGGGTGGCCAGGTATTTCTTGGCAATTGCACCCGCCGCTACGCGCATCGCGGTTTCGCGCGCCGAGCTGCGGCCACCGCCACGGTAATCGCGCTCACCGTATTTATGGTGGTAGGTGTAGTCGGCGTGGGCCGGGCGGAACAGATCCTTGATCGCCGAATAGTCCTTGGACTTCTGGTCGGTGTTGCGGATCAGCAGGCCGATCGAGCAACCGGTGGTGCGCCCTTCGAACACGCCGGAGAGGATTTCGACTTCGTCGGCTTCCTGGCGCTGGGTGGTGTGGCGGCTGGTGCCCGGCTTGCGGCGATCGAGGTCGCGCTGCAGGTCTTCGAGGGAGATCTCCAGGCCCGGCGGGCAGCCGTCGACAATGGCGACCAACGCCGGACCATGGCTTTCGCCAGCGGTGGTGACAGTGAACAACTTGCCGTAGGTATTGCCGGACATGCAGGACGCTCCGTGAAATCAAACCCAAATTCGTGATGCGCGCCAGTATACGCAGGCTAACCGAGTAGTTCATCCTCGAACCTTAGTGGTGCTGGCGAGTCCAACCGGCACCTTGGCGAATGATGGCGTGATGATGCTGCGAGTTTTGATCTTGAGTCTTACCCTCTTTACGGGCTTTGCCCAAGCGACGGTCCTACAACGCCCGGTCACTCTGGATACCGGCACCGGCGAACTTTTCGGTTCGCTGCTGCTGCCAAAATCCGACAACCCGGTGCCGGTTGTCCTGATTATTTCTGGCTCGGGTCCTACGGATCGTGACGGAAACAACCCCGACGGCGGGCGCAACGACAGCCTAAAACGCTTGGCGTGGGTGCTGGCCAAACACAACATCGCCAGCGTGCGTTACGACAAGCGCGGTGTTGCGGCGAGCCTGGCGGCGACACCGGATGAGCGCAATTTGTCGGTGGAAGCCTACGCGGCGGACGCGGTGGCTTGGGGGCAGAAGCTCAAGGCCGATCCGCGTTTCGGCAAATTGATTCTGCTCGGCCACAGTGAGGGTGCGCTGATTGCCAGCCTCGCTGCGCCGAAAGTCGATGCGGCGGCGGTGATTTCTCTGTCCGGCAGCGCCCGTCCGGTCGATCAGGTGATCCGCGAGCAATTGGCCCGCAGCCTGCCACCACCGCTGATGCTGCGCAGTAACGAACTGCTCGACAGCCTCAAGGCCGGTCACACCGACGACAATGTGCCACAACCGTTGCAGGTGATTTTCCGCCCGAGCGTGCAGCCGTATCTGATTTCGCTGTTCCGCCAGGATCCGGCAAAAGCCTTCGCGCAATTGAAGATGCCGGCGCTGATTGTTCAGGGCAGCAACGACATGCAGGTCGGCGTTGGCGATGCGCAGGCGCTGAAAGCCGCCAAACCCGACGCCGAACTGGCGGTGATCGACGGCATGAACCATGTCATGCGCATCGTCCACAACGATATGAAGCGGCAATTGGCTTCGTACAAGGATCCAAATTTGCCGCTGGCAGCGGAACTGGGCAGCAAGATCATCGAGTTTATTGACGGACTTCGCGCCAGTTAAGCGTTGTTTGCCCTCTAGTCCTGCAAAAAACGGCCGATAAGTCTTTGTCGCCAGCGCAACGGCTGGCGACAAGCAGGGCTTGGACAGGATCTCGCCGTTATGACTGATACCCAGACTTCACCCGACACCACCGCTGAAAAAGACGCACCGCCAGCGGTCGAGCTGCCGTGGGCGGATGTCCACGTCGAGCACCACAAGATGCTCCGCCTGGCCCCGCTGCAAACCGATCGCAACACTGGCGGGCGCCCCTTGCGCTTCGTCGAATTCGGCTATGCCGAGCGCAGCAGCAAAGAAAAAAGCCTGATGCGCATGGCGATCAAACTGCCCGGCCAGCGTGTGCGCAAAGAGCAGAATCAGCTGGACGTGTGGGTGGATCACACCACCAAGCGTGTGCACTTCGGCCCCGACAGCGGCTTGCAGATCGAACCGATGAACCGTGGCATCGGCCGTTACATGGCCGCGCAAGGCATCAATTGGGCGAAAAAGCGCTGGCCGACCTACACCGTCAACGGCATGGACTTGAACAACAAGGATGCGCTGAACGAAGACACGCGCCTGCGTCGCGATCATTTCCTGCGTGTGCATGGTTTTGATGTGGTCTATGCCGATGCCCAGCATTTGAAGGGTAGCGTCAAGGAAGTGCAGGTCGGTGATCTGCTCGGTGACTGGAACAGCGAAAAGCTGCAGATCGTCGAAATTCTTGAAGCAGCGCAGATGCTTCAGCAGGCCGAGCAGAATCTGGCCGAGCAGGAAGTGAAGCTGAAGAAGCAGGAAGACAAGGTCAGCAAGTTCAAGCGTGAAGACGCTGGGCTGCGTTTCACCATTACCTGTCTAGTGGCGTTTGCGGTGTTTCAGGCGGGGTTGTTGATCTGGATTGCCACGCACCGCTGATCGCTTGAAACCGCGTCGCGGCCATTCGCGAGCAAGCTCGCTCCCACAGGATTTGTGTCGTACACCGAACCTGTGGGAGCGAGCTTGCTCGCGAAGCTTTTGATCGTTCCCACGCTCCGCGTCGGAATGCAGCCCGATTAGACGCGGGAAGCGAACAAGGCCTGATGATCGCGGCACTGCTCCGCTGTCAGCATGAACACGCCATGCCCGCCGCGCTCGAATTCGAGCCAGGCGAAATCGACTTCCGGGTACAGCGCGTCAACGTGCACCTGGCTGTTGCCCACTTCAACGATCAACAAGCCCTTCTCGGTCAGATGATCGGCCGCTTCAGCCAGCATGCGTCGAACCAGATTCAGACCATCATCGCCACAGGCCAGCCCCAGCTCCGGTTCATGCTGATATTCGTCCGGCATGTCAGCGAAATCTTCCGCATCCACGTAAGGCGGGTTCGACACGATCAGGTCGAAGCGCTGACCCGGCAAACCATCAAAACCATCGCCCTGCACGGTGTACACGCGCTCATCGACACCATGACGCTCGATGTTCTGATTGGCCACTTCCAGCGCTTCGAACGACAGATCCGCCAGCACCACTTCGGCATTCTGGAACTCGTAGGCACAGGCGATGCCGATGCAACCGGAGCCGGTGCACAGGTCGAGGATGCGCGCAGGTTCACTGCCGATCCACGGGGCGAAGTGATTTTCGATCAGTTCGCCAATCGGCGAACGCGGGATCAACACGCGCTCATCGACGATAAACGACATGCCGCAGAACCACGCCTCACCCAACAGGTAAGCGGTCGGAATGCGCTCTTCGATACGGCGCTTGAGCAAACGCTGCAAATTGACCAGCTCATCGTCTTCCAGCGCGCAATCGAGGTAGCTGTCGGCGATTTCCCACGGCAGGTGCAAAGCGCCGAGCACCAACTGCCGCGCTTCGTCCCAGGCATTGTCGGTGCCATGGCCGAAAAACAGATCCTCCCCATGGAAGCGGCTGACGGCCCAACGGATATGGTCACGCAGGGTACGAAGTCGGGAAGTGATCACGGCGCAGAACTCCAGAAAAAACGACTGGCGATTCTAGCAGCCAAAACGCCTGACGACGACGCAGGAAAAATATCGCCCCGACGGTGGGAGTTTTCTGTTTTTTGCATCGGCTATTGAACAGAACGTGTAACTTGACAAGGCTGCAGGCCAATAACGACGGTGCCTACGATGGTAGCGATTCACAGAACCGCTCAGCCAGAGGACAATGTCGCAAAAGCCCCACCCCAAGGAGCCCCAGAATGTCCGTTCCAAAAACGATGTTTCAACTCAGCGGTCGCGGTTACGCAGCGGCCACACTGAGCCATGCCACCGTGGTCATCATCGATGCCCAGAAAGAGTATCTCAGTGGCCCGCTGGCCCTGAGCGGCATGGACGCGGCCGTCGCGAACATCAAACAAGTGGTTGCCGCAGCCCGTGCAGCCGGTCGGCCGATCGTGCACGTGCGTCATCTCGGCACCGTCGGTGGCCTGTTCGACCCGCAGGGCGAACGCGGCGAATTCATCCCCGGCCTCGAGCCGCAGGGCGATGAAACCATTATCGGCAAACTGCTGCCGAGCGCGTTTCATGGCACCGAGTTGCTGGATCGCTTGCAAAACCTTGGCTCGCTGGACCTGATTGTCTGCGGTTTCATGAGCCACTCCAGCGTCAGCACCACCGTGCGTGCGGCGAAGAACCTGGGCTTCCGTTGCACTCTGGTGGAAGACGCCTGCGCCACCCGCGACTTGCCGTTCAAGGGCCGCGTGCTCAGCGCCGCTGTGGTGCAGGAAGCCGAAATGGCGATCATGGCGGACAACTTCGCCACCCTCGCACTGACTCAAGACCTGATCTGATCTGCTCTGATGAGCGGCTCACGGCGCCGCTCATCCGCAAAATCCTCTCATTTGCCGCAAATGCCATAGCCTCAGGAACAACCCGGTCAACTCCCGGTCGAAGGGCCGATACCCATTGAGGAAGGTCGGAATGAAGTTATCCGATGGATTTGACGCACGCCGCTTGCGGCCCAAAGGCCAAAGCAACTGGCGTTTTCGATTTGGCGCGGCGATTGCGGCCATTCTGGCCACGTTCGGCGTGCTGATGGCGATGGCCGGAGCGGCCAGCCTGCTCGGGCGCCCACCGGCACTCGGTGACTTGAACGCTACGCCGATGGGCTCGGCGATCATTCTGGCGGTCGGTTTGCTGTTTCTGTATTTCGGTGTCGCCCTGTGGCGTCGCTGCCGCCGTCGCGCACGGCAATCGCGGGAACTGAACATGTCCCCGCATCTGATGAAAAAACACGACTGACTCACCGGCCTGGCTTTTTGCCGGGCCGTTTTGTTTCGACTTGGGTAAACTGGCCGCCCTTCGCGGAGGCTGACATGCAAGACGACGATTTTTCCCTGTTCAAAAACGAGTTGCGCGGCGTCAAGCCGATCAAACACGACCGCGCCGACACCGGCAAACCCAAGACTGACCGCGCACAGATTGCCAAGCTGCGTCAGTCGGCCACCGTACGCACCGATGCCACCACCGTTGACGGTCTGTCCGATCAGTTCGTGATCGACGTCGGCCCGGAAGACGAGTTGATGTGGTCCCGTGACGGTGTGCAGGAAAGTCAGATGCGCAAGCTCAAGGTCGGCCAGATTCCGTTCGAGGGCAGCCTCGACCTGCACGGCATGAGCGTGGAAAAGGCCCGCGAAACACTTTGGGCTTTTCTCGCCGAAGCGACCAGGTTCGAAATTCGCTGCGTGCGCGTCACCCACGGCAAGGCTGTGCGCCTGGACGGCAAGCGGCCGATGATCAAAAGCCACGTCAACACCTGGCTGCGTCAACATGCGCAGGTCCTGGGTTTCTGCTCGTGCCAGGCCAGACACGGTGGGGCCGGTGCGGTTTACGTGATGCTTAAACGCACCATGATGGAAGGTCGCGACGAATAATCCGCCCCATCTGAAGCCCCGCATCGTTAGTCACGATGCAGGGCTTTCACTTTGCTGAAGCTGTTCGAATGGCGGTGCTGAACGGCAGCTTTCGGCAGTCGGCTTTGCACCCACTGCCAGCGCCCTTCGCGATAAGCGGGATTCAATGAGTGACAGGCGACAGCGCATCGTTTGCTGACGATGAGGGCACATAAACCGAATTGCTCTGCTCATGTTCCTCTTGGTGAGCCTTTTCGATACGGTACGCAAGTTCTTCTTCAAGGTTTTCATAGTCGACGTTTTTGCCGTCTTCGTCGCGCAGACCACCATAGTTGAACACTACAAGATGCTTACGAAAGCCTTTACCCTTGCGCGCACTTGGCATCTTGAAAAAGATCTTCCACCGGCTGTCGTTGAAGTTCGGCAGGGTGTCAGCCCTTTCGGCAATGATATGAAGTACCGTATTGAGTTGCATCTGAGCGATCCCGCTGTACGATTCGACCTCTGTGGCTTCAATCGATGTGTAAGGGACTAACCCATCAGCGTTGAAAAACCAGATGCCCTTGTCCTTGAGGATCATCAAGGTTTGCGAACCCGCCTTGCGATTCAGCCACGCCATGCCCAAGTACCATAACGAACACACTAGCAGCAGCGCAGCGATTCCATTGGACTCCATACGGAATCCCTGGATGGCCATGATCAAGAATAAAACACCGCCCAATAAAGCCCTCACAGGCACGCGGCGACGCTCGGTAAACGCCATATCATTGATTGTACTTTTCATGATTTTCCTTTGGCTAACAGGCGCGAAAATCGCATCCAGGTAATGCAAAAGGCCCTTTCGGGCCGTCGTTTCAAGTGAACCTTTCACTCAACGTTTGTTGCCTTCCAAATGCCAAGGCTCAGCCTCGACACGCAGCCGCTCTGCGCGTTCTTTACACGGTAAAGGTGACCTGCGGCCCGCGATTTTACTCGATAAAATCGCTGAAGTGAGAGATCGGGTCTGGCGCTCTGGGTGTCGGTGAGCGTTTCAGGCTGCACTGACCGAATTGGGGATTCGCGCCCGCCGGCAATACAACTGCCGACACACATACGCTACCATGTGCCTCATGGCGGGTATGAACCCTGCGTTTATTGCCACTCAGCTCGGTCATAGCGTTCAGATGTTGCTATCGACTTACGCCCGATGGATCAATTCCAGCACTGACTGGGGTGAACTCGGTAAGCTCGAAAACAGCTTGATTGGTACAAAATTGGTACAGACAGAAACAGTACCCCTCTGAAACCCTTATGGAATCAGCCCCTGTGACACTGGAACAGAACTACACCGCGATTCTCGGCCAATTGGGCGAGGACGTGTCCCGCGAGGGCCTGCTCGACACGCCAAAGCGTGCCGCCAAAGCCATGCAGTACCTCTGCCGCGGTTATGAACAGACGCTCGAAGAGGTCACCAACGGTGCCCTGTTCAGCTCCGACAACAGCGAAATGGTGCTGGTCAAGGACATCGAGTTGTACTCGTTGTGCGAGCACCACCTGCTGCCGTTCATCGGCAAGGCGCACGTTGCGTACATCCCGAGCGGCAAAGTGCTGGGCCTGTCGAAGGTCGCGCGGATCGTTGATATGTACGCCCGCCGCCTGCAGATTCAGGAAAACCTCAGCCGTCAGATCGCCGATGCTGTGCAACAAGTCACCGGCGCGCTGGGCGTTGCCGTGGTGATCGAGGCCAAGCACATGTGCATGATGATGCGCGGTGTCGAGAAACAGAATTCGTCGATGATCACCTCGGTGATGCTCGGTGAGTTCCGTGAAAACGCAGCGACCCGCAGCGAGTTTCTCAGCCTCATCAAGTAATTTGCAGCACGAAGAAAACCGGCATTCATCGCCGGTTTTTTTTCGTCCGTGAAAAATCGGGTAAGCTGCGCGCCTTTCTCAATCTGCACCGTGAGGCTTCAACGTGTTCGTCAAAGCGCTTCGTGTCGGCCTCGGCCAACTGGTTATCTTCATCGACTTCATCACCCGTCCGGGCAAGAAACAGCGCCCTGCCGAAACTCAGGCCCAGGTCAATGCCGCCGCGCAAGGCCTGACCCTGTATCAGTTCCATGCTTGCCCGTTCTGCGTGAAAACTCGCCGTACTCTGCGTCGTTTGAATGTGCCGGTGGCGCTGAAGGATGCGAAGAACAACGAGCAGGATCGTCAGGCCCTGCTGGAACAGGGTGGCCGAATCAAGGTGCCTTGCCTGCGCATTGAAGAGAATGGCCAGACAACCTGGATGTATGAGTCCAAGGTGATTATTGATTATCTGGATAAGCGGTTTGCTGCGGTCTGATGTTTCTGTATTGGGGCTGATGGCCCCTTCGCGAGCAGGCTCACTCCTACACTTGGAATGCGTTCCCTTGTAGGAGTGAGCCTGCTCGCGATGAGGCCATTCCAGGCACCAAAAATCCCAGTCAAAAATAAACCGGCCCTCGAGCCGGTTTATTTGTTTTCAGGCCGCTTTATCCAGCTGCGCCTGGCGCACCACCGCCGCCAGTCGCTTCAACCCTTCATCCAGCCTCGCCGGATCGATATGGCTGAAATTCAGGCGCAAATGCCCGTGATGCTTATCCGGATCCGGAAAGAACGGCTCCCCCGGCATAAACGCCACATCATTGGCCAACGCCTCGTTAAGCAACGTTCGCGTATCCAGCGGTTGCTTCAACGTCAGCCAGAAAAACAGCCCACCCTGTGGCATGTTCCACTCGGCCAGATCGGCAAAATGCCTTTCCAATGCTGTTTGAAAAGCGTCGCGCCGCTGCCGATAGAAGCCGCGCAACTCACTCAAATGCTGCTGATACTTTTCAGTACCAATCCACTGCAACGCCTGCCATTGGCCGATGCGATTAGTGTGCAGATCCGCCGATTGCTTGAGTTTGAGCAAGTGCGGAAACAGATCGGGACTGGCAATCAGGTAGCCGACACGCAATCCCGGCAGCAAGGTTTTCGACACGGTGCCGGTGTAGATCCAGCTGGATTTCTGCAGGCGTCCGGCAATCGGTTTGGCGCTGCCGCCATCGAAAGTCAATTCACGGTAGGGCTCGTCTTCGATCAGCGTGACGCCGAATTCATCGAGCAATGCCGCAACGGCGGCGCGCTTGGCTTCGCTGTAGCGCACGGCGGACGGATTCTGAAAGGTCGGGATCAAGTAGATGAAAGCCGGACGATGCTGCTCCAGACGCTCGCGCAGTTGCGCCAGGTTCGGGCCGTCGGACTCCTGTGCCACGGTCAGGCAATCGGCGCCGAACAGTTGGAATATTTGCAGCGCGGCGAGATAGGTCGGCGCCTCCAGCAAAATTTCCGTGCCTTTGTCGATGTACAGCTTGGCAGCCAGATCGAGGGTTTGCTGGGAGCCGCTGACCACCAATACCTGACTTGCCGTGCACTCCAGGCCAAGCGCCCTCGCCTCCGCTGCCAACGCTTCGCGCAATGCCGGCTCGCCTTCGCTCATGCCGTACTGTCCAAGCGACAGCGGCATTTCAGCCCATTCGACTTTCGGCAGCATGGCTTCGGCGGGCAAGCCGCCAGCGAACGACATCACCTCCGGGCGCTGGGCAGCGGCAAGGATTTCACGGATCAAAGAACTTTTAAGGCGCGAGACACGTTCGGAAAAAGCCATGGCGGTCACCGGTAGCAAGGGGTGCGAAAAATGAGTCAAACTGGTTGACTGAAATTACGACAGCTTGAGCGAGTACGTCAACATGCTTGACCTTAAAAACCCTGCAAGCCAACAACAGGCGATGGAAGCGTTTTTCTTCGGTTATCAGGCTTTCACCGCCAAGGCTGATGAAATGCTCGAACGGCGTGGCCTGTCGCGGGTGCATCAGCGGATTGTGTTTTTCATCGCGAGGTATCCGAATTTGAGCGTGAAGGAATTGCTGGGATTACTCGGCGTGAGCAAACAGGCGTTGAACATGCCGTTGCGGCAGTTGCAGGAGATGCATCTGGTGGACAGCGTGGCGTCCGAGGCCGACAAGCGTAAGCGGCTGCTGGAGTTGACGGCCGAGGGGGCGAAATTTGAACAGGCCTTGCGGCGTGAGCAGGTGAAGTTGCTGGAGCGGGTTTTTGCCGAGGCTGGCGAGGCGGCGGTGAATGGCTGGTTGGCGGTGAATCTGGCGTTGGGGAACAGTCAGACACATCTCGACTGACAGGTGCGCCCTCTTCGCGAGCAAGCTCGCTCCCAGATTAAAGAGCATTTCCCTGTGGGAGCGAGCTTGCTCGCGAAGAGACCCGCATAGGCGATATATCCCTATCGACGGAACTTTCGTAAACAAAACCAAAAACAATATTTGCTTTATTTGTACACAAAAGCATAATCCACAGCGTGCGAGTTCCTGACCGCATGGTCAACAAATTCGCGTATGCCTCAAAGGGTCGCTGCCACCCCTCATGGGTCCGGCCCTGGAAATAACAATAAAACTCTTGAGGAGTACTCGCTGTGGAAAGCCGCAAATCCGAAGCATCGACGCTGGACCTCTCGCCACCATTACGCAGTGGCCTGCTGGAACGTCTGTTTAAACTCAGCTTGCATGGCACCACGGTGAAGACCGAGTTGATTGCCGGTCTGACAACCTTCATCACCATGGCTTACATCATCTTCGTCAACCCGAACATCATGGCCGATGCCGGGATTGACCACGGTGCAGCCTTCGTCGCCACCTGTATCGCCGCTGCACTGGGCTGCCTGTTGATGGGCCTGTACGCCAACTGGCCGGTGGGACTGGCGCCGGGCATGGGCCTCAACGCGTTCTTCACTTACACCGTGGTCGGTACCATGGGCTACAACTGGGAAACTGCGTTGGGTGCGGTATTCGTCTCCGGTGTGCTGTTCATGATCCTGACTTTCTCGCGGATTCGTGAGTGGCTGCTCAACAGCATTCCGGTCAGCCTGCGCTTTGCGATGGGTGCCGGTGTCGGTCTGTTCCTTGGCCTGATCGGTCTGAAAACCGCCGGTATCGTCGTCGATAGTCCGGCGACCCTGATCAAACTCGGCTCCCTGCGTGAACCTGGTCCGCTGCTCGCGGCCATCTGCTTTCTGATGATCGCGATCCTCAGCTATCACAAAGTGTTCGGTGCGATCCTCATCAGCATCATCACCGTAACCCTGGCCGGTTGGGGCCTGGGTATCGTGCATTACGAAGGGATCATGTCGACTCCGCCGAGCCTGGCCCCGACGTTCATGGCCATGAATGTTGCCGGCGTGTTCAACGTCAGCATGATCAGCGTGGTCCTGGCCTTCCTCTTTGTGCACATGTTCGACACCGCCGGCACCCTGATGGGCGTCGCCCAGCGCGCCAATCTGGTCAACGCTGACGGCCGTATCGAAAACCTCTCCCGGGCGATGAAAGCCGACAGTGCGTCCAGCGTATTCGGCGCCGTGGTCGGTGTTCCACCTGTCACCAGCTACGTAGAAAGTGCTGCCGGCGTAGCCGCTGGTGGTCGGACTGGTCTTACCGCAGTCACCGTAGGTGTGCTATTTATAGCGGCAATGTTTTTCGCACCGCTGGCCGGCATGATTCCCGCTTACGCCACCGCCGGTGCACTGATCTACGTGGCGATGCTGATGATGGGCGGCATGGCCCACATCGAATGGGACGAAGCCACTGACGCCATCCCGGCCATCGTCACCGCGATCATGATGCCACTGACCTTCTCGGTCGCCGACGGCATCGCGCTGGGCTTCATCACCTATGTGGCGTTGAAGGCCGGTACCGGCAAGTACAAGGAAATTTCCGTCAGCCTGTGGGTGCTCTGCGCGATTTTCATCGCCAAGTTCATCTTCTTGTAAGCGGCGCGCGGTTCAAGCTTCAAAACGGCCTCACCCTCGCGGGTGGGGCTTTTGCACATTCTCGATACCAACAAAAAAGGAGGAAAGTGATGAGTCTGGAAACCTGGCTGCTGTTCAGCGGCGCTGCATTGGTGGTGATCCTCATTCCCGGGCCACTGTCACTGCTGATGATCAGCAACAGTCTGAATTACGGTTTGCGCCGTTCTTACCCGGCATTTCTTGGCGGGGTAACAGCATCGATCTGTTTGCTCAGTGCCTCGGCGCTGGGCCTGGGCGCGCTGCTGCTGGCATCGGAACAGCTGTTCAGCGCCCTTAAAATTGTCGGCGCCCTTTACTTGTTCTACCTCGCCTGGCAGAGCTGGCAGCAATCGCGCCAGCCATCGACAGGTGCCGAAGTCCCGCAAACAGCGGCCGTGCCACGCTTCCGCGCACTGTTCGGGCGCGCCTTCGTGCTGGGTGCGAGCAATCCGAAAGACATCCTGTTCTTCGCCGCCTTCCTGCCCCAATTTCTCAACGCCGAGCAACCATTCCTGCCGCAGTTACTGGTCATGATCGCTACCTGGACCGTGCTGGATCTGCTGTGCAAGCTGGCATACGGCCTTGGCGCCCATGGCGCAGCGCGCTACTTGCGTAGCGGCAAGGGACAAAGTTGGTTCAACCGGATCAGCGCCGGGTTGTTTGGTGGAGCAGGCGCCGCGTCTTTGCTCAGCAGCCATTGATTGAAATAAACCCGTGCATTGAACAACCGCCAATGACAACCACCCTGAGCATTTAAATATGCAGGGTGGTTTCTCATCCCCGGTATGACGTAGCGGCATTAATTGCCCGGCCTGACTAGCGCCCAATCGTAATACATCGCAATACCCCATCGATGTACAGCAACAAGGATTTGCTCATAACATCGCGCCTATTCCGTACAACAAATTGCCCTGAACAAGGATGTTCAAATGGCCACATTGATTCAAGACTCCGTCATACACCATGACACCGTCGTCATTAACGACATCGATATTCATACCAATGAAAAAACAACTTCGACTCTGGATTTGAACAGTCAGTCGGACAATTCAGCGCTGCCTAAAAACCCTGCAAAGACCGCTCAACTGAAAATGGTCGATGACTTGTTCGGTCCGATCGAGATTGGTTCGCTGTCGGTGACCCGCGTTTCCCTCGATATATTGGGCGCCACGATCGACGGTCAGTCCTTGAACGGTCGAAACACTTTTTTCCGCACACCGAAGCGCTCTTTCATCAACTCGTTACAGTTCAACCCGGCCAATGTCGAACTGCAGATGCGGCAATCGGCGGGTACAGACAGTTATCTATTACCGTCGCTGCTATTCGAAGTTGCCAGCCGACGTCCACTGACGGCGCCTCCTGTAATGAAAGAAGCAGTTGGCGAGGAGATCGATGCGGACGGCTATCGCGGCAAACTGCAGAAACTCTTGAATGCGGCACAGAGACTCGATCTCAGACACGCGCAATTACCCCGAAAAACACATCGCTGGGTCAATATCGCCAAAAGTACGACGACGCTGGGTTCGAGCCTCGGTATTCAGGGGTTTGGAATTTACATGGGCTTGCGCGGAATTTATGACGGGATAAGAACCAACAATACCGACGAGATCGTGATCAACACCACCGGCCTCGCCTCCGAGCTGGGTTCCATTGCCGTTGATATCGCCGTGACCCGGTCCGCGACGCAGATGCTCAAAGCCGGACACAGTGCCTACACCGACTTTGTCAAAACCCGATTTGCGATCAGGTTGAGCCGCTCCGGAGGCCTGGTCGGTGGCGCCCTGACGCTGCCTTTCGATATCTATACCGCCGTCAGGTCATTCAATGCTGCCGACAATGCAAAAGGCAAAGAGGCCATAGACCATTACGTCAGCGCTGGTTTGAGTATCGCCAGTGCCGGCATGACAGTGATTCTCGGCCTGGCCGCACTGGCCGGTTTTTCATTCGCCGGGCCGGTCGGCCTTCTCGCGGGTGCGTTGCTTGCCGTCGGCTCACAGATTTATGGCGCTGTACGGATCGTCGATGACATTGATGATTACATCGAACTCACCGACGAGGAGCGCTGGCGTACAGGCTGGTTTTCGTTCGTGGGAAAGAGTCCCGACAAAGATGTCCAGGACCGCTATTCCATAGCCAAAGCCACGGTTGAACATAGCCGGCAATTAAAACGGACCGCCCGAAGATTGCTCGATGGGACCTGGGAGAAAAAGCTCGAAGCTGTCGTCAACGGTGCATTCGAAGTAGAACTCGAGCCGAGCCGCAGGCTAATCAGAAACTGGTGGACCAAGCAGGACAATTGGGAAACGGTCGATGTGCCAAAAATCAAAGGCAGGGATGACACGATCGATGCCCGAGACGGCGTCACATCTGATACTCCCGGCGCAGAACTGGGAACCGCCGCAGCGCACAAAGGCGTCATCTGGTTCATCGGCGACGGTAAAGACGTGATCAAAGGAGTGAAGGAAAAACCCAACACGGTTCATTACGGCGCGGGGAAAAAAGATCTCACGGGAGGCGAAAAGGATGACCGGTTTGTCTTCGAAGCGGCCGGGAAGCTGATCGAGACGGGCGCCGACGTGCCCGGGTATTCGAAGATCAGGGGCGGCTCTGGCAACGATACGCTGGTGCTGGAAGGCAACTACATCTCAAGATTGCCCGAAGGCTCCGGTTATGACGTCGACCTGCAATACGGTACGTTGCATGTCAGCGTGACAGACAGTGAAGCAGAGGACGGGAAAAAACATACCTTCCATAGTTTGCTCGAAAGTATTGAAAACATTGAGACCGTGCCTGGCGCCACGTCAACCGTCAACGGTACGGACGGCGCCAATATCATCCGATCCCAAGGCAGGGACACGATCACCGCAGGCGGTGGCGATGACCAGATAGTCCTGTCTCACACCGGTGCCTCTGCACACGGAAACGCGGGAATGGATACTTACATCATTGCCCACGTCCCTGGCGATCTGGCCATCTTCGAGGACGGTGAACAGGCCAGCGTTATTGCGCTGAACTGGCGAGCGGATCAGATTGAAAGCTGGGCCATCAAAGAAAACAGCCTGGTAATCACATCACGATTCGACTTTTATGAGATGCCCAGGAATGTTGTTTCCGTCCATGACATTTATCAGCAAGTGGATAGCAGACTCACGCTGAAAAACAATCAGCTGACGTTTATCACCAAGGATGACTTTCACCTGGTGCCGGACTTGCCGGAAACCATCGAACACAACAAGAACATTGATGTACAGGCAGTGATTAGCAAAGTCGGGAGACGACAAGGCCCGATTATTCTTAACGCCGATACACATATCATCAAAGACGACAGACCGCTGGACTTGTTCATCCCGAAAACCCATGACCTGACCACGCTTTATCTAGCGAAAAAACGCAATGCGGTAACCCGTCTGTTTGTGGACTATTCAAGCGCAGAACTAAGCAAAGTCGAGGCCCGCTTCGGCGCCAGAATATCCGACGCCAATGGCGACCTGGTGGTGGGGTGTGATCTGTCGTGCCACTTTGCAGATAAATCGTTACTCATCAAAGGCTACTCGACCAAGCGTGGCGGCATGGACCCGATGAATCTGCTGAAGATCCTGAGAGCCATGGACACTTATCTCGATCATAAAGTGACACTGGTCTTCAAGGATGGCGTCGCAGCGAATTTACGCCTGACTCCGGAAACCGAGGCACAACCCGCTGATGCAAAATTTGCCGTGTATGCCTTCACCGAATGGACCACTCCGATTTCACTCCCGCTGCAACTGCTGCCCGGCGACTACGCCTACGACCTGACGCAGAATGAGCCGTACCAACTGAAGGCCAATGCCGGATGCGCCAAGCTCTACGCTTATGCGCTCCAGCCCGGGCTGGACACACTGGAAGGCCAGGGCTCGACATACCTGGTTCACCTTGCCGCCAACATGCATATCCGTCTGTGTACGCCGGGCGCCCTTGCCAGCTCCAGCCTGCGCCTGCCATTTGCATCCACCTGGGACCTGGACGCCACGGAGCTCGGCAAAGTCGACATCACCCTCGAAAACAACCAGTTGCGAATCGGCACCTGCGTTATTCACCTGCCGACTTACGACAGCGAAGACCTCATCGACCAGGTGCGTGTGATCACCGAAAAGGGCATCGTCCACACCGTCGACCTCTCCTTTGACTGGGTGTATCAGGATGGACTGGACGCGCGGTTCTTTGAAGAGCCCGATGCGACGGCGGCGTTGCCGGACGAATTCGCATCGGTCGCCGACAAAGTGTTGAAAGTCAGGTACATCGCCCTGGCCGACAATGAGCCCGGGACACTGAGTTACAGCTTGCCGATGCGGCGATGGATTCTGGACAGCGACAAGCGCCGAGTCATCGATTACTCGCAACTGCAGGTTTTCAGATATTGCACGCATCAACGACCAAGCCTGTTAACCCCGGCACCTCCATTGATCGAGGTTCCGGCGGCGTGAGCCTCCGTGCCGGGTAACGCCCGACAAATCTGCATCATCCGCAAGAACGATCACTGACGCCTCGAAACCTTCCCAGGCCCGACTCATCGGGGCTGGCAGCGCGTGCGTCCGGCGAATGCAAACAGATCATTTCCTTATTCAGAAACGCCTATCAACAGGATGTTGTTCATGGCCAAGCCCCCAAAGAAAGTCGCTGGTTCCGCCAGTACCGATACACCCGCCACCACACGACTACCCGAGGCAGAGCCTCTCACAAATCGTCTTCAGGCAGCCGGCCCTTCCACCGTGCGACTGCCTGGCGATCCGACGCCCCTCGCGCATTTACCGAATGTGCAGGTTGATGCTGATCTGAGTCGACCCGCCGTGATCGTGAGCGACATGCCGCAACCGGCCGTCGAATCGGCGAGGAACGAAATCGCCTGGCCGCGCAGTCGCTATGCGGAACTGGCGCCTTTCGGAGCCGCGGATAGCGGACTGTTTGAGGGGCCGGATTTGCGCATATACGCAGAAATAGGTACGGAAGGCCGCTTTCAGGTCGAGCAGAACGCACAGGGGATCTACCACGTACCTCTTTCCTTCGCGCCCGGGGTTCCCGGGCCGGTCCTGGCGAAAATCGACGGCCAGCCACGCTGGCGTATCGAGCGCCCAGGCTGGCAATCACCACCGATCTCGGCCGAGTATCCCCCAAGCTCACGCTCACCCGCCTACCTTGCCCCTCAATTGACTGCTCTGCTGGAGCCGGCACTTTCGACGGACGGAATCCGTTACGACAAGCACAATAAAGCCTACGTCGAAATGGAAGGGGGGATGGTTCTGGTGGGCAAGCGCCGCGACGGGCACTACCAGGAAATATCCGCCAGCGAACGATCGTCCTCCGGTGCCGAGGTGGAAATGATTCCGGGCACGAAACTCTGGCGCCGGAAAGTCGCGGTCAGTCCGATTGAACAGACCCCCGCGCCATCAGGCCTGCGTCCCACTGCCGGGTCAGACGCTGCCCAGCCTGGCCCAGGCAAGCGACCACGGCTCGACGCAGGCGCGGTTCCGCAACAGCCAACCTCCGCTGACGCGGATCAAACACCATATTTCTGGTTGTCGTGGGGCCATTTGAACCCACCGTCATCGGGAGAGTCGGTGCAATTGGGCTGGCTTCATTACTCGATCGTGCCAACCGGCACGGCGCCCAACCGGGTTCCCAAGGTGTACTTCCTGCAGCACCCGGAGTTTGCACCGGCGTATTTCGATGCCTTTGAACAGATGTTGCGCGACGCACCTGACTTGCAGCCGGTTGCAACCTTTCGCATCGGGTATGAGCCGGGCGAGGCGCGACCGGGCAAACGCTTCTTCGAGAAGCCGTTGTCGCAATCCGTCGCCGAGACCTTCGTGGATTTTTCCGCGTTCACTTCACGGGCCGTCGCCAGAAGACTGTTCGAACTGTCGGATTACCCACCAGCCATCACGGCCACCGGACTGATGAACATACAGGCCGTGTTGCATCAGTGGAACCACAAGCCCTTCCCCACGGTGCCTGCCTATGCCGACCCGCTCAACCTGTTGCCCGTCACTTCCACCAGCGAAATCGCGGGCAGGAAAGTCATCAAACTGCTGCCGCAGGTCGAGGGTGAACTGCACAGGCTCACCTTCGATCCGCAGCATTTCGCGTTCGAATGGCGGCACTACTCGGCTGACCCTTCTGACTACAACCTGCGGCGTCTGGTCGGCGCCCTGCTGATCCGCAGTGGCTATGACGTTTTCCCGCTGACGCACGATCACCGCAGACCGGCGCTGGTCTTCAAACGCGCAGATCAGGAGACGGTATTTTTCCTGAAACTGGGGGTGCTCAACCATGAACTGGTGGTGCATAACACCCTGCCGGGTACCGAGTTGGCCGATCCGGATCTGCCCGCACGCATCGGCAGTGCCGCGCACCTCGCGCTGACGAGCGCCGAGGCACAAAAGAATCTGGTGTGGTTGATCGGCGGCGTGCTGAAGACCGAGTCGGCCGCCGATTCGGTGTTCATTCTCAGAGAGCGTTGAAGCCCGCCGGGAACCCCTGTGTCTCGCGCCTCGAGGGTTCCCAAGCGGCCACGGATACTCTTCGATATCACTGAAATGCCTTGCATCATCTGGCCACAAAGCAAGACGTATATACCGCACGCCACGACTGCCGATTGCCGAACATAAGTGCTCTTGAAACCCGCCGCGCGATTTCAGAATCGTTGCGGCGCAAGTTCGCCTGATCATTTTGGCGCGTCCGCTGCAGAGCCTCGGATGCCGCTTTATCGGAGCACTTCAATGGCTAAGCCACCCAAGAAAATTCCGGCTTCAACGTCAGCCGATACATCACTGCCTCCGCCGAGGCCAGACACCCCGGCGGATACGCGCGCAGGCACCGGGCTTTCCATCGCCGACACGGCAGGCGGGAGTCCGACGCCGGGTTCATCCTCAGCGATGATCGTCTCCGATGTGCCCGGCCAGCGCCCAAGCGTCATCGTCAACGCCCTGCCCGACCCGCTGCCCCACTCACACGTCCAACCCACGCAAGCGGCGCCGGGAGCAGCAGACTCGACGCCGCCGCACGCAGGTGCTGTGGAGGGGGCCGGCAACATCAACATTGCACCTGAGCTGGCGGCACTGCTGCTGAATACCCCGCACACGCCGGAAGGTTTTCGTCACGACAAACGTGGTGCGTCGTATATCAATATGGAGGACGGCAGTCTCTGGCTGGTGCGCAGACAACCCGAGGGGCATTACCGGCAAGCCTCGGCCCATGACCGAAACTGGCTTGGCGCTGAGGTTGAACTGATTCCCACAAGCAAACTCTGGCGGCGAGTAGAGCCGACATCCACGACGGCAAAACGTCCGCAGGCAGATCCAGAGCTCCCGCCTGCTGAAACGGCGGGGCCGAGCAAACGGCCGCGTCATGAACAGGCCGACACCGCTCGGGCAGACGCATTGATGGAGTCGTTGATTTCGCGACAGCCGAATGTTTTGGATCTGTCTGCTGGCCAATGGAAAAACTGGGGGAAAACCAGCAAACCGGAACAGGGCGACTCGATAGAAATAGACGGCGCCCACTTCTCGATTGTCTCCACTGGCGGTCAACCGCACACCGGCCTGGTTTACGTACAACATCCGCGATTTTCGCCCGAGGGCTACGACGGTTTTGAACACGTACTGATCAATGAGCCTTCACATCAACCGAAGTGGGCAATCCAGCGCGACGGCCAATGGCACGTCGTGGAAAACCATTTGCCGTTCGAAATGCCAATGGCGCAATACGTCTCCAGTGCCTTCAAATATTTGTCGGAACATACCGAGCGCGCCCTCGCACGCGGGGTATTCGATCACAGCAGACAATCCAAAGCCCTCGACAACCATGCGTTGTCGATGATGGTGTTGACCTTTCGGCACTGGCACGACCGCATCAACAACGAAGCGCCGACCACACGCGGCCTTCTCGACCCGTTGATGCTGTTGCCCAGACTGTCGGTACAGCCCGACCCACTGTATCCCGGCGGCCTCCTTTCCTTGCCCCCGTCCAACGCGCATAGGTTTCAGCGGATCGATTTCGATCCACAGAAGTTTCCCGGTGAATGGGCCGAATACGCAGCAGCACCCACCCCTGCCAATCTGCGCAACGTGTTCGGCACGCTTCTGCGCAACAACGGCTACACGCTCCATCCGTCCTCGCGCGCATTGCAGGAAGGAGCATTGATCTTTCACCGCGAAGGCGTCGCTGCGGTGTTCGTGTTGAAACTGCCGCGCATCACCGGTCACTCGATTCCTCGCCCCACGTTACCAGGCAGCGAAATCTCCGGTTCCGCGTTTCAGGCAAGGCTGACCCCCGCGGCCCAGCGCGAATTGAACATTCACCTGGCCCAGAAACAGGTCATCTATCTGGTGGGCGGCGTGCAACCAACCGGGCCGAGCAAAAAGAGTTTCTTCATCGTCAGAGAAGGCTGAAAGCCGTTCGTAACCCAATAACCCAATGGAGCACCAAGGATGGTGAAGCCACCCAAGCCAATTCCACTGACCACGCCGTCCGACGCCTTGTCGACCCCGCCGAGACCGGGATCGAATCAGTCCTCGGGCCCCCGTTCCGGCACCGACACTCCCGATCTCGCGGCAGGCAACGCTGTCCGCACCCCAGAACCGTCGGCGGATGTTGCACCAGACGCGACCGGGCGCCTGCCATCGGTAGTGGTCAACGCATCGCCTGAATCGATTGCCAGGTTGCTGGAGAGCAATATGAATTCCATTACCTGGCCCGCTGCCAATGCTCATATGTTGCGCGCGATCGACAATGGCCTGTTTCACAGCCCGCAGGGCGGCACGTATGCGCAGGTCATCGGCGAGGGTTACCTGCAAGTCGAGCGTCAAACGAACGGGCGTTATCGAGTTTTCTGGCCTGCGTCTCTGGGGGAGCCCGGCCCGTTTCTGCAACAGATCGACGGCCAGCCCTTGTGGAGGCCCGATTCGGTTGATCGAGCGGTGCTCTCCCCCGAGGCAGATCGTGCGAGGGCAGGCGCATCAGGCGGCGAATTGCCCAGTCACCTCACGGCCGACCAGGCCAACTGGCGAACAAGAAATACCGCGGCCGGCCCGGACGGCCTCCGTCACGACAAACGCGGAGCGACCTATGTCGAGATGGAAGACGGCACGCTCTGTCTGGTGCGTCGGCAACCCGAGGGGCACTACCGGCAGGCTTCCGCCCACGAACGAAACTGGCTCGGCGCAGACGTTGAACAGATACCGGGCAGCGGACAGTGGCGGATAAAAGCGCCGCAATCATCATCGCAGCATGATTTACCGCACCCCGCGCACAAACGGCCTGCGAGCGAGGCCGACGAAAGTTCGCCCGCACCCGGCAAACGTCCCCGCCTGGCAGAGGAGCAAACACCAGACGACACAGGGTCAATATCCGGGACGACAGCTGATGCCCGACCGCTGGCACCGGCCACGTCTGCCGGGGAATGGCGGCACTGGGGGATGACCCTCAAACCCGAATGGCATGACTCCATAGAAATAGACGGTCAGCACTACGTGATCGTGCCGCAACGCGTACTGCCTGACACTACCCTGGTCTTCCTTCAACACCCGCTGTTCAGTCCGGGTCGATACGACGCGTTCGAGCAGATGCTCAAGAACAATCCATCACTGCAACCGAAGTGGGCCATCAGGAAAGATGACCAATGGACAGTGGTGGAACTCCCGTCATTCGAAAAATCGCTGACTGAGTCTGTAGCCACCTCTTTCCGGTACCTGGCCGACCACTCCTTGAGCGCCATCGCCCGAGCAGCGTTCAACGAGGTCAACCACAGCGAAGTCATCAACGGTGATGGACTGCGCGCGTTGTTCGACACCTTCTATCACTGGGAAAACCGAACCCTTGCCCTCGCCTCCAGACGCGAGCTCGCTGACCCGCTGATGATGCTTCCCGTGTTGCCCACCCAACCCTCCGCCCATCTGAATGGACAGACACTGTTGCTGCCCTCGCCCTTTGCCACGGGTCTGGAACGCATCGACTTTGATACCCGGATGTTCGAACAACGATGGCGTGAGGCCGTGCACGCCCCCGGCTCCAGCCTGCGCGCGTTATTCAGCGAGCTTCTGCAGGACAACGGTTATGCCGTGGATCGCACCAGTCGACTGTTCAGCGAGGATGCCTTGCTGTTTCAGCGCAGCACTCTGGACGTGGTGTTCGTCTTGCGTCTGCGTCCAAGCACCCCGGACGGGAGGGTGAATCGCAGGAGCGATCCTGGCGATGAACTGCTGGCGCCGACACTCAGGGCCCGCCTGGCGCGATCCAGATGGCGGCAAATGCTCGAACCCGACAAGGTCATTTACCTGGTCGGCGGCACGCAAACCGTCTCTGCGCAGCAGACGCTGCTGTTCATCGTCAGAGAAGGTTGAGCGCCATGTCCATCCCCAACCAACCCCATCGAGAATGACCTGCATGGCCAAACCACCAAAAAAAATCCCGGGTACCGCCGTAGCCGATTCCACCACGGGGCCCCGTTCACCGGCGGCGGAGTCGGCTGATATCAGTCCCGCCCCTGGCGCGGCTATCGACACCGCACGGGTGGGTGAACAGCGCATGGCTGACCTCACACCCCATGTGCCGACCGGCGAATTGACACCCCCACCATCGGTGCTGGTCAGCGAACTGCCTGCCCACCGTCCATTGTCACCCAATACTGCGTTGCGCTCGCTCACCTGGCCCGCTGAACACCTGCATTTGTTGATTCCTCTGGATATCGACAGCGGCCTGTCCATCAGCGTCGATGGCAGGATTTATGCCGCTGTCGAGAACGAAGGCCATTTGCTGGTCGAGCGCCAATCCGACGGTCGCTATCAGATTCCCTTCGATTTTGCCCCCGGAGTGCCCGGCCCGTTCGTCAGCAAAATCAGGGACCAGTCATTGTGGCGTTTCGAGATCCCGGCCTGGCTTGTCGAAAACTCAGGCAGACCAGCCCCCTTCACGCCCCCGCCTGGCCCGATTGCCGGTCACACGCCGACATACCTGGCGCCGCATCTGGCGGCCCGGCTTTCTCCAGCAACAGACTCACCCGATGCGATCCGGTATGACCGGTATCGAAAAACCTATGTGGATACCGCCGAAGGCACGGTCATGGTGGGGAAAAATGACGACGGCGATTATCAGCAAACCTCCGCCGCAGATCGCCACCCCTCTGGCGTATTTCTGGAACGGATGCCCGGAACGCTCTACTGGCGGCAAAAAAATCCGCAAACCTCTGCCCGCCACGACAATCCACGTCAGGACAGGCGCCGACCTGCGACGCCGACCGATTCCGCACCAAGCCCCGGTAAACGCTCGTTCATGAGCAACGACGCAGACAGTGCCAGCGATACGCAGGCACTTGCCCAAAGCCTGATTTCGTCCAGCGATGGCACGCTCGATCTGTCTCACGGGGCATGGCGCGACTGGGGCAAGACAACCCCCTGGCCGCTGGAAACGCACGTTGAAATCGACAACCTTTATTACCCGGTGGTGACTCAGACCCTAATCGCCGACACCCCCATGGCCTATATGAAACACCCACGGTTTTCACCGGATCTGTATGACAATTTCGAGCGCATGCTTGTCACCGACCCCGCCTTGCAACCCCGGTGGGTGGTCAAGATCAATGATCGATGGAGCGTTCTGGGCCAGCGCTTGCCGTTCGAGTTGCCGCTGACGCAATACATTTCAGCCCATTTCAAATATCTCACCGAGGAATCGACCAGTTTCCTCGCCCGAGCCATGTACAACCAGGCCAACAGATCGGAAATCATCAACGGCCACGGTCTGGCGGTATTGAATCAGACGTTGCGCTTCTGGGCCGACCGGACGAACAACAAGGTGCAGCGACAGGATCTGGCCGAGCCACTTTGCCTGTTGCGCAAACTGCCGGCTCTGAATGAGGCCCAACGGTCATCAGCGCTTCCTTCCTCGCTGGGTGAAGGTTTGCAGCGACTGGATTTCGATCCGGGGCAATTTGCTCAGCTCTGGATCGATCATGCCGTGCTGCCGGCGACACCTGAACTGCGAAAACTGTTCAGCGCCGTACTGACGAAAAACGGCTACCGCCTCGAGTCTGCAACGCTCAGCACTGGTGAAAACACGCTGCTGTTCCACCGGGAAAAGATCAACAGCCTGTTTGTATTGACCTTCCCAGCAGTCAGCGGTCAGCAAATACAGCGCAACGCAACGCCCGGTATTGCCTGGAGCGATACCGACCTGCAAATCCGTATGGGTGAAAAACAGCAAACATTGGCCACTTATAGAGAGGAACAGCGGCTGGTCCATCTATTGGGTGGCATTGATAAACGCACGCAACGTCTGGCAACGCTGTTTATCGTCAGGGAGGGCTGAGTCTTTCCTGGACAAGTACAACCAATGAAATAACCCAACGTCGCAAGGCGACGATGGCCATTTGTTGCCTGCGGGACGACCGTTACAGGCACCCCGCAACAAACACTGCACGGCCCATTCAATCAACCCATGACCCGACAACATTCAACGATCGATCATTTAGAGATACGCCAATGACTAAACCACCCAAGCCCCCGATGGGCAATCGAACGCCTGATACTTCTACGACCCGACCGGTGCAGGATCAGGGGCCGCCCCATTCGCCCGCCCTTATGATTGGCCCTATGCCTGGCCCGTTGCTTGCCTCGCTCCTCGACAACGTTCCCACCGCAAGTTCAGGGAGGGATACAAGCCCACAAGTAACAGTGACGTACATAACCGATCCAGTGACTACCGACCTCAATGCGAAACTCAGGGAGATTTCCTGGCCCGCCTTGCAGAGTCATCTGCTGCGACCGCATGAATCCGTGGACGGTTTGTTTTTCAGCCCCGAAGATCATCTTTATGCGCATCTTGGTGAAGGTGGCTATTACCGCGCCGAACACAACGTCGATGGCGACTTGCAGATTCCCTGGCCCGCCGCTCCGGGTGTAACGCCTCCCCTACTGAAAAAATCGACGGTCAGCCACGCTGGCGTCTCGAGGCCGACTGGTATTCCCGCCCGCCAACGTCTGAAACCCGGTTACCGCCAGTGCTGGCACCCGCGCCCCCCTCACAGACGTCACTCTTTCTGCCCCCGCACCTGGCGGCGCTGCTGACCATTGCGCCAGACACCACGAACGGTATCCGTTACGACAAGCACAAAAATGCCTACGTCAACATGGCAGAAGGCACTGCCATGGTGCGCCGCAACGATGATGGCCAGTTTGAACTGGCGTGGTCCGGACAGCGGTCAACCGGCGATCTGGTCGAGCAGATACCGCAAACAACGCTCTGGCGTCGCAAGGTCGGCGGCGCGGTGCAAGCGGACAATCGCCGACCAGCCCCCGCCGCCGAGGAGCCGACAGCCGGGCCAAGCAAACGGCCACGCCTGGAGGCTGAACCGGACGCTACCGGGCCGTCTGCTCCTGTGTCATCTGCCAGCGACTGGCATGCCTGGGGAAGCGCCGTAAAACCAAGCACCGGAGACTCTATCGAGATCGACGGACAACACTATCCGATCGTTTCGCAGGCGGGACATGCCACTGACGCCCTGGTCTTTATCAAACCCCCACTGTTCGCCGCCGAAGGCTTCGAGGCTTTCGAGCAGATGTTACGCACCACCCCGCAGTTGCAGCCCAAGGGCGCAGTGAAGTTGAAGGAAAGATGGGGAATACCGATCAACGACAAATGGGAGGTCGTCGCTGGCCCTCCATTTAAAAAACCCCTCGCGCAGTACGTGGCCGATACTTTTCCATACATGGCAGATCATTCGGCGAGTGCCGTCGCCCGCGCCATGTTCAATCGCGCCAATCACGCCGAAACGCTCAATGGTTACGGGCTGAACGATTTGTTTGAAACCTTCCAGTATTGGGCAGTCAGGCCGCAAAACATGTGGGATCAAAAAGTCAGCCGATACGATCTGGTCGACCCGTTGTTGTTACTGCCTGCGCTTTCCCGACCCGGCGAGAGTTACATTGCCAAACCGTCAGGGTTCGCCGAAAGCCTGCAACGTATCGACTTCGATTTGCAGCGCGTGCCTCAGCATTTGCGCAAGATCAACGACGAGTATCGCAGCAAAAAACTGCGAACACTGTTCCAGAGCATTCTGACGGAACAGGGTTATCAGGTTTCCTATAGCTTTCGGGGATCGGCGGCCCAGCAAGATGCATTGATGATTCAGCAGCAAGGTGTCGACCTTGTATTCATCCTGCGCTTCCCGGCCTTGATGCAGGGCAACTACCTGGATTTCGATGTCACGAACTGGCTGCGAACCAAAGCACTGGTCAACAAACATGAGCCTTCCGACAAGGTACTGTTGAACAAAGCACTCGCCGAAGACAAGGTCGTATATTTGATAGGCGGTCTGGAAAGAGATCCTTCGGGCCAACCGAGTCTTTTTGTTTTCCGACAAAAATAACGATCGCTTCGGTTCAAGCCTTAAGCCTGGCCAAGTCTGACATCAGCCCGACGCAGACGAAAAAAAGCCCGCAGTGTGAGCGGGCGAAAGACCAAAGAAGCTATATGCGCAGTCGCTTCCCGGTGGGGGCAGCTGCTTGGGGGTCAGCTGCCCCGGTACGTGGAATAGCTGTAAGGCGAAATCAGCAATGGCACGTGGTAGTGATCCTGTTCGGCAGAAATGCCGAAGCGCAGCACCACCACGTCCAGAAAGGCCGGCTCCGGCAACTGAACGCCTCGGGCGCGGTAGTAATCGCCCGCGTGGAACTGAACCTGATAAACGCCGGTACGATAATCATCGCCTTGCAGCAGCGGCGCATCGACCCGGCCATCGCTGTTGGTTACAGCACTGGCGACCAATTCCAGGTGCGAACCTTCAACGCGGTACAGCTCGACCTTGATCGAACTGCCAGGGCAACCGTGTGCAGCGTCCAAAACGTGTGTTGTCAAACGTCCCATTGATTCTGCGCGCCTGGCCGCAAAGAGCAGTCAGACTTCGCGCCTCCCGAAGTCAGTTGAAAAGGAGACCGCACCGATTCGGAGCACGAAAAGTTGCGGCGAGCGACTGATTAAGACACTTTTCAAAAAAATTGTACACAATAAAAACGACATTTTTCACACCACCCCCGCCATTCGGGGGTTTCCTCGAGTTCTGCCAGCAACACGCCTATTCATTGAACCTCCTATCCATTAGCTGACTGGTCAGGCAGGTTTCTTGCAGGCTCACGCCAATAGCAGCAAAAGATGACAGTCGGTGAAAAATGCGAAAATTCAGGCTTACAAATTGCGAATAAAGTTGTATACAATCAGCCCATCGCTGTGACGCCAGCCTGCCAGGCCGCCACACAAATCTGTCAACGAACAAGAAGGAAGACTGCAGTGAGCGCTGACTACCCACGCGACCTGATCGGTTACGGCAGTAACCCTCCTCACCCACACTGGCCGGGCAATGCCCGCATCGCCCTGTCGTTCGTACTCAATTACGAAGAAGGCGGCGAGCGCAACATTCTGCACGGCGACAAAGAATCCGAAGCCTTCCTGTCCGAGATGGTTGCCGCCCAGCCGCTGCAAGGCGCGCGCAATATGAGCATGGAATCGCTTTACGAGTATGGCAGCCGCGCCGGCGTCTGGCGGATTCTGAAACTGTTCAAGGAATTCGACATTCCGTTGACCATCTTCGCAGTCGCCATGGCCGCCCAGCGCCACCCGGACGTGATCCGCGCAATGGTCGATGCCGGCCACGAGATCTGCAGCCACGGCTATCGCTGGATCGACTACCAGTACATGGACGAAGCGCAGGAACGTGAGCACATGCTCGAAGCGATCCGCGTTCTCACCGAAATCACCGGCGAGCGCCCACTGGGCTGGTACACCGGCCGCACCGGCCCGAACACCCGTCGTCTGGTCATGGAAGAAGGTGGTTTCCTCTACGACTGCGACACCTACGACGATGACCTGCCCTACTGGGAACCGAACAACCCGACCGGCAAGCCGCATCTGGTGATCCCGTATACCCTCGACACCAACGACATGCGCTTCACCCAGGTGCAAGGTTTCAACAAGGGTGACGACTTCTTCGAATACCTCAAAGACGCGTTCGACGTGCTTTACGCCGAAGGTGCCGAAGCGCCGAAGATGCTGTCGATCGGTCTGCACTGCCGCCTCATCGGCCGTCCGGGTCGCATCGCTTCGCTCAAACGCTTTATCGAATACGCCAAAAGTCATGAACAGGTGTGGTTCAGCCGCCGCGTCGATATCGCGCGTCACTGGCACGAAACCCAGCCGTACCAAGGGGCCGCCCAATGAGCCGCTTTCAAACCCTGCAACCGTCGAGCCTGAGCCGCGACGCTTTCGTCAAAGCCTTCGCCGACATCTACGAACATTCGCCATGGGTGGCCGAGAAGGCCTATGACCTGGGCGCGGACGCTTCGATCGACGAGATCGAAACCCTGCACCAGCGCATGAGCGACATCCTGTTGAGCGCCGATCACGCCAGCCAGCTTGCACTGATCAACGCTCACCCGGACCTGGCCGGCAAAGCTGCCGTTCAGGGCCAACTGACCGAAGCCAGCACCAATGAACAGGCTGGCGCCGGTATTCACCAATGCACGGCCGAAGAGTTCCAGCGCTTCACCGAGCTGAACGACGCCTACAAAGCCAAGTTCAAGTTTCCCTTCATCATGGCGGTAAAAGGCAGCAACCGGCATCAGATCCTCGCGGCGTTCGAAACGCGCATTCACAACTCGCAAGACACCGAGTTCAAATGCGCGCTGGCGGAGATCAACAAGATTGCCCTGTTCCGTTTACTGACCCTATAGCGAGCCTGACCCGAGTACATCAAACGCGGAGAGTACCCAGGGTCTTGCAAGCATCCCCAGCCACTTATTTAAAGGCAGACAAGAAGAATGAAAGCTTACGCCGTACCTTTCGAAAAATTCGTCAACCTGGCCGATGCCCGTCTGGGCACCAAAATCATCTCGGTCACCGATGACTGGTTCGCAGACGCCAATCGTCTGTTCCAACCGACCCCGGCCGTATGGAAGGAGGGCGTGTTCGATGACAACGGCAAGTGGATGGACGGCTGGGAATCGCGCCGCAAGCGCTTCGAAGGCTTCGACAGCGCTGTGATTCGTCTGGGCGTACCGGGCTCGATCAAAGGCGTGGACATCGACACTTCATTCTTCACCGGCAACTTCCCGCCATCGGCCTCTCTGGAAGCGTGCTTCCTGGCCTCGGGCGAGCCTGATGAAAACACTCAGTGGACTGAAGTGCTGTCGGCCGTCGAGCTGCAGGGCAACAGCCACCACTACCACGAAATCAGCAACGACCAAGCGTTCAGCCACCTGCGCTTCAACATCTACCCGGACGGCGGTGTAGCCCGTCTGCGCGTGTACGGCATTCCGTTCCGCGACTGGTCGGCGGTTGGCGATAACGAGCAAGTCGATCTGGCAGCAGCCCTTAACGGTGGCCGCGCCCTCGCCTGCTCCGACGAACACTTCGGCCGCATGAGCAACATCCTCAACCCGGGCCGTGGCATCAACATGGGCGACGGCTGGGAAACTGCACGTCGTCGTACCCCGGGCAATGACTGGGTCATCGTCGCGCTGGGTCATCCGGGCGAGATCGAGAAGATCGTCGTCGACACCCTGCACTTCAAAGGCAACTACCCGGACACCTGCTCGATCCAGGGCGCGTTCGTCAAGGGCGGTACTGACAGCCAGATCGAAACCCAGTCGCTGTTCTGGCGTGAACTGCTGCCGAGCCAGAAGCTGGAAATGCACGCCGAACACACCTTCGTCGAGCAGATCAAGGCGCTGGGCCCGATCACCCACATCCGCCTGAACGTGTTCCCGGACGGTGGCGTAAGTCGCCTGCGCGTACTCGGCAAGGTCGCGAAGTAATGCTGAGCCTGTAGGAGCTGCCGCAGGCTGCGATCTTTTGATCTTAAAAACCAAGTCAAAAGATCGCAGGCTTCGCCAGCTCCTACAGGGATCGCGCAAGACGCACTGACAAGTTGAACAACACAGAATTCGGATAAGAAGAACAGCATGCGCACACTAACGATTGAACCGCTGAGCAAAGAAGCCTTCGCCCCTTTCGGTGACGTGATCGAAACCGACGGCAGCGATCACTTCATGATCAACAACGGTTCGACCATGCGCTTCCACAAACTGGCGACGGTCGAAACCGCTCAGCCTGAGGACAACGCGATCATCAGCATCTTCCGCGCCGACGCGCAGGACATGCCGCTGACCGTTTGCATGCTGGAACGCCATCCGCTGGGCAGCCAGGCTTTCATACCGCTGCTCGGCAACCCCTTTCTGATCGTGGTCGCGCCAGTTGGCGATGAACCTGTATCAGGCTTGGTCCGCGCCTTCGTCACCAACGGCAGGCAGGGCATTAATTACCATCGCGGCGTTTGGCACCATCCGGTGCTGACGATCGAAAAGCGGGATGACTTCCTGGTGGTTGATCGCAGTGGCACAGGCAATAACTGCGATGAGCATTTTTTCAAAGAGGATGAGCGTTTGATCCTCGCCCCCCACCAATAAGAGAAGGTCTGATCACTCGACAACAAGAGTGACAGGCGAGAGGTAAAGACTGTGGAAGCACATCTGTTGGAATGGCTGAACCTGAGCGTGCGCTGGGTTCACATGATTACTGGCGTGGCCTGGATCGGCGCGTCGTTCTACTTCGTCTGGCTGGAGAACAACCTCAACCGCGTCAACCCGAAAACCGGCCTGGCCGGTGACCTGTGGGCGATCCACGGTGGCGGTATCTATCACCTGGAAAAATACAAACTGGCCCCACCGGCGATGCCGGAGAACCTGCACTGGTTCAAATGGGAAGCCTACTTCACCTGGATGTCGGGTATCGCGCTGCTGTGCGTGGTGTTCTACTCCAATCCAACGCTCTACCTGCTGGCTCCGGGCAGCACCCTGAGCGGCCCTGAAGGCGTGGCCATCGGTATCGGCTCGCTGTTCCTCGGCTGGTTCATCTACTCCTTCCTCTGTGATTCGGCCTTGGGCAAACGCCCTGCTCTGCTCGGCTTCATTCTGTTCGTGCTGATCATCGGCGCGGCGTATGGCTTCAGCAAAGTGTTCAGCGGTCGTGGTGCGTACCTGCACGTCGGCGCGATCATCGGCACCATCATGGTCGGTAACGTGTTCCGCATCATCATGCCGGCGCAACGCGCACTGGTCGCGGCGATTGCCGAGAACCGTACGCCGGACCCGGCGCTGCCAGCCAAAGGCTTGCTGCGTTCGCGTCACAACAACTACTTCACCCTGCCGGTGCTGTTCATCATGATCAGCAACCACTTCCCGAGCACCTATGGCAGCCAGTACAACTGGTTGATCCTGGCCGGGATCGCCGTGTTGGCGGTGTTGGTGCGTCACTACTTCAACACCCGTCACGACAGCCACAAGTTTGCCTGGACTCTGCCGGTTGCGGCGGTGGGCATGATCACTCTGGCCTACGTCACCGGCCCAACGCCGATGTCGACCGCGCCGGAAGTGGCCAAGGCACCAGCGAAAATCGAGTACCAACCGCTGCCGGAAACGGCATTGGGCGGTGGCGCGAAACCGGCTGAAGCGGCGGCACCTGCAGCACCGGCTGAACCTGCCGCAGCACCGGCGCAAGCGTCCAACGCCGGTCCTGGTTTTGACAAAGTGCACAGCGTGATTCAAGAGCGTTGCGCGGTTTGCCACTCGGCCAAACCAACCAGCCCGTTGTTCAGTGCGGCGCCTGCCGGTGTGATGTTCGACACCCCTGAGCAGATCCGTCAGAACGCGGCACGCATCCAGGCGCAAGCCATCACCACGCAGATCATGCCACTGGGCAACATCACTCAGATGACCCAGCAGGAACGTGACCTGATCGGTGCATGGATCGCCCAGGGAGCACAGACCAACTAAGCAACAAAGCTTCGCGAGCAGGCTCGCTCCCACAGAGATCACGCATTTCCTGTGGGAGCGAGCTTGCTCGCGAATGGCCGCAACGCGGTCGACCTGATGCAAAGAAACAGCTGTGAGCAACCCGACAGCTGTTAATCACAAGAATAAAAAGATCCGAGGTGTTGCATGTCCGAGCTGTCCAAAGCGCGCATCCCCGACGCACCCGCCATTCAGCGATTGCCCCTTTTGCAACTGATCCTGGTCGGTTTGCAACATGTTCTGCTGATGTACGGTGGTGCCATCGCGGTGCCGCTGATCATTGGACAGGCCGCTGGCCTGAGTCGTGAAGAAATTGCCTTCCTGATCAACGCCGACCTGCTGGTCGCCGGTATCGCCACCATCGTGCAGTCCATGGGCATCGGCCCGATGGGCATTCGCATGCCGGTGATGATGGGCGCCAGTTTTGCCGCTGTCGGCAGCATGGTCGCCATGGCCGGCATGCCCGGTATCGGCCTGCAAGGCATCTTCGGTGCGACGATTGCCGCCGGTTTCTTCGGTATGCTCATCGCGCCGTTCATGTCCAAAGTCGTGCGCTTTTTCCCGCCGCTGGTGACCGGCACGGTCATCACCTCGATCGGTTTATCGCTGTTCCCCGTGGCCGTGAATTGGGCCGGCGGCGGTGCTGGCGCCGCGCAATTCGGCTCACCGATTTATCTGGCCATCGCCGCACTGGTGTTGGGCACTATCCTGCTGGTCCACCGCTTCATGCGCGGTTTCTGGGTGAACATTTCCGTACTGATCGGCATGTGCTTCGGCTACATCCTGTGCGGCGCGATCGGCATGGTCGACCTGAGCGGCATGGCCAACGCGCCATGGATTCAGTTCGTCACCCCGCTGCATTTCGGCATGCCGAAATTCGAACTGGCACCGATCCTGTCGATGTGTCTGGTGGTGGTGATCATCTTCGTAGAATCCACCGGGATGTTCCTCGCGCTGGGCAAGATCACCGGCCAGGAAGTCTGCCCACGCATGCTGCGTCGCGGCTTGCTGTGTGATGCCGGCGCCTCGTTTGTCGCTGGTTTCTTCAACACTTTCACCCACTCCTCGTTCGCGCAGAACATCGGTCTGGTGCAGATGACCGGTGTACGTTGCCGCTCGGTGACCATCGTTGCCGGTGGCTTGCTGATCGTCCTGAGCCTGCTGCCAAAAGCCGCATTCCTTGTTGCCTCTATTCCCCCAGCAGTGTTGGGCGGCGCAGCGATTGCGATGTTCGGCATGGTCGCGGCCACCGGCATCAAGATTCTCCAGGAAGCCGACATCGGTGATCGGCGCAACCAACTGCTGGTGGCGGTGAGCATCGGCATGGGCCTGATCCCGGTGGTACGTCCGGAGTTCTTCGCGCATCTACCGCTATGGATGAGCCCGATTACTCACAGCGGCATCGCCATGGCCACGCTCAGCGCGCTGACGCTGAACCTGCTGTTCAACATTCTCGGCGGCAAAGAGCGCGCAGCGATCAACGACTGCCATGCGCATTAACAGCATTACCGATTATCCCTGTGGGAGCGAGCTTGCTCGCGAAGAGGCCATGTCAGTCAACATCCCTGTTGAATGACACACCGCTTTCGCGAGCAAGCTCGCTCCCACAGGGACTGTGCAACGCCCTGCCTCAAACAATAAAAACAAGAGGGAGCAACAGATGATTCGCACGCAAACCAACGTTCTGTTGAGTGGCGGCCTGCTGGCCGCGAGTCAGGCCATGGCCGGCGATTTACTGCTGTGGCAGACCAACAGCCTCAGCTATCTGTACGGCAAGAACTTCGCGATCAACCCGTCGATCCAGCAGACGCTGACCTTCGAGCACGCCGACAAGTGGAAGTACGGCGACAACTTCCTGTTCGTCGACAAGATCTTCTACAACGGCAAAGAAGACGCGAACAAAGGCCCACACGCCTTCTACGGTGAATTCACCCCGCGCTTCTCGTTCGGCAAGATCTTCGACCAGAAACTTGAGTTCGGCCCGATCAAAGACGTCCTGCTCGCCATGACTTACGAGTACGGCGAAGGCGACAGTGAGGCCTATCTGATCGGCCCCGGCTTCGACCTCAAGGTGCCCGGCTTCAACTACGTCACCCTGAACATTTTCCGCCGCCAGACCGAAGGCCCGCGCCCCGGCGATGGCGTCTGGCAGATCACCCCCGGCTGGTCCTACAGCTTTCCCCTGGGCAATTCCGATGTGCTGATTGACGGCTACCTCGACTGGGTGGTCGACAACGATGAGAACTCGCGCGGCACCTATCACGCCAACCTGCACATCAACCCGCAGATCAAATATGACCTGGGCAAAGCCTTGGGCTGGAGCCACAAGCAACTGTATGTCGGTACCGAATACAGTTATTGGAAAAATAAATACGGCGTCGAAAACACCCACAACTTCGACACCAATCAGAACACCGCCAGCCTGCTGGTGAAGGTGCACTTCTAAGATGGCCCGCAACCGTGCCCCATGCCTGTCGTCGGTGCTCTGTTGCGGGGCACTTGAGACCTGGCCGTTGAGTCAGTATTCTCCGCGGCCTCTTGAATTCGGTCTAAAAAAAAGCCCGGATTTAATTCCTGACCGAAAAGCCAACTTATCCCGGCCCCGGTCAGTACCGAGGCATCCCGAAAACACACTCAATCGACTGTTTTTCAGCAGCCGAGCGGGTGTTTTTTTGCTTTTCGAAAGCCTTGGCTCGGCTCTTGCTAACAGCAACGAAGCTGACCGATCGGATGACTTTTGCAGCAACGAAAAAAGGCGCCACACCAGAGCGCCGATCTTAAAAAAATAAACGTGGAACACCTACTTTGGGAGCAACCGAATGAAACGTATGTGCACCAGCCTGATGCTCGCGGGATCAATGTTGGCCGGCGGCCAGGCCATGGCCGAGGGCCTGCTGCAGTGGCAGAACAACAGCCTGACCTACCTCTATGGCAAGGACTTCCAGGTCAACCCGCGCATCCAGCAGACCGTCACCTTCGAGCACGCCGATGCGTGGAAGTACGGGGACAACTTCTTCTTCCTCGACAAGATCTTCTACAACGGTGGCAAGGACTTCAGCAACGGTCCGAACACCTACTACGGCGAGTTCAGCCCGCGCATCTCGCTGGGCAAAGTGCTCGACCAGAAGATCGAGTTCGGCCCGATCAAAGACGTGCTGGTGGCGATGACTTACGAGTTCGGCGAAGGCGACACCGAGTCGTACCTGATCGGTCCAGGCTTCGACCTGGCGATCCCGGGCTTCGACTACTTCCAGTTGAACTTCTACCAGCGTCACACCCAAGGTGCTCGCGCCGGTGACAACGTCTGGCAGATCACCCCGGTCTGGTCCTATACCATCCCGGTCGGCAAGTCGGACATCCTGATCGACGGCTTCATGGACTGGGTCACCGACAACGACTCCAACTCCAAAGGCGATTACCACGCCAACCTGCACTTCAACCCACAGGTCAAATACGACTTGGGCAAGGCGTTGAGTTTCGGCGAGAAGCAGTTGTATGTCGGTGTGGAATACGACTACTGGAAAGACAAGTACGGCATCGACGACACCGGTGCGTTCAAGACCAATCAGAGCACCACGAGCTTCCTGGTGAAGTTCCACTTCTGATCCGGCGGCGTCCGTATGGACGCCTTCGCGAGCAAGCTCGCTCCCACAGTGGTTCTATGTTGAATGCAAATGCCGCATACGACGCCGAACCCTGTGGGAGCGAGCTTGCTCGCGAATGGCGGCACCACAAATCTCAAGCCGGAACCACCGCTTCGGATATGCCCAAAAACCGGCACAACTCCTCACGTTTGGCCAGCGCATCACGCCGCCCCAGATCAATCAACTCGCTGCAATACCCCGCCTCGAACAGCAGATAACTCAACACCCCAGCCCCACTGGTCTTGGTCGCTCCCGGCCCGCGCAAGAACAAACGCAACGCCGCCGGCAATTCCTGGCGATGCCGCGCCGCGATCTCATCGATCGGCTGACTCGGCGAAATTACCAGCACCTCCACCGGTGCCACACCGAGCTCGCGCGTCGGCGTGCCGGCAGGCATCAAGTGGCTGAACTGGTTGAGACGCTGCAGCAACTCGATGTCGCTCTCAAGGCTGTCAATGAACGTGCTGTTGAGCATGTGCCCGCCAATCTGCGCCAGCGTCGGCTGTTGCCCCGTGTAGGCGCGCTCCAGCGGCTGCTGCGGATCAAGCCCGCGCGGGTTGCCGCTGACACCCACCACCAGCACCCGGCTCGCCCCTAAGTGCAGCGCCGGGCTGATCGGCGCCGATTGCCGCACCGCGCCATCGCCAAAGTATTCATCGCCAATTTTCACCGGCGCGAACAACAACGGAATCGCCGAACTGGCCAGCAAGTGATCCACCGACAACTGCGTCGGCACCCCGATGCGCCGATGCCGCAGCCATGCATCGATCTTGCCGCCGCCCTGATAGAACGTCACCGCCTGCCCCGACTCATAGCCGAACGCGGTCACCGCCACCGCATGCAATTGCTTGCGCGCAATCGATTCGGCGATGCCGGGCATGTGCAGTTTTTCATTGAGCAGTTCGCGCAGCGGCGAACTGTTGAGCAGCGCCACCGGCAATTGCCGACCGAGGCCGAGCAGGCTGTGGCTGACAAAGCGGCTGGCCTGACGGATAACCCCGGGCCAGTCACTGCGCAGCACGCGATGACTGCGAAAGCCCTGCCAGAACAAGGTGAGACGCTCGATCGCAGCGCGAAAATCCGTGGCACCACTGGCGAGACTGACCGCATTGATCGCCCCAGCCGAGGTGCCGACGATCACCGGAAACGGATTGTCCGCGCCCACCGGCAGCAATTCGGCAATCGCCGCCAGCACCCCCACCTGATACGCCGCCCGAGCCCCGCCGCCGGAAAGAATCAAACCTGTGACCGGTTCAGCTGGGCTCATCGCAACACTCCATGGTGCTTAAAAGGATGGGTGAATCAACCGCGTTTGGCGTACAGCTTTGGCTCGCCCGGTGGACGGCTCTTGAAGCGACGGTGCGCCCACAGATATTGCTCGGGGCAGGCACGCAAGGCGCTCTCGACCCACTGATTGATGCGGATGCAGTCGGCCTCTTCGGTTTCGCCAGGGAAATCTTCCAGCGGAGGATGAATCACCAAGCGATAACCGCTGCCGTCGGCCAAACGCTCCTGCGTGAACGGCACCACCAGCGCTTTACCCAAACGAGCAAACTTGGTGGTCGCAGTCACGGTCGCGGCTTGAATGCCAAACAGCGGCACGAAGATGCTCTGCTTGGCGCCGTAATCCTGATCCGGCGCATACCAGATCGCGCGACCGGAGCGCAGCAGCTTGAGCATGCCGCGCACGTCGTCACGCTCCACCGCCAGCGAGTCGAGGTTGTGCCGCTCGCGGCCCTGGCGCTGAACATAGTCAAACAACGGATTCTTGTGCTCGCGGTACATGCCGTCGATGGTGTGCTGCTGACCGAGCAACGCCGCACCGATTTCCAGCGTGGTGAAATGCGCCGCCATCAGGATCACGCCTTTGCCTTCGCGCCGGGCCTTTTGCAAATGCTCCAGGCCTTCGACATGGGCCAGCTTGGCCAGACGTTCACGCGACCACCACCAGCTCATGGCCATTTCAAAGAATGCGATGCCGGTGGAGGCGAAGTTTTCCTTGAGCAGGCGTTTGCGCTCGGCGGCGGATTTTTCCGGGAAGCACAGCTCAAGATTGCGCTTGGCGATGCGCCGCCGGTCGCCGGCCACGCGATACATCAAGGCGCCCAAAACTCGACCGATGGTCAGCAAGGCCGGATACGGCAACTGCACGATCAGCCACAAAAGCCCCAGACCGCACCAGAGCGGCCAGAAGCGTGGCGATAAAAATGCTTTTCGAAAACGCGGGCGATCCATTAAAGCTTCCGTAAATACAGTGGCCGCGCATTCTACATCGTTCGACCCGGCTTGCGGCCTGCGGGCGTTCTCGTTATAAGTCTCGGCACTTTTAGTGACAAGCCGTTGTATGCCGACATGAGCCAAACCGAACCGTTAGACCAAGATCCCGTATTTCAGCTCAAGGGCAGCATGCTGGCCATTACTGTGCTGGAACTGGCCCGTAACGACCTCGAAAGCCTCGATCGGCAATTGGCCGCCAAAGTCGCCCAGGCGCCGAACTTCTTCAGCAACGCGCCGCTGGTTCTGGCGCTGGACAAACTGCCGCCGAGCGAAGGTGCCGTCGATCTGCCGGGCCTGATGCGCGTCTGCCGTCAACATGGCCTGCGCACCCTGGCGATTCGCGCCAGCCGCATCGAAGACATCGCCGCCGCCATCGCCATCGACATTCCGGTATTGCCGCCGTCGGGCGCCCGTGAGCGGCCGCTGGAAACACCCGAAGCCGAAGTCAAAAAGAAACCGGAAAAACCGCCGGAGCCAACGGTCAAACCGACCCGCGTCATCACCACGCCAGTACGTGGTGGCCAACAGATATATGCGCAGGGTGGCGATCTGGTCGTGGTGTCCTCGGTCAGTCCGGGGGCGGAACTTCTCGCCGATGGCAACATCCATGTATACGGCCCGATGCGCGGTCGGGCGCTGGCCGGCGTGAAGGGTGACACCAAGGCACGGATTTTCTGTCAGCAATTGAGCGCTGAACTGATCTCCATCGCCGGTCATTACAAGGTTTCCGAAGATTTGCGTCGCGACCCTATGTGGGGCTCGGGCGTACAGGTCAGCCTGTCGGGCGACGTGTTGAACATCATTCGGCTTTAACGGATACTGCCGCATTTTCCAAGCATCTCTAAAACGTAGCGAAAACGGCTCAAACGAAGTAGGAAAAAGGCTCAACGCCGAATTCCAGCCAAGGCTGTCCGACTGCAGTAGTTTTCAAGAGATGTTTTTCAGGGGCTAAAAAGTCCTTCTTCCTTAGGGGTGAAACACCTTGGCCAAGATTCTCGTGGTTACATCCGGCAAGGGTGGTGTGGGTAAGACCACCACCAGCGCCGCTATCGGTACCGGCCTCGCTCTGCGCGGCCACAAAACAGTGATCGTCGACTTCGACGTGGGCTTGCGTAACCTTGACCTGATCATGGGTTGCGAGCGCCGCGTGGTGTATGACTTCGTCAACGTGGTCAACGGCGAAGCCAACCTGCAACAGGCCCTGATCAAAGACAAGCGCCTGGAAAACCTCTACGTACTGGCCGCCAGTCAGACCCGCGACAAAGACGCGCTGACTGTCGAAGGCGTGGAAAAAGTCCTGATGGAGCTCAAGGAACAATTCGAGTTCGTCGTCTGCGACTCCCCGGCCGGCATCGAAAAAGGTGCACACCTGGCCATGTACTTCGCTGATGAAGCGATCGTCGTGACCAACCCGGAAGTGTCCTCGGTACGAGATTCGGACCGCATGCTCGGCCTGCTGGCGAGCAAATCGCGTCGCGCCGAACGTGGCGAAGACCCGATCAAGGAACACCTGCTGATCACTCGCTACCATCCAGAGCGTGTTGAAAAGGGCGAAATGCTCGGCGTTGAAGACGTCAAGGAAATCCTCTCGGTAACCCTGCTCGGCGTGATCCCGGAATCCCAGGCGGTGCTCAAGGCATCCAACCAGGGCGTGCCGGTGATTCTCGACGACCAGAGCGATGCCGGTCAGGCTTACAGCGATACCGTCGACCGTCTGCTGGGCAAAGAAAAAGCCCACCGTTTCCTCGATGTCGAGAAGAAGGGATTCTTCGAGCGCCTGTTTGGAGGTAGGTAATGAACCTTTTTGACTTCTTTCGTGCCAACAAAAAGCCAAGTACCGCCTCGGTAGCGAAAGAGCGTCTACAGATCATCGTGGCGCATGAGCGCGGCCAGCGCAGCACGCCGGATTACTTGCCAGCCTTGCAGAAGGAACTGGTCGACGTGATCCGCAAGTACGTCAACATCGGTAACGACGACGTACATGTTGCACTGGAAAGCCAGGGCAGTTGCTCGATTCTGGAACTCAACATCACCCTGCCTGATCGCTGAGTCGATCCGGCAGGTACGACGGCGGTTCAGGGCCATCCCATGCGGGAATGGCCCTGAACCGCCGTTGGCATTTGTTACGAGGCTGTTTTAATGCCGCTGTCCAACATCCACATCCTCCATCAGGACGCCGCCGTACTGGTGGTGAACAAGCCGACGTTGCTGCTCTCGGTGCCCGGTCGCGCCGACGACAACAAGGATTGCCTGATCACCCGTTTGCAGGAAAACGGCTACCCGGAAGCGCGCATCGTCCATCGCCTGGACTGGGAAACCTCCGGCATCATTTTGCTTGCGCGTGACGCCGACACGCATCGCGAACTGTCGCGCCAGTTTCACGACCGCGAAACCGAAAAGGCCTACACCGCTTTGGCCTGGGGTCAGCCGGAACTCGACAGTGGCAGCATCGACTTGCCGCTGCGTTACGACCCACCGACCAAACCGCGCCATGTGGTTGATCATGAATTCGGCAAACACGCGCTGACCTTCTGGCGCGTGCTGGAGCGTTGCGGCGACTGGTGTCGCGTCGAGCTGACGCCGATTACCGGTCGTTCGCACCAGTTGCGCGTGCACATGCTGTCGATCGGGCACCCGCTGCTCGGCGACGGGCTCTACGCTCACGAGCAGGCGCTGGCGGCATGGCCGCGTCTGTGCCTGCACGCGAGCATGCTCAGCTTCACCCACCCGCAAACCGGCGAACGCCTGCGCTTCGAGTGCCCCGCACCGTTCTGACAGGCACCGTAACCCCTTGTAGGAGTGAGCCTGCTCGCGATAGCGGTATGTCAGACAAGACTTACTTGAATGACACACCGCTATCGCGAGCAGGCTCACTCCTACAGAGGTCCGGTGCAGATTCAATTCCCCGGCCGATGCGTTAAACTCCCGCCCATTGCTGTCTGGAGTTTCTTATGCGCGAAGAGTTGAACCAAGGCCTGATCGACTTTCTCAAGGCCTCCCCTACCCCATTCCACGCCACCGCCAGTCTGGTGCAGCGTCTGGAGGCTGCCGGTTATGTGCGCCTCGACGAGCGCGAGCCATGGACCACCGAGCCGAACGGCCGCTATTACGTCACCCGCAACGACTCCTCGATAGTCGCGATCAAAATGGGCCGCACTTCGCCACTGCACGGCGGCATCCGCCTGGTCGGCGCGCACACCGACAGCCCGTGCCTGCGGGTCAAGCCGCAACCGGAGTTGCAGCGTCAGGGCTTCTGGCAACTGGGCGTTGAAGTCTACGGCGGCGCGCTGCTGGCACCGTGGTTCGACCGCGACCTGTCGCTGGCCGGCCGCGTAACCTTCCGCCGCGACGGCAAGGTCGAAAGCCAGTTGATCGATTTCAAGGCACCGATCGCGATCATTCCCAACCTGGCCATTCACCTCAACCGTGAAGCCAATCAGGGGTGGGCGATCAACGCGCAGACCGAACTGCCGCCGATCCTCGCGCAATTTGCCGGTGACGAGCGTGTCGATTTCCGTGCCGTGCTCACCGATCAACTGGCCCGCGAACATGGCTTGAACGCCGACGTCGTGCTGGATTACGAGTTGAGTTTCTACGACACGCAAAGTGCCGCCGTTATTGGCCTCAATGGCGACTTCATCGCCGGCGCGCGTCTCGACAACCTGCTGTCGTGCTACGCCGGCCTGCAAGCCTTGCTCACCGCCGAAACCGACGAAACCTGCGTGCTGGTGTGCAACGACCACGAAGAAGTCGGCTCCTGCTCGGCCTGCGGTGCCGACGGCCCGATGCTCGAACAGACCCTGCGCCGCCTGCTGCCGGAAGGTGATGAATTCGTCCGCACCATCCAGAAATCCCTGCTGGTCTCGGCCGACAACGCCCACGGCGTGCACCCCAACTACGCCGAAAAGCACGACGCCAACCACGGCCCGAAACTCAACGCCGGTCCGGTGATCAAGGTCAACAGCAACCAGCGCTACGCGACCAACAGTGAAACCGCCGGGTTCTTCCGCCACCTGTGCATGGCCGAAGAAGTGCCGGTGCAAAGCTTCGTGGTGCGCAGCGACATGGGCTGTGGCTCGACCATCGGCCCGATCACCGCCAGCCACCTTGGTGTGCGCACTGTCGATATCGGCCTGCCGACCTTCGCCATGCACTCGATCCGCGAACTGTGCGGCAGCCATGACCTGGCGCATCTGGTCAAAGTGCTGAGCGCGTTCTACGCCTGCCGCGAGTTGCCTTAAAACCTTCGGCAAAATGCGATTCAATGTAGGAGCTGCCGAAGGCTGCGATCTTTTGATCTTAAAAACAAAATCAAAAGATCGCAGCCTTCGGCAGCTCCTACTCAGATCAATACCGGCCGGCAGAAACCGACCTAGACTTACATCATTCATTTCGACAAGGCAGTCTCCATGATCTCGATGTCTTCGTTCCACGCCATGCTCATTCCCATCCTGTGCGGAATGATCCTGTTGGCGATCGGTTTCAACTTCCGTGACAAGAACGCCGGGGTGTTCGCCATGTGGATCGGCATGCTGACGATCCTCGCCACGGTGGTGTACAAGATCCTCGCCAAACTCAACGAATAAATCCGCGCCCGGCTCGCAATGCATTAGTGGGCCTCGTACACTCCAGCGAATCCGCCCCTTGCGAGGTTGACCGCCTAGTGTTCGCTCGTCTTTTTGCTTTGCCCAGCCTGTTCCTCGTCTGCCTGATGACGCTGTTGCCGCTGGCGCCCGCCCAAGCGGTCGGTTTACCCGGTCTGCTCAACACCAACAAAGCGCAGCCCGAAGCGCAGGAACCGCTCGGCCAGTCCCTCGACGAAGTCATCAAGTCGCTGGAAAACGACAAGCAACGCGCACAGTTGCTGACCGATCTGAAGAAACTGCGCGACGCCACCAAAAAGGCTCAGGCCAGCCCCGAAGAAGGCGTACTCGGCCTGATCGGCGGGACCCTCGCCAACTTCGAAAAGCAATTCACCGGTGCCGACAGCCCGCTCAACCGCTGGGGCAACGAGTTCGACCTGGCCAAGGACGAACTGAGCGCGATGCTGCTACCGGCCAACGAGTGGCTGCCGATCATTTTCGGTTTCGCCATGATCCTGATGGTCTGGAGCCTGCTCGCCGCCGCGCTGATCTGGCTCAGTCACCGGGTACGCATGCGCTTCGGCCTCACCGAAGAACTGCCGCAACACCCCAAAGCCCTCGACATGCTGCGCTTTGCATTACGCAAGCTCGGGCCATGGCTGATCGCGTTGGTAATGACCGTCTACATGAGCTACGCGCTACCGTCGTCGCTAGGCAAAAGCCTGGCGATGGTGCTGGCCTATGCGTTGGTGGTCGGCACCTGTTTCTCGGCGATCTGCGTGATCGCGTTTTCCCTGCTCGACGGCCCGCACCGCCATCGTGCGCTGTACATCCTGCGTCATCAGGCGTTCCGGCCGCTGTGGCTGATCGGCAGCTTCGCCGCGTTCGGTGAAGCGTTGAACGATCCGCGCCTGATCGAAAGCCTCGGCGTGCATCTGGCCCACACGGCCGCGACCATCGCCAATGTCCTCGCGGCAATCTCCACCGGCCTGTTTATCCTGCGTTTCCGCCGGCCGATCGCGCACTTGATTCGCAACCAGCCGCTGTCACGACGCCTGACCCGCCGCGCCCTCAGCGATACCATCGAAATCCTCGGCACCTTCTGGTACGTGCCGGCGCTGGTGCTGGTCGGCATCTCGCTGTTCGCCACGTTCGTCTCCGCCGGCGACACCAGCACCGCACTGCGCCAGTCGCTGATCTGCACCGTGCTGCTGGTGTTGTGCATGGTGATCAACGGCCTCGTGCGCCGCCACTCACTGAAACCGCAACGCGGACCGAAACGCCACGCGCTGTACTCCGAACGCCTGAAAAACTTCTTCTACACCCTCGCGCACCTGGTGGTCTGGCTGGTCTTCATCGAACTCGGCCTGCGCGTGTGGGGCCAGTCGCTGATCGGTTTCGCCGAAGGTGAAGGGCACGACGTCAGCGTCAAACTGTTCAGCCTGATCGGCACACTGATTTTCTCCTGGCTGATCTGGATCCTCGCCGACACCGCCGTGCACCACGCCCTCACCCGCTCGCGCAAAGGTCTGGCAAATGCCCGTGCGCAAACGATGATGCCGCTGATCCGCAACGTGCTGTTCGTGGCGATTTTCATCATTGCGCTGATCGTCGCGCTGGCGAACATGGGCATGAACGTCACGCCACTATTGGCCGGTGCCGGTGTGATCGGTCTGGCCATCGGTTTCGGTGCACAGTCGCTGGTTGCGGACTTGATCACCGGCTTGTTCATCATCATCGAAGACTCACTGGCCATCGATGACTACGTCGACGTCGGCGGCCACCTCGGCACCGTCGAAGGGCTGACCATCCGCACCGTGCGCCTGCGCGACATCGACGGCATCGTTCACACCATCCCGTTCAGCGAAATCAAAAGCATCAAGAACTACTCACGGGAGTTCGGCTACGCGATCTTCCGCGTCGCGGTGCCGTACAACATGGAAATCGACGACGCGATCAAACTGATGCGCGAAGTCGGGCAGAAGATGCGCACCGATCCGTTGCAGCGGCGCAACATCTGGTCGCCGCTGGAGATTCAGGGTGTCGAAAGTTTCGAATCCGGCAGTGCGATCCTGCGCGCCCGGTTCAAGACCGCGCCGATCAAACAGTGGGAAGTGTCCCGAGCCTTCAACCTGTCGCTCAAGCGCCACCTCGACGAAGCCGGACTCGATCTGGCAACGCCGCGCATGAGCGTGCAAGTGATCACTGCCGGTGGCGGCGAGCCGAAGGAATAGCACTCAAGCGCGCGGTTGCAGTCACAGGCAGGGAAGCCCGACAACAATAATCAAGGAGAAACCGATGCAACTGACGCGCATTGCCCAAGCCGTTCTACTCAGCCTGTTCGCCAGCCACGCTGGCGCCGCGACGTTGGAAAGCACCCGCACAACGATCGCCGAACAGGCGCAAAAACTCGAGCCCGAACTGCTCGAAACCCGCCGCGACATCCACGCCCACCCGGAACTCGGCAACACGGAAAAACGCACCGCCGAGCTGGTCGCCAAACAACTCAAAGCGATGGGCCTGGACGTCAAAACCGGCGTCGCCCGCACTGGCGTGGTCGCCGTCCTCAAAGGCGCCCTCCCCGGCCCGACCGTGGCCCTGCGCGCCGACATGGACGCGCTGCCGGTCAAGGAAGTCTCCGATCTGCCGTTCGCCTCGAAAGCCAAAGGCACCTACCTCGACAAAGAAGTCGACGTCATGCACGCCTGCGGCCACGATGCGCACACCGCGATCCTGCTCAGCACGGCGAAAATTCTCACGGGCATGCGCGACACCCTGCCCGGCACCGTGGTGTTCTATTTCCAGCCCGCCGAAGAAGGCCCGAGCGACTTCATCCCCGACGGCAAAAACACCTGGGGCGCAAAAATGATGATCGAGGAAGGCGTAATGAAATCACCGAAACCCGACGCCGTTTTCGGACTGCACGTCTGGGCCGGCGTCCCCGCCGGCCAGATCGCCTACCGCCCCGGCGCCACCCTCGCCAGCTCCGACGACCTGCGCATCAAAATCCTCGGCAAACAAACCCACGCCGGTCGCCCATGGGACGGCATCGACCCGATCACCGTCGGCGCACAAACCATCGTCGGCCTGCAAACCGTGGTCAGCCGCCGCACCGACATCTCCTCTTATCCGTCAGTGGTCAGCATCGGCACGATCAACGGCGGCACGCGCTACAACATCATTCCCGAATCCGTAGACATGACCGGCACGATCCGCTCCTACGACTACGGCATCCGCCAGAAACTGCATGCCGACGTACGCCAGACCGTGGAAAAAATCGCCGAAAGCGGTGGCGCGAAAGCGGATGTCACCATCATCGAAAAATACGACCCGACCATCAACAACCCGACGCTGACGGAAAAGATGCTGCCGACTTTGAAGTGGGCGGCCAAGGATGATGTGGTGAATGCACCGCTGGTGGGGGGCGCGGAGGACTTCTCGTTCTATGCCAAGGAAGTACCGGGGTTGTTTGTGTTTCTCGGCGTGACACCGCGGGATCAAGACATGAGCAAGGCTGCGCCCAATCATAATCCGGGGTTCTTTGTGGATGAGTCGGCGCTGGTGGTGGGCGTGAGGACATTGGCCTCGTTGGCGACGGATTATTTGTATACCAATGCGGGGGCAGGCAAGTAGAGATTAGGTGACTGTGGGGGCGCTTTCGCGAGCAGGCTCGCTCCCACATTTGAATTGTGTGCAGCCTGCAAGAAATGGGTCGGCTGTCAGGCCGCTTTCGCGAGCAAGCTCGCTCCCACATTTGGACCGTGTGCAGCCTGTCAGAAACAGGTCGGCTGTCAGGCCGCCATCGCTGGCAAGCCAGCTCCCACATGGATTGAGCCCAACCGGTAAACCTATATCGCTTCTGCTTCTCACCACTCAACACAATGAGCGTTAGCTCGAGTACCGCTCTTGATCTTGATCCACGGGCGACGTCGGAAGGCTGAGTGGAGGGATTGATCCGGGGGTGGGAGCGTAGCGACCGTTTGGCGCAGCCAAACACAGCGAGAGGAGGTGCAGCGAAGCAAACCGTAGGCGCTGCGCCCGGATCGATCCCGGAGCGAAGGGACCCCGAGCCCCAGCGAGCGGGCCGCACGCAGGAGCAAGCCTTTTTGGTTACTTTTTCGGCGTCTGGAAAAAGTGACCCGCCGTAAGGGCGGAACCCTAATCAGCAACACCCGAAGCAACGGATATGCCCCCCCAAAAACGATCAAACCACATCAACCCCAACGTGAATCGCATCATGCCGCCAAAACTCCAGATCACAATCAATCAACCGCTCATGCTGATCATAATTAACCCGAGCAATCCGCAACCCCGGACTCCCCACCGACACCCGTAAAGCCGCCGCCGCATCCACCGACAACGACGTAGGCACAATCTCAAAGCGCACCCGCCCATAGTGCAAATCGTAATGCCGCGCATACAACTCGGTCATCGACTGATTCAGATCAAACTCAAGAATCCCCGGAAAAAACTGCGGATTCAAATAGTGCTCCACATACAGCACCAACCGCCCATCAATGCGCCGCGACCGGCAAATCTGAATCACGCTCGACAACGCTGGCAACTGCAACCACGCACACACCGCCGCCGACGCCGGCTGCAACCGCGCCGAAATCACCTCGGTCGACGGCACCCGCCCCTGCGCACTGACCATCGCGTGAAAGTGACTGCGCTGCATCAGGTTATAGGCCAGACGCGGTGGCGAAACGAACCAGCCACGGCGCTCCTCACGATAGATCTGCCCCTGCGCCTCCAACTGCAACAACGCCTCACGCACGGTAATCCGCGTCGTACCGAACAACTCACTGAGCTTGCGCTCGGCCGGCAACTTGCTGCCCGCAACCAGCAATCCGTGATCAAGCTGCTCCTGCAACACCTGGCCAATCGCTGTCACCGCTTTTGTTGCCTCATCGCGCATCAACGTTACCTATCTGGACTAGACCAGCACTGTTTCGGGGCAAAACCGCACGGCAATCGAGCCGTTTCCTGATATTGCAAGCCTAGGCAGTGCAGATGACCGAGAGATGACAAAACTACCGAACGGTCGTCTTCACGACTTGCAATACATCGGCCAAGTCCCTTGCTCTCCGGGCCTTTGAGCATGGTCTACGCTTATCTGGCAGCCGCCAATACCGGGCAAACATAAGGCCTGAAACAAGGCCGCCGACATCAAAGTGTCATCCAGCCCCCTTAAATTGGCTCAGGTATTGCTGACCTAGACCAACAACCACCGCAATCGCAGCGTTGAACACGACCAAGGAGCTTCGGAATGAAACAGCTTTTCCTGGCAACACTGTTAGGCTCGACCATTGCACTGTGCACCTCCGCCATGGCGGCCGGCACCGATCTGAAAACCCTCGAAGCCGCTGCGAAAGCGGAAGGCGCCGTCAACAGCGTCGGCATGCCCGATGACTGGGCCAACTGGAAAGGCACCTGGGAAGACCTGGCCAAGACCTACGGCCTGAAACACATCGACACCGACATGAGCTCGGCTCAGGAAATCGCCAAGTTTGCTGCCGAGAAAGACAATGCCACCGCCGACATCGGCGACGTCGGTGCTGCCTTCGGCCCGATCGCGGTCAAGCAAGGCGTGGTGCAACCGTACAAGCCAAGCACCTGGGATCAAGTCCCGGACTGGGCCAAGGACAAGGACGGCAACTGGGCGCTGGCCTACACCGGCACCATCGCCTTCATCGTCAACAAAAAGCTGCTGCACGGCTCCGAAGTACCGACCAAGTGGGCTGACCTCAAGGGCGGCAAATACAAGGTCTCGATCGGCGACGTGAGCACCGCTGCGCAAGCGGCCAACGGCGTCCTCGCTGCCGCACTGGCCAACGGTGGCGACGAGAAAAACATCAAGCCTGCGCTGCTGTTGTTCGCCGATATCGCCAAACAAGGTCGCCTGTCGATGGCCAACCCGACCATCGCCACCATGGAAAAAGGCGAGATCGAAGTCGGCGTGGTCTGGGACTTCAACGGCCTCAGCTACAAGGCCAAGATGGCCAACCCGGATGACTACGTCGTGCTGATCCCGTCCGACGGTTCGGTGATTTCCGGCTACACCACGATCATCAACAAATACGCGAAAAACCCGAACGCCGCCAAGCTGACCCGCGAATACATCTTCAGCGACGCCGGCCAGACCAACCTCGCCCGCGGCAACGCCCGTCCGATCCGCGCCGAGCACCTGCAACTGCCGGAAGACGTGAAGGCCAAACTGCTGCCGAACGAGCAGTACAAAAAGGTCACCCCGATCAAAGACGCCGATGCGTGGGAAAAGACCTCCAAAGCCCTGCCACAGCAGTGGAACGAAGAAGTCATCGTCGAGATGAAATAACACGGCTGATCACCACTTTGTGATCTGAAACAAATCCCCATGTAGGAGTGAGCCTGCTCGCGATAGCGGTCAATCATTCAACGACAATGTTGACTGGACTACCGCTATCGCGAGCAGGCTCGCTCCCACAGGAGATCTCGGCTGAGTCTGAAATTTCCTGTTTCGCGGAGTTTTTGCCCCTATGAAGCACAACGTCATCCTTGTCGTGCTCGACGGCCTCAACTACGAGGTCGCGCGTCACGCCATGGGGCATCTGCAGGCTTATGTTGGCGCAGGACGCGCCGCGCTCTACCAGTTGGAGTGCGAACTGCCGGCCCTGTCCCGACCGCTTTATGAATGCATCCTCACCGGCGTGCCGCCGATCGACAGCGGTATCGTCCACAACAACGTCTCGCGCCTGTCCAATCAGCGCAGCATTTATCACTACGCCCGCGATGCTGGTCTGAAAACGGCTGCGGCGGCGTATCACTGGGTCAGCGAGTTGTACAACCGTTCGCCGTTCGTGGCAGCACGCGACCGCCACACCGACAATCTGTCGCTGCCGATCCAGCACGGGCATTTCTACTGGAGCGATCACTATCCGGATTCGCATCTGTTCGCCGACGCGGAAAACCTGCGCCTGCGCCACGATCCGAATTTCCTGCTGATCCACCCGATGAACATCGACGACGCCGGGCACAAACACGGCCTCGACTCTTCGCAATACCGCAACAGCGCGCGCTTCGCCGACATCATCCTCGCCGACTATCTGCAGAGCTGGCTCGACGCCGGCTATCAAGTGTTGGTGACCGCCGACCACGGCATGAACAACGACCGCTCGCACAACGGCCTGTTGCCGGAAGAGCGTCAGGTGCCGCTGTTCGTCCTCGGCGATGCGTTCAGCCTGGACGCTGGCGCGGCTCCGAAGCAAACGGAAATCTGCGGCACCGTCTGCGAGTTGCTTGGCGTGCCCCACGACAAACCTGTGTGCCGGGAGTTGCTCAAGTGAACTCAATGACTCGCGGCAAATGGCTCGCGGCGCTGTGCCTGGTGCCCTTCGCGCTGTTCTTTATCGTCTTCGAGATCGCCCCGCTGGTCTGGGTGATGATCAACAGCCTGCAATCGGAAGAGTTCGGTTGGGGCATCGAAAACTTCACCAAGATCTTCAATTCGAAGTTCTATTTGCAGGCGATCCAGTACAGCCTGGAGATCAGTTTCTGGTCGAGTGTGTTCGGCATCGTCATTGCCGTGCTCGGGGCGTATTCCCTGCGCCGGGTCGACTCGAAACTGCGCAACTTCGTCAACGCCTTCGCCAACATGACCAGCAACTTCGCCGGTGTACCGCTGGCGTTCGCGTTCATCATCCTGCTCGGTTTCAACGGCAGCATCACCATCATGTTGAAGCAGTCGGGGATCATTCAGGACTTCAATCTGTACTCGAAAACCGGCCTGATCATCCTCTACACCTACTTCCAGATTCCGCTTGGCGTGCTGCTGCTCTACCCGGCCTTCGACGCCTTGCGTGAAGACTGGCGCGAGTCCGCCGCGTTGCTTGGCGCCAATGGCTGGCAGTTCTGGCGGCACATCGGTTTGCCGGTATTGACCCCGGCGTTGCTCGGCACGTTCGTGATCCTGCTGGCCAACGCCCTCGGTGCTTATGCCACGGTGTACGCGTTGACCACGGGCAACTTCAACGTGCTGCCGATCCGTATCGCAGCAATGGTCTCCGGCGATATTTCCCTCGACCCGAATCTGGCCAGCGCTTTGGCCGTGGTGTTGGTGGCGCTGATGACCATCGTCACCGTCGTGCATCAACTGCTGTTGAAGAGGAGCTACCATGTCTCGCGCTGAATCCGGCCCGGCCGGCCTCTACCACCGCGTCGTGGTTTACCTGCTGTTCGCGATCCTCTTGCTACCACTCGTAGGCACGCTGGTTTATTCGATCGCCAGCAGTTGGTCAGCGACCATCCTGCCCAGCGGTTTCACCTTCAAGTGGTACATCCAGTTGTGGAGCGATCCGCGCTTTCTTCATGCCTTCGGCCAGTCGTTGCTGGTGTGCGTCGGTGCGCTGGTGCTGTCGGTGGTGCTGATCCTGCCACTGCTGTTTGTGGTGCATTACCACTTCCCGAAACTCGATGCACTGATGAACATCCTCATCCTGCTGCCCTTCGCGGTGCCGCCGGTGGTGTCTTCGGTGGGACTGTTGCAACTTTACGGTTCCGGGCCGATGGCCATGGTCGGTACACCGTGGATTCTGATCGGCTGCTACTTCACCGTGGCGCTGCCGTTCATGTACCGGGCGATCACCAACAACCTGCAAGCGATCAACCTGCGCGACCTGATGGACGCCGCGCAACTGCTCGGCGCCAGCACCTTTCAGGCAGCCGTTCTGGTGGTGCTGCCGAACCTGCGCAAAGGTCTGATGGTCGCGTTGCTGCTGTCGTTCTCGTTCCTGTTCGGTGAGTTCGTCTTCGCCAATATTCTGGTCGGCACCCGCTACGAAACCCTGCAGGTGTACCTGAACAACATGCGCAACAGCAGCGGCCACTTCACCAGTGCGCTGGTCATCTCGTACTTCTTTTTCGTGCTGGTCCTGACCTGGATCGCCAACATCTTGAACAAGGACAAAAGCGAATGAGCTATGTCAGCGTCCAACACCTGCAGAAAAACTACGCGGGCACCACGGTGTTCAGCGACATCAACTGCGAGATCAACAAGGGCGAGTTCGTCACCCTGCTCGGTCCGTCCGGTTGCGGCAAATCCACTCTGCTGCGTTGCATCGCCGGCCTGACGCCGGTGGATGGCGGCAAGATCCTGCTCGATGGCGTCGATATCGTGCCGTTGAGCCCACAGAAACGCGGGATCGGCATGGTGTTCCAGAGCTACGCGCTGTTCCCCAACATGACCGTGGAGCAGAACGTTGCCTTCGGTTTGCGCATGCAAAAGGTCAACGCCGACGACAGCCATAAACGCGTTTCCGAGGTATTGAAACTGGTTGAACTGAACGACTTCGCCAGCCGCTATCCGCATCAACTGTCCGGAGGACAATGCCAGCGCGTCGCCCTTGCTCGCTCACTGGTCACGCGTCCGCGCTTGCTGTTGCTGGATGAGCCGCTGTCGGCGCTCGATGCGCGCATTCGTAAGCACCTGCGCGAACAGATCCGCCAGATTCAGCGCGAACTCGGCCTGACGACGATCTTCGTCACACACGATCAGGAAGAAGCGCTGACCATGTCTGACCGGATTTTCCTGATGAATCAAGGAAAAATCGTACAAAGCGGCGACGCCGAAACCCTCTACACGGCGCCCGTCGATGTGTTCGCCGCCGGCTTCATCGGCAACTACAACCTGCTCGATGCCGACGACGCGTCGAAGCTGTTGCAACGCCCGATCAACCACCGCATCGCCATTCGCCCGGAAGCCATTGAGCTGAGCCTGGAAGGCGAACTCGATGCGCAGATCCGCAGCCACAGCCTGCTCGGCAACGTCATTCGCTACCGGATCGAAGCGCGCGGCGTGGAACTGGTGGTGGATGTGCTCAACCGCTCCGCCGCCGATCTGCATCCCGACGGTCAGCGTCTGGCACTTTCCATCGATCCGACGGCCCTGTGTGAGGTAGCCTGATGACTTTGCTGACGTTGAAGAGAGAACTGCACTGATGGCCCTGGCAATTTTTGATCTGGACGAAACGTTGATCCACGGCGACTGCGCCACCCTTTGGAGCGAGCAGATGGGGCGCCTGGGCTGGGTCGATCCTGAATCGTTCATGCGCAAGAACAACGAACTGATGGACGCCTACAGCCATGGCAAATTGCGCATGGAAGACTACATGGAGTTCAGCCTCGAACCGCTGATCGGGCGCACGCCGGAAGAAGTCGAGCACCTGGTCGGGCCATGGGTTGAAGACTTCATCGAACCGATCATCTTCAGCGACGCGACCAAGACCATCGCCGCCCACCGCAAGGCCGGAGACCGGATTCTGGTGATCTCGGCGTCGGGCACGCACCTGGTCAGACCGATTGCCGATCGACTGGGCATCGATGAAATTCTGGGGATCGAACTGGAAGTCGCCCACGGCGTGTACAGCGGCCACACCCTTGGCACCCTGACCTACCGCGAAGGCAAGATCACCCGCTTGCTGGAATGGCTGGATGCCGAAGAGGAGAACCTGGAGGGCGCGAGTTTCTATTCCGACTCGCGCAATGATCTGCCGTTGTTGCTGAAGGTAGATTTCCCACACGTGGTCAACCCGGATCCGGTGCTACTGGAACACGCGGAAAAAGCCGGCTGGCCGATCCATCTCTGGAAATGACAAAGATTTAATCTGCAATTGCAGACAAGCTGACATCCCAAACCTGAGTTCGCCTTCAGGTGTCAGGTCGATGTAGCTCGACAGGACAACCCGGTCAGTCCCCTCTCCCTTTGGGAGAGGGTTAGGGTGAGGGGCTTCTGCTGCAAATCAGCTCAGACTTTCGTCAATCACCAATACCAATTTTCCAGAAACGGTATTACTCGCCAACTCGGCAAACGCTGCCTCGGCATCCTTCACCGCAAACACCTTGGCCAACTGCGGACTCAACCGCCCTTCAGCAAACAACGGCCACACTTGCTGGCCCAGATCACTCAACAGATCGGCCTTGAACTGATCATCACGGCTGCGCAACGTCGAGCCGAGCAACTGCACACGCTTGGCCAATATCTGCGCCAGATCCAGTTTCGCCTCGCGGCCCCCCATCAAACCGATCAACACCCAACGTCCATCCTGCGCCATCAGCTTGAGATTCAATACCGAATAATTGCCGCCGACCGGATCGAGAATCACATTGAACGGCCCGAAATCACGCAGACTCTCCAGATCATCGGTGCGCACCACCCCGCCCTGCGCACCCAGCGCCTCACAGTAAGCCAGACGCTCGGCCGAACCGACGCTGACCCAGCACGGATTGCCAAACGCCTTGCACAACTGAATGGCGGCTGAACCGATTCCACTTGCGCCGGCGTGCAAGAGAACTTTCTCACCCGGTTTGAGCGCCGCAAGTTGAAACACATTCAGCCAGACTGTTGCGTAAACCTCGGGCAATGCCGCCGCCTCGATCAGCGAGACGCCTTCGGGAACCGGCAGCACGTGCCGCCCGTCGACCACCACCTCTTCGGCCATCCCGCCCCCGGCCAGCAAGGCGCAAACCCGATCGCCGACCTGCCACGCACTGCCCGCGCCGACCTCGCTGATGACCCCGGAGCACTCAAGACCGAGCACTTGGCTGGCCCCTGGCGGTGGCGGATAAAGCCCTGCTTTTTGTAATAAATCGGCGCGATTGAGGCCCGCTGCCGCCACTCGGATGCGGACTTGTCCTACATCGCACGTAGGACTCGGCTCTTCAACCCATGCCACTTGACCGTCAACGCCTTGCAATGCCTTCACAGTGCCTCCATAGTGAGTCTGGACTGAGCCCGAAGCTGTAGCGCCGGGCTTTTTGCATTATGCGACCGGCTCTCGTAGAACCGGCGACTTCAAAGACGGCCTAATATGCGTTATCAATTGTCCCCGCGTCGAATCAGCATGAAGCATTTGCTCCCCAGCACCGCCCTCGCTCTTTTCATCGGTATCGGTTTGTTGCCGGTGTCGGGCAATACATTCGCAGCCAACAGCTGGGACAAATTGCAGCCTGATCGCGATGAAGTCATCGCCAGCCTGAACGTCGTCGAGTTGCTCAAGCGTCACCACTACAGCAAGCCGCCGCTCGACGATGCGCGCTCGGTGATCATCTACGACAGCTACCTCAAGCTGCTGGATCCGTCGCGCAGCTACTTCATGGCCAGCGACATCACCGAATTCGACAAGTGGAAGACCCAGTTCGACGACTTCCTCAAAAGCGGCGACCTCAACGCCGGGTTCACCATCTACAAGCGCTATCTGGACCGCGTCAAGGCGCGTCTGGACTTCGCCCTTGCCGAGCTGAACAAAGGCGTCGACAAGATGGACTTCACCACCAAGGAGACCTTGCTGATCGATCGCAAGGACGCTCCTTGGCTCAAATCCACCGCTGAGCTCGACGACCTGTGGCGCAAACGCGTCAAGGACGAAGTGCTGCGGATGAAGATCGCCGGCAAAGAGCCGAAGCAGATCCAGGAAACCCTGACCAAGCGCTACAAGAACCAGTTGGCACGCCTGGACCAGACCCGTCCGGAAGACATCTTCCAGGCGTACATCAACACCTTCGCCATGTCGTACGATCCGCACACCAACTATCTGTCGCCGGATAACGCGGAAAACTTCGACATCAACATGAGCCTGTCCCTCGAGGGCATCGGCGCCGTGTTGCAGAGCGACAACGACCAGGTGAAAGTCGTGCGTCTGGTGCCAGCTGGCCCTGCCGACAAGACCAAGCAGGTCGCCCCGGCCGACAAGATCATCGGCGTTGCCCAAGGCAACAAAGAGATGGTCGACGTGGTCGGCTGGCGTCTGGACGAAGTGGTCAAGCTGATCCGTGGTCCGAAAGGCACCGTGGTGCGTCTGGAAGTGATTCCGGCGAGCAATGCACCGAACGACCAGACCACCAAGATCGTGCCGATCACCCGTGAAGCGGTGAAGCTCGAAGACCAGGCCGTGAAGAAGTCCGTGCTCAACCTGAAACAGGACGGCAAGGACTACAAACTCGGCGTCATCGAAATTCCAGCTTTCTACCTCGACTTCAAGGCGTTCCGTGCCGGTGATCCGGACTACAAGAGCACCACCCGCGACGTCAAGAAGCTGCTTACCGAACTGCAGAAAGACAAAGTCGACGGCGTGGTCATCGACCTGCGCAACAACGGCGGCGGTTCCCTGCAGGAAGCCACCGAGCTGACCAGTCTGTTCATCGACAAAGGCCCGACCGTACTCGTGCGTAATGCCGATGGCCGTGTCGACGTACTTGAAGATGAAAACCCGGGTGCGTTCTACAAAGGCCCGATGGCGTTGCTGGTCAACCGCTTGTCCGCCTCGGCTTCGGAGATCTTCGCCGGCGCCATGCAGGACTACCACCGCGCGCTGATCATCGGTGGCCAAACCTTCGGCAAAGGCACCGTGCAGACCATTCAGCCGCTCAACCATGGCGAACTGAAACTGACTCTGGCCAAGTTCTACCGGGTCTCCGGTCAGAGCACCCAGCATCAGGGCGTATTGCCGGACATCGACTACCCGTCGCTGATCGACACCAAGGAAATCGGCGAGAGCGCACTGCCGGAAGCCATGCCGTGGGACACCATCCGCGCGGCGATCAAACCGGCGGCCGATCCGTTCAAGCCATTCCTGGCCCAGCTCAAGTCTGAACATGACACCCGCACCGCCAAGGATGCCGAGTTCGTGTTCATCCGTGACAAGCTGGCCCTGGCGCAGAAACTGATGGAAGAAAAAACCGTCAGCCTCAACGAAGCCGAGCGCCGTGCCCAGCACAACGACATCGACGCCAAGCAACTGGCGATGGAAAACATCCGTCGCAAAGCCAAAGGCGAAGAGCCGCTCAAAGAGCTGAAGAAAGAAGACGAAGACGCCCTCGCGGCCGCTGACCCGGACAAGGTCAAACCAGAAGACGATGCCTACCTGAGTGAAACCGGGCGCGTCCTGCTGGATTACCTGAAGCTGAGCAATCAGGTGGCCAAGAAGTAAGGTGATGGCAATTTAGTGCTGACGATCCCCGGATCGTCATCAAACAGTCATCATTCTGTCGTGCAATAAAGGACTGGGAGCCACTCTCTTCATCGAGAGCGCTCCCAGTCCTTTTTTTATCGCCAGAGATTGCCATGACCACGACCGAACAGCTGAGTGCCTTGAGCTCGATCCTGACTCAAAGCGGTTTACACAGCCTGTTCCAACCGATCATCAGTCTCTCGGAACGGCGCATTCTCGGCTACGAAGCGCTCACGCGCGGCCCTTCCAACAGCCCTCTTCACTCGCCGATCGCACTGTTCGCCGTGGCCCGTCAGGCCGGGCGTTTGAGCGAACTGGAAATCGCCTGCCGCCAGAGCGCTTGCCGGCGCTTCAACGAGCAGCAACTGCCGGGCAAACTGTTTCTCAACGTCTCGCCGGAATCCTTGCTCGAAGCCGCCCATCAACCGGGGCGCACGTTGCAGTTGCTGCAGGATTTCGGCATTCCGCCCAGTCAGGTCGTCATCGAGCTGACTGAACAAACACCGATCGATGATTTCCAGTTACTGCAAACGGCCTTGCATCACTATCGAGCCATGGGTTTTTCGATTGCACTGGATGATCTCGGTGCCGGCTATTCGAGCCTGCGGTTATGGTCCGAACTGCGCCCGGACTACGTGAAGATCGATCGGCACTTCATCGATGGCATTCACCAGGACGCGTTGAAGCGCGAGTTCGTTGGCTCGATCCTGCAAATCGCCAAAGCCTCGCGCGCGCAAGTCATCGCCGAAGGCATCGAGTTGCCGGAAGAACTCGCGGTGCTAACTGAAATGGGCGTCGATCTGGTGCAGGGCTACCTGCTTGGCCGCCCCCAAGAACACCCACCGCGCGATGCCCGCGCCTTGATGCCCAAACACGACAGCAGCAGCGTTGCGCTGAACGACGAAGGCAGCGACCTCAGCGCCCTGCTCAACGACCAGCCAGCCGTACATCGCGACACACCCACCGCCAACGTACTGGAAGCCTTCCGCCGCCAGGCCAACCTCAACTCACTGGCAGTTCTCGACGAACAAGGCCAACCCTGCGGCATCGTCCACCGTCACTCCTTGTCGGATGCGCTGCTCAAACCGTTCGCCACCGACCTGTTCGCGCGCAAACCGATCAGCCGCCTGATGAACGACGATTTCCTCGCCGTGGAAATGAGCCAGTCGTTGCAGCAGGTCAGCCGCCTGATCACCAGCCGCGCCCGCCAGCGCATCGAAGAGGACTTCATCATCACCCTCAACGGTGGCTACCTGGGTCTTGGCAGGGTGATCGACGTGCTTAAACTGATCACCGAGCTGAAAATTCAACAGGCTCGTTATGCCAATCCGTTGACCTTGTTGCCGGGCAATGTGCCGATTCAGCAATGTCTGACGCGGTTGCTGCAGCAGGGACGCGAGTCAGTCATCTGCTATGTCGACATCGACAGTTTCAAACCCTTTAATGACATCTATGGCTACGGGCGTGGTGATGAAGTTTTGCTGTGTCTGGCGCAATGCCTCAACGAGCGCGTAGACCCGTCCCGTGACTTCGTTGGCCATATCGGCGGCGACGACTTCCTCCTCGTCCTTGGCCCTGAAGACTGGCGCAAACGACTCAATCAACTGCTTGATGACTTTCAGAGCCAATGCCGACGGTTCTACCGGCCCGAACACCTTGAGGCGAGTTGCTTCATCGCACCGAATCGCCAAGGGGTGCGGCAGGAGTTTCCGCTGTTGTCGCTGTCCATTGGCGCCGTGCATCTACATCCCGAAGCCTGCGCACAACTTGATGCCAGTCAGCTTGCGGAGATGGCCTCGCAGGCAAAGCATCATGCGAAGAATGTTCCGGGGTATAGCGTGCATGTGATTGATAGTCTTACCGCTCCAGACCTCCATCCATCGCAACTAGTCGGCCAACGTTGATTTCTTCAATTTCGCGAATTAGCTAGATCAATCAAAATCACCATTTTGTTTGATCTTCAAGACTCGCCCGAAGTAAATCATCCTTCCATGACTCACTTACGACTTCGTATATATGTTCAAAAAAACCACGAGCGTCTATTATTTGTGTTTCGTCCCACGCGAGCACTCTCGGATCTTCATAGTCGCTTTCAAACTCTCCAGAAAAAACAAAGCAAGCATCCTGCAAATGGCTTTCAATGAGATTGTAAATCAAATATCTATGACGATAGGTTAAATAATCAAACTCAGGAACAATGAAGTTTTTAATTATTTCTTGTCGATCATCATAATTATTTGGATCGTAGTTCCACAATGCCTGACCAAGCGTCTCTTCCCGATCATAAATCGATATTCCACTCAGAACGTTAGAGAGCCGGGGCTCATATGGCAACTTTGTAAATGGTAGCATCAACATAAGTTCACCTATCTTGGAAAGCCAGTAAATGGTCGCGTAACATCTCGCTTATCAAACTTCACTTCTGCCCCATCCAAGCTATCTATATAACGAGGATTGCTTAGATCTGTTGTATTGGGCTTGTAGCCACGGCCTGCCCCTGGCAATTTCATCCTAACAATAGGGTTTTGGTCAGCATCATATCCTGTCGGCTCAGGATTTTTTTTATGCATTCTAGATAAAGCAAAATGCAATGCTCGAAACTGCATCATCCAACTACTGAATTGAGAGCTCGGGCCCACCATCCCTCTAACGCCTTTTTTTGTTGGATGCGAGCCGTCTATTGACCTCTGCTTTAAAGCTGCATCATCAATCTCTGGCCCATGTTTTTCTACTGAGTGCATTCTGTATTTTCTGTTCCAAGCTAATACCTGACGCTTAGCTTCAGCTTCATTTTGCGGCCCATCTTTGCCAACAGCCGGAACGACAGGCAACCCTTGATTTACATTAGGCTTGTTAGCCTGAGGTGGTACTGAGCACTTCTGGTTCTTATTTTTTTTGGGTGGCGGGCAGTTGGAGCTCAACCCCAACGGATCCACCCACCCCGTCGGATTCGGCACGTACTGGTACTGATTCAATCCACCAGCCAACTTGATCGGATCCGGTGTCAGATACCGCCCCAGCCGCGGGTCGTAGTACCGGTGCCGGTTGTAATGCAGGCCGCTTTCCGCATCGAAGTACTGCCCCTGAAAGCGCAGCGGCTGGTTCAGGTAGTCGTCGCCAGCCAGGGTCAGTGCGGCGACTTTGCCGTAGGCGTCGTATTGCGCGGACCAGACGATGTCGCCGCTGTAGTCGGTGAGTTCCTGCGGGGTGCCGAGGTGGTCGAGTTGGTAA
>NZ_WXVV01000025.1 GCF_013433315.1 Pseudomonas crudilactis | reverse complement strand
GCGCTTGGGTGAAAGGAGGAGGGTGAAATCTCCCACGGTCTGTACTGCGCTAACAGTCAGAATCGAGCCTTGTCCCTCCTCCTCCCTTCAAGTCCTACCATACAAGCGAGCTTGCTCGCGAAGAGGCCGGGACATTCACTGAAGATCTAAGCGCCCTGCCCCCGCAAATGCTCAAACAACAACCGGCTTACCGGCGACAACCCCGCCTCATCGCGCACCACCACAATCAACGCGCGATCCGACCAGTCATCCGTCAACGACACCGCGCGCAACCCCAGCGCCTGACCAAACAGTTCATACGCGCGCTGCGGCAAAATGCCGATGCCCATGTTGGCCTGGACCATCCGGCACACCGCATCGAACCCCGGTACATGAATACGAATACGCAGGACTTTACCGGCCTGACGCGCCGCCGCGTGAGTGCGCATGTTGATTGAACTGGCCGCGTGCAAACCGACGTAATCACTGTCCAGGGTTTCGCCGAACGCCACCAATTGACGCGCGGCCAACGGATGTTCCGGCAGCATCACCACCACCAGTTTGTCCTGACGGTACAACACGCTGTGCAGACCTTTGGTGTCGCTGTCGCTGGAACAGATACCGAGATCCGCCACGCCATCGAGCACGCCCTGAATCACCCCGGCGCTGGGCCGTTCTTCAAGGTCGGTCTTGACCTGCGGATGCTGCGCGGAAAAGTCGCGCAGGTCTTCGGGCAGGAACTGAATGATCGCCGAGAGGTTCGCCAGCATGCGCACATAGCCGCGCACACCGTGGCTGTGTTCGCCGAGCTCCAGACCCATTTTCTCGACGTTGAACAGCATCTGCCGGGCATGGTGCAGCAAGGTTTCCCCGGCCGGGGTCAGGGTCATGCCCTTGGCCTGGCGCACGAACAGGCTGATCCCGAGTGCCTCTTCCAGCTCCATCAGCCGCTTGCTCGCTGCCGACACCGCGATGGCTTCGCGCGAGGCGGCACGGGTCAGCGTGCCCTCTTCGTGGACAGCGACAAACAGTTGCAGGGTGATCAGGTCGAGGCGGCGGATCAGGCTTTTTTGCAGCATGCGAGACTCGGCTAGGCTGGCGCGAACGGGCCTTGAGCATAACGCCGTTCGCCATCGCTGTACCCGTCTCAGAACGCGTTGCGGAAGATCTCCTCGATCTGGCGTTGATCCGCCGCCCGTGGATTGGTCAGCCCGCAGGCGTCCTTCAGGGCATTGCTGGCGAGTAGCGGGATGTCGGCGAGTTTGGCGCCGAGTTCACGTAATCCGCCGGGAATTTCGACGTCTTTGGCCAGACAACGAATGGCGGTGACGGCCGCTTGCGCGCCTTCTTCCGGACTGCAACCACGAATGTCGGCGCCCATCGCGTGGGCAACATCGGTCAGCCGCTCGGCACAGACCAGCGCATTGAACGTCTGCACATGGGGCAGCAGCACGGCATTGCACACGCCATGGGGCAGGTCGTAGAAACCGCCCAACTGATGCGCCATCGCATGCACGTAACCGAGCGAGGCATTGTTGAAAGCCATGCCGGCGAGGAACTGCGCGTACGCCATGTTTTCCCGCGCGGCGAGGTCGCTGCCGTCGCGCACGGCCAGGCGCAGGTTGTTGCTGATCAGGGTCATGGCTTTCAGCGCGCAAGCGTCGGTGATCGGGTTGGCGGCCGTCGAGACATAGGCTTCGATGGCGTGGGTCAGCGCGTCCATGCCAGTGGCGGCGGTCAGACCTTTGGGCATGGCGACCATCAGCTCCGGGTCATTGACCGACAGCAGCGGCGTGACGTTGCGGTCGACGATGGCCATTTTCACGTGGCGCGATTCATCGGTGATGATGCAGAAGCGGGTCATCTCGCTGGCGGTGCCGGCGGTGGTGTTGATGGCGATCAGCGGCAGTTGCGGTTTGCTCGATTGATCGACGCCTTCGTAATCGCTGATCTGCCCACCGTTGGTCGCGCACAGGGCAATGCCTTTGGCGCAGTCGTGCGGCGAACCACCGCCCAGCGACACGACGAAATCGCAGCGACTTTCCTTGAGCAGGCCCAGACCCGATTCGACGTTGGCGATGCTCGGGTTCGGTTTGGCGCCGTCGAAGATCACCGAATCGATGTCCTGCATCGCCAGTTTCTCGGCAACCATCGTGGCCACGCCAGCCTTGGCCAGCCCGGCGTCGGTGACGATCAGTGCCTTGCGAAAACCGTAGTTGCGGATCGCGACCATGGCTTCGTCGAGGCAGCCACTGCCCATGATGTTGACCGCCGGAATGAAAAAGGTGCTGCTCATCGTGCATCTCCTGACAGGGGCCGAATCGACTGCTCCGGTTCGGCGGATAGACACAGCATCGACCGATCGGTCACGGCGGATGTTGATCTGGCTCAATGCCCGCTCGTGATAAAGTCGCCGCCCATCAGCCCCTTTGTTTTGAGACCGCCTACGCAATGACCGATTTTCTCGATGTCGACGCCACCCTCGAAGACTGGAACGCCCTGCGCGCCGCAACTGACTTCAGTGGCTTGCTGGTGGGCAACGGGGCCAGCCGCGCGGTCTGGGACGACTTCGGCTATGACTCGCTGTTCGAGAACGCCCGCACCGTCGAAGAAAAACCGCTGAGCCCATCGGAACTGGCGGTGTTCGACGCGATGCAGACGCGCAGTTTCGAACAGGTGCTCGGCGCGCTGAAAACCACCAGCCGGGTCAACAAGGCGTTGGCTGTCAGCTCGGCGGCGCCGCGCAATCGTTACTACGCGATCAAGGAAGCGCTGATCAACACCGTGCACGCCGTGCACATTCCGTGGCGACTGGTGAAGCCTTCGACGCTGAAGGTTTTGAATGAAGAACTGGCGCGCTATCGCACGGTGTTCACCACCAATTACGACTTGCTCAACTACTGGGCGCTGCAGCACCACAGCGAGGCCATCGACGACCTGTTCAACGGCCCGAATGCCAGTTTTGATGTGAGCGAAACTGCCACCGGCAAACCGCGCTTGCTGTACCTGCATGGCGGTCTGCACCTGGTGCGCAATCAGGACGGCACCGCGCGCAAACTGACCTCAACCGAAGGCACATTGCTCGGCAGTTTCGCGATCAACAATACGATCAAGACACTGGATGACGTGCCGCTGTTCGTTACCGAAGGGCCGAGTGCGGACAAGCTCAAGACCATTCGCAGTTCGGATTATCTGTCGTTCTGTTATGCGCAATTGCTGGGGCATGGCGGCGGTTTGTGCATCTTTGGTCATGCCTTGGGCGAGCAGGATGCGCACATCGTGCGGGCGCTTCGCTTGGCGAAACCTGCGACGCTGGCGATCTCGATTTATCCGCGCAGTGCGGCGTTTGTTCAGCATCAGAAACGGCATTACGCGAAGGTGTTCGAGGGGACGGGTGTGGAGTTGCGGTTTTTTGATGCGAAGAGCCATGCGTTGGGGAATCCGAAGTTGTCGGTGCCCGTCGAGGTTTAAAGCAAGATCAAAAGATCGCAGCCTTCGGCAGCTCCTACAGTTGGAATGCGTTCCCCTGTAGGAGCTGCCGAAGGCTGCGATCTTTTGACTCTAAGGTTCATTCTTCGGCGCTGTGCACCACCACCAGCAACTGCGCCTGCACATCCCCGACCGATCTGATCCGGTGCGGTTTCTGCGCATTGAAGTGCAGCGCGTCGCCGCGCTCCAGCAGCACCTTCTCGTTCATGAAATCCACTTCGACCTGCCCTTCGTGGACGAACAGAAACTCCTCGCCCATATGCTCCTTGAAGGTTTTGTCAGTGAACTCGCTCGGCGGGTAGATGATGAACGGCAGCAGGTTGCGTTCGCTGACCTGATGGGCCAACACGGCATACCCGGGGCTCTGATCATTCGCTGCCAGTGACTGGCGTTCGTGGCTGCGCACCAGGCTGTAGCTGTCGAGGCTGACGTTGTCTTCGGAGAACAATTCCTCGACTTTTACATTCAGCGCTTTCGCCAGTTTCAACGCGGCAGCAATCGACGGGGTGTTCAGCCCGCGTTCGACTTTGGACAGATAACTCTTGGTCATGCCGGATTTTTCGGCCAGTGCCTCAAGGGTTACGCCAAGTTTTTTTCTCAATAATTTCAAACGGATAGACATGCGCGGCGGTTATTCCAGCAAGGAAGCGACGATTTGTGCTTGCCAATGACACTTTGTGTCATATAGCCTCTTTCGTGTCATTTGCTCTCACCCAAAGGACACAGACATGGCCAAGACATTAGCACTACCCAAAGACCAACTGGTCAAGCAAGCGCTGACCCAGATGCAAAAAAGCCTGGCGGATAATACGTGGACGGACCGGCAAAAGCTGGCCCTGACGTGCCGGATTCTATTCGAGAACGGTCATGACTCCGGTCTGGCCGGACAAATCACCGCTCGTGGCCCGCAGCCCGGCACCTATTACACTCAGCAACTGGGCCTGGGTTTCGACGAAATCACTGCGAGCAATCTGCTGCTGGTCAACGAGGATCTGGAAGTCCTCGAAGGTCACGGCATGGCCAATCCGGCCAACCGTTTCCACAGCTGGGTGTACCGCGCCCGTCCGGATGTGAACTGCATCATCCACACTCACCCGACCCACGTGGCGGCGCTGTCGATGCTGGAAGTGCCACTGCAGATTTCCCACATGGATTTGTGCCCGCTGTACGACGACTGCGCATTTCTCGAAGGCTGGCCGGGCGTGCCGGTGGGCAATGAAGAGGGCGAGTTGATTGCCGGTGCGCTGGGCGACAAACGCGCAATTCTGCTTTCGCACCACGGTCAGTTGTCGACCGGTACGACGATTGAGGAGGCCTGTGTCATCGCCCAACTGATCGAGCGCGCGGCCAAACTGCAACTGCTGGCGATGGCCGCTGGCACGATCAAGCCGATCATTCCCGAGCTGGGCCGCGAGGCGCATGACTGGATCGCCAAGCCGAAACGCCACGCCGCCGCCTTCAACTATTACGCTCGGCAGAACCTGCGCCAACACGCCGATTGCCTGAACTGAAACCTGTTACGGAGAAATTCCCATGTCCACTATTCACGGCATTATCGGCTACACCATCACCCCGTTCGGCGCCAATGGCGAAGGGCTGGATCTGCCCGCGCTCGGCCAATCGATCGATCGTTTGATCGACAGCGGCGTCCACGCCATTGCACCACTGGGCAGCACCGGCGAAGGCGCCTACCTGAGCGATGCGGAGTGGGATCAGGTTGCCGAATTCAGCATCAAACACGTGGCCAAACGCGTGCCAACCATCGTCAGCGTGTCTGACCTGACCACCGCCAAAGCCATACGCCGCGCGCGTTTCGCTGAAGCCCACGGCGCCGATGTGGTGATGGTGCTGCCCGCCTCGTACTGGAAGCTCACTGAGGCAGAAATCCTCGCCCACTACCGCGCCATCGGCGAGAGCATCGGCGTGCCGATCATGCTCTACAACAACCCCGCCACCAGCGGCACCGACATGTCGGTTGATTTGATTCTGCGCATCGTCAACAGCGTGGAAAACGTAACCATGGTCAAGGAGAGCACCGGCGATATTCAGCGCATGCACAAGCTGCAATTGCTCGGCGAAGGTCAGGTGCCGTTCTACAACGGCTGCAATCCGCTGGCACTGGAAGCGTTTGCCGCCGGGGCGAAAGGCTGGTGCACAGCGGCGCCGAACTTGATCCCGCAGCTGAACCTGGATTTGTATGAGGCCGCCATGGCTGGGGATCTGGATCGCGCGCGGGATTTGTTCTATCGCCAGTTGCCGCTGCTGGATTTCATCCTCAAGGGTGGCTTGCCGGCGACGATCAAGGCTGGGTTGCGGCAGACCGGGCTTGAATCGGGCGATCCACGTTTGCCGGTATTTCCGCTGAGTGAAACGGGCCAAACGCAGCTGCAAACGATCCTGAAATCCCTGCGCTGATCTCACTGACACCACAAAAAACAATGTAGGAGTGAGCCTGCTCGCGATAGCGGTGGATCAGCTGATCATGTATCGACTGACCCACCGCTATCGCGAGCAGGCTCACTCCTACAAAGGAATGTGGTGAATTTAGAGCACCGGCAAGGTCTTGTCCTTGATCACTTTGCTCGGTCCGTTCGCCTTCACACTGGCAATGCCTTTATCGCACGCCGCCTCCGATGAATAGGATTCGCTGCTGCCGATGATCTGATGATTGGCCGCTTTCAGGTTGAAGTACGGGTGGCCGTCCTTCGTCGACTTCTTCTCGTAGCGCTCATCCAGCGGGCTGTTGGTTTGCACCGCCGCGATGCCGCCGTCGGCCGCTGCGCGAGTGGTGTACAGCTCGCTGGTCAGAATCGTTTCGGCATTCGCCGCTTTCAGCACGAACCTGAACTGGCCGTTGCTGCTTTTACTGAGTTCGTACCATCCGGACATGCTCGTTGCTCCTTGGCGATTGAGAGACTTCGCGCAAATGAGTAAAGACCAGCCCCAGACTTCTGTCGCCTGTACCGGCCCCTTCGCGAGCAAGCTCGCTCCCACATGGGACCGCATTTCAGTTGCAGAACGCGGTCGAAAGTGGGAGCGAGCTTGCTCGCGAAAGGGTCACTGCGATGCTGGCTATTTCACCACCGCCCGCACCACCGACAACTCCGGCGTACTCACCCGCCGCTGACTCAGATAGCGCGTACAACTCACCCGCAGGAACGAGGCAAAATTAACCACCTCCCCGCGATAATCCATTACCTCTTCATACAGCTTGGCGATCAACTGGTTGGTGGTCATGCCATCGACCTCGGCGATTTCGCTGAGGATGTCCCAGAACTGATTCTCCAGGCGCAACGTCGTCACCACGCCGCAGATGCGCAGCGAACGCGAGCGAGATTCGTAGAGAATCGGGTCAGCCTTGACGTAGAGCTCGCACATCGGCGAATCCTCGTTACAGGGTTATTTTGGTGCCGAGCAAACCGAGGAACCCGGCCAGCCAGTTCGGATGCGCCGGCCATGCCGGGGCTGTGGCCAGATTGCCTTGAACGTGGCCGTCCGTCACTGGAATGTCGATGTACGTACCGCCCGCCAGTCGCACTTCCGGCGCGCAAGCCGGATAGGCGCTGCATTCGCGGCCTTCAAGTACACCCGCCGCCGCGAGCAATTGCGCACCGTGGCAGACGGCGGCAATCGGTTTGCCGGCCTTGTCGAAGGCACGCACCAGGTCGAGGACTTTTTCGTTGAGGCGCAGGTACTCCGGCGCACGGCCGCCGGGGATCAGCAGCGCGTCGTAATCGGCTTCGTTGACCTTGGCGAAGTCGAAGTTGAGGGCGAACAGGTGACCGGGTTTTTCGCTGTAGGTCTGATCGCCTTCGAAATCATGGATCGCGGTGCGCACGGTTTTGCCGGCAGCCTTGTCCGGGCACACGGCGTGGACGGTGTGCCCGACCATTTGCAAAGCCTGGAACGGCACCATCACTTCGTAGTCTTCGACGTAATCGCCGACCAGCATCAGAATCTTTTTCGCAGCCATGGGGAGGACTCCTCTGGGGAATGCTTGGGAGTATTGAAGGTAGACCTTATCCGCGAGGTCGGGTAACAACCGGCTACTACCTGAGAGACCACGTCATCGTTCTTCGCGAGCAAGCTCGCTCCCACATTTGGAATGCATTCTCCTGTGGGAGCGAGCTTGCTCGCGAAGGGACCTTCAAACTGTACGCCTAAGTCCGTGCCTAGCTGTAACATCCCGAAATTCGCGGATTATGGCTAGATGAGGACACCTTCCAATTCCCTACGATTCTGGTCTCCCCTCATGTCCTCGCGCGAAAACACCGGCATGGCCCTCGGCCTGCTCGGCGTGGTGATTTTCAGTCTCACCCTGCCCTTCACCCGCATCGTGGTGCAGGAACTGCATCCGCTGCTCAACGGTTTGGGCCGCGCACTGTTCGCAGCAATTCCGGCGGCGCTGCTTCTGTTATGGCGCCGCGAGAAGTGGCCGAGCTGGCAGCAGGTCAAAGGCCTGAGCCTGGTGATCGCCGGGGTGATTCTGGGTTTTCCGGTGTTGTCGGCGTGGGCCATGCAAACCTTGCCGGCGTCCCACGGTGCGCTGGTCAATGGCCTGCAACCGCTGTGCGTGGCGCTGTATGCCGCATGGTTGTCCCACGAACGTCCGTCGAAAGCCTTCTGGGCCTGCGCGGCGCTGGGCAGTGCGTTGGTGCTCGGCTATGCGTTGTATACGGGGGCCGGCAGCATTCAAGCGGGTGATCTGCTGATGCTCGGCGCGATTGCCGTCGGTGGGCTGGGCTATGCCGAGGGCGGCCGCTTGGCCAAGGAGATGGGCGGCTGGCAGGTGATCTGCTGGGCGCTGGTGCTGTCGACGCCGCTGTTGCTCGGGCCGGTGTTGTACCTGGCGCTGCAACATCAGGGCGCGGTGTCGGCCAAGACCTGGTGGGCGTTTGGTTATGTGGCGTTGTTTTCGCAGTTTTTCGGTTTCTTTGCCTGGTACGCCGGGTTGGCCATGGGCGGGATCGCTCGGGTCAGTCAGATCCAGTTGTTGCAGATTTTCTTCACCATCGCCTTTTCGGCGTTGTTCTTTGGTGAACATGTCGAGCCGATTACCTGGGTGTTTGCGTGTGGCGTGATTGCCACCGTCATGCTCGGTCGCAAAACCGCGGTGAAGTCAAATGCGGGAGCGAGCTTGCTCGCGAAGGCGGATTGACAGTCAACGATGATGTTGGCTGTTATGGCCCCTTCGCGAGCAAGCTCGCTCCCACAGGGTTTTGTGTCAGACGAGGTAGCCGTCGGCGCGCAGCAGGGTTTCCAGGCAGTGCTCGCTGATGTTGTAGAAGGCTTTCAACTCTTCGATCTTCACCAACAGCTGAGCCGGGTCGACCGGCTCGGCGCGCTTCACCGCCAGAATCATCTTGTTCTTGTTGGTGTGTTCCAGCGAGATGAACTCGAAGACCTTGGTCTCATACCCGCAGGCCTCAAGGAACAATGCGCGCAAGCTGTCGGTGACCATTTCCGCCTGCTGGCCCAAGTGCAAACCGTATTGCAGCATCGGCTTGAGCAGTGCCGGGCTCTGTATCTGTAAACGGATCTGTTTGTGGCAGCACGGCGAGCACATGATGATCGATGCGCCGGAGCGGATACCGGTGTGGATCGCATAGTCAGTGGCGATGTCGCAGGCATGCAGGGCGATCATCACGTCCAGCTCGCTCGGCGCCACGCTGCGCACGTCACCGCATTTGAATACCAGCCCCGGATGATCGAGTTTTGCCGCCGCGGCGTTGCACAGGTTGACCATTTCCTCACGCAGCTCGACGCCGGTGACTTCGCCTTCAGCCTTGAGCGTGTTGCGCAGGTAATCGTGAATCGCGAACGTCAGATAGCCCTTGCCCGAACCGAAATCCGCCACACGTACCGGTTGCTCCAGCGCCAGCGGCGACGACGTCAGGGCATGGCTGAACACTTCGATGAACTTGTTGATCTGCTTCCACTTGCGCGACATCGCCGGGATCAGCTCGTGTTGCGCGTTGGTCACACCGAGGTCCTTGAGGAATGGCCGGCTCAACTCAAGGAAGCGGTTTTTCTCGCGGTTGTGCTCGGCTGACGGCGCCTCACGCAATTGCTGAGGTTTGCTCTTGAACAGCGAAGGCTTGCCCTTTTTGCTGTATTCGAGCTGGGCTTCGTCAGTCACCGCGAGTAAATGCGCATTCTTGAATGAGGCTGGCAACAGCTCGGCAATCGCCGTCACACCGTCAACCAAGGGCAGGTTTTTGGTGATGTCGCGGGTTTTGTAGCGATAGACGAACGACAGGTTCGGCTGCGCTTTGACCGTCACCGGTTTGATGATGACCCGCTGCAGTTCCGCCTCTTCACCGACGTATTTGGCCAGCACCAGTTTGATGAAGCCGTTCTGTTCGAGACTGGTTTGCAGCAGCTCGATGAACTGGGCGTGGTGATCGGGCGCGGGCTTGGTGGCAGGTGCAGTAACGGACATGGAAAAGCGGCCTCGGACGGGCGAAATCGGGAATGGCGGGTATTTTAGGGGGGATGGGGGTTGGGGACACGCTCTTATTTACCCAACGGTTGTTAGAAGCACCCTCACCCTAGCCCTCTCCCAGAGGTAGAGGGGACTGACCGAGGTGTTTTCACGAGTTACACCGACCTGAAAAACCGAGCCGAACTCAGGTTTGAAGGGTCCCCGATCTGCTCCCTTTCCCCCTCTCCCATTGGGAGAGGGCTGGGGTGAGGGGCTGGATCTCAGCGTCGACGAATAATCCAGGTGTTACCCCAGCACAATCAACCGATTCGGCAACTCATTCCTCACCTGCGTCACCGGCACATGCACTTTCAGCAACTCCCCACACGCCTCGATACACGTCACAAACCCTTCCAGCGTGCGCCCCTGCCGCACCTGCTCGGTAAACGCAGCAACAATTGCATCCCAGGATTTATTGTCGAGCCGTTTGGAAATCCCTTCATCCACCAGAATCTCCACATACCGCTCCGCCTCACAGACAAAAATCAGCATGCCGGTACTGCCCACCGTGTGATGCAGGTTCTGTTCGAGAAACTGCCGGCGTGCCAGGTTCGACGCGCGCCAATGCCGCACGCGGCGCGGTATCAAATGCGTGGTGATTTTCGGCAAACGAAACAGCAGGCACAGCACGATAAACGCCCCCCACTGCACCAGCAGCAAGCTGTGCATGGTCAACCACCCGGTCAGGTAGTGCACGACCCCCGGCACCACCAGCGCCAAAAGGCTCGCCCACAACAGCGGGATGTACGCGTAGTCATCTGCGCGGGCGGCGAGTACCGTCACCAGTTCGGCGTCGGTGTCGCGCTCGACCCGGGCAATCGCCTCGGCGACTTTGCGTTGTTCGTGTTCGGTCAGTAGTGCCATGTTGAAAAGTGCCTGCTCATTATTCTTCTGATCTCACCAGCCGCCGGACGAACCGCCGCCGCCGAAACTGCCCCCGCCGCCGCTGAAGCCCCCGCCTCCACCGCCGCCGCCAAATCCACCACCACCGCCAAAGCCGCCCCCTCCTCCGGAGCCACCCCGGCCGGCAGGCAGGATACCGAGCATCTGGCAGACAAACACCGTCAGGATGAACAACATCACCAAAAACACGAACAATGCAGGGTGCCGCGAGATGAAATCATCGGACGGATCACCGCTGGATTCATATACCGTCGACGGCTCATCCAGCGGATTGCCACCGAGCACCACCAACATTGCCGCGACGCCGTCGCTAATGCCTTTGCTGAAATTTCCGCTTTTGAACGCAGGCGTGATGACTTGATGGATGATCACCGAAGTCTGCGCGTCAGTCAGCCGGTCTTCCAGACCATAACCGACTTCAATGCGCAGTTTGCGCTCGTCACGGGCGACGATCAGCAGCGCACCGTTGTTCTTGTCCTTCTGGCCGATGGCCCAATGTCGACCGAGCTGAACGCCGAAGTCCTCAATGGTTGTGCCTTGCAAATCCGGCACGGTGACCACAACCAATTGCTCGCCGGTCGCCTGCTCGTGGGCCTGCAACTGCTGGCTCAGTTGTGCGCGCACGGACGGCTCGATCATCTGCGCTTCATCCACCACCCGCCCGCTCAGCGCCGGGAACGTCAACTCGGCCCGGGCGCTGATGGCGAACAGCAACAGCATCAGCACCAGGCCCATTTTCAACACGCGCATGGACAACCTCGAATCAGAATTTCACTTCCGGGGCCTTTTCCGCGCCGGGCGTGGTGGCTTCGAAGGTTTCGCGGATCGGCAGGTCGCTGTACATCACGCTGTGCCAGAGGCGACCGGGGAAGGTGCGAATTTCGGTGTTGTATTTCTGCACCGCCAGAATGAAATCGCGACGCGCCACAGCAATGCGGTTTTCCGTGCCCTCAAGTTGCGATTGCAGGGCGAGGAAGTTCTGGTTGGCCTTCAGATCCGGATAGCGCTCGGACACCACCATCAGGCGGCTCAATGCGCCGGTCAGTTGGTCCTGCGCCTGCTGGAATTGCTTGAGTTTCTCGGGATTGTCGAGGGTGCTGGCATCCACCTGGATCGACGTGGCTTTCGCCCGCGCCTCGATCACTGCGGTCAAGGTTTGCTCTTCATGCTTGGCGTAACCCTTCACCGTTTCCACCAGGTTAGGGATCAGGTCGGCGCGGCGCTGGTACTGGTTCTGCACCTGGCCCCACGCGGCTTTGGCCTGTTCGTCGAGGGTCGGGATATTGTTGATGCCGCACGCGGTCAACAGCGTGGCCAGCACCAGCAGTGTGGCGACCTGCAAACGCGAGCGATTGGTTGGGCTTACATTCATCGCAGTGATGCTCCTTGGCACATTTCATTATAAAAACCGAGCGCGAAACATTCTCCGCCGGCTCTTGGGGCATAATCGGCCGCGCCGCTGGATTACGACGCGCCAATGGGCTAAAAAGTGCCCTGCGCGATCACGCTGCCGCAGTGTCGGCTGTCGTTTTTGGCTCTGCTTTTTTGAGCCTGCACCCGAACAACAATAGTCGCTCCCTAAATTTTGGCTGGCCGGCGTTACCTCGCCGTTTGGGCCCTTGAGAAAAATATTCATGAAGAAGCTGTGTTTGCTGGGTCTGTTCGTCAGCCTGGCCAGTCATCAAGTATTGGCCGCCACGACCCCGGTACCCCTGGAAAACAAGGATGCGTTCATCAGCAATCTGATGAACCAGATGACCCTCGATGAAAAGATCGGCCAGTTGCGCCTGATCAGCATCGGCCCGGAAATGCCTCGCGAGCTGATCCGCAAAGAGATCGCCGCCGGCAACATCGGCGGCACGTTCAACTCGATCACCCGTCCGGAAAACCGTCCGATGCAGGACGCTGCCATGCGCAGTCGCCTGAAGATTCCGATGTTTTTCGCCTACGACGTGATCCACGGTCACCGTACGATTTTCCCGATTCCACTGGCCCTCGCGTCGAGCTGGGACATGGACGCCATCGGCCAGTCCGGACGCGTGGCCGCGAAAGAAGCCGCCGCCGACAGCCTCGACATCACCTTCGCGCCGATGGTCGACATCTCCCGCGACCCACGCTGGGGCCGCAGCTCCGAAGGTTTCGGTGAAGACACCTACCTGACCTCGCGCATCGCCGGCGTCATGGTGCGCGCCTATCAGGGCGCCACCCCGAGCGCCGCCGACAGCATCATGGCCAGCGTCAAGCACTTCGCCCTGTACGGCGCGGTCGAGGGCGGCCGCGACTACAACACCGTCGACATGAGTCCGGTGAAGATGTACCAGGACTACCTGCCACCGTACCGCGCCGCGATTGATGCCGGCGCCGGCGGTGTGATGGTTGCGCTGAACTCGATCAACGGCATTCCGGCCACGGCCAACACCTGGCTGATGAACGATCTGCTGCGTCGCGACTGGGGCTTCAAAGGCCTGGCGGTCAGTGACCACGGCGCGATTTTCGAACTGATCAAGCATGGCGTCGCCCGCGACGGTCGTGAAGCGGCGAAGCTGGCAATCAAGGCCGGCATCGACATGAGCATGAACGACACCCTGTACGGCAAAGAGCTGCCGGGGCTGCTCAAGTCTGGCGAGATCGAGCAGAAAGACATCGACAACGCCGTGCGCGAAGTCCTCGCAGCCAAGTACGACATGGGCCTGTTCAAGGACCCGTACTTGCGCATCGGCAAGGCTGAAGATGATCCGGCCGACACCTACGCCGAGAGCCGTCTGCACCGCGCCGAGGCCCGCGAAGTCGCGCGGCGCAGCATGGTGTTGCTGAAGAACCAGAACGAAACGCTGCCGCTGAAGAAAGACGCAAAAGTCATGCTGGTCGGCCCGTTGGCCAAAGCGCCGATCGACATGATGGGCAGTTGGGCAGCAGCGGGTAAACCGGCGCAATCGGTGACCCTGTTCGACGGCATGAACTCGGTGATCGGCGACAAGGCGAACCTGATCTACGCCCGTGGCGCCAACATCACCAGCGACAAGAAGGTGTTGGACTACCTGAACTTCCTCAACTTCGATGCCCCGGAAGTGGTCGATGACCCGCGCCCGGCCAACGTGCTGATCGACGAAGCGGTAAAAGCCGCCAAGGACGCTGACGTGATCGTGGCTGCGGTGGGCGAGTCCCGTGGCATGTCCCACGAATCCTCCAGCCGCACCGACCTGAACATCCCGGAAAACCAGCGCGAGTTGATCCGCGCGCTGAAAGCCACCGGCAAACCGCTGGTACTGGTGTTGATGAACGGCCGTCCGCTTACCATTCTCGAAGAGAACCAGTCGGCTGACGCGATTCTGGAAACCTGGTTCAGCGGCACCGAGGGCGGCAACGCCATCGCTGACGTGCTGTTCGGCGACTACAACCCGTCGGGCAAATTGCCGGTGACCTTCCCGCGCTCCGTGGGCCAGATCCCGACGTACTACAACCACCTGAGCATTGGCCGGCCGTTCACGCCGGGCAAACCGGGCAACTACACCTCGCAGTATTTCGATGACACCACCGGGCCGCTGTTCCCGTTCGGTTATGGCCTGAGCTACACCAACTTTGCCCTGAGCGACATGGCCCTGTCGTCGACCACCCTGAACGCCACCGGCAAGCTCGACGCCAGCGTCATGGTGAAAAACACCGGCAAGCGTGACGGCGAAACCGTGGTGCAGTTGTACATTCAGGACGTCACCGGCTCGATGATCCGCCCGGTGAAAGAACTGAAGAACTTCCAGAAAATCATGCTCAAGGCCGGTGAACAGAAAGTCGTGCATTTCACCATCAGCGAGGATGACCTGAAGTTCTACAACGCCCAGCTCAAGTACGCGGCCGAGCCCGGCAAGTTCAACGTGCAGATCGGCCTGGATTCGCAGGACGTGACGCAGCAGAGCTTCGAGTTGCTGTAACCGCAAGCAACCGCAAAACCCTGTGGGAGCGAGCTTGCTCGCGAAGAGGCCATCACATTCAACATTGATGTTGACTGTCAGGCCGCATTCGCGAGCAAGCTCGCTCCCACAGTGGTTTAAGGGGACTGACTACCCGCGTCTATCGAGGATGTTGACGACCACCCGATCCACCCAGCCCCACACCCGCTGCTTCACCCGCCGCCACAACGGCCGGCGCTGCCACTCTTCCAGACTCACCTGCTGACTCAGCCCGAAGTCCTTCACAAAACTCGCCTGCACCGCTGCCGTCAACGACGGATCCAGCGCCTCAAGATTCGCCTCCAGATTGAAACGCAGGTTCCAGTGGTCGAAGTTGCATGAACCGATGCTCACCCAATCGTCCACCAGCACCATTTTCAGATGCAGAAAACACGGCTGGTATTCGAAGATCTGCACCCCGGCCTTGAGCAGTCGCGGATAGTAGCGATGCCCGGCGTAACGCACCGACGGGTGATCGGTGCGCGGCCCGGTCAGCAGTAGCCGCACATCGACTCCGCGCGCCGCCGCCTTGCGCAGGGAGCGACGGATTTTCCAGGTCGGCAGGAAATACGGTGTGGCCATCCAGATGCGTTTTTGCCCGCTGTTCAAAGCGCGGAACAGCGATTGCAGAATGTCGCGATGCTGGCGGGCATCGGCATACGCCACGCGGCCCATGCCCTCGCCCTTGTCCGGCACGCGGGGTAACCGTGGCAGGCCAAAATGCGCGGCCGGACGCCAGGCGCGACGATAGCGGTTGGCGATCCACTGACGATCAAACAGCAATTGCCAGTCGATCACCAGTGGGCCGCTGATCTCGACCATCACTTCGTGCCACTCGCTGGTGTCGTGGCCCGGCGTCCAGAACTCATCGGTGACACCGGTGCCGCCGACCACCGCCAGACGCTGATCGACCAGCAACAATTTGCGGTGATCCCGATAGAAATTACCGACCCAGCGCCGCCAGTTCAGGCGATTGTAAAAGCGCAGCTCAACCCCGGCATGAGTCAGGCGCTGACGCAGATTGAGGGTAAACGCCAGGCTGCCGTAATCATCAAACAGGCACCGCACGCGCACACCGCGTTCGGCCGCCAGCACCAGCGCCTGCACGATGGTTTCGGCACAGGCGCCCGCCTCGACCAGATACAACTCCAGCTCGATCTGCTCCTGCGCGCCGGCAATCTGCTCAAGCATGCGCGGGAAGAATTGCGGGCCGTCGATCAGCAGCTCGAAACGGTTGCCGTCGCGCCACGGAAACACCGCGCCGCGCATGTCAGCGCGCCGTGAAGATCAGCACCGCACCCACCGGCACCGACAGACTGATGGCCGATAGATCGGCGAGTTTGCGCAGGCTTTCCAGCCCCGGCACAAGGTCGAAATCCTCGGCGTTGATCACCAGCGGTTCCAGGGTGACCACTTGAAAACGGCGGTCATCCAGACGCGTCGCCAGCAGTTCGGCGGGGTATTCGTGTTGCTTGCCGTGCAGATTGACGGTCAACGGCAGACGTAATTCCAGCTGCGCACCGGGGGCCAGATCGTTGATCGGGCGCAGGTCAATCTGGGTGGTGATGGTCGCTTCGGGGAATTGCTCGATCTGAAACAGCTCCTTGCGCATGCGCTCATCGCGCAGCGGGATGCCGCTGTTGATCGAGTCCAGCTCGACTTCGACTTCGGCGCGACCATCGGGATCGACCTTACCGTGCAGCACCAGAAAGCGCTGCACTTCGGAGACATTGGCGTTTTTCGTGCTGACGAACGACAGCCGCGACGACTCGCCGTCCAGGTACCAATTGGCCTGCGCCGGCAGCGCGACGGCGGCGAGCAGCAGGCTGGACAGGGTTGCACAGAGGGAGCGGTTGAACATTGAACACTCATGGGGCCGATAAACCTGCACGAACCTTAACCGCCCAAGCGGTTATTGCAAACTGAAGATCACACCCGGTGGGAGCGAGCCTGCTCGCGAAGGCGTCATCGGCTACAACAGAGTAGGTGCGCCTGCTATTGCATTCGCGAGCAGGCTCGCTCCCACAAAAAACAATCGGGTGTTTTCAGGGATTTAGGCGACAGCCCTGGCGTTCGCTTTGCCACTGGGCACGGTTGCTGCGGCCCATGCCGCTGACGGTGATGGTTTTGCTGGCGCTGTCATCGGTGAACTGGCTGGTCGGCAGCCATTGTTTTACGTAGCCACGGCAATACTCGGCATCGTTGTTCATCACATAACGGCAGGAGCAGTATTCCTTGGCGGTGTAGGCGCTGATGATGTCGGGGAAGGCCCACAGGTTTTCGCGCTCGTAAACGACCCAGCCGAGCAGCAAAACAAGCAGCAACAGCAAAAAGCGCTTCATGGGCGCACCGCCTTCAGCACACGTTTAAGCAATTCGTTGTGACGATAGCTACCGTCGCGATCATCGCCATATCGCACGATCACCAGTTTCTCGCTGGGGATCACGTACAGCGCCTGGCCCCAGTGGCCAAGGGCAGCGAAGGTGTCGGGCGGTGCATCGGGCCACGGTGATGCGGCGCCATCGACGGAGCGATTGAGCCACCAGTGGCCGCCGGGCACGGCTTCGTCCTGATGGGCCTTGTAACCTGCGAAGGGTTTAAGGTTGAACGCGAGCCAATCTTTGGGCAGCAGTTGCCGATCATTCCAGCGCCCGTCGCGGGCCATCAACAAACCGACCCGCGCCAGATCCCGCGCGGTGAGATAGGCATAAGAAGACGCGACAAACGTGCCGCTGGCATCGGTTTCCCACACGGCGTGATGGATGCCTAACGGCTCGAACAATGCCGTCCACGGGTAATCCGGATAACGCTGTGGGCCGACGATGTTTTTCAACGCTGCCGCCAAAAGATTGCTGTCGCCACTGGAATAACGGAAGGCCTGCCCCGATTCGGCGTAGGTGTCGTGCTCAGCGGTAAATGCAGCCATGTCGCGATGGCCACGGGTATAGAGCATCGCCACCACCGAGGATTTCAGCGGGGCATATTCATAGTCTTCCTGCCAGTCGATGCCGGAGGCCCAGTGCAGCAGGTCGGCGATTTTTATCGTCGGGTGTTTGGTCAGTGGCGGGTAAAACTTTGCGGCGGGATCGTCAAGCTTGAACAGGCCTTCGCCATACGCCACACCGAGGACGGTGGCCATCAGGCTTTTGCTGATCGACCAGGTCAGGTGCGGGGTTTGCTCGGTGGTCGGGCCGGCGTAGCGTTCGTAGAGGATCTGGCCGTCGCGGATGATCAGCAGTGCGTCGGTGCGGATGCCTTTGCGGGTTGTGTCGTCGCGGGGTGGGAAGGCGTAATTATCCAGCGCTCCGGTATCGGTGATCGTCGTGCCGGTTGGCCATTCTTCACCCGGCCATTGTTCGGCGTGAACGGTGAAGCTGATCAGCAGCAGAAACAGCGACAGGCCTTTGTACATGGTGAGGGCTCTTGGGAGAACCTGCTGAGACTAGTCGGGGTTTATGACAGATGTGTGGTGATGATTAGATCGCTTTCGCGAGCAAGCTCGCACCCACAGTTGACCGAGTTCCTTCAGTTAGAATGCCATCAAACTGTGGGAGCGAGCTTGCTCGCGAAGAGGCCAGTCAAGCCTGCGCCAAAGCCCTGGCCAAGCGTTTGGCCCGAGCCCCCGCCGCCAACTGCATCACCCCCTGATCGCGCTGCCACATCTGCGCCCATTCTGCCGGCCCGTCAGCCAACGCCTGACTCACCTCCCCCTCCAACGCCTCAAACTGCGCAAACAACCCACCCAACAACACATGCCCGGCGGGATTGTTCGGCGGTTGTCGGCTGGCCTCCGCGCACCCGGCCAACAACGCCAGCAATCGCAACTGCAACGCCTGCGGCCAGTCACTGTCCTGCCCGACGCCATACAGCCACGCAGTCATCGCGCTCAGCACATAGACATCTTCCAGCGTGCGGAACGGTTTGACGTAAGCATCCCAACCATCCCCCGCCAGCAGCTCACACAACGCGCCATCAAGCTCCAACCGGCCATGACTGATGTCCGGCATCAACGGCAGCGCCGGCAATTTCTCGACGGTCACACCGGGCTCGCCGGGATAGACCACGGCCAGACTCAGACGCGGACTTTCGCCGGGCTCTTCACTGCGAGCAGCGATCAACAGCCAGTCCGCGGCATCGCCGGCGGTGACGAAATCCTTGCGCCCGCTCAGGCGCAATTCACTCAGCCGCGTCTGCATGTCCGCCGGACGCAAACTGCGCTGTTCGGTCGCACACAAAGCGCCAAGGCTCAGCGGCGCACTCGGCCACAACATACGCAACGCCGCTTGGTAACCGACCAGAAACGCCAGCCCCGGCGTCGCCATCCGCCGCCCGCCCGCGACCGCCAATTCGAACGGCGTGACGTTGCCCAGTTGCTGCAACAACGTCGCAAAACCCTCAGCCAGATCAGCAACGGCGGACAATCGTTCACGGCTGTGCAGCAGATCTGGCCAGGGCATAAGAGGCTCCTTGTGGGCTGTCATATAAGCATCACCGAACGTTCATGGCGATGACACCGGGGCTACATAGCCTGACTTTGCACAACACGGCTGCATAAAGAAAGTCGATCGGCTGCAACCCACGACGGGTTAAAGGCCCGTACGGAGATTCACATGACTCAGATCGCCCGCATCAGCGACACCGGCAATGAACGCCGCCTGCAAGCCGAACGCCTGATCGGCGCCGAGGCTCTGCAGCAAGCCCAGGCCCTGCGCTTCAACGTCTTCAGCGGCGAGTTCAACGCCAAGCTGAAAGGCGCGGAACTGGGTCTGGACATGGATGATTATGATGTTCACTGCAGCCACATTGGCGTGCGTGATCTGAACACCGGCCGTTTGGTGGCGACTACGCGTTTGCTTGATCACACCGCCGCCAGCAGCCTGGGCAAGTTCTACAGCGAAGAAGAGTTCAGCCTGCACGGTCTGGCGCATCTGCAAGGCCCGATCCTCGAAATCGGCCGCACCTGCGTCGACCCGGCGTACCGCAACGGTGGCACCATCGCGGTGTTGTGGGGCGAGTTGGCGGAAGTATTGAATCAGGGCGGCTACAGCTATCTGATGGGTTGCGCGAGCATCCCGATGCAGGACGGCGGCATTCAGGCCCACGCGATCATGCAGCGCCTGCGCGAACGTTATCTGTGCACCGAACACCTGCGCGCCGAGCCGAAAAATCCGCTGCCGACGCTGGATATTCCATCGAACGTAATCGCCGAAATGCCGCCGCTGCTCAAGGCCTACATGCGTCTGGGTGCGAAGATCTGCGGCGAGCCGTGCTGGGACGAAGATTTTCAGGTCGCCGACGTGTTCATCCTGCTCAAGCGCGACGAACTCTGCCCGCGCTACGCCAAGCACTTCAAGGCGGCTGTGTAATGAGCCGGTTGCGGGTGTACGCGCGGATCGCGCGAGTGCTGTTGGTGGTGTCGCTGGGTTTGACCATGGCCAGCGTCTTCGGCGTATTCGAGCGAATTGGTTTGGCACATTCGATGGAACGGCGTCAGCGCTGGTCGCGCTTTTTCATGGCGCGCCTGAGTAATGCCCTGCCCTTTCGCGTGACGGTGCACGGTGAGTTGCCGAAACAGCCGATGCTGTGGGTCAGCAATCATGTGTCGTGGACTGATATTCCGCTGCTGGGGATGCTCACGCCGCTGTCGTTTCTGTCCAAGGCTGAAGTGCGTACCTGGCCTGTGGCCGGTTGGCTCGCGGCGAAGGCCGGCAGCCTGTTCATTCGTCGCGGTTCGGGCGACAGCCAGTTGATCCGCAAGCAGATGACCCGTCACCTGCAAACCGATCACGCCTTGCTGATGTTCCCGGAAGGCACCACCACCGACGGCCGTTCTTTGCGCACCTTTCATGGTCGCTTGCTGGCGGCAGCGATTGATTCCGAGGTGATGCTGCAACCGGTGGCGATCCGTTATCTGCGTGATGGAGAGATCGATGGGCTGGCGCCGTTTATTGGTGACGATGATCTGCTCTCGCACCTGATGCGCCTGTTCAGCAATGATTGCGGCGACGTTGAAGTGCACCTGCTCAAGCCGATTGCCTGTCAGGGTCGTGAGCGTGCGGCGCTGGCGTTTGAAGCGCAGCAGGCGGTGCAGAAGGCGTTGTTTGGCGAGGTGGCGAAACCGGCCGAACCGCGTCGCGCCGGCGAATTGATTGCTGCCTGAAACCACACTTCTCCCCTGTGGGAGCGAGCTTGCTCGCGAAAGCGGTATGTCATTCAAAGTTGATGTTGGCTGACACGACGCCTTCGCGAGCAAGCTCGCTCCCACATTGGTTTTATGTCATTGACGGGTTTTGCGCGAAGTCCTGGAGTTGCGGGTAGAACAAAGCGAAATCTTCACTCAGCGGTTCATACAACCGCCGCAATTCCTGCATCGCTCCCGCCAGCTCTTCCGGCCGGGTCAGTCGCCGCGAGATCCCGCGCAACACCTGCTCCAGCACTTCAAACTCCTGATACGAACCCAACCAGTCATTGGCAACCATGTGCGGGGCGATCTTCGCCAGGCGCTCGGGCAGTTCCCGCTCGCGGGTCAGCACCCGATACACATCAGCGGTGAAAACCTCCAACGGCTGATCGGCATACAGCCTCCAGTCACGCGCCAGGCAGTGGTCGAAAAACACATCGAGGACGATCCCGGCATAACGCCGGCGCGTGTCGGAAAACCGCCCCAGGGCGATATCCACCAGCGGATGGCGGTCAGTGAACACGTCAATCCGCCGATGCAGTTGAATGGCCGCTTCCACCTCCGGCGCAAACTGCCCTTGCAGCCGGCCTTTGACGAAATCGCCATACAGACTGCCGAGCAGTTGCCCGGGGCGCTGGCCACCGAGGTGTAAATGTGCGAGATAGTTCATGGGCGCAGCTTAGCACTGCGGCCCATAAGCCATACACCCATGTATCGTTATAACGCGATATACCAATTTATGCTGACGTCAGATCAAAATCATATTGGTGTATCGCGATCTAACGATTTATATTTCGCCAAATCGCGATATAGCGTTGTACACATTGTGAGCACCTGCCATGAACCTCGACCTCGACGAAATAATAAAAGCCCTGGCGCACCCAGTACGACGAGACATCCTCAACTGGCTGAAAGACCCGAAGAACGAATTTCCGGAACAGTTGCACAACCACGAGTACGGCATCTGCGCCGGGCAGATCGATCAACGCTGCGGCCTGTCGCAGTCGACCGTTTCGGCACACCTCGCAACGTTGCAGCGCGCCGGTCTGATCAGCAGCCAGAAGGCCGGGCAATGGCACTTTTTCAAACGTAACGAGGACGTGATCCAGGCGTTTCTCAGCACCCTCAGTAAAGAGCTCTGACCCTTAACGTCAGCCAGCCGACAAGGAAACCTGCATGCCCCTCTCGCTACTCATCCTCGCCTTGAGCGCCTTCGCCATCGGCACCACCGAATTCGTCATCATGGGCCTGCTGCCCAATGTGGCGGCCGACCTCGGTGTGTCGATCCCCGGCGCCGGCTGGCTGGTGACCGGTTACGCCTTGGGCGTGGCGATCGGTGCGCCGTTCATGGCCATGGCCACCGCCAGACTGCCGCGTAAAGCGGCGCTGGTGGCGTTGATGGGCATCTTCATTGTCGGCAACCTGCTCTGTGCGATGGCCAGTGATTACAACGTGCTGATGTTTGCCCGGGTGATCACCGCGCTGTGCCACGGAGCGTTCTTCGGCATCGGCTCGGTGGTGGCGGCCAATCTGGTGCCAGCGAATAAACGCGCTTCGGCAGTGGCCTTGATGTTCACCGGCCTGACCCTGGCCAACGTCCTCGGCGTGCCGCTGGGCACGGCGCTGGGTCAGCAATACGGCTGGCGCTCGACCTTCTGGGCGGTCACCGTTATCGGTGTGATTGCTCTGATCGGTCTGATCCGTTTCCTGCCAGCCAAGCGTGACGAAGAGAAACTCGACATGCGCGCCGAACTCGCCGCCCTCAAAGGTGCCGGGATCTGGCTGTCGCTGAGCATGACCGCACTGTTCGCCGCATCCGTCTTCACTCTGTTCACCTACGTCGCCCCGCTGCTCGGCGAAGTCACCGGTGTGTCGCCGCGTGGCGTGACCTGGACGCTGATGCTGATCGGCCTGGGCCTGACCGTCGGCAACATCATCGGCGGCAAACTCGCCGACAAGGGCATGGCCGCCACGCTGATCGGCGTGTTCATCGCCATGGCTGTGATCTCCACCGTACTGACCTGGACCAGCGTCGCGCTGATCCCGACTGAAATCACCCTGTTCCTCTGGGCCACCGCGTGTTTCGCCGCCGTACCGGCGCTGCAAGTCAACGTGGTGACCTTCGGCAAAGCCGCACCGAACCTGGTTTCGACCCTGAACATTGGCGCCTTCAACGTCGGCAATGCCCTCGGCGCCTGGGTCGGCGGCAGCGTCATCGCCCACGGTTATGGCCTGACCAGCGTGCCACTCGCGGCCGCCGCCCTGGCAGTGCTCGCCCTGCTGGTGACCCTGATTACTTTCCGTCAGAACGGCAATGCCGATCTGGCCCCGGCAACTAACTGATTACTTTCCACTTACGAGGGTTGTAGACATGGCAACTATTTTTGATCCGATCAAACTCGGCGACATCGAGCTGGCCAACCGCATCATCATGGCCCCGCTGACCCGCTGCCGCGCCGACGAGGGCCGTGTGCCGAACGCGCTGATGGCTGAATATTATGTACAACGCGCCTCCGCTGGCCTGATCCTCAGCGAAGCCACTTCGGTAACGCCAATGGGTGTTGGCTACCCGGACACCCCGGGTATCTGGTCCAACGATCAAGTGCGTGGCTGGGCCAACGTGACCAAAGCCATTCACGGCGCTGGCGGCAAGATCTTCCTGCAACTGTGGCACGTCGGTCGCGTCTCGCACCCGTCGTACCTCAACGGTGAAGCACCGGTGGCACCGAGCGCGATCCAGCCAAAAGGTCACGTCAGCCTGGTGCGTCCACTGGCCGACTACCCAACCCCACGTGCCCTGGAAACCGCTGAAATCGCCGACATCGTCGACGCCTACCGCACTGGTGCCGAGAACGCCAAGGCTGCCGGTTTCGACGGCGTGGAAATCCACGGCGCCAACGGTTACCTGCTCGACCAGTTCCTGCAAAGCAGCACCAACCAGCGCACCGACAACTATGGTGGCTCGCTGGAAAACCGTGCCCGTCTCCTGCTGGAAGTGACTGATGCGGCGATCGAAGTCTGGGGCGCTGGTCGCGTTGGTGTGCACTTGGCACCGCGCGCTGACTCCCATGACATGGGCGACGACAACCTGGCGGAAACCTTCACCTACGTCGCGCGTGAGCTGGGCAAACGGGGCATCGCGTTCATCTGTTCCCGTGAGAAAGAAGGCGCCGACAGTCTCGGCCCGCAATTGAAAGAAGCTTTCGGTGGCCCGTACATTGCCAACGAGAAGTTCACCAAAGACAGCGCCAATGAATGGCTGGCCAGCGGCAAGGCTGACGCGGTGGCGTTTGGTGTGCCGTTCATTGCCAACCCGGATCTGCCGGCTCGTTTGAAGACGGATGCGCCGCTTAATGATGCGCACCCGGAAACCTTCTACGGCAAAGGCCCGGTCGGTTATATCGACTATCCAGCGCTGTAAGTAGCAGAAACACAAAGCCCCCGACTTGTGAGAGTCGGGGGCTTTTTTGTATTCGCCGGGAGATTGATTGCGCTTTTTAGTACGCAGCCCCTCACCCCAGCCCTCTCCCAAGGGAGAGGGGGCCGATCTTTGTGCTTTTCAAATCTGGAGTTCGACCTGATATCTCAGGTCGGCGTATCTCGAACGATCACCTCGGTCAGTCCCCCCTACCTCTGGGAGAGGGGGCAGATCGGGGAATGTTCGAAACCTGAGCTCGACTGGATTTTTCACGTCGGCGTATCTCGCAAGAACACCTCGGTCAGTCCCCTCTACCTCTGGGAGAGGGCTAGGGTGAGGGCAAGCGGCTCACACTCATTCACACAGAAGACACAAATTCCCTACAAAATGCGTAGCCCGCTACGTTTAAACTCCCCCCGCTGCGAAGCTATATAAAGGCAGGCCAATTGACATAACCTGTGCCAATTACGCATTTGTTTCATTTGCGCAGGCTGGGGCTCAGGCGCAGCATATCCAACCCTGTATCGACCCAACGCTCGGCCTCGGCATGCAGCTCAAAGCTGTCCGGCGCCAGAAGCCATCCATACAGAAGGCCATCGATATAGCTGTGAATACTGATGGCCGCGCGGGCAGTGTCGAGATCTTCCGGCAACTGGCCGCGATTGACCGCATTACGCAACGTCAGAGCGATGCGCTCATTGCAATCGAGACTGACGTCCCGGCGCTGCTGGCGCAAATCGCACATTTCATCGGTGAACTCGCACTTATGAAACAGAATTTCGTTGATACGCCGGGTTTTCGGGTCCAGCGCAACTTGATGAAACAAATGAATCAGCAGTTGGCGCATGCAGCCCAACGGATCGAGTTCATCTTCACTTTCACTGGCCCTGGCCAATTCATCCAGCGGCTCACGCAGCGAATCCAGCATGGCCTGGACCAGATCGGCCTTATTGCTGAAATGCCAGTAAATAGCGCCGCGAGTGACGCCGGCCATTGTCGCGATGTCGGCCAGCGTCGTACGAGCGACGCCCCTTTCATAAAAGGCTTTCTCCGCCGCTTCCAGAATCTGGCTACGGGTTTCTTGAGCTTCCTCTTTGGTACGACGGACCATGACAGTAAAACCTCAAACAGGATGTTTCAGGGATGGCTGAATATCCGCTGAATAAAGAGGGGGCGATCTCTCACGGATCAGCTCCCCGGCCTACAATTTCAAACCTTGCGACGAGTTTTGTAACAGGGTGGGTACGACGCCAAGGTATTTACAAACAACCATGAACGTAAGTATATTCCTTAGCAAGCTACTTATCCACCCGGTATCCTTTTTTTACCCTTACACACTTCTTGTGCGCTATTTGCGCGCCTGACCCGAGGATCTTCATGCAATTCAAGCCAGCTGTTACCGCTCTGGTCACTGCCGTCGCCCTGGCATCGCTGCTCAGCGGATGTAAAAAGGAAGAAGCGGCACCGGCCGCTCCACCGCCTCAGGTCGGCGTCGTCACCCTGCAACCACAAGCGTTTACCCTCACCTCCGAGCTGCCAGGTCGCACCAGTGCGTACCGCATCGCGGAAGTTCGACCGCAGGTCAACGGCATCATTCTCAAGCGTCTGTTCAAGGAAGGCGGCGATGTCAAAGCCGGCCAGCAGCTGTATCAGATCGATCCATCGGTCTATGAAGCGACCCTGAAAAGCGCCGAAGCCAACCTGCGTTCGACCAAGTCGATCTCCGACCGCTACAAGCAACTGGTCGACGAGCAGGCCGTCAGCCGTCAGGAATACGACACCGCCGTGTCCAACCGCATGGAATCGGAAGCGTCGCTGCAGAGCGCGCAGATCAACGTGCGTTACACCAAGGTTTACGCGCCAATCTCCGGCCGTATCGGTCGTTCTTCGGTCACCGAAGGCGCGCTGGTCAGCAATGGCCAGACCGACGCGATGGCGACAATTCAGCAACTGGACCCGATCTACGTTGATGTCACGCAGTCCTCGGTTGAGCTGCTGGAATTGCGCCGCGAGCTGGAGAGCGGTCGCCTGCAGAAATCCGGCGAAAACTCGGCAGCGGTCAAACTGACCCTGGAAGACGGCAGCCAGTACAAGCTCGACGGTAAGCTGGAATTCTCCGAAGTCACGGTCGATCCGACTACCGGTTCCGTGACCCTGCGCGCGGTGTTCCCGAACCCGGATCACACCCTGCTGCCAGGCATGTTCGTTCGCGCCCAACTGCAGGCCGGCGTCAACGCTGCGGCCATTCTGGCGCCGCAACAAGGCGTGACCCGCGACCTCAAAGGCACCCCGACCGCACTGGTCGTCGGCGCCGACAACAAGGTCGAACTGCGTCAGCTCAAGGCCAGCCGCACCGTCGGCAGTCAGTGGTTGATCGAAGACGGCTTGAAAGCGGGCGATCGTCTGATCACCGAAGGGCTGCAATACGTGCGCCCGGGTGTTCAGGTCAACCCGTCCGAAGCCACCAATGTCGGCAACAAGAACCCGGCCCCCGCTCAGGCAGCTGACAAAGCCGCCGGCGGCAAAGGGGAGTAATCCATGTCAAAATTCTTCATCGACCGTCCGATTTTCGCCTGGGTAATCGCCCTGGTGATCATGCTGGTCGGGGCACTTTCGATCCTGAAATTGCCGATCAACCAGTACCCGAGCATTGCGCCGCCGGCCATTGCGATCTCCGTGACCTACCCGGGCGCTTCGGCGCAAACCGTGCAGGACACCGTGGTCCAGGTGATCGAACAGCAGCTCAACGGTATCGACAACCTGCGTTATGTGTCCTCGGAAAGTAACTCCGACGGCAGCATGACCATCACCGCGACCTTCGAGCAGGGCACCAACTCCGACACCGCGCAGGTACAGGTTCAGAACAAGCTGAACCTCGCTACCCCGCTGTTGCCGCAGGAAGTGCAGCAACAAGGTATCCGCGTGACCAAGGCAGTGAAAAACTTCCTCTTGGTCATCGGCGTGGTATCGCGTGACGGCAGCATGACCAAGGACGACTTGTCCAACTACATCGTGTCGAACATGCAGGATCCGATCTCGCGGACCGCCGGTGTCGGTGACTTCCAGGTCTTCGGTGCCCAGTACGCGATGCGCATCTGGCTCGACCCGGCCAAGTTGAACAAGTACAACCTGACCCCGGGCGATGTCAGCACCGCAATCTCGGCGCAGAACGTCCAGGTGTCGTCCGGTCAGCTCGGCGGTTTGCCGGCGCTGCCAGGCCAGCAACTGAACGCCACGATCATCGGCAAGACCCGTCTGCAGACTGCCGAGCAGTTCAAGGCGATTCTGCTGAAAGTTAACCAGGACGGCTCGCAAGTGCGTGTCGGCGACGTCGCTGACGTCGGTCTGGGCGGTGAAAACTCGAGTATTTCCGCGCAGTTCAACGGCAGCCCGGCTTCTGGTCTGGCGGTAAAACTGGCCAACGGTGCCAACGCCCTCGACACCGCCAAGGCGCTGCGCAAGACGATTGACGACCTCAAGCCGTTCTTCCCGCAAGGCATGGAAGTGGTGTTCCCGTACGACACCACTCCGGTGGTGACCGAATCGATCAAAGGTGTGGTTGAAACCCTGGTCGAAGCGATCGTGCTGGTGTTCCTGGTGATGTTCCTGTTCCTGCAGAACTTCCGCGCCACGGTCATCACCACGATGACGGTGCCGGTGGTATTGCTGGGTACATTCGGCATCCTCGCGGCGTTCGGTTTCAGCATCAACACCCTGACCATGTTCGGCATGGTGCTGGCCATCGGTTTGCTGGTGGACGACGCCATCGTGGTGGTGGAAAACGTCGAGCGGGTGATGAGCGAAGAAGGCTTGTCACCGAAGGAAGCGACCAAGAAGTCCATGGGCCAGATCCAGGGCGCACTGGTCGGTATTGCTCTGGTGCTGTCGGCGGTACTGTTGCCGATGGCGTTCTTCAGCGGTTCCACCGGTGTGATCTACAAGCAGTTCTCGATCACCATCGTCTCGGCCATGGCCCTGTCGGTACTGGTCGCGCTGATCTTCACCCCGGCGCTCTGCGCCACCATGCTCAAGGCGATTCCGAAAGGCGAGCATGGCACGCCGAAGAAGGGTTTCTTTGGCTGGTTCAACCGCAATTTCGATCGTGGTGTGCAGAGCTACGAGCGCGGTGTCGGCAACATGTTGTCGCGCAAAGCGCCGTACCTGCTGGCCTATCTGCTGATCGTGGTCGGCATGATCTGGCTGTTCACCCGCATTCCAACCGCGTTCCTGCCGGAAGAAGACCAGGGCGTACTGTTCGCCCAAGTGCAGACCCCGGCCGGTTCGAGTGCCGAGCGTACTCAGGTGGTGATCGACGAAATGCGCAGCTACCTGCTGGATAAAGAAGCAGGCGCAGTGTCCTCGGTGTTCACCGTGAACGGCTTCAACTTCGCCGGTCGCGGTCAGAGCTCTGGCCTGGCGTTCATCATGCTCAAGCCGTGGGACGAGCGTAACGCGGACAACAGCGTGTTTGCCCTGGCCCAACGTGCCCAGCAGCACTTCTTCAGTTTCCGCGATGCCATGGTGTTCGCTTTCGCCCCGCCTGCGGTACTGGAGCTGGGTAACGCCACCGGTTTCGACGTGTTCCTGCAAGACCGCGCCGGTATCGGTCACGAAAAGCTGATGGAAGCGCGTAACCAGTTCCTCGGCCTCGCCGCTCAGAGCAAGGTGCTCTATCAGGTGCGTCCGAACGGTCTGAACGATGAACCGCAATACCACCTGGAAATCGACGACGAGAAAGCCCAGGCCCTTGGCTTGAGCCTCACCGACATCAACAGCACGCTGTCGATCTCCTTCGGTAGTAGCTACGTCAACGACTTCATCGACCGTGGTCGCGTGAAGAAGGTTTACGTACAAGGTCAGGCCGGTGCTCGCATGAGCCCTGAAGACCTGAAGAAATGGTACGTACGCAACAACGCCGGGACCATGGTGCCGTTCTCCGCGTTCGCCAAAGGCGAGTGGATCTACGGTTCGCCGAAGCTGGCCCGTTACAACGGCGTGGAAGCAATGGAAGTGCTCGGTTCTCCGGCGCCGGGTTACTCCACCGGTGAAGCGATGGCCGAAGTCGAAGCGATTGCCAAGAAGCTGCCGGCCGGTGTCGGCATCTCCTGGACCGGTCTGTCCTATGAGGAACGTCTGTCGGGTTCGCAAGCGCCAGCGCTGTACGCCCTGTCGCTGCTGATGGTGTTCCTGTGTCTGGCGGCGCTGTACGAGAGCTGGTCGATTCCGATCGCCGTTATGCTCGTGGTACCGCTGGGGATCATCGGTGCGCTGCTGGCCACCAGCCTGCGCGGGCTGTCCAACGACGTGTACTTCCAGGTGGGGCTGTTGACGACCATCGGTCTGGCAGCTAAAAACGCCATTCTGATCGTTGAGTTCGCCAAGGAACTGCATGAACAGGGACGCAGCCTGCGTGACGCGGCGATTGAAGCCTGCCGCATGCGTCTGCGACCGATCATCATGACCTCGCTGGCCTTCGTCCTCGGTGTTGTACCGTTGGCGATCTCCACTGGCGCCGGTTCAGGCAGTCAACATGCGATCGGTACGGGCGTGATTGGCGGTATGCTCACGGCCACGATCCTGGCGATCTTCTGGGTCCCACTGTTCTTCGTTACGGTTTCGTCCATCGGCCAGCGTAAGATCGCTGACGAGGATGAAGCTACTGAAACTCCTAAAGAGGCTGGCCAATGAGCAAGTCGCTACTCTCCATCGCAGTCGCCGCCTTCGTGCTGAGCGGTTGCTCGCTGATACCTGATTATCAGCAGCCTGAGGCTCCGGTCGCAGGTCAGTACCCGCAGGGGCCGGCGTATTCGCCGGCCCAGGCACCGGCGCAGGCCGCGGCCGAGCAAGGCTGGAAGCAGTTTTTCCATGACCCGGCGCTGCAACAGCTGATCCAGGTGTCCCTGGAAAACAACCGCGACCTGCGTGTCGCGGCGCTGAACATCGACGCTTACGCGGCTCAATACCGCATCCAGCGTGCTGACCTGTTCCCGGCGGTCTCGGCCAATGCCAGCGGCAGCCGTCAGCGGGTTCCGGCCCGTGCCTCGCAGACCGGTGAAGCGGGCATCACCAGCTCCTACTCGGCCACCGTCGGCATCAGCGCTTACGAGCTCGACCTGTTCGGTCGGGTTCGCAGCCTGAGCGAGCAAGCGTTGCAACAATACTTCGCCACTGAAGAAGCACGCCGCAGCACCCAGATCAGTCTGGTCGCCAGCGTCGCCAATGCTTACCTGACCTGGCAAGCGGACAAGGAGCTGCTCAAGCTGACGCAAGACACCCTCGGTGCCTTCGAAGAAAGCTACAAGCTGACCAGCCGCAGCAACGAAGTCGGTGTCGCTTCGGCATTGGACCTGGCGCAGTCGCGCACCTCGGTGGAAAACGCTCGTGCACAACTGGCGCGTTACACCCGCCAGGTGGCGCAGGACGAAAACAGCCTGACCCTGCTGCTCGGCACCGGTATTCCGGCCAATCTGCAAGCGGCCAAACCGCTGGCGGATGACCTGCTCAGCGACGTACCGCCGGGTCTGCCTTCGGATCTGCTGCAACGTCGTCCGGACATTCTCCAGGCCGAGTACAACCTGAAAGCGGCCAACGCCAACATCGGTGCCGCCCGTGCAGCGTTCTTCCCGAGCATCAGCCTGACCGCCAACGCGGGCAGCCTGAGCCCGGATCTGTCCGGCCTGTTCAAGGGTGGTTCGGGGACGTGGCTGTTCCAGCCGCAGATCAATCTACCGATCTTCAACGCCGGCAGCCTGCGCGCCAGCCTCGACGCCGCCAAGATCCAGAAGGACATTGGCGTGGCGAACTACGAGAAGTCCATTCAAACGGCCTTCCAGGAAGTCGCCGACGGCCTGGCCGCACGCCAGACCTACACCGAGCAGTTGCAAGCGCAGCGTGACTTCGTACAGGCCAACCAGGATTACTACCGTCTGGCCGAACGTCGTTACCGCATCGGCGTCGACAGCAACCTGACCTTCCTCGATGCCCAGCGTCAGCTGTTCAGCGCGCAACAAGCGCTGATCACCGACCGCCTCGCGCAGCTGACCAGTGCGGTCAACCTGTACAAGGCCCTGGGCGGTGGCTGGAATGCGCAAACCGCGCAGAACGAACCGCTGAAAGAAGAAGCACCGAAGATGAAGTTGTTCTGATCATCATCAGGTGAACACAAGGAGCCCACCGATTGGTGGGCTTTTTGTTGCCTGTCAGAAAGTTGTGGTGTCTGGGCTGGCCCCTTCGCGAGCAAGCTCGCTCCCACAGGGGAGCGCATTCCAAATGTGGGAGCGAGCCTGCTCGCGAAGAGGCCCGCACATCCACCCAAAAAAACCCGGCTCAATGTTGCGTTCGATAATCGCCCAAAACCCGCTTTTACCAATTGAATCAAAACATCCGCGCCCCGCACCATTCGATCAACAAAACCAATAACAACAGGTTCGACACCATGCTCCCGCGCCCTGCTCCGACCGGCTGACCGCCGTCGCCTTACCCCCTGAATTCGTCGCATTTCTGCACCGTAAAAAACGGCCGCAGCGCACCCGTTCGCCTTAAAAAAACAAGAGAGACCCCAGCTATGACAACCTCCCCTGCGCCTTACGCATTTCCCGGTCTGATCGCCCTGGCCCTGGCCGGCGCGGCGATGCCCGCTGCGGCTGAAGAGGCCGGTTTCATCGAAGGGGCCAAGGTCAACCTGAACCTGCGCAACTTCTACATCAACCGCAATTTCACCAACCCGACCAAGGCTCAGGGCAAGGCTGAAGAGTGGACGCAGAGCTTCATCCTCGACGCCAAATCCGGCTTCACCCAAGGCACCGTCGGTTTCGGCATGGATGTACTGGGCCTGTATTCGGTGAAACTCGATGGCGGCAAAGGCACCGGCGGCACGGCGTTACTGCCGCTGGATCACGACGGTCGTCCGGCGGACAACTTCGGTCGCACCAACGTCGCCTTCAAAGCCAAGCTTTCCCAGACCGAAGTGAAGGTCGGCGAGTGGATGCCGGTGCTGCCGATCCTGCGTTCGGACGACGGCCGCTCGCTGCCACAAACTTTCCGCGGCGGGCAGATCACTTCGAAGGAAATCGACGGCCTGACCCTCTACGGCGGGCAGTTCCGCGCCAACAGCCCGCGCGACGACAGCAGCATGAGCGACATGTCGATGACCGGCAAAGCGGCGTTCACCTCTGATCGCTTCAACTTCCAGGGCGGCGAATACGTTTTCAACGAAAAACGCACGCAGATCGGCCTGTGGAATGCCGAACTCAAAGACATCTACAGCCAGCAATACGTCAACCTGATCCACAGCCAGCCGCTGGGCGACTGGACCCTCGGCGCCAACCTCGGCTTCTTCTACGGCAAGGACGATGGCAGCGCCCGCGCTGGAGACCTCGACAACAAAACCTGGTCGGGGATGTTCTCGGCGAAGTACGGCGGCAACACCTTCTACGTCGGTCTACAGAAACTCACTGGCGACAGCGCGTGGATGCGCGTCAACGGCACCAGCGGCGGGACGCTGGCCAACGATAGCTACAACGCCAGCTATGACAATGCGCAGGAACGCTCCTGGCAGTTGCGTCACGACTACAACTTCGCTGCCATGGGCGTTCCCGGCCTGACATTGATGAACCGCTACATCAGCGGCGACAACGTGCACACCGGGACGATTACCGACGGCAAGGAATGGGGCCGCGAATCGGAACTGGGCTACACCGTGCAGAGCGGCGCGCTGAAGGATCTGAACGTCCGGTGGCGCAACTCGACCATGCGCCGGGATTTCAGCAACAACGAATTCGATGAGAACCGCTTGATCGTCAGCTACCCGATCAGCCTCCTGTAAACACCGATCCACCCCTGTAGGAGCTGCCGCAGGCTGCGATCTTTTGATCTTAAAAACAAGATCAAAAGATCGCAGCCTGCGGCAGCTCCTACATTGGAATTCTCGCCATTGGTCAGGAGAAGTGGCACTTCGCCGGCCGGCAGGTAAAGTGACAAAACCTGAAGGACTCAGGTGCTTCATCTTTCCGCTTCCGTCGTCGTAGTCGGTCCTCAAGCTGGGAGCCAGGTTGTCATCGGAAGACACCAACGATCACCGGAGGACCACCTCAATGATCTCTCGTCTCGCAACACCCGACTGGGACGCCAAGGCGTACCAGCAGTTTTCCCGTCTCAGGCAACGCCCGGTCCATGAATTGCTCGACCGTGTCGACCTGCCCAACCCGCAACGTATTTACGACCTTGGCTGCGGCACCGGCATTGCCACGCAGTTGTTGGCCAAACGCTGGCCGCGCGCGCAGTTGCAGGGAATCGACAGCTCCGCGCAGATGCTCGACGAAGCGCGCTGTCTGCCGGTCAAAGCGTTGTGGAAACATTGCGATCTGCTCGACTGGCAACCGGAGCAGCCGGCGGATCTGCTGTTCGCTGCCGCCGTGCTGCACTTTATCGACGGCCACGAAACGTTGCTGCCGCGCCTGCTCGGCCATATCAACACCGGTGGTTGTCTGGAAGCGCACATGCCGGACTGGCGCGATGCGCTGTGGTATCGGCTGATGCTCGACACCCTCGAAAACGGCGGTCCCGATGGCACGCCGATAGGCACACCTGAACTGCGCCAGCGCATGTCGGCGCGGCCGTTGTTGGCGCTGGAGGATTATTACCGGTTGCTCGCGCCGCTGACCTCCTTGCTGGATATCTGGGAGACCGAGCAGCTGCAGGTAGTCGACGGCAAATCACCGGTATATGACTGGGTGAAAGTCTCGGCGCTGCGGCCGGTGATGCAGGCGCTGAGTCCAGAGGAACAGACGCGGTTTATTTATCATTACCTGATGCGGGTGCATGAGCATTATCCGCAGGAGGGGGATGGGCATACGTTGTTTGCGTTCAAGCGGATATTTATTGTTGCCAGGGTTTGAGCGCATGCGCTGATTAACACATAACGGCGTCTGGCGCTTTCGCGAGCAAGCTCGCTCCCACATTTTTTTTGTGATCGACACAACTCCAATGTGGGAGCGAGCTTGCTCGCGAAGGCGTTGTTTCGGGCGCCATCAATCCCGGGATTCGACTCCTAGCTCATCCCACACCGATTCAGCCAGATGAAACGTCGCATTCGCTGCCGGAATCCCGCAGTAAATCGCACTCTGCATGATCACTTCCTTGATCTCGCCCCGGCTCACGCCGTTATTGGCCGCCGCGCGCAGATGCAGTTTCAGCTCACCCTCGCGGTTCATGCCGATCAGCATGGCGATGGTGATCAGGCTGCGCGTGTGCCGAGGCAAGCCCGGACGCGTCCAGATATCGCCCCAGGCATGCCGGGTAATCATCTCCTGAAACTCCGAGTTGAACTCGGTCAGCGTGGTCAGGCTGCGATCGACATGCGCATCGCCCAACACCGCGCGGCGTACCTGCATTCCGTCGTCGTAACGTTGTTTCTCGTCCACAAAAACTCCCTCACTTAGCCTGCAAAAACGCCAACACGCGATCACTGAAATCTGCGCCAGCCTGCACGTTGGACAGGTGCGCCGCATAGAACTCGGCGTACTCCGCACCACGTACATGTTCCTGAATGAAATGCCCACCGGACGGCGGCGTCACCGCATCTTCCGTACCGGCAATCACCAGCAGCGGCACGTTGATCGAAGCCAGTTGCTCGCGGAAATCGGCATCACGCACTGCCGCGCAATTGGCCGCATAACCTTCAGGTGAAGTGGCCGCGAGCATGTCGGTAATCTGCTTGGCCGCCGCCGGGTGCGCTGCCGAGAAGTCCGGGGTAAACCAACGGGCAATCGACGCGTCACGCAGGGCAACCATCGCTGCAGCGCCATCACGCAGCACGGTTTCGATGCGTGGATTCCACACCGATGGATCGCCGATTTTTGCCGCAGTGTTGCAGACGATCAGCTTGTGCAGACGATGACCAACGTTGATCCCCAGCCACTGCCCAATCAGACCGCCCATCGACAGCCCGCAGAAATGCGCGCGCTCGATGTGCAGCGCATCCAGCAGACCGAGCACGTCGTGACCCAATTGCTCAATGCTGTAAGGCCCCGGCGTCACCAGCGATTTGCCGTGGCCACGGGTGTCGAAACGCAACACACGAAAATGCTCGGTAAACGCCGGCATCTGCGCGTCCCACATATGCAGATCGGTGCCCAGCGAGTTGGACAGCACCAGCACCGGCGCATCGACCGGACCTTCAATTTGATAGTGCAGTTCGCCATCGGCGAGTTGAACGAAAGCCACAGCCCTCTCCTTTCAGACAGACAATGCGTTGTGTTCGGCCACCGCACGCTCGACCCAGGTTTTCGCCTGACCGAGGTAATGGGCGGGGTTCAAAAGATGATCGAGTTCAGCGCTGCTCAGCTCAGCAGTGACTTGCGGTTCGTCACCCAGTACGGCGCGTAAATGGCGCTGCTCGGCCACTGCGCGTTTGCAGCACTGTTCGAGCAGGTGATGCGCGGTGTCGCGGCCGACACGCTGGGCGAGGACGATGCTGACGGCTTCGGCCAGCACCAGCCCCTGAGTCAATTCGAGATTGCGCGACATACGTTCAGCGTCGACTTCAAGCCCATCCGCCAGCAATCGCGCTTGTTGCAGTGAACCGGATACGAGGCAGCAGATTTCCGGCAGGGTTTCCCATTCGGCATGCCACAAACCGAGACTGCGTTCATGTTCCTGGGGCATCGCGCTGAACAGCGTCGAGACCAGACCCGGCACCCGCGTCGCTGCGCCGATCAACACCGCTGCGCCGACCGGATTACGTTTGTGCGGCATGGTCGACGACCCCCCCTTGCCTGGCGCCGATGGCTCGAACACTTCAGCCGCTTCGGTCTGCATCAACAGGCTGATGTCGCGGCCGAATTTGCCGAGGCTGCCGGCGATCAAACCGAGCACCGCGCCAAACTCGACCACGCGATCGCGCTGGGTGTGCCACGGTTGTTCCGGCAAGGTCAGTTGCAGTTCTTCGGCCAACGCTTGGGCAATCGGCAAGGCCTGTTCGCCCAACGCGGCGAGGGTCCCGGAGGCACCGCCGAACTGCAGCACCAGCAGACGCGGCTTGAGTTCGCGCAGACGTTGGCGGCTACGAGTGACAGCGCCCAGCCATCCGGCGATTTTCATGCCCAGGGTCACTGGTGTCGCGTGTTGCAGCCAAGTGCGTCCGGCCAGCGGCGTTGCAGCATGACGTTGTGCTTGAACAGCAAGAGAGTCAGCCAGTTGCGCCAGATCGCCTTCGATCAAATCCAGCGCCTGCCGCAATTGCAGCACCAGCCCGGAATCCATCACGTCCTGACTGGTCGCGCCCAAATGTACATAGCGCTCGGCTTCTGCATCGGTAGCGGCAATCTGCTTGCCCAACGCCTTGACCAGCGGAATCGCCGAATTGCCGGCCGTGGCAATCGCCTCGCCCAGCGCCGCAAAGTCATACAGATCAGCGCTGCACGCCGCCGCAATAGGTTTCACCGCTGCAGATGGAATCAATCCAACCCGCGCCTCGGCCCTGGCCAGCGCCGCTTCAAAGTCGAGCATGGCCTGCACGCGGCCCTGATCGCAGAACACTTCGCGCATATCACGGGCAGTGAAATAGGCATCGAACAATTGATTGCCCGGTCGCTGAGTCATAAACAGTCCTTGCCGGCGCGGGCCATCACGGCCCGCGCGCATCGGGTTAGAGATCGTGGTGCAAGTACGCCGCCTGTTTCGGCAGGCGCAGGCTGAACAGGAAGGCGATCGCCATCATGGCCGTCACGTACCAGTAGAAGGAATTTTCCATACCGATGTTCTTCAAGCTCAGCGCGACGAATTCCGCCGAACCGCCGAAGATCGCATTCGCCACCGCGTAAGCCAGACCGACGCCGAGGGCGCGGACTTCCGGCGGGAACATTTCGGCTTTCACCAGGCCACTGATCGAGGTGTAGAAACTGACAATCGCCAGCGCGACGGTGATCAGCACAAATGCGAGGAACGGGCTGCTGACGCTTTTCAGGCTCAACAGAATCGGCACAGTGAACAGCGTACCGAGCGCGCCGAACCAGAGCATCGAGTTACGTCGGCCGATCTTGTCGGCGAGCATGCCAAACAGCGGCTGCATGCACATATACAAGAAGAGCGCGCCGGTCATGATGTAGCTGGCGGTCTTGGCGTGCATGCCGGCGGTGTTCACCAGGTATTTCTGCATGTAAGTGGTGAAGGTGTAGAAAATCAGCGAGCCACCGGCGGTGTAACCGAGCACGGTGATGAACGCGGCTTTGTGATCGCGAAACAGCGCGGCGATGCTGCCGGCGTCTTTGTGTGCGCGGGTTTCCTTGTTGGTGGTTTCTTTCAGGCTGCGACGCAGGAACAGCGAAATCAGCGCCGCCACTGCACCGACCACAAACGGAATCCGCCAGCCGTAGGCGCGCAGGTCTTCTTCGGTGAGGAATTGCTGCAGGATCACCACCAGCGACACCGCCAGCAGTTGCCCGCCGATCAGCGTCACGTACTGGAACGAGGCGAAAAATCCGCGCTGGCCCTTGAGCGCGACTTCGCTCATGTAGGTCGCGGTGGTGCCGTACTCGCCGCCGACCGACAAGCCTTGCAGCAAGCGTGCGAACAACAGCAGGACCGGTGCCCAGACGCCGATGTCCTTATAGGTCGGCAAGCAGGCAATCAGCAACGAGCCGAAGCACATCATCAGAATCGAGATGAGCATCGAGTTCTTGCGACCGTGTTTGTCAGCCACGCGACCGAAAATCCAGCCACCAATCGGGCGCATCAGGAAGCCGGCAGCGAACACGCCAGCGGTGTTGACCAGCTGCACCGTCGGGTTGTCGGAGGGGAAAAACGCCGGGGCGAAATAGATCGCGCAGAAGGCGTAGACGTAGAAGTCGAACCATTCGACGAGGTTGCCGGACGAGGCGCCGACAATGGCAAAGATGCGCTTGCTGCGCTCTTCACCGGTGTAATGGGAGGTGGTGGTTGTCATTGTTTTTCACTCGATAGGGACAGTGAGAGTCTAGACATACTTTGCAACAGTCCCGTTCCACAGTTCCATCTGCAACACAGTTCCCTTGTAGGAGTGAGCCTGCTCGCGATGGCGGTGTGTCATTCAGACCATTTAAATCTGACACACCGCCATCGCCAGCAGGCTCACTCCTACAGGGATTGGGGTGTTCTTCAGTAATCGAAGAACACGGTCTCGGCGTCAGTGCCCTGCAGGATCACATTCCACTGGTAAACACCCGAGGCGTCCTGCTTGGCCAGCAACGTCGTGCGGCGCTCGGCCGGCACACACTCGAGCAACGGATCATCAACGTTCGCCGGCTCACCTTCAAAGTAGATTCGCGTCAGCAAGTGCTTCACCAAGCCACGGGCAAACACCAGCACCACCAGATGCGGCGCCTGGGTCGAGCCCTTCAGCCCTTCAACCGTGCCCGGTTTGATCGTGGTGAAACGGAAGCGCCCTTCCGCATCCACCGGTACCCGGCCGAAACCTTCAAAGTGCGGATCGAGCGGTTTGTCCTGCTCGTCTTCCGGGTGGTCGTACTTGCCGGCGGCGTTGGCTTGCCAGACTTCGAGCATGGCGTCGTTGACGACATCACCATTGCCATCCACCACTTGCCCGGTGATCGCCACACGCTCGCCGAGGGTCTGCTCGACGGTGAGATTTTCGCGGTTCAGCCAGGTCAGGCCGATGTGGTAATACGGCCCGACGGTGTGGGACGTGGTCGCAGTCAGCGTCATCTTATTTCTCCATCGGCGTGGCTTCACGCCCGCGCAACACGATGTCCCAGCGATAACCGAGGGCGTAGGACGGAATGGTTTTTTCCAGATCGAAACGGGCGATCAGGCGTTCCTTGGCCGAAGTGTCCGGCACGCAGTTGTAGATCGGGTCGTAGGCCAGCAGCGGATCGCCCGGGAAATACATTTGCGTGACCAGACGGGTGAGGATGCTCGGCCCGAACAGCGAAAAGTGGATGTGCGCCGGACGCCAGGCGTTGTGGTGGTTGCCCCACGGGTAGGCGCCGGGCTTGATGGTCTGAAACTGATACCAGCCGTCGGCGTCGGTGACGGTGCGGCCGGTGCCGGTGAAGTTCGGGTCCAGCGGCGCATCGTGCAGGTCGCGCTTGTGGTTGTAGCGGCCGGCAGCATTGGCCTGCCAGATTTCCACCAGAATTCCCGGCACCGGCAGGCCGTTTTCATCGAGCACGCGGCCGTGAATGATGATGCGTTCGCCCTGCGGCTCGCCTTCATGCTGGGCGGTCAGGTCGTTATCGGTGTCGCCCACACGCTCGGCGCCGATGGTCGGGCCGGTGATTTCCGACAGCGAGTGCGGCAGAAACACCAACGGCTTCGACGGCGAGCGCAGGTTGGTGGATTGATACGTCGGGTGCAGGTACTCAGGCTGAGTGCCTTCCTGCGGACGACGGTAACCAGGCTTGTCAGACATGTCGCTTTCCTCTGTTCTTTTTCGTCACGGCTTGCGTCAGACGCGTTCGATGGCCAGGGCCAGACCTTGGCCGACACCGACGCACATGGTCGCCAGACCTTTCTTGCCACCGGTCTTTTCCAGCTGATGCAGGGCGGTCAGCACCAGTCGTGCGCCGCTCATGCCCAGCGGGTGACCCAAGGCAATAGCGCCACCGTTCGGGTTGACCTGCGCGGCATCGTCCGCCAGACCCAGTTCACGCAGCACCGCCAGGCCTTGGCTGGCAAACGCTTCGTTGAGCTCGATCACGTCGAAATCGCTGACGGCTACGCCGAGACGCTCGATCAATTTGCGCACCGCTGGCACCGGGCCGATGCCCATTACCCGCGGCGCAACACCGGCGCTGGCCATGCCAAGCACTTTGGCGCGGGCGGTCAGACCGTGTTTTTTCACCGCTTCAGCGGAAGCCAGAATCAGCGCGGCAGCACCGTCGTTGACGCCAGAAGCATTGCCGGCGGTGACGGTTTTGTCAGGGCCGTTGACCGGTTTCAGCTTGGTCAACGCTTCAATCGTGGTATCGGCGCGCGGATGTTCGTCCTGGCTGACCACGGTTTCGCCCTTCTTGTGGGCAATCCGTACTTCAACAATTTCTTCGGCGAAGTAACCAGCAGCCTGCGCGGCGGCGGTACGTTGCTGACTGCGCAGGGCAAACGCGTCCTGATCGACCCGCGAGACTTTATAGTCATCGGCGACGTTATCGGCAGTCTGCGGCATCGCATCGACGCCGTACTGCGCCTTCATCAAAGGATTGATGAAACGCCAGCCGATGGTGGTGTCTTCCAGTGTCATGTTGCGCGAAAACGCTGCGTCAGCCTTGCCCATCACGAACGGTGCACGGGACATCGACTCGACACCGCCGGCAATCGCCAGCTCCATCTCGCCACTGGCAATCGCACGGAATGCGGTGCCGATGGCGTCCATGCCCGAGGCGCAAAGACGATTGAGGGTCACGCCCGGCACGCTTTCCGGCAGACCGGCCAGCAACAGCGCCATGCGCGCAACGTTGCGGTTGTCTTCGCCGGCCTGGTTGGCGCAGCCGAGGAATACTTCGTCGATGGCGTTCCAGTCCACCGACGGATTGCGTTCCATCAGGGCCTTGATCGGCACGGCGGCCAGGTCATCGGCGCGAACGGCGGACAGTCCGCCGCCGAAACGGCCGATCGGCGTGCGAATCGCGTCGCAGATATAAACGTCACGCATCATGCTTCTCCCGGTGCCTGGCCGTGGGCGGCGGCGGTGCGCGCTTCGAGGTCGCGCAGTGCGGTCAGTTCGACGTCGGTCGGTTCAGCGGTGGTTTCGACGTTGTCAGCAAAACGAATCGCCCAACCGGTGGCCGCCACCACTTGCTCGCGGGTCACACCCGGGTGCAGTGCGGTGACCACGAATTCATGAGTGCCCTCTTCCGGCTCCATGATGCACAGATCGGTGATGATGCCGACCGGACCGGCGCCCGGCAGGCCCAGACGTTTGCGCGAATCGCCGCCCTCGCCGTGACCGACCGAGGTGATGAAATCGAGCTTGTCGACAAACGAGCGCGCCGACTGTTTAAGGATGATCAATACGCTTTTCGCCGAACCGGCGATCTCCGGCGCACCACCGGCACCCGGCAAACGCACTTTCGGCGAGAAGTAATCGCCGACCACGGTAGTGTTGATGTTGCCGAAACGGTCGACCTGCGCGGCGCCGAGAAAACCGACGTCGATGCGCCCGCCCTGCAGCCAATAGCGAAAAATCTCACCGGTCGGTACGACAGTATCAGCGGTTTCCGCCAACTCGCCGTCACCGATCGACAGTGGCAACACGCTTGGCTTGGCGCCAATCGGACCCGATTCGTAGATCAACACTACGTCCGGCGAAGAAGTCAGGCGCGCGAGGTTGGCGGCTTTCGACGGCAGGCCGATGCCGACGAAGCATACCGAGCCGTTCTTCAGGCGACGGGCTGCGGCGACGGTCATCATTTCATTGGTGGTGTAAGTCATTACTTGGCCTCCGAAGCAGCGGCCAACTTGGCCTGAAACGCGCTGAAGTCAGCGCAGCCATGGATGTATTCGTTGATCCACGCGGTAAATGTCTCACGGTCGCGGGCGATCGGATCCCACGCCTGATAGAAACGATTGTCGCGCTCGTTGTAACCGTGGGCGTAGGACGGATGTGCACCACCGGGTACGTGGCAAACCGCGCTCAAGGCCCAGGTCGGCAATACGCAAGAGTTCATCGGCGCGTTGAGGTTGTCGACGACTTCTTCAACGGTGACGATGCAGCGCTTGGCGGCCAGTGCGGCTTCTTTCTGTACACCAAGAATGCCCCACAGCAGCACATTGCCCTGGCGGTCGGCTTTCTGTGCGTGGATCACGGTCACGTCCGGACGCACCGACGGCACCGCCGCCAGTACTTCACCGGTGAACGGGCAAGTCACAGTCTTGATCAGCGGGTTGACCTTCGGCAGGTCGGAACCGGCGTAGGCTCGCAGCACCGCGAACGGTAGGCCGGAAGCGCCAGCAACGTAGGCATTCGCCAGGTCGGCGTGGCTGTGCTCTTCGATTTCGAGAGCGTGCGGCCATTGTTTCTCGACCGCATCGCGCAGACGGTGCAACGAACCTACACCGGGGTTGCCGCCCCAAGAGAAAATCAACTTACGGGCGCAACCGGCGCCGATCAGTTGGTCGTAGATCAGGTCAGGCGTCATCCGCACCAGCGTCAGATCTTTCTTGCCCTGACGAATGATTTCATGACCCGCTGCCGTAGGGATCAGGTGAGTGAAGCCTTCGAGTGCGACGGTGTCGCCGTCGTTGACGAATTGCTTCACCGCGTCGTGCAGCGAAAGGATCTCAGCCATGGAGCGGGCTCCTGTTTTTGTAATGAATCGCCAGTGATAAAAAGGCGCGAGGTTCAGCGCCGGAGTCACTGCAGATTAAGCCTGGGAAATTCGCCAAACAATCCGATAATCGACTGAGTGTTCGTTTATCGAACAGATTGTTACTCCCCTAACAATCAAGATCCAAGGCTTCGCCAGCAAGGCCGCTCCCACATTTTGAAATGCATTCCAATGTGGGAGCGAGCTTGCTCGCGAAGGGGCCAGAACATTCAAAGAAGATTCTGACAGTAGTACTCAAGTCGCATCTGCATGACTGACCATGCCTTTGATCACCACTGCAGTAGTCGCCAACGCCGCCGGAATCACCAACGCCGTCAGCACCTGCTCGAAATTCCAGCCAAGGCCCAACAACGTCGCGCCCATCCACGCCCCGAGAATCGCGCCAAAGCGGCCAATCCCCAGCATCCACGACACGCCAGTCGCCCGCCCCTGCGTTGGATAGAAACGCGCCGCCAGCGACGGCATCGCCGATTGCGCGCCGTTCACGCACATCCCCGCCACCAGTACCAACGTCGCCAGCAACGTAATGTTGCCCAGGCTCTGCCCTACCGCGTAGGCAAACACCCCGGCCAGCAGGTAGAAAGTGCCGATGACCTTGTGCGGGTTGAAGCGATCCATCGCCCATCCCACAGCGACCGCGCTCAACACCCCGCCGAACTGGAACAAGGCACCGATAAATGCGGCTTGCTCCATGCTAGCGCCGCTGTCACGCATCAGCGTCGGCAGCCAACTGGTCAGCAGATAGACAATCACCAGGCCCATGAAATAAGTCAGCCACAGCAACAAGGTGCCGGTGCTGTAAGTGCCGGAGAAGATCACCGCGAAGACGTTGCGCGCCTTGACGGTCTTCTGTTCAGGCACGCTGAAACTCGAGGCTTGGGCGACAGTGACTGGATCAATCGGCGCCAGAGTCTTGCGGATTTTGTCGGTGCCACGATTGCGCACGACCAGATAGCGCGCCGATTCCGGCAACCAGAACAGCAACACCACGGCGAGAATCAGCGGCAAAATCCCACCGATCAACAACAGGCTGTGCCAGCCGAACGCTGGTATCAGCTTGGCGGAAATAAACCCGCCACCGGCCATGCCGAGGTTGAAACCGCAGAACATGCTGGTCACCAGCAGCGACTTTTTGCGCTCGGGGGTGTACTCCGACAGCAAAGTGGTGGCGTTCGGCATCCCGGCGCCCAAGCCAAGGCCAGTGAGGAAGCGCAGCACCAGCAATTGCTCAACGTTGCTGCTGTAGGCCGACGCCAGGCTGAAGGCACCGAACAGAATCACGGCGCCGACGAGCACGACTTTTCGCCCGAAACGGTCAGCCAAAGGGCCGGAACCCAGTGCGCCGAAAACCATGCCGATCAACGCCGCACTCATCACCGGGCCGAGGCTGGCGCGGTCGATGCCCCAGTCCTGCGACAGCGCCGGGGCAATGAAGCCCATCGCGGCGGTGTCGAGGCCGTCGAGGAAGACAATCAGGAAACACAGGATCACCACCCGCCACTGATAGCGCGAGATCGGTTGGGCATTGATGAAGGTCTGCACGTCGAGGCAGTTACCCACAGCGGACTGAGGCTGGTTCATTATTTTTATTCCACGCAAAAAACGCAGTCGAACGGCGGCCGGCCAGAGAGCGGCACGGACACAAGAATAGAAGGTCTGGATCAGGCGTTGCGGGAAACCCGGCAACAGCGGATGGGGCGGAGACAGTCGGAGAGCATGCGCATGGTGAGTTGCCTCTTGTCATTATTATGGGAGTCGGCAGTCCGGCGGGCTCATTCACATCAGCGCCGGATGACGCTGCCGCGACATTAATGATCCGAGGGTTTTAGCGTCAATTCGATAAACGCAACACTGTGCGTTTATCGAACACTTCATCAGGCAAACAATTGCGCGCTGAGGTCGCGACTGGCGCTGAGCAGGCCCGGCAGGAAGCGCTGCTCCAGCTCGGTACGACTGACGCGACCGGCGTGGGTGCTGACGTTGAGCGCCGCAACGACCTGACCGGAAGCATCGTAGACCGGCACGGCAATCGAACGCAGGCCTTGTTCCAGTTCCTGATCGACGATGCACCAGCCTTGCTGCCGCACTTCCTGCAGGCATTCGAGCAAAGCATCAGGTGTATGGATCGTGCGGCTGGTCTTGGCCACCAGTTCGGCGTGATCAAGGTATTCACGCAGCGATGTGTCGTCGAGTGCTGCCAGCAGAATCCGGCCCATCGATGTGCAATACGCCGGCAAGCGCCCACCCACTGACAGATCCACCGAAATCAGCCGCTGGGTGGTTGCCGAGCGGGCGATGTAGAGAATGTCGTCGCCCTCCAGCGTGGCCATGTTGCAGGCTTCGTGGAGTTGTTCGCTCATGCGGTCGAGGTATGGCTGGGCGGACACCGCCAAAGGCGTCGACGACAGATAGGCGTGGCCGAGGGTCAGCACTTTGGGCAGCAGCGAATAGGTGCGTCCGTCAGTGGTGGCGTAGCCAAGTTTGATCAGCGTATGCAAGCAACGGCGTACGGCCGCGCGGGGAATCTCGGTGCGGTGGCTGATCTGGGCGATGGTCAGGTGCCGTTTGCGTTCCTGAAACGCCTGCACCACCGCCAGACCACGGGCCAACGAGGTCATGAAATCCGGATCACCGGTCAGCGCCTGGATGCGTTTGGCCGGCGAGGCGACGATCGGCGGTGCCACGGAAGTGAAGGAGTTGCGCATTTGATCGTTCATTTATTGTCCTTTTATCCGGCACGGATCAATGGGCTATACAAGCGGCTCGCCGGCAAATGCACAAGCGCCAAGCCTGCAAGATTGGGCGATTATCGAACCGTCAGCCGATAATCGCAATCTGCCGTGCGGCTTGTCGCAAGCCCTTTCCGGGGTTCGCGCAACTTCGGCCGTTATCTGAATCACTGCTTTAGTTGTTCGACTAAATGACGCCAAAAACTGATCGCGTGGCAAATAAGGGCCAACGCGCACTTCAACTAGTGATAAAAGTTGCGGGTCACAAAACAATCACACATCCAGAACCGTTTTTAACTTGGCAAAGATAGTCATTCCCGAATCGACCGCTATAATGCACATCAGTGACGCCTTGTCTTAATGGCCGAGGTCGCCACTCGCTGCGGCGATGTCCATCGCCAACAGCCCGGCCAGCGCCTGACGCGCATCACTCATGCAACGCCTGCGCTCGCTGAAACAGGAAACTGATGCTGCGTCAGTTTTTATCTGGTGCCGTAGCCGCCTGTAACACGGAAGTCTTGATCGCCCCACCGATTACACCAATGCCTGTCCGGGTGTTGGATGCTCGGTGGCCTCGTTCAATCGATTCGTTGCAGTGCGTTTCACCAGACACTTAACTCAACTCATACAGGTAGCACTGTGACGAAAGACGAACTGCGCGCGGAACTTGAGCGCCAGGAACAACGTTACAAGGAAGTTTACGGCGGGGAAGTCACCACCTACGCCGCTCAGCCCGAACCGGAACGCAAAGCGTGGCGTAAACGCCCGACCGTTCAGGATCAGGTCTTCAAGCAGGAAATCGAAAAGATCGAAAAGGAACTCAAAGCCGAAGAGCCTTGAGCCACGGTTTTCGTTTCTTTTGAAGGTTTGCGTCCATACCGGCTACGAGCGCGGTGGAACGACGATGCCTTGCGCGCCCGCTACCCGCGGGCAGCGGCCATCAACCGGCCTGGCGGGTTGAGGACGGGCGTCCTACACGTTTCACAGATATTTCAGACAAGCGTTTGAGACCACCCTGCATGGGTGAAAGCGCCCGAAAAATAAGGCTTTTTTCAATATAATCAACAGGTTGAAAAACCCTGCGCAACGCTTGGTTTTCATGCGCTGCAACAAATTAAATCGAAGAAGTGCGTAACCGATGAGCAGGTAGGGCATCGATTTCCAGTCTTTTCTGGCATAATCGCGCCCCCTTACGACCGGGTCAGAAAACCTTCATGATCGATTTATTCAGCGGACTGGATGCTTGGGTGCTTGTGAGCCTCTTGCTCGCCCTGACGTTTGTCCTCGCCTTCGAGTTCATCAATGGATTTCATGACACCGCTAACGCGGTAGCCACTGTTATCTACACCAAAGCCATGCCGCCTCATCTGGCAGTGTTCTTTTCCGGTGTGTTCAATTTCCTCGGCGTGCTGCTGGGCGGCGTTGGCGTGGCGTATGCCATTGTCCACTTGCTGCCGGTGGAACTGCTGATCAATGTGAACACCGGCCATGGCCTGGCGATGGTGTTCTCGTTGCTCGCCGCGGCAATTACCTGGAACCTTGGCACCTGGTACTTCGGTATTCCGGCGTCCAGCTCGCACACCCTGATCGGCTCGATCCTCGGTGTCGGCCTGGCCAATGCCCTGATCAACGATATCCCGTTGGCTGACGGCGTGAACTGGCAGAAAGCGATCGACATCGGCGCCTCGCTGGTGTTCTCGCCGATGGCCGGCTTCCTGATCGCCGCGCTGGTGTTGATCGGCCTGAAATGGTGGCGCCCGCTGTCGAAGATGCACAAGACGCCGGAACAGCGCCGCAAGATCGACGACAAAAAGCACCCACCATTCTGGAACCGTCTGGTCTTGGTGATCTCGGCCATGGCCGTGAGCTTCGTGCACGGTTCCAACGATGGCCAGAAAGGCATCGGCCTGATCATGCTGGTGCTGATCGGTATCGTCCCTGCGCAGTTCGTCCTCGACCTGAACAGCACCACCTATCAGATCGAACGCACTCGCGATGCGACTTTGCACCTGAGCCAGTTCTACCAGCGCAACGCCGATTCGCTGGGTGAATTCCTGGCCCTGGGTAAAAGCGTGGAAGGCGACCTGCCGGAGAAATTCCGCTGCAACCCGCAGCAGACCGAACCGACTATCACCGCTCTGCTGCACACCCTTAAAGGCGTAGCGGACTACCATTCGCTGTCTTCGGAAAGCCGTGTGGAGGTTCGTCGCTACCTGCTGTGCCTGGACGACACCGCGAAAAAGGTTGGCAAGCTGCCTGGCCTGGAAGCCCGTGAAAAGGCTGACCTCGACAAGCTGCGCAAAGACCTGACCACCACCACCGAATACGCGCCGTTCTGGGTGATTCTGGCGGTTGCACTGGCTCTGGGCCTGGGCACCATGGTTGGCTGGAAACGCGTTGTATTGACCATTGGCGAGAAGATCGGCAAGCAGGGTATGACTTATTCCCAGGGCATGTCGGCGCAGATCACCACCGCCAGTCTGATCGGCATGGCCAACATCTTCAGCCTGCCGGTGTCGACCACTCACGTTCTGTCCTCGGGCGTGGCCGGCACCATGGTTGCCAACAAGAGCGGCCTGCAAGGTGGCACGGTGCGCACGATTCTGTTGGCGTGGGTGTTGACCCTGCCGGCGACTGTGGCGCTGTCGGCCGGGTTGTTCTGGCTGGCGTCGAAGGCGCTGGGTAGTTGATAGATAGCGGTACATGAGAAAGGCGCGATTCGAGAGGATCGCGCCTTTTTTGTTTTTTGGGGTTTGGGTTTGTGGGCATATCCGTTGCTGCGGGTGCTGCCGCTGGCGGTTTCGCTCTTACAGCGAGTCACCTTTTCCAAACGCCGAAAAGGTAACCCAAAAGGCTTTGCCCCTGGCGTACGGCACTTCGCTGAGGCTCAGTGTTCCCTCGCTACGGTGGGGCAAAAGATCAAAAGCCAAAGCAAAAGCCAAAGCAAGATCAAAAGCCCCTCACCCTAGCCCTCTCCCAGAGGGAGAGGGGACTGACCGAGGTGTTTGGGAGAGGTACGCCGACGTGCGATACCGCGTTGAACTCAGACTTTGAAAAACACACAAACCGGCCCCCTCTCCCTCGGGAGAGGGCTGGGCGGGCGGCGTTCCGATGAGGGGGAAATCCACCACAAATCCAAAGCCGACCACGCCCCGCTCTTCACCACTCAATAGGCCGAGTGTCAGCTCGCCTGCTCTTGATCTTGATCTGTAAGGCGACGTCGGAAGGCTGAGTGGAGGGATTGATCCGGGCGTGGGAGCGCAGCGACCGTTTGGCGAAGCCAAACACAGCGGAAGGAGGTGCAGCGAAGCAAACCGGAGCCGCTGCGCCCGGATCGATCCCGCAGCGAAGGAACCCGAGCCTGCGAGGGCCGAACGCAGGAGCAAGCCTTTTCGGTTACCTTTTTGGCGTTTGAAAAAGGTGACCCGCCGTAAGGGCGGAACCGTAATCAGCAACACCCGCAAAAACGGATATTCACCCAGAACCCCAGGAGCATGGTCGGCCCAAAGGCCGCCAAGACACAAAAAAAAGGGGCAACCGAAGTCGCCCCAAAATGCCTTGCGTGCTCATCAATCCAGAAGAATCACTTCTTGCGCTTATTCGCATCCTTCCAGATAAAAAATCCAAACCCTGCAAAAAACAGAACCATCAGCCCTACAGTCAGGACCCCGGCAAACACCACGTTATCGAAAAACATGACTGGCCTCCTGGCCCCTGCTCTGCTGCGATGGACCTAAGTTACCAAACACACAGGCGCACAAATTGACCGGGATCAATACCAGCAACGAAGGGAGATAAAGGAGGGGCATTAAATGACCTGCATCAAAGGATGCAGGGGCAGATCAGCGCTTTTTCGGCTTGTTTTTCGACTTTTTCTTGGCTTTTCCCAGCGGCATCGCCTGCTCGAAGGCCTGGCGCACTTCGTTCAGGCGCTTCTCTTTTATGTCATGCACCCGCTTGGCGCGCTCAGTGCTGAGGTCAATCAGTTTGTCGTCTTGGCTCATGGCATTCAGTACATCGCAGTAAAGGATCACAACTGCCACATCACCGGCAGGACCGCGTCAATAATGCAACGTCACACCAGCGCTGACCAGCCGAAGATCAGATCTCGATATCGACCCACAAGCCCTGACGCGGCTGATCTTCCATCAGCGGCACCACCGGCACGGTGTTGTCGGCGTTCAACTCGGTACCGGGCACAGCCAGGTGTTCTTCCGGGTCTTCGTCGGCTTCGCGACGGCGACGGTCACGCTCTTGCTGACGACGCTGTTCTTCGCGCGCCAGCAGGCGGTCCTCTTCCGGATCGCGCTTTTGCAGATCGATCGTGCTTTCGTTGGAGCTTTCCTGAACCGGCACCACCGGAGGAATGTCCGGCCGCTGGCGGATCGGATCCTGCTGGGAAGTGATCGGCACAGCGCTCAGGGGGAGCATCGGTGGCAACATATAAAGGGTCTCCTGTCAGCAGGCTATCGGCTGCGGCAAAGGCGCCTTGAGCCATCCGTCGCAAATCTGTGACCTGATTGGCACTCACAGGTGCCCTGCACAGGAAGAAAACAGACGCATGACGCTTTTCTTTTCAGCTTGCAGCTCGCGGCTAAAAGCTCGCCGCTGTTCCTAATCCTTTGGCCCTGAAGCCTGCATTCCGTTAAGATAGCCCGCTTTTTCAAGGTGGGAGTCAGGCAGCATGGCGCAGCAGTATCAACCGGGGCAACGCTGGATCAGTGACAGCGAAGCAGAGCTTGGTTTAGGCACCGTTCTGGCACAGGACGGCCGCTTGTTGACCGTGCTTTACCCGGCCACTGGCGAAACCCGCCAGTACGCGCTACGGAATGCGCCCCTGACCCGCGTGCGATTCTCGCCGGGCGACAGCATCACCCACTTCGAAGGCTGGAAGATGACGGTGCAGCAAGTCGACGACGTCGACGGGCTGATGGTCTATCACGGTCTCAACGGGCAGAACGAAGCCGTCACCCTGCCGGAAACCCAGCTGTCGAACTTCATTCAGTTCCGTCTGGCCAGCGACCGTCTGTTCGCCGGGCAGATCGACCCGCTGGCGTGGTTCTCGCTGCGTTACAACACCCTCGAACACACCAGCCGCCAGCTGCAATCTTCGCTCTGGGGCCTGGGTGGCGTTCGCGCTCAGCCAATCGCACACCAATTGCACATCGCCCGCGAAGTCGCCGACCGTATCGCGCCACGCGTACTGCTGGCGGACGAAGTGGGTCTGGGTAAAACCATCGAAGCCGGTCTGGTGATCCATCGCCAACTGCTCTCGGGCCGCGCCAACCGCGTGCTGATCCTCGTCCCGGAAAACCTCCAGCACCAGTGGCTGGTGGAGATGCGCCGCCGCTTCAACCTGCAGGTCGCGCTGTTCGACGAAGAACGTTTCATCGAAAGCGATGCCACCAACCCGTTCGAAGACACCCAACTGGCGCTGGTAGCGCTGGAATGGCTGGTCGACGACGAGAAAGCGCAGGACGCACTGTTCGCTGCCGGCTGGGATCTGCTGGTGGTCGACGAAGCGCACCACCTGGTCTGGCACGAAGAGAAAGCCAGCGTGGAATACTCGCTGGTCGAGCAACTCGCCGAAGTCATCCCGGGCGTGCTGCTGCTCACCGCCACCCCGGAACAACTCGGTCAGGATAGCCACTTCGCCCGTCTGCGCCTGCTTGACCCGAACCGTTTCCACGACCTGGCTGCATTCCGCGCCGAGAGCGACAACTATCGCCCGGTGGCCGAAGCCGTTCAGGAACTGCTCGACAAGGGCCGCCTCTCGGCCAAGGCGCACAAGACCATTCAGGGTTTCCTCGGCAACGAAGGCGAAGCCCTGCTGACCGCGGTCAACGATGGCGACACTGAAGCCAGCGCCCGCCTCGTGCGTGAACTGCTCGATCGCCACGGCACCGGCCGCGTGCTGTTCCGAAACACCCGCGCTGCCGTGCAGGGTTTCCCGGAGCGCAAACTGCACCCGTACCCGCTGCCGTGCCCGGACGAATACCTCGAACTGCCGCTGGGCGAACACGCCGAGCTGTACCCGGAAGTCAGCTTCCAGGCCCAGCCGGACGCCAGCGAAGAAGAGCGCTGGTGGAAATTCGACCCGCGTGTCGAGTGGCTGATCGATCAGCTGAAAATGCTCAAGCGCACCAAGGTGCTGGTGATCTGCGCCCACGCCGAAACCGCGATGGACCTGGAAGACGCCTTGCGCGTGCGTTCCGGCATCCCGGCCACGGTGTTCCACGAAGGCATGAACATCCTTGAGCGTGACCGCGCCGCCGCCTACTTCGCCGACGAAGAGTTTGGCGCGCAAGTGCTGATCTGCTCGGAAATCGGCAGTGAAGGTCGTAACTTCCAGTTCGCGCACCACCTGGTGCTGTTCGATCTGCCGTCGCACCCGGACCTGCTCGAGCAGCGTATCGGTCGTCTCGACCGGATCGGCCAGAAACACATCATCGAACTGCACGTGCCGTACCTGGAAACCAGCCCGCAAGAGCGCCTGTTCCAGTGGTATCACGAAGCGCTGAACGCGTTCCTCAACACCTGCCCGACTGGCAACGCCTTGCAGCACCAGTTCGGCCCGCGCCTGCTGCCGCTGCTCGAAGAAGCCGACGACAGCGAGTGGCAAGCGCTGATCGACGAAGCACGCACCGAGCGCGAGCGTCTGGAAGCCGAGCTACACACCGGTCGCGACCGTCTGCTGGAGCTGAACTCCGGCGGTGCCGGCGAAGGTGAAGCGCTGGTCGAGGCGATCCTTGAGCAAGACGATCAGTTCGCCCTGCCGATCTACATGGAAACCCTATTCGACGCGTTCGGCATCGACAGCGAAGACCATTCGGAAAACGCCCTGATCCTCAAGCCGAGCGAGAAAATGCTCGACGCCAGTTTCCCGCTGGGCGACGACGAAGGCGTGACCATCACTTACGACCGCAATCAGGCGCTGTCGCGCGAAGACATGCAGTTCATCACCTGGGAACACCCGATGGTGCAGGGCGGCATGGACCTGGTGCTGTCCGGTTCGATGGGCAACACCGCCGTCGCGCTGATCAAGAACAAGGCGTTGAAGCCGGGCACCGTGCTGCTGGAACTGCTCTACGTCAGCGAAGTGGTCGCGCCGCGCTCGCTGCAACTGGGCCGTTACCTGCCGCCGGCCGCCCTGCGCTGCCTGCTCGATGCCAACGGCAATGACCTGTCGCCACGGGTCTCGTTCGAAACGCTGAACGATCAGCTGGAAAGCGTGCCGCGTGCCAGCGCCAACAAGTTCATCCAGGCTCAGCGCGATCAGCTGACGCCACGGATCAACGCCGGTGAAGACAAGATCGCCCCGCGTCACGCCGAGCGCGTGGCCGAGGCCCGTCGCCGTCTGGCGGCCGACACCGACGAAGAACTGGCGCGCCTGACCGCGCTGCAAGCGGTCAACCCGACCGTGCGTGACAGCGAACTGGTGGCGTTGCGTGAGCAGCGTGAGCAGGGTCTGGCGATGCTGGATAAAGCGGCGTTGCGTCTGGAAGCGATTCGGGTGTTGGTGGCGGGCTAAACCGCCCTGCTCCATCGCTGAAAACAAAAAGGCCCGCAGTGATGCGGGCCTTTTTGTCTGTCTGTTATTTGTTAGTTGATGCTGATGGCCCCTTCGCGAGCAAGCTCGCTCCCACAATTTGGAATGCGTTCCCATGTGGGAGCGAGCTTGCTCGCGAAGGCGGCTATGCAGTCGCTACTGCAACTTCTGGCTCAACCACCGCAACCAGCCCCTCCTTCATCCGCTGCGCATCGCGCACAAAACACCGCGCCGCCAGAAACAGAAACACCATGGTCAAAAACAGCGCCACCGGTATCAGGTACATCGCATCATGCAGCCCGACAGCCTTGAACGCCTCGGTCATCTGCTCAGCCCCCGCCGCCAGCATCGCCGTGTGGGCAAAATGATCCGACAGGCCACCGACCACCACCGGCCCCAGACCACCACCCAGCAGATACAGCCCGGCAAAGAACAACGCCATCGCCGTCGCTCGCAGGCGCGGTTCGACCACGTCCTGAATCGCCGTATAAACGCAGGTGTAGAAGTTGTAGGCAAACAGCCAGCCGACACTGAACACCGCGACAAACACGCCAATCTCGACCCGCCCCGAATGCAACGCCCACGCCGTGCACAGCGTCGAGATAATCAGGCTGAACGCGGCGAACAACAACCGCCCGTTGGCCACACGCTGGTGAATCTTGTCGGCGATCCAGCCGCCCAAAGTCAAGCCGACCAGCCCGGTCACGCCAACAATGATCCCGGTGGCCACCGCCGCTTCCTGCAACGGCATTAGGAAATAGCGCTGCAGCATCGGCACCAGAAACGAGTTGCAGGCATAGGTCGCGAAGTTGAAGCACAACCCGGCCATCACCAGCCAGAGAAAGGTCGGCACCGCGAGAATACGGCGGATCGGCTTGTCGACTTTCTCTTGCGAAACCTGCACGGTCTCCGCTGCGCCGCGCTTCGGCTCTTTGATGAAGAACATGAAAATCGCCAAAAGCAGACCCGGCACCGCTGCAATAAAGAACGGCGCACGCCAGCTATCAAACGCCTTCACCATCCAGCCGATGGTGAAGAACGCCAGCAACAGCCCCAGCGGCAGACCGAGCATGAAAATACCCATGGCCCGCGCCCGACGGTGTGCTGGAAACAGATCACCGATCAGCGAGTTGGCCGCTGGCGCATAACTGGCCTCGCCGATGCCGATGCCCATGCGCACGATCAGGAAACTCCAGAAACTGCCAACCAGGCCGTTGACCGCCGTCAGCGCGCTCCACGTCGCCAAGCCCCAGCCCATCAGTTTGCTGCGCGAACCGGTGTCGGCCATCCGCCCCAGCGGCAATCCGGCGATGGCGTAAACAATGGTGAAGGCGGTGCCGACGATCCCCAGTTGAAAATCGCTGAGGTGCCATTCCATGCGGATCGGCTCGATGATGATCGCCGGAATGGTGCGGTCGAAGAAGTTGAACAGGTTGGCAAGGAACAGCAGGAACAGAATGCGCCAGGCATTCGCCGCTTGGGTCGAGTTCTGCATGGGTCCGTCTCTTTATTGTTATAGGGCTTCACTGCCAACGCATCCGAGCCCGGAACCTGCAATCTAGTCAGCCGCGCAAAGGCTGTCTGTGATCATTCGTCTGCCTGATATCGGCCCATGGCACTGTAACGAAACGTAAGCCCTTGATAACGCTTGAATCCCCCGAAAACCGGGGCTTTTGCGGCAAAACCTTGCCACAAAAAAATAGTTTCACGCCCCCCTTCCCAACGCCGTGGCGAAGCCTAGAATAGCCGCCGGATCCGTCCGGATCTCCCGATCAATCCCTTTGATACCCCCGTCCATGTCCGAAGTCAGTCCGTGTCTGAATTGCGGTGCCTGTTGTTCCCATTTCCGTGTGTCTTTTTTCTGGGGTGAGTGCGCTTCCTCCGGCGGCACCGTGCCCGATGAACTGGTCACGCAGATCAGCCCCAGTCGGGTGGCGATGAACGGCACCGACTGCAAATCGCCACGCTGCACGGCGTTGGAAGGCGAAGTCGGCAGCGAGGTGAAGTGCTCGATTTATGAATTGCGCTCCAGCCCCTGCCGCGAATTCGAATCGTCATGGGAAAACGGCGAACAGAATGTCGATTGCGACAAGGCTCGCGCGCGTTTCGGCTTGCCGCCGCTGCAACCGGACTGGGCGCACATCCCTTTCGAACAGATCGCTTGAGCCTTTAGCGCCAATCGCTATGACGCTAATGCCGAAATCATTAGCGCCAATGTGCCACTACCCCTTGCACCCCGAAATCGGCCTCTATACTCCTGACATTCAACTGCGTTCAACGCGCACTCGGGACGACTTCAGAGACGGGGCATGCTATGGAGTGGCTTGGTTTGCAGTTTGTTGCCGAGCTGCCGGAGAGCGGGCAGGTCATCCTCGATTGCAGTCACAACCCTCTCCTGGTGATGGTTGCGTATCTGGTCGCCTGCGCAGCCAGTTTCGCCACCCTGGATATGGCTGAGCGCGTTGTAAATGCCGAAGATCCGGGGTCGCGGCGGATCTGGCGCTGGATCGGCGCGACCTGCCTGGCCGGCGGCATCTGGGCCATGCATTTCATCGGTATGCTGGCTTTCCAGACACCGATCGACATTCAGTACGACCTGGGCATCACCCTTTTCTCGTTGCTGATCGCCCTGCTCGCCTCTTGGCTGGCCATGCAAACCCTGAGCGAAGTGCAGCCGAGTGCATTGCATTGCTTGAAAACCGCGTTTGTCATCGGCCTGGGCATCGCCGGCATGCATTACGTTGGCATGGCGGCGATGAAGTCGAGCGCCACCGCCTACTATCATCCAGGACTGTTCGCGCTGTCTGTGGTGATCGCCATCGGCGCCAGTTTCGCCGCGCTGTGGGTGGCCCGCTATCTGAGCGAAGGCAGCGGCGTGGCGCATCAGTTGCTCAAGTACAGCGCTGCGCTGATACTCGGCGCCGGCATCATCAGCATGCATTTCACCGGCATGGCTGCGCTGGATCTGGTTCTTCCCGAGGGAGGCCTGACAGCGAGCGGCGGCGATAACGGGCATCTGCAACTGGGCCTGACCGTGGCGCTGATCATCCTGCTGATCCTTGGCAGTGCGATCAGTGCGGCGCTGGCCGATAAAAAACTGCAGAACAAGGAAGAAGACCTGCGCCGCGTCAACGCCCTGCTCAGCCAGCTCGATCAGGCGCGCATGTCGCTGCAACAAGTGGCCAACTACGACGCCCTGACCAACCTGATCAACCGTCGCGGTTTCAATCAGATTTTCGCCGAGAAACTCAGCCAGAAAACCAGCGAAGGCGGCATGCTCGCGGTGATGTTTCTCGACATCGACCACTTCAAACGGATCAACGACAGCCTCGGCCATGACGCCGGGGACGAACTGCTCAAGGTCATCGCCCAGCACATCAAAGGCTCGGTGCGCAGCCATGAAGACGTGGTCGCGCGTTTCGGCGGCGACGAGTTCTGCATCCTCATCAGCCTGCGTGACCGTGAAGAAGCCCGCAACATGGCCCAACGCATCATGCTCAAGATGAAGGAGCCGATCGAGTTGGCCGGACGCCGCATGGTGATGACCACCAGCATCGGTATCAGTCTGTTTCCGGAGGATGGCAGCACCTGCGAAGAACTGCTCAAGCACGCCGATCTGGCGTTGTATCAATCCAAAGGCGCGGGGCGTAATGGCCTGCACTTTTTCAGTTCCAACCTCAAGACCCGCGCCAGCTTCGAGCTGCAACTGGAAGAAGAACTGCGCCATGCCCTGCGCGAGGAAAACGGTCTGACGCTGTATTACCAACCGATCTTCGAACTGAAAACCGGCCGTGTCACCAAACTGGAAGCGCTGATCCGCTGGCAGCATCCGCTGCACGGGTTGCTGACCCCGGATCGCTTTATCACCATCGCCGAAAACAATGGCCTGATCGCCGAACTGGACAACTGGGTGCTACGCCGCGCTTGCAAGGATCTGGGTGAACTGTCGCGCCATGGCTGCGAAGAACTGAAAATCGCCTGGAACTGCTCGCCACTCAACCTCACCCGGGAAGAACTGGCCAACGAAATCGAAAGTGCCTTGCGCACCGCCGGGGTGGCGCCGGAACGGCTGGAACTGGAAGTCACCGAAAATGCGCTGATGGGCAACATTGCCAACACCCTGGTGCTGCTGCGGCAGATTCGTGCCTTGGGCGTCTCACTGTCGATCGACGACTTCGGCACTGGCTACTCGTCGCTGGCCTACCTCAAGCGCCTGCCACTCAACACCCTGAAGATCGACCGCTCGTTCATCCTCGATATTCCCACGGCGACCGCCGACATGGAGATCGTCCAGGCGATCATCGTCATGGCGCACACCCTGCATTTGCAAGTGGTCACCGAAGGCGTTGAAAGCCTGGAACAGTACGAATTCCTTGAGCGCTCAGGCTGCGACTTCATTCAGGGTTACCTGCTCAGCCGTCCGGTGCCGCTGGACGAACTGCGCCCGGTACTGGAGGAAATCAATCAGCGCAAACACTCACACGCGGTCAATCCGTTGATTCTGGCGCGCGGTACATTTGCACCAGTGTCGCTGGATCCTGCGCCAGATAGCCTTGCGCCCCATGCAGGCGCATCAGTTGTGCGGCCAATCCGCTGATCGGCGTCGCCGAACCCTGTTCGCGGGAGAATTTGACGGCGGTGTCGAGATCCTTGAGCAGTGTGCGCACGTGCCATTTGATCGGTTCGAAACGGCTTTCGGCCATTTGCGGGGCGAGAATCTGCAACGGTTTCGAGTCGGCAAAACCACCCGCCAGCGCCTCAGCGATCAGACTCGCATCGACCCCGGCCTGCTCCGCCAGCGCCACCACTTCGGCGATCACCAGCGCATTGCAGGCGACGATCATCTGGTTGCAGGCCTTGGTCACCTGGCCCGCGCCAATGCCGCCCATGTGCGTGACGCGCTGACCGAGATTGAGCAGCACCGCACGTACGCGCTGAAGATCTGCCGCTTCGCCACCGACCATGATCGCCAGACTGCCCGCCTCGGCACCGCCCACGCCGCCGGACACCGGTGAGTCCAGCCAGGCCATTCCGGTTTTCTCCAGCAGTTGCGCCGCCATTTCGCGAGTGGCCGTCGGTTCAAGGCTGGAAAAATCCACCAGCAACTGGCCGCTTTTCGCGCCTTCTGCGATACCGCCAGCGCCAAAAACCACCTCGCGAACCACTGCCGTATCGGCCAGACACAACATCACCACGTCGGCGTGTCCGCACAGTTCAGCGGCTGTCGCCACCTGCCGGGCACCGGCCTCGACCAGTGGCGCGCACTTGGCCGGGTTGCGATTCCACACGGTCAGCGGGTAACCCGCCGCCAACAGACGCCGGCACATGGGCAGGCCCATCAGACCGATTCCGGCGAACCCCAACGAAGGTAGCGTTGACATCATTTTGCCTCTTTTCGATTAAAGATCGCCGAATAATGGCCGATTCATCAACGATCAGGAAAGGATTCCCCCCAGCGACAGTCAGGCCAAACCCTGATGCTCGGGCTCAATTCGCGCAATTAAAAGACGCGAGATCTTATTCCGTGAGGTTCGCCGGCATTGGCCAGCGAGCCAACCAGTCCAGGTATATGGCGCACAATGACTTCTAAAAACAATCCCGCCACTGCGGTAGCCGATCTGACTTTGAGCCCCGCCGCCAACAGCCCGTCATCGTCAAAGCCATTGGTCCCGTCGCGCCCGCTGTCGACTCAGCAATACCTGTACTTCACCGAAACCAACACCGACCGCATCCTCGACAACCTCGACGGCCTGCGTGATCTGGTGTTCCCGCGCCCGCCGCACCTGGAAGGCGACAACGAACAGCACAACGATCAGGAATTCCCCTCGGTGTGTCTGATCGGCCTCGGTCGCTGCGGCTCCAACATCGCGCTCGATGTCGCGGAGTTGGTGTACAACGCGCGCAAGTTCTACCTCAACGAATTCAACAACGAAGACCGTGTGGCAGATCGCCGACTGGCCGACAAGGGTTACAGCCCGGCGCAGTGGATCAAGAACAACCTGCGCATCGGCCCGAACAAATCGACCAAACCGGTGTTCCTGGTCGAACCGCTGGTGATGCTCGGCGACCTCGACAAGGACATCGCCGGGCGCATCCGTTTCTCGCGCAAGGGCGAGAAAAGCGGCTTCCTGCGCGACTACAGCAAAATGAAGATCATGGACTTGTCCGAAGTCCACGCCGGTGGCGCCGGTAACGCGCCGATCCTCGGCCAGTACCTGGCGAAAATCATCCTCAACAAGGACACCCAGCGTTTCTCCAGCCCTGACTGGAAAATGATCCACTCGTACCTGATCGACAGCTGCGGCATCAAAGCCAACCAGTCGCGTCTGTATTTCTCGATCTTCAGTGCTGGCGGCGGTACCGGTTCCGGTATGGCCTCGGAGTTCGGTCTGGCCCAGCAGCACTCGTACATGAACAAGACGTTCGACACCAAGCCGATGGATGAGCATGACGGCAAGAGCGGGCATTCGTTCGTGTTCGAACCGATCTTCACCAGCGGCATCTGCGTGCTGCCGAACATCTCCGATCACCGCAGCGAAATGTCCGAGGCGCTGCACATCAACGCCGGTCGCCTGCTTTGCAAATACCTTTCGGAAGAATGGGATTTCTCCTACAACTTCGCCAATGAAGACAGCAGCGAAGCCAGCGTCATGGGCCGTATCCGCCCTTGGAACGCGATGATGCTGATCTCCAACGACATCATGCGTTACGCCGAAGAAAGCGATGACGGCAACATCCAGAACATTGATGTCAATGCCATGGAGAAGCACGCCAATCAATACATCTCGCAGCAGATATTCAACATTCTGACGGCGCAGGCAGTCACCACTGACTACGACCAGAACTACTTCCGCCGCGCCGGCATCGACATCGGCGAAACCATTCGCCTCGACGCCAATGACCTGTTCATGAGCCTCGCCGGCCCGGTGGCAATTGCCTACGCCGAATCGGTGGTGCCGGAAACCCCGCCGCCGAGCAGCGACAAATTCAAGGTGTTCGACAAAGAGCCGCAGCGCCTGAACATCGACGACCTGTTCTTCCGCTCGATCGACCTGCCGCACTTCAACAAAGTGACGCAGGCGATTGAAGGCATCAGCCTGCTGCCGATCGAGTCCAAGCGCTATCGCGCTTCGCTGGAGCAGTACAAGAATTCCGGCTACGACGCCGCCGCACTGCACGACCTGCACTTCTTCAAGAACTGCTCGTCGGTGGTCTCGATTGTCTCGTTGCCGAAAGACTACAAGCTGTCGTACATGGACCTGAACCGGTTGAAGACCCACCTCAACAGCCTGTTCCCGAATACCACGCTCAAACGTTATGCGCTGGTGATCGGTGCATCGGCCAACCTGTCGCTGACCACCCTGATCGCCAAGAGCCCGTGCCTGTCGGACGACTTCCTGACTTTGATCGTGGCGTTCATCAAGCGCTGCTTCGCGAAGAACCCGTACCGTTTCGACGAGACCCTGGACAACTCGATCCTCGATTTCATCATCAACGAAGAGTTCGACGAAGACCGTATCGACGACCTGCTCAACGAGTTCGAGAACCCGGCGAAAATCCTTGATACCAACTGGTACGCGATCAAACCGATGTACGAGAAGAAGTACCGCGAGCTGATCAATGACAAAGAGAAGTTTGTCTCGATCAACGACATTCGCCTGTCGCGCGATTGCGTGAAGAAGTCGATCAAGTACTTGCGCGAGATTTATCGTCACCGGATTGGCAAGACCAAGGTTATTTCCCTCAATAACCACACCGGCAAATCATTCACGGTCTGATCCACGACCGAGTCGCCCCCTTCGCGATCAATCTCGCTCCCACATTTGGAATGCGTTCCCCTGTGGGAGCGAGCTTGCTCGCGAAGGGGTCAGCCGATTCCCTGAAGAATTCAGCCTTTCCAATATCCAGAAACAATTAAGCAGCCGTTAGGCTGCTTACTAAACTGTTCCCGTTACGTTTACGTCACCGTGAGGCCACCGTCGCTTGTGGTGTTTCTCTACGGCAACTTGCCATCACGCTACTGCGCTACACACTTTTCGCTGATGATCAACCGCACCATCAAGGTGCAGCGTCTGAAGTGACTGCCCTTTCCTGGATCAGAATCCACGGCGAAACCACCACCGCCCACAGTTGCGGATCACGTTCAAAAAGATCCAGCGCCCGCGTTTCAGACAGCTTGGCGAGTTTGTCTTCGGCCAGCCAGGCAGCCACTTTCTCGCCTTCATCAGACGCCACGGCCTCGGCAGCGGTGATCAAATCCAGGTCTGGGTCGACCCACAATAGGGCACCCTTGGCGAAGAACGGCTCCAACTCTTTCCAGGTAATAGATGCGGTTTCACCAAGCAGCTTGGCATAGAGGGTGCTAGGTTCTTGATTCATGGGATCTGTCCGGAAAAGAAATCGACGCGAATGATAACGTCGGTGGTCCGCCAGAAAAACCCGGTTGCAAATGGCTGCACCGAACGAAAAGAGCAGGAACGCCAAGGAATGCTGCTGATTGGGATATATGCCCACGAACGCCCCGCCGCAATTCTGTCTTTTTCATTCAAAAATGCGACACCCCCAAGTTTTGCCCCTCGGCGCCCGCTTCCCAGGCTGACAACCGGCGCTCTACACTGTACCGGTACAGTTGCCGGGGGCATTTCCGGAGGGTATCGCAAAGATATCTGACCCGGTTCTGCTGCTACGGCGCCAGAACTCAAAAAAATTACAACAGTAAGAGTGGAGCACTATGACTAAGGCTACTAAGCAGATTTCCAAACTGTTTGCCGCTATGGTTCTGGCCGGGGTTGCCAGCCATTCGTTCGCAGCTGACACCATCAAAATCGGTATCGCCGGTCCTAAAACCGGTCCAGTAGCCCAATACGGCGACATGCAGTTCAGTGGCGCGAAAATGGCCATCGAGCAGATCAACGCCAAGGGCGGCGTCGACGGCAAGAAGCTCGAAGCCGTTGAATACGACGATGCCTGCGATCCGAAACAAGCCGTAGCCGTAGCGAACAAGGTCGTCAACGACGGCGTCAAGTTCGTGGTCGGTCACCTGTGCTCCAGCTCCACTCAACCTGCTTCGGACATCTACGAAGACGAAGGCGTGATCATGATCACCCCGGCTGCTACCAGCCCGGACATCACCGCCCGTGGTTACAAAATGATCTTCCGTACTATCGGTCTCGACAGCGCCCAGGGTCCTGCCGCCGGTAACTACATTGCCGATCACGTCAAACCGAAAATCGTTGGCGTGCTGCACGACAAACAGCAGTACGGTGAAGGCATCGCCACCGCGGTGAAATCGACTCTCGAGAAGAAAGGCACCAAGGTTGCCGTATTCGAAGGCGTGAATGCCGGCGACAAAGACTTCTCGGCGATCATCGCCAAACTCAAACAAGCCAACGTCGACTTCGTTTACTACGGCGGCTACCACCCTGAGCTGGGTCTGATCCTGCGTCAAGCCCAGGAAAAAGGCCTGAAAGCCAAGTTCATGGGTCCGGAAGGCGTGGGTAACGATTCGATCACCCAGATCGCCAAAGACGCGGCCGAAGGCCTGCTGGTGACCCTGCCGAAATCCTTCGACCAGGATCCAGCCAACATTGCTCTGGCTGATGCTTTCAAGGCGAAGAAAGAAGATCCGAGCGGCCCGTTCGTGTTCCCTTCCTACTCGGCGGTTGAAGTGATTGCCGAAGGCATCAAGGCAGCCAAGTCCGAAGACGCGACCAAAGTGGCTGAAGCCATTCATGCCGGTACCTTCAAGACGCCTACTGGCGACCTGAGCTTCGACGCCAAGGGCGACTTGAAAGACTTCAAATTCGTGGTCTACGAGTGGCACAACGGCAAGCCGAAAACCGAAGTGTCACCTCAGTAAGGCGCTGCCTGACTGACTGCCAATAAAGCCCACGGCGTGCCGTGGGCTTTGTTTTACGAATGTATTGGGCCGCGCTGGCGTGATCCGCCAGTCTCCCCACCTGAAAATCTCAAAACCGTCATCAGCGGTTCGCTGGCAAAACCCGGATTCGAAGTGGATAAAGATCCACGGGGCCGGGCGGGAAAATGACTCCACCAGTGAAATGCGTATCAGGTTTTTAGGAGCGCTGTAATGCCTGACATCTATCACTTCTTCCAACAGCTGGTTAACGGCCTGAACGTTGGCAGCATGTATGCCTTGATCGCCATCGGCTACACGATGGTCTACGGCATCATTGGAATGATCAACTTCGCCCACGGCGAGGTGTACATGATTGGCTCCTACGTGGCGTTCATCGCCATCGCCGGTTTGACCATGATGGGACTCGACAGTGTCCCGCTGTTGATGACTGCGGCGTTTATCGCCAGCATCGTCGTCACCAGTTCCTACGGTTACAGCATCGAACGGATCGCCTACCGCCCCCTGCGCGGCAGCAACCGTCTGATCCCGCTGATTTCCGCGATCGGTATGTCGATCTTCCTGCAGAACACGGTTCTGCTGGCGCAAGACTCCAAGGACAAAGCTATCCCCAACCTGATTCCGGGCAACATTGCCTTCGGCCCAGGTGGCGCACAAGAAGTGCTGATTTCCTACATGCAGATCGTGGTGTTCGTGGTGACCCTGATCGCCATGCTCGGCCTGACGCTGTTCATCTCCCGCTCTCGCCTGGGTCGCGCCTGCCGCGCCTGCGCCGAAGACATCAAGATGGCCAACCTGCTCGGCATCAACACCAACAACATCATCGCCCTGACCTTCGTCATTGGTGCCGCGCTGGCAGCCGTTGCGGCTGTGCTGTTGAGCATGCAATACGGGGTGATCAACCCGAACGCCGGTTTCCTCGTCGGCCTCAAAGCCTTCACCGCAGCAGTACTCGGCGGCATCGGCAGCATCCCCGGCGCCATGCTCGGCGGGTTGGTGCTTGGGGTGGCGGAAGCCTTTGGTGCCGATATCTTCGGCGACCAGTACAAGGACGTCGTGGCATTCGGCTTGTTGGTTCTGGTGCTGTTGTTCCGTCCGACCGGCATTCTGGGCCGTCCGGAGGTTGAGAAAGTATGACTAGGAATCTTAAACAGGCACTGTTCAGTGCCTTGCTGGTGTGGGCCGTGGCCTACCCGGTACTCGGTTTGAAACTGACCATCGTCGGCATCAACCTGGAAGTGCACAACACCAGCCCGACCGTGCTGGCGACCATCGCCATCTGCTCGGTGCTGATGTTCCTGCGCGTGCTGTTCAACCAGCAGATCAGCAAGGCCTGGCGTGCGTCGCCGGGGCTGCCGCTGATTCCGGCCAAGGCGAGCAACTTCCTCACTCTGCCAACCACCCAGCGCTATTTCATCATTGCGCTGATTCTGGTGGCGCTGGTGTGGCCGTTCTTCGGCTCCCGTGGTGCGGTGGACATCGCCACGCTGATCCTGATCTACGTGATGCTCGGCCTCGGTCTGAACATCGTCGTTGGTCTGGCCGGTCTGCTCGATCTCGGTTACGTCGGCTTCTACGCCGTCGGCGCCTACAGCTACGCGCTGCTGTCGCACTACTACGGTCTGAGCTTCTGGATCTGCCTGCCGATTGCCGGTCTGATGGCGGCGACGTTCGGTTTCCTGCTGGGCTTCCCGGTGTTGCGTTTGCGCGGTGACTATCTGGCGATCGTGACCCTCGGCTTCGGCGAGATCATCCGTCTGTTCCTGCGTAACCTGACCGACATCACTGGCGGTCCGAACGGCATCAGCAACATCGAGAAGCCGACGTTCTTCGGTCTGACCTTCGAACGCAAGGCTGCGGAAGGCATGCAAACCTTCCACGAGTATTTCGGCCTGCAATACAACTCGATCAACAAGGTAATTTTCCTCTACCTGGTTGCGCTGTTGCTGGCGCTGGCGGCACTGTTCGTCATCAACCGCCTGCTGCGCATGCCGATCGGCCGTGCCTGGGAAGCGCTGCGTGAAGACGAAATCGCTTGCCGTGCGCTGGGTCTGAATCCGACGATCATCAAGCTTTCCGCCTTCACCCTCGGCGCTGCATTCGCCGGTTTCGCCGGTAGCTTCTTCGCTGCGCGTCAGGGTCTGGTGACGCCGGAATCGTTCACCTTCATCGAGTCGGCAATCATCCTCGCCATTGTGGTGCTGGGTGGCATGGGCTCGCAGCTGGGTGTGATCCTGGCCGCCGTGGTGATGATCCTGTTGCCGGAAATGATGCGTGAGTTCAGCGAGTACCGCATGTTGATGTTCGGTGCGCTGATGGTGTTGATGATGATCTGGCGTCCACAAGGTCTGCTGCCGATGCAACGCCCACACATGGAGTTGCGAAAATGAGCCGCGAGATCTTGAAAGTTGAGAACCTGAGCATGCGCTTCGGCGGTTTGCTTGCGGTCAACGGCGTGGCCCTGACCGTCAAAGAGAAACAGGTGGTTGCACTGATCGGGCCGAACGGCGCGGGCAAGACCACCGTGTTCAATTGCCTGACCGGCTTCTATCAGCCCAGCGGTGGCAGCATCCTGCTCGATGGCGAACCGATCCAGGGCCTGCCGGGCCACAAGATCGCCCTCAAAGGCGTGGTGCGTACCTTCCAGAACGTGCGCCTGTTCAAGGACATGACGGCGGTCGAGAACCTGCTGATCGCCCAGCACCGTCACCTCAACACCAACTTCCTGTCCGGCCTGTTCAAGACCCCGGCGTTCCGCAAAAGCGAACGCGAGGCCATGGAGTTTGCCGAATACTGGCTGGAAAAGGTCAACCTCAAAGAGTTCGCCAATCGTACTGCGGGCACCCTGGCCTACGGTCAGCAACGACGTCTGGAAATCGCTCGCTGCATGATGACCCGTCCGCGGATCCTCATGCTCGACGAACCGGCGGCCGGTCTGAACCCGAAGGAAACCGAAGACCTCAAGGCGCTGATCAGCGTGCTGCGTGAAGAGCACAACGTCACCGTGCTGTTGATCGAACACGACATGAAACTGGTCATGAGCATTTCCGACCACATCGTCGTGATCAACCAGGGCACGCCTCTGGCTGACGGCACGCCGGAACAGATCCGCGACAATCCTGAAGTGATCAAAGCCTACCTGGGGGAAGCGTAAATGCTGCAGTTCGAAAACGTTTCCACTTTCTACGGCAAGATCCAGGCCTTGCACAGCGTCAACGTCGAAGTCCGTCAGGGCGAGATCGTCACGCTGATCGGCGCCAACGGTGCCGGCAAGTCCACGCTGCTGATGACGCTCTGCGGTTCGCCGCAGGCGCACAGCGGCAGCATCCGCTACATGGGTGAGGAACTGGTCGGCCAGGACTCGTCGCAGATCATGCGCAAGAGCATCGCGGTGGTGCCGGAAGGTCGTCGGGTATTCGCCCGTCTGACCGTTGAAGAAAACCTCTCCATGGGCGGCTTCTTCACCGACAAGGGCGACTATCAGGAGCAAATGGACAAGGTCCTCGGCCTCTTCCCACGCCTGAAAGAACGCTTCAACCAGCGCGGCGGCACCATGTCCGGCGGCGAACAGCAAATGCTCGCCATCGGTCGTGCGCTGATGAGCAAGCCGAAACTGCTGCTGCTCGACGAGCCGTCGCTGGGCCTGGCACCGATCATCATCCAGCAGATCTTCGACATCATCGAAATGCTGCGCAAGGACGGTGTGACGGTGTTCCTGGTCGAGCAGAACGCCAACCAGGCGCTGAAAATCGCCGACCGCGCCTACGTACTGGAAAACGGCCGCGTGGTCATGCAAGGCACCGGTGAAGCGCTGCTGACCGACCCGAAAGTACGCGAGGCGTACCTCGGCGGTTGATGCATTTCACCCAACAAAAAACGGCCTTCGGGCCGTTTTTTTTTCATCCACCAATCCTGCATTCACCACAATTCCCCTGTGGGAGCGAGCTTGCTCGCGAAGAGGGAGTATCAGTCAGCACATTTGCTGAATGACACACCGCTTTCGCGAGCAGGCTCGCTCCCACAGGGGAGAGTTGTAGCAACCGCTTAGTACGGATTGCAGTGCTGCGCTACCGCAGTCGCCTGATCGACATACGGACGCGCCGGCTCAAGGTTCCACTCCGGCTTGTTGCGCACAGGCTTACCGTCATAGGTAGCCGCGAGGTGGCAGACCATCTGCCGCCGCAACGACCCACCATTGACGCTGTACTGCCGCCACTGCTGATCGTCTTTGTGCTTGTTGTACAACTCGGCAAACATCCGGTCGGTCTGGTCATCCTTGATCGCACGCCCGCACGCGGTCGGCACCACCGAGAGCGACCAGGTGTTCGGCCCCAGTTTCGGATCGGGGCGTTGTACCCAGGTGCTCGACTCGATGTACTTCTCACAGAACTGCGGCGCCGCTGGCGTCGCGGTCTGGATGCACGAGAAGCTGGCCTTGGCGACCGGCGTTTTCGGGAAGTCGATCTTGATGATGTTGCGGTCCTTGCCGGTCTTGGCCTTGTAGTCGCGCTGGTTGGCCATGGCATCGTTCAAGCCACGCTGGTCACTGTAGAAAAACGCCAGAATCGGCAGTTCGTCGGTTTTCGGATTGCCCAGACGCAGCTCGGTCTGGGTTTGAAACTCGCGACTGTTGATGACCTTGCGCGCGCCCATGAAGTTGCGAAAAGCATCGACCCGTTCCTTGCTGCTCATCGGATTGCGCATATTGAAGCCGCACTGCAACTGATCCTGCTGCCGGTTGTTGTTGAATTGGGTGAAGTGCGCAACCCAGGCATTCGGCGTGGCGATCGGTGGTTTCATCGCCTGGCAAACGGCTTCGGCCGGCGCAGTGTTTTTGTTGTCGCCACAACCCCGGTCATTGCGATAGTCGGTCCAGGCGTCATTGGGAAAGGCGCAGTACACGTGCACCGGCGTCTCGGGATCGCGAATCAGATCCCTTGGTGTAATCAGATAACCGTTCTGCGTGCTCATGCCGGGGTCTTCATAGCTGATGCCATCGGCGCGCATATACGAGGCGGCAAATGTTCCGAGCTCCACGGCTTTCGGGCTGGGATTCCACACATCCCATTTCTGCCCCTTCGCCGGGTCCGCCCGGTGCGTGCCCCGCACCAGCAGCCCGGAACAGTCTGACGCGGGGTCCTGCCCGCAACTGTCGACGGTCTTGTTGTACAACGTTTCGACCTTTTTCAGCGTCTCCTCGCATGATTCGGCACTGGCCCAGCTTGCCTGCACCAATAATGGCAACATCAGCAATGGAGCGATCCTGTTCAACCGTTTTTTCATGGCTTGCATCTCCTTGATTAGCCAAACACACCTTCAACGCGGGACCGGATTACAACCTGCTGCCCGAGTCTCGCTGTCCGACAGAGCCGGGCGAAACGGCTCGAGATTCCATGGCGTCTTGGCGCGGTAATTGACCAGAACGCAGCTCAATTGCTGACGCATGCTGCCGACGGATCTTTCGTTGTCGCGCCAGTTGCTGTCGGCCCCTTTGAGGGCGAACAACTGGTCGTAAAAAACTCCGAGTTGCGCGTTGGGCAAGGCACGCCCTGCCGCTGTGGGCACCACGCTCAAGCTCCACTCATCCTTGCGCGTGCCGGGGTCGTAACGCTTGATCCAATTGGCCGAGGCGATGTAGTTGGGCGCGAGCACAACGGGCGTCGGCTGTACGCCGCCGACCATCATTGGCTCGATCGCCTGATCAGCCGCCACGTAGCTGAAACGCTGCTCGGGCGGCTTGGTGAAGTCCAGTCGCAGGATCGGCACGCTGTAGCCTTGGGCGTGGAGTTTCTTCTGAAAGTTGCGTGCGCTGTTGAGGCCATTTTCCGGTTTCGGGGGCGCCTGATCTCCGCGCGTGGCGAAGTTCTGCGTGCTGTTGACGTTGTAGATAAAGGCATCGATGTACTTCATGTTTTCGCTGCCATCGTTGCTCGCCGTAGCGTTTTTCAACATGAACTCGTTGACCTGCGCGCTGAAGGCAAAGGGATCCTTGTTGGTGGTGTTCGGCCGTGATTCGTGGACCCGGATCATCGCCTTCCAGTCGCTGGGTTTTTCCGCGTTCCACGAGCATTGGCCGTACTGGATCGGCCCTTTCATCAGCCCGGTGTATTTCTGTGTCCACTGCTCGGCGGTGCTGACCCCGGCTTCGGCGCAGGTGCCGTAAGCCAGCGCGGCATTGCGGTTGTTCATGGTGCCCTGAGCCGCACGCGGCGGTTCGCGGCTGTCGAAAAAGCCGCAGCCATACCATTTACGTTCAGGCCCGGTGCCGCCATCGAAGGCGTAGATGCAGGTGAAGCCCTGCTCCTTGACTGGCAGCTTCATAGCCGCCGCATCGGTGGGCGTGCGCAGAATGAAACCGGCCGGGTGAATGAGGATGCGCGTGCTCAGATCCTTGCGGATCCACGAGTAGGAAGTCGCGCCAATCTTGATCGCGTACGGGCTGTAATCCCAAGGATTGAAGGGCCCGTCGTTGACCATGCGCAAGGTCACACCGCTGCAATAGTAGAGGCCGCGTGCAGCACCGGTGTCGGGTTCCTGGCAGGCATCCTTGAGGGTGTTGTAGTTGAGGTTGATGCGTTTGAGGGTGTCCTGCGGGTCGGAGATTGTCTGAGCGGACACCGAACCGAACCACAAAGGGAATGTGCAGGCCAGGACAAAAAATGAGATCCGGCGCGATAGCACAGGTGAAGTCGAGCGATCCTTTTTCATGAGATACCGTCCTGGTAAATCGGCCCGGGCAAAGGGGCCTTCGAGTTGACTATAGAACACGCCCGCCAGCACGCATGAAACTGTGCAGGTGCTGATGTGCGTTTTTTCTGAAAAAGATTTGGCGGGGCTGTAACGCATCGCCATGAGCTTTCTCTAGTGGGGTAAGCAAGCACAAACCGCTTGTAAAAACCCTGACCAAGACTGGAGAAACACCATGACTGCTACCACCCGCACCCTGTCCGCCACCGCCCTGGTTCTGGCCCTCGGCTCTGCCCTGAGCATGGCCGCTGTATCGACCGCCCATGCCGCAGACGCCGACATGGAAAAATGCTTCGGCGTGGCCATGAAAGGTCACAACGATTGCGCAGCAGGCGCAGGCACCACCTGTGCCGGCACAGCGAAAATGGACTACCAGGCCAACGCCTGGAAACTCGTTCCGAAAGGCACCTGCGCCACCACTGAAAGCAAAACCTCGCCGACCGGTTTCGGTCAGATGGAAGCCTTCAAAGCCAAGTCCTGATCGTTGGTCTGCCTGAGTGACGATCATGCTCACAATCAATGACCATGCCCCCTCCTGCACTCAGGCAGCCCTCACTGGGCTTGCGCCCCGTGCCGGGCTGGGGCTCAAGACCGGGCACTTTCGTGAAGTGCTCGATTCCCGACCGGACATCGGTTTCTTCGAAGTCCACGCCGAAAACTACATGGTCGACGGCGGTCCGTTTCATCATTTTCTCGGTTTGATCCGCGAACAGTATCCGCTGTCGCTACACGGTGTTGGTTTGTCCATCGGTGCTGAAGGGCCGCTGGATCAACAGCATCTCAAGCGCCTTGCCGAGCTGATCGAGCGCTATCAACCACACTCCTTTTCCGAACACCTGGCCTGGTCGAGCCATGGCCCGGTGTTTCTCAATGATCTGCTGCCGCTGGCTTATGACACGCCGACGCTGAACCGCGTCTGTGAGCATATCGACCAGGTGCAAAACAGCCTCCAGCGCCCCATGCTGCTGGAGAATCCGGCAACCTATCTGGCGTTTCAGCACTCGACCATCGACGAAGCAGACTTCATCGCAGAGGTCGTGCGCCGCAGCGGCTGTGGTCTGTTGCTGGACGTCAATAATGTCTACGTTTCCTGTGTGAACCATCAGCGTGATCCGCTGGCGTATCTCGATGCCCTGCCGCTGCACGCGGTTGGAGAAATTCATCTGGCCGGGTTTGCCGAAGACTGCGACAGCCTCGGTGACCGCTTGTTGATCGACGATCACGGCGCGCCCATCGATCAAGCCGTCTGGAGTTTGTACCGGCAAGTACTGCAGCACATCGGCCCGATAGCGACGCTGATCGAACGCGACAATCAGGTGCCTTCATTCGAGGTGTTACTGGCCGAAGCCCAGCACGCCGATGCGTTGCTGATGGGCGCCGGGAGTCAGTCATGAGTACTCAAGCAGCGTTCAGCGCTGCGCTGCTCGATGTGCGACTGCCCTGCCCCGATGGCCTCTGCAGCCCCAACGGTGCAGATCCCGCGAGCCGTTTTTCGGTGTATCGCAACAACGTACAGAGCTCATTGATCAACGCGTTGGCCGACAGCTATCCGGTGGTCGTCCAGTTGGTCGGCGAGGAGTTTTTCCGCGCGATGGCGGCCATTTTCGTCCAGCAGCAGCCGCCACAAAGTCAGTTGATGAGCGGCTATGGCGAAACGTTCGCGGATTTCATCGGCGTCTTCGAGCCGGCCTCCAGCGTGCCTTATCTGGCCGATGTCGCGCGCCTTGAGCACCTGCGCACACAGGCCTATCACGCCGCCGATGCCGAACCGGTGCGACCGGAGCAAATCACCGCAGCGCTGGCCTGCCCTCATACTTTGAGCGAACTCTGCCTGGCACTTCATCCATCGCTGCACTTGCTCGATTCGGCCTATGCCGTGGTCGCGATCTGGGCAGTGCATCAACAGAACGCAACGCTGGAAGGCATCGAGATCAATCGGCGGCAACACGCTCTGGTTTTGCGCAATGGTCTGGACGTCGAAGTGTTCGCCCTTGAGCCCGGCGCCAGCATGTTTATCCGCCACCTGATCGACGGCCAACCGCTATTGGCAGCGGCCGAAAACAGTCCTGAATTCGATCTTGGGCGCACCCTCGGCCTGCTGATCGCGCACAACGCCATCACCCACTTGCATAACAAGGAACTGCCATGAAAACGCTCATCACCCGCGCCATCGCGCTGCTGGAGAAAATTCCCCACAGCCTGATCGCCTTCATTGCACGTTTCTCGATTGCAGCGGTGTTCTGGAAGTCCGGGCAGACCAAGGTCGAAGGGCTGGCCATCGACCTGATCGATGGCACCTTTCAACCTGGCTGGCCGCGCTTGGCCGACTCGACCATTCCACTGTTCAAAAGCGAATACCACGTGCCGCTGCTGTCGCCAGAGATTGCCGCGCACATGGCCGCTTTTGCCGAGCATTTTTTCCCGCTGATGATTCTGATCGGCTTCGCCACGCGGTTTTCGGCACTGGCGCTGTTGGGCATGACGCTGACTATTCAACTGTTTGTGTATCCGGATGCGTATCCGACTCACGGCACGTGGGCAGCGGTGTTGCTGTACCTGATGACGACCGGGCCGGGCAAGTTATCGATTGATCATCTGATCGCCCGCCGTTTCGCAAAATAAACAAAATCCTTGTGGGAGCGAGCCTGCTCCCACAGGAGAATGAAGTCAGCGCTGAAGTCGATCCAGCGCTTCGCCGCTGCGCTTGAACCAGCCGATCAGATAATCCGCGAGCACCTGCGTGCGCTTCGGCAATCCGCCCTGATACGGATGCACCAGGTACATCGGCATGCGCCGGGTCTGAAAATCGCGCAGGAGCCAGCGCAATCGGCCGTCAGCCAATTCCGCCTGCAGCAAGTAGGAAGGTAACCTCGCAATCCCGGCGCCACTGAGTGCGGCTTTCTTCAGCAAGTTGTAATGGTTGCTGGCAAACGGTCCTGATACTCGCACCCGTAACAATTCATGCTGCTGGTGATACAGCCATTCCTCACGTCCGCTGTAGTGGCTGTTGAGCAAGCAGCGATGCTCGGCCAGTGCCTGTGGCGTCAGCGGTTCACCGAAACGCTCGAGATACGCCGGGCTGGCGCAGGTCATTTCCTGCCAGGCAAGTAACGGCTTGGCGACCAGTCGTTCGTCATTGGCCACTTCGCTGCGGATCGCCAGATCAAAGCCGTCCCGTGACAGATCGCGGTAACTGTTGTTCAGCTCCAGCTCGATCTGCACCTCGGGATATTGATGCGAGAACTCCAACAGCAGACCGTCAAAGAAGGTTTCCCCCAGTGAAACCGGCACCGTCATGCGTACCGGACCGGCCATGTCGTCCTTCAATCGCGCCAATGCCTGACGCGCTTTTTCGACCTGGACTACAAGCGCCTGCGCTTGCGGCAACAATGCCGCGCCCGCCGCGGTCAGGCTCAAGCGCCGGGTGGTGCGTTGCAGCAAGACGACGGAAAACTGTGCTTCGAGCTGGCTGATGCGCTTGGACAATTGCCCCTTGCTGCAGCCCAACTGCTGCGCCGCCAGGGTGAAACTGCCGGCCTCGATCAACACCGCGAACGCCGCCAGATCATCCATTTCGCTCATGGATTGTTTCCATTTGAAAACCAAAGGTTGCCTATTAGTGCGCTTATCCGCAGAAAAAACCACTCTAGACTGAAACCTCGTTCAATCACTTGAGGTACAGCTCGATGAAGATTCTGTTGATAGGCGCTGGCGGCACCATTGGTTCGGCGGTGGACAAAGAACTCTCGCAACGCCACGACGTCATTCGTATCGGTCGCAACAGCGGCGATTTCAATGTCGATATCAGTGACAGCGCATCGATCCGCAAGTTGTTCGAACAGACCGGCAAGTTCGATGCACTGGTGTGCGCGGCGGGCAACGTGACTTTCGCCCCGCTGGGTGAGATGAATGAAGGCAGCTTCTCCCTCGGCCTCAAAGACAAACTGATGGGCCAGGTCAATCTGCTGCTGATCGGTCGCGAATTCGCCAATGACGGCGCGTCATTCACCTTTACCACCGGCGTACTCAGCCACGATCCGATCCGCAGCGGCGCCTCGGCAGCGCTGGTCAACGGCGCCCTCGACAGCTTCGTCCGCGCGGCCGCCATCGAATTGCCGCGCGGCCTGCGAGTGAACTCGATCAGCCCGACCGTACTGCTCGAAGCCATGGGTAGCTACGCCCCGTATTTCCGTGGCTACAAGCCGGTTCCTGCGGCGGATGTGGCATTGGCCTACGCGAAAAGTGTTGAAGGCCTGCAAACCGGTCAGACGTTTCATGTTGGCTGAGCTGCATTTACTCGATCAAGGTCGGTAGGAGGCTTTTGGCAACATGGCGCGGCATCACGATCCTGAGCAACTCACCGAGCTCCGAATGCACTGTCGTTGTTGAAACGTGCTGGCCATTGATTGACAGGTTCAATGGCTGGCCCAGCGCTTCACGACTTGTGGTCTTGGCCCGCGCGGCCGCTTCGGGAGCAAGGGTAACGGAGAGCTGAACAAGGTCCGGATGGGCACCCTGATCATCCTTGAGCAGAATTTCCATCCTGGTGAAATCAGCCGCTGAGGAAAAATCCAGATCAGCGGCGTGGCTGGTGCCAGCGCAGACCGTTACCAATAGCAATATCGCGACCTTCCATTGCATGAAGTGCTCCTTGATCTATCCAACAAGACAAGCGCGAGACTATGCGGTGCCCCTAAACCCGACTCAATAGTGGCCAGACAAAACTTGTGATCGACAGCCAGCCTCAGTAACGTGGCGACACTTGTCTGGAGAGCCGAAGATGCGTGTTGCCCGTTCGTTAGTCCTTGTTGCCCTGCTGCCGTTGTTTGCCGCTTGCCAGTTGTTCGATGGCCAGCGAGAAAGTGCCTCGCACGTCGGGCAGACGCGGATGCAGGGGCAACTGACCGCCGCTGACGGCAAACTGGTGTTCCAGCCATGTCAGGAGCAGCGCCAGCTCGTCGTCAATGACATCGGTGGTACCAGCATTCTGCAAGAAGCCGCGACGCTCGCTGATGAGCAAGGCAAGCTGTTCGCCGATGTGCGCGGCAAGGTCGCTGGCGACCGTCTCGATCTGACTCAGCTGTACCGCGTCGAGCGTTCCGGCACAGCCTGCGATGACCCCAACTTCAAACTGCTGATCCTGCGCGCCACCGGCCATGGCCCGGAGTGGAATGTCAAAGTCAGCGGCAAAGGCATGGTCATCGACCGTGAAGGCCAGCCGCCACTCGCCGTACCCTATGTTGAAGAACAACTGGGCGACGGTCGCTTCAATCTGAGCAGCGAAGCCAACAACCAGCGCATCGAATTGTGGGTCGCGCCTCAGCGCTGCGTCGACAGCAGCACCGGCAGCGTGCAGCACATGAGCGCCGAGTTGCGCATCGACGGCCAGGTGCAGCGCGGTTGCGGGTATTTCGGCGGATCGCGCAACGACTGAGCGTTTTAGCCTCACCGGATCCGGCCTTTGCGGCTTATAATCGCGGCCTTCAAACGCCCTGGCGCAGTTGTGCGCCCCGCGAACCCGGATCCTCGCCATGTTACGAATCACTGAACTCAAGCTGCCAATCGACCATCCCGAAGAAGACCTGCGCCCTGCCATCGTGCAGCGCCTGGGCATCGCCAGCGATGACTTGCTCGATTTCACCTTGTTCAAGCGCAGCTACGATGCGCGCAAAAAGTCCTCCGAACTGTGCTTCATCTACACCATCGACCTCGAAGTGCGCGACGAGGCGAAAGTGTTGGGCAAGTTCGCCGACGACCGTAACGTCAACGTGGCGCCGGATGTCAGCTACAAATTCGTCGGTCAGGCGCCGAGCGACCTGAGCCAGCGCCCGATCGTCGTCGGTTTCGGCCCGTGCGGGATCTTCGCCGGCCTGCTGCTGGCACAAATGGGCTTCAAGCCGATCGTCCTCGAGCGTGGCACCGAAGTCCGTCAGCGCACCAAGGACACTTGGGGCCTGTGGCGTAAAAGCGTACTCAACCCGGAATCCAACGTGCAGTTCGGCGAAGGCGGCGCGGGCACGTTCTCCGACGGCAAGCTGTACAGCCAGATCAAGGACCCGAAGTTCCTCGGCCGCAAAGTCCTGCACGAGTTCGTCAAGGCCGGCGCGCCGGAAGAAATCCTCTACGTCAGCAAACCGCACATCGGTACGTTCCGCCTGACCGGCATGGTTGAAAACATGCGCGAGCAGATCCGCGAACTGGGCGGCGAAGTGCGCTTCCAGGAACGCGTCACCGACGTGCTGATCGAAGACGGCCAACTGGTTGGCGTGCAATTGGCCAGCGGCGAAACCCTGCATTCCAAACACGTGGTTCTGGCCCTCGGCCACAGCGCCCGCGACACTTTCCGCATGCTCCACAGCCGTGGCGTGTTCATGGAAGCCAAACCGTTCTCGGTGGGTTTCCGCATAGAACACCCGCAATCGCTGATCGACCGCGCGCGTCTGGGCAAGTACGCAGGCCACCCGAAACTCGGTGCCGCCGACTACAAACTGGTGCACCACGCCAAGAACGGCCGCTCGGTCTACAGCTTCTGCATGTGCCCGGGCGGCACCGTGGTCGCGGCGACTTCCGAGCCGAACCGCGTGGTCACTAACGGCATGAGCCAGTACTCGCGTAACGAGCGCAACGCCAACTCCGGCATCGTCGTCGGCATCACCCCGGAAGTCGATTATCCGGGCGGCCCGCTGGCAGGCATCGAGTTGCAGGAACGCCTGGAATCCCACGCGTTCATTCTGGGTGGCAGCGATTACAAGGCGCCGGCGCAACTGGTGGGCGACTTCATCAACGACATTCCTTCGACCGAGCTGGGTGAAGTCGAGCCGTCGTACAAACCGGGGGTGGCGCTGGGCGATCTGGCCTTGGCTCTACCGGATTTCGCCATCGAAGCGATTCGTGAAGCGTTGCCGGCGTTCGAAAAGCAGATTCGCGGCTACTCGCTGCACGATGCGGTGTTGACCGGGATCGAGACGCGTACTTCATCGCCGCTGCGCATCACGCGTAACGAATCTTTGCAGAGCATGAACGTGAAGGGCTTGTTCCCGGCCGGTGAAGGCGCGGGTTATGCGGGCGGGATTCTGTCGGCGGGTGTGGACGGGATTCGCATCGCAGAAGCCGTGGCGCGCGATATTCTCGGCCTCGAAGCTTGATCAGCACTCGCTGACCCAACACAAAACCCTGTGGGAGCGAGCTTGCTCGCGAAAGCGCTATTTCAGTCAATGATGATGTTGAATGAGATGATGCCTTCGCGAGCAAGCTCGCTCCCACATTGGTTTTTGCGTTTCTTCAGATATTGGCGCGCAGGACTGAGGTCGGCAGCAGCTCCCCCCGCTCGGCACTCGCAGCCACCGCGTCGATCAACCCACTCAACTCATAACCCTGCGCCTTCAGCCAATCCTGATCGTAATAGGTGTCGGCATAACGCTCGCCACCATCGCACAATATCGCCACGATCGACCCCGACTCCCCCGCTGCTTTCATCTGTTGCGCCGCCATCAAGGCGCCGATCAGATTGGTCCCGCTCGAGCCGCCAACATGCCGTCCCAGACGTTGCGCCAGATAGTGCATGGCCGCCAGCGACAAGGCGTCAGGCACTTTGACCATCGCATCGATCACCTTGGGCAGAAACGACGCTTCAACCCGCGGCCGGCCAATGCCTTCAATGCGCGAACCGCAATCCAGACGCAAACTGGCATCACCCGTCTGGTAATAATCAAAGAACACCGAACGCTCGGCATCGGCACACAACACGCGGGTGCAATGCTGGCGATAGCGCACGTAACGGCCAAGCGTTGCGGTGGTGCCGCCGGTGCCGGGGCTGGAAATCAGCCAGCTCGGTTCCGGATGTTTCTCGTAGCGCATCTGCTGGAAGATCGATTCAGCAATGTTGTTGTTCGCCCGCCAGTCAGTGGCACGTTCGGCGTAGGTGAACTGGTCGATGAAGTGACCGCCATGTTCGCGGGCCAGACGCTCGGACTCGGCGTAGATCTGCGTCGGATCTTTCACCAAGTGGCTCTGGCCACCGTAAAAAGCGATCTGCGCAATCTTCTCTTTGGAGGTGGTCGCCGGCATCACCGCAATGAACGGCAAACCGAGCATCCGCGCGAAATACGCCTCGGAAATCGCCGTTGAACCGCTGGACGCCTCGATCACCGGCGCGCCGGGCTTCAACCAGCCGTTACACAGCGCATAAAGAAACAGCGAGCGGGCCAAGCGATGTTTGAGACTGCCAGTCGGGTGGCTGGACTCATCCTTGAAGTACAACTCGATGCCCGCAAAACCTGGCAGCGGCAAAGGGATCAGGTGGGTGTCGGCGCTGCGCTGAAAATCCGCTTCGATGATGCGGATCGCTTCGCGGGCCCACTGTCGGTTGTCGCTCATGGTGATGGTTCTCGTTGAATCGGCAGGAGATGAAGCTGTTCGAAAGGCTCACTCATCAGCTTAGGAAAAATCCTATAGCGCGCACAGATACAGCTGAGTCTCAATATGTCCGGCAACTGCTAGGCTCAGCGTGGCTTGAGCCAGACACCTTGTAACGCCATATAACAAAAAAGAATATAACTTTTGTTTTAACAACTAACAGTACGGGTTAGGGTGTCCCACCTTTGACTTTATCGATGGAGAGCGACCTTGCCTCTGCGTAGCACTTTCACGCGTTTCTTTCAGTTGGAAGCTGCCAGCGGTCTGTTATTGATCGCCGCAGCCATCCTGGCTTTGATTATCAACAACTCGCCACTGTCGTGGCTGTATACCGGCCTGCTCGACACTCCGGTGGTGGCGCAGATCGGTGCGTTGAAAATCGCTAAACCTCTGCTGCTGTGGATCAACGACGGTCTGATGGCGATGTTCTTCCTGCTCATCGGCCTGGAGGTGAAGCGCGAAGTCCTCGACGGCCAGCTGTCCAAGCCGTCGCAGATCGTCCTGCCCGGTGCGGCCGCGATCGGCGGCATGCTGGTGCCGGCGCTGATCTACTGGTTCCTCAACCGTGACAATCCGGCAGCCCTCGACGGGTGGGCGATCCCGACCGCCACCGACATTGCCTTCGCCCTCGGCGTGCTGGCATTGCTCGGCAAGCGCGTGCCGGTATCGCTGAAACTGTTCCTGATGACCTTGGCGATCATCGATGACCTCGGCGCCATCGTGATCATCGCAATTTTCTATTCCGGCGAACTCTCGACCCTTTCGCTGGGTCTGGCGGCAGCGTGCATCGCGGCGCTGGTGGCGATGAACCGGCTCGGGGTGGTCAAGCTTGGGCCGTACATGATCATCGGTTTGATCCTCTGGGTCTGCGTCCTCAAGAGCGGTGTCCACGCCACGCTGGCGGGCGTAACCCTGGCCTTCTGCATTCCATTGCGCACGAAAAACGCCGAGCCGTCGCCACTACTGACCCTCGAACACGCGCTGCACCCGTGGGTGGCCTACGGCATCCTGCCGCTGTTCGCCTTCGCCAACGCTGGCCTGTCGCTGAGCGGTGTCACTGTCGAAAGCTTCACTCACCACGTGCCGATGGGCATTGCGGTAGGCCTGCTGCTGGGCAAGACCGTCGGTGTATTCGGCCTGACCTGGCTGGCCGTCAAGATCGGCATCGCCACCCTGCCCCAAGGCGCCAACTGGGGCCAGGTCATGGGTGTAGCGATCCTGTGCGGCATTGGCTTCACCATGAGCCTGTTTGTCGGTTCACTGGCGTTTGAGCCTGGTGTAAGTGATTACGCTGGCATGGACCGGATGGGGATTTTGACCGGGTCGATTCTGGCGGCGTTGATTGGTTATGCGGTGACGGCGGCGGCGAGTCGCAAGAACTCCCAACCGATATAACCTCTGTGGCGAGGGTCAAGCGCCCTCGCCACAAACTTCCTGCGTTCCCGTTACACAGCGAACAATCCCCACGTCTTTAGCGACGCGTCCTACAGCCATCATTTTCCTGCTTCGTTAACGTTGCGCAGCCCTTTGCGAAGGGCTGTCGATGGATGAGCGAAAGGACGATCAGTGGCTGGCAACAAGGACATTCCCCGGGTTCAAAACCCACCGCAAGGCGACGGGCATCACGTCACCTACCGCTACATGACGGCCACTGAACTGGCCGAGCGCGACGCCAGACAAAACGCTTACGACGCCATGCTGGCCCGACAGGATGCTTTCGAGCGCAGCCGTGAGGTGGCGGTCAAAAAAGCCGATCCCGTTCGCGCTGGCTGCGTATTCGCCAAGTCCTGCAAATTGCCGGATGCGATTATCGATTACTCCAATCCTTCGGGGATGGTGCCGACTGACAGCCTGAAGGATTACGGCGACCTGATTCTGCTGGGCGCGCGTGAGGCGGATGAAAGCGGCGCAGTTCCGCTCAAGAAAATCGGTGCAACGGCCATCCCGGCAGGCTTCGGCAGTTTCGCGTTGACGGGTTCGGCTTTCAAAGCACTGCCCACAGTTATATCCACCGCAGTGATCACGCCATTGGTGACCCTGGTGGCGCTGTTCATGCCCTCAAGCCTTGGTGACAGCGCGCTCTATACCGACGAACAACTGCGTGGACTTGAACAGGCGCGAACGCGTGTTCGGCTGAGGGTCGAACAGCAGGCCGACGGCAGTCTGAAGGGCTACGGTTTCTACACCGGCAAGAATCGCGATTGGGAAATGGTTGATGTCGTGCAGTTCAAGTTGCGTGACAGCCAGTTCATTGCTGACTTGAGCGAAGGCGTAGAACTGATCTGGACGCCGGCTGTGGATGGCTCCGACATCCTCGGCATTCCGGCGCTGGAGGCTGCACCGCAGGCGCCGCATATCTGGGTGTATCCGCCGACGAAAGCGGCGGACGGGATACTGGTGAATCCGGTTTATCCTCCAGAGTATCGGGATTTTATTTTGGTTTTTCCGTCGCATTCTGGGATTCGGCCGGTTTACATCGTTTTAAGTCGGGCTCGCGACCATGTTTACTACGGCCACCCAAAGACACTACCGGCCTTCCCTGACGCAGTTAGAGTAAAGTCGAAATCATCGGTCAAAGGTGGCGGAAAGCAGCGAGCACGGTGGGTAGATCGCAAAGGTCGAATCTATGAATGGGATTACAAAAGTAACGCTGTGGAAAAATACGACAAATTGGGAACAACTCATTTGGGCGAATTCAATCACCTGACGGGTGAACAAACCGGGCCTGCAGTACCGGACAGAAAAACCTCCAGAAATTAAGGATTGATACATGCGCTACCTTTCGATAACCGGTTTTTATCCTGATGACGCTCAAGATAACTCTTTGCAGTTCGAGTTGGATATCACCGGAAGCGAGTTAAATGAAAAAGTCGCTCATCTCATCGAGTCCAAGCCCCTCAGCGAACTGGAACCTGGGGAGTTGTTATTGAGCGCAGATCAAGTAGCTGCGCTGGAAACCCTTCTAAACGTTAACTTCCCGAAGGGTTTAGAATTTTTTATGGGCACATGTGCTGATTACTGACTCGAAGTAAAAAAGAAAACCCCGACCAGTAACTTGATTGGGGTTATCTTTTATCGCTCGTTCCCGCTTAGTGCGAAATTCGGCTGGTTCCGCCATGGGCGGGAAAGCGCACGTGCTCGCCGACGCGGAACACTTTATTTTCCTGAACCTGCTGCACATAGGCAAGCATGCTGCCGTCGTCTTCACGGGACATACCTAACCCCCATCCCCTGAAACGGTAGATATCCCAGCCTTTCCTGATTTGAGAAGAGCAAAAAAGAAACCGCCATACAACGGAGGGCATCGGGATCGCTGGAAGGATGCAAAAGGCAGAAGAACTTACGAGTAGGACTCGATGCACGGAGAGTTGGAGGTTTACCGAGCAAGTGACGGAACTCACCTAGGCGCGTTTGACCCTTTTACAGGAGAGCGACGCGAGGACCCGAAAGATGAAAGAAGCATCAGAAAAAAATATTTGTGAGGTTGATGATGGGATTAAAACTGAGGCTGGAGTGGTACGACAAGCAAAACCATCTATGCGAGGGCGAAGAGTATTCCAAGGATTTAGGCGATGATGAAACCGTTTTGAATGCTTTGGGTATACCTGTGGAAAACAACATAAACAATGGCGGTTTCAATATTCTCGAAGAGTGGATTCGAGTCATTCAGCCGTACTTTCAACATAGCATCGTCTTCAAAACTTACGATTATCAGATCTCTTTTGACTACAGCGATGTCTGGTGACGGTCTCTTATGACTTATAGGATTGAAGCATTCGATAGGAAAACAGAGTTTCTCGTTTTTGAAGAGGAATTACCTCCAGGATGTGACGAGAATCTGGCAGCCATCATGATCTGGTCTTCCAAGCAGCAGGGCTGGGAGGGTTACGACCTCTCAAATGATCAGCTTGCCTCATTGGAGAAGCTGATCGGGAAGAATGTCTTCGATCCGAAGTACACCTTCCAACTGACGTGTAATGGACGTTGAAACACGATAAAGAAAAACCCCGACCAGTCACCTGATCGGGGTTTTCTTTACCCTGAATTCCGCTTAGTGCGAAACGCGGCTGGTTCCGCCAACGGTGGAGATACGCACGCGTTCGCCAACGCGGAACACTTCGTTCTCCTGCACCTGCTGCACATAGGCACGCATGCTGCCGTCATCTTCACGTACGGTGATTTCCACACCTTGAGTACGGGTCAGACCTTCTTCGGTCGCCGAACCAATCAGACCGCCCGCCACCGCACCGATAACGGCTGCAACGATGCTGCCCTTGCCGCCGCCGATGGCGCTGCCGCCAACGCCGCCGACTGCTGCACCGGCGATGCCGCCGATCGGGGTTTTGGTGCCTTCGATTTTCACCGGGCGCAGGGATTCGATGGTGCCCATGCGAATCGTCTGCACGCGACGCGCTTCGTCACGGGAGTAGGAGTCACCGGTCAGGCTCGATTGGCAGCCGGTAAGCAACATCGCCATCGTGGAAAAGGAAGCAACCAGCAGAACAGACTTACGCATAGCATCAACTCCAAAGAAACATATATTCATTAAACTCCGTGGCTTGACGCCTGTCACGACACCGCCCGGATAAATTGGCTTTCATTCAGGCGCGGTACAGACACCTGCACGCTCTCCCTGACGTAGCCCCTACAGTAGCGCCAAATTACCGATTCTGCGCCACGGACACCAAGGATTTTCATGGATTACTTCATCATCGTCGTCACCACGGCCGTCGGTCTGTACTTCCATTGGTGGTTGTACGTGCGGATCAAACGCTGGATGGATCGCGACCTGGCGTTGTCGCTGGCGGGCAAGGATGAAGGCAAACGCGCCTTCATGCTCGAACAGTTAGCGAATGCTCAGATGCAGAAGATCAAGCGCCGGGATCTGCCGAAGTGGCTGGAGGCCGCTGCGGCAGGCTATCCCGCTCGGTAGACTGCTCAGGGTGCCAGACGTTCAAGAATCCAGTCGGCGCCCTGCACACGGTAGTTGAGGCGATCGTGCAGACGGCTCGGACGGCCCTGCCAGAATTCGATGCGCTCCGGCAGCAAGCGGTAACCGCCCCAGTGTTCCGGGCAGTCGGGCTGAGTATCGGAGAAACGCTGCTCGGTGGCCTTGAGCAAATCTTCCAGCTCACCGCGCCCGTTGATCACCCGGCTCTGCGGTGATGCCCAGGCACCGAGGCGGCTGCCCAGTGGGCGCACCTGATAATACGCATCCGACTCCGCGGGCGTGACCTTGACCACCCGCCCTTCGATGCGCACCTGACGTTCCAGGGTCGGCCAGAAGAAGGTCATGGCGGCGAACGGGTTGGCCGCCAGATGCTGGCCCTTGGCGCTGTCGTAGTTGGTGAAGAAGGTGAAGCCCTGCTCGTCCAGGCCCTTGAGCAGCAGAATACGGCAGTGCGGTCGCCCATCCTTGTCGACCGTGGCCAGGGTCATGGCGTTGGCTTCCACCGGCGCCTGTTCGGTTTTCACCGCGTCGGCGAACCACTGGTGGAACAACGCAAACGGCTCGGCCGGAGCTTGCGCCTCGGTCAGACCATCCCGGGTGTAATCACGACGCATATCTGCCAGAGCCTGGGTCATGGCGCATTCCTTTTCGTTAGCGGATCACTTCTTGGTGGTATCGGTCGCGGCGACTTTCTTGTCGGTCGCGGCGGCTTTGGCTGGTGTGGTTTTCTTCGCTGGAGCCTTGGCCGGGGTCTTTTTAGCTGGCGCTTTGGCAGCGGCTTTCTTGGCCGGAGCCTTTTTGGTTGCCGGCACAGCGGCCTTTTTCGCCGCAGGAGCCGGGGTTACCGGTTTAGCGGCTGGCTTGACGTCCTGCGCCGCGACCATGGTCACTGGCTTCGGCGCTGGCATGTTGTACTTGCTCAGCAGCGCGACCATGGTGTTTTGCGGGGTTACCAACAGTTCGACACGACGGTTCAGGGCGCGACCTTCAACGCTGTCGTTGGCCGCACGCGGGGCTTCGGAACCCATGCCGCGCAGCATCAGGCGATCACGCTGCAAACCGCTGAGGCGGAAAATCGCGGCAATGGCCTGGGCACGTTCCTGGCTCAACTTGATGTTGGCCGGAGCGGCACCGCTGGAGTCACTGTGGCCCAATACCAGAACGGCGGTTTTCGGGTCAGCTTCGAGGATTTTCGCCACGCGGGTGAACGGGCCGAGGGTGACCGGCAGCAGCATGGCAGGACGATCCGGGTTGAACGAGCCTTCAACCGGCGCGGTCACGACCAGCACGTTTTCACGGCGTTCGAGTTGCAGGTTGCTGTCCTTGACCGCTTCACGCAGACGCGGCTCGTAGTCGTCGAGCCAAGCCTGGGTCACTTTCGGATCCGGCATCGGCACAGCTTTGGTGGTCGGCTGATCCTTGCCGCCGAACGGCCACCACCATTTGCTGCCGGTGTCGGCGTCAGCCTTGGCCACGACGACCGGCTTCTTGGCTTCAGGCGCGACTTCAGCCTTCATGTCAGCCTTGGCGGCTTCATCATCGGAACCGAACGGCCAATACCAAGGGTTGCTGCTTTCAGTTTTGGCAACCGGTGCAGTCGCCGCCGGTTTCAAAGGCGCCGGTGCCGGCTCCTTGGCCGCCACTTTGTCGGAAGAGCCGAACGGCCACCAACTGCCGCCGTCCGCATCGTTTTTCGGGGTCTGTGCACAACCGGTGATCGCTACACACAGGGCCAGGGCGAGGGTCTTTTTAGATGACATTGAAAATCCACAAAATGAAGTAATGAAAAATCAGAGCACTTTCGCCCGGATAAACAGCCGTTTTGAAACGAAAAACCGCTTGAGGTTCCGACCCTGGGACCTCGGATGAAACTTTACAGACAAGTGGCAAGCACCCGCGCGAGCTTCTGCGCGCGCGGATCCATCAAGACGTACGGCCCAAGGGTATTTGTCACAAAACCGAAGGCGACATCATGCTCAGGATCAGCGAAACCGATGGAACCGCCCGCGCCCGGATGACCAAACGCCTTGGGGCCGAGGCCATAAGTGGCGTTGGGCACGTCCGGCTGATCAAGCATGCAGCCGAGGCCAAAACGAGTCCGGGTCAGCAAAGTCTTGTCTTCGCCGAGGCTGTGTTCGCGGGTCAGCTCTTCAAGCATGTCGCTTTCAAGCAGACTGCCGTCGAGCAGGCCCGCGTAGAAACCGGCCAGACTGCGCGCATTGCCGTGGCCGTTGGCCGCCGGTTGCTGCATGCGCCGCCATTCCGGTTTGTTGGTGCTGGTGAGCACTGAAGGTGGGTTGGTAAAAGCGCGGGTGGTCATCGCGGTGGGCTCGCGCATGGTCACTTGCAGCAGACGTTGGGCGGCGGCATCGCCAGCATTGCCCTTGCCGCGCGCAATGTGCGCCACGCGATGGAATTCCTCGTCAGCCAGACCGACGTGAAAATCCAGACCCAGAGGTCTAGCGACACGAGCGACGATGGATTCGCCCGGCCCACGACCGTCAGCACGGCGCAGCAATTCGCCGATCAGCCAGCCGTAAGTGATTGCGGCATAACCGTGGCCTGTGCCCGGCGTCCACCATGGCGCCTCGGCCGCGAGGGCATCGACCATGGTTTGCCAGTCATACAACGCTTCCGGCGCCAGCAGTTCACGCAGCGCCGGCAGACCGGCCTGATGGCAGAGCAATTGGCGCAGGGTCACGGATTCTTTGCCGGCAGCGGCGAATTCCGGCCAATAGCGCGCAACCGGAACATCCAGTTGCAGCTTGCCTTCACCCACCAGTTGCAGCGCGGTGACAGCGGTAAAGGTTTTGGTGCAGGAGAACAGATTGGCGATGGTGTCGCTGTGCCAGGCTTCGGCGCCGTCCTTGTCGGCGGTACCGGACCAGAGGTCGAGGACGGTTTCTCCACCGACCTGAATGCACAGGGCTGCGCCGCGTTCCTGGGGATCGTCGAACAGTGCCGCGAAAGCTTCGCGCACCGCTTCGAATTGAAGCTCGTAATGTCCCTGAATCTGCACCCGCAACTCCCCCGCGAAAACGCTCTACAAAGTGGCCCGCATTGTTCCAGCCCTAGAGGGATTTGGGAACAGCTGCGGGCCAGACGGTTAAAAGCCAAGTCAAAAGATCGCAGCCTACGGCAGCTCCTACAGAGAAACGCGTTCCCATGTAGGAGCTGCCGCAGGCTGCGATCTTTTTAGAGCATCACAGGTTAGTGACCATTCCCCGAATGTCCACCGGCATGCCCTGCCCCCGGCCCTTTACCGGCCTCGCCCTTGCGGCCACCCTCAGCCTCATGCCCCGCTGCGGCGGCCGCTTTCTCAGCCTCTTTGCCAAGCTGATCAATCGCCTGCAAATTGCTCTTGCGCACGGTTTCGACAAAGCCCTGATACGGCAGATCCGTCACGCCCACCAGGCCAAAGTGACCATTCTCGCCATCGAGCAGACGCCCGGTCACCGGTTGATCCAGATACTGGAACCAATGCACACCGACAATCGACGGTTCGCTCAAGGCCTGTTTGAGGAAGTTGGCGTACGCCGGGCCGCGATCTTCTTCCTTGGCCACTGGCGTGACGCCGCCCCAGAACGGGCCACGATCCGCTGAGCCAAAGTTGAATTCGGTGATCATTACCGGTTTGTCCAAAGCCCCCAACGCAGCAAAGTCATAACCATCCTGCGGTTTCAGCGTGTACATATTGAAGCTAAGCACATCGCAATACTGCGCGCAGGACGCCACGGCTTCCGGGGTACTGATGGCAAAACGGCCGCCAAGCAGCAACTGGTTCGGCGCGTGCCATTTCAGCGAATCGGAAATGGTTTTGAAGTAGGTGTCGGCGAAAACCTTCTGGAAATATTTGAAGTCCGCCTCGATTTCCGGATGCTCCGGGTTCGGCAGCGGCGGCACGAAACCCGGGTCTTCCATCAATTCCCACGCCGGCAGCTCGATGCCCCAAGCCTTCGACAGCCCGGCCTGATTGCGGTATTTGTCGCGCAACTGTTTGAGGAACGCTCGCTTGGCCGGTACATCGGTGGTCATTTTCAACGTGCCGTAGGCCAGCGCGTAACGGGATTTCGGATCATCCCCGGGACCGGCCCAGGCCAGTTCGTTGTCGGCGTAATAGCCGATCAGCCACGGATCGTCGCGGTGATCGCGGGCAGCAATGGCCACGGCACGCTCGGTGGCCATGGCGAAACGCGGGTCGAATGGATCCGGCATACCGCCCCACCAGTCGCTGCCGGTGCTGATGCTGGTGTAGTCGCCGACGATCGACAGCGGCAAGGTATATGGCACGCGATCGGCATCACTCAGCGAATCGGCACTCCAGTTACCGACCGTGTTGAAGCCCCAGGCTTGCAGGCGATCAAGCGTGTGGCTGGCCCACTGTTGCTCATCGATGGTGGCCTTGCACGGTTCGGCAGCCTGTTCTGTTGTCGCTTGTACGGTTTCGGTTTTGGCCGCTTCAGCGACGCCGGACTTCGGCTCGGCAGGTACAGGGGCAGGCTCGGCGGCTTGGACGGCGGCCGTTTCAGCGGCTGCAGACTTGGCCGCTTCCGCTACCCCGGACTTGCTTTCACTGTCGGCTTTGCACGGCTCACCGTACACGCGCTGCAGGTTGGCGCCGTAGAAGTCATACCAGCGCCCGTTGCCATAACCGCGGCCCTGATCAACACCATTGCCGCCGCGGTTGTCACCTTCGCCAAAATGTCTGGCCAAGGGCTCACCAGGTTTAGGCAAGGATTCGAACATGTACTCACGCCCGGCCACGTAAGTCTGGTTGACCTGCGGGCTGACGGTGTTCACGCCCAGCGAGTAAAACGGATGCCCTTCAGGCGTGACCAGATACCAGCGGCCATCGCGCTTTTCAGTGCGGAAGAAACCGCTGGCCTTGAACGCCGGGCCTTTGTTCCAGCCACCGAATTTGTCCAGCGAGGACTTCTCACGCTCGGCCAACCAGGTTTTCAGCTGTTGCTGTTCCCTGGTGGCGGCGGATTTCAGTTGTTCGTCATTGGCGATTTTTTCCGGCCACTTGCTGCGGGTCGATTGCCCGTAAGCGTCGACCAGATTGCCGTACACCGCTTGGGTGACAGAATCGCCGTCCTGCACGCCGAAGCGTTCGAGCAGCAAGCTTTGGGCAACGTTCGGCTGATCCATCGACAGGCTCACCGAAACCACTTGGCTGCGATCAATCTCGCCGCTGCTGCTGGCCAGCAGGATCCGTTGACCATCAACGGTCATTGGCATTGGCGGTCCGGCTTTCATGCCCTGACTCAACGGCGTCGACGCCACCAGCGGCACCAGCAAGGTCTGCGCAGGACCGGCCGGCAGGTCGACGCGGCTGAGCAGTGTGCGGCCGTCATTGCTCTGGATCTGCACGTAGACCGTCACAGCCCAGTCCATTGCGCTCTGCAAGCGCAGGGTCATCATGCCGGACTGCGACCAGTCCCACGCACCGGTCTGCGGCGTCAGACGCAAGGTCGGGCGCGCCACCGCGTTGAACGTCACCCGGCGCAGCACTTCGCCCTCAGGCGTTTGCTCGGCGTTGGCTTGCGGCAGATCAGCGTTTTCGGTGGTGACTTTGACCACATCGGCGGGCCGAACGAAGTTGAACAGGGTCTGCTGACCCGCAGGCGCCGCAAACAGCGGCGTGGCGAAGATCAAAGCGAATACGGCGGGCAACGAACGGCGGATCATAAGAACGGAGTTCTCCCTAACGACCAACAAGGGCCAATGGAAAAGCGATGGCAGAGAGATAGACAACACGGCGGGCAAAACTGCCCACCGTTGTCTCAGGATATTTCACGACGGAAAGGAGGCAACGCATTGAGGATCGCTTTGCCGTAACGCTGGGTGACCAGGCGCCGATCGAGCAAAGTGATGGTGCCGCGGTCCTCTTCGGTGCGCAGCAGACGCCCGCAGGCCTGAACCAGCTTCAGCGAAGCATCGGGCACGGAGATTTCCATGAACGGGTTGCCGCCACGGGCTTCGATCCACTCCGACAGCGCCGCTTCGACCGGATCGTCCGGCACCGAGAACGGGATCTTGGCAATCACCACGTGCTCGCAATAGGCACCCGGCAAGTCGACGCCTTCGGCAAAACTGGCGAGCCCGAACAGCACACTGGAATCACCGCCATCGACCCGCGCCTTGTGTTTGTTCAGGGTTTCCTGTTTCGACAGGTTGCCTTGAATGAACACTTGCTTGCGCCAGTCGCGGTCGAGGCCGTCGAACACGTCCTGCATCTGTTTGCGCGAGGAGAACAACACCAAGGTGCCGCGCGAGCCTTCGACCAGATCCGGCAACTCGCGGATGATCGCTGCCGTGTGTGCGGCGGCATCGCGTGGATCGGCCTTCAGATCCGGCACTCGCAGTACGCCGGCGTCGGCGTGATGGAACGGGCTCGGCACCACGGCGGTGACGGCTTTTTTCGGCAGACCGGCGCGCATGCGGAAGCGGTCGAAAGTGCCCAGCGCCGTCAGGGTCGCCGAGGTCACCAGGCAGCCGTACGCGACATTCCACAGGCTGCGGCGCAGGGTTTCCGCAGCGAGGATCGGGCTGGCATTGACCTCGATATCGAACAGCGAGCCGCTTTCGGCCAAGGTCAGCCAACGTGCCATCGGCGGGCTGTCTTCCGGGTCTTCGGCGGTGAACGCCGTCCACAGCTCCCAGTTGCCGGAGGCGCGGGACAACAGGCTGCCGAACAGCGGATACCACTCTTCAGCCTGATTGCTGGCGATGCCGATGTTGACCTCGCCGTCCATGCCTTCCTTGAGCAGGTCGGTCAGGCGCGTGAACAGATCGTTGAGGCGCGAAAAGCCTTTCTTCAGCTCGATGCCCATTTCGCGCATGTGCTCGGGAATCACTCCGGCGACGAAACGATGGCGCGGCCGCTCACGGCCCTCGACGTCTTCGCCGGGTTTGAAGTCGGCGACCTGCTCGCAGGCGCTGAACATGAACTGCTGCTGCGCCTTGATCTCCCGCGCCAGCTCCGGCACCTGCTCGATCAATTTGCCAAGGTCGCCCGGCAGCGGGTGCTGGGCCAGCAGTTTAGTGAGGTTCTTCGCGGTGGTTTCCAGCCAGTCGGCGGTGGAACGCAGGCGCGTGTAGTGGGCGAAGTGGCCGATGGCTTTGTCCGGCAGGTGGTGGCCTTCGTCGAACACGTAAATGGTGTCGCGCGGATCGGGAAGCACCGCACCGCCGCCCAAGGCCAAGTCAGCCAGGACCATGTCGTGGTTGGTGACGATCACGTCGACCTTGCCCATGCCTTCGCGGGCCTTGTAGAAGGCGCACTGGCCGAAGTTCGGGCAATGACGGTTGGTGCACTGGCTGTGATCGGTGGTCAGACGCGCCCAATCGGCGTCTTCCAGCGCGTTCGGCCAGCTGTCGCGGTCGCCGTCCCACTTATTGCCGGCGAGTTTCTCGATCATGCTGGTGAACAGCTTCTGACTAGCCTCATCGACCTCGATCTTGAAGCCTTCTTCTTCGAACAGCTGGGCGGTGGCGGTTTGCGCGTGGCCTTCCTGCAAGAGCATGTCGAGCTTGGACAGGCACATGTAGCGGCCACGGCCCTTGGCCAGGGCGAAGCTGAAATTCAGCCCGCTGTTGCGCATCAGGTCAGGCAAATCCTTGTAGACGATCTGCTCTTGCAGCGCCACGGTCGCGGTGGCGATTACCAGACGTTTGCCGGCGAGTTTGGCGGTCGGGATCGCGGCCAGGCTGTAGGCCACTGTCTTGCCAGTACCGGTGCCGGCTTCCACCGCAACAATTGCGGGGTCGCCACTGCGCCGGCCTTCGTCGTCGGTGTCGATATCTCCGAGGACTTTGGCGATTTCAGCGATCATCAGGCGCTGGCCGTAACGCGGTTTGAGGCTCTTGGCCTCTAGAAAACGCGAGTAGGCGCCCTGGATCGTGGTTTTGAGTTCAGTGCTGATCATGAATTTTCGGGCGCAAAAAACGCTGGATAAATTTTCAGTGGTTTCGGATGGCGGCTATCATACCCCGCTAATTAATCCCGCGCAGAACGGAGTGCCCCAATGACACCTTTTAGCCTTGTTTACCCCCTGCATGTGCTGTCCGCCCTGGTCTGGGTGGGAGGCATGTTTTTCGCCTGGATGGTCCTGCGCCCCGCGGCTGTAAAGGCCCTCGACGGCCCTGGCCGACTGACCTTGTGGGTGGAAGTGTTTCAAGGTTTTTTCCGTTGGGTCTGGGTCGCGGTGATCCTGTTGCCGATCAGTGGCGTGGGCATGTTGCATTTGCAGCAGGTCGGGTTTGAGACCGCGCCTAAGTATGTGCAGGTGATGATGGGGTTGTATGTGGTGATGACGGCGCTGTTTATCCGCATTCAGGGCTTGATGCTGCCGGAGTTGCGTAAAGCGGTGGAAACGAAGGACTGGCCGGCGGGTGCGGCGGTGCTGGGGCGGATTCGCCGGGTGGTGGGGCTTAATCTGATTGTCGGGTTGGTGCTGGTGGCGATTGCGGCGGCAAGGCCGATGTTCTGAAGATGGGGTAAAGATCAAAAGCCCCTCACCCTAGCCCTCCCGAAACGTCGGACCGCCCGTAGGGAGAGGGGACTGAATGGGGGATATTGAAGAGTTACGCCGACCTGAAGGATTAGCTTTGAATCCATAATCGACACGGTTTTTCAGGTCGATGGATAGCCTGAGTCACCTCGGTCGGCCCCCTCTCCCTCCGGGAGAGGGCTGTGGTGAGGGTCTGCCTTTACAGGCGCTGCACAGTCACAGCCCCCGCCGCCCCCACTGGCCCAGGCTGACCATCCACCCCCGCCTTGCCGCTCTTGCCGCCATCGGCGCGATACACCAGGCAGCCCTTGGACTTGCCGCCCTTCCCGGCCTTGCCGCCAACACCGGCCGGTCCGCCCGCACCGCCCGCGACATTGACCTTGATCAGCTCGGCTGGAAACTCGCGCGGCACTTCAAGGCGCACCAGCGCTCCCGGTGCACCCGGTTGGCCATCGCTGCCGTTACTGCCATCAAAACCGTGCCCGGCCGAGCCATAAGTGCAGCCCGGGTCTTCGCCATTCCCGCCATCGAGGCCGACAAACCCCGGCGCACCGGTGCCGCCACGGGCATCAACCAACAATAGCGGCGCGTTCAACGCCTTGAATTGCAGATTCAGATTACGCCCGGCACGCGCGGCTTTTTCAAAAGTCCCCGGCGCCCCCCGTGCAGTAATCCGGCTGCCATCGCTCAGTTCTGCACGAGCGACCTTCATCTCCAAAGCGTTCTCGCCAGGAACGATCGCGATACGGGCTTCATGGCCAAGACGCAACTCGCCCACGGTCAGTTCGGTCACGTTGGCAGGAATCAGCAACGTGCCGTAATCGGCCACTTCGAGTTTTTCCAACTGCAAGGTGCTGGCCGTGTTGGGCAAACGCATCAGCGAATTGGTTTCAACACTGACCACCTGGGCACAGGCCAAAGGACTGATGAATGCAGCGAGCAGGCAAAGTTTACGCATGGGAAGAAGCCTCCGGAGCGGCCGGGGCCGGGATGGATTGCAAGTGGAATACGCCGAACAGCAGGATGCGGCCACGGTCGCGCCAAGGGTGCGGACGGCCTTTGAGGCTGCGATTGCACAGCAGCACTTCAAGTAGATGAATCAGCAACAGCAGGCCGCCAGCCAGATTGACCAGCAGATGCAGCGGATGTACGAAAGGCACCAGTTGATTGGCCAGCACCACGCAGCAGAACAGCAGGGTCAACAACCGCCCCAGCCACCAGAACACTTTCATACGCTCCCCCGTGTTGCGAATTATTCTTTGGGCGCACAGTAACGGCTTCTGCGGGGGATAAGCCAGAGGGGTAAATGAAAAAACATCCATCGTCTGCCAAATGGCTGCCGGGACGACGGTGATTATCGCCCGGCAGCTCTAGCCTGCGCCCTACAGACGCGTCCTAACGATTGATGTGCAACTCCACACGACGGTTCTGCGCGCGGCCCTCATCGGTGGCGTTATCGGCAACCGGCTCGCTCTCGCCACGTCCTTCACTGGTGAGTTTGTTCGGCGCCAGGCCCTGGCTCAGCAGATAAGCGGCGACACTGCTCGCACGCCGTTCCGACAATGCCTGGTTATAAGCATCCGATCCTTTGCTGTCGGTGTGGCCGATAACCTTGATGCTCACCACGTCGGCATTGCGCAGTTTGTCCATCAGCGTATCGAGCTGGGCTTTCGCCGCCGGGGTCAGGTCAGACTTGTCGAAATCGAACAGCACGTTGCCGGCATCGCTGAGGGTGATGACTTCAGTTTGCGGGGCCGGTTCCGGCACTTTCTCCGTGACCGGATACTGCGGCAACGGGCAACCACGGTGATCGACCGGGGTGTTTTGCGGGGTGTCCGGGCAACGGTCGCGGCGGTCGAACACGCCGTCGTCGTCTTCATCGCCGTCCTGGGCATAACAGATCAGTCCGCCGGTAAGAATCCCCAGCGCTGCGCCGCCACCGGCCCAGCCGCCACTTTCGAGGGCGCCGAGACCGCCTCCGACCAGCCCGCCGATAAGGCTGCAGATCGGCCACGTACGTTGATTGAGGGGTGCAGTGCCATCGCTGTGGGTGGCGCAACCGGTGAGCAAGCTGCCTAGCAGCAGCACCGGCAAGACGGACCTTGAGAAAACAGTCATTGTGAAAGCTCCTGTGTCACCGGCCCATACCGGTTACACAGGAGTAAAGACCCGCATCCGCGACTGCACAAGCCGCGGATGCGAGAGGTCTAGCGGACGATTTTGATTTCGGTGCGACGGTTTTGTGCGCGACCGTCAGCAGTTTTGTTGTCGGCAACCGGCTGGCTTTCACCCAGACCGGACACCGAAACGAAGCTGGCGCGTGGCACACCCTGCTGGATCAGGTATTCCACCACCGAGTGCGCACGACGATCCGACAGTTTTTTGTTGTAGGCATCGCTGCCCACGCTGTCGGTATGACCGGTCACGGTCAGTTGTGCAGTCGAGGATTCCTGTTTCAGGCGCGTGGCAACCTTGTCGAGAACCTGTTTATCAGGGCCGGTCAGTGTGGCTTTGTCGAACTGGAAGTGAACATCGCGAATGACGATGGTTTCTTCCTTGACCACGACAGCCTCTTCCACCACTGGTGCAGGAGCGGGTGGAGGGCAACCGTCAGCGTCGACCTGTACGCCTTTAGGCGTGCCCGGGCACTTGTCGCGACTGTCCGGCACACCATCGCCATCTTCGTCGCCATCACCGTGGACCCAGCAATACGCCGCTGCCGTACCACCGACGATCAGCGCGCCGTAGCCCGCCCACGCCGAACTCTCGGTAGCGCCGAGACCGGCACCAACGACACCACCGACCGCCGCACAGGTCGGCCAGTCGGTTTTCTGCAAACCTGCGCAACCAGTCAACACACTGGTTAGCAGAACCAAGGGTAATGCTGTCCGAACTATGCTCATCTAGTTTTCTCCTGAGGGATCGGCTTAAAACCGATTCAGGGAGTAAAGACCGGAGTTTTAATCTCCGCCAGCAATAGGCCACTGCTGTTTGCGAGCGTGTTCACAGGACTTTGGCGCAATTGCTGCAGACTGGCGCCACAGGGCTCTTTGCCGCGGCAGTCAGGCAGGCTAGTCTTGGCCGTCTGATTGAGGAGCTTCGATGAACGACGCCATTTCTTCCCGCACGCCGCAACAGGCATTGGCCGCGTTGCTGGATCGCTATGCCCCGGCGCGTCTGTTGCTGATCGGCGCCAGTGAATTCCCGGCGTTGACGGCTTTTAAAGAAGCGCACCCGGATACGTGCGTAGCCCATGCCGCGCCTGGTGCCCTGCCAACGGAACTGGCCGCGCGGCGTTTCGATCTGGCGCTGGTGGTCGATTGCCTGGAACATTTGCCCAAGCGCGACGGCCTGAACCTCTTGGGTGGGATTCGCAATCTCAACGCCAGCCGCATTGCCGTGCTGGCGGATCTGCCGGCCAGTGGCTGGCAGGAAACCGACTTCTATTCGTTGGCCCTGCAGGCCAGCGAACGCTTTCAACGCGAAGATCAAGTGCTGACCCTGTTCACCTACGATCTGCTTGACTACAAACAAGTCCCCGACTGGCTCAACTCACGGTTCTGGGCCAATCCGGAAAACTTCGGGAAATACTGGTGGTAATGCAATGAGTACAGCCATTTGCCCCTGCGGCAGCGGCAACCTGCTGGATGCCTGCTGCGGTCATTATCACGAAGGCCATCCTGCGCCGTGCGCCGAAGCCTTGATGCGTTCGCGCTACAGCGCCTATGTGCTGGGTTTGATCGATTACCTTGTGGTGACCACCTTGCCTGCTCAGCAAGCGGGACTGAATCGTCAGTCGATCAGCGACTGGAGCGCGCAGAGCACCTGGCTCGGCCTCGATGTCGAAAGCTCGGAAGTCTTCGGCGGTCAGCCGGAACACGCCTTCGTCACCTTCACCGCGCGCTGGCACGATGATCAGGGTGAACACAGCCATCGCGAGCGCTCCTCATTTGTGCAGAACACTGGCCGCTGGTACTTCATTGATCCGACGGTGCAATTGAAGCTGGGGCGCAACGACAGTTGCCCGTGCGCCAGCGGGCAGAAGTTCAAGAAGTGCTGTGCGGGGTATTTCGGCGCTTAGATTCGTCGGCGACTAGACTGGGACCAAAGGGAGTTTTACTCGATGCTCAGTCAATGGCGCACATTCCAGGTTTTCACCCTGATGCTGATCCTGAACCTCGGCGGTTGTGCGTCGTGGTTCAGCGATGACAGCGTCGACCCCGCCGTGCATCTGGTGAAAGTCGAAGTGGTGCGCGCCAAACTGCTCGAACAGAAATTCATTCTGCACTTTCGCATCGACAATCCCAACGACAGTGACCTGACCGTACGCGGCCTCGAATACCGCATTCATCTGGCCGACATGCTGCTGGCCGAAGGCGAGCATGAACACTGGTTCACCGTTGGGCCGAAGCGCAGCGCGTATTTCAAGGTGCCCATCCGTACCAACCTGTGGCCTCGGGTAAAAGACGTAGTGAAAATGCTGAAAAGTCCGAATCAGCAGATTCCCTACCGATTGCAGGGCGAAATGGAAACCGGTTTATTCATCGCCCACTACGTGCACCTTGAGCGCAATGGCGTGATAATCCCCGCCGATTTAATTCCGGAGCAACACCGATGACCCAGCAACCTCATGTCCATGGTCCTGACTGCAACCACGATCACGACCATCATCACGACCATGACCACGGCCATGTTCACGGCCCGAACTGCGGCCACGCCCACCAGGAACCGGTGCGCAACGCCCTGAAAGACGTCGGCCGCAACGATCCTTGCCCATGCGGCAACGGCAAGAAATTCAAGAAGTGCCACGGCGCTTGATGCCCGGGGCGAAGACCCTCTTCGCCTGACCTGCCGCCTTCGCGAGCAAGCTCGCTCCCACAGTCAATCGAGTTCCTTCAGTTGGAATGCAATACCTGTAGGAGTGAGCGGGTTTCTTCAGTTGCAATGCAATCCCCTGTGGGAGCGAGCTTGCTCGCGAAGGGGCCGGCACATACGGTGAAGTTTTTCAGCCGGCCTTCAAAATCTGTGCAGAACTGACCACCGTCGCATACTCCCCATCCAGATTCCCCAGCGACATCCCGTGCACCTCTTCAGCCGTACGCAACGTGCCGAAATAATCGGCCTTGTCGAAGGTGAAGCACGCATCCTCAACCACCCATGCATCAAACCCAAGATTGCCCGCCGTGCGCGCCGTCGATTCCACCGAGTTGTTGGTCGCCACACCGACAATGATCAATTGCGAAATGCCCGCCTCGCGCAACCGCGCCTCTAATCCAGTGGCACAAAACGCATCCGGCACCTGCTTCTGAATCAGCCATTCGCCATCCTGCGGCAAAAACCGCTGCTGAAACTCCACCCCTTCCTGCTCCGGCCAAAACACCGAATTTGGTTCACGCGACAGATGTTGCACATGAATCACCGGCCTTGCGCTACGCCGCCACAGCCCCAGCAGATCAAGGATTCGCGCTTCCGCCTGAGGATTATTCCTTCGCCCCAAACGCGGCTGCAGGATGCCTTTTTGCTGGTCGATGATGATCAGTGCAGCGTTGGCCTGAAGCTCCATGGCGATTTTTCTCATGCGGGGTCATTGAATTCTGCGCAGTTCAGCATCACCTCTTCCTAACAGGCAAGCTATCGAACGCACACGGGACGACCTGACGCCGGCGTTTGCTGTCCGCACGCAAGTCCATTTCTGCTTTGGAGTTCTCCATGATCGACCTGTATTACTGGACCACCCCCAACGGCCACAAGATCTCACTGTTCCTCGAAGAAGCCGGCCTGCCGTACAACGTGCACCCGATCAACATCAGTCAGGGTGAGCAGTTTCAGCCACACTTTCTGAAAATCGCCCCGAACAACCGCATCCCGGCCATCGTCGATCATGAACCGGCCGATGGCGGCGAACCGTTGTCGCTGTTCGAATCCGGGGCGATTCTTTTGTATCTGGCGGAGAAGACCGGGAAGTTTCTGCCCCAAGACCTGCGCGGTCGGCAAACGGCGCTGCAATGGCTGTTCTGGCAAATGGGCGGACTGGGGCCGATGGCCGGGCAGAATCACCACTTCAGCCAGTTCGCCCCGGAGAAAATCCCCTACGCGATCAAGCGCTACATCGACGAGACCGCGCGGTTGTATGGCGTATTGAACAAGCAATTGGCTGATAACGAATTCGTCGCCGGCAGCGAATACAGCATTGCCGACATGGCGATCTATCCGTGGATCGTCTCGCACAAATGGCAAAGCCAGAACCTTGAAGACTTCCCGCATGTGCAGCGCTGGTTCAACCACATCAAGGATCGCCCGGCCACCGTTAAGGCCTACGCGCTGGTGCAGAAAATCAATCCACCGAAGGCTTGACCCGAGCGGATCGCTCCCATGCGAAGCGTGGGAGCGATCAATGGCAAGAAATAACCACTCGCCCCGCTTGCGCGGCCACCTCCTGCTCACTAACGTAGCGCCTTTACTGACGCTACCCCCCGCAGGAGCTTTGCCATGGCCTCGCCAGCCCTCACACATTTTCTTCCCCGGTTCGGCGTTGCCGCAGCAGTGGCCGGTGTTTTGGGCCTGTCCGGTTGCCAGACCTGGAACGCTCAGGACACCCTCCCGCCGACCTCCGGCGTGCAGCCGCTCAAGGGCCTGGCGCAGAACGTGTCGGTGCGACGCAATGCCATGGGCATGCCGTTGATCGAGAGCAACACCTTCCACGACGCGCTGTTCAGCCTCGGCTATGTGCACGCCAGCGACCGCATCAACCAGATGGTCACCCTGCGCCTGTTGGCGCAGGGCCGTCTGGCGGAAATGTCCGGTGCATCGATGCTCGACGCCGACCGCTACATGCGCGCGGTCAATCTGAAGAAAAGCGCTGGCGAGCTGTACAAGGCTTCGTCGCCACGCCTCAAGCGCTTCTTCGAAGTCTACGCGCGGGGCGTCAACGCCTACCTGTTCCGCTACGCCGACAAGTTGCCGGGCGACCTCGCCTCCAGCGGTTACAAGCCGGAATACTGGAAACCGGAAGACTCGGCGTTGATTTTCGCCCTGTTGAATTTCAGCCAGTCGGCCAACCTGCCGGAAGAAATTTCCTCGCTGGTGCTGGCGCAAACCGTGACCAGCGACAAACTCGCCTGGCTGACGCCGTCCGCGCCTGACGAGAACCTGCCACTGGCCGAGGCTGACAAGCTGCAAGGCCTCAAGCTCAACGGGCAGATCCCGGGGCTGACCGAACTGAGCAGCGCCAGCCAGCAACTGTCGACGCTGAACCTGCTGGGCACCGCGTCTTCGAACAACTGGGCGATCGCCCCGCAACGCAGCCGCAGCGGCAAGAGCCTGCTGGCCAGCGACGCCCATGGGCCGCTCGCCGCGCCATCGTTGTGGAGCTTCGTGCAGATTCGCGCACCGAAATATCAAGCCGCCGGCGTTACCGTGGCCGGTTTGCCGCTGGTCCTCGGTGGCTTTAACGGCAAAGTCGCGTGGAGCATGACCAGCGTGCTCGGCGACAACCAGGACCTGTTCCTGGAAAAAATCCGCCGCCAGGGCAGCAGCCTGACCTACGAGGTCAATGGCAAATGGCAGCCGCTGGGCGTGCGCAACGAAACCTATTTCGTCAAAGGCCAGCGGCCGATTCGTGAAGCGGTGTACGAAACCCGTCACGGCGCGTTGCTCAACAGCGCTCAAGCGGCGGCGCAGGGCAGCGGTTTCGGTCTGGCCTTGCAGACGCCGAGCTTCACCGATGACAAATCGCTGGATGCGTTTTTTGATCTGACCCGTGCGCAAACGGTTGAACGTGCCTCGGATGCCAGCCGCGAGATCCGCGCCATCGCCTTGAATCTGGTGTTCGCCGATGCGAGCAATATTGGCTGGCAAGTCACCGGGCGCTTCCCGAATCGCCGCGAAGGCGAAGGTTTGCTGCCATCGCCGGGCTGGGAAGGTCGTTACGACTGGGACGGTTACGCCGACCCGATGCTGCATCCGTACGATCAGGATCCGGCACAAGGCTGGCTCGGCACCGCCAACCAGCGCGTGATTCCTCACGGTTACGGCATGCAACTGTCCAACTCGTGGGCGTCGCCGGAACGTGGCGAGCGTCTGGCGGAACTGGCCGGCAGCGGCAAGCACGACAGCCGCAGCGTGATCGCCATGCAGTACGACCAGACCACCACCTTCGCCGCCAAGCTGAAAAAAGTCTTCGAAGCTCCGGGCATGAAGCAACCGCTGAAACAGGCGATCGATGCCCTGCCGGAAGCGGATCGCAGTAAGGCGCGTGAAGCGTTTACACGGTTGATGGCGTTCGACGGCAAGCTCAGCCCGACCTCGGCGGATGCGGCGATCTATGAGCTGTTCCTGCAAGAGAGCATGAAACAGATTTTCCTCGACGAACTCGGCCCGGAATCGAGCCCGGCGTGGAAGGCGTTTGTTGCCAATGGTGATTTGTCTTACGCGGCGCAGGCCGATCATCTGTTGGGGCGTGAAGACAGTCCGTTCTGGGACGACATCCGCACGCCGCAGAAAGAGGACAAAGCGGTGATTCTCGCGCGCAGCTTCGCTGCAGCGATCAGCGCTGGCGACAGTCAGTTGGGTGGCGATCACAGATCCTGGCAGTGGGGCAAGCTGCACAGTTATGCCTGGAAGAACAGCAATGGCCAGACCGTGCGCGGCCCACTGGCAGCGGGTGGCGATCACACGACGCTGAACACTTCGGCGTTTGCCTGGGGTCAGGATTTCACCACCACCCGGGCGCCGTCGATGCGCTTCATCGTCGACTTCGGTCAGACCGAGCCGCTGATGGGGCAGAACGGAACGGGGCAGTCGGGGAACCCGGTGAGTCCGAATTACCTCAATGGCATCGATGCGTGGTTGAAGGGGCAGTACATCGGCTTGCCGATGCAGCCGCAGAACTTTGATCGGGTGTATGGCAAGACCCGTCTGACTCTTACTCCCGGCAAATAAGGCAAAGGTCAAAAGCCCCTCACCCTAACCCTCTCCCGGAGGGAGAGGGGACTGATTGGGGATGGCTGAAGTTTTTCGCCGACCTGAACGGGCACTGCCGAATCCGGGATTTGTTCGGTTAACTCGTCGGGCAGCTTGGTCAGCCTTGTAAATCGAAAGCCCCTCACCCTAGCCCTTTCCCCAAGGGAGAGGGGACTGATTGGGGGTGGCTGAAGTTTTTCGCCGACCTGAACGGGCACTGCCGAATCCGGAGTTAACTCGGTTCGTGCTGTGCCGAATCCATAATCGACTCGGTTTTCCAGGTCGATGTCACTCGCCAGACACCTCGGTCGGCTCCCTCTCCCTCTGGGAGAGGGCTGGGGTGAGGGTGGCTATTCAAAGTCGATAGAACTTCCGGACTCGCGCCAGCCTCATAGCTAACAAGCCCCCCATTCCTGGTAACGACATGGACCTTGTTATCGCCCGCCCCGAAGGTTTGTATTGCCCTGCGGGTGACTTTTATATCGATCCGTGGCGCCCCGTCGAGCGCTCGGTCATTACCCATGCCCACGGCGATCACGCCCGTACCGGCAATCTGCATTACCTGGCCAGCAGCGCCAGCGAAGGGATTCTGCGTGCGCGCCTCGGTCAGGACATCAACCTGCAAACCCTCGCCTACGGCCAGCGCCTGACGCACCACGGTGTCACCTTGAGTTTTCATCCGGCCGGGCATGTCCTCGGCTCGGCACAGGTACGCCTCGAATACGGCGGTGAAGTCTGGGTCGCATCGGGCGATTACAAGATCGAACCGGACGGCACTTGTGCCCCGTTCGAACCGGTGCGCTGCCACACCTTTATCACCGAATCGACCTTCGGCCTGCCGATCTATCGCTGGCAACCACAGGCGCAGGTGTTCAGCGAGATCAACCAGTGGTGGTCAGCCAATATCGCGGCCGGCAAGGCCAGCGTGTTGTTCTGCTACTCGTTCGGCAAGGCCCAGAGGATTCTCCATGGCATCGACGCAAGCCTCGGCCCGATCCTCAGCCACGGCGCAGTCGAGCCGCTGAACCGGGTCTATCGCGAGGCTGGCGTGTATCTGCCGCCCACGATCTACGCTGGAGACGTGAAGAAAAGCGATCCGATCATGCGCCAGGCCTTGGTCATCGCCCCACCCTCGGCCGGAGGCAGCACCTGGATGCGTCGTTTTGGCGAGTTCAGCGACGCATTTGCCAGCGGCTGGATGCGTTTGCGTGGCACCCGACGGCGGCGCGGTGTCGACCGCGGTTTCGTGCTATCCGATCACGCCGACTGGCCCGGCCTGCTCTGGGCGATCGAGCAAACCGGCGCGGAACGGGTGATGGTCACCCACGGTTCGATCGGTGTGCTCGTACGGCATCTGCGCGAACAGGGTCTGGATGCCCAGGGTTTCAATACCGAATACGGCGATGACGAAGAAGAAAACATCGCTGCCGAACCGACCATCGCCGAGCTGCCAGCATGAAAGCATTCGCCGAGTTGTACGCCGAACTCGACGCGACCACGTCAAGCAACGCCAAACTGGCGGCGATGCAGACTTACTTCGCTCAGGCCGAACCGCATGACGCCGCGTGGGCGGTGTACTTCCTCTCCGGTGGCCGCCCCAGGCAACTGGTGCCGGTTCGAATCCTGCGCGAACTCGCCGTTGAGATCTCCGGCCTGGAACCGTGGCTGTTCGAGGAAAGCTATCAAGCGGTCGGCGACCTGGCCGAAACCATTTCGCTGGTGCTCGCGGAAAACCCGTACAGCTCCAACGCTGGCCTCGCCGAATGGATAGAAGAAAAACTGCTGCCGCTGCGCGGTGAAACCCCGGAGTCCTTAAGCCGACAACTGCCGGCCCTGTGGGCGCAACTGGATCGATCAAGCCTGATGCTGTGCATCAAATTGATCACCGGCAGTTTCCGCGTCGGCGTCTCGAAATTGCTGGTCACCCGGGCCTTGGCCTCGATGGCCGGGCTGGACAGCAAACGCGTGGCGCAGCGCTTGGTCGGTTACACCGACCTGTCGAACCGGCCTAGCGCCGCCAGCTACCTGAAACTGATCGCCCCTGAATCCAGCGATGAACATGCCCAGCGCGGTGGCCAGCCCTACCCGTTTTTCCTCGCCCACGCGTTGTCGCAACCGGTTGATGAGTTTGAAACGCTGCTGGGGCCTGCGAGCAACTGGCAGATTGAATGGAAATGGGATGGCATCCGCGCGCAAGTGGTCAAACGTGAAGGCCGCCTGTGGATCTGGTCGCGGGGCGAGGAACTGGTGACCGAGCGTTTTCCCGAACTGGATGTGCTGGTACACGGCTTGCCCGACGGCACCGTGATCGACGGCGAAATCGTCGTCTGGAAAAGCACGCATCCGCGCACTGAAGACGCCTTCGATCCGCAATCGACCGAACCTCCCGCGGTGCAACCCTTCGCCTTGCTGCAGCAACGCATCGGCCGCAAGACTCTCGACAAGAAAATCCTCGAAGACGTGCCGGTGGTGGTGCTCGCCTACGACTTGCTCGAATGGCAAGGCGAAGACTGGCGCAACCAGCCGCAGGCCAGACGCCGCGCGCAACTGGAAGAGGTCATCGCCCGTTGCAACAGCCAGGTGCTGCTGCCCTCACCGGTGCTGACCGGCAGCGACTGGTTCGACCTCGCCCGCCAGCGCGAAGCCTCACGGCGACTGGGTGTCGAAGGGATGATGCTCAAGGCGCGGGACTCGCTGTACGGCGTCGGCCGCACCAAGGACATGGGCGTCTGGTGGAAGTGGAAGGTTGATCCGTTCAGTGTCGATGCTGTGTTGATTTACGCACAGCGCGGCCACGGTCGCCGGGCCAGTCTGTACAGCGATTACACCTTTGCCGTGTGGGACGGCCCGCCCGATTCGAGTCAGCGCGCGCTGGTGCCGTTTGCCAAAGCGTATTCGGGGCTGACCGATGAGGAGATGCGTCAGGTCGACAGCATTGTGCGCAAGACCACGGTGGAGAAGTTTGGCCCGGTCAGCAGCGTGAAGCCGAGTCTGGTGTTTGAGCTGGGTTTCGAAGGCATCGCCCTGTCGCGGCGGCACAAGAGCGGGATCGCCGTGCGGTTTCCGCGGATGCTGCGCTGGCGCCAGGACAAAACCGTGGATGAGGCGGATAGCCTTGCCACATTGCAGGATCTGCTGGCCTGACCCCTTTTCCCGGGACAACAATCGATCATTTGATCGTCCACACGCTCTGCGTGGGAATGCCTCAAAACGGTCGCTCCGCGTTCGGCTTTGGAGGAGACGCGGAGCGTCCCGGGCTGCATTCCTTTGCTGCGCGTGGGAACGGTCGGCTGCAAATCAGTGCATGCTTTCTGCGATGCCCATTTCCGGGCATTCAATCACTCTCATCTCTCCCCGCCCAACCTTTTAAAACACTTGTTCGGGACTCTGGTTCGGAAATTGCTACTTTCTATAGGTCGTACGCGTTCCAGTAACAATAATTCTGCGCCACAAGCGCTCATATTGGTTCTTAGGGATTGAATAATGAAAAAAGCATTGCTGACCCTTTCTGCACTGGCGTTGTGCATGGCCGCTGGCTCCGCGCTGGCCAAGGAATACAAAGAGCTGCGCTTTGGCGTTGACCCTTCGTACGCACCGTTTGAGTCGAAAGCGGCCGACGGCAGCCTGGTGGGCTTCGACATCGATCTGGGCAACGCGATCTGTGCCGAGCTGAAGGTCAAGTGCAAGTGGGTCGAAAGTGACTTCGACGGCATGATTCCGGGCCTCAAGGCCAACAAATTCGACGGTGTGATCTCGTCGATGACCGTGACCCCGGCCCGCGAGAAAGTCATCGATTTCTCCAGTGAGCTGTTCTCCGGCCCGACCGCTTACGTGTCGAAAAAAGGCTCCGGCATCACCGCCGACGTCGCGTCGCTGAAGGGTAAAACCGTTGGTTACGAGCAGGGCACCATTCAGGAAGCCTACGCCAAAGCCGTGCTGGACAAGGCCGGCGTGAAAACCCAGGCCTATCAGAACCAGGATCAGGTTTACTCCGACCTGACCTCCGGCCGTCTCGACGCCGGCATCCAGGACATGCTGCAAGCCGAACTGGGCTTTTTGAAGTCGCCACAGGGCGCCGACTATGACGTCAGCAAGCCAGTCGACAACGAATTGCTGCCAGCCAAAACCGCTGTCGGTATTAAGAAAGGTAACACTGAGCTGAAAGCGCTTTTAGATAAAGGTATCAAAGCGTTACACGATGACGGCAAATACGCCGAGATTCAAAAGAAACACTTTGGCGATCTGAATCTGTACAGCGGCAAATAATGCCCCGGCGCCCATCCTCGATGGGCGCCTTTTCCATCCGCTCAGGTTGCTGATTTATGTTCGAAACCCTCCTGCAAAATCTGGGGCTCTCCGCCTTCAGCCTCAAAGGCTTCGGTCCTTTGCTGCTGGAAGGCACCTGGATGACCATCAAATTATCGGCGATGTCGCTGCTGGTGGCCGTGTTGCTCGGCCTGCTCGGCGCCAGCGCCAAACTGTCAAAAGTCAAACTGGTGCGCCTGCCTGCCCAGCTCTACACCACGCTGATTCGCGGCGTGCCGGATCTGGTGCTGATGCTGCTGATTTTCTACAGCCTGCAAACCTGGCTGACGACCCTCACCGATTACATGGAATGGGAATACATCGAAATCGACCCGTTCAGTGCCGGGGTGCTGACCCTGGGCTTCATTTATGGTGCGTATTTCACCGAAACCTTCCGTGGTGCGATCCTCGCGGTGCCGCGCGGTCAGGTCGAAGCGGCCACCGCGTATGGTCTCAAACGTGGCCAGCGTTTTCGTTTCGTGGTGTTCCCGCAAATGATGCGCTTCGCCCTACCGGGCATCGGCAACAACTGGATGGTGATGCTCAAGGCCACCGCGCTGGTGTCGATCATCGGTTTGGCGGATCTGGTCAAAGCCGCGCAGGACGCCGGTAAAAGCACTTATCAACTGTTCTACTTCCTGGTCCTGGCCGCGTTGATCTATCTGCTGATCACCAGTGCTTCGAACTTCATCCTGCGCTGGCTCGAACGCCGCTACGCCGCCGGTGCCCGGGAGGCCGTACGATGATCGAACTTCTGCAGGAATACTGGCGCGCCTTCCTTTATACCGACGGCCAGAACATCACCGGGCTGGCGATGACGCTGTGGCTGCTCAGCGCCTCGATCTTCATCGGTTTTCTGGTGTCGATTCCGTTATCGATTGCGCGGGTTTCGCCGCACTTCTACATTCGCTGGCCGGTGCAGTTTTACACCTACCTGTTCCGTGGCACGCCGCTGTATATCCAGTTGCTGATCTGCTACACCGGGATCTACAGCCTCGCCGCCGTGCGTGCGCAGCCATTGCTCGACAGTTTCTTCCGCGATGCGATGAACTGCACGATCCTCGCCTTCGCCCTCAACACCTGCGCCTACACCACGGAGATTTTCGCCGGGGCGATTCGCAGCATGAACCACGGCGAAGTCGAAGCGGCCAAGGCTTACGGGCTGACCGGCTGGAAGCTGTATGCCTACGTGATCATGCCGTCGGCGCTGCGCCGATCGTTGCCGTATTACAGCAACGAAGTGATCCTGATGCTGCACTCGACCACCGTGGCCTTCACCGCGACCATCCCCGACATCCTGAAAGTCGCGCGGGACGCCAACTCGGCGACCTTCCTGACCTTTCAGTCGTTCGGCATCGCCGCGCTGATCTACCTGACCATTACCTTTGCGCTGGTCGGCCTGTTCCGCCTTGCCGAACGCCGATGGCTGGCCTTCCTCGGGCCGACTCACTAGGCCCAGCTCAGGAATAAAGAGATAAAAAATGCGCCACCTGATCCATGACTTGCTGGCCCCTCTGCCGGGGACTGCGCGACAGATCCACAGCTTCCACTTCGGCCCGGAGCAGGCCAAGGGCAAGGTTTACATTCAGTCTTCGCTGCATGCCGACGAACTGCCGGGCATGCTCGTTGCCTGGCACCTCAAGCAACGTCTGGCCGAGCTCGAAGCCGCTGGCCGCCTGCGCAGCCAAATCGTGCTGGTGCCAGTGGCCAACCCGGTCGGCCTCGAACAAGTGCTGATGGACGTGCCGCTGGGCCGCTACGAACTGGAGAGTGGGCAGAACTTCAACCGCTGGTTCGTCGATCTCAGCGAAGAGATCGGCAACGCCATCGAAGGCAAGCTGAATGACGATCCGCAGCACAACCTCGAACTTATCCGCACGCATCTGCGCGATGCCCTCGCCCGCCAGACCGCCAGCACGCAACTGCAATCCCAGCGTCTGACCCTGCAACGGCTGGCCTGCGATGCGGACATGGTGCTCGACCTGCACTGCGACTTCGAATCGGTTGTTCACCTCTACACCACGCCCGAAGCGTGGCCGCAGGTTGAACCGCTGGCGCGCTACATCGAAGCGCAGGCAAGCCTGCTGGCCACCGATTCCGGCGGCCAGTCGTTCGATGAATGCTTCACGCTGCTATGGTGGCAATTGAAGGAACGCTTCGGCGAACACTTTGAAATTCCGCTCGGCAGTTTCTCGGTGACCGTCGAATTACGTGGCCAGGGTGACGTCACCCATCCGCTGGCCAGCCGCGACTGCCAGGCGCTGATCGACTACCTGATCCAGTCCGATGCGATCGTCGGCGAAACCAAACCGCAGCCGCCATTGCCGTTCCCGGCCACGCCTCTTGCGGGAGTCGAACCGGTGACCACGCCGGTCGGCGGCCTGCTGGTGTACACCGCCACGGCGGGACAAGTCCTGGAAGCCGGACAGCAGATCGCCGAAATCATCGATCCGATCCACGACCGGATCACCCCCATTCATTGCACCACTGCCGGGCTTATGTACGCCCGTTCGCTGCGCCGCATGGCCACTGCCGGCATGGTCATCGCCCACGTCGCGGGCGCCGAAGCCTACCGCAGCGGCTACCTACTTTCGCCTTGAGGATGCTCGTCCCATGTACAAACTGACCGTTGAAGGCCTGCATAAAAGCTATGGCGACCATCAGGTGCTCAAAGGCGTTTCGCTCAAGGCCAGGACCGGCGACGTGATCAGCCTGATCGGCGCCAGTGGCTCGGGCAAAAGCACCTTCTTGCGCTGCATCAACTTTCTCGAACAACCCAACGACGGCGCCATGAGCCTCGATGGCCAGGCGATCCGCATGGTCACCGATCGCCACGGCATGCACGTCGCCGACGCCGATGAACTGCAACGCCTGCGCACGCGTTTGGCGATGGTGTTCCAGCATTTCAACCTGTGGAGCCACATGACCGTGCTGGAAAACATCACCATGGCCCCGCGCCGGGTGCTGGGTTGCAGCAAACAGGAAGCCGACGATCGTGCGCGGCGTTATCTGGACAAGGTCGGCTTGCCGGCGCGGGTGGCGGATCAATACCCGGCGTTTTTGTCCGGCGGCCAGCAACAGCGCGTGGCGATTGCCCGGGCGCTGGCGATGGAGCCGGAGGTGATGTTGTTCGATGAACCGACTTCGGCGCTGGACCCGGAATTGGTCGGCGAAGTGTTGAAGGTGATTCAAGGTTTGGCCGAGGAAGGCCGGACGATGATCATGGTGACCCATGAGATGAGTTTTGCCCGTAAAGTTTCCAGCCAGGTGTTGTTCCTGCATCAAGGTCTGGTGGAAGAAGAAGGCGCCCCCGAAGAAGTGCTCGGCAACCCGAAAAGCGAACGCCTCAAACAATTTCTCAGCGGCAACTTAAAATAAAAGAGTTGCGAGCGGGCCATGTCCAATGGCCCGCTATTCATTGCTACGCATCTAGATCGGCACACCTTCTACTACAAACTTCGCACTTTGAATCTTGTACACCAATCCGCCGAGCGAAACCTCTCCTGAAAAAGTGCCAGAAAGTGCACCGTTACTATTAGCTTCCAAGCGCAGTTTTCCTTTAACGAAACCAAAGAAAAAACCTGTGCCTAAAATTACTGCCACGGGCAAGTCTTCAGTCGTCTCAAGGGTGTAATCACCGGGCCGAGTGTTTTTCCCAATCGCCACATTCAGCCTGAGACCTTCGAATGTATGATCTGTGACGACGTTATCCAGGATATGGTAATTCCCGTCTACGCTGCTCCGATACGCAACTTGTTGATGTGAAAAATTATAAGTTTCACCTTCTGGACCTTTTACGACAGCGTCGAAGGAGCCTTCCAACCATTGATCACTACTAAAAATCTTATTCAGTTTGCGTTGGACGTTTGCGTTCATATCGACAACCTCATATATGGATTCTTTAACCACACAAGAAAAACTTGCAGATTAAATTGAACACACTTAAAAGCAGCCAACAACTGTCAACTTTGACAGTTGACAAAGCCTGATCAACAACCTGATTTTCAATAACAGCTCCAGACTTCGGCAGCGCCTGCACCGGGATTGCGTTGTTTTTAAACCTTTCGCAGGTTGTTGCGGTCATTGGAAGTACACTTCCAGAGCGCGTGCAGCCGGCATGGCGAAATCCCTAGACCTCGCAAAAATCTGGTTCAGCGCCCGCAGATGGAAGCCGTTCGCCTTTCAGAAGCAGGTGTGGGCGGCGGTCAAAAACGGCCAATCCGGTCTCCTTCACGCAAGCACCGGCGCCGGTAAAACCTATGCGGTGTGGTTCGCGGCACTCAATCGCTTCGCTCGCTTGCTGCCTCCCCTCGAAACCCCGCGCAAACGCAAACAACCCGCCGAGCCGCTGACGGTCCTGTGGATCACCCCCATGCGCGCCCTCGCCGCCGACACCGCGTGCGCCTTGCAAGCGCCGGTCGATGACCTGCAACTGCCGTGGAGCATCGGTCTACGTACAGGTGACACCAGCAGCAGCGAGCGTGCCCGGCAGAGCCGACGTCTGCCGACCACGCTGATCACCACGCCGGAAAGCCTGACGTTGCTGCTCGCCCGTGCCGATGCCCAAGTGGCGCTGTCGACACTGCGCATGATCGTCGTCGATGAATGGCACGAACTGCTGGGCAACAAACGCGGCGTGCAACTGCAACTGGCCCTCGCCCGCCTGCGGCATTGGCAACCTGAGCTGATCGTCTGGGGCGTGTCCGCCACCCTCGGTAATCAATCCCACGCCGAACAAGTGCTGATCCCACAGGGCGGCGGCATCAGCATTCAGGGACAAAGCGAAAAATCGCTGAAGGTCGACACCCTCCTCCCACCGGCCATCGAGCGTTTCCCCTGGGCCGGGCACATCGGTCTGAAAATGTTGCCGCAGGTCGTTGCTGAACTGGAGGCCTGCGCCAGCACCTTGGTCTTCACCAATACTCGGGCGCAGTCGGAAATCTGGTATCAGGCGCTGCTTGAAGCACGGCCGGACTGGGCCGGATTGATTGCCCTGCATCACAGCTCACTGTCCAGAGATACCCGCGACTGGGTGGAGCAGGCATTGAAGAACGGGCAGTTGAAAGCCGTGGTCTGCACCTCAAGCCTGGACCTGGGGGTGGATTTCCTGCCGGTCGAGCGCGTGCTGCAAATCGGCTCGGCCAAAGGCGTCGCACGTTTGATGCAACGCGCCGGGCGCTCAGGCCACGCGCCGGGACGCACGTCGCGAGTGACATTGGTGCCGACTCACAGCCTTGAATTGATCGAAGCCGCCGCCGCCCGCGATGCCATCGAGCAACGACGCATCGAACCGCGCCTGTCACCGCACAAACCGCTGGATGTGCTGGTGCAACATTTGGTCAGCATGGCGTTGGGTGGAGGATTTTTACCCGATGAGTTGTACGAAGAAGTCCGGGGCGCCTGGGCTTATCGTGACCTGACAGCCGCCGATTGGTCCTGGGCGCTGGCTTTCGTACGCCATGGCGGGATGTCTCTGACAGCCTATCCGGATTATCGCCGGGTCGAACCGGACGAGCACGGCGTCTGGCGCGTACCGGACGCGCGATTGGCTCGGCGCCACCGCATGAGTATCGGCACCATCGTCAGCGATGCGAGCATTCATCTGAAATTCTGGAGCAAGGGCGGCGGAGGCAAACAGTTAGGCAGTGTCGAGGAAGGCTTTATCGCGCGACTTAAACCGGGTGATGGCTTTCTGTTTGCCGGACGTTTGCTGGAGCTGGTGCGGGTGGAAAACATGACCGCTTACGTCAAACGCAGCACCGCGAAGAAAGCCGCCGTACCACGCTGGAATGGTGGGCGGATGCCACTTTCCAACGAATTGGCCGAAGCCGTGGTCAGGCGCTTCAGCGCGGCGGCACAGGGTGAGTTCGTCGGCCCGGAAATGCAGGCGTTGCGACCGTTGCTGGAAACCCAGATGCGCTGGTCGGGTTTGCCCACGACAGACAACCTGTTGGCCGAAGTATTGAAGTCCCGCGAGGGCTGGCATCTTTTCCTCTATCCGTTTGCCGGGCGCCAGGTGCATTTGGGGCTGGCGAGCCTGTTGGCCTGGCGCGTCAGTCAACGGCAGCCCGTGACATTTTCCATCGCGGTGAACGATTACGGTCTGGAATTGCTCAGCGCTACGCCGATCGATTGGGCCGAGTACTTGAATGCCGACCTCTTTAATGCCGATGACTTATTGGTGGACGTTCTGGCCAGCCTGAACGCCGGTGAACTGGCATTGCGGCGTTTTCGCGAGATCGCGCGGATTGCCGGGCTGGTCTTCGCCGGCTATCCAGGGGCGCCGAAAAGCACCCGACAGGTGCAGGCGTCCAGCGGACTGTTTTTTGAAGTGTTCAAACAATACGACGCTGACAACCTGTTGCTGGCCCAGGCCGGGGAAGAAGTCCTGCGGGAAGAACTGGATATTCAACGCTTGGAACAGTCTTTGGAACGGATCAACGGGATGAAACTGGACGTGCATCAGGTTAAACGTCCTACACCGCTAGGGTTTCCGTTGCTGGTGGAGCGCATGCGCGAAAGCATGAGTTCGGAAAAACTCGCTGATCGCATCAGGCGAATGGTCGGTGATCTGGAGAACAGTGCCGACAAGGATAAATCCCTATGAACTCGGGCTACCCGGTGCGTCTGGCCGGCGAAGAACTTTGGCTCTTGCCCGAGAAAGCCATGTATTGGCCCGCGCAACAGGTCCTGTTGATTGCCGATGTGCATTTCGGCAAAGCCGCCGCTTACCGCAGTCTTGGGCAACCCGTCCCACACGGCACCACGGCGAGCAACATCGCGGTGCTTGATCGACTGCTGGCAAGGCTGCCCTGCCGATTATTGATCTTTCTCGGCGATTTCCTCCACGGGCCCGGCTCTCATGCCCCGGGCACGCTGAGCGCGCTGGCGCAATGGCGTGCGCGCCACGCGGAGCTGCCGATGACGCTGATTCGCGGCAACCACGACAAACGCGCTGGTGATCCGCCTGAATCGCTGAATATCCGCGTGGTGCCGGAGCCGCTGCTGCTCGGGCCATTCGCCTTGCAACATGAACCGGACCCACATCCCGAAAGGCATGTGCTGGCCGGTCACGTACACCCGGTCTATCGACTAAACGGCATGGGTCGGCAGAGCTTGCGCCTGGCGTGTTTCCGCCTCGGCGAACGCATCAGTCTGCTGCCGGCATTCGGCGCCTTTACCGGCGGGTACGCGGTGAAACGGGAGGAAAGTTGCAGGATTTTCGTCATCGGCGATAACGAAATATGGCCAGTCAGCTGACGTCTTCCACAGACCTCATCTGACTGGCCATTCATTTTCAATGCAGATCAGGCAACCGGTGCCGGTGGTGGCTCGTCCGGAAGGGTCGGCTCGCCCGGTTCGGTCGGTTGTTCATTGGGAGTATCCGGATCAGGCTGACCGGGAATTCCGCCGGCCATGCTCAGCGGCGGGTGCGCCAACAATGACCAGGCCAATACGCCAATCTGATTGGGCTCGAGCCTTGCCAGTTCGGCAGTGATTTGCGGATCGATCTTCATAGGGCACTCCTCGGCGAAGGCCCGTTTTGCCAAAAGCAAAAACGGGCAGTACACCCCATAGAGTGTCTGCCCGCCAAAGAATTCCCGCGATCTGTCGGATGGACCGATCAGGTGCGCGGCAGGGTCACGCCACGCTGGCCCTGGTACTTGCCGCCGCGATCCTTGTAAGACACTTCACATTCCTCGTCGGATTCGAGGAAGAGCATCTGCGCCACGCCTTCGTTGGCGTAGATTTTCGCCGGCAGGTTGGTGGTGTTGGAGAATTCCAGGGTCACGTGACCTTCCCACTCAGGCTCGAGCGGCGTGACATTGACGATGATGCCGCAACGCGCGTAGGTGCTTTTACCCAGGCAAATGGTCAGCACATTGCGCGGAATGCGGAAATATTCGACGGTGCTGGCCAGGGCGAAGGAGTTCGGCGGAATGATGCAAACGTCGCTGTGGACGTCGACGAAGCTGCCCGGGTCGAAATTTTTCGGATCGACGATGGACGAGTTGATGTTGGTGAACACCTTGAAGTGGTTGGTGCAGCGTACATCGTAGCCGTAGCTCGATACACCGTAGGAGATCACACGGCTGTCGTCGCTGCCGCGCATCTGGCGCTCGACGAACGGTTCGATCATTCCGTGTTCCTGCGCCATGCGGCGAATCCACTTGTCCGATTTGATGCTCATGGCGGGGTGTCCTGAAATAGCGAGGTGGAAAAATTCTGTCCCGCATCTTACCGGGCGCGCCGCCGGGTTCAAAGTGCGGGCTGCAATTCTCGCCGAACACCCATGAAATACGGGCTTTGGCGACGAACCGTCACACCGCCGATCCCGAAAACAGAGAAACCTTCGCAAGAAGCATTGGCACTTCTCGGAAACTGGGTTAAGGTGGCGTCACTGTGTTGCTTGTGTCACTGAGAATCTCTACACGATATGTTGAATTTCGATCCAACCATCTACAAGAATTTTTCCTGCTCTTTGCACTCAGTCTCGGCCAGGGTTCTTCCTGCGTCGCAGTTATCTTTGTTCAAGGAGTTACACCATGTCTAATCGCCAAACCGGTACCGTTAAGTGGTTCAACGATGAAAAAGGCTTCGGCTTCATCACTCCACAATCCGGTGACGATCTGTTCGTTCACTTCAAAGCTATCCAATCCGACGGCTTCAAAAGCCTGAAAGAAGGCCAACAGGTTTCTTTCATCGCTACCCGCGGTCAGAAAGGCATGCAAGCTGAAGAAGTACAAGTTATCTAACTTGTAGCTTCTTTAGAAAAAAGCCCCGCCCTTAAAAGCGGGGCTTTTTTGTGTCCGTCTGTTTTCCGGGCGCAAAAAAAGATCGCAGCCTTCGGCAGCTCCTACAGGATGTACATCAATCCTCTGTAGGAGCTGCCGAAGGCTGCGATCTTTTGCTTGTGCCCTACCAGGCCACGCCAAACCCTGCGGTATAACGGGTCTTGTTCAAGTCAGCATCGTTGGTGCCACTGATGATGTCGCGCTCAGCCTTGAGGTTGAGCGAGGCCCAATCGGTAACCTTGTAGCGCAAGCCCAATTCAGCATCCAGCGCGTAATCGGCAACACCGGATAGCGGCTTGCCCACCTCACCGTTGGTGAAGAACTCGACTTTCTTGCCGATCAGGTAGCGGTTGTAATCCCACTTCATCGCGACGGAATAGAAGTTGTCCTTGCTGCCATCGCGATACTCGTAGTCGGTGCGGTTAAGCAGCGAGCCCAGCGAGAATGCGCCCAACTCATCATCCCAGAACTGGTAGCCGGGACCGGTACCGACCACACGCTGGCGTGCCAGCTCTTCGATGTGATCGCGCTTGTAATTCAGTCGACCCTGCCAGAACCATTGATCGGTGAGAAAGCGGTCGAGTGCATATTCGGCGCGCCAGTTGTTGGTGGTGGTTTCGTCGTCCTGCACTTCGCGGTTGTACTCACCTTCGGCGGTATGCCGCCAGCGACCATGACGCGCCGTGGTCTTGAAGCCAACATCGTAGTCATCGGTGTCCTTCTCGGCGCGCTGGTAGTCCAGCGCCAGGTCGACATTGCCCTTCCACACCAGATCTTCGACCACCGGTTTTGGCTTGAGAATCTGCTGAATGCTCGCCAGCTCGACGGTTTTCGGCGCTTCGCCGTTGGCCAGGGTGACCTTGCCATCTTCGGCAGCCGTCAGCGACTTGGAGACTTCACCGTTATAGGCGTCCTGCTTGACCAGCAAGTGCTGATCGCTATCCAGGGTTTTGACCTCTTTCCAGTCAATGTTGACCGCACCGGCATATTTGGTCTGGATCAACAGCTTGCCGCCATCGAACACGGTGATGGTGCCGCTCAACTTGTCACCGTTCTTCAACCAGACGGTGTCGGCAAGCAGGGGCGTGGACGCGCTGAAAACAGCAAGGCACAGCAAGGATCTGGAAAACATAAGCGAATCTAAGGCTCAAGTTTGCGAAAAAGGTCGGCATTATCCGTAGGAATAAGACCCTGACAAGGACTGACCGGACTATTTCTGATGAGTTCATTTCTCAATTGCGCGATCACCGATTACTCTGAAAGCCATCAAACTGTTCATGCTCAGGAACCGCGTACGTGAAAGACCCGCTCGACAGCGTTGAAAACGATGCGCAAATCCGACGCACGGCGCTCTACTCCACCCTCGCTCAAGTGCCCGAAGGCAAAGTGGTCAGCTATGGTCAGTTAGCCGAGCTGGCCGGGTTGGGGCGCGCCGCCCGCTGGGTCGGCCGCACCTTGAGCCAGTTGCCCGGCGATACAAAGCTGCCCTGGCACCGCGTGCTGGGCGCCGGCGGTCGGATCAGCCTGCCGGTGGGCAGCCCGTCCGGCGATGAACAACGGGCCCGATTGCGTATGGAAGGCATCACCGTCCTGAACAATCGTGTGGATATTCAGCGCCATGGCTGGCGTCCGGTAGAGCACAGCGGTTAGAGTGCGCGCTTTGTTTCCGCAATCTTGAGGCAGACTTCAGCCCATGCCCCGTAAAACCTGGCGCGCCGCGCTAGCCGCTTATGCCAGTCCTTCGACGCTCGTGCTGTTGTTGCTCGGTTTCGCCGCCGGCCTGCCGTACATGCTGGTGTTTTCAACGCTTTCCGTCTGGCTTCGTGAGGCCGGTGTGGCCCGTGAAACCATCGGCTACGCCAGCCTGATCGGTCTGGCCTATGCGTTCAAATGGGTCTGGTCACCTTTGCTCGACCAATGGCGCCTGCCGTTGCTGGGCAAGCTTGGCCGTCGCCGTTCGTGGCTGGTGCTTTCGCAGGCGCTGGTGATCCTCGGCCTGATCGGCATGGGTTTCTGTGATCCGCAAAAGCATCTGTCCTGGCTGATCGCCATTGCCGTTGTCGTTGCCTTTGCCTCCGCCACTCAAGATATCGCGGTGGATGCCTATCGCCTGGAAATCGCCGAAGACAACCGTCAGGCCGCCCTCGCCGCCAGTTATATGTCCGGCTACCGTGTCGCTGCACTGCTGGCGACGGCCGGCGCCTTGTTCTTCGCCGAAGGCTTCGGCTCTACCGGCTTCAATTATCAGCATTCAGCCTGGGCCGGCACTTACGCGCTGTTCGGCGCACTGATGATTCCCGCGCTGCTGACCACGCTGTTGATGCGCGAGCCACCGGTTCCGCTGCGCACGCAGTTGCAGGCCGGGCGCTACACCTTCATGCATCAGTTAATGTCGGTGTTTGTGCTGATCGTTCTGTTGGTCTCCGTGCCGGCAATGTTCACCCAGCTCTACAACACTGATTTCGCCAGCGTGCTGTTCGGTGACATGAGTCCGCTTGACCTGCTGCTGGAAGACCGCGCTTTCCTGCGCGCGATTCTCTACACACTGCTCACCGGTCTGTGTCTGTCGACCATGGGTCGTCGCGGCCTCGCACCGGTGCTGACACCGGTCAACGACTTCATCCTGCGCTATCGCTGGCAGGCGCTGCTGCTGCTCGGCCTGATCGCCACCTATCGGATGTCGGACACGGTGATGGGCGTCATGGCCAACGTGTTCTATATCGATCAAGGTTTTACCAAGGATCAGATTGCCAGTGTCAGCAAAATCTTCGGCCTGATCATGACGCTGGTCGGCGCTGGCATGGGCGGCCTGCTGATCGTGCGCTTCGGTATCCTGCCGATTCTGTTCATCGGCGGCGCGGCCTCGGCCGCCACCAACCTGCTGTTCGTCATGCTCGCCGACATGGGCCCGAACCTGCAGATGCTGGTGGTGACCATTTCCCTCGACAACTTCAGCTCGGGCCTGGCGACGTCGGCGTTTGTCGCCTACCTGTCGAGCCTGACCAACCTGAAGTTCTCCGCCACCCAATACGCCTTGCTCAGCTCGATCATGCTGCTGCTGCCGCGCCTGATGGGCGGCTATTCCGGGGTCTTGGTGGAGAAGTTCGGCTATCACAGCTTCTTCCTGATCACCGCCCTGCTCGGCGTGCCGACGCTGATTCTGATTGCGTTGCACTGGTTCCAGGAAAGCCGCCGCGAAGGCCCGACGCCAACGCCCGAGCCTGTGCCGACACCGGTCGCAGAGGAATCGTAAGACGTTTCGCCGACGGCGTGAGGAATCCCGCCGTCGTGCCTCCCCACTGACCTCACGCCTGTACGTCGGCAAAACTCGCCGGTACACTGCGGAGTCATTTCCAGTCATAGCAACCGACAACGGCCAACCATGCGCACCAGTCAATTTTTGCTCGCCACACAGAAAGAAACGCCTTCCGACGCGGTCGTGATCAGCCATCAGCTGATGCTGCGCGCCGGCATGATCCGCAAACTCGCCTCGGGCCTGTACACCTGGCTGCCCATGGGCCTGCGGGTCATGCGCAAGGTTGAAGCCATCGTTCGCGAAGAGATGAACGCTGCCGGCTCTCTGGAAGTGTTGATGCCGAGCACCCAACCGGCCGAGCTGTGGCAGGAATCGGGGCGCTGGGAAGAATACGGCCCTGAGCTGCTGCGCATCAAAGACCGCCACGGTCGCGACTTCTGCGCAGGCCCGACCCACGAAGAAGTGATCACCGATCTGATGCGCAACGAGTTGAGCAGCTACAAACAGCTGCCAATCAACCTGTACCAGATCCAGACCAAATTCCGTGACGAAATCCGTCCACGCTTCGGCTTGATGCGTGGCCGCGAATTCATCATGAAGGACTCGTACTCCTTCCACGCGGATCAGGCATCGCTGCAGATCACCTACGACCGCATGCATGAAGCCTACTGCAACATCTTCACGCGTCTGGGTCTGAAATTCCGTCCGGTGGAAGCCGACAACGGTTCGATCGGTGGCGCCGGTTCGCACGAATTCCACGTACTGGCCGAGTCCGGCGAAGACGACATCGTCTTCAGCAACGGTTCCGACTACGCAGCGAACATCGAAAAAGCCGAAGCCGTGCCACGCGAAACCTCGCGCGCTGCTGCGACTGAAGAGCTGCGCCTGGTCGACACGCCAGACACCAAAACCATCGCGGCCCTGGTGGAAAAATTCAATCTGCCGATTGAAAAGACCATCAAGACCCTGATCGTGCGTGCCGAAGAAGAAGGCAAGCTGATCGCGCTGGTCATCCGTGGCGACCACGAACTCAACGAAATCAAGGCTGCCCAGCAACCTGGCGTGGCCAGCCCGCTGGTCATGGCCACCGACGCCGAACTGCGTGACGCCATTGGCGCCGGCGCCGGTTCGCTCGGCCCGCTGAACCTGCCGCTGCCAATCATCATCGACCGTTCGGTCGAGCTGATGAGCGACTTCGGTATCGGCGCGAACATCGACGACAAGCACTACTTCGGCGTGAACTGGGAGCGTGATCTGCCGGTTCCGACTGTGGCTGACCTGCGTAACGTAGTCGCCGGCGACCCAAGCCCGGACGGCAAAGGCACGCTGGAAATCAAGCGCGGCATCGAAGTCGGGCACATCTTCCAGTTGGGCAACAAGTACAGCAAGGCGATGAAGTGCGAAGTGCTGGGCGAGAACGGCAAGCCAGTCACCCTGGAAATGGGTTGCTACGGTATCGGCGTGTCCCGCGTGGTGGCAGCAGCCATCGAGCAGAACAACGACGAAAACGGCATCATCTGGAGCGACACCCTGGCGCCGTTCCAGATTGCTCTGGTACCGCTGCGCTATGAAACCGAGCAAGTGCGCGAAGCCACCGACAAGCTGTACGCCGAACTGACGGCGGCCGGCTTCGAAGTGCTGCTGGACGATCGCGACAAGAAAACCAGCCCGGGCATCAAATTCGCGGACATGGAGCTGATCGGCATTCCTCACCGGATCGTGGTCAGCGACCGCGGCCTCGCCGAAGGCAACCTGGAATACAAGAGCCGTACCGAAGGCGAAGCGCAAGCATTGCCGGTGGCCGACGTATTGTCCTTCCTGCAGGCCCGTATCCGCCGCTGAAACCAGATAGAGACGTCATGTTCAAGCGAAACACCTTAGGCCTCGGTGGCACCGCCCTGTGCGGTGCCCTGCTGGTCAGCGGCTGTGCCAATCACATGTCACAACGCAGCGAGCACGAAGAGCGGGTCGAGCGAAAGTTGCTCGACCATAGCCTGCAAATTGATGTCGGTGAGCCTAAGGCGCTTGAGCTGCCGCAGCGACGTGTGAAGATCAACGAACAGAAGACTTTTGAAGTCACCGAGTTCGAAGTGACGCGTCGCTACGATCGCTACACGCCCTACCAGCCTTGGCGGGAGGTCTACGAAATTCCGCTGGGCGCGGTGGCCGTAGTCGGTGGCGTCGGCGCTAACGTGGTTAACGTGTTCGCCCTCGGCAATCTGCCGGACAGCGTGACCAAGGACTGGCTGAGCTACGGTTTTGCCGGGCTCAACCCGTTCATGAACGTACAGTCCAACGGTCGTGCACAACAGAACCTCGCCGGCATCGATGAAGTCCAGCGCGACAAGCGCACGGAGTATTCGAGCCTGCCGTGGAGCGAGCGACCGGTGCAGGTCAAGGCTGGCAAGCAGACCTTTGACATGACCACCGATCGTAATGGTGTGCTGCGTCTGAACCTGCTCGACAGTCCGTTTGCCGAAAATGACCTCAACCATGTCGGCAAATTGCAGATCAGTGTCGAAGACGCCAAGGATGACGTGCACTCTGATTCGTCGCTGATGATCAGCAGTCATCTGCGCGGCAAGTTACTGGAAGCGCACGGGCTGATTTACGACGATCTGGAAGACGACGAAGTGAGCCAGTGGGTGCACCGGGTCAAACGCCTGTCGGAACTGGGTCTGGAAGAAGAAGCCAGCGAACTGGAACAAAGCCTGATCGAACTGACGCGCAACGATCCTGAGCTGCAGACCGAGTTTCTCAAGTCGCTGACCAAGGATGCCGGGCGCCTGGTGGCTGATCCGGGGCCGAACTAAAAGCTAAAAGCTTCGCGAGCAGGCTCGCTCCCACAGGGTGGAATACATTCCAAATGTGGGAGCGAGCCTGCTCGCGAAGCGGCCCTGACAGGCACCGCAAATCTACCGCTCAAACAACTCCATCTGCTCAAACCCGCCGCGCAAATCCTCCAGCCGCACCCCAACCCCCAACAACCGCACCGGTTTGCCGCCGCGATTGAACGCCTGCGTCAACATCAACTGATAACTGCCCAGATCCCGCCCTGCCCCGGCCTGCTCCAGCGTGGTCTGGGTAAAGTCGTGAAACTTCACTTTGACGAACGGCTTGCCCGGCCGATAACTGCTGTCGATCCGCGCCATACGGGTTTTCAAGGTTTCCAGCAGCTCCGGCAATTTATCCAGGCAACTGCGCAGATCCGGCAGATCGACATCGTAGGTATTTTCCACACTGATCGACTGACGCCGACTGTCGTTGTGCACCAGCCGGTCATCGATCCCACGGGCCAGACTCCACAGTCGCTCGCCAAAACTGCCGAATTCGCGCACCAGCGCCAATTTGTCCCACTCACGCAACTGCGAGCAATCGACAATGCCGAACTTGCCGAGCTTGTCAGCGGTGACCTTGCCGACGCCGTGCAACTTGCTCACCGGCAAACCGCTGACGAAGTCCTCGACCTGATCCGGGGTAATAACGAACAGCCCGTTGGGCTTCTTCCAGTCGCTGGCGATCTTCGCCAGAAACTTGTTTGGCGCCACGCCAGCGGAAACGGTGATGTGCAACTGATTGGAGACCCGGCGACGGATATCTTGGGCAATGCGTGTAGCGCTGCCGCCAAAATGCGCGCTGTCGGAGACATCCAGATAGGCTTCATCCAGCGATAGCGGCTCGATCAGGTCGGTGTAATCGGCAAAAATCGTATGAATCTCTTTCGAAGCCTCGCGATACGCATCCATTCGCGGCTTGACGATGGTCAGGTCCGGACACAGCTTCAAGGCATGCCCCGACGCCATCGCCGAACGCACACCATAGGCCCGCGCTTCGTAATTGCAGGTGGCAATCACCCCGCGTCGGTCCGCCGAACCACCCACCGCCAACGGCTTGCCGGCCAGACGCGGGTCATCGCGCATCTCGATGGCGGCGTAAAAACAATCGCAGTCGATGTGGATGATTTTTCGCTGAGTCATGTCAGAAAAGGAAACGTGGCGAGCCGGATGGGCAGTATCTCACTGACACCTGTATATAGCACCAGTGGTATGAATGTTCTTTTCTGTATGTAGGAAATGGCCTTTGAATTTATTTTCTCAATCGACAAACGACCTCCAATAGAGCTGAAAGCCTTGCCCCGCCTGCCCTCTAGCGTGAAAAACACCCGAGAAAAAGCGCTAACCGATTGAACCTCAACAGATTTTATCCGGATTGAAGGTTGACACCCCAGCGTTCCTCTGTAGAATGCCGACACACAGACGCGGGATGGAGCAGTCTGGTAGCTCGTCGGGCTCATAACCCGAAGGTCGTCGGTTCAAATCCGGCTCCCGCAACCAAACATCAAAAAAGGCTACTCGAAAGA
>NZ_WXVV01000024.1 GCF_013433315.1 Pseudomonas crudilactis | reverse complement strand
CAACGACGTGTTCACCGCGTCGTTGGGTACCACGACTTTCTACGGCGGCGCCGGTAACGACGTGTACATCATCAATGGTTCGGCCAGCCAGAACGTGGTGGAAATGGCGGGCGGCGGTGATGATGAAGTGCGCACTAACCAAAATACCTACCGATTGAGCGTGGAAATCGAGCGCTTGAACTTCACCGGGACTGGCAATTTCACTGCATACGGCAATGCTTCCGACAACATCATCACGGGCGGGGCTGGCGATGACACGCTGTTCGGTGGTGCAGGGGCGGACCAACTCATTGGTGGAGATGGTTTTGATACGGTCAGTTATGCCGATGCCGACAAGGGCGTGAGCATCAATACTAAAACGGGGATCCACACCGGAATTGCTGCCGGCGATGTTTACACCAATATTGAAGCGATCATTGGTTCGAACTTTGGTGATGCGTTTGTCGGGGATGCGGGAGTCAATCGCTTCAACGGTGGTAGTGGTATGGATTTGGTGAGTTTTGCCAGCGAAACTGCGGGTATCACCCTGGATTTGGGGGCGCCTGTTTTCACCGGGGCTGCCGCTGGCGATATTTACACGTCGATCGAAATATTCCAGGGCACGGCGCAGGCCGACAGCTTTACCGGCAGCGCGGCAGGGGCGGAGAATTTCGTCGGTGGCGCTGGTGCGGATCTATTGACGGGGGTTGGTCGAGGTGATGGCGCTTGGTACTTGACCAGTACTGGTGGCGTTCAGATCAACTTGTTGGATGGCACAGTCGCAGGAGGCGACGCTCAAGGTGACGTGTTGATCAACATCGATAACCTGATGGGATCGGCATTCAATGACACGCTGACTGGCAACGCCTATTCGAACAAGCTTGAGGGTGGTGCGGGTAACGACATTATCTACGGCGGCGAGGGTGATGATTTTATTTACGGCGATACGGTCACTGATATCGGCGCTTTCGGGCCAACAGCTATCAGTGGTGTCCAGGCTGATACGCTCTACGGCGGTAACGGCAATGACACCATGCGTAGTGCCGATAACGATACTGGCAGTGTTCTTTATGGTGAGGCAGGCAACGACAACATCACCGTGTCGGCCGGGATTGCCTATGGTGGTGACGGCAACGATACCTTGACGGGTACCGGTTACGGCTATGAACTCCAGGGTGGTGCAGGTTTTGATACGTTGAACTTGCGCGGCTCGGGTGATGCCTTGGGCGGTGAGGGTGGTGATGCCTATGTCGTGTACTCGAAAACCATGGTAGGCATTCAGGACACAGGCACATCGGGGGTTGATACCGTCACCCTCAAGAACATTCAGAGTGTCAGTGATGTGCGGATCGTCCAGAACGATCTTGGCGCCTACGTCTTCAATGCCGCCGATCTGCAAAGCGGCAACTTGGACTCCGGCGTGTTCCTGAAGGACTGGTACAAGGGCGGTAATACCATTGAAACCTTTTTCACCAACAACGGTGAGTCCTTCACCATTCCTGTCGTAGGACAGGCGATGTCCGAGTCATTCGCAGTCTGACAAAGGCGTTGCATGCATAAAAACGGCGAAGCCTGCATTCAGGTTTCGCCGTTTTTTTTACTTCGGTTTTTACTCCAGACAAAAGAAAACCCCCGACAAACCAGAAGTCTGTCGGGGGTTTCTTTTGCCCGGAGAGTATCAGGCGTCTCGCAACGCCTGAGCGCTCAGCTTATTGGCAAGCTTCGCAATCCGGCTCGTCAATTGCGCAAGCCTTTGGCACTGGAGCAGGACCGGCAGGAGCAGCCAGAACCGAATCGTCGCCGTGGTTGCCGCCGCTGGAAACAGCGTTCAGCTTGCCGGTGTTGATGGTCGATTTCTCGGTGCTGGTCGCGGCCAGGGCACGGAGGTAGTAAGTGGTTTTCAGGCCACGGTACCAGGCCATGCGGTAGGTCACGTCGAGCTTCTTGCCCGATGCGCCGGCGATGTACAGGTTCAGCGACTGGGCCTGGTCGATCCACTTCTGACGACGGCTGGCGGCGTCAACGATCCACTTGGTGTCCACTTCGAAGGCAGTCGCGTAGAGCTCTTTGAGTTCTTGCGGGATGCGCTCGATCTGCTGAACCGAACCGTCGTAGTACTTCAGGTCGTTGATCATGACCGAGTCCCACAGGCCGCGAGCCTTGAGGTCGCGAACCAGGTACGGGTTGATCACGGTGAATTCGCCCGACAGGTTCGATTTCACATAGAGGTTCTGGTAGGTCGGTTCGATCGACTGCGAGACGCCGGTGATGTTGGCGATGGTCGCGGTCGGTGCGATGGCCATGATGTTCGAGTTACGAATGCCTTTCTGTACACGGGCGCGAACCGGTGCCCAGTCCAGGGATTCGTTCAGGTCGACATCGATGTACTTCTGGCCACGTTGCTCGATCAGGATCTGTTGCGAATCCAGCGGCAGGATGCCTTTGGACCACAGCGAACCCTGGAACGTCTCGTACGCGCCGCGCTCGTCAGCCAGGTCGCAGGAAGCCTGGATCGCGTAGTAGCTGACCGCTTCCATCGACTTGTCGGCGAACTCGACGGCAGCGTCGGAACCGTAAGGAATGTGCTGCAGGTACAAAGCGTCCTGGAAGCCCATGATGCCCAGACCGACCGGACGGTGCTTGAAGTTGGAGTTCTTCGCTTGTGGCACCGAGTAGTAGTTGATGTCGATCACGTTATCGAGCATGCGCACAGCGGTGTTCACGGTGCGTTGCAGCTTGGCGGTGTCCAGCTTGCCATCCACGATGTGGTTCGGCAGGTTGATCGAGCCCAGGTTGCAAACGGCGATCTCGTCCTTGTTGGTGTTCAAGGTGATTTCGGTGCACAGGTTCGAGCTGTGGACCACGCCGACGTGCTGCTGCGGGCTGCGCAGGTTGCACGGGTCTTTGAAGGTCAGCCATGGGTGGCCGGTTTCAAACAGCATGGAGAGCATTTTGCGCCACAGGTCTTTAGCCTGGATGGTCTTGAACAGACGAACCTTGCCTGGGTATTCAGTCAGGGCTTCGTAGTACTCGTAACGCTCTTCGAAGGCTTTACCGGTCAGGTCGTGCAGGTCCGGCACTTCGGATGGCGAAAACAGGGTCCACTTGCCGTCATCGAAGACACGCTTCATGAACAGGTCTGGGATCCAGTTGGCGGTGTTCATGTCGTGGGTACGACGACGATCATCACCGGTGTTCTTGCGCAGTTCGATGAACTCTTCGATGTCCATGTGCCAGGTTTCCAGGTAGGCACACACAGCGCCTTTGCGCTTGCCACCCTGGTTAACGGCTACCGCGGTGTCGTTCACCACTTTCAGGAACGGAACAACGCCTTGCGACTTGCCGTTGGTACCTTTGATGTACGAACCCAGTGCACGCACCGGCGTCCAGTCGTTGCCCAGACCGCCAGCAAATTTCGACAACATGGCGTTGTCGTGGATCGCGTGGTAGATGCCCGACAGGTCATCCGGCACGGTGGTCAGGTAGCAGCTCGACAGCTGTGGACGCAGGGTACCGGCGTTGAACAGGGTCGGGGTCGACGACATGTAGTCGAAGGACGACAGCAGGTTGTAGAACTCGATCGCACGGTCTTCTTTTTGCTTCTCTTCGATCGCCAGGCCCATGGCCACGCGCATGAAGAAGATCTGCGGCAGTTCGAAGCGGATACCGTCCTTGTGGATGAAATAACGGTCGTACAGGGTTTGCAGGCCCAGGTAGGTGAATTGCTGATCACGCTCGTGGTTGATCGCCTTGCCCAGTTTTTCCAGGTCGAAGGAGGCCAGCACAGGGTTCAGCAGTTCGAACTCGATACCTTTGGCGATGTAGGCCGGCAGTGCCTTGGCGTACAGGTCGGCCATTTCGTGGTGAGTGGCGCTTTCGGCCACACCGAGGAAACCCAGACCTTCGGCACGCAGGGTGTCCATCAGCAGGCGGGCGGTCACGAACGAGTAGTTCGGCTCACGCTCGACCAGAGTACGGGCGGTCATCACCAGTGCGGTGTTGACGTCGGTCAGGGCCACGCCGTCGTACAGGTTTTTCAGGGTTTCGCGCTGGATCAGGTCGCCGTCGACTTCTTCCAGACCTTCGCAGGCTTCGGTGACGATGGTGTTCAGACGACCCATGTCCAGCGGCGCCAGGCTACCGTCGGTACGGGTGATACGGATCGACGGGTGCGCGTTGACCGCTTCTTCGGCCGGGGCGTGGGCAGCGCGTTCTTTCGAACGACCGTCACGGTAGATCACGTAGTCGCGAGCGACTTTCTGCTCACCGGCACGCATCAGGGCCAGTTCGACCTGGTCCTGGATTTCTTCGATGTGGATGGTGCCACCCGATGGCATGCGACGCTTGAAGGTTGCGGTGACCTGTTCGGTCAGACGGGCAACGGTGTCGTGGATTCGCGACGAAGCGGCAGCGGTGCCGCCCTCAACTGCGAGGAACGCTTTGGTGATAGCGACGGTGATCTTGTCATCGGTGTAAGGAACGACAGTGCCATTACGCTTGATCACGCGCAGTTGACCAGGCGCGGTGGCTGCCAGATCCGAATTCGAATCGGCGGCCTGCGGCAAGGTGCCCTGCGGGTTCTCGCGAGTTGTGTCGGTTTGCATGGGGGGTGATCTCCACATTCTCTATGTTTGTTTGGGCACCATCATGGTGCTCACCGTTCTGGTCCGAAGCACTACAACCGACGGGCGTCGGGCATAACAACTTCGGACCAGTAGGAAAAAGGCTAATGACGCCGCATCCTTGCCGAAGTTTTTGGCCGCGAGCCAGGGCTCGAGCCGGATTCCTTCCCAGGTGACAGTAATGACTGCAACACCCGTACCGTTCCGGTCGTTTCCAACCTGAAAAACGATGCCATCCGCAAGTGCGGTTTGGGCTTTGAAAAACTTGCTTGGTTCAACCGGAAACCGGCAATAAATCGCTTGAGTTTCAGGTCTGAAATGTGGTTGGGCGTTTAAGCGGAAAACCCTATATGTAGGGTCTCTCCCTGCGCCGTGCTACAAGATAATGCGTTTCAAGGGTGCTTGCAACGTACTAGCTGTGGATAAACCTGTGCGTAAATTGTGTAAGAAATCCGGAATTCGCGTGTAGGCCGCGAACCTGCTGAGCTAGACCGTCCGTCACTGTTTTTTCACCGGGAAAAACGCTTCAGCGGTTTTTTAAGGGCGCGAACCCTATCACAAAAAACCGCCTTGTCCGAACGCATTTACCGACTTGTGTTCTGGCTGTACGCCGTTTATACAATCGGCTCATGCACAGACATTCTTATCCTCGTCAAACATGACAAAAGGTCGGGAGGATCTGAAATTGTGGGAGCGAGCCTGCTCGCGAATGCGCTATGTCATCTGACTCAGATGTTGGCTGTACGACGCCTTCGCGAGCAGGCTCGCTCCCACAGGGAATTGTGTTGAGTCAGACGTTCCTCTTTTATCAATAACAATAGAAAGCAGAGGTCACCGGTGGAGCAACAAGCCTTTCAGGTATTGATCGTCGAGGATGACCAGCGACTGGCCGAACTGACGCGCGACTACTTGCAAGCCAATGGACTGCGCGTGGACATCGAAGGCAACGGTGCGCTGGCAGCGGCGCGGATCATCGGCGAGCAGCCGGACCTGGTGATCCTTGACCTGATGCTGCCCGGTGAAGACGGCTTGAGCATCTGCCGCAAGGTGCGCGACCGTTATGACGGTCCGATCCTGATGCTCACCGCGCGCACCGACGACGCCGATCAGATCCAGGGCCTGGATCTCGGTGCCGACGATTACGTGTGCAAACCGGTGCGCCCGCGTCTGTTGCTGGCGCGAATTCAAGCCTTGCTGCGACGCAGCGACACACCTGAACCGGCCGCAGAAAAATCCCGTCGCCTGCAATTCGGCCCGCTGGTGGTCGACAACGCCTTGCGCGAGGCGTGGCTGAGCGACAACGGCATCGAGCTGACCAGCGCCGAATTCGACCTGCTCTGGCTGCTGGTGTCCAACGCCGGACGGATTCTGTCGCGCGAAGAAATTTTCACCGCCCTGCGCGGCATTGGCTATGACGGTCAGGACCGTTCGATCGATGTGCGCATTTCGCGTATTCGCCCGAAAATCGGCGATGACCCCGACCATCCGCGCCTGATCAAGACCATCCGCAGCAAAGGCTACCTGTTCGTCCCGGAAGCCTGCGTAGACCTGCCGCTGTGAACTCGATCTTCCTGCGCATCTATGGCGGCATGTGCGCCGCTTTGATTCTGGTGGCGGTGCTCGGCGTGCTGGCGCTCAACCTGCTCAATCAGGTGCGCAGCGAGCAATATCGCGAGCGCCTCGCGCACGGCACGTTTTCGCTGATGGCCGGCAATCTGCAACCGATGAACGAAACCGAGCGCCATCGGGCGTTGCTGGTGTGGGAGCGGTTGCTGGGGATTCCGCTGGCACTGAAGAAGTTTGCCGAGACCGATCTTGATCTGTCCCAGCGCACCCGCGTGCAGCGTGGCCAGGCGCTGGTCGAGCAGACTGGTCCGCACGCAGCGAAAGTCTATCGAATGGTCAGCGACAAAGAGCAGCTTGTGTTGGTAGGGGAAGTGCAGCAGATCAGCGAGCAACTGGCCCGTGCGACCATTTACCTGCTTGCCGATGAACTGGTGCGCGTGCCGGTTGGCGAGCAGCCCAAGCGTCTTGCGCAGATAAAGGAAGAGAAGGGCTTCGGTTTCGATCTGCGCCTGGTCACGGTGAACGACGCCGACATGGACGAAGACCAGAGCCGCCGCGTGGCCGAAGGCGACACGGTGATGGCGCTGGGCAAGGGCGGTGATTCGATTCGCGTGTTTGCCGGCATGGTCGGCACGCCGTGGGTGCTGGAGATCGGCCCGCTGTATCAGATGAACCCGTACCCGCCGGAATGGCTGGTGCTGATTGCGGCACTCGGTCTGAGTCTGATCGGCCTTATCGTTTATTTGTTGGTGCGTCAGCTCGAACGGCGTTTACGCGGTCTCGAAGCGGCGGCCACGCGCATTGCCAAGGGCAGCCTGGAAACCCGTGTGCCGGCGCGCGGTGCCGACTCGGTGGGGCGCCTGGCGTCAGCGTTCAACGGTATGGCCGAGCACTTGCAACAGTTGCTGGCGATCCAGCGTGAATTGGTGCGCGCGGTGTCCCATGAATTACGCACGCCGGTGGCGCGCCTGCGTTTCGGCCTGGAGATGATCGGCTCGGCGACCACGCCGCAAGCGTTGGAGAAATACCGCGAAGGCATGGATCACGACATCGAGGACCTTGATAAATTGGTCGATGAAATGCTGACCTATGCGCGGTTGGAGCAAGGCTCACCGGCGCTGACCTTCCAGCGCATCGATCTGGATGCCCTGGTCAATCAGGTGATCGAAGAGTTGGCGCCGCTGCGCGCCGAGGTCACGGTGCAACGTGGTTTGTGCCTGTCTGCGGCGGATAACGATGATGCCTGGGTGGAAGCCGAGCCGCGTTATCTGCACCGCGCATTGCAGAATCTGGTGAGCAACGCCATGCGTCATGCGCGTTCGAGCGTGACGGTGAGTTATCAGGTCGGGCAATTGCGCTGCCGCGTCGACGTCGAGGATGACGGCCCGGGTGTGCCGGAAGTGGCGTGGGAGCGGATTTTCACGCCATTTCTGCGTCTGGACGACAGCCGCACACGGGCGTCGGGTGGGCATGGTTTGGGGTTGTCGATTGTGCGGCGGATCATCCACTGGCATGACGGCCGGGCGATCATCGGCAAGAGCAAAAGCCTGGGCGGGGCTTGTTTTAGCCTGAGTTGGCCGAGGAATCAGGAACGCCGGTAAGGTTTGTGGTGGCTGTGATGCCGCCTTCGCGAGCAAGCTCGCTCCCACATTTGAAATGCGGTTCCCTGTGGGAGCGAGCTTGCTCGCGAAGAGGCCCTTGCAGGCACCGAAAGATTTCAGGCCTGAATGCTGACCAGACTCAACAACTGCCCATCTCGCACCCCGAACTGCGCCTCCAGTTCAGTGCCGTTGCGCCATTCGGCAGACAAGTCCGTCAACAAGCGCAACCGGACTTCACCGGCCTCCGTCCACTCCAGTACTTCAGCATGCTCGAAATAAAATCGCTGCTGCACAATCGGATACAGCGCCTTGAACAGACTCTCCTTCACCGAAAAGGTCAGCGTCACCCACAACGCCAGTTGATCCCGCGATGCGGCCGTCATGCGTTGCATTTCAGGTGGCGTCAGAATCTCCCCAGCCAGGCGCTCGGCGCGTTCGGTGTTGAGCAGGTTTTCCAGATCCATGCCCAAACCGCGCCAGTGCTGTTTGTTGGCAACAATCGCCGCCGCGCGGCCGGTGCTGTGGGTAATCGATCCGCAGATGTGCGCCGGCCAGACTGGCGCGCGATCTTCGCCAATTGCCGGAACCATGCCGGTGCCTTCCAATTGCTGCAACGCAGCGCGGGCACAAATCCGCCCGGCGAGGAATTCTGCCTGACGTTTGGCCACTGAACGTTGAATGCTTGGCGGTGCGATAACAGCGCTGCGCTGAAAGTCATCGCCGAGCAGTCGGGCCGGGTCGAAATGGGTGCTGAGCAGCACGGTGTCGGGCAACACCGTCGGCAACGGCCAGAGGCTGTCGAGCGCGGTGCAGCAGGCGGGAAGGGTAGGGGTGAGATTCATGGCGGGCATTTTGCCGGTTAGTCGGGCCAAGGTCGAGATTGGCGGTGCGGCTTTCGCGAGCAGGCTCGCTCCCACAGGGGATCTTATGGGCAACATAGATCCAGTTTGGGAGCGAGCCTGCTCGCGAAGGCCGCGCCGTGGTGTTCCTGTTCAGCTGAAGATTTTCTGCAAGAACGCTTTCATGTCCGCCCAGGATTTTTCATCCGCTGCCTTGTTGTACCCGATGTCCGGGCCACCGTGCTCACCATGGCTCAGGCGATCAGCGTCCGGATTGGTAAAGCCATGCTTGGCACCATCAAGGCTGACAAATTTATAGTCAGCGCCGGCCTTGTCCATTTCTGACTTGAACGCGGTGACATTGTCCGGCGTGACCATGCTGTCCAGCGCGCCATGTTCGACCAGAATCTTCGCTTTCACACTGCCGGGCGTCGCTGGGGTTTTGGTTGCCAGCGCACCGTGGAAACTCACCACGCCTGCCAGCGGCTCACTTTGCCGCGCGGCGTTGAGCACTACGCCACCGCCGAAGCAATAACCGATGGCGGCGATTTTGTTGACGTCGGTCTGCGGCTGCTGCTTCAGCAAGTTCAGCCCGGCCTCGAAGCGCTTGCTCGAGGCCGCCGCATCCTGGGTCGCGGCCTGCATGAACGCCATCGCGTCTTTCGGGTGCTCGGTGTTCTTGCCTTCGCCGTACATATCAATGGCCAGGGCGCTGTAGCCGAGTTCGGCCAAATTCCGCGCGCGGCGCTTGGCGTAATCGTTCAGGCCCCACCATTCATGCACCACGACGACACCCGGACGCTTGCCTTTGATGGCGTCGTCATAGGCGTAGTAGCCGATCAGCTTGGTGCCATCGGCACTTTGGTAGGGGATCTCTTCGGTCTTGATCGCCGCCTGAGTGAGGCTGCTGACGGCCAGCAAGGTGAGGGTAAGGAACAGGCGCATGGTCGGGTCTCCTGACAATAAAAGGTCAGATCAGCCTAGTTCATTTGGTTCAGGTCAGGTTCAGAGACGGTTCAGGGGCGGTACAGGGGCAGGTCAGTAACCTTGCGCCATACCCAAACAGCACTGTGAAAGAGGAAATACCCATGACTTTTAACAAACTGTTGCTGGCATTGACCGTATTGAGCGCCAGTATCGCGGCCCAGGCCGACACCACTTCGAACTTCGCCGGACTGACCTTCGGCCAGACCAGCGACAAGATCAACAAATCCCACTCGCTGAACAACAACCTCGATCACCCGAACGCCACCGGCGCGATCGACGGCAACAATACCTACGGTGTGCGCCTCGGTCAGCAAAACAGCCAAGGTCGCTACTACGCCACCTACGACAACGTGTCGGGTTCGCACAATGGCATTAAACTGCGTCAGGAAAACCTGTTGGGCAGCTACGATCTGTTCTACCCGGTGGGTGGCAGCACCAAGTTGTTCGGCGGTGCGACGGCGGGTTTGACCAAGCTGACTCAGGAATCGCCAGGCTTCAGCCGCGACAGTGATATCGGTTACGCCGTCGGTGGTCAGTTGGGTGTGTTGCAACAAGTATCGCAGAACACCTCGGTCGAACTCGGTTACCGTTACCTGCGCAGCAACGCCAGCACCGAAATGAGCGAGCGCGGCGGCAGCAAGCAAGGCTCGCTGGATTTGACCAGCAGCGCGCAGACTTACCTGTCGGCCAACTACAATTTCTAAGGAGCGAATCGCCTTGGAACCCTGTGGGAGCGAGCTTGCTCGCGAAAGCGATGTTTCATTCAACATCATCGTTGACTGAATAACCGCCTTCGCGAGCAAGCTCGCTCCCACAGTGGTTGTGGAGATTTCAAGTGATTAGGAGAAGTCATGAAACTGTTGGTCGTCGAAGATGAAGCGCTGTTGCGCCATCACCTGCAAACCCGCCTGACGGAGAGCGGTCACGTGGTCGAGTCCGTGGCCAATGCCGAGGAGGCACTGTACCAGACCGGACAGTTCAACTTTGACCTGGCGGTGATCGATCTCGGCCTGCCGGGCATGGGCGGTCTTGACCTGATTCGTCAGTTGCGCGCGGGCGGCAAGACTTTCCCGATCCTGATCCTCACCGCGCGCGGCAACTGGCAGGACAAGGTCGAAGGCCTCGCTGCCGGTGCCGACGATTACGTAGTCAAGCCGTTCCAGTTCGAAGAACTCGACGCGCGTCTGAATGCCTTGCTGCGTCGCTCCAGCGGGTTCACCCAGTCGACCATCGTCGCCGGGCCGCTGCTGCTCGACCTCAATCGCAAACAGGCGACCCTCGACGAGCAACCGCTGGCGCTGACCGCCTACGAGTACCGCATCCTCGAATACCTGATGCGTCATCATCAGCAAGTGGTGCCCAAGGATCGCTTGATGGAGCAACTCTATCCGGACGACGACGAGCGCGATCCGAATGTCATCGAAGTGCTGGTCGGCCGTCTGCGCCGCAAGCTCGAAGGCCCGGCCGGGTTCAAGCCGATCGACACCGTGCGTGGCCTCGGTTACTTGTTCAATGAGCGCTGCACTTGATTCGTTCCCTCCGCGTTCGCTTGATGCTCGCCGCCACCACGTTGGCGGTGTTGTTCATGCTCGCCTTGCTCCCGGCGATGCAAGGCGCGTTCAGCCTCGCGTTGCAGGATTCGATCGAACAACGCCTGGCCTCGGACGTGACCACGCTGATCTCTGCCGCGCGCATCGAAAACGGTCGGCTGGTGATGCCCAATCAGTTGCCGGATGAGCGTTTCAACCTCACCGATTTCCGTTTGCTCGGCTACATCTACGACCGCGAAGGGCATCTGGTCTGGCGCTCGAAAGCCACCCAGGAAGAGCAGATCAACTACAAGCCGCGTTATGACGGCCTCGGTAACGAGTTCGCGCGGATCCGCGAAACCAACGGCCAGGAATTCTTCGTCTACGACGTCGAAGTCAAATTGCTTGGCGGCAAAAGCGCGGCGTTCAGCATCGTTGCCCTGCAACCGGTGCGCGAATACGAAACCACCCTCGAAGGCCTGCGCGAGAATCTCTATCTGGGCTTCGGTGCGGCCTTGCTCGTGTTGCTGGCATTGTTGTGGATCGGCCTGACCTGGGGCCTCAAAGCCTTGCGCCGGCTCAGTCAGGAACTCGATGAGATTGAAGGCGGCACCCGTGAAAGCCTCACCGAACAACATCCCCGCGAACTGCTGCGCCTGACCGGTTCGCTCAACCGTTTGCTGCACAGCGAGCGCCAGCAGCGCAGTCGTTATCGCGATTCTCTCGATGATCTGGCGCACAGCCTGAAAACCCCGTTGGCGGTGTTGCAAGGCGTCAGCGAGGACATGGCTCAACGTCCCGAAGAACGCGATCAGGCCTGGGTGCTGCAAAGCCAGATCGAACGCATGAGTCAGCAGATCAGCTATCAACTGCAACGGGCGAGCTTGCGCAAAAGCGGACTTGTGCGACATCAGGTGCGCTTGCAACCGGTGCTGAAAAGCCTTTGCGACACGCTGGACAAGGTGTATCGCGACAAGCATGTGCGCGTGGCGTTCGATCTGCCCGAGCATTGCTACGTGCCGATCGAGCAGGGCGCGCTGCTGGAAATGATGGGCAACTTGCTGGAAAACGCTTATCGCCTGTGTCTGGGTGAAGTGCGCATCAGCGTGCGCGAGACCCTCGCCGGGATTGAACTGTGCGTGGAAGACGATGGCCCGGGTGTGCCACCGGATCAGCGTGCGCGGATTCTGGAGCGTGGCGAACGCCTGGATGCCCAGCATCCGGGGCAGGGGATCGGCTTGGCGGTGGTCAAGGACATTATCGAAAGCTACAACGCCAAGTTGGCCCTGGGTGATTCGCCGATGGGCGGGGCGGCGTTCAGGATTCATTTTCCGGCGGTGTGATTAAAAGCTGCCCTCACCCCAGCCCTCTCCCAGAGGGAGAGGGAGCCGACCGAGGTGTCTGGCGTTATACATCGACCTGAAATAGCCAGTCGATTATGGAATCAGTAGCGAAGTTTCAGATCGGCATACATCTTGAGCATTCCCCAATCAGTCCCCTCTCCCGGAGGGTGTCTGGCGTTTACATCGACCTTAAATAGCCAGTCGATTATGGATTCAGTAGAAAGCGTTCAGGTCGGCGTACATCTTGAACATCCCCCAATCAGTCCCCTCTCCCTCCGGGAGAGGGTTAGGGTGAGGGGCTTTTGATTTAGCGCCTCACTGCTCCTGCGCCCGATACGCCCCCGGCGTCAACCCCGTCCACTTCTTGAACGCCCGATGAAACGCCGACGGTTCGGAAAACCCCAACTGCTCGGCAATCTGTTGCAACGACAGATCCGCCCGCCCCAAATGATAAATGGCGATATCCCGCCGCAATTGATCCTTCAATTCCTGAAAACTCGTGCCTTCCTCACGCAAGTGCCGGCGCAAGGTCTGCGGGCTGATGTGCAAGTGCGCCGCCACCGCTTCCAGATCCGGCCAGCGCGCCGTGTCGCGACTGAGCAAACGACGCAGGCGGCTGCTCAGGCTGTCGCCGTCGTCCGGGCGCGAGAGCAGGTCGGCAGGGGAGCGTTCGAGGAAATGTTTGAGCGTGCGTTCGTCCTGCAACAGCGGCATAGACAGATAGCGGCTGTGGAATAAAAGGCTGCTTTGATCGGCGCCGAAGGTCAGCGGGCAGGGAAACAGCAGATCGTACTCGGCGCCATGCTCGGGGCGTGGATAGCTGAAGCTCGCCTGTTCGAGGCGAATCCGCTGACCGATCAGCCAACTGCCGAGGCGATGCCAGATCACCAGCAGGCTCTCAGTGAGAAAGTGATCGGGATCCCACAACTGTGAATCGTCGAGGCTCAGGCGCACCCATTCGTCTTCGCGCGTCAGGCTCAGGCGCGGGGCTTCGGGGAATAGGCTATAAAACAATAAACCGCGTTGTAGGGCTTTCTCCAGATTACGGCAATGAATCGAGGCGTGGCACATCATGGCGAAACTGCCGGGCTTGCTCGCGGCGTTGCCGAAACCCAGGTATTCGTCGTCCAGCGCCAGCCACAGGGTCTGAATCAACCGGGTGAATTGTTGCGGGGCAATGCGCGCGCGTGGCTCATCGAGCAGCTCCGGGCTGATGCCCAGTTGCAACAGCAGGCCGGAACAATCGAACCCTTGGCGGCGTGCGCCACCGAGGGCGGCACGGGCGAAATGACTGGCAATGGTGCGTTCGCGCATAAACGGCAGATCCTTACTCAGGCGCCGGATGGTAGCCGGCGGCTGGACACCCCTACAAGGCGGATTTCCGCCAAATTGTAGGACGAGAAGCGGCGAGTTGGCGGAAATCCGCCACACTTGAGTAACCGGATGGTGACATCCATGCACCTGTGATCCCTGATATCAAAAGGCTTGCAGGCAATCGCACCAAAGTGGCACGACGTTTGCGATACAAGCTACAGAAGCGTGCGTTTGGCCCTGATGGAAAACGCTGCTCCAACAACAAATCCCTCCAGTGCAGGAGGGTTCGCAATTCAGGTTTCGCGGCCAACAGATGGATGTTGCCACGCGAGGCTCTTGAGGAAATCTGCAATGACGACTCGTCAGCCACTGTACAAATCCCTGTATTTCCAGGTGATCATCGCAATCATCATCGGTATTGCGCTCGGTCATTACTACCCGCAGTTCGGTGTCGCGGTTAAGCCACTGGGTGACGGGTTCATCAAGCTGATCAAAATGATCATCGCCCCGATCATCTTCTGCACCGTGGTCAGCGGTATCGCTGGCATGCAGAACATGAAGTCGGTCGGCAAGACCGGTGGTTACGCACTCCTGTACTTCGAAATCGTTTCGACCATTGCTCTGCTGGTCGGTCTGGTTGTGGTCAACATTGTGCAACCGGGCAACGGCATGCACATCGACGTTGCCACCCTCGACGCCTCGAAAGTCGCCTCTTATGTAGCGGCTGGCGCTGACCAAAGCGTTGTCGGCTTCCTGCTCAACGTGATCCCGACCACCATCGTCGGCGCGTTCGCCACCGGTGACATCCTGCAAGTCCTGATGTTCTCGGTGATCTTCGGTTTCGCCTTGCATCGCCTGGGTGCCTACGGCAAGCCGATCCTCGACTTCATCGATCGCTTCGCCCACGTGATGTTCAACATCATCAACATGATCATGAAGCTCGCGCCAATCGGTGCCTTCGGTGCCATGGCTTTCACCATCGGCGCTTACGGTGTCGGCTCGCTGGTGCAGCTGGGTCAACTGATGATCTGCTTCTACATCACCTGTCTGCTGTTCGTGCTGATCGTGCTCGGCGGCATCGCCCGCATGCACGGTTTCAGCGTGCTGAAGATGATTCGTTACATCCGTGAAGAGCTGCTGATCGTACTCGGCACCTCGTCGTCGGAATCGGTACTACCACGCATGCTGATCAAGATGGAGCGTCTGGGCGCGAAGAAATCGGTAGTGGGTCTGGTGATCCCGACCGGTTACTCGTTCAACCTCGACGGTACCGCGATCTACCTGACCATGGCCGCGGTGTTCATTGCTCAGGCAACTGACACGCACATGGACATCACTCACCAGATCACTCTGCTGGTGGTGTTGCTGCTGTCCTCCAAAGGCGCAGCCGGTGTGACCGGTTCGGGCTTCATTGTGCTGGCAGCGACCCTGTCGGCGGTAGGTCACCTGCCAGTGGCCGGTCTGGCGCTGATCCTCGGTATCGACCGCTTCATGTCCGAAGCCCGCGCCCTGACCAACCTCGTTGGTAACGCTGTAGCGACCATCGTGGTTGCCAAGTGGGTGAAAGAGCTGGACACCGACACGCTGCAAACCGAGCTGGCCTCGGGCGGTCGTGGTATCGCTGATACCCGTCCGGAAGATGACCTGGGTGTGGCTGAAGGCCCGACACCTAGCAGCGTCAAGTAACCCTCGCTTCATGAAAAACCCGCTTCGGCGGGTTTTTTCTTGCCTGCTGTTTGAGCGTAACGGTCACACCCGCTGACATTTGCGGTGATTGCCGTGCGCGGCATCGCTGCCTAGGCTGAGTGCATCGCCCAAGGAGTTCGCCCATGTCCGCACCGCTGGCCTCACTGAAAATCCTCGATTTCTCAACGCTGCTGCCGGGGCCGTTCGCCTCGTTGTTGCTGGCGGACATGGGCGCTGAAGTGCTGCGCATCGAGTCGCCGACGCGCCTGGATCTGCTGCGCGTGTTGCCGCCGCATGATGGCGGAGTTTCGGCCAGTCATGCCTACCTGAACCGCAACAAACGCAGCCTGGCGCTGGATTTGAAGCAGCCCGAAGCACTGGAAGTGGTCAAGCAATTGCTGGGCGATCACGACATCGTTCTGGAACAGTTTCGCCCCGGTGTGATGGAACGTCTGGGCCTGGGCTATGAAGCGCTGAAGGCGATCAACCCGAAGCTTATTTACGTGTCGATTACCGGTTACGGCCAGACCGGGCCGTACAAGGATCGCGCCGGGCATGACATCAACTATCTGGCGCTGGCGGGGCTGGCCAGTTACACCGGCCGCGCCGACAGCGGGCCGTTGCCGCTGGGCATGCAAGTGGCGGATGTTGCCGGTGGTTCGCTGCACGGGGTGATTGGCTTGTTGGCCGCTGTGATTGCGCGACAGCAAACCGGGCAGGGCACGCATCTGGATGTGAGCATGACCGATTGCGCGTTCAGCCTGAATGCCATGGCCGGGGCCGGCTATCTGGCATGCGGTGAAGAGCCGGAGTGGGAAGATCAGATGCTCAACGGTGGCAGTTTCTACGACTACTACCGTTCCCGCGATGGGCGCTGGATGTCGGTGGGCAGTCTGGAACCGGGGTTCATGCAGCAACTGTGTACGGCGCTGGGGCGGCCGGAGTTGGCGGCGCAGGGTTTGTCCTCAAAGCCTGAGCAGCAGCGGGCGTTGAAATACGCGCTGACGGTCGAGTTTGAAAAGCATGACTTTGCTGAGTTGTGCGAGATGTTTGCCGGGATCGATGCGTGTGTTGAGCCGGTATTGAGTCTCGGGGAGGCGGTAAGCCATCCGCAGTTGCGGGCGCGGGAATTGGTGACGCAGGTGCCGCGTGGGGATGGCACGACGCAAGCGCAGATAGCGTGTCCGTTGAAGTTTTCCGAAGCGTTGCCGGCGCGGCGGCATGTTGGCGCGGTGTTGGGGCAGCATACGGATCAGGTGTTGGGCGAGTTGGGGTTTAGCACTGAGCGGATTGCTGAATTGCGTTCATCCAAAGTGATTCTTTAGTGCCTGTACCGACCCTTTCGCGAGCAAGCTCGCTCCCACAGGAGAATGCATTCCAAGGTGGGAGCGAGCTTGCTCGCGAAGAGGCCACAACAGGCAATAGAAGACTGACTATTCGACGCGCATCTCGCCACTGAACACCAAGGTATTGCGGCAGCGTCGACACAAATACCGCCGCCCCTGCCGCACCAGACTATGGCGCTGTGCCGAAAACGGAAAATCGCTTTCTGCGCACGGGCATGTGTAGATATAGCGGGTCACGCTGCGGCGCTTGATTGCATAGGTGTGGCAGCGATCCGGCGGCAGTTCGTAAACCCCGCGCATGATCAGTTGCCACTCCTCGCCATGGGGCTGGATACGGTCGCCGAACAACTGATGAGCGATCAGGTGCGCGACTTCGTGGGCCACGGTCTGCTTGAGGAAGTGTTCGGTGTTTTCCCGGTACAGCTGCGGGTTGAAGCGCAGCAGGTTCTCGTGCAGATGCGCGACACCGGCTTTTTGCCCGCGCAGCTTGAGGCTGACAACTGGGCGAGGGAAGGAACGTTTGAAAAAGGATTCAGCGAGTTGGTAACAGTCTTCGACGCGGGTATTGAGTTGCTCGGGCATGCTTGATGGATCTCCAGAGGCATCGAGTATGCCGCAACGCCGTGGACTTGCGAATCGCCAAACTGCCGAATGGTCATCGCGCAAACGACAAGGCCGCCTTGCGGCGGCCTCTGATTGGCTTATCGAGTCAGTTCGTATAGACGGGACCAACGCCCAGCCCCCAGACAATCACGGTAAACGCCATGATGGCGACCAGCACCACCAGACCCACCGCCAGCACCGAGCTTGAGAACAGAAAACCTTCGTCCGACGGAATGTTCATGAACGTCGGCAGCCCCACATACAACAGATACACCGTGTAGCAGATGGCCGCCGTACCGACGATCATCCCCAGCCACATATGCGGATACAGCGCCGCCAGCCCACCGACGAATAACGGTGTCGCGGTGTAGGTGGCAAACGCCACGCAACGGGCCAGACTCGGGTTGGCGTCGTAGGTGCGGGCCATCCAGTGCACGAAGGCACCCATGACCGCGACACCGCCGAGCATGGCCAGATATGACATGACCGTCATCCAGATCGCGCTTTCGACGGTGAGCATCACCGGCGCGCGGTTGCCGATCACCCAGCCGACTTGTGTCGTACCGATAAACGCCGAAACAGCGGGGATCGCCGCCAGAATCAGCGTGTGGGTGAGGTACATGTGGCTGATGCTTTCCTCTTGGTCGCCACGGATTTCCTTCCATTCCTGATCGGGGTGGGTGAAAAGTCCCACTACGTGATGGATCATGCCAGTCACTCCTCTTGTTATTGCCATCGCCCCCCAACGGAGCGCCTACGGGCCAAGGTGGCCGAGCAAATACAGGTCTTCAGATTGTGTGCGACCTTATGTCGCAGTATAGAAAGGACTTACCCGCACAGGTATTAGGGGCTTAGAGCAAATCGCGCTGTAAACACAGGGCTTAATCGCCTTGGGGTCTGTAAGGAATGCAAACCTGGGCGACGACAACCTGTGCCCACAACGCCGGGGTTTTTGCGTAAAATGCCGGCCTTTCGTCACACCTCACGGATTTCGCGTCATGGGCACTCTTACGGTCAACCAGAACAAACTGCAAAAGCGCCTGCGCCGCCTGGCCGGCGAAGCGGTCGCCGATTTCAACATGATCGAAGACGGCGACAAGGTCATGGTCTGCCTGTCCGGGGGCAAGGACAGCTACACCATGCTCGATGTGCTGCTGCACCTGCAGAAGGTTGCTCCGATCAAGTTCGAGATCGTCGCGGTGAACATGGACCAGAAGCAGCCGGGTTTCCCTGAGCACGTGCTGCCGGCTTATTTGAAAGAGCTGGGCGTCGAGTACCACATTGTCGAGAAAGACACTTATTCGGTAGTCAAGGAACTGATCCCGGAAGGCAAGACCACTTGCTCGCTGTGCTCACGCCTGCGTCGCGGCACGCTGTACACCTTTGCCGATGAAATCGGCGCGACCAAGATGGCCCTCGGGCATCACCGTGACGACATCGTCGAGACGTTCTTTCTCAACATGTTCTTCAATGGCAGCCTCAAGGCAATGCCGCCGAAGTTGCGCGCCGACGACGGCCGCAACGTGGTGATCCGTCCGCTGGCGTACTGCAACGAGAAAGACATTCAGGCGTATTCGGACTTCAAGGCATTCCCGATCATCCCGTGCAACCTCTGCGGTTCGCAGGAAAACCTGCAGCGTCAGGTGGTCAAGGAAATGCTCCAGGACTGGGAGCGCAAGACCCCGGGTCGAACTGAAAGCATCTTCCGCAGTCTGCAGAACGTGATCCCGTCGCAACTGGCCGACCGCAACCTGTTCGACTTCACCAGCCTGAAGATCGACGAGACCGCAGCTTCGCGCTTCGTCAACGTCGTCAATCTGTAAACCCGATCCATGTGGGAGCGAGCTTGCTCGCGAAGGCGTCGTGTCAGCCGACATCCGTGTTGAATGACAGACCGCTTTCGCGAGCAAGCTCGCTCCCACAGTGTTTTGTGTTCACAGGTAAAATTTCATTTTCAATTCCCAGGAGAGGGCATGCGCGATTACAAGTGGCTGCACGAATACTGTCTGAACCGTTTCGGTTCGGCGGCTGAACTGGAAGCCCATCTGCCCGTTCCCAAGACCCAGGCGCAACTGCGCAAGATCAGCGACGACCGCTACCTCTCGACCATGGCCCTGCGCGTGTTCCGTGCCGGCCTCAAGCACAGTCTGGTCGACGCCAAGTGGCCGGCCTTCGAGGAAGTGTTCTTCAAGTTCGATCCGGAAAAAGTCGTGCTGATGAGTGCCGAGCATCTCGAGCGTCTGATGCAGGATGCGCGGATCATTCGCCATCTCGGCAAACTGAAAAGCGTGCCGCGCAATGCGCAGTTCATTCTCGATGTCGAGAAAGACAAGGGCAGTTTTGGCGCGCTGATCGCCGACTGGCCGGTGACCGATATCGTCGGTCTGTGGACCTACCTGAAAAAGCACGGTCATCAGCTGGGCGGGCTGTCGGCGCCACGTTTTTTGCGCATGGTCGGCAAGGATACCTTTGTGCCGAGCTACGACGTGGTCGCGGCGCTGAATGCACAGAAGATCGTCGACAAGGTGCCGACCAGTCTGCGCGATCTGGCGATCGTGCAGGATGCGTTCAACCAGTGGCATGAGCAGAGCGGCGGACGGGCGATGAGCCAGATTTCGATGATGCTCGCGTACACCGTCAACCATTAAAACCGGGTCGCCTCATTGGCGAGCAGGCTCACTCCTACAGGGGAATGCATTCCAAATGTAGGAGCTGCCGAAGGCTGCGATCTTTTTCCATCAGGCGACGGAGATCTCGCCTTCACCCGCCAGTTTGCGATTCAACTGATAGCGCCAGCGCACATACAACAGCGCCGAGCAGAACACCGCCAGGCTCGCGACCATTTCCAGCACGCCAAACCACTGCCGGTTCGGGTCATACGCCGCCAGTGCGCCTTTGATGAAATACAGATTCACCACAAAGCACATCCACGAGTGCCCACGGGCGCTGCCCACGATCATCGCGGGCGCCAGGATGATCCACGGGATCAGTTCGACCAGCAGAATCACCCACGGCCGCGCGCCGTGCAGGTCAGCGAAAATCAGATAGTAGGCTGCGAGCAATCCGCCCAAGGCGAAAAAACTCAGCAGACTGATGATGCGCATTGCCTTGACGCGCGGCTCCAGCCACTCGACGGCGGGCAGGATTTTCGGCTTCTTCGCCACTGTCAGCCCTCCAGTTTCTGCGCAGTCTTGGCCAGCCGCAGACCCAACGCACGACACAGCGCCACTTCGTGCTGATCGAGACCTTTTTTACCGTCAGCCCCGGCGTGGTGACTGGCACCGTAAGGCGTGCCCCCGCCCTGGGTTTCCAGTAACGCCGATTCACTGTACGGCAGACCGGTGATGAGCATGCCGTGGTGCAACAGCGGCAGCATCATCGACAGCAGGGTGGTTTCCTGACCGCCGTGCAGGCTGGCGGTGGAGGTGAACACGCCGGCCGGTTTGCCGACCAGCGCACCGGTCAGCCAGAGGTTGCTGGTGCCATCGAGGAAGTATTTCAGCGGCGCGGCCATGTTGCCGAAACGCGTCGGGCTGCCGAGGGCGAGGCCGGCGCAGTTCTTCAAGTCATCGAGGGTGGCGTAGAGCGCGCCTTCGTCTGGAATGTCTGGAGCCACAGCTTCGCACTCGGTCGAGATCGCCGGCACCGTGCGCAAACGCGCTTCGAGGCCGGCCTGCTCGACACCACGGGCAATCTGTCGGGCCATCTCGTTGGTCGAGCCGCTGCGGCTGTAATACAGCACCAGAATGTACGGCGCGCTCACGGCAACAACTCCAGAATATTTTCCGGCGGACGACCGATGACGGCTTTGTCGCCAACTTCAAGAATGGGCCGTTCCATCAGTTTTGGATGCTGGGCGATGGCGTCGATCAATTGCGCTTCACTGAGGCTGTCGTCAGCCAGCTGAAGCATTTTGTATTCATCTTCCCCGCTGCGCAGCAATTGGCGCGCGCTGATTCCGAGTTTGCCGAGCAGAGCCTTGATTTGCGCCGCATTCAGCGGGCTTTCGAGGTAACGCACGACGTTCGGGGTCAGGCCGCGGGCTTCAAGCAGCTCCAGTGCGCCGCGGGATTTCGAGCAGCGCGGATTGTGATAAAGCGTCAGATCGGTCATGGCGGGTCGCTTCTGGCGTAAAGTGGCGGCTATTCTAACTGTGCAGCGCGCAATCCAGAACCTTCGGAGGCAATGGGTCGCAGGCGCCTTCAAATTTTCACAAGGAACACGACATGACACGGCGATTGGCAGCGGCATTGACGATAATCGGGGCGTTGATGCTGGGGGGCTGCGGCAATGATTACGGGATCGACCAGAATGGTCAGAAAGTTGCGTCCGAGCGTTTGGACAAACAATGGGTAGTGCTGAACTACTGGGCCGAGTGGTGTGGCCCGTGCCGCACGGAAATCCCGGAGCTCAACCATTTGGCTGATGAGCTCAAGAGCAAGAATGTCGGCGTGTTCGGGGTCAATTTCGACAATGTGCAGGGCGCGGAACTGAAAGAGGCGAGCGAGAAGCTCGGCATCAAGTTCACCGTGCTGGCGCAGGATCCGGCGGAACTGTTCGAGTTGCCGCGCAGTGAAGCATTGCCGGTGACGTACATCATCGACAACAAGGGCAAGGTGCGTGAGCAATTGATGGGGGAGCAGACGGCGGCGGGGGTGATGGCCAAGCTTGAGGCTCTGCAGGCGACCAAGTAACGTCAAAAGCCCCTCACCCCAGCCCTCTCCCAGAGGGAGAGGGGGCCGACCGAGGTGTCTGGCGAGTTACATCGACCTGAGAGATCGAGTCGATTGTAGATTCGCCAAAGCAAGATCAGGTCGATTATGGGGTCGCCAAAGCAAAATCCGGTCGATTATGGATTCGGCATAGGCCTTTCAGGTCGGCGTAGCTCCCCAATATCCCCCAATCAGTCCCCTCTCCCCCTGGGAGAGGGTTAGGGTGAGGGCTTTTTAGCCTTCTTCCAGCCACCAACGCAACGGCTTGCCTTCCGCCGGCCAGAAACGCATCTGCTCGATCGGCGAGATGTCCCAGCGCTCGACATGCTCCAGCGCCTGCAGGAAGCGTTGCTCCTGCTCCATCAGCGCCGGTGCACAGAGTTTGCGGGTCTTGCCGATCTTGCCGAAGGTCAGCTTGTCACCTTCCAGCGTGTACGGCGCGAACCAATGGTTGCAGCCACCGTTGCCATAGGCGCGACCATCATCGCCAAGGGTCACGGTCAAATGGCTGTAATCCATCAACGGTCGCTCGCCGATCCACTCCAGAATGTAGCTGCGGTTCTGTTGCAGTTGCACAGGTTCGGCGGCGCAACCCACCAGGCCGGCACCAACCAGCGCGGTCAGGGCAAGGCGTTTCATCACGCAGGCTCCTGGCATTTCGGGCACAGGTGCTTGTCGCCAACGGCTTTCCAGCCCAGCTCGGCGATACGTGCGGTGGCAGCCGGTTTCTCGGCGGTTTTGCCGAGTTTGGCGTCTACCGCGAATTCGAAGCTCAGCTCTTTGGCGCAGCTGTCGCAGTTGACCTGCCAGGTGTAGATCGCCAGCTCGCCGAACACCGGACCTGTAGTCATCGCGGTCCATTGGCCCGGCGGGTTGATCAGGTGGCGGACGGTTTCAACGGTCAGGCGCATGGACAAGTCCTTGCTGCCTTTGAGGGTGACCAACAAGGCGTCACCGATGCGAATCGAGCCACCATTGCCGGTGACCTGATAGCGGCCCGGAACGAGGGCGCGGCATTCGGTGAGGGTGTGTTGCGGGTTCATCAGGGTATAGCGGAAATCGTGTTCGACCATGGGTCCTCCAAATATGCGCGACATGCTAGCACGGGCTTGATTGCAGAATGATGCGCGCGTGTGACCTTCGATCCGGTTCAAATGAAGCGACGCTCATGGCAAACTGCCGGCCTCGACTCTGAAGGAACGGAACATGGCGCTGATCGAATGTTATGAATGCAAGAAGAGCATCAGCTCCGAGGCCAACGCGTGCATTCATTGTGGGGCTCCAATGGCGGAGCAAACAGAACACGCGCAGACCGCAGCCGCGCCCATACAGGCTGCGACAATCTCGTTCGGCAGTCTGCCGCGTAACAAGGCAGTGCCCGAAGTCAGTGCTCCAGCGCCTGAACCGCAACCTTTGCCGAAAGTCATGCCGGCCGCCGCGCGGCGTCGGCGCCAGCCGCCCACCGAGCAACCTGTTGCCGAGCAGGCCAATGCCGACGGCAGTCGTCCGGTGGAAGGCTGGCTGAAGATCATGATCTTCCTGCTGCCGATGGTTTTCGTCTGGTTCCTGCTGCGCTACGGCCACTCAATGAAACAGCGCTTTTTTGGCTTCGGCTGGCTGGCGTTGCTGATTCTGGCGTCTTCGCTTTCACCGAAATAAGCTGAAAAAATTTCAGCCCTCGACCTGGTTCTGTGGCGTCCCCGCCGCCCAGGTCGCGATGTTGTGCAAGGTCGTTGCGGCAATTGCGCCCAATGCTTCACGCGTCAAAAAGGCCTGATGCGCGGTAATGATCACGTTCGGAAAGGTCAGCAACCGCGCCAGCACATCGTCCTGCAAGGGCAGGTCGGAGCGATCCTCGAAAAACAGTTGCGCCTCTTCTTCATAGACATCCAGGCCCAGATAGCCGAGTTGGCCCTCCTTCAAGGCGTCAATCAATGCCGGGGTATCGACCAGGCCGCCGCGACCGGTATTGATGAGCATGGCGCCCGCTTGCATGTGCGCCAGTGAGTCGCGGTTGATCAGGTGTTTGCTTTGCTCGTTGAGCGGGCAGTGCAGGCTGATGATCCGCGACTGCGCGAGCAGTTCCGGCAGGCTCAGATAGCGTGCACCCAACGCCAGTACATCCGGGTTCGGGAACGGATCGTAGGCCAGCAACTCACAGCCGAAGCCGTGCATGATCTTGGCGAAGGTCGCGCCGATCTGCCCGGTGCCGACAATACCGACGGTTTTGCCCACCAGATCGAAACCGGTCAGGCCATGCAGGCTGAAATCGCCTTCACGGGTGCGGTTATAGGCCCGGTGCAGACGACGGTTAAGGGCGAGGATCAGCGCCACAGCGTGTTCGGCCACCGCGTGTGGCGAGTAGGCCGGCACGCGTACGACGGCCAGACCCAGACGTTTCGCCGCAGGCAGGTCGACATGGTTGTAACCCGCCGAGCGCAAGGCAATCAGGCGTGTGCCACCTGCAGCCAGACGCTCCAGCACTGGCGCGCTGAGGTCATCATTGATGAAGGCGCAGACCACTTCATGTGCGTCGGCCAGCGCCACCGTATCGAGGCTGAGCCGCGCCGGTTGAAAGTGCAGTTCGATACCCGTCGGGCAATCGGCGGCGAGGAAGCTGTCGCGGTCGTAGGTCTGGCTGCTGAAAACGATCGTGCGCATGAAATCCTCCTGGAACATCGACACGGATTGAATCACCCGAGCTCATTTTAGCGGTGCTGGCGTTGATCGACATTGCCGTGGATCAGGCGCTGATCTTCGCTTGCGCCGCGAGACGGTTGATCGCGCGCTCGAGTTCTTCCAGCGCTGCCACGGCCTTCGGGTCGCCCTGCTTGAGCAGGGTTTCGCTGCGCTGGCAGGCCGCGCGCAATTGCGGTACGCCGCAATAACGAGTGGCACCGTGGAGACGATGGACGCGCTCGATCAAGGCGTTCTGGTCGCGGTTTTCGCACGCCGCGCGGATGGCTTCGCGGTCAGCTTCCAGTGAGGCGAGCAGCATGGCCAGCATGTCCGCAGCGAGATCAGCCTTGCCGGCGGCCAGGCGCAAACCTTCCTCGTGATCGAGCACCGGCAGCTCATTGCCAGCGGAATTTTCGCTGGTCCGCTCCGGCCCTTGATTGCGCAAGGCCAGACCGGTCCATTTCAGCACCACCTGCGCCAGTTGCCGCTCGCTGATCGGTTTGGTCAGATAGTCGTCCATGCCGCTTTGCAGCAGCGCACGCTTTTCGTTGGCCATGGCGTGGGCAGTGAGGGCGACAATCGGCAGCGGCGTGCAGTGTCGCTCGCTTTCCCATTGGCGAATGGTTTCGGTGCTCTGGCGACCGTCCATGCCCGGCATCTGTACGTCCATCAACACCAGATCGAAGGATTCGCTCTGCACCGCTTTGACCGCCGCGTAGCCACTTTCCACTGCGAGCACCTTGGCACCCATGTCTTCGAGCAGGGTCTGCACCAGCAGCAGGTTGGCCGGGTTGTCGTCGACGCACAACACTTTCGGCGCGCGGCTCGACAACGGTTCGCCCGGCTCGGTGCGCGGTTGGCGGGGATTGGCCAGATCGGATAACGCCCGACGCAATTTGCGCGTACAGGCCGGTTTGGCTTGCAGCTGACTGTGCGGGTTGGGCACCGACAGATGAAACAGCGTCTGTTCGGTGGTCGGGCACAGCACCAGCACTTTGCAGCCGAGGTGTTCGAGATCCCAGATATGCTGATTCAGGCGCTCGGGGAGCATGTCGTTGCTGGTGATGCCGATCACCGCCAGATCAATCGCCTGATCGGTCTGATGCGCGCCAGTGACGCCATTGGTCAGACTTTCCAGGGTATTGAACGGCGTGACAATGAGGCCGCAGTCTTCCAATTGATGCTGCAAGGCCTGACGCGCCAGTTCATGGTTTTCCAGGACTGCCACCCGGCGTCCGAGCAGCGGCGCCGAGGGCAAGTCTTCGGCATCGTCACGGGTCTTGGGCAGGCTCAGGCTGATCCAGAACTCCGAGCCTTCGCCCGGCGTGCTGTCGACGCCGATTTCACCGCCCATCTGTTCGATCAGGCGTTTGGAAATCACTAGCCCCAGGCCGGTGCCACCCGGCTGGCGCGACAGCGAGTTGTCCGCCTGGCTGAATGCCTGGAACAGGGCACGCACGTCCTGAGTGGACAAGCCAATGCCAGTGTCCTGAATACTGATACGCAACTGCACACTGTCTTCGTGTTCTTCTTCCAGCATCGCTCTGGCGACGATGGTGCCTTCGCGGGTGAACTTGATGGCGTTGCTGACCAGGTTGGTGAGGATCTGTTTCAGGCGCAGCGGGTCACCGACCAGCGACAGCGGCGTGTCGCGATAGACCAGACTGACCAGCTCCAGTTGTTTGGCGTGAGCGGCGGGGGCGAGGATGGTCAGGGTGTCCTGCAGCAGGTCACGCAGGTTGAACGGGATATGGTCGAGCACCAGTTTGCCGGCCTCGATTTTCGAGAAGTCGAGGATCTCGTTGATGATCCCCAGCAGGCTGTCGGCGGACTTTTCGATGGTGCCCAGGTAGTCGAGCTGGCGCGGGGTCAGTTCGCTTTTTTGCAACAGGTGCGTGAAGCCGAGAATGCCGTTGAGCGGCGTGCGGATCTCGTGACTCATGTTGGCGAGAAACTCGGATTTGATCCGGCTGGCCTCCAGCGCCTCTTTGCGCGCAAGGTCCAGTTCGATGTTCTGGATCTCGATGGTTTCCAGATTCTGCCGGACGTCTTCGGTGGCCTGATCGACACTGTGCTGCAGTTCTTCGCGGGCATTTTGCAGGGTGCCGGCCATGCGGTTGATGCCCGACGCCAGTTCGTCCAGCTCCTGACTGCCGAGCGGCGGCAGACGCGTTTCCAGATGACCGTCCTTGAGTTGCGCGACGGCTTGTTTGATCTGGCTTAGCGGACGGTTGATGGTGCGGCCCATGCGCAATGCCAGCAGCGCCGCGCCTGCCAGACCGGCGGCAATCAACAGCAGGCTGGCAAACAGACTGCGATAACCGCGCAGCAGCATGCCGTTGTGCGACAGTTCCAGTTCGACCCAGCCGAGCAAGCGGTCGGACTCTTCCGGAATCAGTTCGCCAGCAAGATTGCGATGCTTGCCGAATACCGGCATCAGGTAACGGGTTGCGTCATTGCCGCTGCGCCGTTGCAAATGCGCGCTGTCGCCGCTGGGCGCCTGATTGAGCATGGTCGGGCCGGCATGGGCCAGCGGTGAGCGATCCGGGGCGAGGAAAGTCACCGCGCGCACGTCCGGTTGTTCAAGGGACTGCGTAGCGATGCGCTCAAGCAGATCATTGTTGCCGTGACCCATGGCGGGTGCCACCAGTGGCGCCAGTTGCTCGGCGATCATTTCGCCGCGCTGCATCAATTGGCTCTGCAAGTCGGACTGCTGCGTCCAGGTGAAATAACCACCCAGCACCAGCGCCATCAGGCTGGTTGGCAACAAGGTCAGCAACAACACGCGACCTTTGATTCCCAGTTTCTTGAGCACGCCTATCTCCTGCATCCCGCTGATCTGTTGACTCATGCGTGCATCCGGCACGCGACATGGGCGCAGTGTAGCGATTTGCTCGCAGGCAATCTTCGGAAAAATGCTGTCGCGATGGGGCAGGGCGCGGGTGCTCGTTGGTCAGGTGGGTCAACCTTGAGTTGCCCGCTGTCCGGCAATCTTGAATAATCGCTCTCAACTGAGAATTACTTGCAGATACTCATGACTCCTGTTTCCGCTGGCCAACCACGCATTCTTTCCATCGAAGACGATCCGGTTCTCGGCGCCTATGTTCACGAACATCTGGGCCGCAGCGGCTTTCAGGTGACCTGGTGCCAGAACGGCCAGGAAGGCCTGAGTATTGCCAGGCGTCAGCCATTCGATGTGGTGCTGATGGATATCCTGTTGCCGGGCATGGACGGTCTGAATGTGCTGACGCAATTGCGCCAGAGCCATTCGACGCCAGTGCTGTTGATGTCGGCCCTCGGTGCCGAGGCGGATCGCATCAGCGGTTTCCGTCTGGGCGCCGACGACTATTTGCCAAAACCCTTCAGCATGGCTGAGCTGCATGTGCGCATCGAAGCGATTCTGCGTCGGGTCGCGCTGGATCGGCGCCCGGCCGTGCACGCGGCGCCAGTGGCGGTCGGTACGCTGCGATTCGATGACGAACAGTGCGAGGTGTTTTTCCGCGAGCAACCCGCCGGGCTGACCCGTAGCGAATACCGTCTGCTGGAAACCCTCAACCGCAATGATGAGGAAGTGCTGAGCAAAGCGTTCCTTTATCAGCACGTTTTGCAGCGCGGCTACGCGGCCCACGATCGCAGTCTCGACATGCACATCAGCCAGATCCGCCGCAAACTCAAAGCCATCGGTTACACCGAGCGTGAAGTGCGGACTGTCTGGGGCAAGGGTTACGTCTTGAGTGCTGCTGATGAAGCGGTCTGAACTGCCGGGGCGGCATTCGCTGTTCTGGAAACTGGCGTTTCTGCTGGTCGCATTTTGTCTGCTGATGATCTGGTTGAGCTGGTCATGGGGACGTTATATGGAGGAGCGCAACCAGTTCCTCTCCGACGAGGCGCGCGGCACCCTTTCACGTTATGCGATGCAAGCCGAGCAAGCATGGCAGCGCGGCGGACGCAGCGGTGTCGATGACTGGTTGCAGAGCATGGAGTTGCGCGAAGCCAGTTGGGTCGGCGTTATCGGTGGCAATTTGCAGTCGCTGAGCAGTGATCCGCTGAATGATCAGGAGATCCAGCATCTGACTTTCCTGCGTGGTCTCGACTGGCCGATTCACAAACAGAATCGGCCGTGGCTGCGCATACCTTTCCCTAAAGAGCCTTCCGCCGGCAGCCTGGTGATCGAATTGCCCGAGCGATTCCTGCCGGGTAAATATCGCGTGTTCTGGCGCGTCATCACTAACGGCGTGATTCCGGGGTTGTTCACTTTGCTGCTGTGCGTCGGTCTCTATCGTCTTCTGGTAGTGCCGCTGAACAACTTGCGCGAACAGGCCAACGCCTGGCGCGCCGACCAGTTGAATGTGCGGTTGTCGAGCGGCATCACCCAGCGCCCGGATGAGCTCGGTGAACTGGCCCGGGCGTTCGACTCGATGTCCGAGCGCCTGCAATCTACAGTCGCCCTGCAACAGCAACTGCTGCGTGATCTGTCCCACGAATTGCGCACGCCGTTGAGCCGCTTGCGCGTGGCCAGCGAAAGTGAACAAGGCCTGCCGCAACTGCGCGAGCGCATTGGTCGCGAAGTCGACGGTATGCAGCGACTGGTCGAGGAAACCCTGCAACTGGCCTGGCTCGATACCGACCGTACGCCACTGCCTGACGAGGCGATTCAGATCCAGGCCCTGTGGGAAATGCTCACGGATAACGCCTGCTACGAAAGCGGCTGGCCGAGTTTGCGGTTGCAGTGCGCGGTCGAAGCGTCGTGCTGGGTGCGGGGCAATCTGAACACGCTGGCGCAGGCGCTGGAGAACATTCTGCGTAACGCGATTCGGCATTCGCCGGCGGGTGGGATCGTCCGGCTTGATGGGCGGCGCGATGGCGATTACTGGCACCTGTGGCTGGAAGATCAGGGCGGCGGCGTAGCGGAAGGGGATCTGGAACGGATCTTCTCGCCGTTCACCCGACTCGACGGCTCGCGGCCCGGAGATGGTGGATTTGGCTTGGGGCTGAGCATCGCGCGCAATGCCGTGCAGCGTCAGGGCGGGAGTATTTGGGCGGAGAATGGCGGGGCGGGATTGCGGTTGAATTTGCGCTTGGTCGCTGAGGGTGATTTCGCGCCGCCTGACGCATTCGCGAGCAGGCTCGCTCCCACATTGGATCTCGGTTCGCCGCAGATCGTCTGAGTGCCTCAGCGCTTCTGTAGGAGTGAGCCTGCTCGCGATGTAGTCCATTCGGGTGGCCAGTCCTCCGGTTTTGCGGGAGCGCTCGCCTTTTTTTGTACGACATTTCCCAAGCTGCATCGGCGGTCATTTCAAGCTTCCTGAAGGGGTTAGGCTCGTGCTTCCCCCTGATCTTCAAGGAATTGTGCATGACTGTATCCAGCCTTATCAGCAGCCCCGATGGCGAACGCTTCAACGAAGTGCTCGCGCTGATTCACCGTTCCAGACATCAGGCCATGCAGGCGGTCAATACTCAACTGATTGAGCTTTATTGGCAGGTGGGGGCGCACATCAGTCGAAAGATTGAGCAGGCGGAGTGGGGGGATTCCGTGGTGGGCCAATTGGCTGAACATTTGGCTCTGACACAACCGGGATTACGAGGTTTTACTCGTTCGAACTTGTTTCGTATGCGCCAGTTTTATGAGCTTTATCACGCCGAAGAAAAAGTCGCACCACTGGTGCGACAATTGTCCTGGTCGCACAATTTGACCATTTTCAGCCAATGCAAACGACCAGAGGAGCGCGAGTTCTACGTACGAATGGCCGTTCGAGAGCAATGGTCGAGACGTGAGCTGGAGCGGCAGCTCAAAGCAGCTTTGTTTGAGCGAAGCGTCACCGACCCGGCAAAAGCCTCCGCGGCACTGCAGCAAACCCATCCCGATGCTCTCGAGATATTCCGCGATTCCTACATGGTCGAATTTCTCGATCTGCCCGGCGCTCACTCTGAAACCGATCTGCACCAAGGCCTGCTATCTCGCCTCAAGGAGTTCCTGATCGAACTTGGTCGCGATTTCTGCTTTGTCGGTTCCGAATATCCACTGCAGGTCGGCGGTCGGGATTTCTCTCTCGATCTTCTGTTCTTTCACCGAGGGCTCAATTGCCTTGTAGCCATTGAACTCAAGGTCGGCCGTTTTGAGCCGGAATACCTCGGTAAGCTGGATTTCTATCTGGAGGCGCTGGATCGCAATGTCCGCAAGCCTCACGAAAATCCGGCCATCGGTGTTCTGCTGTGTGCAAGCAAGGAAGATGAGGTCGTCGAGTACGCCCTCAATCGCAGTCTCTCGCCCGCATTGATAGCGGAATATCAAACCTGTTTGCCGGATAAACAATTGCTGCAAGCCAAGTTGCATGAGTTTTATGCACTGGATACGGCGCACACAGAAAATAGCGAGTAACGACTGCTTATTCCCATAAACCATAAGCACCGCACTTTGCGTGATATGGCCTGCGCGGGTTTGCCGGTATGATAGGCGCCCCCGCACGTCTGGATTGCGAATACGCCATGACCTTGCAGTACCCAACCATCGCCGATTGCGTCGGCAACACGCCGCTGGTGCGTTTGCAGCGCCTGCCCGGTGCTACCAGCAACACCCTATTGCTCAAGCTCGAAGGGAATAACCCGGCGGGTTCGGTCAAGGACCGTCCGGCGTTGTCGATGATCACTCGCGCCGAGTTGCGCGGGCAGATCCACGCCGGCGATACGCTGATCGAAGCGACCTCGGGTAACACCGGGATCGCTCTGGCCATGGCTGCGGCGATCAAGGGTTACAAAATGATCCTGATAATGCCGGACAACTCCAGCGCCGAGCGTAAAGCGGCGATGACCGCTTACGGTGCCGAGCTGATTCTGGTCAGCCAGGAAGAAGGCATGGAAGGCGCCCGCGACCTCGCCCAGCGGATGGAAGCCGAAGGCCGTGGCAAGGTGCTCGATCAGTTCGCCAATGGCGACAATCCTGAGGCGCACTACACCACCACCGGCCCGGAAATCTGGCGTCAGACCCAGGGCACCATCACCCATTTCGTCAGTTCGATGGGCACCACCGGCACCATCATGGGCGTTTCGCGCTACTTGAAAGAGCAGAGCGACAGCGTGAAGATCGTTGGTCTGCAACCGATGGAAGGCTCGGCCATTCCGGGTATCCGCCGCTGGCCGCAGGAATACCTGCCGAAGATCTATCAGGCCGACCGCGTCGACCGTATCGTCGACATGGCGCAAAGCGAAGCCGAGGACGTCACCCGGCGTCTGGCCCGCGAAGAAGGCATCTTCTGTGGCGTGTCCTCGGGCGGTGCGGTGGCAGCGATGCTGCGCCTGTCCAAAGAAGTTGAAAACGCGGTGATCGTCGCGATCATCTGCGACCGTGGCGACCGTTACTTGTCGACCGGCATTTTCGACGCGCCCAACTGATGGCCAAGCACGAGAGAGGCCTGCGCTTTCAGCCCACCGGCGGTAGCAAGGCTGCGCAAATTCCGACCGGGAAAAAGCAGCGTTTGAGCATCGAACGCCTGGCCAATGACGGTCGCGGTATCGCGTTCTTCGAAGGCAAAACCTGGTTCGTCCTCGGCGCCCTTGCCGGTGAAGAGGTCGAAGCGCGGGTGCTCGGCGCCCACGGCAAAGTGGTCGAGGCGCGCACCGAACGCGTGTTCAAGGCCAGCGAACTGCGCCGCCCGGCACCGTGTCAGCACGCCGGCCGTTGCGGCGGTTGCAGCGTGCAGCATTTGCCCCACAGCGAACAGCTTGCCCTGAAACAGCGCATGCTCGCCGAGCAATTGTCGCGTGTGGCCGGTGTCGAACCGCAAGAGTGGGCAGCACCGCTGACCGGTCCCGAGTTCGGCTATCGCCGCCGCGCCCGGATCGCCGTGCGCTGGGACATGAAAGCGAAGCAGCTTGAAGTCGGATTCCGCGCCGCTGGCAGTCAGGACATTGTCGCCATCAGCGAATGCCCGGTGCTGGTACAGCCCTTGCAACCGATCATGACCCGTTTACCGGAGATGCTCCGTCGTTTGAGCAAGCGGCAAGCGTTGGGGCATGTCGAGTTGTTCAGCGGCTCGTCACTGGCGGTGCTGCTGCGGCACATGGCGCCGCTGTCCGAAGCGGATCTGACCATCCTCAAGGACTTCTGCCAGTTCCATGAAGCGCAATTGTGGCTGCATGGTGAAGGCGAGCCGCAACCGGTCGATGCCAGCCAGTCGCTGGGCTATCGCCTGGAACAGTGGGGTCTGGATCTCGCGTACCGGCCGGGCGACTTTATCCAGGTCAACGCCGGCGTCAACGAGGCAATGGTGGCGCAGGCACTGGACTGGCTGAAACCGGGTCGCGATGAACGCGTGCTGGATCTGTTTTGCGGCCTGGGCAACTTCGCTTTGCCGCTGGCCAAAGCCGTGCGCGAAGTGGTGGCAGTTGAAGGCGTGCAGACGATGGTCGATCGCGCCGAAGCCAATGCCGCTAGTAACAATTTGCATAACACAAAGTTTTTTCAAGCCGATTTATCCCAGCCTTTGAGCGATGCCCAGTGGATCGGAAACGGCTTTTCTGCGGTACTCTTGGACCCACCGCGTGACGGTGCTTTCGAGGTGGTTCGCAAGCTGGCGACCCTGGGTGCCAAACGGTTGGTGTATGTGTCGTGCAACCCTGCAACTCTGGCGCGCGATACGGTCGAATTGATCAAGCAGGGCTACCGGTTAAAACGTGCCGGGATTCTCGATATGTTTCCTCAGACGGCACATGTCGAGGCCATGGCGTTATTTGAAGCGAGCCAGGATGGCTCGTCTGAATCCGTCTGATCTGTCCGCGCAGCGCTCGCTTTAGCCCCGCGAGCGCAAACGGACAATAAGGATCAGCGATTTGACGCATTGAATCTGCGTCGTAGGGAAGGTAAAGCAAGATGGTACAGGTGAGAGCACACCAGCCGATCAACACTGACGGCAGTATCAATCTCGAGGCTTGGCTCGATCACGCGGTCAGTGTCGATCTGGCACTGGATCGCGAAGCCTTGAAAGAAGCCTGCGAGTTCGCTCGCGAGGCCGAACAACAGTCCAATGCCAAGAAGAATCTGTGGGCCGAAGGCTCCGGCAGTTTCAGTACGGGCCTGGAAATCGCCGAGATTCTTGCCGACCTCAAGCTCGATCAGGATTCGCTGGTCGCGGCGGTCCTGTATCGCGGCGTACGCGAAGGCCAGATCGAACTCGCGGCCGTCGGCCAGCGCTTCGGCCCGGTAGTCGCCAAGCTGATCGACGGCGTGCAGCGCATGGCGGCGATCAGTGCCAGCCTCAGTCCGCGCCAGTCGATGGTCATGGGCACGCAAGGGCAGGTGGAAAACCTGCGCAAGATGCTCGTGGCGATGGTCGACGATGTACGCGTCGCGCTGATCAAACTGGCCGAACGTACTTGCGCCATTCGTGCGGTGAAAACCGCCGACGATGAAAAACGTAACCGCGTCGCCCGCGAAGTCTTCGACATCTACGCGCCGCTCGCGCACCGCCTCGGCATCGGTCATATCAAATGGGAACTGGAGGACTTGTCCTTCCGTTATCTCGAACCCGATCAATACAAGCAGATCGCCAAGTTGCTCCATGAGCGACGGCTTGATCGCGAGCGTTTCATCGCTGACGTGATGACCCAGCTCAAGGACGAATTGCAGGCCACCGGCGTCGACGCCGACATCAGCGGCCGGGCCAAACACATCTATTCGATCTGGCGCAAAATGCAGCGCAAGGGGCTGGAATTCAGCCAGATCTACGACGTGCGTGCGGTGCGCGTGTTGGTGCCGGAGATGCGCGACTGCTACACCGCGCTGGGCATCGTCCACACCTTGTGGCGGCACATCCCGAAAGAGTTCGACGACTACATCGCCAACCCGAAAGAGAACGGCTACCGCTCGCTGCACACGGCGGTGATCGGCCCTGAGGGCAAGGTGCTTGAGGTGCAGATCCGTACGCATTCGATGCACGAAGAAGCCGAACTCGGCGTCTGCGCGCACTGGCGCTACAAAGGCACCGACGTCAAATCCGGCTCGAACCACTACGAAGAGAAAATCTCCTGGCTGCGTCAGGTCCTCGAGTGGCACGAAGAGCTGGGCGATATCGGTGGTCTGGCCGAACAGCTGCGCGTCGATATCGAACCGGATCGGGTCTACATCTTCACCCCCGACGGTCACGCCATCGACTTGCCGAAAGGCGCGACGCCGCTGGACTTCGCCTACCGCGTGCACACCGAGATCGGCCACAACTGCCGTGGCGCGAAGATCAACGGGCGCATCGTACCGCTCAACTACAGCCTACAGACTGGTGAACAGGTCGAGATCATCACCAGCAAGCACGGCACGCCGAGCCGCGACTGGCTGAACTCCAACCTTGGTTATGTCACCACCTCGCGGGCGCGGGCGAAGATCGTTCACTGGTTCAAATTGCAGGCGCGCGATCAGAACGTTGCCGCCGGTAAAACCCTGATCGAGCGCGAACTGACGCGCCTCGGCCTGCCAGCGGTGGATTTCGACAAGCTGGCCGACAAGGCCAACATGAAAACCGCCGAAGACATGTTCGCTGCCCTCGGTGCTGGCGACCTGCGTCTGGCGCAACTGGTCAACCTCGCACAGCAACTGGTCGAGCCGGAACGTGGCAACGAACAGCTGGAGCTGATTCCGCGCAAAGCCACCGGTTACAAACCGGGCAAGCGCGGCGACATTCAGATCCAGGGCGTCGGCAACTTGATGACGCAGATGGCCGGCTGCTGCCAGCCACTGCCGGGCGACGCGATTGTCGGTTACATCACTCAGGGCCGTGGCGTGAGCATTCACCGTCAGGACTGTGCCTCGGTGCTGCAACTGGGCGGGCGCGAGCCGGAGCGGATCATTCAGGTCAGCTGGGGCCCGGTGCCGGTGCTCACCTATCCGGTCGACATCGTCATCCGCGCCTACGACCGTTCCGGTCTGCTGCGTGATGTGTCGCAGGTGCTGCTCAACGAGCGGATCAACGTGCTGGCGGTCAACACCCGCTCGAACAAGGAAGACAACACTGCGCTGATGTCCCTGACCATCGAGATCCCGGGTCTGGATGCACTGGGGCGGTTGCTCGGGCGGATTTCGCAGTTGCCGAACATCATCGAAACGCGGCGTAACCGTACGCCTTGAACATCGACGATTTCGAATGTGAACGCCGATCCAATGTGGGAGCGAGCTTGCTCGCGAAGACGGTATCGCATCCAGCATTGATGTGATTGAAAGTCCGCCTTCGCGAGCAAGCTCGCTCCCACAGGGATCTATGTAGTGAGTGAAATGATGTACAGCCTTGAAGACCTGCTCCACCTCATGAGCCGGCTGCGCGATCCGCAGTACGGTTGCCCGTGGGACATCAAGCAAACCTACGCGACCATCGTCCCGCACACGCTTGAAGAAGCCTACGAAGTGGCCGACGCTATCGAGCGTGGCGACTTCGATCATTTGCAGGGCGAACTCGGCGATCTGCTGTTTCAGGTCGTCTATTACAGCCAGTTGGCCAAGGAAGAAGGGCGCTTCGAATTCGCCGGCGTGATCGACAGCATCACCCGCAAGCTGATCCGTCGTCACCCGCACGTGTTCCCCACCGGTGATCTGTACGCGCCGCTGGATGTTCCGCGCTTGAGCGAAGAACAGGTCAAACAACGCTGGGAAGAGATCAAGGCCGAAGAGCGCGCCGAGAAATCCGCCACGCCCGAGCAACTGTCACTGCTCGACGATGTGCCGGCAACGCTGCCGGCCTTGTCGCGCTCCGCCAAGTTGCAGAAACGCGCAGGGCAGGTCGGTTTCGACTGGCCGGACGCCTTGCCAGTGCTCGACAAAGTGCGCGAAGAACTCGATGAAGTCCTCGAAGCCATGTCGGAAAACGATCCCGTCGCCGTGGCTGACGAGATCGGCGACCTGCTGTTTTCCGTGGTCAATCTGGCCCGGCATCTGAAGGTCGACCCGGAAACGGCACTGCGTGGCGCCAACGGCAAGTTCGAAAGACGTTTCCGATTTATCGAACAGGCATTGCGCGACACCCACCGTCCCATAGAAGATTGCACCCTCGAAGAGTTGGACGCCCTGTGGGGTGAAGCCAAACGTCAGGAAAAGAATGCGCCCAGCTGCGGCTGAGCAACTGCCCAAGTGAGTAAGTCCCATGAGTATTTCCCTTCGCGACCAGTTGCTCAAAGCAGGCCTGGTCAACCAAAAGCAGGCCAAGCAGGTCAGCAAGGACAAGCAGAAGCAGCAGCGTCTGGCGCACAAAGGCCAGATCGAGCTGGATGACTCGCAGCAGCGTGCAGCCCAGGAAGCCATGGCCGAGAAGGTCAAGCGTGACCAGGAGCTGAACCGTCAGCAGAAAGAGAAAGCCGAAGCCAAGGCGCGTGCCGCTCAGGTCAAACAACTGATCGAAGTCTCGCGTCTGCCGAAGCTGACCACCGAGGACTACTACAACTTCGTCGATGACAAGAAGGTCAAGCGTATCTCGGTCAACACGCTGATGCGCAACAAGCTCAGCAGCGGTTCGCTGGCGATCGTGCACCATGCCGGCGGTTACGAAGTGATCCCGCGTGAAGCGGCCCTGAAGATCCAGGAGCGCGATCCACAACGCATCGTCCAGCTCAACGTGCAGACCGAAGAGGTCAGCACCGAGGACGATCCGTACGCGGCGTATCAGATCCCTGATGATCTGATGTGGTAAATCGATAAAGCTGTAACAACGACAAACCCCGCTCATGGCGGGGTTTGTCGTTTTCAATGCTGTGGTTGAATCAGGCGGATTTCAGATCCCGTTGCTGTTCTTGCACTTCCAGTTCGGCCTTGTAATTGTGGGCGTCGATCTCGTTGTGGAACATGCCGACCAGCAAGTCTTGTTGATGCACGTCCCAGATGCGGATACCGGCGGCTACGCCTTCGTGGGACATGTGTGAATCGTCGCGTTCAGTTACTTTTACAGTCATCTGCTAGCTCCAAATCTCAAGTTATCTGCAGCAAGGCGTGTGCAGGACTCTTTTATAGAGTTTGTTAGCCTGCTAAGTAAACGGCTGATTTGTGCAAGGTGTTGTTGCGTTTTTTGCAACAGTGCTGCAGCCCGCGCAAACCGCGACATTCGGTCGCAGGGCGGTAAGTTTCATGACAGAAGTTTCATTTTCAGACCCATGCGAACCCTTGTGTAGGAGCTGCCGAAGGCTGCGATCTTTTGATCTTGTCTTTTAAAAATCAAAGTCAAAAGATCGCAGCCTTCGGCAGCTCCTACACAGGGGATTTGTGTCGGCCATGAGTTTTCTGCAGGCGAAAAAAAACGCCCCGAACCAGTCGGGGCGTTTTCATGTGTGGCTCAAGCGGGGGGAATTACTTGCCTTCCCAGCGCTTCAGTACCAGCGTGGCGTTGGTGCCGCCGAAGCCGAAGCTGTTGCTCATCACGGTGTTGATGGTGGCGTTCTCGCGGGTCTTGGTCAGCACTGGCAGATCGGCCACTTCTGGATCCAGCTCGTCGATGTTGGCGGAGCCGGCAATGAAGTTGCCTTCCATCATCAGCATGCAGTAGATCGCTTCGTGAACGCCGGCGGCGCCCAGGGAGTGACCGGACAGGCTCTTGGTCGAGCTGATCGCAGGTGCCTTGTCGCCGAACACTTCACGCACACCTTTCATTTCCGCAACGTCGCCGACCGGAGTCGAGGTGCCGTGGGTGTTCAGGTAGTCGATCGGGGTATCAACGGTGGACATCGCCATCTGCATGCAGCGGATCGCGCCTTCGCCACTCGGGGCAACCATGTCGTAGCCGTCGGACGTTGCGCCGTAGCCAACGATTTCGGCATAGATCTTGGCGCCACGGGCCAGAGCGTGTTCCAGCTCTTCAACCACGACCATGCCGCCACCGCCCGCGATGACGAAACCGTCACGGTCTTTGTCGTAGGCACGGGAAGCTTGTTCCGGGGTGTCGTTACGCTTGCTGGACAGAGCGCCCATCGCGTCGAACAGGAACGACTGGCTCCAGTGCTCTTCTTCACCGCCACCGGCGAAGACGATGTCCTGCTTGCCCATCTGGATCTGTTCCATGGCGGTACCGATGCAGTGAGCACTGGTGGCGCAGGCAGAAGCGATGGAGTAGTTCAGGCCCTTGATCTTGAATGGCGTGGCCAGGCAAGCGGAAACGGTGCTGCTCATGGTCCGCGTTACGCGGTATGGGCCAACGCGTTTCACGCCTTTCTCGCGCAGGATGTCCAGCGCTTCCATCTGGTTGAGCGTGGAAGCACCACCGGAACCGGCGACCAGGCCAGTACGCGGGTTGGACACTTGCTCTTCGGTCAGGCCGGAGTCAGCAATGGCGTCTTTCATGGCCAGGTAGGCGTAAGCCGCTGCGTGGCCGACGAAGCGATAGATCTTGCGATCGATCAGCTCTTCAAGGTTGAGGTCGATGGAGCCGGAAACCTGGCTACGCAGACCCATTTCGGCATATTCCGGGTTGAACCGGATGCCAGGGCGGCTTGCACGCAGGTTAGCGGAGACGGTCTCTTTGTCATTGCCCAGGCACGAAACAATGCCCAGACCAGTGATAACGACGCGGCGCATGCGAATAACCCTTAGAAGTTGTCAGTGGAGGTGAACACGCCGACGCGAAGGCCTTCGGCGGTGTAGATTTCGCGACCGTCGACAGTCACCGAACCATCGGCAATGGCCAGGTTCAGCTTGCCCTTGAGGACGCGTTTGATATGAATGTTGTAAGTGACTTTCTTGGCGGTCGGCAGGACCTGACCGAAGAACTTCACTTCGCCCGAACCCAGCGCACGGCCACGGCCCGGCAGGCCTTGCCAGCCCAGGAAGAAGCCGACCAGTTGCCACATGGCATCCAGACCCAGGCAGCCCGGCATTACCGGATCGCCTTCGAAGTGGCAGGCGAAGAACCACAGATCAGGGTTGATATCCAGCTCGGCGACCAATTCACCTTTGCCGTACTTGCCGCCTTCTTCGCTGATCAAAGTGATGCGATCAACCATCAGCATGTTCGGGGCGGGCAGTTGCGCGTTACCTGGGCCGAACAGCTCACCGCGACTGCAGCGCAGCAGATCTTCCCGAGTAAAGGCGTTTTGTTTGGTCATGCGAGCTCCTCAATAATCCCATGCGGCAGGTGGGGCAAATCTTCCCGACCGTTCGAAGCGTTCATGCCTCGAACCGGCAGCCTACTCATAGACTATTGCGTTGTGGTGAAAGTCACAGCACCAAGGACATGAATGTACACTTGTGCACTGAAATTTTTATTCAAGCCCCTTTTGAGGCTCGTTCGGGTGCCTAAGACTGCCGCACTTTCGCTTTTCACGCCAGTCGCAGATGGTCGAAAGGCCCACACTACGACACCCAGCGCTGCAGAATCTGCTGCAGATCATTACGTTTGAACGGCTTTGCCAGGTAATCGTTCATGCCCGCCGACAGACAGGTTTCGCGGTCGCCCTGCAAGGCATTGGCGGTCAGTGCGATGATCGGCACGTCGCTGCGTCCGGGCAGGCAACGGATCTGCCGGGTGGCCTCATAGCCATCGATAATCGGCAGCCGGCAATCCATCAGAATCACTTCAAAGTCGCTGCCCTCGGCACTGCGCACCGCTTGTGCGCCATCGGTGGCGACACTGACAGTAAAGCCCAGACTGCGCAGCATCGCTTCGATAACCGTCTGGTTAACCGGATTGTCTTCGACCAGCAAGACGTTGCGGCCTTCACCATGACCCTTGCCATTGAGCGCGCGCGGTGCGGCCAATGTCAGCAGCGTCTGTTTATAGAGTGCCAGCGGGATTTCCAGAGTGAACACCGAGCCGCGACCTTCCTCACTTTGCGCACGCAAGGTGCCGCCCATGCGTTCGGCCAGCGTACGGGCGATCGGCAGACCGAGGCCGGTGCCGCCGTAGCGCCGTGAGATCGAACTGTCGGCCTGCTGGAAGGCGTTGAACATCAGCTCCAGGCTTTCTGACGAAATACCGATGCCGCTGTCGCGCACCGAGCAGGTGAACCACAGCAGTTCATGATCCAGCGATTGCCACTGCGCCTCGATGCTGACCCGACCCTGCTCGGTGAACTTCAGTGCGTTGCCGACCAGGTTGACCAGAATCTGCCGGATCCGCGTCGGATCGCCCTGCACCTGTAAACCACGCATGTCGTCCGGTATCCGCAGATTCAAAGCCAGGCCGCGTTGCACCGCACTGTGCTGGAACGACTGCGCACAGGCGCCGATCAGTTCGGCGAGATTAAACGGAATGTGTTCCAGTTCCAGCTCGGAACGTTCGATGCGCGAGAAGTCGAGAATATCGTTGATGACTTTCAGCAAGTGCTCGGTGGACTCCGAGGCGAGGGCGGCGTATTCGACCTGCTCCTCGGTCATCTCGGTGGTTTCCAGCAATTGCAGCATGCCCAGTACGCCGTTCATGGGCGTGCGCAATTCATGGCTCATCATCGCCAGAAAGTCGGATTTGGCATTGTTGGCCTTTTCCGCTTCTTCACGGGTCTGGATCAGTTGCGCCATGGCTTGATGCTGCTCGCGGCTGGCCTGTTCCAGCGCCTGGGCGAGGTTGTTGATGTGCTGCGACAGCGCGCCCAGTTCGGTGTCATCGACGATCGGCAGCGGGGTTTTATAGTCGCCGTCCTGAATCGCCTTGACCGCATCGCCGATATCGCGGATCGGCTGCGACAGGCTGCCGGCCAGGCGCCGTGCCAACACAAAAGTGAAGAGCAGGGCGAACAGCGCGAGAATCCCGGCCTTGAGCAGAATCTCCTGCTGGCGCTGGCTGAAGGCATCGTTGGACAGGCCGACGATCACCCGGCCCAGATAGTCCTCGCTGGCGCCGCCATTGTTGACCTTGCCGTCCTGAAAGAAATCATTGTGCAGGGCGATGCGTTGCAGGCGCACCGGGGCCTGGAACACCTCGACCTGATGTGGCCGGCTGTGCGCAGCGGCAGGTTGTTCGACGTACACCAGAATCCGGTTGGCACTGTCCTGCACTTCAAGAAAACGTACGTTGGGCGTGGCCAGTGTGGCTTTGAGCAGGCTTTCCAGCACTTCGTTGTTGCCGGAAATCACCCCGTATTCGGTGGCGGGCGCCAGTTGGTTGGCGATCAATTGGCCGGTGTGATTGAGTTCCTGACGCAAATCCTGAATTCGCACAAACGTGAAGAAACTGATCAATAGCAAGGTCAGCAACAGCGCCGGGCCCAGGCTGATCAGCTGGGTGCGGGTATTGATGTCCCAACGGCGACGGAAACTCATGGGCGGCGTTCTCCTTCAGCCAGTGCGCTGGCAACAGATGCGTCATTCAGCGGTTCGATACCCAGTGAACGAGCGACCTGCGCATTACTTGAGACTTTAAAACGTGCGGGATAGAGCGCTCGTGGCCAATTGGCCGTTGGTTGGTCGAGCAATTGATCGAGCAGCGCCAGCCAGTCGTTCTGATCGCTGTACGTACTGGCAAGGCTGCCGGCGCGAACGAAGGCGACATTGGGGCCGACCAGCGCAACCTGCCGTGAGTAGCTGCTGAGCAGCAGGTTTTTCGCGGTTTTCGGGTTGTACAGATCGGGATCGTCGAGCCCCAGCAACACATCGCTGCTTTTCAGTACAGCTTGCAGGGGACGGCTGTCGTGGGTGTTGTCCCAGCGCTGGCTGACGACTTGCAGGTTCAGCTGTTCGGCGGCGAGATTCAGTTCCTTGAGAAGGAATTCGCTGTGCTCATCGAACAGCACGCCGATCCGCCGGGCCTGCGGCAAAATGCGCCGGATCAATTGCAACTGACGGCCCAGTGGCGGATCACTCCAGAGCAAACTCAGATGCGCCGGTTGCGTGCCGCCGAGACGCTGGCGAGCCTGCAGGCGACTGATGCGTAATACCAGCGTCGCCGGGCCTTGGGGTTCTTGCAGACGCCAGTCGAGACTCGGCAGATCGAGCAGAATCAGCCGCAGGCTGGCGGGCAGTTTGCCCGGTGCCGGCAGACTGGCCAGTGGCTGGAAGCGCACGTTGTCGGTCGGGCGCAATTCGCTCAGCGCTTGGACGAACGCTTGCACGCCGGGGCTTTCCTCGGCGCCGGTCAACAGAATATCGGCGGCCTGCACCGCCACGCCATGCAGCCATGCGGTCAGAAATAGACACACCCCGGCCAGCCAGTGGCCAAAGGTTGGCAGCTTCCGTGACGGCCCGTAGCGCATCCTAGAACTCCAGCTCGGCACTGAAGTACATCACTCGGCGCTCGTCGTAATTATTGTCGACGAAGGTGGTCGGCTCGTGGTCGAGACGCTGTTGCAGCACGCCGGCCAGTTGCAGCTGCGCTTTGCCCAGCGCGATGCGTTTGGCGATGCGCGTGTCTACCCGTTCGAAGCGGTAACCGTTGAGCGCGTTGTCACCGTAATAGAAGAGGGCGCTGTTCCAGCCATGGCCCCAGTCGCGCAGCCAACCGGCCGAACCGCTGTTGCGTGAAGTGAACTGCTGATCCAACGGATTGCTCGCCTCGGCATCGACGAAGGCGTAGGTGAAGCGCAAGCGGTCGGCGAGGCTCACGCGCCAGTCGAGCTGGGTTTCCGTGCCGCGAAACCGTGAGCTGTTGGCGTTGCTGGCGATGTATTGATTGTTGCGCAGCGGCTCACTGATCATCCCGGTGATCTCGTCGTAGAACAGCTTCACATCGAGGGCCAGACCGAGTTCGGCGAAATAGCCGTTGTAACCCAGTTCCCGCGAGCGCATGTGCTCCTGATCGAGATCGCCCGGGCCGCGGGTCTTGACGAAGTAACGCGCCGACGACTGACCATAGGCCGAGGGTCGCAGGTTGCTGACCTGATAGCTCCAGTTGACGTTGTTCTCGAACATGTCTGGCGAACGGATCGCCTCCGAGTACACCGCGCGCAGACCATGACGCGGGTTGATCAGGTAATTGACGGCAAATCGCGGGGTCAGCGAACTGCCAATCAGTTGCGTGTTTTCAAACATCGCACCGCCCTGCAACAGCCAGTGTTCCGTGGCGCGCCATTCCAGTTGGCCGAACGCGCGCCACGTGGTGTCGTCCAGCGTGCCATTGAAGTAGGTTTCGGAGTCGGCGCGGTCGTAACGATAGTTCATGCCGCTGACCAGACGCAGGCTGTCGGACAGGCTGAGGGTGTCCTGCAGTTCGAGATCGTAGCGCGATTCGCGGGCACTCTGGTCGATGTCGCCGCACAGGGTTCTACTGGCACCGTTGCGCCACTGATCGAGCACCTGATTGGCCAGGGCCATTTCCTGCGGTGTGCCGGGCGCCGCGCCGGGGCCGGTGAAACGGGTAATGTTGCGCGCCAGGCGTTCGGTGTAATTCGGGTTGAGTTGCCACAGTTGCGTCAACTCGGGACTGAACGACACCTCGGCATCGCAGGCGCGCCAGGTTTGCTGACGATCCCAGTGTTGCGCCGAACCTTGTATATAAAGGCTGTGTTCGGGATTGATGTCGAGGTTCCAGCGCACCGAACCGGCGTAATCCTTGGCCACCACGTCGGAATTGTTCCCGGCGGCGGTAATCCCGGAGAACACCGGGCGGTAGGTGTACGGTCGCTGGTTGGTCCCATCCTTGGCGTTGACCTGCCAGTCGAGACTCTGGTTATCGCTGAGGGTGTGGCTGACCGCAAGACTGAAACGGTTCAAGCGGCGGCTGTCACGGTAGTCGGCGCCGCTGCGATCGCTGTCAAAGCCGTCATCTTCCTGACCGGACAGCGACAGGCGCAGATCGCCGCCATTCCAGCCAGTGCCCTGGCTGGCATAGAAATCATTGATGCCACGCTGACCACGGGTGTACTTCAACCGCGTGCCGTGGCTGTCTGCCGGGTGCCGAGTGATGATGTTGACCACCGCCATCAGCGCGTTGGCGCCGTAACTGACGGTGTTCGGGCCGCGAAAGACTTCGATGCGCTCGATGTCTTCCATCGCCACCGGAATATCGCTCCAGTCCACCGTGGACAAACCGGCGCGATACACCGAGCGGCCGTCGATCAACACTTGCATGCGTCGCGCTTCGCTGGCGTTGGTGCCGTGATAATTGACCGCCGCCTGATTGCCGCTGATGTTGCCGACCATCATCCCCGGCACCAGCCGCAGCAGTTCGCTGATGTCGCGGGCGCCGCTGGCGTTGATCAACTCGCTGTCGAGTACGGTCATGCTCCCCGGCACTTCCGCCGGCGTCTGTTTCAGGCGCGTGGCCGTCAGCACCTGCGGCAGTGCTTCGTTGTCCATGAACAGGTCGTCCGCCAGCACTAGCGGGCTGAACAGCAGCGCCAGTAAGACGGACGAACGCGGGGACGAAGAGCCAAAAGACACGACACAACCTTGATAGTGAAGAATTGGCGCGCATGTTAACCGAGGGCAGTGACTTTTCCAGTCACGTTGCAGGCATTTTCCTAGGTTTTATTGGTCTTCTTCCTACAAGTGTCGGTAATTGTTGCTGGGGCTGGCCGCGCGTTGGCCGCCCCGTATAATGCCGCCATCGCCACTGGTATGGATTAACGGATTGCATATGACTGAACAGCGCCCGATTGCGGTCCTGGGAGGCGGAAGTTTTGGTACCGCCGTGGCCAATCTTTTGGCCGAGAACGGCCATCAAGTCCGGCAGTGGATGCGTGATCCCGAGCAGGCCGAGGCCATCCGGGTCAATCGCGAAAACCCGCGTTACCTCAAAGGCATCAAGATTCTGCCGGGCGTGACCGCCGTCACCGACCTGCAGGAAACCCTCGACGCCTGCGATTTGTGCTTCGTCGCGCTGCCGTCCAGCGCATTGCGCACAGTGCTCGCTGCCCACGCCGAGCGCCTGAGCGGCAAGATGCTCGTCAGCCTGACCAAAGGCATCGAAGCACAGACTTTCAAGCTGATGAGCCAGATTCTCGAAGAGATCGCCCCGCAAGCGCGCATCGGCGTGTTGTCCGGGCCAAACCTGGCGCGGGAAATTGCCGAGCACGCCCTGACCGCCACTGTGGTCGCCAGCGAAGACGAGGAGCTCTGTAAACAAGTGCAAGCCGCGCTGCATGGTCGAACCTTCCGTGTTTATGCCAGTGCCGACCGTTTCGGCGTCGAGTTGGGCGGGGCGTTGAAAAACGTTTACGCGATCATCGCCGGCATGGCGGTGGCGCTGGAGATGGGCGAGAACACCAAGAGCATGCTGATCACTCGCGCCCTCGCCGAGATGACCCGCTTTGCCGTGAATCAGGGCGCGAACCCGATGACCTTCCTCGGCCTGGCCGGTGTTGGCGATCTGATCGTCACTTGCTCGTCGCCGAAGAGCCGCAACTATCAGGTCGGTTTCGCGCTGGGTCAGGGCTTGAGCCTCGACGAAGCGGTGTCGCGTCTTGGCGAAGTCGCCGAAGGCGTCAACACGCTGAAAGTGCTCAAGGCCAAGTCCCAGGAAGTCGGCGTGTACATGCCGCTGGTCGCCGGGCTGCACGCGATCCTGTTCGAAGGACGCACGCTGGAGCAGGTGATCGGTCTACTGATGCGAGCCGAGCCGAAAACCGACGTCGATTTTATTTCCACCAGTGGTTTCAACTGAGTGACCCCGGAGTAGCAAGCCATGAACGATCCGAAAACCGAAGCCAAGTACGAATCCATCCTCCTGCGGGTGTTGTGGATGATCGTCTACGTGCTGGTCTGGCAAGTGGCGCAGTTCATCCTCGGTGCGGTGGTATTGGTGCAACTGATCTATCGTTTGATCTATGGCGCCCCGAGCGCCAGCCTGATGAATTTTGGCGACAGTCTGAGCCAGTTCCTGGCGCAGATCGGCCGTTTTGGCAGTTTTCACAGCGACCAGAAACCCTGGCCGTTCGCCGACTGGCCAACGCCGCGTACACCGGAAGGTGAAGCGCCGCACACCGTGCCGCCGACACCGCACCCGGCCCGAGATGAGGAACCCAAGCTATGAAACTCTGGGTATTGCGTCACGGTGAGGCCGTGCCTTACGGCTCGTGCCCCGATTCCGAACGGGAGCTGACCGAGCACGGTCGCAAAGAAGCCTTGAGCAGCGCCGCCCGGTTGATCGGCCAGCCGCTGACGGCTATCTACGCCAGCCCTTATCTGCGTGCGCAGCAGACCGCGCAGATTGTGCGCGAAGCGCTGGGTTTCGAGCCGGAGATTCGCACGGTCGAGTGGCTGACGCCGGAGGTTGATCCGGACAAGGTCACTGACCAACTGGTGTCGGTGAGCAACGTGCTGCTGGTCAGCCACAACCCTTTGGTGGGCAATTTGCTGAGCTATCTGCAGCATGGCGCCGGGCATCCGCCGGAGAAGGTCAGCACTGCCGGGTTGGCTGAACTGGAAAGCCCTGAGTTGCTGATCGGCTCAATGACCCTCAACAGCCTTAAACATCCGTAACGCTGGCCCTTGTGGGAGCGAGCTTGCTCGCGAAAGCGGCGTGTCATTCACCCTTTATGTGTCTGACACACTGCATTCGCGAGCAAGCTCGCTCCCACATTGTTTTCTGCAACTCCCATGAAATTATTTGTTTGAAAATTCCAACCAAGCACTTGCTTGGTTGACTACGCTTGCTCCAGACCCAAAAAACAGGAGCGAGTCGCATGTCTGCCGCCTTCCGTTTGCCGCTGGACGTGTTTTACGAACGTGAAGCCCGGCACCCGCGCCAGCGCTTTCTTGTGCAACCCATCGGCGGCGGTCAGGTCGAAACGCTGAGCTGGGCTGACGTCGGCCATCAGGCCCGCTGCGCCGCGCACTGGTTGCGCGCCCGTGAGTTGCCGCAAGGCAGTCACATCGCCCTGATCTCGAAAAACTGCGCGCACTGGATCATCGCCGACCTGGCGATCTGGATGGCCGGGCACGTCTCCGTTCCGCTGTATCCCAACCTCACCGCCGACTCCGTTGCGCAAGTGCTCAATCACTCGGAAAGCGTCCTGGCCTTCATCGGCAAGCTCGACGACTGGCCGGGCATGTCCAAAGGCGTGCCGGCGGATCTGCCGACCATCAGCCTGCCGCTGCACCCGCCCGGGGATTTCGATTTCAGTTGGGCCGACCTGCAGCGCAGTTCACCGATTCAGGACGATCCGCGCCCGGCCGCCGGGCAACTGGCGACGATCATCTACACGTCGGGCACCACCGGCCTGCCCAAAGGCGTGATGCACAGTTTTGCCAATTTGGGGTTCGCCACAACGCGCGGCACGCAATTGTTCGGGCTTAACGAGAATGATCGATTGCTCTCGTACTTGCCGTTGTGCCACGTCGCCGAGCGCATGTTCGTGGAACTGGCGTCGATCTACACCGGGCAGACAGTGTTCTTTGCCGAGAGCCTCGAGACCTTTATCACTGACTTGCAGCGAGCTCGGCCGACCGCGATGTTCGGTGTGCCGCGGATATGGACCAAATTCCAGATGGGCGTGTACAGCAAGATCCCGGCGAAGCGTCTGGATTTTCTCCTCGGCCTGCCATTCATTGGCAAACGGGTCGGGCACAAAGTCCTGGCCGGCCTTGGGCTGGACGCCTTGCGCGTAGCGTTGTCCGGCGCTGCACCGGTGCCGCAGACCTTGCTCGCCTGGTATCAGAAACTCGGCCTCGATGTATTGGAGGTCTACGGCATGACCGAGAGCTGCGGCTATTCGCACATCTGCCTGCCGGGGCAGTACAAACAGGGCTGGATCGGCAAGCCTTGCCCGGATGTCGAGGTGCGTATCGATGAGTCGGGCGAGGTGCAGGTACGCAGTCAGGCGAACATGCTCGGTTACTTCAAGGAACCGCAGAAAACCGCTGAGACGATCACCGGGGACGGTTTTCTGCGCACAGGCGACAAGGGCGAGCAGGATGCCGAAGGGCGCCTGCGCCTGACCGGCCGACTCAAGGAAATCTTCAAGACCAGCAAGGGCAAATACGTCGCCCCGGCACCGATTGAAAACCGCTTGGCCGTGCATTCGCGGATCGAACAGGTGTGCGTGGTGGGGGACGGTTTGAGTGCACCGTTGGGGTTGTGCGTGCTCTCGAGCGTCAATCAGGAGGAGGGCCGGGCGAGTCTGCATTCGAGCCTGGAAAAACTCCTCGAAGAGGTCAACGCCGTACTCGACAAGCACGAACGCCTGCGCCGACTGGTGGTGGTCAAGGACAGTTGGGCGGTGGAGAACGGCTTTCTCACGCCGACCCTGAAGATCAAGCGCAACGTCATCGAAGACACTTACGGTGCGCGCTTCGAAGAATGGAGCGAGCGCAGCGAGGCAGTGCTGTGGCAGGATTGAGCGACCACTAAAACAACCAAGGAAGTCTGCGATGAGCTTGTGGTGTACTACTCCCGACATCGAGCAGTTGAACGCGATCCAGAAGAACACCATCGGCGAAGTGCTCGACATTCGCTTCGAAGCGTTCGACGAAGAGTCGCTGACTGCGAGCATGGTCATCGACCATCGCACCCATCAGCCCTACGGTTTGCTGCATGGCGGCGCGTCGGTGGTGCTGGCGGAAACCGTCGGCTCGATGGCCAGTTACCTGTGCATCGATGCCAGCAAGTTTTATTGTGTCGGCCTTGAAATCAACGCCAACCACTTGCGCGGCTTGCGCAGTGGCCGGGTGACGGCGGTGGCCAGGCCGATTCACATTGGTCGCACCACGCATGTGTGGGATATCCGCTTGACCAGCGATGAGGGTAAGGCCAGTTGTGTGTCGCGGCTGACCATGGCGGTGGTGCCGTTGGGGCAGACACCTCCCTCACAATGAGTCAAAAAGCGTTGTGCGTTTGCATGCTGATTACGCGCAGGTTGGGCAACTCGTATGACTCAGGGTGATGGTTGCCAGCGGGTGTATTCCTTATCTCGCTGTTCGGTGGAGTGAAACGGTCGAGAATGAAACTGGCATCATCGGCCCTTGCCAGCTCAAAAGCGCCGCGCTGTACATGTTGTCCCAGGTAGGTTCGTGCCTCGGTGGGCGTTGCCAGACTGGCAACAGTGGCCGAGCGCAGGTTGGAGTTGTCAATAGCGTCTGTCAGAGGCTCCGCAAGCAATGTCAATGAGGCCGTCAACGTCGAGCCGGCGGTGCGCGTCAATACGCCGTACAACCATTCAGCAGTGTTCGGTAGAGTAAGGGCCGGGTGGTCCGGACTGTGGTAGTTACCTCCGCGTAATGCATTGATCGTAGTGATGGACACCCCGTCCAGGCCTTCGACGACTGCACTTGCAGAGATTTCCAGGCTGGCCGGGAGGTTGGACCCGAGCGCGCCATCAGCGAAAAGCACTGCGCCGTAGAAAGCCATGCGCATGCCTGTGGTAGTGGCCGAAGGCGCGATTGTGACGCTGGGGCCTACGTTGGCGAGCGCACGTTGGCCTGTTTCCCTTGTCATGCTACCCGGCACGCTGGAAAGCATACTGATGGCTGTGAGGTTCAAGGCTTGCGGGTCGTTCCAATAGGCATAAAGAGGGGCGGCCGCTCCCGCTGACGCGCCCGCGACGCCAAAGATTGTGGCCATGATGATCTGGGCCGTGCGCCCATGATTACGACTGCTTGCAATGCGACTGCCTGCACCAATACCCATGGCACCCCCAGCCACTGCGCCAGTGGTGGCGCCTGCGATGGTCAATCCCAGGTTTATCCCGGGATCTGGATGCGCGTCCGAATCGGATGCCCATTGTGTCAACCCTTGAGCTGCAAAGTATCGCATCGCGTTTCCAGCCAACGCACTTAACCCATCCCGGACAAAGGTAGCGAGCGCCGCGCCGGTTCCTTCTCTGACGGTGACCAGTCCCTGAAAATCCACGTGTCCGACAGGGTTGCCGTGCACCATGGCAAACAGGTTCAACCCGTCTTGCACGCCGAGCGGGTCCGCATTCAGCCAGCGCTGAAGCCACGGTGCGTAGTAACGAAATCCGTAGTAATACAATCCCGTCGCATCGCGTTCTTTGCCCGAATAACGCAGAGTTTTGTAGCTTGCCTCAACCAGGCTGCGTCCTGCCCACCAGCAGGTCGCGCCGTAGGGATAATAGCTTTCACGGGAGATGAGCTGAGCCTGCGCATCCAGTTCCAGGGTGCTGGAATTCAGCTGGTCGCTGAAGCCGTAACGTTGTTGATCCTGAGGCATGCGGTGCGGGGGCGGTTTTTCAAAGTGCAACACCTGCACCGTCGCACGACCGGCCTTGATCGTGAGGACATGGACGCACTGATCCGCGGTGATGCGAATTTCCAGACCTGGCAGGTAACGGGTTTCATTGAGCCGTTGCACGGAGCCTGTGTAAGTCCGACGGATCTTGCGCTGGCGTTGTCCGCCTGCGTCATACACATAACACTCGCTATCATTCGGTCCATCTTCCCGAACCACTTGATCAACCTGTTGCAAGCCATTGCGCCGGCTCCACTGCAGATCCTGTCCATCCTGAAGAAACATGCGATTGCCATTGGCATCGTAAGCGGCGGCAATTTCCTGCTCCTCGGGGAGCTGGCCGGTGGACTTTTGCGCCAGGCTACGGTTGCTGGAGCAGGCGACAACCGTGCGTTCGGTGCGGCTGCCACTGGCGGCGCGATGCTCCATCAACAATAGATTGGCGGCGGCATCATAGGTGTAGGTTCGTGTGTAGTTTTCCAGCTGTGCCGGGTCGGCGGGGGAGACAAATGCTGGCAGCTGCGGTCCGCCGGGAGCGTTGCGAATCTGCCGGCCACTGGCTTCGATGAGACGTGAAAGGCTGTCGTAGCGGTAGTGACAGATAGCTTCGGTGCGCTGATTACGGTGATGGATGACGGCCACTGCGTTATCGGCGAGACGGGTGATATTGCCGACAGCGTCATAGTCATAGGTCAGGTCCTGCAGGACGGTCCCCTCGCTTGTACGACAGCCCAGATGTTGCAGTCGGCCATCTTCACGGCCGAAGGTTGCGTTGGATACCACGCCATTGCCGGCGCGCTGTTGTTCGATGTGGCCAAATGCGTTGTAGCGGATATCGCTGACCAGTGTCTGACTGTCGCCTTTTGTCGCCATTTTCAGGCGAATTTCCTTCAATTGGCCTGCCAGATCTTGCACCAGCGTTTGCTGGTTGCCCATTGCATCCGTTTGGGTAATCAGTTCACCGATGGGGTTGTAGCTGAATTGGGTCGTTGCGGGGCACTCTTCCAGAAATACATCGCGATCGGCTGCTGATTCCGGCCAGTTCACTGTCCATCCGGGATCAACGCAGAAGGTTCGCTGCAAATACAGAGGCTGGCCGCTCATCGTGAAGTCAGAGAAGTGCAGTGTGCCTGCCGTATCGTCATGCCGAATCAATCGGCCGTAACGGTTATGGTCGTCATCAACTGGGCCGGTAAAGTAAGTGAAGCGTTCGGTGCAGTACTCAGGTTCTCCCTCTGATTGCTCATACGTGGCACTCGGTCGTCGCAGGGCGTCATGGCGGGTACGGTTGTGGTTGCGCTTCTGATCCCAGCCTTCAAGGTGAATGCCGTCTTCTGCGTTCAGGCTCAAGCGCCAGCCGGCGTCAGTGTTTTCGTTCAAGAGCAAGGCGCTCGACAGACTGAATACATTGCGTTGGTTCGCAGGCATGTCCTCGAGGAACAGTCTGGGGTCGCGATTGAGCACCGTCCGACCGGCTGCATCATGAGCCTGTTGAGTGATGTAAGCCTCAGGCGTCGAGTTGCTGTCACGACGGTGATAACTCACATTGCGCAGTACCAGCCCGCGCGGGTCGATCACTTGGATGGCGGGTGTCTGAGCGTGCGTCATGGGGGCCGGCAATCGGGTCAATGAGGACGAGTTTCTTATCGGGCCGCGCGCAACACCTGTCAACTGACAGAACTGACAGTTGACACCTGCACATTCATGGCGGTGGATAAGGTATAGCCGTGGCGCGACTGTCATCATTCCTGGCAGTTACGGTCATTGCTGTAAGACACGGTCTTACGGACAATCAACACCCTATTTCCCGCTCATTGGATTTACCGGCATGTCGCAACCGATCTTTTTCGCCCACGCCAACGGCTTCCCTTCGGGAACCTACGGCAAGTTGTTCGCGGCGCTGGCGCCCGAGTACCGGGTTGCGCATCTGGAGCAGCATGCTCATGACCCGCGTTTTCCGGCGGACGACAACTGGTACAACTTGGTTGATGAGCTGATCCACCATTTGCAACAGCAGGATCAGCCGGTGTGGGGCGTCGGCCATTCTTTCGGCGGCGTCCTGCATTTGCACGCGGCGCTGCGTTGCCCTGAGCTGTATCGTGGCGTGGTGATGCTCGATTCACCGGTGCTGACTCGTACCGATCAGTGGGTGATCCGCGCGGCCAAGCGTTTTGGCTTCATCGACAAACTGACCCCGGCGGGCCGCACCCTTGGCCGCCGTGAAGAATTCGCCGATCTCGACAGTGCGCGCAGCTATTTCGCTGGCAAGACACTGTTCCGTGGTTTCGACCCGGAATGCTTTGATGCCTACCTGCAACACGGTTTGCATCAGGTTGGCGACAAACTGCGCTTGCGTTTCGACCCGGCCACCGAGATCAGCATCTATCGTGGCGTGCCGCACACCAGTCCTGGCCGCACCCGGCAATTACAGGTGCCGCTGGCGGTGGTACGTGGGCACAAGAGTCGCGTGGTCATGCGCCATCACACCCGTTTTGTTTCGCGTCTGGCCCAAGGCGAAGCGCTGAGCATGCCTGGCGGGCACATGTTCCCGCTTGAGCGTCCGCAGGACACCGCACGGTTGTTGAAGAACCTGTTTACCCGTTGGGAAAACCGTCAGGACAAGGATTGCGCATGAGCCCGACCTTCGAAGAAGTGCGCCTGAGCTTGCCGCACATCGAACTGGCCGCGCATTTGTTCGGTCCCGAGGACGGTTTGCCAGTCATCGCCCTGCATGGCTGGCTCGACAACGCCAACAGCTTTGCCCGTTTGGCGCCGAAGCTCAAAGGCTTGCGCATCATCGCGTTGGATATGGCCGGGCACGGGCATTCCGGGCATCGACCAAACGGCGCAGGTTATGCACTGTGGGATTACGCCCATGACGTGCTGCAAGTCGCCGAGCAACTGGGCTGGAAGCATTTCGGCCTGCTCGGGCATTCCATGGGCGCGATTGTTTCGCTGGTGCTGGCGGGGTCGTTGCCGCAACGCATCAGTCATTTGGCACTGATCGACGGTGTCATTCCTCCTACAGACAAAGGCGAAAATGCCGCTGAACGTATGGGCATGGCCCTGCAAGCACAACTGGATCTGCGGGAAAAGCGCAAACCGGTTTACAACACCCTCGACCGCGCCATCGAAGCACGGATGAAGGGGCTGGTGGCGGTCAGTCGAGAGGCCGCCGAATTGTTGGCTCAACGTGGGTTGATGCCGGTGCCGGGCGGTTACACCTGGCGCACCGACAATCGCCTGACCTTGCCATCGCCGCTGCGCCTGACCCAGGAACAAGCAATGGCGTTCGCGCTTCGAGTCAGTTGCCCGGCGCACTTGGTGGTCGCGGCTGAGGGCATGCTGGCCAAACATCCCGAGCTGCTGGAACGTCTACCCTTTAGCCGGGAACAGTTGGCGGGCGGGCACCATTTGCACCTGAATGACGAGGCCGGAGCGAACCTTGTCGCAGACTGTTTCAATCGCTTCTTCGCCATTCCTTGACTTGCTGCGGGCAACTGTCGAGGCTGGTCGGGTTGAAATGGGAGACAACCACGATGGATTTCTACACCGCTGCGACCTCGAATTACCCAGTCATGCCGATCCGATGAGCCTGACTATGCGGTCACTCAGTCTGTTGGCACTGTGCTGTTTCAGTACCGTTTCGTTCGCCGCCGATGTGCCGGGCAGTCAGGATCTGCAGATCGTGCCGCGTCTGGCCGATGCACAGATCGTCGACTACCGCCCGCCCGTGGAGCTTGAGCGGATCTATCCGCTGGGTTCGATCCGCAAGATCAGTGGCCAGCTGCGTTTCGATGGCCAGGTCACCGCTCGCGGCCAAACCACGTCGGTGACCTACGAGTTGCCACCCGAACATTCCGCCACCGAAGCCTTCACCGCTGCCCGCGAAGCCTTGCAAAAGCAGGACGCCGAATTGCTGTTCTGGTGCCAGGCTCGTGATTGCGGCGAAAGCAGCCTGTGGGCCAACGAGGTGTTCGGTAACGCCAAATTGTATGGCGCCGACGAGCAACAGGCTTATCTGCTGCTGAGGCTGGCAGCGCCGCGGGACAACACGCTGGTGGCGCTTTACAGCATCACTCGCGGCAATCGCAAAGCCTACCTGCATGTCGAACAGTTCGAAGCAGTGGCACCGCTGGGCGAGTTGCTGCCGACCTCGGCGACTCTGTTGCGTCAACTCAAAAGTACCGGTGAACTGGATTTTCCTGATCGCGTGAATGACCCGGACGACACGTGGCTACGCCTGATTTCCCGTGGCCTGAACCTTGATACGACTTTGCGCGTAACGGTCTCCGGGCCGAAAGCCGAGGCGTGGCGACAGGCGCTGATCAATCAGGGCGTGCGCGCGGCGCGTATGGAAACCGGCAGTGTCGAAGGCTCTGGCCTGCGTATCGATCTGTTGCGTTAAGCTGTTTCAGGCGAGCACGAACCGTGTGTTCGCCTACTCTTTGCCTGACTGACTTTTTCGAGACCTTACATGCTCAATAACGATCGCCTGCTGGTGCAGATCCTGTTGCTGGTGTTGTTTGGTGCCAGTCTGTGGGTGATGGCGCCGTTCTGGTCGGCGCTGTTCTGGGGCGCGGTGCTGGCATTTGCCAGTTGGCCGCTGATGCGCCTGTTGACCCGTTGGCTCAATGGCCGTGAGTCCTTGGCTGCGGCGATTCTGACGTTGGGCTGGATGCTGCTGGTGGCGGCGCCGCTGGTGTGGCTGGGGTTCAACCTGGCGGATCATGTGCGCGATGCCACGGCGTTTATCAAGGATGTGCAGGTCGACGGTCTGCCGGAAGCGCCGGTGTGGCTGGGCACGGTGCCGCTGGTCGGTGAGCGACTGGTCGGACTCTGGAACAGTATTGATCAGCAAGGTGCGGCGCTGATGGTGTCGGTCAAGCCGTATCTGGGGCAGGTCGGTAACTGGCTGCTGGCGCGCAGTGCGCAGATCGGCGGCGGGATCCTCGAGCTGACCCTGAGCATTGTCTTTGTGTTCTTTTTCTATCGTGACGGGCCGCGGCTGGCTGCATTTGTGCACAGTCTGCTGGAGCGCTTGATCGGTGATCGCGCCGGGTATTACATCGAATTGGTCGCTGGCACGGTGCAGCGGGTGGTCAACGGAGTGATCGGCACGGCGGCGGCGCAGGCGGTTCTGGCGTTGATCGGGTTTTTGATTGCCGGGGTGCCGGGGGCGTTGGTGCTCGGGATCGTGACGTTTCTGCTCAGTCTGATTCCGATGGGGCCGCCGTTGGTGTGGGTGCCGGCCACGGCCTGGCTGGCGTGGAAGGGTGAGTATGGGATGGCGGTGTTTCTCGGGATCTGGGGGACATTCATCATCAGTGGCGTGGATAACGTGCTCAAGCCGTACCTGATCAGTCGCGGCGGGAATTTGCCGTTGGTGATTGTGTTGCTTGGGGTGTTTGGCGGGTTGATTGCGTTTGGGTTTATCGGGTTGTTTATCGGGCCTACGTTGTTGGCGGTGGCTTATAGTTTGTTGACGGATTGGAGCAAGAGTCAGGGGCGGGTTGAGGAGCGGCGCTAGCGGTTTTGGGGTTGGGTTTGGGTTTGGGGGAATATCCGTTGCTGCGGTAACGGCTGCTTAGGGTTCCGCCCTGACGGCGGGTCACCTTTTCCAAACGCCGAAATGGTAACCCAAAAGGCTTGCTCCTACGTGCGGCCCGCTCGCTGGGGCTCGGGGTTCCTTCGCTCCGGGATCGATCCGGGCGCAGCGCCTACGGTTTGCTTCGCTGCACCTCCTCTCGCTGTGTTTGGCTGCGCCAAACGGTCGCTGCGCTCCCACGCCCGGATCAATCCCTCCACTCAGCCTTCCGACGTCGCCCGTGGATCAAGATCAAAAGCAGGCGAGCTGACACTCGGCCTATTGGCGAAGAGCGGGTGTTCGGCTTTGGATTTGTGGTGGATTTTCCCCTCACCCCAGCCCTCTCCCGGAGGGAGAGGGAGCCGATTTTTGAGCTTTTCAGAATCTGAGTTCAACTCGGTATCGCACGTCGGCGTACCTTGCCCAAACACCTCGATCAGTCCGCTCTCCCTCTGGTAGAGGGTTAGGGAGAGGGGCTTTTGAGCTGTTTCAGAATCTGAGTTCGACTCGGTATTTCACGTCGGCGTAACTCGTCCAAACACCTCGATCAGTCCCCTCTCCCTCTGGGAGAGGGTTAGGGTGAGGGGCGTCGACTCAAGTCGCCACATTCAAATACTTGCCCACCGGCGCTGCGCTATCGAGCGAGTATTGCTTGCTCAAATTGGCAATCATGCGATTCAGCGCTTCTGTCGTGCTCTGGGTCGATGCCGTCTGTTCTTCGTCCGGTCGTTCACGCCCGGCCTGTAAAGCCGCTTTCAGTTCATCACTGCTCACGCCGCCACTGCTGTCGCTGTCGAGTACTTTGAGCAGTGCGGCGCTGGTGTAGGTGCTGGTGGTTGAAGTCGCGCTGTTGCTGGATTGCAATGCGCTGCTGAGTTCTGTCGCGGTCACGCTGCCATCGCTATCCGCATCGAGCTGGCTGAACAGTTCGTCACTGTTGATGTGTGGCGGCGGCGGAGGGGGCGGGGTCAGGCTGGCGGTGAGTTCGTCCTGGCTGACGGTGCCGTCCTTGTTCTTGTCGAGGGCGGAGAAGAGTTCGTTGCTGTCGGCAGTGCTGCCGGCGCTGGTCAGGCCGCTGCTCAATTCGTCGCTGCTGATGGCGCCGTCGCCATCGCTGTCGAGGGCGCTGATCAGGGCGTCGGCGAGGTCGGTGTCTGGTGCTTGATCGTTTGGCGAAGGCGGCGCCATGGCGGTCATTTCTTCGGCGCTGAGGCTGCCGCTGTCGTCGCTGTCCAGATCGCCAAATTGCTTGCTCAGGTTGACCAACAGGCCGTCGTCGGACTTCTGCGACAAGGCGCTTTTCAGTTCGTCCTGATCCACCGCACCGTCGCCGTTGCTGTCGAGTTTGGCGAACAGTTCTTTTTGCAGTTGCTGGCTGCGGGCGTTTTGCGTGGAGGTGCTGCTGGTGCTGGTATAGCTCGTGTAGTTGCTGACGCTACCGATCATTGGACTCACTCCCTGGAATGGCAAACCGGTGGGTGTACCGGCTTATGCAGCGTCAAGGCGCAAGTTGTCGGGCGTATGTGGGGTTTGTACCGGTGGGTACACACGATGCAATGAGCACCGCTGAACCCCTGTGGGAGCGAGCCTGCTCGCGAAGAGGGCAGTACATTCAAAAGAGATGTTGGATCAGCTGACGCCTTCGCGAGCAGGCTCGCTCCCAGAGTTGGTCGGTGGTGTTCTCAAGGGCGCGGCAGGCGAATGATGGCGGTAAGGCCTCCGCCGGCTGTTTCCTCAAGGTTGAGCTGTCCGCCCAGACGCTGCGCCGCCTCGCGGGCAATGGTCATGCCCAGTCCCACACCGCCGGAGTTGCGATTGCGCGAGCCTTCCAGGCGATAGAACGGTTCAAAAACTGCTTCACGCATGTCCTCGGCAATCCCCGGGCCGTGGTCGATCACGCGGATCAGCAGTTGTTCGCGCTGATCCTGCAGTTCAATCCGCGCCTGCCCGGCGTAACGCAGGGCGTTGTCCATGAGGTTGTTGATGCACGAACGCAGCGCCATCGGCTGCACCGGCAACGGCGCGCAGTGGCCGCTGACCTGCACGTCGGCGCCCTGGTCCTGAGCGTTTTCGCACAGCGATTCGACCAGCGCCTGCACATCCATCAACTGCAAGGCTTCGCTGGTGCGCTGTTCGTGCAGGTAGGTGAGGGTGGCGTCGAGCATGCCGATCATGTCGTCCAGGTCCTGACGCATCTGGCCTTGCAGCTTTTCATCGCTGATGTTTTCCAGGCGCAGTTTCAGGCGTGACAGCGGTGTGCGCAGATCGTGGGACACGGCGCCGAGCATTCGTGCGCGCTGCTGCACCTGTTCGCGAATGCGCCGCTGCATCAGGTTGAAGGTGTAGGCGGCTTGTCGTGCTTCCCGTGGGCCGGACTCGTCGAGTGGCGGGCTGTCGAGGTCCTCGCTGAGGCGTTCGGCGGCGTCGCTCAGGCGCTGGATCGGGCGACTGAGCAGTTTGGCGCCGTACCAGGCCGCGATCATCAGCGTGATGAACTGAAAGGTCAGCGGCACCACCGGGCCACCGAACCACGGACGCGGTGGCCGTGGCGGGTAGCGCGGGTCTTGCGCCATTGCTTGGCCGTTGGCGCCTTGGGAGAACTCCGGAGGCGGCGGAGGCGGGGGCGGGCCGTAGAGACGGAACCAGGTGAACGCCAGCAGGTGCGCGAGGACGATCGCCACGAACAGCACGCCAAACAGGCGCCCGAACAGCGTGTCGAAGCGCGCCCGCATCAGCCGATGTCTCGCGCGTCGAACAGATAACCCTCACCGCGCACGGTTTTGATCAACTGTGGCGCTTTCGGGTCGTCACCGAGTTTCTGCCGCAGGCGCGACACCAGCAGATCGATGCTGCGGTCGAACGCTTCGATCGAACGACCCCGGGCCGCGTCGAGCAATTGCTCGCGGCTGAGCACCCGGCGCGGACGCTCGATGAAAACCCAGAGCAGACGGAATTCGGCGTTGGACAGCGGCACCACCAGACCATCGTCGGCGATCAACTGGCGCAGCACGCTGTTCAGGCGCCAATTGTCGAAGCGTATGTTCGCCCGTTGCTCGGTACGATCATCGCGCACCCGGCGCAGGATGGTCTGGATGCGCGCGACCAGTTCTCGCGGTTCGAACGGTTTGGCCATGTAGTCATCGGCGCCCAGTTCCAGGCCGATGATACGGTCGGTCGGTTCGCAGCGGGCGGTGAGCATCAGGATCGGGATGTCCGATTCGGCGCGCAGCCAGCGGCACAGCGACAAGCCGTCTTCACCGGGCAGCATCAGGTCGAGCACGACAACATCGAAATGCTCAGCCAGCAGCGCCTGACGCATCGCCGCGCCATCGGTGACGCCGCTGGCGTGGATGTTGAAGCGCGCGAGGTAGTCGATCATCAGCTCGCGGATCGGCACGTCATCGTCGACGATCAGCGCACGAATGCTCCAGCGCTTGTCGTCTTTAGGCTCATCCGTCGCGGTCATTTGGGTGTTGTGCATGAGGCTGTTCATCTGCCAGTAGGCCGCCAACCACAAAAGATGGGCTGCGAGGTGGTGGTTTCAGCATAGGCGTCCGGCCGTGAGGCGGGAAGTGCTGATGTAAGGACGTGTTGCGGCTGGCGAGGCTAGCGCGGGTGCGTGTTGGCGGCATGTCGGTTGTGTATCGGAGTCGACACAATAGCAGCGAGCGCTATGCTGATCACGGTCGGCGCGACGATTTACCGATCATCGGGTGCCGCGCCGCCGCCGGTTCCGCTACAATGCGCGCCGATTTCGACCTGCCTGAGAGCCCATTCATGTCCGCCTGCCAGACTCCTATCATCGTCGCCCTGGATTTCCCCACCCGTGACGCCGCACTGAAGCTGGCCGACCAGTTGGACCCGAAACTGTGCCGGGTCAAAGTGGGCAAGGAACTGTTCACCAGTTGCGCCGCGGAAATCGTCGGCACCCTGCGTGACAAGGGTTTTGAAGTATTCCTCGACCTGAAATTCCACGACATTCCCAACACCACCGCGATGGCCGTGAAAGCCGCTGCCGAGATGGGCGTGTGGATGGTCAACGTGCATTGCTCCGGTGGCCTGCGCATGATGGCTGCCTGCCGGGAAGAGCTGGACAAGCGCAGCGGCCCGCAACCGCTGCTGATCGGCGTGACCGTACTGACCAGCATGGAGCGTGAAGACCTCGCCGGTATCGGTCTGGATATCGAGCCGCAGGAACAAGTGCTGCGTCTGGCGGCACTGGCCGAGAAGGCTGGGATGGACGGTCTGGTGTGCTCGGCGCTGGAAGCCACGGCACTGAAAACCGCACATCCGTCGCTGCAACTGGTGACTCCGGGGATTCGTCCGGCCGGCAGCGCGCAGGACGATCAGCGCCGTATTCTGACCCCGCGTCAGGCGCTGGATGCCGGTTCCGATTACCTGGTGATTGGCCGTCCGATCAGCCAGGCGGCTGATCCGGCACAGGCGCTGGCGTCGGTTGTAGCCGAAATCGCCTAAACAAACACTGCAAAACCCTGTAGGAGTGAGCCTGCTCGCGATAGCGGTGTGTCAAACAACGTTAATGTTGACTGACACACCGCTATCGCGAGCAGGCTCACTCCTACATTTGTTTTGTGCTGGCCTTAAACCTTCAGCACCAACTTGCCGAAGTTCTCACCGCTGAACAATTTCATCAGCGTTTCCGGGAAGGTCTCCAGGCCTTCGACGATATCTTCCTTGCTTTTGAGCTGCCCCTTGGCCATCCAGCCGGCCATTTCCTGCGCGGCGCTGGCGTATTGCGCCGCGTAATCCATCACCACAAAGCCTTCCATCCGCGCACGGTTGACCAGCAGCGACAGGTAGTTGGCCGGGCCTTTGACCGCTTCTTTATTGTTGTACTGGCTGATCGCGCCGCAAATCACTACCCGCGCTTTCATGTTCAGACGGCTGAGCACAGCATCGAGAATATCGCCGCCGACGTTGTCGAAATACACGTCGACACCTTTCGGGCATTCGCGTTTAAGCCCGGCCACGACATCTTCGGACTTGTAGTCGATGGCGCCGTCAAAACCCAACTCATCAATGAGGAATTTGCATTTGTCGGCGCCGCCGGCAATGCCAACCACGCGGCAGCCTTTGATCTTGGCAATCTGCCCGGCAATGCTGCCCACCGCGCCGGCCGCACCGGACAGCACAACCGTATCCCCGGCCTTCGGTGCACCGACATCCAGCAGGGCGAAGTAAGCGGTCATGCCGGTCATGCCCAGTGCCGACAAATACACCGGCAGCGGGGCCAGTTTCGGATCGACCTTGTAGAAACCTCTTGGCTCGCCAAGGAAATAATCCTGCACGCCAATGGCACCGTTAACGTAGTCGCCGACGGCGAAGCCCGGATTGTTCGAGGCGATGACTTTGCCCACGCCCAGCGCACGCATGACTTCGCCGATACCCACCGGCGGGATGTAGGACTTGCCCTCGTTCATCCAGCCACGCATGGCCGGGTCGAGGGACAGGTATTCGTTCTTGACCAGAATCTGACCCGCCGCCGGTTCGCCGACCGGCACTTCCTGATAGGTGAAGGTCTCGCGGTTGGCCGCACCCACCGGGCGTTGGGCGAGCAGGAACTGGCGATTGGTCTGGTTGGTCATGGCAGGCACTCGAACGGAATGAAGTCTTGTTGATAGACGCTTGGCTGCATTGGCGCAAGGTTGGCTGATGCGGCGAATGCACGTCGATCCAGTGCAGTGATGATCACCTGGCCCGTTTTATCACTGCGACGCATGGGCGCCTAAACAGCCATTGGATAGTGGTGACGCTCGGCAGACCGCAATGGCTATGCTGCAAATCACCTGCAGCTATCCCTTTGAGGACATAACAATGAGCATGACGTTTTCCGGTCAAGTTGCCGTAGTCACCGGCGCGGCCAACGGCATCGGCCGGGCGACCGCGCAGGCGTTCGCCGCCGAAGGCCTGAAAGTGGTGGTCGCTGACCTGGACGCGGCTGGGGGCGAGGGCACGGTGGCACTGATTCGTACAGCCGGTGGCGAAGCGACCTTCGTACGCTGCAACGTGACCGTCGAAAGCGAAGTGAAAAATCTGATGGACGAGGTGATCAATACTTACGGCCGTCTCGACTACGCCTTCAACAATGCCGGCATCGAAATCGAAAAAGGCAAACTGGCCGACGGCTCGATGGACGAGTTCGACGCGATCATGGGCGTCAACGTCAAGGGCGTCTGGCTGTGCATGAAGTATCAACTGCCGCTGTTGCTGGCTCAGGGCGGCGGGGCGATCGTCAATACCGCCTCAGTGGCCGGGCTGGGCGCGGCGCCAAAGATGAGCATCTATGCGGCGTCGAAGCATGCGGTGATCGGTTTGACCAAATCGGCAGCCATCGAATACGCCAAGAAGAAAATCCGCGTCAACGCTGTGTGTCCGGCGGTGATCGATACCGACATGTTCCGTCGCGCCTATGAGGCCGATCCGAAGAAGGGCGAATTCGCCAATGCCATGCACCCGGTCGGGCGCATCGGTAAAGTCGAGGAAATCGCCAGCGCTGTGTTGTACCTGTGCAGCGACGGTGCAGCATTCACCACCGGCCACTCGCTGGCAGTCGACGGCGGCGTTACCGCGTTCTGAACAAAGCGCAATAAAAACAGCCCGCATTCGTTGCGGGCTTTTTTATGGATCGCGGTCAGTTCCGTGAAGCCCCTTAAACAATGTGTATCAAACGGTTAGAACGGTCGCTTTTGGCGGTGTTGTCGCACAGCCTGTCCGGCGCGGCTGTGATTTACTGCCGCCAGCAAAACGGACAGGAGTTTGCTTGCTCATGGAATTGAGAATTGATCGACAGGCAATGGTGCCGGTCGTGCAGCAGATTGTTGACGGACTGACTGAGTGGATCCTGCAAAGTGGCGTAGCGCCGGCCACCCGTTTGCCCTCCGTGCGGCAAATCGCGCGGGATAATCTGCTCAGTCAGTCGTGTGTTGTCGAGGCGTGTGAACGGCTGGTATCGCAGGGCGTTCTGAGCGCCTGCCAAGGCACCGGGTTCATTGTCGCCGCCTCGCCGTCGACACAGGGCTCCGATGATGAACTGGCGCCATTCGAGGGCCGTTATGCCTGGTGTGATGCAGTGTGTGAGGCCGCCGGGGGGTTGAAGCTGGGTGCCGGTGGTCTGCCGCAAAGCTGGCGCGAGCCGGACGACCTCAGCTACGCGCTGCGCGAGGTGGCGCGCACCGATATGGCCAGCCTGTTCAACTACAGCACGCCTTTGGGACTACCGGCGTTGCGCGAGCAGATCGTCAAGCGTCTGAAGCTGTTCGGTATCGAGGCGCGCAGTTCTCAGTTGTTGAGTACCTGCGGCGCCAGCCACGCGCTGGATCTGATCGTGCGCACCTTGTTCAAGGCCGGAGACTGCGTGGTGGTCGAGACGCCAGGGTATGCGCCGCTGTTCGATCTCCTGCGCCTGCATGGCGTGCGGATGCTCGAGGTGTGTCGTACCCCGAACGGGCCGGATATCGAAGCGCTGGAGGCTTTGCTGCAACAGTTTCGGCCTGGCGCATTGTTCATCAACAGCCATCATCACAACCCCACCGGCAGTTGCCTGTCGGCGAGTGTGGCCCAACGCATCCTGCAACTGAGCAAGGCCTATGATTTGCGCGTGATCGAAGACGATGTCTATGCGGATTTGCATACGGGCAACGGTACGCGACTGGCGGCGCTGGATGATGAGGGACGGGTCATCTATGTGGGCAGTTTTTCCAAGACACTGAGCAGTTCGTTGCGAGTCGGGTTCGTCTTCGCCGACAGCGAAATGGTCAGGCGACTGGCTCAGGTCAAGATGATCAGCGGTTTGGGGGCTTCGAGGTTTACCGAGGCGGTGCTGGCCAGCCTGATGGTCAGCGGCGCTTACCGCAAACTGGTGCAGCGCCAGCGCCAACGCTTGAATGCCGATCGTGCCGCCGCGCTGCAGGCGCTGGAGGACGCTGATTGGGAGGTTTTCGGCAAGCCTGTTGGCGGGTTGTTCATCTGGGCGCGTTCGCGCATGAGCGATCATGCGCGTGTACGTCGGCAGGCTCAACGCTGTGGCGTGCTGCTGTCCGCGCCTGATGCCTTCAGTCCCAGCGGTGAGTCGGGCGACTGGCTGCGCATCAACGTGGCATACGCCTGCGATCCGCGCGCCCGGCAGTTTTTTCGCCACACCGGTTCGGATCGACCTCAAGCGTTCTGAAAACGACGCAGACGTAGCTTTTTGCCATTATTCCGACGCCAGAGACTTGTGCCGGTGGATGGCCGTTGCGACTCTTCGCTCTACTGACAATGGCAGGGGACTACGCGCAATGATTTCGGCCATGCAAGGACGTTTTGCCAACCTCGGTATGGCAAAAAAACTGGGTATCGGATTTGTACTGGTCTTGCTCCTGACCGCGCTGGTGGCGGCCATTGGCGTCTGGTCCCTGCAAACCATCAGTCAGCGTTTCGACGGGCTGAAACAGATGTCCTCGCTCAACAGTGGCCTGCTCAAGGTGCGCCTGCTCGAGCAGGAATATGCTTTGCGCGGCAATCCGAAAACCGCCGATGCCCTGCGTGAAGGTGTGGACGGGCTGAATGCCCTGGCCAACGAGCTCAAGGTGCAGACGCCGGCCAATGTGCCGGTGATGACCGATGTCGAGCAATCGCTGGCGGCCTATCGCAAAGCGTTCGATGAGTTTGTGTCGTTGACCCAGGCCAAGGACCTCGCACTGGAAATGGCCAGTTGGTCGGTGTCCAGTGTGGCCAATAACCTCGATGTGTTGCAGGCCGGACTTGCCGACGACGGTGCGTATACCTTGAAGGACACCGAGGGCAAGGACGGAGCGCAGTTCATTGAGCAGGCCAACCAGGTCAGTCAGGTGTCGCGGTTGATGCTGCAAGCGATGAACGAAGCGCGGATCCGCCTCGATCAAAGCCGCAAGGGCGATGCCGACAGTGCCGGCAAAGGCAATATCGAACAGGCCGCGCAGGCTCAGGCGCAAGCCGAAGAACTGAAAACCACGGTCAAGGACGAGGGTTACCTGACCGTGCTCAATGAAGTGTCCGGGCATATCGCCGGTTTCAACGACAAGCTGGCCGAATACACGGGTTTGCTCGCGCAGGAAAAAACCGTCTACGAGCAATTGCACCAGCGTGCCGACCAAGTGGTCGAGCGGGTGAATCAGGCTTATGTCGCTGAAGACGGCGCGATGCAGGCGGAACTGAAGAAAAACTCGTTGCTGATCATTGGTTCATCGGCGCTGGCGCTGTTGGTCGGATTGTTGGCTGCGTGGCTGATCACTCGACTGATCGTCGCACCATTGCGCAGCGTGATTCAGGTCGCCCAGCAGATTGCCGCCGGTGACTTGAGTGCGACCGTGGAGGTGACCCGGCGTGACGAGATCGGCCAGTTGATGTTGGCGATGCAGCAGATGGGCGCGGGACTGAGTGCGATTGTCAGCGGGTTGCAGGCGGGGATCGAGCAACTGGCCAGTTCGGCGCAATCACTGTCGGCGGTTACCGAGCAGACCAACCTTGAGGTCAGCAGCCAGAAGGAAGAAACCGAGCAGGTCGCCACGGCGATGAACCAGATGACCGCCACTGTGCATGACGTCGCGCGCAATGCCGAAGAGGCGGCGCTGGCCGCGCAAACGGCGGACGACAAGGTCGAGAGTGGCCAGCAGGTGGTGCGCCAGAGCATGGTGCGGATCGAACAATTGGCCGATTCGGCGACGTCGGCCAGTTCCAGCATCGAAAGCCTCAGTGCGGAAATTCAGAATATCGGCACGGTGCTGGGGGTGATCAAAAGCGTCGCCGAGCAGACCAATCTATTGGCGTTGAATGCGGCGATCGAGGCGGCACGGGCCGGTGAGCAGGGCAGGGGCTTTGCGGTGGTGGCCGATGAGGTGCGCGCGCTGGCTCGACGCACGCAGCAATCGACTGAGGAAATTGAACGGCTGGTCAGTGCGTTGCGTTCGGCGGCACATGCTTCGGTGCAGCAGATTCAGAACAGCGGGGAGTTGGTGAAGCTGGCGGTCAGTGATGCGTTGCAGACCGAGAGTGCGCTGGGGAGTATTGCGGTGGCGGTGTCGTTGATTCAGCAGATGAATCAGCAGATTGCGGCGGCGGCCGAGGAGCAGAGTTCGGTGGCGGAGGAGATCAATCGCAGTGTGACGAGTATTCGTGCGAGTGCGGATCAGTCGTCGATCGCGATGCGCGGGAATGCGGCTTCGAGTGTTGAGCTGGCGCAGTTGGGGAGTGAGTTGCGCGGAATGGTTGGGCATTTTCGGCTTTGACGCTTTGGGCTTGGCGGCCTTTGGGCCGACCATGCTCTTGGGGTTTTTGGGATATATCCGTTGCTTCGGGTGCTGCGGCTGGCGGTTCCGCCCTCACGGCGGGTCACTTTTGCAGACGCCCAAAAGTAACCAAAACGCTTTGCCCTGACGTTCGGCCCGCTCGCTAAAGCTCGGGGTTCCTTCGCTCCGGGATTCATCCGGGGGGGGGCATCGCCTACGGTTTGCTTCGCTGCACCTCCTCTCGATGTGTTCGACTTCGTCGAACGGTCGCTGCGCTCCCACCCCCGGATCAATCCCTCCACTCAGCCTGCCGACGGGCTTTCAGATCAAGATCAAAAGCTGCAGCCGAGCTAACGCTCATCCTGTTGAGTGGTGAGAAGCGGAAGCGATGCGCGGTCTGCTCTTGATCTTCTGTGGGAGCGAGCTTGCTCCGGGCGGCGTTCCGACGAAGGCGGCCTGACAGCCGACCCATCTCTGCCGGATGTACTCAGTCCCAATGTAGGAGTGAGCCTGCTCGCGATCGCGGTCTGGCAGCCGACCCATCTCTGCCGGATGTACTCAATCCCAATGTAGGAGCGAGCCTGCTCGCGAAAGCGGCCTGACAGCCGACCCATCTCTGCCGCATGTACTCAATCCCAATGTAGGAGCGAGCCTGCTCGCGATCGCGGTCTGGCAGCCGACCCATCTCTGCCGCATGTACTCAATCCCAATGTAGGAGTGAGCCTGCTCGCGATCGCGGTCTGGCAGCCAACCCATCTCTGCCGGATGTACTCAAACCTTGTGGGAGCGAGCTTGCTCGCGAAAGCGGCCTCTCATTCACCGGTTGTCTATCGTGTTCACTCCCGCGAGCCCACAAAAAAGCCACCTCTCGGTGGCTTCTCTCAACATCTGCAATCAGTCGTAGATCACTTTCTTCTTCCAGTCCGCATCGGCCTCGACATCTTTTAGGCCGGCAGTCAGTTGGTTCTCTTCACCTTCAACCGGTGCAATTTTATCCATGACCTGGGCGTTGGCGCGGGCCAGCAGTTTTTCCAGGTATTGCAGTTGTTCTGCATACATCTGTGGATCCTGCTGTTTGCGCAGGTATTGCACGCCGCGTTCGAAGGCGAGGCGGGCCTGGCCGGGTTGGTTTTGTTGCAGGGACTGTTGGCCGAGATTGTTGAAGAATTCGATGTGCAGCAGCACCAGAATGTGGCGGACTTCGCGGATCCAGTGCTTGGCTTCGTTCGGTGGCAGGAAGCCGTCGTGCGCGGCTCGGGTGATTTGGCCGTGGAGGGCTTCGAGCAGGAAGCGCACGTCTTTGGCTTTGGCTTCGGTCAGGATCGGTGCCGGTGGGTTGTTGACCGGAATCGATTCACCTTGGGCGACCAGTGCGCTCAGTTCGGTGATGCGCGCTTTAGTGGTGGCGCTGGTTTTTTCCAGGTTCAGCAGGCGCTGGCAGACGTTCAGTTCCAGACGGGTCAGCAGCAGTTTGAGTGCCGGGGTCATGAACTGGCCCGGGAAGGTCTCGGTCAGTTCGCCGCAACGGCGCAGGCGGTCGTTGAGTTCGACCTTGGTGCGGGCTTTCTCCAGTTTGTTGTTTTCCACCACATGGTTCATGTAGCCAATGGCGATCAGAATTGCGATCCCGGCTATGACAAGCAGGGTGATCATGAGTGGTGTCACCGGTAAGACCTCTTTATAGGGTTCGCATGCGAGTGTAGTGGCTGGGCATTTAACCGCCTAGCGCCGCTCGACTGGTTGGTTCGGCAGGTTCAATCTGTATCGGCCGCACGCTGCTTATATGAATGCTGGCGCTGCGGGTGCAGATTGCCATCACTGTGCGGTGGACTATAACGTCTTGGCGAGTGGCGGAATATAGGCGTCAATGGTCGGGCGACGGAAAAGCCCGGTTGCCGCCGTAAAGCAGGTCGAAGTCATTGATTTAAATAAATTTATATCAAGGGGTTGACGACTTCTCAATCCATCCATAGAATGCGCGCCACTTGCAGCGTAAAGCACACAGCGAAGCGCGGCAGGGAGTGAATGTTGTAGTGTGTCCCCTTCGTCTAGTGGCCTAGGACACCGCCCTTTCACGGCGGTAACAGGGGTTCGAGTCCCCTAGGGGACGCCAATGCGGGAATAGCTCAGTTGGTAGAGCACGACCTTGCCAAGGTCGGGGTCGCGAGTTCGAGTCTCGTTTCCCGCTCCAATTTTAAACAGCAGTGCTTTCGGGCGGTGCTGAGTGAAACCAGAGCCAAGTCTTCGGATACGGATCTGGACACCGAAACACACACCATGTGTTCCGGGTAGCGTGTCCCCTTCGTCTAGTGGCCTAGGACACCGCCCTTTCACGGCGGTAACAGGGGTTCGAGTCCCCTAGGGGACGCCATTTGCGGGAATAGCTCAGTTGGTAGAGCACGACCTTGCCAAGGTCGGGGTCGCGAGTTCGAGTCTCGTTTCCCGCTCCAAATTCTAGAAACGCCGCTCAGTGAGCGGCGTTTTTATTAGTGAAAGTTGTAGCCTGTGTCCCCTTCGTCTAGTGGCCTAGGACACCGCCCTTTCACGGCGGTAACAGGGGTTCGAGTCCCCTAGGGGACGCCATTGCGGGAATAGCTCAGTTGGTAGAGCACGACCTTGCCAAGGTCGGGGTCGCGAGTTCGAGTCTCGTTTCCCGCTCCATATTTACAAAAACGCCGCTCAACAGAGCGGCGTTTTTGTATGCGCGCGATTTGTGGTCATGTCATCCGGCATCAAGAAAAAGGCCCTCCGAAACGATTCGGCGGGCCTTTTTGCAGGTTGGCGTCTGCTTACCAGGACAGCATCAGTCGGCCGGCAAACAGAATCAGCACTACGCCCATGGTGCGTTCGAACCAATGGCCCATGCGCATGAACAGCAGGCGTACTTTGCTGCTTGAGAAAAACAGCGCCACGATCACGAACCACAGCGCGTTTACAAAACACATCCACAAACCATAGAACGCCTGGATTTGCAGAGGTGTTTCAGCGCTGATGATCGTGGTGAAGATGGCCAGGAAAAATAGCGTGGCCTTGGGGTTGGTTGCATTGGTCAGGAAACCGGTACTGAACGCTTTGAACAGGGTTTGTTCAACCACCGGCTCCTCGCTGGTCTTTTCACCTTCAAGGGACGATTTCGGCTTGCTGCGCAGCAGGCTGACACCCAGATACAGGATATAGGCACCGCCAATCACTTTGGCGACGGTCAGCAACCACGGGGTGGTGTGCATCAATGCGCCCACGCCAAGCAGTGTGTATAGCACGTGTACGGAAATTCCCGCGCCAATACCCAGCGCCGTACAGATCCCCACCAGTCGGCCAAATCGAACGCTTTGGCGAATGGTGACTGCGAAGTCCGGACCGGGAGCAACCACGGCCAGAAAGTGAATAGTAGCCAGCGCCAGAAACTCGCCCAGATAATTCGAATACATCTCAGCTCCAGTAGGTCAGGGGTGAAGCATTGCCGCGATAGCCGACAAAAAAGGAAAGACTCAAGCGCGGATCTGCCACGCCCGGCGTCACCGAGTGCATGCGCCGCGAATTGAACATGATGAAATCGCCGGGTTGCGGTCTGACTTCAAGCGCGGGTGGGCCGAGCAGCGCCGGTTCGATGCCGTAACTGTCGCCACGCATCTCGTCGAATTGATCCGGGGTGATGTCGTCGTCCCACATCTGCAGCGCACCGCCCTCGGTCGGCATGTTCAGATAGACGTTGCAGGCGAACTGCGCCTCCAGGCTGCGGGCCTGGAAACTGTCCGGGGCGTCCTTGGCGAAGATGTCGTGATGGGCCAGGAAGCACACGCCAGGTTTCACTACTCGCGAAAGGCCGACGTACATTTTCCGACCGTAGAGATTTTCCAGATGCGCACCCGCCGGCCAGGATTCGTCGAGCATGCAGCGCAAGGTATCGATCGGCGAGGAATAGGGGGCGCAGCGATCGCGCAGTTCCGCGATGTTGCTGGTGGCTCGTTCGAAGTAGTCCTCGATCAGCAGCGGCTGGTTTTCTGCCTCGTAAAAAGCCATGCCGATGCGGCCGATACTGGGCGCGTTGATGTAACCCTCAAAGCCTGGAGCAAGAATTTTGTTGCCAATCTGAATGGCCAGCGGCTCAGGCAAAAAACCTTTGACGCGGATGGCGAGGACTTCTTCGTTGGCCAGTTTTTTTATGCACGTCTCATCGAGACGCTCGACGTCTAGCATCATTGTTTTTAGGTCCATCTATCGATAGTCAACGGAACCGGCGAATGCGGTTCCCCCGGCGTCGGACTCTGCGTGAGGCAGCGCCCGAAATGCTCAATCCACGCTGTAGTGGACGGACAACGTGCCTTTCTTCTGCGAAAGGGACGCGATCGTGACTGTGCCCAGATCCTTCAGGCTACGTACATGGGTGCCGCCGCAACCGTAGGCCGGCAGCTCACCAAAACCGATTTCCCGCGCGCCTTCGCGTAGCGAGGTCAGGCGGGGCAGGTCGTGCTCGATCCAATGATCGATCCCGTGTTGGACTGTCTCGGTGTCGACTTCCTGCGCAGCATCGCCGGGTTTGAATTGCACTCGGCCTTCATTCGGCCAGTGGTGTGCCTTGATCGGCATCCAGCCCATGGCCTGAACGAAATGTCCGATCAGGTGGCCGGCCGAATGCATGCGGGTGTTGAAGCTGCGGCGTTCTCCATCGACCCGGATACAGGTCATGCCGAGCTTTACGGGGCGGTCGACGTAATGAACGATCCGGTCCGGTTCCTGTACGACGCGTAATACCTGGCTCTCATCGATCCAGCCGGTATCGCAGGGCTGGCCACCCCCTTGCGGATGGAACAGGGTGGCGCGCAGCACTACGGCAAATTCGTTCTCGTGGGGCGTGCAGTCGAGGACTTCTACATTAGCCTTGAGGTCATCACTATGGAAAAAGAGGCGAAGCGTCATATTCCATGCCCTTATTTAAATTTCTATTTTTATTATATGAATCGTGTAATAACGTGATAATCCGTTAAAACATCAAAGGACTTGTGCGCTGTGAGCATAAATCTTCCGCTCCCGCTGCTCGGTGAGATGGCAATCTTCGTGAAGGTCGTGGAGACCGGCAGCTTTTCTGAAGCGGCTCGGCAACTGGGTTCATCGCCGTCGGCGGTCAGTCGCAGTATTTCGCGGCTGGAAAAAGCCTTGGCCACGCGACTGTTGCAGCGCACTACGCGCAAGCTGCGTTTGAGTGATGGCGGCGAAGAGGTATTCAAGCGTTGTCAGGAGATGGTTAGCGCGGCCAAGTCAGTGATGGAAATCAGTGGCCAGTTCACCCATGAAGCGGAAGGGCTGGTGCGGGTCAGCGTGCCAAAAGCAGTCGGGCGGTTTGTGATTCATCCGCACATGCCCGAGTTTCTGCGGCGTTATCCCAAGGTTGATGTCGAGTTGCTATTGGAAGATCGCCAAGTCGATTTGATCGACGACCATGTCGATCTGGCGTTTCGTATCACCGATCGGCCGCCGGCAGGGCTGGTCGGGCGGCAACTGCTGACCATCGACCATTTGCTCTGTGCCACACCGCAATATCTGGCCGAACACGGCACACCGTTTCACCCCCATGATTTACTCAATCACAGCTGTATTTATCTGGGTGAAACCCCCAGCGATGCTCGCTGGAAATTCAAGAAGGGCAGTAAAGCGGTGACGGTGGGTGTCCGCGGGCGTTATGCCGCCAATCACACCGGTGTGCGCTTGGGCGCGGTGTTACAGCACATCGGTATCGGCAGTCTGCCTTACTTCACCGCTCGCTATGCGCTTGAGCAAAAGTTGGTGGTACAGGTATTGCCGGACTGGACCTTTCTTGCGTCTTATCACGGTGGACTGTGGTTGTTGCATTCGCCGACGCGTTATTTGCCACCCAAGCTACGGGTGTTTATCGACTATCTGGTGGAGTGCCTGGAGAAAGAGCCGACTTTGAGCAAGCCGGGCAAGTCCGGTGGTGTGAGTAACGCAGCGATGGCGTATGAATTGCCCGAAAGCGAAGGCCTGCTCTAACGCCAGCGCAAAAAAAGGCCCGCATGGTTCACCATGCGGGCCTTTTCATGACCGGGTGAAAATCAGTGCTTGCTGTCCTGAGCGGACATCGCCAGCAGCTGTTTTTCCTGATTCCAGTCGAACGGTTCGTCGTTCTGTTCAGCTTCGAAGCGGCGTTCTTCCAGTGCCTGATACAGGTCGATCTCTTCATCGGCCAGGTAGTGCAGGCAGTCACCTGCGAAGAACCACAGCAGATCGCGCGGGATCAGGTGGGCGATCTGCGGGTAACGGGTAATCACTTGAGTCAGGATGTCCTGGCCCAGGTACTGGCTTTCGATCGGATCGATCGGCAGCGATGCCAGCAGTTCGTCGAAGCGCTCCAGGAACAAGGCATGGCTTTCTTCGGGAACCTGTTCGGCCTCACCTACGGCGACCAGGATACTGCGCAGGTGGTCGAGCAAAACAAGATGATCGGCAACGACGTTGGACACGAGATAAGTCCTCAAGAGCAAAACGGGCGCGGGAGTATAAAGCTCCTGCGCCCTCTTGGACATGCTTGTCAGGATCAGCGGACTTTGCCCTCTGCCAGCGCCAGCTCCTCTTTGTCGAAATCATCGACGTCGATCACCTTGCGCCGTGCCGCTTCGGCATCGCGCAGACTCTGCGCTTCCATCGGTTGCAACACCCCGGCCTCAAGTGCTGCATCGATGGCGTGTTCACCCGCGGCCGGTTTGACCTGACCGCTTTTCAGCGAGGTGTGCAGTTTTTTGTGCAACGGTTGCGCGGCATGCAGCAGATCGCTGGCGTGTTGCAGCGCGCCGACGGCATCGTCTGCCGACTGCGGGCGATAACAACCGGCAAGCAGTTCTTCCAGGGCCGGATCACCCTTGGCGCGACCAATGACGCCCGCCACTTCGGCCCCGAGTTTGTCCGACGGGCCTTTGTGACGGCGACCAAACGGGAAGACGATGACGCGCAGCAGACAGCCAAACACTTTGTTCGGGAAGTTGCGCAGCAATTCATCCAGCGCCCGTTCCGCTTGGCCGAGGCTTTCTTCCATCGCCCAACGGAACAACGGTTCCATGTACGCCGGCGAATCCAGATCGTGGTAACGCTTGAGTGCGGCAGAGGCCAGATACAGGTTGCTCAGCACATCACCCAAGCGTGCCGACAGACGTTCACGACGTTTCAGTTCGCCTCCCAGCAGCATCATGCTGAAGTCGGCGAGCATGGCGAACGCCGCTGCCTGACGGTTCAGGGCGCGGAAGTAACCCTGACTGATCTTGTCGCCCGGCGCGTGTTCGAAGTGACCGAAACCGAGGTTCAGCACCAGCGTGCTGGCCGCGTTGCTTACGGCGAAACCGATGTGTTTGAGCAGCAGGCCATCGAACTCTTTCAGCGCCTGATCCTTGTCCTCACGCCCCGCCAGCGCCATTTCCTTGAGCACAAATGGATGGCAGCGAATCGCGCCCTGACCGAAGATCATCAGGTTGCGCGACAGGATGTTCGCACCTTCCACGGTGATGAAGATCGGTGCACCGTTCCAGCTGCGCCCGAGGTAGTTGTTCGGGCCCATGATGATCGCCTTGCCGCCGTGCACATCCATGGCGTGGCTGATGCACTCGCGACCGCGCTCGGTCAGGTGATACTTGAGGATCGCCGACAGCACCGAGGGTTTTTCGCCGAGGTCCACCGCGTTGGCGGTGAGCATCCGCGCCGCGTCCATCATCCACGCGTTACCGCCGATGCGTGCCATGGCTTCCTGAATGCCTTCAAACGCCGACAACGGTACGTTGAATTGTTCACGAATCTGCGCGTACTGACCGGTCACCAGACTGGTGAACTTGGCTGCGCCGGTGCCGACGGCTGGCAACGAGATAGAACGGCCGACCGACAGGCAGTTCATCAGCATCATCCAGCCCTTACCGAGCATTTCCTGACCGCCGATAAGGAAATCCAACGGGATGAACACATCCTTGCCGGAGTTCGGGCCGTTCATGAACGCAGCGCCCAGTGGCAGGTGACGACGACCGATTTCCACGCCGGCGGTATCGGTCGGGATCAGCGCGAGACTGATGCCGAGGTCTTCCTTGTCACCGAGCAGATGTTCCGGGTCATAGGCCTTGAAAGCCAGGCCGAGGAGGGTAGCGACCGGGCCGAGGGTGATGTAGCGTTTTTCCCAGTTCAAGCGCAGACCGATGACTTCCTGACCTTCCCATTGACCTTTGCAGATGATCCCGGTGTCGGGCATCGCCCCGGCATCGGAACCCGCGAGCGGGCCGGTGAGGGCGAAGCAGGGAATGTCATCGCCGCGAGCCAGGCGTGGCAGGTAGTGATTGCGTTGCTCGTCGGTGCCGTAATGCAGCAGCAGTTCGGCCGGGCCGAGTGAGTTCGGCACCATGACAGTGGAGGCGAGGTCACCGCTGCGGGTCGCCAGTTTCATTGCCACTTGCGAGTGCGCGTAAGCCGAGAAGCCTTTACCGCCAAACTCTTTTGGAATGATCAGGGCGAAGAAGCCATGTTCCTTGATGTGTGTCCAGGCTTCGGGTGGCAGGTCCATCGACTGGCCGATCTGCCAGTCAGTGACCATCGCGCAGAGTTCCTCTGTCGGGCCGTCGATGAACGCCTGTTCCTCTTCGCTCAGTTGCGCCTTGGGATAGGCCAGCAGTTTGTCCCAGTCCGGACGGCCGCTGAACAGCTCGCCATCCCACCACACGGTGCCGGCGTCGATCGCGTCGCGTTCGGTCTGCGACATCGGTGGCAGGGTTTTCTGGAACCAGTTGAACAGCGGCGCGGTGAAGTGCTTACGGCGCAGGTCGGGCAGCAGCAACGGTGCAGCGACCACCGCCAGCAAGACCCAGAACATCAGCAACAACCAGCCCGGTGCGTGACTGAATATCCCCATCGCCAAAAGGTAGACGGCAACGATGCCCAACGCGGGCAGAGGCGAAATACGCCGGTGGGCGAGATACGCCACGCCGACGATCAAAACCAGTATCCACAACAACAGCATATTCAGTCCTCCGTGAACCAAGGCAAATCGACCCTCCAGAGCTTAGACGGCATCTGTAAAACCGGGTGGTCAGACCAAGGTGATTAAAATCGTGGGAAACCCCGGATGGTTTTCGTAGGTTCGGTGGGCAACACGTGTGGGAAATCGTTCGCTGATCCCGCGTCTTTGCGTCCAAGTTTGGCCGAAACGTCGTTATCTCTGTGCTGAAGCTGTCGCTAGACTCGGGACTCACCCAGGAGATTGTCGTCATGCACGAGTATCTGAATCCCGGCCGCTTCATCGATAGTGACCACCCGGCGGTGGTGGAGTTCGCCGAACAGCATCGCGGCGCCAGCCGCGATCCGCTCGCGCAGGCGATCAGTCTTTATTACGCCGTGCGTGAGGCGGTGCGCTACAACCCCTACACCTTCAGCCGTGATCCACAGACCTTGCGCGGCAGTTATGCGCTGGCGACGGGGGAGAGTTATTGCGTACCGAAAGCCACGCTGCTGGCGGGCTGCGCTCGGCATTGCGGAATCGCGGCGCGGATCGGTCTGGCCGACGTGAAAAATCACCTGTCGACCCCGCGTCTGCTCGAGTTATTGAAAAGCGACATGTTCGCCATGCACGGCTACACCGAGTTATTTCTCAATGATCGCTGGGTCAAGGCCACGCCGGCGTTCAACCAGAAGCTCTGCGAGCTGTTCAACGTTGCGCCGCTGGAATTCGACGGTATCAATGACAGCGTTTTCCACCCGTTCAACCGCGACGGTGCACAGTTGATGGAGTACTTGGTCGATCACGGACAATTCGCCGATGTCCCGGAAACGTTCTTCTTCGAACATCTGCAAAAGTGCTATCCGCATCTGTTCACTGATCAGCAGCCACCATTGCTGGGCGATATGCAGAGTGATTTGAGCCGCGTCTGATCCGGCGTATGCTGCCTGCCCACTCATTTGAAAAGAGGCGGTCATGCTGAAGATTTGGGGACGGAAAAACTCATCGAATGTCAGGAAGCCGTTGTGGGCTGCTGAAGAGCTCGGCCTGGCCTACGAGGCGATCGATGCCGGTGGCGCATTCGGCGTGGTCGACACACCCGAGTACCGGGCGATGAACCCGAACGGGCGGGTGCCGGTGATTGAGGACGACGGTTTTGTACTCTGGGAATCCAACGCCATCGTTCGCTATCTGCTGGCCAGACATGCCCTCGACAGCCATTGGTATTCGGCGGATCCGCAAGCACGCGCCATCGCTGACAAGTGGATGGACTGGACCACGTCGAGTTTTGCCGGCCCTTTCCGCACGGTGTTCTGGGGTGTGTTGCGCACGCCGGCGGAGAAGCAGGACTGGGCGGCCATCAACGCCGCGATCAAGGAATGCAACGAGCTGCTCAACATGGCCGATCAGGCGCTCGCCAGCCAACCTTACCTGTCTGGTGAAGAAATCGGCATGGGCGACATTCCACTGGGCAGTTTCATTTATGCCTGGTTCGAGATGCCCATCGAACGCGCCCCGCAGCCGCATCTGCAAGCCTGGTACGAGCGCTTGAAGCAGCGTCCGGCTTATAAAAAAGCCGTTATGACCGCGTTGACTTAATACCTACTATCGACACACTTGACTGTACTTGTGCGGCGGCGGCAAGCACCATTGCGCACTTGCGCTGCGGTTCGATCTTTCGCCGCCGTCTCCTTTTTTCCTTCAATGGTGCGTAAATCAGATATGAGTTCCGCTCTGTCCATCCGGCAGCTAACCAAAACCTACGGCAACGGGTTCCAGGCCTTGAGTGGTATCGATCTGGACGTCGCCGAAGGTGACTTTTTCGCCTTGCTCGGCCCCAACGGTGCTGGCAAATCCACGACCATCGGCATTCTCTCGACCCTGGTCAACAAGACCAGCGGCACGGTGAATATCTTCGGTCACGACCTGGACAAGAATCCTGCGCAGCTCAAGCGCTCGATCGGCGTGGTGCCGCAGGAATTCAACTTCAATCAGTTTGAAAAGACCTTCGACATCGTCGTCACTCAGGCCGGTTACTACGGCATTCCGGCGAAAGTTGCCAAGGAACGCGCCGAGCAATATCTGACCCAGCTCGGCCTGTGGGACAAGCGCGATGTGCCGTCGCGTTCGTTGTCCGGCGGCATGAAGCGGCGCCTGATGATTGCCCGTGCGCTGGTGCACGAACCGCGTCTGCTGATCCTCGATGAGCCGACCGCAGGCGTCGATATCGAACTGCGCCGTTCGATGTGGACGTTCCTCACCGAACTGAACCAGAAAGGCATCACCATCATCCTCACCACGCACTATCTGGAAGAGGCTGAGCAGTTGTGCCGCAACATCGGCATCATCGACCACGGCACCATCGTCGAGAACACCAGCATGAAACAATTGCTGGGCCAGTTGCACGTGGAAACCTTCTTGCTGGACCTGAAACACCACTTGCACGCCGCGCCGCAACTACTCGGTTATCCGGCCCGGTTGATCGACAGCCATACCCTGGAAGTCCAGGTCGACAAATCCATGGGCATCACGGCGTTGTTCACCCAGTTGGCGCAGCAGAACATCGAAGTATTGAGCCTGCGTAACAAAACCAATCGCCTTGAGGAACTGTTCGTGTCCCTGGTGGAGAAAAATCTGTCGAAGGTGGCGGTATGAGTTCCGAATTCCGTCCCAACCTCGTCGCCCTGCAAACCATTGTTTACCGCGAGGTCAAACGCTTCACGCGGATCTGGCCGCAGACGCTGCTGCCGCCAGCTATCACCATGGTTCTGTACTTTGTGATCTTCGGTAACCTGATCGGCCGGCAAATCGGCGACATGGGTGGCTTCACTTACATGGAGTACATCGTGCCGGGGCTGATCATGATGTCGGTGATCACCAACTCCTACGGCAACGTCGTCTCGAGTTTCTTCGGCAGCAAGTTCCAGCGCTCGATCGAGGAATTGATGGTCTCGCCGGTTTCGCCTCATACAATTCTGATTGGCTTCACCATCGGCGGCGTGTTGCGTGGTCTGATGGTCGGCGTGATTGTGACGATCCTGTCGCTGTTCTTCACCCATTTGCAGGTGCATCACCTGGGTGTGACCATTCTGGTGGTGGTGCTGACGGCGACGATCTTCTCGCTGCTGGGCTTTATCAACGCGGTGTTTGCGCGCAACTTCGATGATATTTCGATTATCCCGACCTTTGTGCTGACGCCGCTGACGTACCTGGGCGGGGTGTTCTACTCGATCACGTTGTTGCCGCCGTTCTGGCAGACCGTGTCGCTGGCCAACCCGGTGCTGCACATGGTCAACGCCTTCCGCTACGGCATTCTCGGTGTGTCGGATATCAAGATCGGCATCGCGATCACCTTTATGCTGGTGGCGACGGTGGTGCTGTATCTCGGTTGCGCACGGTTGCTGGTGAGTGGACGCGGGATGCGTACCTGATCCAGAACCGCGTCGACTTCTTCGCGAGCCTGCTCGCGAATGCAAACGCCACAAATCAAAACGGCCTCCCACTGCGGAGGCCGTTTTGCATTCAGCGCATTCTGTTTTTCTTGCGCCGCGCCCATTGCCGCGCCACCCACCAGCGCCAATACATCATCACAATGCAGTAGGCGAGGGCGCCGAGTACCAGTCCCACCACCACCGAGCCGAGCAGAAACGGCTGCCACAACGTCGACAACTCGCCGCTGATCCACTCCCAGGTCAACTCGTCCGGCAGATGCCGGGCAGGCACGTCCATCAAAAACGCCCCGGCCTGATACGTGCAGAAGAACACCGCCGGCATGGTGATCGGATTGGTCAGCCACACCAGACTGACCGCAATCGGCATGTTCCCCCGCACGGTGATCGCCAGCGCGGCCGCGACCAGCATCTGCGCCGGAATCGGCAGGAATGCGGCAAACAAACCGACGGCCATTGCCCGCGCGACCGAGTGGCGATTGAGGTGCCAGAGGTTCGGGTCATGCAGCAACTTGCCGAGAAAGCGTAAGGATTTGTGTTCCCTGATGCTCGTCGGATCGGGCATGTAACGTTTGAATAAGCGCCGGGGCATAAGGCTTCTCGGTCGGTTAAGGCGGCAAGTATGTCTGGATTCTACGAAGCGCCCATTCAGACTTTGTGACAATTGTTGACGGCGTCCGTGCCCGACACCCGCTATGCCTAAGTACGGGACTCTCAAGGACGGGCTTATGCGCACAGGGATGATGGCGCTGGCAGTCGGTCTGCTGGCCCCGGTTTTTATGCCGGCATTACCGCCGGTCTGGTTGATGCTGTTATTGCTGGTCGTGGCTTTGATGCTGCTGCCGTTTCGCAGCTATCCCTTGGCGTTTCTGCTGTTTGGCTTCACGTGGGCCAGCGTCGGTGCGCAGTGGGCGTTGAATGATCGTTTGCCGGCCGGGCTGGATGGAGAAACCCGGTGGGTCGAAGGGCGGGTCGTCGGTTTACCGCAGAACAGTGAAGGCGTGGTGCGTTTCGAACTGGCTGATGCGCGCTCGCGTCACGAAAAACTGCCAACGCTGATGCGGCTCGCGTGGTACGGCGGGCCGCCGGTCAACAGTGGCGAGCGCTGGCGTCTGGCGGTCAAGCTCAAGCGTGCGGGTGGTTTGCTCAATCCGGACGCTTTCGATTACGAGGCGTGGTTACTGGCGCAACGCATCGGTGCGACCGGCACGATCAAGGACGGCCAGTGCCTGAGCGAAGCGCGCTGGGCCTGGCGCGACAGTATTCGGCAGCGTTTGCTGAGTGTAGATGCACAGGGACGTAACGGAGCGCTGGCCGCGTTGGTGCTGGGCGATGGCTCGGGGCTCAGTCGCGAGGACTGGCAGATTCTGCAGGACACCGGCACTGTGCATTTGCTGGTGATTTCCGGGCAGCACATTGGATTGCTGGCAGCGGAGATGTACATGCTCGTCGGCGGATTGGCCCGCTTTGGCCTGTGGCCGCTGCGCTGGCCCTGGCTGCCGTGGGCCTGCGGCCTGGCATTCGCGGCTGCGCTCGGTTATGGCCTCCTTGCCGGTTTCGACGTGCCGGTACAGCGCGCCTGCGTGATGGTCGGGCTGGTACTGTTGTGGCGCCTGCGCTTTCGTCATCTTGGTGCGTGGTGGCCGTTGTTGCTGGCGTTCAATGCGGTACTTTTGTTCGATCCCCTGGCCAGCCTGCGCCCCGGCTTCTGGTTGTCCTTTACGGCCGTAGCAGTGTTGATTTTTACCTTTGGTGGCCGCTTGGGTGGGTGGCGTTGGTGGCAAACCTGGACGCGGGCGCAATGGTTGATAGCCATCGGTCTGTGCCCGGTGTTGCTGGCACTGAATCTGCCGATCAGCCTTAGCGGGCCATTGGCAAATCTGTTGGCGGTGCCTTGGGTCAGCCTCGTGGCGTTGCCGCCGGCACTGCTCGGCACGCTGATGTTACCGGTGCCGCATGTCGGGGAAGGTCTTTTGTGGCTGGCCGGCGGTTTGATCGACGCGCTGTTTCGCGCTTTGGCGGTGATTGCCGGGCAGTGGCCGGCATGGACAGCCGCCGCCGTGCCGGGCTGGGTCTGGTTGCTCGGCAGCCTCGGTGCCGTGTTGTTGCTGTTGCCGCGCGGTGTGCCGATGCGCCCGCTGGGCTGGCCATTGCTGTTGCTATTGGTTGTGCCGCCACGCGAGCGCCTGGATGAAGGGGTGGCCGATATCTGGCAACTCGATGTCGGCCAAGGCCTGGCCATTCTGATCCGCACCCGTCATTACGCGCTGCTGTATGACGCCGGGCCGCGTTTTGGCGATTTCGATCTCGGCGAGCGGGTGGTGCTGCCCGCGTTGCGCAAACTCAATGTGGAAAAACTCGATTTGATGCTGCTCAGCCATGCGGACGCCGATCACGCTGGCGGCGCTTTGGCGATCACCCGTGGTCTGACCGTCGATCAAGTGATCAGCGGCGACCCGGCGGGATTGCCCGCGCAGTTGCGCGCCGAAGCCTGCGAAAGCGGCCGGCAATGGCAGTGGGACGGCGTGCGTTTTCAACTCTGGCAGTGGGCGGATGCCCGCGACAGCAATCAGCGTTCCTGCGTATTGCAGATCGAGGCCAATGGCGAGCGCCTGCTGCTGACCGGCGATATCGACACCCACGCCGAACGCTCGCTGCTCGACAGTCCGCTGGTTGCCCCGACGCACTGGCTGCAAGCGCCTCACCATGGCAGCCGCAGTTCATCGTCGATGGCGCTGCTTAACGTCTTGAAGCCAGAGTCCGTGCTGATTTCGCGAGGTCATGGCAATTCATTTGGCCATCCCCACCCAACCGTGCTCGCGCGTTATCGGAAACAGGGCCTGCGCATTTACGACAGCGCCGAGCAGGGCGCCATTCATCTGCAACTGGGCCGCTTCAAACCGCCGTGGACGATGCGTCAACAGCGGCGTTTCTGGCGCGATCCGCCGGCACTCGCCCGTTGATCGGTGCCAGCATGGATGCCACCTCACGGTCGTCGGAGCGGCGGGTCTTAATCGCGGATCGGTATGGTAAAGTGGCGCACTTTTTCGAGGGGACTGTCACTGTGTGGGAATTGGTCAAATCCGGCGGCTGGATGATGTTGCCGATCATTCTGAGTTCCATCGCGGCCATGGCGATCGTCGCCGAGCGCCTGTGGACCCTGCGCGCCAGTCGCGTCACCCCCGAGCATCTGCTGGGCCAGGTCTGGGTGTGGATCAAGGACAAGCAGCTCAATAAAGAAAAACTCAAGGAATTGCGCGCCAATTCGCCGCTGGGGGAAATCCTCGCTGCCGGTCTGGCCAACTCCAAGCATGGTCGCGAGATCATGAAAGAGTGCATCGAAGAGGCCGCCGCCCGGGTCATTCACGAACTCGAACGCTACGTCAATGCGCTGGGCACCATTGCCGCCATGTCGCCGTTGCTCGGTCTGCTGGGCACGGTGCTGGGCATGATCGACATTTTCAGCGCCTTTACTGGCTCAGGCATGACCACCAACGCTTCGGTATTGGCTGGTGGTATTTCCAAAGCGCTGATCACCACGGCTGCGGGTCTGATGGTCGGTATTCCGGCGGTGTTCTTCCACCGGTTCCTGCAACGCCGCATCGATGAACTGGTGGTGGGCATGGAACAGGAAGCGATCAAACTGGTTGAAGTGGTGCAGGGCGACCGTGACGTCGATCTGGCCGAGGGCCGCGCGTGAAATTCCGTCGCAAGCCTCGGGAAACCATCGATATCAACCTCGCGTCGCTGATCGACGTGGTGTTCATTCTGCTGCTGTTTTTCGTCGTGACCACCACGTTTACCCGTGAAACCCAGTTGCGTGTCGATTTGCCGGAAGCGGTCAGTGGCTCGCCGGCCGAAGATCAGCAACTCAAGCAGATTGACGTGGCCATCAGCGCTGAGGGCGTGTTTTCGGTGAACAACAAGATTTTGCCGAAAAATGATCTGGCGACTTTGATGGAAGCCATGCAGAAAGAATCCAACGGCGACACCAATATGCCGTTGTCGATCAGTGCCGACGGCAAGACTCAGCATCAATCAGTGATCACCGCCATGGACGCGGCCGGCAAGCTCGGTTTCAGCCATCTGCGCATGACCACGGTCGAGGCGGCGCCCAAATCCTGATGAGCCTGTCCGATCGTTTGCTCGCTGCGTGGTATCAGGGGCACCCGGCCCTGACGCTGCTGCGGCCGCTGGAAATGCTCTATCGCCGCGTGGTGGTGGGTAAGCGCCAGCGCTTTCTCGACGGTGAAGGCGAGATCTATCAGCCTCCGGTGCCGTTGATTGTGGTGGGTAACATCACCGTCGGCGGTACCGGCAAGACGCCGATGATTCTCTGGCTGATCGAACATTGCCGGCGCAGCGGATTGCGCGTCGGTGTGGTCAGTCGCGGTTACGGTGCTAAGCCGCCACAATTGCCCTGGCGCGTTGAGGCCGATCAAACCGCCGACATTGCCGGTGACGAACCGCTGCTGATCGTGCAGCGCACTGGCGTGCCGCTGATGATCGATCCCGATCGCAGCGCGGCCGTCAAAGCGTTGCTCGCCAGTGAACCGTTGGATCTGATCCTCTCCGATGACGGCATGCAGCATTATCGTCTGGCGCGTGATCTGGAGCTGGTGCTGATCGACGCTGCTCGCGGCCTCGGTAATAAGCGCTGCCTGCCCGCCGGGCCTTTACGCGAGCCGATCGAACGCCTGCAAAGCGTCGACGGCGTGCTGTTCAACGGTGCCACTGAAGATCGCGACGACGGTTTCGCTTTCCATCTGCAACCCACTGCTCTGGTCAATCTGCACAGCGGCGAGCGTAAACCGCTCGATCATTTTCCAGCAGGCCAGGCCGTGCACGCCGTCGCCGGAATCGGCAATCCGCAACGTTTCTTCAATACCCTCGAGGCGCTAGACTGGCGAGCAATCCCACATGCGTTTGCCGATCACGCCGAATACAGCGTGCAAGCCTTGAATTTCACACCTTCATTGCCGTTGGTGATGACCGAAAAAGACGCGGTGAAGTGCCGCTCTTTTGCTGCTGCCGACTGGTGGTATCTGGCCGTCGATGCCGTGCCGTCGCCGGCCTTCGTGGCCTGGTTTGACACACATCTGATGCGCCTGTTGCCCGATCGGCTTTTGCCTTAACTCTTTACTCAGGGAATGTTCATGGACACCAAATTGCTCGATATCCTCGCGTGCCCGATCTGCAAAGGCCCGCTCAAGCTCAGCGCCGACAAGACCGAGTTGATCAGCAAGGGCGCCGGTCTGGCGTACCCGATCCGCGACGGCATCCCGGTGATGCTCGAAAGCGAAGCCCGCACCCTGACCACCGACGAGCGTCTGGATAAATGACCACTGCCTTCACCGTTGTCATCCCGTCGCGTTTCGCCTCGACCCGTTTGCCGGGCAAGCCGCTGCTGGACATTGCCGGCAAGCCGATGATCCAGCACGTCTGGGAGCAGGCGAGCAAAAGCAGCGCCACTCGTGTGGTGGTCGCGACTGACGACGCGCGCATCGTCGAGGCTTGCAAGGCCTTTGGCGCCGAAGTGGTGCTGACCCGTGAAGACCATAATTCCGGCACTGATCGTCTGGCCGAAGTCGCGGCGAAACTGGGCCTTGAGCCTGACGCGATCGTGGTCAACGTGCAGGGTGACGAGCCGCTGATTCCGCCGAGCGTGATCGATCAGGTTGCCGCCAATCTGGCCGCTCACACTGAAGCGCGCATGGCCACGCTGGCCGAGCCGATCGAGGACGTGGAAACCCTGTTCAATCCGAACGTGGTCAAGGTCGTCAGCGACCTCAACGGTCTGGCGCTGACTTTCAGCCGCGCGACCCTGCCGTGGGCACGCGACGCGTTCGCCAAGAGCCGCGAGCAATTGCCGGAGGGCGTGCCATACCGTCGCCATATCGGCATCTATGCCTACCGCGCCGGTTTCCTTCAGGACTTCGTCAGTTGGGGCCCGTGCTGGCTGGAAAACACTGAATCCCTCGAGCAACTGCGTGCCCTGTGGCATGGCGTGCGCATTCACGTTGCCGACGCGCTGATCGCACCGCCAACCGGCGTCGACACGGTTGAAGATCTCGAGCGCGTTCGTCGCCTGCTGGGGGCCTGATGCGCGTTCTGTTTGTATGCCTGGGCAACATTTGCCGCTCGCCCACGGCCGAAGGCGTGTTGCGGCACAAACTGCGTGAAGCGGGGCTGGCGGATCAAGTCGAAGTGGCTTCCGCCGGCACCGGTGACTGGCACGTCGGCAATCCGCCGGACAAGCGCAGCCAAGCTGCCGCCAAAGTGCGTGGTTATGACCTGTCGGCGCAACGCGCGCAACAGGTCAGCCGGGCCGACTTCGCCAGTTACGACTTGATTTTGGCGATGGACAACAGCAACCTGCGTAACCTCAAGGCATTGCAGCCGTCCACCGGCAAAGCCGAGCTGGACCTGTTTCTGCGTCGCTACGCCGGTGTTGTCGATGAAGTGCCGGATCCTTATTACGACGGCGATCAGGGTTTCGAGCAGGTACTGGATCTGATTGAAGCGGCCTGTGACCAATTGTTGATCGAAGTGAAGGGCCGGCTATGAGTTTGCAGGTGCAACCGCAGGTTTCCCTGAAACCGTTCAACAGTTTTGGCGTCGATGTCCGCGCGCAACTGTTCGCCGAAGCCCATAGCGATACCGATGTCCGTGAAGCGCTGGCGTATGCCACGGCTCACGACGTGCCGTTGCTGGTGATCGGCGGGGGCAGCAACTTGCTGCTGACTGCGGATATCCCTGCGCTGGTCTTGCGCATGGCGACGCGCGGGATTCGTGTGATCAGCGATGGCGGCAGCCGCGTGGTGATCGAAGCTGAGGCCGGCGAGCCGTGGCACCCCTTTGTGCAATACACCCTGGCGCAGGGCTTTTCCGGACTGGAAAACCTCAGCCTGATCCCCGGCACTGTCGGCGCTGCGCCGATGCAGAACATTGGCGCTTACGGCGTCGAGATCAAGGATGTCTTCGCTGGCCTCACCGCGCTGGATCGTCAGACCGGCGAGCTGCACGATTTCACCCTCGAAGAATGCAACTTCGCCTACCGCGACAGCCTGTTCAAGCAGCAGCCTGGGCGCTGGCTGATTCTACGTGTGCGTTTCACGCTCGATCGCGTCGCGCATCTGCATCTGGAATACGGTCCGGTGCGCCAGCGCCTGAGTGAGCAGGGGATCGAGCAGCCTACGCCGACCGATGTCAGTCGAGCGATTTGCAGCATCCGCAGTGAAAAACTGCCGGATCCTGCGGTGCTTGGCAATGCCGGCAGCTTCTTCAAGAATCCGCTGGTGTCTGCGGCCATCGTCGCGCAGATCAAAGAACAGCATCCGGATGTGGTGGCCTATGCGCAACCGGACGGGCAGATGAAACTGGCGGCGGGTTGGCTGATCGAGCGTGCCGGCTGGAAAGGTTTCCGTAAGGCCGATGCCGGCGTACATAAATTGCAGGCGCTGGTATTGGTCAACTACGGCACGGCGACCGGCCTGCAACTGCTCGATCTGGCGCAACGCATTCAGAAAGACATTGCCGAACGTTTCAATGTCGAGCTGGAGATGGAGCCTAACCGCTATTGAGACTACGCTTTCAAAGCACATCCAAGGCCCTGCACTGATTAAAAAGTGCAGGGCTTTTTTGTTAACGCTGGGTTAACTTAGCGAGCTAACGATAACCGTCATTTGCTCCACCAAAGGCCCGGTGCAGGCGTTCCCGTCGGCACAAGAGAGCCTGATTAGCCTGAGTCGATCTGCGTGAACCACCGCCGATTCAACGGCGGCAGATTGCTCGACCCCATAACCACTAAAAATATGCGGGCGTGCCCATGATTACCCTGAAACTCAACGGTCAAGACCATCCCCTCGATGTCACTGAAGACATGCCGCTGTTGTGGGCGATTCGTGATGTCGCCGGTTACAACGGCACCAAATTCGGTTGCGGCATGGGCCTGTGCGGCGCCTGCACCATTCATATCGATGGCTTGCCGGCCCGCAGTTGCATCACGCCGATCGGCTCGGTGATCGGCCAGAACGTCACCACGATCGACAATCTTCATGCTGATCCGGTCGGGCAGATCGTCCAGCAAGCCTGGCTCGACACAGCCGTCGCGCAGTGCGGTTTCTGTCAGGGCGGGCAGATCATGTCGGCCACCGCGTTGCTAAAGACCAACCCGAACCCGAGCGACGAGCAGATCGAAGAGGCCATGGTTGGCAATATTTGCCGCTGCGGCACCTACAACCGGATCAAAATCGCTATTCGTCAGGCGTCCACGCATTTGAAGGAGGCGAAAGCATGAGCCGTCTTCCGAATGATTTCGCCCTGAGCAATCTCAGCCGTCGTGGTTTTCTCAAAGGCGTCGGCGCCACCGGTGCACTGGTACTGGCGGCGAGTTGGGGCTGGCAGGATGCGTTGGCCGAAGACAAACCGAAACAGTTCGGCGCCGATGGCATGCCCAACGGCTGGATTGATGATCCGAAGGTCTACGTCAGCATCGCCGCCGACGGCACCGTCACCGTTGTGTGCAACCGTTCGGAAATGGGCCAGGGCGTGCGCACCAGTCTGACCATGGTTGTCGCTGATGAGCTGGAGGCCGATTGGGCGCACGTCAAAGTGCAGCAGGCGCCGGGTGATGAAGTGCGTTTCGGCAACCAGGACACCGACGGTTCGCGCAGCATGCGCCATTGGTATGAGCCGATGCGGCGTTGTGGCGCGGCAGCCCGTACGATGCTTGAACAGGCCGCCGCTGCGCAGTGGAAAGTGCCGGTCGGCGAATGCCACGCGCAGTTGCACAAAGTCATTCACAAACCGTCTGGCCGTGAGCTGGGCTATGGCGAGCTAGCCGCCGCAGCAAGTGCGTTGGCAGTACCGGCACGGGACAGCTTGCGTCTTAAGCAGCCGTCGGAGTTTCGCTACATCGGCAAGGAAGGCACCAAAGCCATCGATGGCGACGACATCGTCAACGGTCGCGCGGTATACGGCGCGGACGTGCATTTCGATGGCATGTTGTACGCCACCATCGCCCGTCCGGCGGTGTACGGCGGCAAGGTCAAATCGCTGGATGACAGCGCCGCGCTGAAAGTCCCCGGCGTGCTCAAAATAATGCAGATCGAAAGTCGTCCGCTGCCTTCGGAGTTTCAGCCGTTAGGCGGTGTGGCCGTGGTGGCGAGCAATACCTGGGCCGCGATCAAGGGCCGCGAAGCGCTGAAAATCGAGTGGGACGACGGCCCGAACGCCAGTTACGACTCGATTGCCTATCGCAAGGAGCTCGAAGCCGCTTCGCTCAAGCCCGGCAAAGTGGTGCGCAACACCGGCGATATCGACAAGGCTCTGAGCGGCGCTGCCAGTACCCTCGAGGCGTCCTACTATTTACCGCATCTGGCGCAGGCGCCGATGGAGCCAATGGTCGCCATCGCTCGCTACACGGACGGCGTTTGCGAAGCGTGGGCGCCGAGTCAGGCACCCCAAGTCACCCGCGAACGCATTGCCGAGCGTCTTGGGCTGCCGTTCGACAATGTCACCTTCAATGTCACGCTGCTCGGCGGTGGTTTCGGGCGCAAATCCAAGCCGGATTTCGTCGTCGAAGCGGCGATCCTCGCCAAAGAGTTCCCCGGCAAGGCCGTGCGGGTGCAGTGGATGCGTGAAGATGACATCCACAACTCATATTTCCACACCGTGTCCGCCGAGTATCTGAAAGCTGGCGTGGGCAAGGACGGCATGCCGTCGGGCTGGTTGCATCGCACCGTGGCGCCGAGCATCACCGCGTTGTTCGCGCCGGGCATGAATCATGAAGCGGCGTTCGAATTGGGCATGGGCTTCACCAACATGGCTTACGCGATTCCCAATGTGCGTCTGGAAAACCCCGAAGCGACGGTACACACGCGGGTCGGCTGGTATCGCTCGGTGTCGAACATTCCCCATGGTTTCGCGATTCAGAGCTTTGTCGATGAACTGGCGCACAAGGCTGGCGAGGATCCGCTCAAGTACCAGGTCAAACTGCTCGGTCCGGATCGGCAGATCGATCCGCGCACGCTGAGCGAAGAGTGGAACTACGGCGAGTCTCCCGAGCGTTATCCGATCGACACCGGACGCATGCGCACCGTGCTGGAAACTGCCGCGAAGGCTGCCGGTTGGGGACGCAAACTGCCCAAGGGCCGTGGTCTGGGGCTGGCTGTGCATTACAGCTTCGTCACCTATGTGGCAGCGGTGATCGAAGTCGAGGTCAAGGACGACGGCACGCTGATCGTGCACAAGGCCGATATCGCCGTGGATTGCGGGCCGCAGATCAACCCTGAACGTATTCGCTCGCAGTTCGAAGGCGCTTGCGTGATGGGCCTGGGCAACGCGGTGCTGGGCGAAATCAGCTTCAAGGACGGCAAGGTCCAGCAGGACAACTTCCATATGTATGAAGTGGCGCGCATGTCGCTGGCGCCGAAGGAAGTCGCCGTGCATCTGGTGACGCCGCCGGGCGACGTGCCGTTGGGCGGTGTCGGCGAGCCGGGCGTGCCACCGATTGCTCCGGCCTTGTGTAACGCGATCTTCGCCGCCACCGGCAAGCGCATCCGCAATCTGCCGGTACGTTATCAGTTGCAGGGCTGGCAGAAGGCAGAGGCGTAATGGACAGTGTCGACCTCAATGTCCTGCGCAGCGTCCTCGAGTGGCGCCGCGCCGGACAGCGGGTGGTGCTGTTCAGCGTGGTGCAGACCTGGGGCACTGCGCCCCGGGCTCCGGGCGCCATGTTGGCGCTGCGTGAGGATGGCGTGGTGATCGGTTCGGTGTCGGGTGGGTGTGTCGAGGATGACTTGATTGCTCGTTTGCACGATGGGCGGATCGCCAGCGCCGGGCCGCCGGTGCAGTTGATCACCTATGGCGTCACGCGAGAGGAGGCGGCGCGCTTTGGTTTACCGTGTGGCGGCACGTTGCGCCTGACCGAAGAGCGCGTCGGTGATCCTGGCTGGGTTGCCGAATTACTGAGCCGTTGCGAATCTCACGAGATTGTCGCTCGCGAGTTGAACATCGAAACCGGTGAAGTGCTTCTGTCGCCGGCCGGCAAGTCCGACGCGCTGGAATTCGACGGCAAAACCCTGCGAGCGATCTACGGTCCGCGCTGGCGTTTATTGTTGATCGGCGCCGGGCAGTTGTCGCGTTACGTGGCGGATATGGCGCGGTTGCTGGATTTTGAGGTGCTGATCTGCGATCCGCGCACCGAGTTCGTCTACGGTTGGGAGGAGCACCACGGTCGCTTCGTTCCGGGCATGCCGGATGACGCGGTGCTGAGCATTAAGACCGATGAGCGCACGGCGATTGTCGCGTTGACTCACGATCCGCGTCTGGATGACATGGCGCTGCTCACCGCGCTGGATTCGCCAGCCTTCTATGTTGGCGCGCTCGGTTCGCGCGTCAACAGTCAGAAGCGCCGGGAGAATCTGGCTCAGCTAGGCTTGTCAGCAGCGGCTATTGATCGTTTGCACGGCCCGATCGGTCTGCACATCGGTAGTCATTCGCCGGCGGAAATTGCCTTGTCCTTGCTGGCGGAAATCGTCGCGATCAAGAACGGCGTCGAGTTGAAGCAGAAGAAAACTTTGGAGGACGCATGAGTCGATCCATTGCAGTGATTGTGCTGGCAGCGGGCGAGGGCAGTCGCTTTCGCCAGGTGGCCGGCGCCGATAAGGACAAGTTGCTGGCGGACTGCACCGGGCGTGATGGCGCGGTGCGTTCGGTGATTGAGCAGGTGCTGTTGAATCTGCCGGTCAGTCTGGACAAGCGTGTGCTGGTGACGACCGAGGCGCGGCCACAGGCGATGCGCATGGCGCAGGCTTATGGCTGTGACGTGGTCTCGATTGAATCGAGCGGGATGGGGGACAGCATTGCCGCTGGCGTCGCGGCTTGCCCGGATGCCGGTGGCTGGTTGATTGTACTGGGGGATATGCCGTTTATCTTGCCGTCGAGTATCGAACGAGTCGTTGCGGCGATTGCCGACGATGCGGTGAGCGTGCCTGTGCAGGGTGGCGAGTTTGGCCATCCGGTGGGGTTTGGGCGTTCGTTTGGTGCGGGGTTGCAGGCTTTGAGTGGCGATCGCGGGGCTCGGCCGTTGTTCAGGCAGGGCAGGGTGGTGGAGGTTGCTGTCGATGATCCGGGCATTCTGTGGGATATCGATGTGCCTGAGGCTTTGGTTTTTGCTTCGTCTTGAGAGCTGCGTAAATTCCTAAGAGCCCCTCACCCTAGCCCTCTCCCAGAGGGAGAGGGGACTGATCCAGGAGTTCTTTCGAGGTACATCGACCTGAAATATCCAGTTGAACTCAAGATCTGAAAACCGCGCAAATCGGCTCCCTTTCCCCTCGTCCCCTCGGGGGCGGTCCGACGTTTCGGGAGGGCTGGGGTGAGGGGGTTGGATCTGGAGTCCACCACAAAAAATCGAGGCATAAAAAAGCCCCGTGAATAATCAGGCGGGGCTTTTTAACGGCTTTGGAAATTACACGAGAGGTTTAGGCTCGTGTTCTTTTTCCTCGGCCTCATGGTGTTGCTCGACCGCGTCCTGAACGGAGCGTGGTGCTTCAGCAATCACTGCTTCGACAACCGCTTCTTCAGCGTTCGGGGCAGGCGCTGCCTCGACCACTTCAGCAACAGGAGCAGCAGCGGCAGCCAGTTCGGCTTCCTTCTGCAGGCGCTCTTCTTCACGCTTGCGACGACGTACTTCACGGGGGTCGTTTGGCGCGCGGCCGCTTGGCGTCAGAGCGCTGACCGGAGCCGGTGCTTCAACCACTGGAGCTGGAGCTTCGGCAACGACAGGTGCTTCGACAACCGGTGCTGGTTCAGTAACAACCACTGGCTCGGCAACTTTGGTCTCTTCAAACACAGGAGCTTCAACCGCAGGTGCTTCGAACACTGTCGCTTGAACAACCGGTGCTTCAACCACTGGCGCTGGTGTTTCAGCAACAGCTGGTTCGGCAACCCAGTTGAAGGCGGTTTGTTCTTCACGAACTTCACGCACGGTTTCGGTCACGGTTTCAGCGACGGTTTCAACCACCGGCTCAGCGAACACAACTGGCGCTGGCTCGACTTGAGGCAGAGTTTCCTGCACCGGTGCTACTTCGACTTCCGGAGCAGCAACCACTTCGACTGGCGTAGTTGCTTCAACAACCGGCGCTTCCACTGCAGCAGTTTCCTGCACAGTGGCGGTGGCGCGTTCAGCTTGCTCGTGGGCTTGGGCTTCCGCCGGAGCACTGATCACGCTGCTGGCAACGGCTGCGGTAACAGCCAGGCCTGCAGCCAGATCGGCGGTGCTTGGCTCTTCAGCGTTTTCGCCGGCTTCGGATTCTTCCGAACCTTCGATCACGTTGCCGTTGGCATCACGCTGACGCTCACGACGGTTGCTGCGACGACGCTGACCGCGCGAACGACGACGTGGACGATCGCCTTCGGCGTTCTCCGAACCGTCTTCCGGCAGTTGCTCTTCGTTGCTGTTCACTTCTTCTTCTTCAGCGACGGCAGCAGCGGCCTGCTCGGCGCGTGGCTGACGCTCTTCACGCGGCGGACGCGGTGCGCGCTCTTCGCGTGGCTGACGGGCCGGGCGCTCTTCAGCAGTAACGGCTACGGCAGCTGCAGCGGCTGGAACGGCGTCCAGTGGCTCGCGCAGTTCACGTACACGCTCTTCACGCTCGCCACGTGGCTTGCGATCTTCACGTGGAGCACGTGGTGCACGTTCTTCACGCGGTGCACGTGGCGCGCGCTCTTCACGAGCGGCCGGAGCAGCTTCGGTACGGGCTTCACGCGGCTCACGCACTTCACGGGCTTCGCGTGGCTGACGCTCTTCGCGCGGCTCACGTGGGGCGCGCTCTTCACGCGGTGCACGTTCTTCGCGCGGCTTGCGCTCTTCATCACGGCGACCGTTACGGTTGCGGCTCTGCTGGCGACCGTTGCGACGTTCTTCGTTACGGGCCGGACGCTCGCTGGCTGGTTTTTCAACTACAACCGGAGCTGCTGGCTCTTCTTTGGTGGCGAACAGGCTGACCAGCGATTTCACCAGGCCTTTGAACAGGCTTGGCTCAGGCGCGGCAACCGGGGCCGGTGCTGGAGCGGCAGGGGCGGCGGCTTCGGTCGGAACCGGAGCATTGGCGCGGGCCGGAGCCGTCTTGACTGCGGCTTCCTGGCGAACCAGGGTGCGGGTCGCAGCGGCTGGCTGGACTTCTTCGACTTCGGCAGCGGCAGCAGCGATTTCGTAGCTGGACTGGTTGGTCGCGGCTTCCGGGCTGTCGTCACGCAGACGCTGAACTTCGAAATGCGGGGTTTCGAGGTGGTCGTTCGGCAGAATGATGATGCGAGCACGGGTGCGCAGTTCGATCTTGGTGATCGAGTTGCGTTTTTCGTTGAGCAGGAACGCAGCGACCGGGATCGGCACCTGAGCGCGCACTTCGGCAGTGCGGTCTTTCAGGGCTTCTTCTTCGATCAGGCGCAGGATGGCCAGCGACAGCGATTCAACGTCACGGATGATGCCGGTGCCGTTGCAACGCGGGCAGACGATGCCGCTGCTTTCGCCCAGCGATGGACGCAGGCGCTGACGGGACATTTCCAGCAGGCCGAAGCGCGAGATGCGGCCGATCTGCACGCGAGCGCGGTCGGCTTCCAGGCATTCGCGGACTTTCTCTTCCACGGCGCGCTGGTTCTTGGCAGGGGTCATGTCGATGAAGTCGATGACGATCAGGCCGCCGATGTCGCGCAGGCGCAACTGACGGGCGATTTCTTCGGCGGCTTCAAGGTTGGTCTGCAGGGCGGTTTCTTCGATGTCGCTGCCTTTGGTGGCGCGCGCCGAGTTGATGTCGATGGACACCAAAGCTTCGGTCGGATCGATAACGATGGAGCCGCCGGAAGGCAGTTCAACGACGCGCTGGAAAGCGGTCTCGATCTGGCTTTCGATCTGGAAACGGTTGAACAGCGGAACGCTGTCTTCGTACAGCTTGATCTTGCTGGCGTACTGCGGCATCACCTGGCGAATGAAGGTCAGAGCTTCGTCCTGGGCTTCAACGCTGTCGATCAACACTTCGCCGATGTCCTGGCGCAGGTAATCGCGGATGGCGCGGATGATCACGTTGCTTTCCTGGTAGATCAGGAATGGCGCGGAACGATCCAGCGAGGCTTCTTTGATGGCGGTCCACAGTTGCAGCAGGTAATCGAGGTCCCACTGCATTTCTTCGCTGCTGCGGCCAAGGCCGGCAGTGCGCACGATCAGACCCATGTCGGCCGGTGCAACCAGACCGTTCAGCGCTTCACGCAGTTCGTTGCGCTCTTCGCCTTCGATGCGACGGGAGATACCGCCGGCACGCGGGTTGTTCGGCATCAGCACGAGGTAACGACCGGCCAGGCTGATGAAGGTGGTCAGGGCGGCGCCCTTGTTGCCACGTTCTTCTTTTTCGACCTGAACGATGACTTCCTGGCCTTCGCTCAGGACGTCCTTGATGTTGACGCGACCTTCAGGGGCTTTCTTGAAGTACTCGCGGGAGATTTCTTTGAGGGGCAGGAAGCCGTGGCGCTCGGAGCCGAAATCGACAAAGGCAGCCTCAAGGCTTGGTTCGATGCGAGTGATGCGGCCTTTATAGATGTTGGCCTTCTTCTGCTCGCGTGCACCGGATTCGATGTCCAGGTCGTAGAGGCGTTGGCCATCTACCAGTGCAACACGCAACTCTTCGGGTTGAGTTGCGTTAATCAGCATTCTTTTCATGTAGTACCGTCGGTTTCCGGGCTGCCGGAAACGGCGTTCGGCACACACGACTTCTCACGGTCGGTGTCAGGTGCGTCGGGAGTGGTTGGCCATTCCCGTGTCCAGCGATATGCGGCCAATTGGGCCGATATAGCGACGTACGCGTCCTGCTTGCTGTGGCTACTTAAGCACTCAGTCAGGAGGAGGAATCAACCAGCGGCTGTGGACGAGATGAAGCGTCTTGATAAAGCCTATTGCTACACAGTCCAGCGGTTGTGCATCTCCACCCTACACGTATCCCTGATAATTCGGGTGCTGCCGCGCGCAGAATCCGCAGCGGGTTGGCATTTACCGTGAGCTCCGAAAGGGGAGGTCACGCATCATGGCTAATTCAGGCGTTGTTTCCGAAGCATTCGCTCGGGGTCATCTGCAGCTGACTGCACTTTGTGAACTGGCCTTGAATGTGTGCCTGCCAGGCGAGTTAAAACTCTGCTCGGCGGTGTAATTCAGGCCTCATGTCACCTGCGCTCGTTGCAACTGAAAACTCCACCGTTACGTAGCAAAAGCCCCGTAGGACGGCCTCGCGTCCTGGTGAATTGCGTTGGTCAGGGCCGGTTTTTGACCGTGGTTCCTCTGTCCAGGCCGCTTTTGGCGGCGTTCGCGACTATAGCAGCAATGATTAAGTGCTTCAATTCCATAAAAATTGTTATCATCCGCGGCATGACAACTACTGCCCCTTCGACTCCAGGCGTTCAATTGCTTGAAGTCTCGCCGGAGTATGCCGGCCAACGAATCGACAATTTTCTCCTCGCCCGGCTCAAAGGCGTGCCCAAGACTTTGATTTACCGCATTTTGCGCAAAGGCGAAGTGCGTGTGAACAAAGGTCGGATCAAGCCCGAATACAAGCTGCAGGCCGGTGATATCGTGCGCGTGCCGCCGGTTCGCGTGCCTGAGCGTGATGAGCCGGTGCCACTCGCCCAAGGCTTGTTGCAGCGCCTGGAAGCCTCGATTGTCTTCGAAGACAAAGCCCTGATCGTGATCAACAAGCCCGCTGGCATTGCGGTTCACGGTGGCAGTGGCTTGAATTTCGGCGTGATCGAAGCCTTTCGTCAGTTGCGTCCCGATGCCAAAGAGCTGGAGCTGGTTCACCGTCTCGACCGCGACACCTCCGGCCTGCTGATGATCGCCAAAAAGCGCAGCATGTTGCGCCACTTGCACGAGCAATTACGCGGCGATGGCGTCGACAAGCGCTACATGGCGCTGGTTCGCGGCAACTGGGCGACCTCGATCAAGAAAGTCAGTGCGCCATTGCTCAAGAGCAATCTGCGTTCCGGCGAGCGCATGGTCGAAGTCAATGACGAAGGCAAAGAAGCCCTGACCATGTTCAAGGTGCTGCGCCGTTTCGGTGATTTCGCCACCATGGTCGAGGCCAAGCCGGTTACCGGTCGAACCCACCAGATTCGCGTGCACACCTTGCATGCCGGCCATTGCATTGCTGGTGACAGCAAGTATGGCGACGAGGATTTCACCAAGGAAATCCGCGATCTGGGTGGTAAGCGCCTGTTCCTGCACGCCTACATGCTGACCGTGCCGTTGCCTGATGGCGGCAAGCTGACCTTGCAGGCGCCGGTCGATGAAATGTGGGCCAAGACCGTGGAGCGATTGAGTGCGCCCATCTGATTACAAGCTGCTGATTTTCGATTGGGACGGCACCCTGGCCGATTCCATCCATCGGATCGTCGAGGCCATGCATTCCGCATCCGGGCGCTCCGGTTTCGAGTTGCGCGATGATTTTGCCGTCAAAGGCATCATTGGACTGGGCTTGCCCGAGGCGATTCGTACGCTGTATCCCGAAATCAGCGATGCCGAAATGACGTTGTTTCGCGAGTATTACGCCGATCACTACATCGCTGCAGAGGCTGTGCCTTCGCCGTTGTTCGAAGGTGTTGTCGAGTCGATGGCGTCGTTTCGCGAGCAGGGTTATCACCTGGCTGTCGCCACCGGCAAGAATCGCCGGGGGCTGGATCGGGTGCTCAAGGCCAATGGCTGGGAAGATTATTTCGATATCACCCGTGCTGCCGATGAAACTGCGAGCAAGCCGCACCCTCTGATGCTGGAGCAGATCCTTGCGCATTGTGGTGTGCGTGCGGAGCAGGCGCTGATGGTCGGGGATTCGTCCTTTGATCTGCTGATGGCGCGCAATGCGGGGATGGATTCGGTGGCGGTCAGTTATGGCGCGCAATCGATCGAGTCGCTGCAGCAGTTCGAGCCGCGCCTGTCGATCGACCGTTTTTGCGAATTGCATGCCTGGCTGGGACAGCAGGCTTAATACGTTTTTGCTGGGGTGGATGGCATGACCGACGAATGGAAAGCACCGGCCAAGGCAAGTGCCGACGGCGGTGACGAGAAAAGCTGGAAGCTGTTGGAAAAGACCCTGCTGGCCGGTGTGCAGGAACAGCGCCGTTCGCGACGTTGGGGAATTTTCTTCAAACTGCTGACGTTTGTTTATCTGTTTGTGGCGCTGATTCTGTTCACGCCGCTGATGGACATGGAAAAGAGTGCCACGCGCGGGCCGAACTACACCGCGCTGATCGACGTCACCGGCGTGATCGCCGATAAAGAGCCGGCCAGCGCCGACAATATTGTCGGCAGCCTGCGGGCGGCGTTCGAGGACAAGAAGGTCAAGGGTGTGATCCTGCGGATCAACAGCCCGGGCGGCAGTCCGGTGCAATCGGGTTATGTGTATGACGAGATCAAGCGTCTGCGCGGCCTGCATCCGGATATCAAACTGTATGCGGTGATTTCCGATCTGGGGGCGTCCGGTGCCTATTACATCGCCAGCGCGGCGGATCAGATCTATGCCGACAAGGCGAGCCTGGTCGGTTCGATTGGTGTGACGGCGGCCGGTTATGGCTTTGTCGGCACCATGGAGAAGCTGGGTGTCGAGCGTCGTACGTACACCTCGGGCGAGCACAAATCGTTCCTCGATCCGTTCCAGCCGCAGAAACCTGAAGAAACGGCATTCTGGCAGAGCGTGCTCGATACCACGCACAAGCAGTTCATCAATAGCGTCAAGCAGGGTCGTGGTGATCGCCTGAAGGACAAAGATCATCCGGAGCTGTTCTCTGGGCTGGTCTGGTCGGGCGAGCAGGCGCTGCCGCTGGGCTTGATCGATGGTCTGGGCAATGCCAGTTCGGTGGCGCGTGATGTGATTGGCGAGAAAGAGCTGGTGGACTTCACCGTTCAGGAGTCGCCGTTCGATCGCTTCTCGAAGAAGCTTGGCGCCAGTGTGGCTGAGCAGTTGGCGATGTGGATGGGTTTCCACGGGCCTTCGTTGCGTTAAAAAGTCGCAGTTAAATAAAAAACCGGCCTTGATGGCCGGTTTTTTGTGGATTAGGGGATTTGCACGCCTTCGGCCAGCAGCATGTCGATCAAGCGAATCAGCGGCAGGCCGATCAAACTGGTGGCGTCAGGGCCTTCGGTGGATTGAAACAGGCTCACGCCAAGGCCTTCCGCCTTGAAGCTGCCTGCGCAGTCGTAAGGCTGTTCAATGCGCAAGTAACGTTCGACGCGTGCTTCATCCAGTGTGCGCATGTGGACGGTGAATGGCACGTAGTCGATCTGGCACTGACCGGTCTGGCTGTTGAGCAGGGCCAGGCCGGTCAGGAAGGTCACGCTGGCGCCGCTCGCGGCCAGCAGTTGCTCGCGAGCCTTCTCGAAGGTGTGCGGCTTGCCGATGATCTGCTCGCCGAGCACAGCAACCTGGTCCGAGCCGATGATCAGATGAGCGGGATGACTGTCGGCCAGTGCGCGGGCTTTTTGCTCGGCGAGGCGTTTGACCAGTTCGATGGCTGACTCGTTCGGGCGATGACTTTCATCGATATCCGGCGAGCTGCAGACGAACGGCAGGTGCAGGCGGGCGAGCAATTCCCGGCGGTAGGTCGAGCTTGAAGCGAGTAATAAAGGCAGCATTCGCGTCTCCTGAGGCAGATGCGAATTCTAGCGGAGGCACGCAAGTGACGGACAGGGCACAATTTCCTTTGACATGGGTGGGTGCATCCCTATAATGCTGCGCCTATGTTGAATGACCCGATTCCACCTCACGTTGACCCGCGCAAATTGGCTGACCGTGGCACCACCCTTCAAGGTGAACTGCTGCTGGCCGATTTGAAGAGACTCTGCGACCCGCTTTCCGACGATGTCGGTACGGTGCAGGCGAAATTCGTTTTTGAGCGAGATGAACGTAAATCTGTGGTGATCCACAGCTTTATCGACACCGAGGTCAAAATGGTTTGCCAGCGTTGTCTTGAGCTGGTCACCCTGCCGATCCACAGCGAATGCAGTTATGCTGTGGTGAAAGAGGGTGCGAATACCCAGTCGTTGCCGAAAGGTTATGACGTGCTGGAACTGGGCGAAGATCCATTGGATCTGCAGTCACTGATCGAGGAGGAGCTTCTGCTCGCCTTGCCCATTGTGCCTGCTCATCATCCGGAAGAATGCCAGCAGCCGGCGGGTCTCGATGAGCCCGAACCGAGCGAGGACGAGTCAACGCGGTCCAACCCGTTCAGTGTATTGGCGCAGTTAAAGCGTGACCCAAACGTTTAGGAGTTAATCAATTATGGCTGTTCAGCAGAACAAAAAATCCCGCTCTGCCCGTGACATGCGCCGTTCGCACGACGCTCTCGAGGCTAGCACCCTGTCTGTAGAAAAAACCACTGGTGAAGTTCACCTGCGTCACCACGTATCGCCAGAAGGCGTATACCGTGGCCGTAAAGTGATCGACAAGGGCGCTGACGAGTAATCACTTGTCCGCTCAAGTCATCGCGATTGACGCAATGGGCGGGGACTTCGGTCCCCGCAGCATTGTTCAGGCCAGCCTTGCTTGTCTGTCTGCTACGCCCTCGCTGCACCTGACCCTCGTCGGTCAACCCTCCCTTCTTGAAGAATTGATCCACGGCCAATCGGCTGCTGATCGCGCGCGCCTGGCGATTGTTGCGGCCAGTGAAGTCATTACCATGGACGAAAAGCCGACCCAGGCCTTGCGTGGCAAGCCGGATTCGTCGATGCGTGTCGCCCTTGAACTTGTGCGCGATGGCAAGGCTCAGGCCTGTGTCAGTGCTGGCAATACCGGTGCATTGATGGCGTTGTCGCGGTTTGTGCTGAAGACGCTGCCGGGTATTGATCGGCCGGCGATGGTGGCGGCGATTCCAACGCAGAAGGGTTATTGCCAGTTGCTCGATCTGGGCGCCAACGTCGACTGCAGTGCCGAACATCTGCTGCAGTTTGCGGTGATGGGCTCGGTGGCGGCGCAGACGCTGGGCATCCATCGCCCGCGTGTCGCGCTGCTGAACATCGGCACCGAAGACATCAAGGGCAATCAGCAGGTCAAGCTGGCGGCGACGCTGTTGCAGGCTGCTCGCGGCATCAACTACATCGGCTTTATCGAAGGCGACGGCTTGTATCGTGGCGAAGCTGATGTGGTGGTGTGTGATGGATTCGTCGGCAACATCCTGCTCAAGTCCAGCGAAGGGCTGGCGACGATGATTGCTGCGCGCATTGAAGCGTTGTTCAAAAGAAATCTCGTCTCCCGTGCCGTGGGGGCTTTGGCGTTGCCGCTGATGAAGCGCTTGCAGGCCGATCTGGCGCCGGCGCGACATAACGGCGCAAGCTTTCTCGGTTTGCAGGGCATTGTTGTGAAAAGTCACGGTTCGGCCGGGGTTCAGGGCTTTCAGAGTGCGATTCAGCGCGCGCTGATCGAGATTCAGGAGAATCTTCCCGAACGCCTCCACGGTCGTCTGGAGGATTTGTTGTCTTAGGCGTTTTCGTCGGACAATGCTTAAATGTGACCGCCCGGTTCAAAGGGCCATCCAACTGTCAGTTTCTTGCGTCCCCAACGGGACGTCATTTTCCGACGACAAGATCATTAGGGGCTTGTTACATGTCTGCTTCCCTCGCATTCGTCTTTCCAGGACAGGGTTCGCAGTCCCTCGGCATGTTGGCCGAGCTGGGCGCGGAATATCCGTTGATCCTCGAAACTTTCAAAGAGGCCTCTGAGGCTCTGGGTTATGACCTGTGGGCACTGACCCAGCAGGGCCCGGAAGAGCTGCTCAATCAAACCGACAAAACCCAACCGGCCATTCTGACCGCTTCGATCGCTCTGTGGCGTCTGTGGCTGGCTGAAGGTGGTGCGCGTCCGGCATTCGTTGCCGGTCACAGCCTGGGTGAATACAGCGCGCTGGTTGCTGCTGGCAGCCTGACGCTGGCTGACGCGGTCAAGCTCGTTGAGCGCCGTGGTCAACTGATGCAGGAAGCGGTTCCGGCCGGGCAGGGCGGCATGGCTGCCATCCTCGGTCTGGAAGACGCTGACGTGCTGGCGGCCTGCGCTGAAGCTGCGCAAGGCGACGTGGTCAGTGCGGTCAACTTCAACTCTCCGGGCCAGGTGGTCATTGCCGGCGCCAAGGCTGCCGTTGAGCGCGCCATTGAAGGCTGCAAGGCGCGTGGTGCCAAGCGCGCCATGCCGCTGCCGGTGAGCGTGCCGTCGCACTGCGAACTGATGCGCCCGGCCGCCGAGCGCTTCGCCGAATCCATCGCCGCCATCGACTGGCAGGCGCCGCAGATCCCGGTGGTACAGAACGTCAGCGCGCAAGTGCCGGCCGATCTGGAAACCCTCAAGCGTGATCTGCTCGAACAACTGTACAAGCCAGTGCGCTGGGTCGAGTCGGTACAGACTCTGGCCGCCAAGGGCGCGACCAATCTGGTCGAATGCGGCCCGGGCAAAGTCCTGGCCGGTCTGAACAAGCGTTGCGCCGAAGGCGTGGCGACTTCCAACCTCAATACCCCAGACGCTTTCGCTGCCGCTCGCGCAGCGCAAGCCTGAATCAGGAGAAACTTGCATGAGTCTGCAAGGTAAAGTTGCACTGGTCACCGGTGCAAGCCGCGGTATCGGCCAGGCTATCGCACTGGAGCTGGGTCGTCAGGGCGCCATCGTTATTGGCACCGCGACTTCCGCTTCGGGCGCTGAGCGTATCGCTGCAACCCTGAAGGAAAACGGTATTCAGGGCACTGGCCTTGAGCTGAACGTGACCAGCGATGAATCGGTCAGCGCAGTGCTGGCGAGCATTCAGGAGCAGTTCGGTGCGCCAGTGGCGATCCTGGTCAATAATGCCGGCATCACCCGCGATAACCTGATGATGCGCATGAAAGACGATGAGTGGTACGACGTGATCGATACCAATCTGAACAGTCTATTCCGCCTGTCCAAGGGCGTTCTGCGCGGCATGACCAAGGCTCGCTGGGGTCGAATTATCAGTATTGGCTCGGTAGTGGGTGCCATGGGCAACGCTGGCCAAGTAAACTATGCAGCCGCCAAGGCCGGTCTGGAAGGTTTCAGCCGTGCAATGGCGCGTGAAGTCGGTTCGCGTTCGATTACGGTCAACTCGGTAACCCCTGGGTTCATCGACACCGATATGACCCGCGAACTGCCTGAAGCACAGCGTGAAGCCTTGCAGACGCAGATTCCGCTGGGTCGTCTGGGACAAGCTCAAGAGATCGCGTCTGTGGTCGCTTTTCTTGCATCCGACGGTGCGGCATACGTCACTGGGGCTACAATCCCGGTGAACGGTGGGATGTACATGTAAGTAAAATGTGACGGATTGCTTCAAAAAAATGTCATACGAGCTGTCTAAAATCCGTTATAAAGCTGCAATCTATTTATAGGCAGAGGGCTGCAGGGTTTGAGGAGTGAAGCTTTCAGTTGAAAAACTGAAAAGTCTTTCTATACACTTACCCACTGGCCAGCTGCCTGAATTTGTCCATTAGGAGTGAAAACAAGGTATGAGCACCATCGAAGAGCGCGTCAAGAAAATCGTTGCCGAGCAACTGGGTGTTAAAGAAGAAGAAGTGGTCAACACCGCTTCCTTCGTAGAAGACCTGGGTGCCGACTCCCTTGACACCGTTGAGCTGGTGATGGCTCTGGAAGAGGAATTCGAGACCGAAATCCCTGACGAAGAAGCTGAGAAGATCACTACTGTACAAGCTGCAATCGATTACGTTACTAACCATCAGGCGTAATAGCTTGTAATCGTTGTTTGCTGTCATGGAAAAACCGCACTGCCATCATGGCGTGCGGTTTTTTCTTTAGGCCTGATGCAAAGTCGTCGTCATTTGAAAAAGGAGAGTGCTGTGTCGCGTAGACGCGTCGTAGTCACCGGTATGGGTATGTTGTCGCCACTGGGCACGGATGTGCCGAGCAGTTGGCAGGGCATTCTGGCTGGCCGCAGTGGCATTGGTCTGATCGAACACACCGACCTTTCTGCCTATTCCACCCGCTTTGGCGGCTCGGTAAAGGGCTTCAATGTCGAGGAATACCTGTCGGTCAAGGAAGCGCGCAAGCTCGACCTGTTCATTCAGTACGGTCTCGCCGCAGGCTTTCAAGCCGTGCGCAACGCCGGTCTGGAAGTCACCGACGCCAACCGTGAACGCATTGGCGTGGCCATGGGTTCGGGTATCGGCGGGCTGACCAACATCGAAGAAACCAGCCGTACCCTGCATGAGACGGGTCCGCGTCGAATCTCGCCATTCTTCGTACCAGGCTCGATCATCAATATGATTTCCGGTTTCCTGTCCATCCACCTGGGTGCACAGGGACCTAACTACGCCATCGCCACTGCATGCACCACCGGTACGCACTGCATCGGCATGGCGGCGCGCAACATCATGTACGACGAAGCCGACGTGATGATTGCCGGCGGTGCCGAGATGGCCGCGTGCGGCCTGGGCATGGGCGGCTTCGGTGCGTCCCGTGCGCTGTCGACCCGCAACGATGAGCCGACTCGCGCCAGCCGTCCGTGGGACAAGGGTCGTGACGGTTTCGTGTTGTCCGACGGTGCCGGTGCACTGGTTCTCGAAGAGCTGGAGCACGCCAAGGCGCGCGGCGCGACCATCTACGCCGAGCTGATCGGCTTCGGCACCAGCGGCGATGCCTTCCACATGACCTCGCCGCCAGCCGACGGCGCCGGTGCAGCACGCTGCATCACCAACGCACTGCGTGATGCGAAGATCAACATCGATCAAGTGCAGTACATCAATGCCCACGGTACCTCGACTCCGGCTGGTGACCTCGCCGAAGCCAACGCGATCAAGTCGGTGTTCGGCGAGCACGCCTACAAGCTGGCAGTCAGCTCGACCAAATCGATGACCGGTCACCTGTTGGGTGCGGCGGGCGCAGTTGAAGCAATCTTCAGCGTGCTGGCGATCAACAGCCAGGTAGCGCCGCCGACCATCAACCTCGATGAGCCGGATGAAGGCTGCGATCTCGATTTCGTGCCGCACACCGCGCGAAACATGGACATCGATGTCGTCCTGTCCAACTCCTTCGGTTTTGGCGGCACCAACGGCACCCTGGCATTCCGCCGGTTCGCAGGCTGATGGACTGCTGGGTCGACGGTCAACCGGCTGACACTCTGTCGCTGAAAGATCGCGGCCTGGCTTACGGTGATGGTCTTTTCGAGACTATCGCCGTGCGTAGCGGCCAGCCGATCCTGCTGGATCGGCACCTGGCGCGTCTGGCCGATGGCTGTGCGCGTCTGGCCATCGCCGCCGATATCGACCAGATCCGCCATGAGCTGCTGAGCTATGCGGCAGCGATGGGCGAGGGCGTGCTCAAGCTGATCCTCACCCGTGGCGACGGTTTGCGCGGTTATGCGCCAGATCCCGCAGCGCCGGGCCGACGCATTCTGCAAGGCAATCCTGCGGCGGCTTATCCTGCTGTGCATGCTGAACAAGGCGTTCGCCTGTTTCCATGCAACACGCGACTGTCCAAGCAGCCGCTTCTCGCCGGACTCAAACACCTCAATCGCCTGGAGCAGGTTCTCGCCCGTGCCGAATGGCAGGACAGCGAACACGCCGAAGGCTTGATGCTGGATCAGGTCGGTAGGGTGATCGAGGGTGTGTTCAGCAATTTGTTTCTGGTTAGCGACGGTGTGCTGATAACGCCGGATCTGAAGCGTTGCGGTGTCGCCGGGGTGATGCGCGCCGAAATATTGTTTCAGGCCGAGTCATTGGCCATCCCCACGCAAATCGCCGACATCAGCCTCGAACAGCTGCAATGGGCCGATGAAGTATTTGTCTGCAACAGCGTGTATGGCGTCTGGCCGGTACGCGCCTGTGCTGCACTGAGCTGGCCGGTTGGCCCGCTCACCCGTAAACTGCAAACCATTGCCCGCGCCCTACTGGATGCCTGATTTGTGAGACGTAAACTTTTGCTGCTGCTGGAAACCGGACTGGTTCTGGCAGGGCTGTTGCTGGGCGCCAGCGCCTGGAAGATTCACTCTGCACTGGAACAGCCTCTGAACATCAAGCAGGAAGAACTGCTGGATGTGCCGAAAGGCTCTACACCGACCCGCACTTTCCTTTCACTCGAAACCGATGGCGTCATCAAGGACGCGTTCTGGTTGCGGGTCTATTGGCGCTTCAATCTCGCGGGCACCCCGATCCACAGCGGTGAATACCGCATGCAGCCGGGCATGACCGTTAACGGCCTGATCGACTTGTGGAAGCGTGGCGACGTGGTTCAGTACAGCCTGACGCTGGTTGAGGGCTGGAACTTCCATCAAGTGCGCGCGGCGTTGGCCAAAGACGAAAAGATCGAACAGACCCTGAACGGTTTGAGCGACAGCGACGTCATGGCGAAGATTGGTCATAAAGGGTTGTTCCCGGAAGGGCGTTTCTTCCCCGATACCTACCGCTTCGTGCGCGGCATGTCCGATGCCGAGCTGCTGAAGAAGTCTTTCGATCGTCTCGATGAAGTTTTGGCGAAAGAGTGGGAGAGTCGTTCTGCCGATCTGCCGTATACCGAACCGTATCAAGCGCTGATCATGGCGTCGCTGGTCGAGAAGGAAACCGGCGTGCCGCAGGAGCGTGGGCAGATTGCCGGGGTCTTCGTGCGTCGCATGGCCCTGGGCATGCAGTTGCAGACCGATCCGACCGTCATCTATGGTCTGGGCGATCGCTACACCGGCAAGTTGACCCGCGCGCATCTGAAAGAGCCGACGGCGTATAACACTTATGTGATCCCCGGCTTGCCGCCGACGCCGATCGCGATGGTCGGGCGTGAAGCGATTCACGCAGCGCTGAATCCGGTGGACGGCACCAGCCTGTACTTCGTTGCACGTGGCGATGGCAGCCATGTGTTCTCCGATGATCTGGATGCACACAACAATGCGGTGCGTGAGTATCAGCTCAAGCGACGTGCCGATTACCGCTCCAGTCCGGCGCCAGCGACAACGCCTGAAGCCGCTCCCGCCAACGAGGAAGCGATTCCGGCAGCGTCTCCGGATACAGCGCCGGAATCGTTGCCACAAGTTGCGCCGCAGGAGCCTGCGCCCGCTCCAGAAGCCGCCGCCCCACAAAACACGCAATGACGTTGATTAAGGACTGCCTGTGACTGGCTTGTTTATTACCCTGGAAGGCCCGGAAGGCGCCGGCAAAAGCACTAACCGCGAATACCTCGCCGAGCGCCTGCGCGCCGCCGGTATTGAAGTCGTGCTGACCCGCGAACCAGGCGGCACACCATTGGCCGAGCGGATTCGCGATGTGCTGCTGGCCCCGGCCGACGAAGTCATGAACCCCGACACCGAGCTGTTGCTGGTGTTCGCTGCACGCGCCCAGCATCTGGCCGAAGTGATTCGCCCGGCGCTGGCCCGTGGTGCGGTGGTGCTGTGTGATCGCTTTACCGATTCGACCTACGCCTATCAGGGTGGCGGTCGTGGTTTGTCGCTGGAGCGCATCGCGGCGCTGGAAGCGTTCGTGCAAGGCGATCTGCGCCCGGATCTGACGCTGATTTTCGATCTGCCGGTGGAAATCGGTCTGGCCCGCGCCAGTGCCCGTGGCCGTCTGGATCGTTTCGAGCTGGAAGGCCGGGCGTTTTTCGAGGCCGTGCGTAGTGCCTTCCTCAAGCGTGCTGAAGCGGATCCTGCGCGTTATGTGCGCATCGATGCCGGTCAGCCGTTGGTCAAGGTTCAACAATCGCTGGATACCCTGATTCCGAATTTGCTGGAGCTGGCCCGTGGCTGAGGCCTACCCGTGGCAGGACAGCCTCTGGCAGCAACTGGCCGGGCGTAAGCAGCACGCGCACGCCTATCTGCTGCACGGCCCGGCGGGCATCGGCAAACGCGCGTTGGCCGAACGCCTGATGGCCAGCTTGTTGTGCCAGCGGCCGACGCCGCAAGCCTGCGGCGAGTGCAAATCCTGCCTGCTGCTCAAGGCCGGTAGTCACCCGGATAATTACATCCTCGAACCGGAAGAAGCCGACAAGGCCATCAAGGTTGATCAGGTGCGTGATCTGGTCAGTTTCGTGGTGCAAACCGCGCAACTGGGCGGGCGCAAAGTGGTGCTGATCGAGCCAGTCGAGTCGATGAACATCAACGCCGCCAACGCCTTGCTGAAAAGCCTTGAAGAGCCGTCCGGCGATACGGTTTTGCTATTGGTCAGCCATCAGACCAGCCGTTTGCTACCGACCATCAAAAGCCGTTGCGTGCAGCAAGCCTGTCCGTTGCCGGGCGAGGCAATGAGCCTGCAATGGCTGGCTCATGCGCTGCCGGATTGCTCCGAAGACGAGCGTGTCGAATTGCTGACGCTGGCGGCCGGTTCGCCGTTGATGGCGGTCAGTTTGCAATCCCAAGGCGTGCGCGAACAGCGTGCGCAAGTGGTCGAAGGCGTGAAGAAGTTGCTCAAGCAGCAGCAATCGCCGACGCAATTGGCCGAAGAGTGGAAAAGCATTCCGATGCTGCGCCTGTTCGACTGGTTCTGCGATTGGTCGAGCCTGATCCTGCGGTATCAATTGACTCAGGATGAAGCAGGTCTCGGTCTGGCCGACATGCGTAAAGTCGTGCAGTACCTGGCGCAGAAAAGTGCGCAGGGCAAAGTGCTGGAGATTCAGGACTGGATTCTCGCCCAGCGCCAGAAAGTCATGAGCAAGGCCAACCTCAATCCGGCGTTGCTGCTGGAGGCGTTGTTGGTGCAATGGGCGGGATTGCCTGGTCAAAGATAAGAATGTGTACCTAGACTCTGAACATCAGCAGTGGAGGTCAACATGAATGAACCCGTCAGCCCGGGGCCACGCAACGGCATTTTGTCCCTGACCATCAAGGACAAGTCGGTGCTCTACGCCGCTTACATGCCGTTCATCAAGAACGGTGGCTTGTTCATCCCGACCAACAAGAGCTACAAGTTGGGCGACGAGGTGTTCATGCTGCTCAACCTGATGGACGAGGCCGAGAAAATTCCGGTGGCCGGCAAGGTCGCCTGGATCACGCCCAAAGGTGCGCAGGGCAATCGCGCCGCCGGTGTCGGCGTGCAGTTCAACGATGGCGACAACACCGCGCGCAGTCGCATCGAAACCCATCTGGCCGGAGCCCTTAAATCCGACCGTCCCACTCATACGATGTAAGTAGCCGTCTTTTTTATGCTCGTAGATTCCCATTGTCACCTTGATCGCCTCGACCTCGCCGCCCATGACGGTTCGCTGGATGCTGCACTCGATGCAGCCCGGCAGCGCGGAGTAGGGCACTTCCTGTGCATCGGCGTCAGCGCCGACAACGCTGCCGACGTCAAAGCCCTGGCTGAGCGTTATGACGACGTTGATTGTTCGGTGGGTGTGCACCCGCTGGATGTGAAGCCGGGCGCGGCCCCAGCGCTGGACTGGCTGCTGCACGAACTCAATCACCCGAAAGTGGTGGCGATCGGTGAAACCGGCCTCGACTATCACTACGAACCGGAAGCCGCCGAACTGCAGCAGGAGTCATTCCGTCTGCACCTGCAGGCGGCGCAGCAGACTGGCAAACCGGTGATCATCCACACCCGTGGCGCCCGTGCCGATACCCTTGAGTTGCTGCGCGATGCGGCCTTGCCTCAGGCCGGTGTGCTGCATTGCTTCACCGAAGACTGGGACATGGCCAAGGCTGCGCTGGACATGGGTTATTACATTTCCCTTTCCGGCATCGTCACGTTCCGCAATGCCGATGCGTTGCGCGATGTCGCGAGCAAGGTTCCGGCGGATCGTCTGCTTGTGGAAACCGATTCACCGTATCTGGCGCCGATTCCTTATCGCGGCAAGCCCAACCTGCCGCAATACGTGCGCGAGGTGGCGGAATTCCTGGCGATGTTGCGCGGTGAGAACTACGAGCGTTTTGCCGAGCAGACCACCGAGAACTTCAAGCGCCTGTTCCCGCTGGCGAGTGTTAAATCTGCCGTGTAGCCGATTGCCAAATCGCAGGCAAAAAAAACCCGGGTTCTGGGGGGTGAATCCGGGTTAAGACCATTAGGAGTAAAACAAAGGCACGCGGTCCCTTGGTACCTTTATCGGCGCGACACTTGGGGGAGATGTCGCCCGACAGTTCAAGTATTGATCAGTCTGGCGTGCAGTCCAGTGAGCCGGTCGGGGTTTTTAAACAAATTTGGAATACGTTTGCTTCAGTTGAGTTCTCATTGCGCCCAAAACGTTCTCAAAACGAACATGAAACACAGATATGGTCGATGATCCGTGCATTTTTGCGCAAGTTAGGCATAATACGCGGCTTCGAATTTTGACCCTTCAGACCTTTTCTTATGCACAAAGAACCCCGTAAGGTCCGTGAGTTTCGTCGCCGCGAGCAAGAAATTCTCGATACCGCGCTCAAGCTGTTCCTCGACCAAGGTGAAGACAGTGTCACCGTCGAGATGATTGCTGATGCCGTGGGTATCGGCAAAGGCACGATCTACAAGCACTTCAAATCCAAGGCCGAGATCTATCTGCGCCTGATGCTCGATTACGAGCGTGATTTGAACGAGCTGCTGCATTCAGCCGATGTCGACAAGGACAAGGAAGCGCTGTCCCGCGCCTACTTCGAATTCCGCATGCGCGACCCGCAGCGCTATCGCCTGTTCGACCGCCTCGAAGAGAAGGTGGTCAAGGGCAATCAGGTGCCGGAGATGGTCGAGGAGCTGCACAAGATCCGTGCCTCGAACTTCGAACGCCTGACCTTGTTGATCAAGGGCCGCATCAGCGAAGGCAAGCTCGAAGACGTGCCGCCGTACTTCCACTACTGCGCGGCCTGGGCGCTGGTGCACGGCGCTGTGGCGCTGTATCACTCGCCGTTCTGGAGCAATGTGCTGGAAGATCAGGAAGGTTTCTTCCAGTTCCTGATGGACATCGGCGTGCGCATGGGCAACAAACGCAAGCGTGACCCGGAAACGCCAAGCAGCTGAGCCATTCAGCAGCCTTATTGCGCCATGATTTCGCTACATGACGCAGTACCGCAGGAATATACTCAGGCATAGGGCTTGCTAAAACTTGATTTGTGAGTCAAGTTTTAGCGGCTCGAAATTCTTTCGCCGGAGTGATCATGATCGTTGACCGTCAAGGCAGGCGTTTTCGCAATTTGCGGATCAGTCTGACTTCAGCCTGCAATTACGCGTGTACTTACTGCGTGCCCAACGGCAAGCGGTTGGTGGCTGCGCAGGATGAATTGTCGGCCGAAGCCATGGCTCGTGGCGTGGCGTATCTGATCGAAGCCGCCGGCATTGAACGGCTGCGCATCACTGGCGGTGAGCCGCTGGTCAGTCCCAAACTCGAATCGTTCATGACCGCTGTCGGCAAGATGGGCCTGGAAGACATCAGTCTGACCACCAACGGCCAACTCCTCGCGAAGAAACTGCCGCTGCTGGTGGATGCCGGTCTGCGCCGGATCAACGTGTCCCTCGATACCCTCGACGCCGGAGCGTTCCGCAGCATCGCCCGTGGCGGCGATCTGGCCACCGTGCTCGACGGCATGGATCAGGCGAAGGCGGCGGGGATGAAGATCAAGGTCAACATGGTGCCGTTGCGCGGGCAGAACCTTGATCAGGTGATGCCGTTGCTCGATTACTGCCTGGAACGCGGATACGAACTGCGCTTCATCGAGCTGATGCGCATGGGCCACCTGGCCAAGGACAACAATGCGTTCCTGCAACAGTTCGTCAGCCTGCAGCAGTTGCTGGAGCTGATTGGCGAACGTTATGAGTACGCACAAACCGATGCCCCCGTAGACGCCACGGCCGTGCGCTATGCGATCCCGGGGTTGGGCAACTTCGGTGTGATCGCCAACGAAAGCGTACCGTTCTGCCGGACGTGCTCGCGTTTGCGTCTGTCATCGACCGGTTGGCTGCATGGCTGCCTGTCGTCGAGCAACCGTCACTATGTCGGCGATTTGCTCGACAAGCCGCGCCATCAGGCGCTGCCGGCGCTCCAGCGTTTGCTGGTCAAGGCGTTGGGGGACAAGCAGGAAGTGGCGTTCTCCGGCGGCGCGACCATCATGAAAATCATCGGCGGCTGAACAACCGCTTTCGCGAGCAAGCTCGCTCCCTCATTTGGAATGCATTTCGAATGTGGGAGCGAGCTTGCTCGCGAATACGATTTATCAATCAACGAAGAACCAGAGCTGGCGCAAAAGCTGCATCCAACGGCCATTCGCCGGTTTTCCGTCACCGGCCTCTGGAGGAATAGGATGCGTAGCCTGGTTTTGCTGCTGGCCGTTTTGGCGCTTGGCGGCTGTATGACTGTCAGCGATATGGCCGAAGGCACTCGCTACCAGATGAGCGACGCGGGCCTGCTGGATCACAGCGACAGCCGTCGTGTAAACAACTTCCGCATTCAGCCGGACTCGTTCATCTACATCGCCCAAGGCGCCTTTGCGCCGCCGGGCGGTTCTTACCCGCGCCCGAACGTGGTAGCTGAAGAAGCCTTCAAGGGCTTCGTCGAATACTTCCCGATGGTCCGCCGTGCTCGCGCGCCGGAAGGCCTCGATCAGGCGATGGGCGAAGCTCGCGATGCCGGTGCGCACTATCTGCTGTACACGCGTTTCGCCAAGGCTGACGACCGCATCGGCAACTCCGATGAATGGCTAGATGAGGAGGCGGTCGATCGCCTCGGCATCGATGGCGGCGTGATTCAGATCATGTTGATCGAGACCAGCACCCAGTATTTGATTGATACTGCACGCATCAAGAGTCGTGGCGGTTTACTGACGTTCCACGACAGCAAGCCCGAAGACCTGATCGGCCCGCCGCTGGCACAGTACGCGCGCAGCCTGTTGGGAGTCGGCGACCAATAATTCAAGGAGAACGCCATGAGTGGCCCGCAGAAAGCCAATGACCTGTTGGGACAGATCCCCAAAACCAAAGGCTTGCCGCCGGTGCACTTGTGGAACCCGGACTTCTGCGGCGACATCGACATGCGCATCGCCCGCGACGGCACCTGGTATTACCTGGGTACGCCGATCGGGCGCAAGCCGATGGTCAAATTGTTCTCCACGATCATGCGCCGCGATGGCGATGATTATTTCCTGATCACACCGGTCGAGAAGGTCGGGATCAAGGTCGATGATGCGCCGTTTGTGGCGATTGCGGTCGAGGTTGAAGGCGTAGGGGAGGCGCAGTTGTTGCGCTTTACTACCAACGTTGAAGAAACCGCCGAGGCCGGGCCGGAGCATCCGATCCGCGTCGAGATTGATCCGGCGACGCAGGAGCCTGCGCCTTACGTGCATGTGCGCACCAACCTTGAAGCGCTGATTCATCGCAATGTGTTCTATCAACTGGTGGAGCTGGCGGTGAGCCGCGAGGTCGACGGGCAGCGTTGGCTCGGTGTGTGGAGCGGTGGCGAGTTTTTCCGCATCGGCCTCGAACCCTAAATCCGAACCCTGTGGGAGCGAGCTTGCTCGCGAATGCGTTCTGCCAGTCAATATCTAGGCTGGCAGACAAAACGCCTTCGCGAGCAAGCTCGCTCCCACATTTGGTTTTGTGGCGCGTCTGAAAAATCCTGATTGACTGTTAATCATATGATGATTAGCGTGTTCACCCATTGCGATCCGCTTTGAGGTGTTCATGTCCAGCAGCTTTCATGCGTCGACCGTTGACTGGCTGGGCAGTTGGATTGCCGCTGGCCACGTCAAGCCGGGGCAGACCATCAAGGTCGAGGCCGATCTGGGCGAACAGCTCGGGGTCAGCCGCACGGTCATTCGCGAAGCGATCAAAACCCTCGTCGCCAAAGGCATGCTCGAAGTCGGGCCGAAAGTCGGCACCCGCGTATTGCCGGTGCGGCGCTGGAACCTGTTCGATCCGCAGGTCGTCGGTTGGCTGTCGCGTAATGGCTTGCCGGAAAACTTCGTCGATGACTTGCTCGACCTGCGCCGCACCATCGAACCCATGGCTGTGCGCTGGGCGTGTGAGCGGGCGACGCTGGACCAGATCGAAGCGGTGCAACTGGCCTATAACGCCCTTGAGCGCGCGGTCGACAGCGGCACCGATTACAATCGCGCCGATCAGGTCTTCCACGAATGCATCCTCGCGGCCAGCCACAATCAATTCATCGAACAAATGGTTCCGGCGCTCGGCGCGTTGCTCGCTGTGTCGTTTGAAGTTTCTGCGGCCGACCCGGATGAACTGCGCCGCACTTTGCCGATCCACAAAGACATGGCGGATGCCATCGCCGCCCGCGATTCCGCGCGCGGTGTGTGGGCGTGCATGACCCTGATCGACAACGCGGATCTGGCGATCAAACGCTTTTACCCGAAAGTCATGGCCGACAGAAAAGCCAGCTAACAAAAAAATCCCCTGTAGGAGTGAGCCTGCTCGCGATAGCGTCGTATCAGGCAAAGTAGCTTCGACTGGTCCACCGCGATCGCGAGCAGGCTCACTCCTACAGCAAAAACAAGAACAATGGAGACCGTCATATGCCGTGGACCGCCCTGACCCAACACCGCGCTCAGCTCGGTGAAGGCCCTTTCTGGGACGCGCCAACCCAGGCGCTGTACTGGGTAGACATCGCTGGCAAACAGGCCCTACGCCTGATTGGCCAGAATGTACAGATCTGGCAGATGCCTGAGCACGTCTCCGCGTTCATCCCCTGCGCCAGCGGCGATGCACTGGTGACCCTGAGCAGTGGCGTCTACCGTCTCGATCTCGACTCTCCGGGCCTAGAACCACGTCTGACGCTGTTCTGCGTCGCCGATCCGCAACCGGGCAATCGCCCCAACGAAGCACGCTGCGATGGTCAAGGTCATCTGTGGCTCGGCACCATGCAAAACAACATCGGCGAGCAGGGCGAAGACCTGCCGATCAGCCGTCGTTCCGGTGGCCTGTTCCGGATCGATCCGGATAAACGCGTCACACCCTTACTGCGCAATCTGGGGATTCCCAACACTTTGCTGTGGAGCGACGACGGCACCACGCTGCTGTTCGGCGACAGCATGGACAGCACGCTGCATCGCTACTTCATTCACACCGACGGCCATCTCGATGCCGCACAAGTCTGGTACGGTCCCGACCAGCAGGGCGGCCCGGACGGCTCGGCGATGGATGCCGAAGGCTATGTGTGGAATGCCCGTTGGGACGGCACCTGCCTGCTGCGCCTGACGCCTGACGGCAAGGTCGACCGCAAAATCGACCTGCCCGTCAGCCGCCCGACCAGTTGTGTATTCGGCGGTGAAGACCTGAAAACCCTGTTCATCACCAGCGCCAAGAGCCCGCACAACCATCCACTGGATGGCGCGGTACTGACAATGCGCGTTGATGTTGCAGGAAAAATCTGTACACGCTTTGCAGATTAAATCCCAAAATATGGGATGCAAAATTATATATTGAGATTATTTGGCGGTCGGGTTTATAGTCGGCAGCAGCAGTAACACGCACTCACACTTAAAAAGAACAAAACAGGTGAAGTGATGCAGCGAATGTCTATCGCACTCCCGTGTGGAGTCCGCGTCTCGCAACGGCCCCAAGCTGTCGGCCGCGCCTGCCTGTTTCGTTCAAACCGCCTTCCAGACCGGACATCGGCAGATGCCCGGTTTTTTTGTGCTCGCGAAACAGGAGTCCTGTTCCATGGCTGAACCCCTTTCCCTGCCGCCGGTGCCCGCGCCGCCGAAGGGCGAGCGACTGAAAAACAAGGTCGTGCTGCTGACCGGTGCTGCGCAAGGCATCGGCGAAGCCATCGTCGCTGCTTTCGCTTCGCAGCGAGCGAAACTGGTCATCAGCGATATTCAGGCCGAGAAGGTTGAACAGGTTGCCGCGCACTGGCGCGAGCAGGGCTTTGATGTGCAGGCGCTGAAGGCGGATGTCTCGCGTCAGCACGATCTGCACGCCATGGCCAAGCGCGCCGTTGAGCTGCACGGGCGCATCGACGTGCTGGTCAACTGCGCCGGAGTCAACGTGTTCCGCGATCCATTGGAAATGACCGAAGAAGATTGGCATCGCTGCTTCGCCATCGATCTCGATGGCGCCTGGTTCGGTTGCAAAGCGGTGCTGCCGCAGATGATCGAGCAGGGCGTTGGTAGCATCATCAACATCGCGTCGACCCATTCCAGCCACATCATTCCCGGCTGCTTCCCGTATCCGGTGGCCAAGCACGGTTTGCTCGGCCTGACCCGCGCGCTCGGCATCGAGTACGCGGCGAAAGGCATTCGCGTCAACGCCATCGCCCCGGGGTATATCGAAACGCAGCTGAACGTCGATTACTGGAACGGTTTCGCCGACCCGCACGCCGAACGTCAGCGCGCTTTCGATCTGCATCCGCCGAAACGCATCGGTCAGCCGCTCGAAGTGGCAATGACTGCGGTGTTTCTGGCCAGTGATGAAGCGCCGTTCATCAATGCGTCATGCATCACCATCGATGGTGGGCGCTCGGTGATGTACCACGACTGAGCGCAATGGCTTTCACGCGGATAAATCCGTTTGCAATCCAATCATCATACGATATGACTATTGTCAGAAGATTTTGCAGGAACACGCTTTAACGCTTTTCAAACATTGCTCAAAAAAAATAACAAGGAGTCAGCTTATGAAACGTCGTTTCGGGATTCGTACCCTGTGCAGTACCGCCCTGGCGGTTACCGCGTTCAGCCTGAGCAGTGCGCTGCTCGCTGCCGATACCGTGAAAATCGGTTTTCTGGTCAAGCAGGCGGAAGAGCCGTGGTTCCAGACCGAGTGGGCCTTCGCCGAGAAAGCCGCCAAAGACAAGGGCTTCGAACTGATCAAGATCGCTGTGCCGGACGGTGAGAAAACCCTCTCGGCCATCGACAGCCTTGCCGCCAACGGCGCCAAGGGTTTCGTGATCTGCCCGCCGGATGTCTCGCTCGGCCCGGCAATCATGGCCAAAGCCAAACTCAATGACCTGAAAGTGATTGCCGTCGATGACCGTTTCGTCGACGCCAACGGCAAATTCATGGAAGACGTGCCGTACCTCGGCATGGCCGCGTTCGAAGTCGGCCAGAAGCAGGGCAACGCCATGGTTGCCGAAGCGAAGAAGCGTAATTGGGACTGGAAAGACACCTACGCGGTGGTCAACACCTACAACGAACTCGACACCGGCAAGAAACGCACCGACGGCTCGGTGAAATCCCTTGAAGACGCCGGCCTGCCGAAGGATCACATCCTCTTCGCTGCGCTGAAAACCCTCGACGTACCGGGCAGCATGGACGCCACCAACTCGGCACTGGTGAAACTGCCGAGCGCGGCGAAAAACCTGATCATCGGCGGCATGAACGACAACACCGTGCTCGGCGGCGTACGCGCCACCGAAGCCGCCGGTTTTGCCGCGGCCAACGTGATCGGCATCGGCATCAACGGCACTGACGCCATCGGCGAACTGAAAAAGCCCAACAGCGGTTTCTTCGGTTCGATGCTGCCAAGCCCGCACATCGAAGGCTACAAGACCGCAGAGATGATGTACGAGTGGGTCACCACCGGCAAAGAACCGCCGAAGTACACCGCCATGGACGACGTCACCCTGATCACCCGCGAGAACTTCAAGCAAGAGCTGGAAAAAATCGGCCTGTGGAACTGATGCCGCGACGGCCCGGGCAGCCGGGCCGTTTTTCGGTGTGAAGAGGTGGCTTTATGCACGCGCAAGTACAGACACAAGCACAACACAGCTCCAGCGGCAGCCTGCGCTTCAACGGGATCGGCAAAACCTTTCCCGGTGTGAAGGCACTGGACGCCATCAGCTTCGTCGCGCATCCGGGCCAGGTTCATGCCTTGATGGGCGAGAACGGCGCCGGCAAATCGACCCTGCTGAAAATCCTCGGCGGTGCCTACATTCCGAGCAGCGGCGAGTTGCAGATCGGCGAGCAGACCATGGCGTTCAAGTCGACCGCTGACAGCATCGGCAGCGGCGTCGCGGTGATTCACCAGGAGCTGCATCTGGTGCCGGAAATGACCGTCGCTGAAAACCTGTTTCTCGGCCATTTGCCGGCCAGTTTCGGCTTGATCAATCGCAGCACACTGCGCCAGCAAGCGCTGAATTGCCTGAAAGGCCTGGCCGACGAAATCGACCCGCAAACCAAGGTCGGGCGCTTGTCCCTCGGTCAGCGGCAACTGGTGGAAATCGCCAAAGCGCTGTCGCGCGGCGCCCATGTGATCGCTTTCGATGAACCGACCAGCAGCCTTTCGGCCCGCGAAATCGACCGCTTGATGGCGATCATCGGCCGCCTGCGCGACGAGGGCAAAGTGGTGCTCTACGTCTCGCATCGCATGGAAGAAGTGTTCCGCATCTGCGACGCCGTGACGGTGTTCAAGGACGGTCGCTACGTGCGCACCTTCGAAGACATGAGCCAGTTGAGCCACGATCAACTGGTGACCTGCATGGTCGGGCGCGACATTCAGGACATCTACGATTACCGCCATCGTCCACGCGGCGCAGTGGCCCTGAAGGTCTCCGGCCTGCTCGGCCCGGGTCTGCGCGAGCCGATCAGTTTCGAGGCACACAAAGGTGAAATCCTTGGTTTGTTCGGACTGGTCGGGGCGGGGCGCACCGAGCTGTTTCGGCTGCTCAGCGGGCTGGAACGCAACACCGCTGGACGCCTCGAATTGCGCGGTCATGAACTGAAACTGCGCTCACCGCGCGACGCGATTGCGGCGGGCATTTTGCTCTGTCCGGAGGATCGCAAGAAGGAAGGCATCATCCCGCTGGCCAGCGTTGCCGAGAACATCAACATCAGTGCACGTGGGGCCAATTCTGGCCTCGGTTGCCTGATTCGCGGCTTGTGGGAAAAGGGCAACGCCGACAAACAGATCAAGGCGCTGAAGGTGAAAACGCCACACGCCGGGCAACAGATCAAATTCCTTTCCGGCGGCAATCAGCAGAAGGCCATTCTCGGTCGTTGGTTGTCGATGCCGATGAAAGTTTTGCTGCTCGACGAACCGACGCGCGGCATCGATATCGGCGCCAAGGCCGAGATCTACCAGATCATCCATAACCTCGCCGCCGAGGGCATTTCGGTGATTGTGGTGTCCAGCGACCTGATGGAAGTGATGGGCATTTCCGACCGCATTCTGGTGCTCTGCGAAGGCGCCCTGCGCGGCGAAATCAGCCGCGACCAGGCCAATGAATCCAACCTGCTGCAACTGGCTTTGCCGCGCCACCGCGCTGACGGCGTGGCGAACTGAGAGGTGACTATGATGACAACCCAAAACGAAACCCTGCCCAAAGAGCGCAAGCCGCTGGACATGCGGCGCTTCCTTGATGACTGGGTCATGCTGCTGGCGGCTGTGGGCATTTTCGTAGCCTGTACGCTGCTGATCGATAACTTCCTCTCGCCGCTGAACATGCGTGGTCTGGGCCTGGCGATTTCCACCACCGGGATCGCCGCGTGCACCATGTTGTACTGCCTGGCGTCGGGGCATTTCGACTTGTCGGTGGGCTCGGTGATTGCCTGCGCCGGGGTGGTTGCGGCGGTGGTGATGCGTGACACCAATAGCGTGTTTCTGGGTGTCAGTGCGGCGTTGGTGATGGGCCTGATTGTCGGGTTGATCAACGGGATTGTGATTGCCAAGCTGCGCGTCAATGCCTTGATCACGACGTTGGCGACCATGCAGATTGTTCGCGGTCTGGCTTACATTTTTGCCAATGGCAAAGCGGTGGGTGTGTCGCAGGAATCGTTCTTCGTTTTTGGTAACGGCCAGTTGTTTGGTGTGCCGGTGCCGATTCTGATCACCATCGTCTGCTTTCTGTTTTTTGGCTGGCTGCTGAATTACACCACCTACGGGCGCAACACCATGGCCATCGGTGGCAACCAGGAAGCGGCGTTGCTGGCGGGTGTGAACGTTGACCGGACCAAGATCATTATCTTTGCCGTGCATGGTGTGATTGGTGCGTTGGCCGGGGTGATATTGGCGTCGCGGATGACCTCGGGGCAGCCGATGATTGGTCAGGGATTTGAGCTGACGGTGATCTCGGCTTGTGTGTTGGGCGGGGTGTCGTTGAGTGGCGGGATCGGCATGATTCGGCATGTGATTGCCGGGGTGTTGATTTTGGCGATTATTGAGAATGCGATGAACTTGAAGAATATCGATACGTTTTATCAGTATGTGATTCGTGGTTCGATCCTGCTGCTGGCCGTTGTGATTGACCGTCTGAAGCAACGCTAAGATCAAGAGCCCCTCACCCCAGCCCTCTCCCAGAGGGAGAGGGGGAAAGGGAGCAGATCTCCTAGCTTTTCAAACCTGAGTTCGACTGGATATTTCAGGTCGATGTAATTCGAATAAACACCTCGATCAGTCCCCTCTCCCTCCGGGAGAGGGCTAGGGTGAGGGTGCCTTTGACTTTCAACCTTCTGTCTCTTCCCCTAAATTTCCCTTGCTCACCCTCACCCGTTTCGGTTATCAATTTGTACATGATTAGACAGGTACGATTTGACAAGAAACAACGGGTGGTCGACGAACTCGTCCGGCGCATCGAAAGCGGCCTCATGGAGGACGGCTTTCTGTTGCCTGGCGAGCATCAGTTGGCTCAAGAATTCCAAGTCAGCCGAGGCACGTTGCGTGAAGCGCTGGCCGAACTGAAACGGCGCAAATACATCGCCACGCAAAGCGGCGTCGGCTCCATCGTCACCTTCGACGGGGTGGTGCTCGACCAGCGCAGCGGATGGGCGCAGGCCTTGGCCGACAGCGGCGTGTTGATCAACACCGAAGTGCTGCGTCTGGAAGCCGTGACCCGTCCGGATCTGTTCTCGCGTTTCGGTACAGACCAATTCATCACCCTCGACCGTCGCCGCCGCTCCAACGACGGTACGCTGGTGTCCCTCGAACGCTCTTTGATGCCAGCGACCGGCGGCCTGGAAAGCCTGCCGCGCGTCGGTCTGATCGACAACTCCCTGACCATCACTCTGGCCGCCTACGGCTACATCGGTGAGCGTGGCGATCAATGGATCGGCGCCGAACCGCTGAATGCCGAAGACGCCGCACTGCTCGGCCGGCCTGAAGGCACGGTATTCCTCAAAGCGCTGCGCACCACCTACGACCGCCAGAACCGCTTCATGGAGCAGGTCGAAAGCCTACTCGACCCGGTGCATTTCCGTCTGCACCTGCAATTTGGAGAATCGAAATGACTGCGCTCAACCGTGCTCTCGGCGCTTTCTATGGCCTGGCCCTCGGTGATGCGCTGGGCATGCCGACGCAATCGCTGAACCGCGAAACGATCAAGACCCGCTTCGGCCAGATTACCGATCTGCAGGAAGCCGGCCCCCTGCAACCGATCGCAGCGAACATGCCCAAAGGCTCAATCACCGACGACACCGAGCAGGCGATTCTGGTCGGCGAGTTGCTGGTCGAAGGCAAGGGCCGCATCGAACCGGCGATCCTCGCGCAACGCTTGATCGAGTGGGAAGCCGAGATGCAGGCCAAGGGCTCGCAGGACTTGCTCGGGCCGTCGACCAAACGCGCCATCGAAATGATCCTCGCCGGGCACTCGCCGGAAGAGGCCGGGCGCTACGGCACTACTAACGGCGCAGCGATGCGCATTACGCCAGTGGGAATCGCGGCGGATGTTGCCGACCCTCAGCGATTCATCGCAGCGGTCGTGCAGGCCTGCCAGGTCACGCACAACACCACACTGGGGATTTCCAGTGCGGCGGCGGTGGCGGCGGTGGTATCCGCTGGCATCAATGGCATGGACCTGGGTGAGGCGTTGAACCTCGGTCAGCAAATCGCTCAACAAGCGGAATCACACGGGCACTGGGTGGCCGGTGGGCGCATTGCCTCGCGCATCAGTTGGGCGCGCACCATCAGTGTCGACAGCGACAAGGCTTTGCTCGCGGATCTGCTCTACGACGTGATCGGTACTTCGGTGGCGTCGCAGGAGTCGGTGGTGGTTTCGTTCGCACTGGCACAGCAAGTGGCGGTCGGTGAGATGAGCGCGTTCGAGGCGCTGTGCATGGCCGCCAGTCTTGGCGGTGACACTGACACCATCGCGGCGATTCTTGGCGCGATGCTTGGGGCCTGCCTGGGTCTTGAGAGCTGGCCGGCGCCGATGATCGACACGGTGAAGGTCGTCAATCATCTGGAGCTTGAGCCGTTGGTGCAGGGGCTGTTGGCTTTGCGCTGATTGGGCTGACGCCTTCGCGAGCAAGCTCGCTCCCACAGATACGGCGTGATCCCTGTGGGAGATTCTATGGTTCATGCCTAGCCCCTAAACGGCTTTAGGTGAGTATTCGCTCTGATTTTTCAGCAGAGCAAATACCACCCGGGCAAGCTTGCGGGCTA
>NZ_WXVV01000023.1 GCF_013433315.1 Pseudomonas crudilactis | reverse complement strand
GATGATCGCGTCTTCCAGTTTGGTGGTGTAGTAGTGCTCTTGGGTGCCTTGAGCAGAAGTACGGAACCACTGGATAACGATTTCGCTCATGCGCTCGCCGGAGGTCAGAGCCGCTTGCAGCAGAGGCGAAGCCTTGTCATAGACCTTGGTGATCACCACTGGCTTGTGCACGCGCTGACCGGTTGGCTGACCGGATTGCGGGTCACGCGGGATGATCACGTCGTGGGTGAAAGCCTGCACCATAACCTGGTCTTCGTGGCCTTCCTGGTAGGTGTTGCCTACGGAGTCAGCGGTGAAAGCGCCTGCAGTGATCAGGCCTTGTTTTTCGCCAGTAACGGACATGTACGCTGGTGTTGCCATGGGATGCTCTCCTTGCTTGAAAGACATACCTCTCAGGCACCATTGCCTGAAAAGGATGGCTATGCGCCATCAAACTTCATGCCAGCTTTTATGCAACCCATACAGATCAAGGCCCCGAGCTCATCGACTGATCTTTTCCTGTGATTAAGCCAATGAAAAACAAGGGAAAGTGCGCAACTTCTTGCGCAGTGGTGTGCAAGAAGTTGCGCACTTGGCTGGAGACCACGAGCTACGCGGCCTGTAGAGACTTTCCCGGGTGAAAACAGGCGAGGCACTGCGCAACTTCTTGCGCACCTGTACGAGTAGATGAAGGAACCCCTGAGCTATCCTGCTGCCCACTAAAAGGTATCGACACATTCAGCAAGGAGGTTTGCATGCGTACCCTCGAACTGGCCGGCGTCCAGGTTCCAGTCATTGGCCAAGGCACCTGGCGCATGGGCGAAGACCGCTCGGCGCACAAGCGTGAAGTCGCGGCCCTGCGCACGGGGATCGAGCTGGGCATGAGCCTGATCGACACGGCAGAAATGTACGCCGAGGGCGGTGCCGAATCAGTCGTTGGCGAAGCCATTGCCGGCATACGCGATCAGGTGTTTCTGGTGAGCAAGGTCTACCCGCACAACGCCAGCCGCAAGGGCATCCCGCAGGCCTGTGAGCGCAGTCTGCGGCGGCTCGAGACCGATTACATCGACCTCTATCTGTTGCATTGGCGTGGCCAGTATCCGCTGGAAGAAACCGTCGAAGCTTTCGAACGCCTGCGCGAGGATGGCAAGATCGGCCGTTGGGGCGTGTCGAATTTCGATGTCGATGACCTCGAAGAACTCTCCAGTTCCGCCTGCGCGACCAATCAGGTGCTGTACAACCTGGAAGAGCGCGGCATCGAGTTCGATCTGTTGCCGTGGTGCCAACACCAGCGCATGCCACTGATGGCCTACTGTCCGATTGGCCAGGGCGGCGCGATGCTGGCTGAACCGCTGCTGAATGAGATTGCCGCTCGTCATGGCGTAACCCCCGCGCAGGTTTCGCTGGCGTGGATTCTGCGTCAGGATGGGGTGATTGCGATTCCCAAGGCTGTACGGCCGGAACACGTGCAACTCAATGCACAAGCCGCGCAACTGCAACTGGAGGCCGGGGATCTGGCGGCGCTGGACCAGGCGTTTCAAGCGCCACAACGCAAGCAGCGGCTGGCCATGGTTTGAGCCAGCGGCTGGCGAGGGCTTCGCGATGAGAAGCACTGATCAGTACGACCCGTTCAACCTGCAACGTTTTGTCCAGGCTCAGGACCCGGTGTTCGAGCGCGTGCAACGCGAGCTCGATGAGGGCCGCAAGCGCAGCCACTGGATGTGGTTTGTCTTCCCGCAGTTCGCGGGTCTGGGCGGCAGTGAAATGTCCCGGCGCTTCGCCATCGGCTCAGCCGAGGAAGCCCGCGCTTATCTGGCCCATGAGTTGCTCGGCGCACGGCTGCGCACCTGCACGCAGTTAGTGCTGAAGGTGCAACAGCGTTCAATCGCGGAGATTTTCGGCCATCCCGATGACCTGAAATTCCATTCCTCGATGACCCTGTTCGCCCAATTTGCCGCTGAAGACAGCGTGTTCAATCAGGCGCTGGAACGCTACTTCCACGGCATTCTCGATGAATGGACGCTGCAACTGCTGGACTCAAAACAGGCCCAGTTGCCCCCCGATCAGGGTTGAAAAGTCGTCGTCGACAAACGGCAGAATCGCATCCGCCACCGGTTGCAATTGCCGAGTGATGTAGTGGTCGTAGTCGATGGCGGCGCGGCGCACCTCCAGCGGCTCGGGACCGGCCAGGGTGATGACATAGCTGATCCAGCCACCGTTCTGGTATTGCCGTGGTCGCCCGTGTTGCGCGTTGTAATCGTCGGCCAGCCGTGCGGCGCGCACGTGGGGCGGCACGTTGCGCTCGTAATCGTCGAGGGTGCGGCGCAGACGTTTGCGGTAGACCAGGCGATCATCGAATTCACCGGCGAGGGTTTTGCGCACGTAGTCACGCACGTAATCCTGATACGGCTTGCGCTGGAAAATCCGTTCGTAGAGCTCCTGCTGAAACTGCCGGGCCAGCAGCGACCAGTCGGTGCGTACGGTTTCCAGGCCTTTGTAGACCATTTCATCGCTGCCGTCGGCACGGGTGACGAGGCCGGCATAACGTTTTTTGCTGCCCTCCTCCGCGCCGCGAATGGTCGGCATCAGAAAGCGTTTGTAGTGAATTTCGAACTGCAGTTCGAGGGCGCTTTCCAGGCCATATTCTTCACGCACATGCGCGCGCCACCAATCATTGACGTGTTTGACCAGCGCATGACCGATGTTCGCCGCCTCTTCCTGTCCATGCGGGCGACGCAGCCAGACAAACGTCGAGTCGGTATCGCCGTAAATCACCGCGTGGCCTTGCTCTTCGATCAGCTTGCGCGTGCGCAGCATGATCTCGTGTCCGCGCAGGGTGATCGATGACGCCAGCCGCGTATCGAAGAAGCGGCAACCACTGGAGCCGAGTACGCCGTAGAAGGCGTTCATGATGATCTTCAGTGCCTGCGACAGCGGTGCGTTGTGCTCACGTTTGGCGGTCTCACGACCCTCGGCAACGCGCGAGACGATCGACGGCAGACAATGGCGGGTGCGCGAGAATCGGGCACCACGGAAACCCGCCACGGAATCGGCGTCATCCGGGTGTTGCAGGCCTTCAATGAGGCCCACTGGGTCAATCAGAAAGGTGCGGATGATTGACGGATAAAGGCTCTTGTAATCGAGCACCAGCACCGATTCGTACAGCCCCGGTTGCGAGTCCATGACAAATCCGCCGGGGCTGGCCTGCGGCGGATTGGTGCCGAGGTTCGGCGCAACAAAACCCTGTCGGTGCATCAACGGCATATACAGATGGGTGAACGCCGCCACCGAGCCGCCGCTGCGGTCCGCTGGCAATCCGGTGACGCTGGCGCGCTCGAGCAAGAAGGTCAGTAGTTCGGTCTTAGCGAAGATCCGCGTGACCAGTTCGCAATCCTTGAGGTTGTACTTGGCCAGCGCCGGTTTGTCCTCGGCGAACATGCGGTTGATCTCGTCCATGCGCTGGTACGGGTTATCGATCGACTTGCCTTCGCCGAGCAGGGTTTGCGCGACGTTTTCCAGACTGAACGAAGGGAAACTCCAGGTTGCCGAACGCAAGGACTCGATGCCGTCGATGATCAGCCGCCCCGCTGCCGAGGCGAAATAATGATTACGGCTGCCGTGTTCACGCCATTGCATTTCTTCACCGCCACGACCGATCTTCAGCGGCACACCGAGGCGCCGTGCGTGTTCGTGAAGGATGCGCAAATCGAACTGCACGACGTTCCAGCCGATGATCGCATCGGGGTCGTGGCGGGCGAACCAGTCGTTGAGCTTCTTCAGAATGACCGTGCGCGAGTCGCAGTATTCGAGGTCGAAATCGACGATGCTGGCGTCGCCGTTCGGCGCGCCGAGCATGTACACCTGACGTTCGCCGCAGCCTTCGAGGCCGATCGAATACAACTCACCGGTTTCGGTGGTTTCGATGTCCAGCGAGACCAGTCGCAGTTTCGGTCGGTAATCGGGGTCGGGTTTGAGCTGGGCGTTGAGCAACACGCCGTCGGCATCGGGCGTACCGCTGAACCGCACCGGCGCGGTGATAAAGCGCTCCATCAGGTAGCGTTCCGGCGGGCGTACGTCGGCTTCGAAGACGTCGACCCCGTTGCGGTTGAGCGCGGTTTCCAGGCGCATCAACTGGCCGTGTTGCTGGCAATACAGACCCAGCACCGGGCGATGCTCAAAATCCTGCAGGGCCAGCGGGCGCAGTTCGACGTTCTTTTCGTCGTGCAGCAGACGTTCGGCCGCTGCGCGCTGCTCGGCGGGTATAAACGCCACCGACGGCTGATGCGGCAAGCGCACACGGCGCGGCCCGGCGTCGGTCGCCAGCCAGAACTCGACTTCGGTGCCGGCCGGGGTGTCGCGCCAATGCCGGGTCAGGACGAAGCCCTGCGGTAAATCCACCACTGCAACCTCAGGAATTGAATCAGAGAGGCATTCTACGCGGCATTACGCGGGATGGCCCTGGCGATAAATCGCCATCAGCCACGGAAAAACCCGGCAAATGACGTTTTTTGCGTGTTATCTGCCGCTTTGCCACCTTGCCCTGCGCGCTTGCGTCTACGATGCTTGGAGAACAACGACAACACCTGAGTAACCGCCATGAAGACCGTCGCCCAACTGCTCAAGCTCAAAGATCAGAAAAATCAGGAAGTGCACCAGATCAAACCTGATCACATGGTGCTCGAAGCGCTGATGAAGATGGCCGAGAAAAACGTCGGTGCCTTGCTGGTGGTCGAAGACGATAAGGTGGTCGGCATCATCAGCGAGCGGGACTACGCGCGCAAACTGGTGCTGCATGGCCGCTCATCGGTCGGCACACCGGTGCGCGACATCATGGTGGCGAACGTGATCACCGTCGACACCCACCAAACCGTCGACACCTGCTTGGGCATCATGTCCGACAAACGCCTGCGCCACTTGCCGGTGGTGGAGAACGGCAAGTTGATCGGCTTGCTGTCGATCGGTGACCTGGTCAAGGAAGCGATTGCCGAACAGGCAGAGCTGATCAAGCAGCTGGAGCAGTACATTCGCGGGGAATAACTTTTCAGAATCATCCCCTAACCCTGTGGGAGCGAGCTTGCTCGCGAAAGCGGTGGGTCAGAATAACAAGCGTCGACTGACACTACGCTTTCGCGAGCAAGCTCGCTCCCACAGGGTTCTTTGGTGCTCAGGCAGGCCAATGCCGGGCAAACACCGGTGCCAGCACCGGATGCCGGTCAATCCGCTGCAACCACGCATAAAACCCCGGTCGCGCCTGCCGTAAATGCTCGCGGCTCCCCGCCCAACGCGTCACTACTGCCGCCAGCACATCCAGTGCCCCCGGCGTTTCGTCATCCAGATACAGCTCGGCAGAAAACTGGTCGGCAAACACCTCCCAGCTCCAGTGCAATCGCTCACGCGCACCGGCAATCAGATTCTGCCGCGAGGCTTCGTCGGGCATCAGCAGCCAGCGCTCCGGGTAATCGACGACGCCGATCGCCGCGTAACAGTTACTGACGATGTAGACCAGACCGCGAATGGCCTGATCACGATCATTCGCCTTGGCCGGCAGCAGGCCGGACTTGGGAAACGTCAGGCCCAGATGAATCAGGATCGCCGCGCTCTCGGTGATGGCGCTGCCGTCAGGCAGTTGCAAGGTCGGTATCTGCTTGAGTGGATTGAGCTGAGCCAGCGCCTCGGCGGCTTCGGTGCTGGCTTCGATATCAATGAAACGGTAAGCGATCTGGCACAGCTCCAGCGCCGCTTCGATGGCGGCTGCGCCTGAATTTCTGTGCCCATAGAGCTGGTACATATCCAATCCCCCCGAAAAGACCATTGCCACAGGGTAGATGGCTGTAGCGTGGGTGTAGAAAAAATCTGTCTGTGTATCGGTTTTGGCACGGTTTTCCCATGCACTCGCGACTTGCGAATTCAAACCTCGCAAAACAGCGCTGGCGGTGCCCATCCCGCACCAAGAGCAATCATCGAACGCTATCCGCGTTCTTGTAAGGTGCGATACCGAACCAAAAGTTCGCGTATCCGAGCTGGCAACAAGGAGTTCACCGCGTGAATCTTCAAACGCTCTGCCGCATCACAGCCTCTTTGCATTTATCCGTTCGCCGCCGAGTTCATCCGAACAGTCCCGGCTGCCTTCACACTTACTTTATTACCTGAAACCTCGACAGCGCACTGCGTTCGCCAATGAGTTATTGGCCGACGGCAGCGTGCTATTTATTTTTTAAATAACACTCGAGCAGTTATTGCACAAACGCAGTGTGTATTGAATGACAGCAGGATTGTCGAACAATAACTTTCAGCGCCATTGCAAGCGCACCAAAACTGCTCCACGGGTTTCAACTATTCAATACTTCAAATAGCGATTTCATTTAAACAACAACAAGGAACATGCCCCGTGAGCCGCTAAAACATTGACCCGCACCAATTCAGTCCGCCGCGCACCAGCAAGTGCCCTGGCCGCCAGCTGCGCAGGCGCTCTATCCCGCCAACCGGCGTGATATGGCGCACAGCCTGACTCGCCTGTGAAAAAGCTCCCTCAACCGGAGTCACGGGAATCTGCGCGCCATGGAAAAACCACGACAAGGGTAAAACTTATATAAATGCGACATCGGTAACACTCATGAAATACGCACTCTACATTTCAGCAACATGTGGCACAGCGGTTGCTATGTGTAACAAGCATGAGACACCGACCGTTGTCTTACGCAATAGAAGAACAACCAGGGAATGGCTAATGAACACTCGAAGTCGATAGCGCCAAGCCAGTAAGTTTGCACAAGCCTTGTTCACCGGATAGTTCAACTATCGGCTTCTGCACACCTTGTAAAAAGTTACACCCACCCACTCGAACATCTCCCGGATGTTCGGACGGCACCTTATTGCCCTTCATCAACCCGAGGGAGCTTTAATGAACGATGCGGTAAAGCACAGATCCCTGCCGGGGCCGTTGCGCGAAGCGCCAGTCCCGCCACCACCGGACAGGCCGGCGTTTAAAGCCAATACCTCACAACCCGGCGGGCTGAATAAACAGCAGATGGTGTTACTGGTGGCTGTGTCGGCGCTGATACATGGCGGCGCCTGGTGGTTTCTCCAGCAGTCCAGAACAGAGCCATTGCCAACGCCGCCGCAGATTCCGGAAATGACCGTCGAGCTGACCAGCCCGACGCCACCGGCACCGCCGACGCCGGAACCACCACCCCCGCCTCCTCCGCCACCGCCGCCGGAACCTGAACAACCGGTGGAAGACGAAGACGCGGTCAAGCCACCACCGAAACCGGTGGAGAAACCCAAGCCGATCGAAAAACCGAAACCGGTCGAGAAGCCGAAACCGGTGAAAAAGGTCGAGCCGCCGAAAGCGCCACCGGCCCCGGCACAACCGGCTGCACCCGCTGCGCCAGCCACCCCGAGCGCGCCACCGGCCCCTGCCGCCGCGCCCGGTCCGGTGAAGGAATCGGCAGCTGTTTCCGGCCTCGCCAGCCTCGGCAACCCGCCACCGGAATACCCGTCGCTGGCCCTGCGACGCAACTGGGAAGGCAGCGTGGTGCTGCGCATTCAAGTGCTGGCCAACGGTCGCGCCGGCTCGGTGACGGTGACCAAATCCAGCGGCAAGCCGCAACTGGATGACGCCGCCGTTGCCGCCGTGAAGAACTGGAAATTTATTCCGGCCAAACGCGGTGACACGCCGATCGACGGCTTCGCCACGCAGACCATCGATTTCAAATTGCCGCAATAACCGAATGCTCAATCAACGCACAACCGAATAACGCAAGCGAGGTATCACCATGAACGATTTGTCTTCGATGATTGTCCCCGGCGTGCTCTGGGGTCTGGTGCTGTTTTCCGTGGTCAGCTGGGCGATCCTGCTGGTCAAGTCGGCGCAGTACCTGCGCCAGAAAGCGCAGAACAAACAGTTCAGCAAAGCCTTCTGGGGCGCGCCGGATCTGCTCACCGCCGCCGAACACGCCAGCCAGTATCCGGGTTCGCTGGCGCGCATCGCCAGCAGCGGTTTCGAGGCGCTGCTGGTGGAAGATTCGCCGCGCACCACGCAACAACTGGCGCACACCATCAACCGTTCGGATCGCCTGGAACGCAACCTGCGCCAGCAGATCCAGAAGGAACGCCGCTCGCTGGAAAACGGCCAGGCGATCCTCGCCAGTATCGGCAGCACCGCGCCGTTCATTGGTTTGTTCGGCACCGTGTGGGGAATCATGGAAGCGCTGAAAAGCATCGGCGAAACCGGCTCGGCCAGCCTTGAAGCAGTCGCCGGGCCGATCGGTCACGCGCTGATCGCCACCGGCGTCGGTATCGCCGTCGCCGTACCGGCGGTGCTGATTTACAACTTTTTCCTGCGTCGTTTGAAACTTGCTTCGGCCGACATGGATGACTTCGCCCACGACTTCGACGCCCTCGCCTCGCGCAGCGCGTTTTCCATCAGCCGTCAGGCCATCGCCAGCAAAACCACAGCCGCCGTGCGGGAGGCCAGCTGATGTCTTTTTCTACTCAGGACAGCGATGAAGTGCTCAGCGAAATGAACGTCACGCCGCTGGTCGACGTGATGCTCGTGCTGTTGGTGGTGTTCATCGTCACCGCGCCGCTGATGACCAACGCGATCAAGGTGAACCTGCCGAAAACCGACGCCGTCGCCCCCGCCGAAAAGAAAGACCCGGTGGTGGTCAGCGTCGATCAGGACGGCAAGTTCTATCTGGCGAAAACCGAGCTGGCCCCGGAATCGCTGGAGGCCAGCCTCAAGGAGGTCAAGGCCAAGGACGCCGAAGTGCGCGTGCAGTTGCAGGCCGACTCCGCCGTCAATTACGGCCAGGTGGCGAAAGCCATGGCGTCGATCGAACGCTCGGGCATTACCAAGATTTCGGTGATGACCACCCATTGAGTGCGGTGGCGGGCGCGCATTGAGGGACACGCCCGCCACCGTTCGCTGACTCCCGTCGCAACCAGCCGACCGAAAAAACGCCACGCGTCTTCGGAGGGGATCGGCTTGCTTGAAGAAAGTGGTTTTCCGCACGCGGTATCACCGATAGCGGAGCAATGAGGGGCTCACAAGGCCAATTCGATAACGTCTAAAAAGTCGGAAATAACCATGCTGATGAACACTCCACGCTTCACGCTCAAACCCTTGGTGGCAACGATTTCTCGCCACCGTTTTGTTCCGTTGTATCTGGTGGCCATGGGGATGGGCGCCGGGACTGTGCAGGCGGCCGAGGACGACAACGCTAACGTCCCGGCAGCTGCGGCGGTGGTGGCGCCGACCACGCAACTGCAACGGGTGGAAGTGACCGGCTCGGCGATTCGCCGGGTCGATGCGGAAACGGCGGTGCCGATCACCATTCTCAAGGCCGATGAGCTGCGCAAACAGGGCGTGACCACCACCGCCGAACTGGTGCAGCGCATCACCGGCAGCCAGTCGATCAACAACAGCGCAGGCTCGGTCGGCGCGGCGACTGGCGGCGCCTCGTTCGCCGACATGCGCGGCATCGGCGCGAACAAGACGCTGGTGCTGCTCAACGGTCGACGCCTGGCCAACAACGCCTTGTCCGGCACCAACTCGGCCGGCGGCGCGGTGGATCTGAACATGATCCCGTTTGCCGCCATCGAACGCGTGGAAGTGCTGCGTGACGGCGCCTCGGCCCTGTACGGCACCGACGCCATCGGCGGCGTGATCAACTTCATCACCAAGAAATCCCTGACCGACGGCCAGTTGACCCTCGGCGGCGAAACCCCGACTCACAGCGGCGGCGGTGCAACCAAAGACATGAGCGCCAGTTGGGGTTACGGCGATCTGGAAGAAGACCGCTTCAACGTGCTCGGCGTGTTCAACTACAACAAGCAGCAGAACCTCGACGCCAACGACCGTTCGTTCGCCACCGACTATGCCCCCGGTCGCGGTCTCGATCAGACCTCCGGCACCGCGTTTCCTGGCAACTACAGCCAGAACGGCAACGCCACCAACCCGCTGGCCAACAGCAATTGCAACGGGCCGAACCTGATCGCCCGCGACGGCTTGTGCCGCTTCAGCACCCGTGAATTCATCGACCTGGTGCCACAGACCGAGAAGACCTCGTTCTTCGGCAAGACCACCGGCAAGCTTGGCGACGATCACAACGTCAACCTCGAATACTTCTGGTCGCGCAACAACAACGCCACGGCGATCGGCCCTGCACCACTGACCGGTCTGAGCCTCGACGGCTCATCGCCCTACTACCCCGGCAATGGCATCACCCCGGCGCCGACCGATTTCGCCCTCGACCCGACTCAACCCGTCGATGTGAACTGGCGTGAAACTGCTGCCGGCCCGCGCGAATCGAAAGACCAGAACACCAGCCAGCGCTTCTTGCTCAGCTTCGATGGCTTGGTCGGCGGTTGGGATTACAACGTCGGTGCCTCGTACAACCAGAACAAAATCGTCTCCAGCGTCACCAGCGGTTATGTCAGTGATCAGGCAATGATCGACGGTCTGGCCAGCGGTTTGCTCAACCCGTTCGGCCCACAGTCCGCCGCCGGTCAGCAGTACATCGATAACTCGGCGTATCACGGTGCTTACTCCACCGCTGTGGGTCGTGTCGCCGGTTTTGATGGTCGTATCAGCCGTGAAATCGGCGACTGGTTCGGCGCTGGCCCATCCGGTCTGGCCCTGGGTGGCGAGTACCGCAAAGAGAAATTCCATCAGGACTTCGAATCGTTTGCCGGCGACATCCAGAGCCTCGGCATCGACCCGGCCGGCAGCGTCGAGGGCGACCGCAGCGTCAAAGCCGCCTACGCAGAAATCAACGTGCCGGTGCTCGACAGCCTCGAACTGTCCGCCGCCGTGCGTCACGACAAATACAGCGACTTCGGCAGCACCACCAACCCGAAATACTCGTTCCGTTATCAGCCATTGAAAGAGTTGGTGGTGCGTGGCGCCTACAGCGAAGGCTTCCGTGCGCCATCGCTGTACGAGCTGTATTCGCCGCGCAGCATCACTTTCACTCAGGGCTACTACAACGACCCGGTGCTGTGTACCGGCGGCGTCGTGCAGCCGGGCGGCAACGGCGGCCGCGATTGCGGTCAGCAGTTCCTAAACCAGATCGGCGGCAACGAAGATCTGGCCCCGGAAAAGGCGCGCAACGTGACCCTCGGCTTCGTCTATCAGCCGATCAATAACCTGTCGGTGGGTCTGGATTTCTGGTGGATTCACATCTCCAACCAGATCCAGCCGTTCCCGGAATCCACCGTGTTTGATCAGGCCGGTTCCTACCCCGATCGCTTCGTGCGCAACGCCGACGGCACGCTCAACTACATCGTCACCGGCAACGCCAACCTTGGCATCGTTGAAACCAACGGTGTCGATGTGTCGCTGGATTATCGCTTCCCGAACACGCCGTACGGTCAGTTCGGTCTGGGCCTGCAAGGCACCTATGTTGACGAGTACGACTTTCAGAGCACCATCAAAGGCCCGTTCACTGACAAGGTCGGCGACTTCCAGGGTGACGGCGTGATCGCGCGCTGGAAGCACAACCTCACCGGCAGCTGGACCTTCGGCGCGGCGCGGGCGGCGCTGACCAACCGCTTCACCACCGGTTACAACGACTACGACCGCGATACCCACGCGCGCGTGGCGTCGTATTCGGTGTGGGACCTGTCGGCCGGCTACACCTTCAACAAGGTGCTGGATGTCGATGCAGGGATGAAGAACGTGTTCGACCGCAACCCGCCGTTCTCCAACCAGGCTTATAACTTCCAGAGCGGCTATGACCCGCGTTACACCGACCCGCTGGGGCGCACCTTGTTTGCGCGCATGACTTACCACTTCTAACCGGAAACAGAACACATCTCCCCCTGTGGGAGCGAGCCTGCTCGCGAAAGCGGTGGATCAGCAAGAGAGATGTCGGCTGACAAGACGCCTTCGCGAGCAGGCTCGCTCCCACATGGGGTCCGGGTTCTATCAGGGGTTTCGAGGAGTGACTTCATGAGTTTTTTGCGCAACATGGCTGGCCTGATGCTCGGCAGTGCGCTGCTGTGCACTGGCACCTCGGCGCTGGCCGCTGGCAGTTATGCGCTGACGGTATACGGCGAGGCGCCGAAGTATCCGGCGAATTTCCAGCATTTCGATTTCGTCGATCCCAACGCGCCCAAGGGCGGTTCGCTGAGCCGCGCGTCGATGGAAATCGGCCAGTACAACTACATCAGCCCGTACGCCGATCAGGGCATTTCCGTGGTGCAGGTCAACGACTGGGTGTATGCGCCGCTGGCGTTCCGCTCGCTCGACGAGCCGTACACGGTTTACGCGCTGGTCGCGCAACAGATCGAGCGCGATCCGGATGGCTTGTGGGTGCGCTTCACCCTCAATCCAAAAGCACGCTTCGCCGACGGTACGCCGATCACTGCTGAAGACGTGCGCTACACGTACAACCTGCTGATGACCAAGGGCAGCCTGAGTTATCGCCAGCAATACGCCGACGTCCAGGACGTGCTGATCGAAGGCCCGCGACAGGTGCGTTTCACCTTCAAAAACAACCTCAACCGCACCTTGGCGCTAGACTTGGCGACGATGCGCGTGGTCCCCGAACACTGGTGGAAGACCCGCGATTTCGCCAATGGCGGCGGTTTCGAGCCACCGCTGGGCAGCGGCCCGTACCGGATAAGCAAGGTCGACGCCGGGCGCAGCATCAGTTTCCAGCGCGATCCGGACTGGTGGGGCAAGGACCTGCCGGTCAGTCGCGGCATGTACAACTTCGACACCCTCACGGTGAATTTCTACGGCGACACCGACGTCGCCCGCCAGTTGTTGCAGGCCGGCGCGTTCGACTACAACCGCGAATTTTCCTCGTCCGGTTACGTGGTCGGCTACGACAGCCCGGCATTGCGTGATGGTCGCTTGCAGCAGTCGATCCTGGCGCCGGAGAAACCGACGGCGGCGCAAGGCTTCGTGTTCAACCTGCAGAACCCGATCTTCCAGGATCGCCGCGTGCGTCAGGCGATCAGCCTGCTGTGGGATTTCGAGTGGACCAACAAGCAGATGATGCGCGGCTTCTACGTGCGCCAGAACAGCTTCTGGCCAAAGAGCGAAATGGCCGCGACCACCCTGCCCGACGCCGAAGAATTGAAGATCCTCGAACCGCTCCGCGGGCAGATTCCCGACGAGGTCTTTACCGAGGTTTATCAGGCACCAAAAACCGATGGCAGCGGCTACATCCGCGACAAGCAACTGCAAGCGCTGAAGCTGCTCGCCGAGGCTGGCTGGACGCCGCAACACAATCGCCTGGTCAATGCTGCTGGCGAGCCACTTGAGTTCACTTTTCTCGACGGTCAGGGCGGCTTCGACCGCATGTTGCTGCCGTTCAAACGCACCCTCGCGCAGATCGGCATCACGCTGAATTTGCGACGGATCGATTCGGCGCAATACGTCAACCGCCTCAACGCCCGCGACTACGACATGATCGTCACCAGTTTCCCGCGCAGCGGCGATCCGATCGTCTCCCCCGGCCGCGAGTTGTACAGCCTGTACGCCTCGCAAAGTGCCACGCAAGTCGGCAGTTCCAACTCGATGGTGCTGGCCAATCCGGCGGTCGATCAACTGATCGACGGGCTGGTGCAGGCCAACACCCGCGACGCCATGGTGCATTACGCCCGCGCCCTCGACCGGGTGCTGCAATGGGGTTACTACATGATTCCCAACTACTACTCCAAAGGCACGCCGACGGTGTATCAGAACCGCTTCGGCATGCCGCCCGTGCAACCGGCCTACGACGAAGGCCTCAACACCTGGTGGGAGGTATCGGCCAAGGCGCTGACCACCCAGCAGATGCACACTCAGCTCGCGGGAGGCCAGTGACATGCTGCGTTATCTGAGTCGACGTTTGCTGCTGATCATCCCGACGCTGCTGTGCATTCTGGTGGTGAATTTTCTGATTGTGCAGGCTGCGCCGGGTGGCCCGGTGGAGCAAGCCATCGCCCGCTTGCAAGGCTTCGGCGGGCACAGGATGGGCGGCGGTGGCGAGGTTGCCGCGATTGGCGGCGCCGGGCGCAGCAGCCGTGGTCTCGACCCGGCGCTGATCGAGGAAATCAAACACCATTACGGCTTCGACAAACCGATGCACGAACGTTTGTGGCTGATGCTGAAAAACTATGCGCAGCTGGATCTGGGCAGCAGTTTTTTTCGCGGCGCCAAGGTCACTGATCTGATCGTGCAGAAGTTGCCGGTGTCGCTGTCGCTGGGTTTATGGGCGACGCTGATCACCTACCTGATTTCGATCCCGCTGGGCATTCGCAAAGCGATCAAGAACGGCAGCGCGTTTGATGTCTGGAGCAGCACGGCAATCATCATCGGCTACGCGATGCCAGCGTTCCTCTTCGCGATTCTGTTGATCGTGGTATTTGCCGGTGGCAGCTACGTCAACTGGTTTCCAGTGCAGGGGCTGGTCTCGGATAACTTCGACAGCCTCAGCACGCTGGGGAAGGTCGGCGACTACCTCTGGCACCTGGTATTGCCGGTGACGGCGCTGGTGATCGGTGGCTTCGCCACGCTGACGATCCTCACCAAAAACAGCTTCCTCAACGAGATCAGCCGCCAGTACGTGATCACCGCGCGGGCCAAGGGTTTGACCGAGCGCCGCGTCCTCTACGGCCACGTGTTTCGCAATGCGATGTTGCTGGTGGTGGCCGGTGTGCCGTCGGCGCTGATCGAGGTATTTTTCGCCGGCTCCCTGCTGATCGAAACCATCTTCAACCTCGATGGTTTGGGGCGCATGAGCTACGAAGCGGCGGTGTCGCGCGACTATCCGGTGGTATTCGGCGCGCTGTTTCTGTTCACCCTCTTCGGCCTGTTGATCAAGCTGATCGGCGACCTCTGCTACACCCTGCTCGACCCGCGCATCGACTTCTCGGCGAGGACTGCCTGATGTTCACTTTTTCTCCTCTCGGTCAGCGTCGCGTTGCGCAATTCAAAGCCAATCGGCGCGGACGCTGGTCGTTATGGCTATTTATCGGTCTGTGCCTGATTTGCCTTGGAGGTGAGTTGATCGCCAACGACAAGCCGCTGGTGATTCGTTATCACGACGCTTTCTACTTTCCGATCCTCAGCGATTACCTGGAAACCGATTTCGGCGGCGAGCTGCCGTTTCAACCGGATTACGCCAGCAGCTATGTTCACAAGCTGATTGAGGATCAGGGCGGCTGGATGTTGTTTCCGCCGATCCCGTTCAGCTACGACACGGTCAATTACGACCTCAGCGAACCGGCGCCGAGTCCGCCGTCATCGAGCAATTGGCTGGGCACCGATGATCAGGCGCGCGACGTGTTGGCGCGGGTGATTTTCGGCACGCGGATTTCGATCCTGTTCGCGCTGATCCTTACTGGCATCAGTGCGTTGATCGGCATCGTTGCCGGGGCATTGCAGGGTTATTACGGCGGCTGGGTGGACTTGCTCGGGCAACGGGTGCTGGAGATCTGGTCGGGGTTGCCGGTGCTGTACCTGCTGATCATTTTGTCCGGCTTCGTCTCGCCGAGTTTCTGGTGGTTGCTGGGGATCATGGCGCTGTTTTCCTGGCTGGCGCTGGTCGATGTGGTGCGTGCCGAGTTTCTGCGTGGACGCAATCTGGAATACGTCAAAGCCGCGCGGGCGCTGGGCCTGACCGACAACGAACTGATGTGCCGGCACATCCTGCCCAACGCGATGACCTCCACCCTCACCTATCTGCCATTCATTCTGACTGGTGCGATTGCGACGCTGACTGCGCTGGATTTTCTTGGCTTCGGCATGCCGGCCGGTACTGCATCGCTGGGCGAATTGATCGGTCAGGCCAAGCGCAATCTGCAAGCGCCGTGGCTAGGGCTGACGGCGTTTTTTGCCCTGGCGCTGATTCTGTCTTTGTTGGTTTTTATTGGTGAGGCTTGCCGTGATGCATTCGATCCCCGGAGCTGACATGAAAGACAATTTGATCGAGATTCGCGATCTGCGCGTGGCCTTCGCCGGGCAGGAAGTAGTGCACGGTTTGAACCTGGATATTCGCCGGGGCGAGTGCCTGGCGCTGGTCGGTGAATCCGGTTCGGGCAAGTCGGTAACGGCGCATTCGATCCTGCGTTTGTTGCCGGGCAAGAACGTCAGCAGCAGCGGCGCGATTCGCTATAACGGCGTGGATTTATTGCACGCCAGCGAGCAGCAGATGCGCGGTTTGCGCGGCAACCGCATTGCGATGATTTTTCAGGAACCGATGACCTCGCTCAATCCGTTGCACACAGTGGAAAAGCAAGTCAGCGAAGTGCTGGAGATTCACAAAGGTCTGAAGGGACGTGCTGCCCGCGAACGGACGTTGGAGTTGCTGGAGCTGGTCGGTATTCGCCAGCCATTGCAGCGTTTGAAAGCCTATCCGCATCAGCTCTCCGGTGGGCAGCGGCAACGAGTGATGATCGCCATGGCGCTGGCCAACGAGCCGGAACTGTTGATCGCCGATGAGCCGACTACGGCGCTGGATGTCACGGTGCAGCAGAAAATTCTCGAGTTGCTGATCGAGTTGCAGCAACGGCTGGGCATGTCGCTGCTATTGATCAGTCATGACCTCAATCTGGTGCGGCGCATCGCGCAGCGCGTGTGCGTGATGCGTCACGGTGAGATCGTTGAGCAGGCGGATTGCGAAGCGTTGTTTCGCGCGCCGCAGCATCCTTACAGTCGTTTGTTGATCGAGGCCGAACCGAGCGGCGCGCCGGTGCCGAGTGAGTACGATCACAACCTGCTCGAAGTCGATGACTTAAAGGTGTGGTTTCCGTTGCCCAAAGCGTTGTTCAGTCGCCAGCAGGATTACATCAAAGCGGTGGACGGCGTCAGTTTCACCCTGCAACGGGGCAAGACGCTGGGGATTGTTGGCGAGTCGGGTTCGGGCAAATCAACGTTAGGCCAAGCGATCCTGCGACTGGTCGAATCGGAGGGCAATATCCGTTTCGGCAACAAGCAACTGAGCCTGCTCAATCAGCGCTTGATGCGGCCGTTGCGGCGGCAGATTCAAGTGGTGTTCCAGGATCCGTTCGGCAGCCTCAGCCCACGGATGTCGGTGCAGCAGATCATTGCCGAGGGGTTGCTGACCCATGGCATCGGCACTGAAGCCGAGCGGGAAGCAGCAGTGATTCGGGTGCTGGAGGAAGTCGGCCTCGATCCACAGAGCCGGCATCGTTATCCCCACGAGTTTTCCGGTGGGCAGCGCCAGCGCATTTCCATCGCCCGCGCACTGGTGCTGGAACCGGCGCTGATTCTGCTTGATGAACCGACCTCGGCGCTCGATCGTACGGTGCAAAAGCAGGTGGTCGAGTTGTTGCGGCAATTGCAGATCAGGCATGGGCTGACCTATTTGTTTATCAGCCATGATCTGGCGGTGGTGCATGCGCTGGCGCATGACTTGATGGTGATCAAGGATGGCAAGGTGGTTGAACAAGGTTCGTCGCGGGAAATCTTTGCCGCGCCCAAACACCCCTACACCCAGGAACTCCTGAACGCCTCCGGCCTCAAGTCCGACACAAAACCCTGTAGGAGTGAGCCTGCTCGCGATAGCGGTATTCCAGTGATATAGATTTTGCTGACACGACGCCATCGCGAGCAGGCTCACTCCTACATGGGATCGGTGGGGTTTGAAATTTATTTTTCAGGCACTGCATCCAAACGCCTCCGTCACGGGTAGTCCCTGTAACAGCCCTCTTCGGCTGCCAGCGATCTACCCTTTTCGGAGAAACATACTGATGAACATCACCCAGTTGATCTGCCTCACCGGTTTGCTCACCGCCAGCGCCTCAACCTTCGCCCAAAGCAGCTATCCCGACGCGATCAAAGTCCCGGACGGCCACAAGATCGCGATGGAGACCACCGGGGTCGGCGAGATCACCTACGAATGCCGTGACAAAGCCAATACCCCGGGACAGACCGAGTGGACCTTTGTCGGCCCGAAAGCGGTGCTCAATGATCGCAGTGGCAAACAGGTCGGCACCTACTTCGGCCCGCCGGCCACCTGGCAGGCCAAGGACGGTTCGAAAGTCACCGGCACACAATTGGCCGTAGCGCCGTCGACTCCGGGCAACCTGCCCTATCAACTGGTCAAGGCCAATCCCGCCGAAGGCAAAGGCGCGATGACGGGTGTGAGTTACATCCAGCGGGTCGCGCTCAAGGGCGGCGTGGCGCCGGGCAGCGAATGTACGGCGGCGAACAAGGGCAAGCAGGAAGTGGTGAAGTACCAGGCCGATTACATCTTCTGGGCGGCGAACTGATTCCCAGCACCACTGATAAACCCTGTGGGAGCGAGCTTGCTCGCGAAGGCGGAGTGTCAGTCAACACAGTCTTCTCTGACCGGCCGCCTTCGCGAGCAAGCTCGCTCCCACAGTGGACAATGTGTTCTGGATGTTTGCGGAATGTGAGCTAGATTGCACGACATGCCTTTAGCCGAATCCGTTTTCGATTACGAAGCCCGCCTCGCTGCCTGTGCCCGCGGCGAGCGGTCGGCCCTGCGCGATTTGTATGTGCAGGAAGGCCCGCGTCTGCTCGGTGTGGCCAAGCGCCTGGTGCGCGACACGGCGCTGGCGGAGGACGTTGTCCATGAGGCGTTTATCAAGATCTGGAACGGTGCGGCGGGGTTTGACCCGGCGCGCGGTTCGGCGCGTGGCTGGATGTTCAGCGTGACCCGGCATCTGGCGCTGAATCTGCTGCGCGATCACGGACGGGAAACACCATTCGACGAAGCTCACGAGGTGGCTGCGGAGGATAACGACTTCGACGCCCAGGCACATTCGGCGCGCATCCACCGTTGCCTGGAACAACTGGAGCCGCAACGCCGCCACTGCATCCTGCATGCCTATGTCGACGGTTACAGCCACGCGCAGATTGCCGCGCGCCTCGACACGCCGCTGGGCACGGTCAAAGCGTGGATCAAACGCAGCCTCAACGCCTTGCGGGAGTGCATGGGATGACCAGCGAATCGGCACAGGAACGGGATGAACTGGCCGGCGAATATGTGCTCGGCACATTGCCTGCCGAACAGCGGATCGAAGTACAACGGCGCTTGCCGAATGAACCCGAGTTGCGTGCCGCGGTGGATGCCTGGGAACGGCGCCTGCTGGAGCTGACGGATCTGGCCGAACCGCAACAACCGTCGGCGCAGTTGTGGCCGCGCATTGAGCGCAGTGTCGGGCGTCTGACGCAGGAAGCACCCTCGACTTCATGGTGGAACCTGCTGCCGCTATGGCGCGGGTTAAGCGCGGCCGGATTGGTCGCCACATTGATTCTGGGTTCGATCCTGCTGACCCAGACCACGCCGAAACCAAGCTTTCTGGTGGTGCTGGTCGCGCCGCAGGACAAGGCGCCGGGCTGGGTAATCCAGGCGAGCAATTCGCGGGAGATTCAGTTGATACCGCTGGGTGTGGTCGAAGTCCCGGCGGACAAGGCACTGGAATTCTGGACCAAGGCTGATGGCTGGCAGGGCCCGGTTTCGCTAGGTTTGGTCAAGCCGGGGCAGGCCCTGTCGGTGCCGCTGGACAAGCTGCCGCCGCTGCAACCGAACCAGTTGTTCGAACTGACGCTAGAGGGCGCCAACGGCTCGCCGATCGGCAAACCGACCGGGCCGATTCAGGCGATCGGGCGCGCGGTGAAGGTGCTGTAAGGCTCTGCTCTGCGGCTTCTGGCAAACATCATCGGCATCGATGTTTACAATCACGGCAATGAAGTTCTCATAAAAAATCCCGGGGGTAACATCTGCTCCATACCAACCAATAACACCCCGGAGCACACCATCATGAAACGCCAGACTCTTCTCAGCATCGCTTTCTCGGTTTTCGCAGTTAACGCTTTCGCCGCTACCCCGGCCCACACAATGATCGCCGCCGACGGCTCCGATCGTCTGTACCAGAACGCTGTTGCGGCGGATGGTTCTGATCGTCTGCAGGGCAACACTGTCGCCGCTGATGGCTCTGATCGTCTGCAGGGCAACACTGTCGCCGCTGATGGTTCTGATCGTCTGCAGGGCAACACTGTCGCTGCTGATGGCTCTGATCGTCTGCAGGGCAACACTGTCGCCGCTGATGGTTCTGATCGTCTGCAGGGCAACACTGTCGCCGCCGATGGCTCTGATCGTCTGCAGGGCAACACTGTCGCCGCTGATGGCTCTGATCGTCTGCAGGGCAACACTGTCGCCGCCGATGGCTCTGATCGTCTGCAGGGCAACACTGTCGCCGCCGATGGCTCTGATCGTCTGCAAGGCAACACCGTCGCCGAAGGTGGCGCAGATCGTTTGAACGAACTTCGCAACGCTTGAATGAAGTGGAACATCGCAGCAACCCAGAGAAACCCGGCGCAGTCAGCCGGGTTTTTTATGTCCGTCTGTTTTAACTGCCCTTGGCCATGCAGCGCTTGTAGCGCTCATCCACCCGTTTGGCGAACCACGCTGTAGTGAGCTTGCGGGTGATCTTCGGACTCTGCAGCACAATCCCCGGCAACACCGCCCGTGGCAGCTTTTTCCCCTCCGCCTGCTCCGCCAGTTCGAATACCCCCTGATAGAGCTTGGTCTCCTCGAATTCCAGGGTTTTGCCCTTCTCCAGTTGATCGCGAATGGTCGGGTTGCGCATGCCCAGCGACTTGCCGAGGGTGCGCACTGCCAGTTCGGTGCCACCGGGCATGATCGAGTCGTAGCGGATCAGGTCGCCATCGAGCGCCAGTGGGATGCCCGAGGCGCGACTGACCGCATTCTGAAACGCGGCATTGCGACTGGCGTACCAGCCTGCATTGAAATCAGCAAACCGATACAGCGGCTCGCGGTAACTCACCGGATAGCCGAGCAAATGCGCGATGCCGAAATACATGCCTCCGCGACGGCTGAACACTTCACGGCGGATCGTGCCGTCCACCGGGTACGGATAATCCTTGGCGTGCTGCTCGGCAAACTCGATGCTGACCTGCATCGGCCCGCCAGTGTGCACCGGGTTGAAGCCGCCGAACAGCGTGCGGCCCATCGGCACCCTGCCGATGAAATCATCGAAGATTGCACTCAGTTCTTTTTCACTGCGCGCTGCGTTCAGGCGCTCGCTGTAGGTCTTGCCGTTGGTTGAACGCACTTGCAGAGCACCGCTGACCAACAGGCTGGGGATGTGCACTTTGGCGGCGCGGCGGTCGATTTCGTCGCGAGCGATTTTACCCAGGCCGGGCACCGTGGGGTCGGCCTGAAAAGTGGATTCCTGTTCGGCAACGGCCAGCACCGAGCAGAGGTTTTGCGTGGTCGGGCTGATGTTCTGCGCGGCAAACGCGGCATAGATATCAGAGGCCCAGCCTTGGCGATCGGCAGTCTTGGCCGGCATCAGCCGCACGATCTCGGCCTTGACTTCAGCAGGCGCACGGGGCACCGGTTCCTGGCCGCGCTGCCCCGCGCAACCGGCGAGCACCAGCAATGCGGCGAGGGTGATCGGTAATTGAAAGTTGTGCATGAAGCCTCATCCAGTCCGTTGTGCCGGGTTCACCATACGATCAATGGTGTGGCGCAGGCTAGGACTGCGCTGATTTGGCGCTGTTCCCTGGATGCTCATCTCCCTGTGTCGCCAAGTGCCTTGAAATAGAGCTCTCCAAGACTAATGACAAACTGATTGCAAAACGTTACTGAGAAAACCTATCATTTGCACCTGGAGTCGCATTTGCGCAAGGAGTTCCCGCGCCGCCCTTATTTTTCTCACTGGCCGTGCGCCTCCAGGTACATACATGTCCGCTCCAGCTCGACTCGCCGTCCCGTTTCGCCCGACGCTTCTCGCCCTGCTGTGCTCCCTGACTGTCACCGCTTACGCCGCCGAAGGCGATAACAAGGCGCTGGTGCTGGACGATGTCAACGTCAATGCTCAGGCACCGACGCCAAACGCCCTGCCCCCGGTTTACGCGGGTGGTCAGGTCGCCCGTGGTGGCCAGCTCGGCGTGCTCGGCAATCAGGACATGATGGACGTGCCGTTCAGCGCCGCGTCCTACACCGAACAGCTGATTCAGGATCAACAGGCCGAAAACGTCGCCGACGTGCTGCTCAACGATTCGTCGGTACGGCAGGCCTCGGGTTTCTCCAACCAGGCGCAGGTTTTCATGATCCGTGGCCTGCCGCTGAACGGCGACGACATTTCCTATAACGGCCTGTACGGCGTGCTGCCACGGCAGATCATTTCCACCGACGCACTGGAGCGCGTGGAAGTATTCAAAGGCCCGAACGCCTTTATCAACGGCGTGACCCCGACCGGTTCCGGCATCGGCGGTGGCGTCAACCTGCAACCGAAACGCGCCGGTGACGTGCCGCTGCGTCGTTACACCACCGACATCAACAGCGAAGGCCGTATCGGTCATCACTTCGACATTGGCCAGCGCTTCGGTGAAGACAACCGCTTCGGCGCCCGGATCAACCTGTCCCAGCGCGAAGGCGACACTGGTATCGATCACGAGAACCAGCGCTCGAAACTGTTCGCCATCGGCCTCGACTATCGCGGTGATGCCCTGCGCATCTCTGGCGACTTCGCCTATCAGAAAGAACGCGTCAACGGTGGCCGCAACTCGGTCAACCTCGGCACCGCCACGCACATTCCGGACGCGCCGTCGGCCGACACCAACTACGCGCCGAAGTGGGGCTACACCGACATCGAAGACACCTTCGGCATGCTCCGCGCCGAGTACGACCTGAACGACAACTGGACCGCCTACGCCGCCGGCGGCGCCAAGCACACCCGTGAAGTCGGGAATTACAACTCGACCACCCTGGTCGGTAACAACGGCGCCTCGTTCACCACCGGCTCGTTCATTCCCCACGATGAAGACAACACCAGTGTGATGGCCGGCCTCAACGGTAAATTCGATACCGGTCCGGTCAGCCACAAGCTCAACTTCGGCCTGACCGGCATCTGGGCCGAACAGCGCAGTGCCTATGATTTCGACCTGACCCAATACGCCAACAACATCTATCACCCGGTGCAAACACCGTCGCCAGTGGGCAATTTTGCCGGCGGCAACTTGAATGATCCGGGCATCGTCGGCAAGACCTTCAACCGCAGCATTGCGATTTCCGACACCCTCGGTTTCTTCGACGATCGCCTGCTGGTCACCGCCGGCCTGCGCCGTCAGCAACTGGTGGTGCAAGGTTACAACTATGCCAGTTGGGGCAGCGGCGATCGCAAGTCGAGCTACGACGAATCGATCACCACCCCGGTGTACGGCGTGGTGTTCAAACCGTGGGAACATGTGTCGTTCTACGCCAACCACATCGAAGGCCTGGCCCAGGGCCCGACCTCGCCGACCAGTTCCGGTGGTTTCCGTGTGACCAACGGCAACGAAGTCTATGCACCCGCGCGTTCCAAACAGACCGAAGCCGGGGTAAAAGTCGACATGGGCACTTACGGCGCCAGCCTGGGTGTCTATCGCATCGAACAGCCAAGCGATGGTTACTGCGAAATCGACAGCGCCACCACCTGCACCTACGTGCGTGAAGGCGAGCAGGTCAACAAAGGCGTGGAAATGAACGTGTTCGGCGAGCCGATCCAGGGCCTGCGTCTGATCAGCGGCCTGACCCTGATGGACACCGAACTGAAGAACACCCTCAACGGCGCCAACGACGGTAACCGTGCGATCGGCGTGCCGACCTTCCAGTTCAACGCTGGTGCGGATTGGGACGTGCCCGGCCTGCAAGGCGTAGCGCTGAACGCGCGGATGCTGCGTACCGGCGGTCAATATGCCGATGCGGCGAACAACCTCAGTCTGCCGACCTGGAACCGTTTCGATGCCGGTGCGCGTTATGCGTTCAAGGTCTCGGAAAAGGACGTGACGTTGCGTCTGGGCGTGGAGAATCTGGCGAACAAGAAGTACTGGGAATCGGCTCAGGGTGGGTACCTGACTCAGGGTGAGCCGCGGGTTGCCAAGTTGTCCGGGACTATCGATTTCTAAGGCTGAAAAGCCCCTCACCCTAGCCCTCTCCCGGAGGGAGAGGGGACTGACCGTGGTGTTCTTGCAAGTTACACCGACCTGAAACATCGAGTCGAACTCATGTTTTGAAAGGCCCCCAATTGGCTCCCTCTCCCTCGGGAGAGGGCTGGGGTGAGGGGCCACTATTTACGTCACACAACAGCACCCCAGCCGAACACCATCAAAACAGCCCCGTCTGGCCGATCCACTGGCCACCCTATCCTGCTGATCCATACTTGCTCCACAGCAAACGGAGGACAGCCCCATGAACCGCAGCGACGTTCTAATCATCGGCGCCGGCCCGACCGGTCTGGTGCTGGCCCTGTGGCTGAGCAAACTCGGCGTACGCGTGCGCATCATCGATAAAACCTCTGCACCCGGCACCACTTCGCGAGCACTGGCGGTGCAGGCGCGCACCCTCGAGCTCTACCGGCAACTGGACCTCGCCGACACCGTGGTGCGCAATGGTCATCGGGTGGCGGCGGCGAATTTCTGGGTCAACGGCAAACCGGTCGCGCAATTGCCGCTGAACCGCATCGGCGAAGGCCTGACGCCCTACGCGTTCGTCGAAATCTTCCCGCAGGACGAGCATGAGCGGCTGTTGATCGAGCGCCTCGAAGACTACGGCGTCACGGTCGAACGCGACACGATGCTGGAAAGTTTCGAGGAAACCGGCGACGGCCTCACCGCACATCTGCGCCTGCCCGACGGTGAACAGGAAATCTGCCAGGCCTGTTATCTGGCCGGATGTGATGGCGCCCGCTCAGTGGTGCGCAAAACCCTCGACACGGATTTTCCCGGCGGCACTTATCAGCAGATTTTCTACGTCGCCGACGTCAAGGCCAGCGGCCCGGCGATGAACGGCGAGTTGCATCTGGATCTGGATGAAGCGGACTTCCTCGCCGTGTTTCCACTGGCCGGCGAAGGCCGCGCGCGGCTGATCGGCACCGTGCGTGATGAACGTGCGGATCGCGCCGAAACCCTGGAATTTTCCGATGTCAGCAGCCGCGCCATCGAACACCTGAAAGTGCATATCGAAGACGTCCACTGGTTCTCGACCTACCGTGTGCATCACCGCGTGGCCGAGCATTTTCGCAGCGGCCGCGCGTTTCTGCTTGGCGATGCCGCGCATGTGCACAGCCCGGCGGGCGGTCAGGGCATGAACACCGGTATCGGCGATGCGATCAATCTGGCTTGGAAACTCGCTGCAGTGCTCAGCGGCGCCGCCGAACCGAGCCTGCTCGACAGCTATGAAACCGAACGCATTGCCTTCGCCCGCAGGCTGGTGTCGACCACCGATAAAGTCTTCAGTTTCGTCACCGCCGAGGGGCGCATAGCCGATCTGCTGCGCATGCGTGTGGCACCGTTCCTGATCCCGAAAATGGCCTCGTTCGAGGCCAGTCGCGAATTCCTTTTTCGCACGGTGTCGCAAGTCACCCTCAACTATCGCGGCATGCCGCTGAGCCAAGGCGCGGCCGGTCACGTCCACGGCGGTGACCGTTTGCCCTGGGCGCATGATGGTGAGGGAGATAATTACGAACCGCTGAGACAGCCGTGCTGGCAGGTGCATGTGTACGGCGACACCAGCGACGAAATGATTGCCTGGTGCAATGAACACCATTTACCGCTGCATGTGTTCGACTGGCGCCCGGCGTTTGAAACGGCGGGATTGGGGCGCAACGGCTTTTATCTGCTGCGCCCGGATACCTATGTGGCGATTGCCGAGAACAGTGCCGATCCGAAGGTGATTGAACGCTATTTCCGCGATCACGGCATCCGGCCGTTCTTCAACTGCCCCTGACCCACCACAATCCCCTGTAGGAGTGAGCCTGCTCGCGATAGCGTCGTATCAGTCAACATTGATGTCGGTTGACAAGACGCTATCGCGAGCAGGCTCACTCCTACATTTGGGTTTGCGGTGTTGCTTAGATACCGGCCAATGCCAGATCCATCGCAAAGTAAGTGAAGATCAAATCCGCACCCGCCCGTTTGATCGCGCCCAGGCTCTCGCGCACCACACGATCCTCATCAATCGCCCCGGCCTGTGCGCCGAACTTGATCATCGCGTACTCGCCGCTGACCTGATACGCCGCCAGCGGCAGGTTCGAGGCCTCGCGGATGTCGCGAATGATGTCGAGGTACGCGCCGGCCGGTTTGACCATCAGCGCATCGGCGCCTTCCTGCTCGTCGAGCAGCGATTCACGCAGGGCTTCGCGACGGTTCATCGGGTTCATCTGATAGCTTTTGCGGTCGCCTTTCAGCGCGCTGCCACCGGCCTCGCGGAACGGGCCGTACAGCGCGGAAGCAAATTTGGTCGAATAAGCCATGATCGGAATCTGCGTGAACCCGGCCGCGTCCAGCGCCTGGCGAATCGCTCGCACCTGACCGTCCATCGCCGCCGACGGCGCGATCACGTCAGCACCGGCGCGGGCCGCCGCCACAGCTTGCTTGCCGAGGTTGATCAGGGTCTGGTCGTTGTCGACTTCATGGTTGTGCATCACGCCGCAGTGGCCGTGATCGGTGTATTCGCAAAAGCAGGTGTCGGACATCACGATCATCTCCGGCACTGCGTCTTTGGCAATGCGCGACATGCGCGAGACCAGGCCTTCTTCGCGCCAGGTGTCGCTGCCGTTGCTGTCCAGATGGTGGGACACGCCGAAGGTCATCACCGACTTGACGCCGGCACGGGCATAGCGCTCGATTTCGCTGGCCAGCTTGCGCTCGGGAATGCGCATCACCCCGGGCATGCTGTTGATCGGCACGAAGTCGTCGATTTCTTCTTCAACGAAAATCGGCAGGACCAGATCGTTCAGGCTGAATTCGGTTTCCTGGAACAGGCTGCGCAGGCTCGCATTGCGGCGCAGACGGCGGGGACGTGCTTCGGGGAACTGACTGGACATGAGGGCCTTTCCTGAAAACGGCAGATGAGACGAAAGTCGTAGGGGGCGAAGCTTATGCCTTGCGGGGGTTGGGGTACAAACCTGGATCAATCAAGAGTGCATTACCGGGGGTGCAATAATCGCTGTGACACAACAAATCCCCTGTGGGAGCGAGCTTGCTCGCGAAGTCGGTGTATCAGCAATAGAAATGCTGGCTGACACGACGCCTTCGCGAGCAAGCTCGCTCCCACAGGGTTATGTGTGCAGCCCTGAGATTACGAGGGGATGGTCAGGCCGCGAATGACCGCTGGGCGGGCGAGGAAACGCTCAAGCACACGAGTGACATTGGGGAAGTTGCTGATGCCCACCAGATCACCGGCCTCATAAAACCCGATCAGGTTACGCACCCACGGAAACGTGGCGATATCGGCAATGGTGTAGCGCTCACCCATGATCCAGTCACGGCCCTCGAGCCGGCCATCGAGCACTTTGAGCAGGCGTTTGCTTTCATCGACATAACGATCACGCGGACGCTTGTCCTCGTAATCCTTGCCGGCGAATTTGTTGAAGAAACCGAGCTGGCCGAACATCGGGCCGATGCCACCCATCTGGAACATCAGCCACTGAATCGTTTCGTAGCGCAGCGCGCCTTCCTGGGCCAGCAACTGGCCGCTTTTGTCGGCCAGATAAATCAGGATCGCACCGGATTCGAACAGCGGCAGCGGCTTATCTTCGGGACCATGGGGATCAAGGATTGCCGGGATCTTGTTGTTCGGGTTCAGCGACAGGAACTCCGGTGACAACTGATCATTACTATCGAAAGCGACCTTGTGCGGCTCGTACGGCAGGCCGATTTCTTCGAGCATGATCGAGACTTTCACGCCGTTGGGCGTGGGCAAGGAATAGAGCTGAATCCAGTCTGGGTACTGCGCCGGCCATTTCTGGGTGATCGGGAACGCGGACAGATCGGTCATGGGAAGCATCCAGTCACAAATTAAAGCCTGATCATAATGTAGGCCTGCTGCAGCGCCTACACGAACGGTAACATCCTGTCGTTAACCTGCGTCCAAGCCCTTGAAAGATGCCGTTAGAGTGCCACGCACTCGCTCGGATCGAACCAACGGGCCTCAGAGGACTCTGAGCTATGTCTTTCTCGCAGAGGAAGCTGTTCACGACAGGGAAAACACCCGGTGCTGGGAGCCCGCGGTGTAAAGGTTTGTCAGCCTTAATTGAATCAGCTGAAGAACTTTCTATTTGATGACGAACCTTATGCGTTTCGCCAAACGTTTCAAACATCGCGCGTATGTGGCCCTGCCTTCCCTGCTGGCCGTCAGTGCGCTGTTCCTCTCGCTTGAGTCCAGCGAAAGTCGCGCGCAACCGGCGGACGGCACCCAGACACTGGTGTTCCTGCGCCATGCGGAGAAACCCGAAGGCGGTCTCGGCCAGCTCAACTGCCAGGGCCTGAACCGCGCCATCGACCTGTCGACGTTGCTGCCGGAGAAGTTCGGCAAGGCTGACTACGTGTTCGCCGCCAACCCTACGCGCAATGTCGAGGAAGGAGAGCTGGACAATTCCTACAGCTACATTCGCCCACTGATGACCATCAGCCCCGCCGCGATCAAGCTCGGCCTGCCGGTGAATATCGAGTTTTCGGCCAACGACACCAGTGACCTGGCCCGCGAACTGCTGGAAGACAAGTATCACAACTCGACGATCTACACCGCGTGGTCCCACGGCTATCTGCCGGAGCTGATCAACAAGGTGGCCGGCAAAGCGGTCGGCGAGAAACAGAACATCACCGAGGACTGGGCGGGCAACGATTTTGACTCGCTGTATGTACTGACCCTGACCTGGCACAACGGCAAGGCCAGTCTGCAGAGCCACAGCTACAAGCAGGGGCTGGATCATGGCAAGGAAACCTGTCCGACCTGAGTCTTGTATGGCCTGACCCGACTCCTTCGCGAGCAGGCTCGCTCCCACATTGGATCTGCGTGAAATACAAATCCCCTGTGGGAGCGAGCCTGCTCGCGAAGAGGCCAGTCGCTACAACCTCAATCTTTCTGGCTGACCCGCACGCGCAAATACTCAAGCACCGCCCCACGCTCCCCGGCAAACTCGATCCGCCCGCCCTTCTTCTCGCGCTGAAACACATACATCGGGTCGTAATAGTCGCGCAGCAATACGCCGATCCACTCACGGAACAGCTCGACCGAACCGCTGTGCGCCTGTTCGGCCAGTGCCGCTTCCATCTGCAAATACATGCGTTGATAACGCTCGCCACCCAGGCGACGCTGAATATTGTTCAGGCTGGAAATCAATCGCTCGGCGTACAGCGCAAAGCCCTGCTCACCATGCACCGCAACGAATTCGGCATGCAGATCAATCACATAATCCTGCAGGATTCGCTCGACCCGATTGTCGAGGCTGTCCTCCAGCCATACCAGCGGGGCCGCTTGCATGCCCCTGTACAAAGGCAATGGCAAGGCACAACTGCCGACCACCCGGCTCTCGTCCTCCAGAACAAATTGCCCGATCCCGCCAGCGCGTTTTTTCAGCACGTCAACGGCCAGGCGGTTTTCGAAATCGATGTTGGTCGGTTGCCCGGTGGCGCGCTTGCCGAAACTCGAGCCCCGATGATTGGCATGGCCCTCCAGATCCAGGCCATTGCTCAACTGCACCAGCACTTCGGTTTTGCCGGTGCCGGTCATGCCGCCGAGCAGAACCAGTTCGCATTCGGCAACAGCCTGATCGACCGTTTCCAGGAGGAATGTGCGCATGGCCTTGTAACCGCCGCCGACACGCGGGTAATCGATGCCGCCCTCGTCCTTGATCCATTGCTGAACAATCTGTGAACGCAGGCCGCCGCGAAAACAATACAAATAGCCATCAGGATTGTTACGGGCAAACTCGACCCAGCCTTGAATGCGCTGCTCCCGGACCTCGGCGGACACCAGCCGCTCACCCAAAGCAATCGCAGCTTGCTGTCCGTGCTGTTTGTAACAGGTACCCACCTGTTCGCGCTCACGGTCGTTCATCAGCGGCAGATTGACCACGCCGGGGAACGCACCGTGGGAAAACTCAACTGGCGCACGGGCATCCATCATGGGCCGGTCGTTGAGAAAAATGTCACGGTAGTCAGTGCAGTCGCGGAGCATCAAATCACCTCGACTGCGTTCGTCTGTCGCTCAACCAGTTCGCCGATTGGCGCAAGGTTCAGGCCCAGTTCGGCGGCGACGGCGAGGAACTCGGCATCGCCTTCAGGGGTAACGGCGATCAGCAGACCTCCGCTGGTTTGCGGGTCACAGAGCACGCGTTTGTGCAACTCCTGCACGCGGCCGACCTTGCTCGCATAGCTGTCGAAGTTGCGCAACGTGCCGCCGGGCACACAGCCCTGATCGAGGTAATACTCGACGCTGTCCAGACGCGGTACGCGGTCATAGGCGATACGTGCGGTGAGCTTGCTGCCATCGGCCATTTCCACCAGATGCCCGAGCAGACCAAAACCGGTGACGTCGGTCATCGCTGTAACGCCGGCGAGCTTGCCGAAGCGGCTGCCGGGTTTGTTCAGGGTGCACATCCAGTCGCGGGCCACGCCGACATCGGCGGCGCGCAATTTGCCCTTCTTCTCGGCGGTGGTGAGGATGCCGATGCCCAGCGGTTTGGTCAGGTACAACAGGCAACCTGCGGTGGCGGTGTCGTTGCGCTTCATGTGGCGCTTTTCCACCAGACCGGTGACAGCGAGGCCGAAGATCGGCTCCGGCGCATCGATCGAATGCCCGCCCGCCAGCGGAATGCCCGCGGCGTCGCATACGGCACGACCACCGCGAATCACTTCGCGCGCCACTTCTGGCGCCAGCACGTTAACCGGCCAGCCGAGAATGGCGATCGCCATCAGCGGATCGCCGCCCATCGCATAGATGTCACTGATCGCGTTGGTCGCGGCAATGCGGCCGAAGTCGAACGGGTCGTCGACGATCGGCATGAAAAAATCCGTGGTCGAGACCACACCGCGCTCGGCATCGATCTCGTACACCGCCGCGTCATCGCGCGAGGCATTGCCGACCCACAGTTTCGGATCAAGGTTCTGTGCGCCGCTGCCGGCCAGAATCACTTCCAGCACCTGCGGGGAAATCTTGCAGCCGCAACCGGCGCCGTGGCTGTATTGGGTCAGACGAATCGGCTCGCTCATGGGGGAGTCTCAGGCTGTTGATGGGGCCGATTCTAGCAGAGCACGAGGCAGCAGATTTTTGCACTGACCGAGCGGCCCCTTCGCGAGCAGGCTCGCTCCCACATTTGCACCGCACTCCCCTGTGGGAGCGAGCCTGCTCGCGAAGGCAATCGAACAGTCACCACAAGCATCGGGTTGCCAAAGAATTTACAGGCAAAAAAAACCGCCCTTACGGGCGGCTAAAAGTGCTTCGACCCTAAATCAGAAGCCAAGGCTGAAGCTGATGGTCATCGCATGGTCGTTGCTGTCGTTCGACAACTGGCCCGAGTAGCCGACGCCGAGTTTGCCGGTCGGGCTGATCTGGAAGTCGACACCCGCTTCAACGATGGCGCTGTCCTTGGCGATCGGCATACCTTGGGTGCTGAACGAGGCGCCGCCGTCGATGAAGGTCAGGTCGGCATCAGGCTTGGTTTCACCAAAGGCATGGCGCCAGCCGATGGCCGCGCGCGGGGTGAATTGCCCGCCGTTGGCCAGGGTGATGACTTTGCCGGCGCGCACGCCGAGGGTCGAGAAAGTGATGTCTTGATCGGCATCGGCCTCCAGGCGCCCTACTCCGCCCTTCTCCTTGGCTTTGTCAGTGTCGTAGTTGACGTAGGCGAGCCCTGCGAACGGCTCAAGGGCAATGCCACCGGCTTCAATGGTGTAACCGACTTCACCGAATACCTGGGCGCTGCGCGCATCATAATTGGCCTTCAAGCGATCGTTGTAGCTGCCGACGCTGACGTTGCGTTTGGTTTCGATGTCGTGCCAGCTGTATGCCGCGCCGAGGCGCACCGCCAGGGCGTCGAACTGCGAGTTGAGGTACGCCGCCAGGTGGTAGCTTTCGACGGTGGCATCCGAGCGACGGTCATGCGCATCGAGGTCGCTGCGGGTATAACCGGCGGCCATGCCCACGCGCCACTGGTCATCGAGTTGCTTGTCGGTGCCGAGCATGAAGCCGCTGAGGTTACGGTCGAGTTTCGCCGCGTTGCTGTCGCCATCCGACTCGCCCCAGGCACCGAGTGCACGGGCCCAGCCGACCATTTCACCGTGGCAACCGTTGCTGCTCAGTTGATTGTCACTTGGCGCCAGCGCACGGCGTGGATCATCCGCCGCGCTGCACGACGGTTGGCGCATGCGATCGTTGACTGCGTCACGCACATAACGCGAATCCTCGAGGATCGCACTGGCGGTGCTGGCGTGGATCTCACCCGACAGACTGTCGAAGGCATTACGCGCACCGGCGACACTGAGGTTGACGATCTCGTTCTGCAACGCTGCACCCGCCGGACCGTTGTTCGAGAGCGCGGTGGCGGTCCTGAACTGGTTACCGGTGGCGGCGACATCGGCGAACGAATTGCCGTTGCGGCTGACCACCAGGTTGACTGCATTGGCGTCATACACCAGTGCGCTGTTGAGGAACGCGTATTGCGGCAGGTCCGCAGCGCTGAAGGAGCCGTTCACGCCTCCGCCCGCCGTGATCAGCGAATACGTGGTGTTGCCGGTGAACGGTGCCAGCGAGTTGACTTGCAAGGCGCCGCCCAACGTTGCCGTGCCGCCGACGGCCAGTGGCGTTGCGGTTGGCGAACTGACCGTCAGCGCCAGCACGCCGTCGCTAGCGTTGGTCAGGTTACCGGCGACGCTCAGGGTTCCGGCTTCGGCCCCCGAAGCGACAACCCCATGGTTGACCACGGAGCCGACGCTGCCGTTGCCGCTCAGACCCGCGCCGTTGGCCACGGTGACTTGCGCACCCAACGAAGCTCGCGCGGCGCGGCTGCCGACTTGCAGCACGCCTTGATCGACCGCGACCGTGCCGCTGAAGGGGTTAGCACCGGTCAACAGCAAGGTACCAGTACCGCGTTTGAGCATCGCGCCAAGCCCACTCAGCGATCCGTTGAACAGACCATTGCCGTTTTGTTGGAACACCAGCGTGGCGTTGTCGAGGATGTTGCCTTGCAGGCTGGTGGTATTACCGATCAACGTACCGCCGCTGACAGTGGTGCCGCCGCTGTAAGTATTGACGCCACTGAGCACCAGCGTGCCGGAATCAAGCTTCTCGATACCGCCCGTGCCCACCAGCGGCGCGGAAATTTCCGCACTCGCGCCGGCATTGACCCGCACCGGTGCAAGGCTGCCGTCCGCGCCATTGACCGGCGTCAGCGTACCGCCAGCCCCCGGAACCAGGTTGTAGCCGCCGGAGAGGAATTGCAGACCGGTGAAGTTCTGATTGCCCTGCACGGTCACAGTACCCGCCTGGCCGCCAAACACCGCGAACTGACCATTTGAAGCCAGGGCCTGAGTACCGCTCGGATCGGTCCAGTTGGTGCCCGGCCCCCACACGCCGTTGCCGCCACCGATGCTGCCGTCCGGATTGGTGGTGCCACCGTTCCAGAACTGCACCTCACCCGGCGTGCCTTGCACCAGCAGGTTGATCTGATTGGCGATAGCCGTTTGCAGCGTCAGATTGGCCGCCGACACCGGCAGGCTGCCATACACCAGACCGTTGTTGGTCAGGCTGCCGCCGTAGCTGAACAGTTGATAGACACCGGTGCCAAAACCGCCGGCATTGTTGATGTTCAATGTGCCGTCGAGGGTCAGATTTCCAGCCACGTTGACCACGGTGGTCGAGCTCACTGCCGAGCCGAGGCTGAAGTCCAGATTGGTCCCCGACGATAGCGCCAGCGAACCGACTGACAATGGCGTCGCGGTGCCTCCGCCGGCCAGCGTCGCGCCGTTGGCCAGTTGCACAGCGCCGCCGAGCTGGCCGCCACCGCCGATGCTTGCGCCGCTGGCGACATTGACGTTGGCGCTGTTGAGCACACCATTGACGGTCAAGCGACCAGCCTGCACCGAGGTGTTGCCGGTGAAGGTGTTGTTGCCAGTCAGGAGCAATTGGCCGCTGCCGGTTTTGTTCAGCGTACCGGCGCCGGTGAGATTGCCGGTGTAGCTGCCATCGACGTTTTGCTCGAAGGTCAGCGTCGCGTTGTTGACGATCGCCCCTTGCAGGCTGCTGGTGTCACCGCGCGTCGTGCCGCCGTTCAGCGTGGTGCCACCGCTGTAAGTGTTAGCTCCACTGAGAACGAGATCGCCGCTACCGTTTTTCAGCAGACTGCCGGTGCCGGTCACCGCACCGATCAGCGTGGTGTTTTGATTACCGGCAAGGGTCAGTTGCGCGCCAAGGTTGACGGCGTTGGCCAGTTGCAGCGCTGAAGTGCTGTCGAGGATGCCATTGCCGGTGACGTTGAGCGCCCCGCTGCTGATCGCACTGTTGTTGCCGAGAATCAGCGTGCCACCCGCAAGCTGAGTGCCACCGCTGTAAGTGTTGTTGCCGTTGAGGGTCAGGCTCGAGGCGCCGGACTTGATCAGGCTGCCGCTGCCGCTGACCACGCCGCCGAGAGTCAAGGCGTTGGAACCGGTAACGGTCAAACCACCGTTGACGACCACGTCGTTGCTCAGACTGACGGCCGCGTTGCTGTCCAGCGCTGTGCCGTCAGCAGCGGTCAACACGCCAGTGCCGAGCGCCGCGTTGTTGCCGACCACGATCTTGCCGCCGTTGAGCGCAGTGCCGCCGGTGTAGCCGTTGGCCGCGTTGAGCACCAGCGTACCGCTGTCGTATTTGCCCAGCGTGCCGCTGCCGTTAAGCGCGACGCCGATGGTCGCCGTGGCGTTCGGGTCAACCCGCACCGTGGCATTGCCCAGTGAACCATTGACCAGGTTCAGCGAACCCGCTGTGCCATTCACCAGACTGTAGCCATCAGTGACGAACTGCATGCCGGTGATGGTTTGCGCGCCATTGACGGTCACTGTGCCGGGCGCGCCCTGGAACACCGCGAAGCTGTTGGTCCAGGCCTGGTTGGTGGTGCCGTTGACGTCGGTCCAGTTGGTGGTGCCGGTACCCCAGGTGCCACTGCCGCCCTCCACCGAACCGTTGGCCACCAGTTGGTTGCCGTCCCAGAACTGCACGGTGACGCCCGGTGCGGTGACCAGCAGGTTGATCTGATTGGCCAGTGCGGTTTGCAGGGTCAGATCGCCCGGCGTCACGCTGCCCGGCAGCGTACCGAAGAGCATGCCGTTGTCGGTCAGGCCGCCGGTGTAGTCGATCAGGCGATAGACGCCACTGCCAAAACCGCCGATGTCGCTGACGTTGAGGGTGCCGTCGAGGGTCAGGTTGCCGCCGACATTGACCAGCGCATTGCCGCCGCCGGACACCGGTGTGCCGAGGCCGACGTCGAAGTTGGAATTGCCGTTGAACAGCAGCGAACTGACGCTCAGCGTACTGCCGGTGACGCCCGCCAGATGACCGCCATCGGCCACCGTCACGGCACCGGTCAACGTGCCGCTGCCACCGAGGGTGCCGCCGCTGTTGACCAGCACGTTGCCACTGGCCAGTGAGCCGTTGACCTGCAAGGTGCCGGCGTTGACGTTGGTGTCGCCAGTCAGGTCGCTGATGCCGCTGAGGGTCAGGGTGCCGCTGCCGAGTTTGCTCAGGCTGCCGTCACTGCTGAGGATGCCGGCGAAGGTGCTGCTGACATTGTTGCCGCCGAGGCTCAACGTATTGCCAGTGCCGATCAGCGCCGTGCCGCTGCCAGTCAGGCTGGCGAGGCTGCCGGAAGCACCGAGATTAAGCGCCGCGCCACCCGCGAGATTGACCGTAGCGTTGTTGCCCAGCGCTGCGCCGTTCAGCGTGGTCAGGCTGCCGGACGCCACATCGAAGGTGCCGCTGAAGGTGTTGTTGCCACTCAGCGTCACGTCGGCCAGACCATTTTTGGTCAACGTGCCGGCACCGGCGATGACACCGCCGAGGGTCAGATTGTTGTTACCGGCCAGGGCCAGATTGGCATTGACGTTGAGGTTGTTGGCCAGCACCAGTGGCGCGGAATTGTCGAGGGTGGAAGCACCGGCCACGGTCAGCGCGCCGCTGCCCAGCGACGCGCCTGTACCAAGGGTCAGCGTACCGGTATTCAGCGTGGTGCCACCGGAGTAAGTATTGATGCCGTTTAGGGTCAGGTTCGACGCACCGTTCTTGATCAACCCGCCCGCGCCGCTGACCACACCTGCGAGGGTCAGATTGTTGCTGCCGGTGTTGCTCAGGTTGGCGTTGAGCACGACGTTGTTGCCCAGGCTCAGCGCACTGTTGCTGTCCAGCGCCGAGGCGCCGGCTACGGTGAGGTTGCCCAGACCCAGCGCCGAGTTGCTGCCGGCGGTCAGTGTGCCGGCGTTGAGGGTGGTGCCGCCGAGGAAGTTGTTATTGCCGCTGAGGGTCAGGTTGGCGGCGCCGTTTTTGCTCAGGCTGCCGGCGCCGTTGACTGTGCCGGCCAGGGTCAGATCCGCTGTGCCACCGACGCCGAGGTTGCCGGCCAGGTTGACCGCGTTGTTCAGCGAAACCGCAGTGCTCGCATCCAGCGTGGTGCCGCCCGCCGCGTTCAACGTGCCGGAGCCGAGCGCCGAGTTAGACGCCAGAATCAGTCCGCCGGCGTTCAGCGCCACCGGGCCAAGGAAGGCGTTGTTGCCGCCGAGGGTCAGGTTCGCCGTGCCGGTTTTGATCAGGCCACCGGTGCCGCCAATCACGCCGTTGAGGGTCAGTGCATTGCTGCCGACCACGGTGAGGTTACCGTTGAGCGTCGCCGCGTTGGCCAGTGTCACCGCCGCGTTGCTGTCCAGTTGCGTACCGGCATTCGCCGTCAATGTGCCGGTGCCGAGCGCGGTGTTGCTGCCGACGATAATCTTGCCGCCGTCCAGTTGCGTGCCGCCGGTATAGGTGTTGGCACCGCCGAGCACCAGGGTGCCAGCGTCGAGCTTATTAAGGATGCCGCTGCCATCGATATTGGCATTGATGGTCGCCGTCACGCCCGGATCGACGCGCAACGAAGTGGTGCCGCCGGTGCCGTTGACCGCCGTGAGTTGCCCCGCCGCACCGTTGACCACGTTGTAGCCATCGGTGAGGAATTGCATGCCGGTAAACGCTTGAGTGCCATTCACCGTTACCGTGCCGGCGGTGCCTTGGAACACCGCGAAATCACCGGCCCACGGTTGGTTGACCAAACCGTTGGCATCGGTCCAGTTGGTGCCGACCGCATTCCACGTGCCGCTGCCGCCATCGACCACACCGTTGGCGATGGTCTGGCTGCCGTCCCAATAACGGATGTTGCTGTTCGGCGCGGAGACTTGAATGTTGATCTGATTGGCCACGCCGGTTTGCACCAGCAGATCGCCGAGGCCGTAGCCGACCGGCACGCTGGCCACGTCCAGACCGAGGTTGGTCAGGGCGCCGGTGTAGTTGAACAGGCGATACACGCCGACGCCAAAACCGCCGGCATCAGTAACGTTGAGATTGCCGTCGAGGGTGAGGTTGCCGCCGACATTCATCAGCGACGCGGTCGACGGTGTGCCCAATGCCACATCAACGTTGCTGCCGGCGCCAAGCGTCAGAGCACCCGCCGACAAGGTGTTGCCCGACGACAACGCTAGGTGCCCACCGTTGTTGATGTTGACCGCGCCGAGCGCCGAGCCGGTACCGGTCAGCGTGCCACCGGTATTGACGTTGACTTGCGCACTGCCCAGCGAACCAGTGAGATTCACGATACCGCCATCGATCGCGGTGTTGCCGGTAATGCCGTTGATCCCGGTGAGGTTCAGCGTGCCAGTGCCGACTTTGACCAAGCCGCCGCTGCCGCTGAGATCACCGTCGAAGGTGCTGGTGACGTTGCCGCTGCCGACGGTCAGCAGGTTGCTGCCGGTCAGTTGCACACTGCCGCTGCCGGTCAGCGCGCCGAGGCTGGCGTCACTGCCCAGATTCAACCCTGCACCGGCACTGATGTTGACGCCGGAGGTGTTACCCAACGCGTTGGTATTGAGCGTGGTGACGCTGCCCGAGACGATATTCAGCGCGCCGGTGAAGGTGTTGTTGCCGGCCAGAGTCAGGTCAGACAAACCATTTTTGGTCAGGCTGCCGGCGCCGTCGATGATGCCGTTCAAGCTCAAATCGTTGTTGCCGGCAACGGTCAGTCCGGCATTCAGCGTAATCGCGTTGCCGATGCCGAACGAAGCGCTGTTATCCAGCGTTGCCGCGCCACCGACGACCAATGCGCCGCTGCCCAGGCCGTTGGCATTGCCTAGGGTCAGCGTGCCGGCGTTGAGCGTGGTGCCGCCGCTGAAGGTGTTGTTGCCGTTAAGCGTCAGGTTGGCAGCGCCATCCTTGATCAACTGGCCGGTGCCACTGGTGACGCCGCCGAGGGTGAGGTTCTGCGTGCCGCCAACGCTCAGCGCGGCATTCAGGGCAACGGCGTTGTTGAGGCTGACCAGTGGCGAGTTGCTGTCCAGCGTTGCCGCGCCAGCGACGGTCAGCGCACCGGAACCCAGCGCCGAACTGTTGCCGACGGTCAGGGTACCGGCGTTCAGCGTGGTGCCGCCGAGGTAGTTGTTGGCGGCGTTGAGAATCAGATTGGCCGCGCCGTCCTTCACCAGACTGCCGGCGCCGCTGACCAGACCGGTCAGGGTCAGGTTCGCCGTGCCGCCGACGTTCAAAGCGCCAGCCAGCGCCACGGCATTGTTCAGGCTGACGGCGGTGTTGGCGTCCAGCGTGGTGTTGGCCGCCGCGTTCAACGTGCCGGAACCCAACGCGGTGTTGCTGCCGACGGTTAGTTTGCCGGTGTTCAACAGGGTGTTGCCAAAATAACTGTTGGCGCCGTTGAGGGTCAGGTCGGCAGCACCGTTCTTGGTCAGCCCACCGATACCGGCGACCACGCCGCCGAGGGTCAGCGCATTGGTCCCGCCCACAGTCAGGGTGCCGGCGAGGTTGACGTTGTTGGCCAGCGTCGCGGCGGTACTGGCATCGAGGGTGGTGCCGTTCGAGGCGTTGAGTGTGCCGGTGCCGAGTGCTGTGTTGGAGCCGACCACCAGCGAACCGGCGTTCAGGGCGGTGGTGCCGGTGTAGGTGTTGTTGCCGTTGAGGGTCAGGCTGGATGCGCCGGTCTTGATCAAACCATTGCTGCCACTGATCACGCCGCCAAGAGTCAGTGCGTTGGCGCCGCCAGCGGTGAGGTTGGCGTTGAGAATCACGTTGTTGTTCAGGGTCACGGCGGAGCTGCTGTTGAGCGTGCCCGCACCTTCCACCGACAACGCGCCGGTGCCCAGTGCTGCGCCGTTGCCGACCGTCAGGCTGCCGGCATTCAGCGTGGTGCCGCCGCTGTAGGTGTTAGTGCCGTTGAGCGTGAGATTGGCCGCGCCGTTTTTCACCAGTTGGCTGGCGCCGCTGATCACCCCGCCGAGGGTCAGCGCGTTGCTGCCGCCAATGCCCAGGCTGTTGTTGAGAATGACCGCGTTGTTGAGGGTCACCGCCGCATTGCTGTCCAGAGTTGCCACGCCACCAACGGTGATGTTGCCGCTGCCGAGCGCCGCGTTGGCGCCCGCGGTGATCGTGCCCGCGTTCAACGCTACGGCACCGAGGAAGGTGTTGGTGCCGTTGAGAATCAGGTTGGCCGCGCCGTTTTTGGTCAGCCCGCCGCTGCCGCTGACAATCCCGCCCAAGGTCAGGTTGGCGCTGCCACCGACGTTGAGGTTGCCGCCGAGTGAGACGGCGTTAGTCAACGCAACGGCGGTGCTGGCATCGAGCGTAGTGCCGGCTGCCGTGGTCAAGGCGCCAGTGCCCAGCGCGGTGTTGGAACCGACAATCAGCGTGCCGGCATTCAGCGCAGTACCGCCGGAGAAGGTGTTGTTGCCGCTGAGACTTAGGTTCGCGGTGCCGTTTTTGATCAGATTGCCGGCGCCGCTGACGACGCCGCTCAGGCCCAATGCCTGCGTGCCGCCAAAGGTCAGATCGCCTGCCAGCGCGACGGCGTTGGCCAGGGTCACCGCCGTGGTCGCATCCAGCGTGGTGCCCGCCGCCGCATTCAGCGCGCCGGTCCCCAGCGCGGTGTTGCTGCCAACGAACAGGCTGCCGGCATTGAGCAACGTGTTGCCGCTGTTAGTGTTGTTGCCGGTCAACGTCAGGCTGGCACTGCCGGATTTGGTGATGCCGCCGGTGCCGGACAACACGCCACCGAGGGTCAGCGCATTGCTGCCGAGCACGTTGAGCGCGCCGGTCATCGCGATGTTGTTGGCCAGAGTGACGTTGGCGGTGCTGTCGAGACTGGTACCGGCGGCCGTATTCAGCGCACCGCTGCCGAGCGAGTTGTTATTGGTCACCAGCAGGCTACCGGCGCTCAGGGTGGTGGTGCCGGTGAAACCGCTGTTGGCACCACTGACGGTCAGGCTGCCGCTGCCGGTTTTGGTCAGGCCGCTGCTGCCGCTGATCAAACCGCCGAGGGTCAGTGCGCCGGTGCCGCCGGCGGTCAAGGTGCCGCCGAGGCTGATGGCGTTGGCCAGGCTGATGGTGCCCGGTGCGCTCAACGTCGTCGCGCCGGTCACGTTGAGGGTGCCAGTACTGAACGCCTGATTGTTGCCCAACTGCACCGTGCCGCCATTGAGCGTGGTGTTACCCAGATAGGTGTTGGCGGCACTGAGGTTTAGCTGGCCGGTACCGGCCTTGGTGAAACCGCCGCTGCCGGAAATCACCCCGCTCAGGGTGGTCGCGTTGGTGCCTTGCACCGTCACGCCACCAGCGCCGAGGGAAATCAGATTGCTGATGTTCAACCCGGCATTGCTGGCCTGCAGAATCCCGCCGTTGGAGGTGATTACGCCGCTGCCGAAGGTGGCGTTGTTGTTGAAGTTCGCGACACCGCCGTTGAGCGTGGTCGCGCCGCTGACCAATGGCCCCTGCAAGGTCCAGGTGCCGCTGTTGAGGGTCAGGTTGTTGAAGTTGATGTAGGTGGCGCTCGATGCGGTGCCAGTCCCGGTGATACCGCCGCCGACGCCAGCCGGGTTTTGCAGGATCAGGCTGTTGGTGCCGCCCGCGCCGCCATCGACCGTGCCGGTCGGCGCGAAGGTCAGGTTGATGCCGATCAAACCGCCGAGGCCGACGCTGATCTGCACGCCGTCACCGACGTTGACGCTGGAGCCGGTCACCGCAGTGAAGGTGTTGGTGCTGGCCGCGCCCATCGACACACCGCCGGTAATCGCACCGGCGTTGGTGAAAGTGTTGCCCGCCGCCGAGGTTTCGAAGGCGATCCGGCCGTTGATCACACCGGTGCTGCTGTTGGTCATGTTGACCTGCGAACCACCGTAGACGCCGATCACCGGGGTATCCGCCAACGTGATTCCGCCGATCGAGAGTCCGGTCGAGGTGATGGTGCCGTTGTTGGTGATGCTGGTGGTGCCGGTTGCCGCGTTGTTAACCGAAAGGGCCAGGCCGTCGATGCTGGTCAGGTTGAGCCCGAGCAGCATGCCCGTACCACGGATGATCCCGCTGGCGTTGTTAAGCACACTGACCGTGCTTGTTGCGCCAGTGCCGATGAACGCGCCGCCGCTCAATACCGAGACCAGGCCGAGCAGCGCCGGGTCGATAGTGCCGGAGTTGTTCAGGGAAATGTTCACCCCGGTCAGGTCCATCACATGGCCGCCGAGGGTCGCGTTCATCTGCGCGCCGCTGTTGACGTTGACCGTCAGGCCACTGGTGGCGCTGGAAAAATTATTGAGAAACAGCGGCAGGCTCGGCACGCCGGTACAGGTCACCGTTGAACCCGCCGTGGAGCACGTGGCCAACGCAGGTGCGCTGACGCCGCCGAACAACAGCCCGGCAACGCTCAAGTGCACAGCAAGGGAAAGAGGGGAAAAGCGCGAAACGAGGGCGACACCAAACCTTGCTTCCACGGGCTACTCCTTGTCGTGGCCAATTTCTTCCTTGAGCGCGCGAAGAGCCGTGCTTATTCCACACGCGAATCAAGACTGCGACGGTCATCACAAAACCGCGTTATTGGGGACAAAGCTAGTAGACGCCCGGCAATGGGGCACGGATTAAATGGTGTTAATACTTTAATACTAGAGGGGTCTGGGATCAGGGTTTCAGCCCGCAAGCGCTGGTCTTGAGGGCGATACAACACCTGTGGGAGCGAGCTTGCTCGCGAATGCGTTGTGTCAGCTTGCGGATACTTTTCTGATACCCCGCCTTCGCGAGCAAGCTCGCTCCCACAGGGAACTGTAGGGTCTGCAAACCCGCGCCTGACCGATCCATCAGGAAATACTGAAAAAGGACAGATTTTTCAGCCCATTGAAGGTTTTGGTACGCCTTGTGCAAACGTTTGCGTAACGTCGATACCAACGTTTTCGTAACAAAACCGTACAAGCCCACGGAACACGGGCCTCGATCCGCAAAAAAGGACTTTGAATGCACGCCGCCTCGCCTTTTCGCGCACCTTTTGCGCGCACGCTCGCTGTTTCCCTGCTACTGACTGGCGTTACCGGACTTCTCAGTCAAAGCGTTCTCGCGCAACCGGCGCCCGCCGAAGAATCCGCCCAGGGCGAAGCGCTCAGCCCGGAAGCGAGCCCGCCGAAAAAAGGCGCCTACCTGTCGGACTGGTACAACCAGGACCTGATGCTGATCGGCAGCAAAGACATCAGCTTCGGCCCGCAACCGGCCGACGACATCTATCTGGAATACGAGTACTTCGGCCGCAAAGGTCCGTTCGAACTGTACGGCTACATCGACATCCCGAAGATCTTCAACATCGGCAACAGCCACGACAAAGGCGTGTGGGATCACGGCTCGCCGGTGTTCATGGAACACGAACCGCGCATATCCATCGACTACCTCGCCGGCCGCAGCCTGGCCATCGGTCCATTCAAGGAATGGTATGTGGCGTTCGACTGGATCTACGACCACGGCAGCCGCAAAGAGAACCGCGCCAACACCCTCTACAGCGGTTTCGGCACCGACATCGATACGCACTCGCGGGTCAATCTGTCGGCCAACCTCTACGGTCGCTATCAGTGGGAAAACTACGGCGCCAGCAATGAATATTCCTGGGATGGCTATCGCGCGCAACTGAAGTACATCGTGCCGATCGACAAATTCAGCAACGGCGCATCGCTGACTTACATCGGCTTCACCAACTTCGATTTCGGCTCGGACATCCACAAGGACAACCCGGCGCGCACCGCCAATGCGACGGTGGCGACCAACGTCCTGCTCTACTCGTTCACGCACTTGCGCTTCACCCTGGTCGGCCGTTATTTCCACAACGGCGGCAACTGGGAAGACGGCAGCGAGCTGAATTTTGGCGACGGCAATTTCCGCGCGCGCTCCAACGGCTGGGGTTACTACGCCGGCGTCGGTTATCAGTTCTGAATCAAGGAGTTTTCCATGCAAACAATGATGCGTTTGACCCTGGCCGGTGCGGCCCTGCTCTCCTCCACCGCGTGGGCGGCCGAAGCACCGATTCAACCGAAAGTCATGCTGATCACCATGTTCGCCCCCGAGGCGCAGCATTGGATCGACCGCCTGCAACTGAAACAGGAAATCCGCGTGGCGGGCCTGTCCGCCGAGTACCCGAACATCCGCTGCAACGCGCAGCAGGTCTGCCTGCTGACCACCGGCATGGGCCAGACCAACGCCGCTGCCTCAACGCTGGCATTGGCCTTGTCGCCGAAATTCGACCTGCGCAAAAGCTACTTCCTGATCGCTGGCATTGCCGGGATCAGCCCGAAACACGGGACTATCGGCACCGCCGCATGGGCGCATTATCTGGTGGAGTTCGGCACGCAATGGGAGATCGATTCGCGGGATGCGCCGTCGACCTGGCCGACCGGCTACCTGGGCATCAACACCAAAGGCCCGGACGAAAAACCGCCGCTGGATTACAAGACCGAAGTCTTTGAACTCAACCCGAAACTGCAGGCCAAGGCGTTCGCCCTGAGCCATAAAGTCGAACTGAGCGAAAGCAAGGAGTCCGCTGCGTGGCGCCTGAAATACCCGGCGGCCCCGGCCAACCAGCCACCGGTGGTTACCCGTTGCGACACACTGGCCGGCAACACCTGGTTTTCCGGCACGCGCCTGAGCGAACGGGCCGAGGTCTGGACCAAACTGCTGACCGACAACAAGGGCGAATATTGCACGACGCAACAGGAAGACAACTCGACCTATGAGGCGTTGCTGCGTGCCGGTCGTGAAGGTCTGGTCGATGTGCAACGTCTGGCCGTAGTGCGCGCCGGCTCCGACTTTGACCGCCCGGAGCCGGGTGGCAGTGAAGTGGACAACCTGCTCAAGTACGCCGATCAGGGCGGTTTTGTGCCGGCGCTGGAGAACCTCTATCGCGCGGGTAATCCGCTGGTGCAGGACATCCTGAAGAACTGGTCGGCGTGGGAAAACGGCGTCCCGCAATCCTGAGCTCGACACAGTAAAAAATGTGGGAGCGAGCCTGCTCGCGAAGAGGCTGTGTCAGTCGATGTAGATATTGGCTGACAGACCGCTTTCGCGAGCAGGCTCGCTCCCACAGGTTTTTTGCGGTGTATCAGGGAATGAGGATGACCTTGTCACCGCTGCCCTGATTCACATCCGCATAACGCTGAAGACCATCAGCCAACGGCGCCTCGACCAACCCTTGCGGCAACGGCAGCGAGCCTTCATCGAAGAACCGCCCGAACTGCTCGAGCATCGCCGCACACGCTTCAACTCCATACAACAACGAATTGATCCCGACCACCGAACCACCCTTGCGATACAGCGCCAGTGCCGGCAATTGCACATGCCCGTCCACCGGCGCGGCGATGATCGCGATCCGGCCGAAGCTAGCCAATGCCGCCACCGACGCCGGCAGCCAGAAACCAGTGGTGTCGAAGATCACATCGGCGCCGCCGCGATACACCGCATTGACTTGCGCACCGAGGTCTTCGGGTTTATCCAGCTGAATCGTCTGATAACCCTGCGCTTGCAGCTCCACCACTTGCTCCGGGCGCCGCGCCGCCGCCAGCAACTGCGCGCCACGCACTTTTGCCAGAGCCAATGCCGCCGTGGCCACCGCACCCCCACCGATCACCAGCAAACGTGTTTCAGCCGTTACCAGACTGCGTTCCAAAGCATCCCACGCCGTCGTGTACGGCACGCCGAGGCTGGCGGCCTGAGTAAAACTCAGGTGCGACGGTTTGTGTGCGACGCCATTGGCTGGCAGTTTGACGAATTGCGCGTGAGTGCCGTCGGCGAAAAAGCCCAGCTCACGGCCGGTGCCCCAGACCTCCTGACCGATCAACGCCTGCGGGCCTTCGACGACGACGCCGGCGAAATCGCGACCGGGAATTCGCGGCAGCGTGGTGTAGGGAAAACGGCCGAGGACGTTTTTCACATCGCTGGGATTCAGGCCGGCAGCCTTGATCTGTACCAGCACTTCGTCAGCGCCGGGTACCGGGGTCGGCACCTCGACACAGCGCAAGGAAGACAGGTCGCCGGTTTTATCGAATTGCAGTGCTTTCATGGGGACATCCACCAAAGGAAAAGAGGAAATTCAGGACAACCAACCCGCGACCAGCTGTCGGCCCATCGGCCACAACTGTTCACCGGCCAACATGCCGAGCAAACCCACCAACGCGATGGCCGGTGGCGCCGGAGAACGGAAATCCAGCGCGCCGTACAACAGGCCGACGCCCAGACCGATGGCCAGCGAAATCAGGTAGTTCATGGGGAGGAACTCCGCCGTTTGAAGGGAATGGGCAGAGTCTAGGGAATCGGCAGGTGCGGTATCGGCCAAGGACTTCTGAATTTCGGACAAGTATCGGATGCACACCACAAAACCCTGTGGGAGCGAGCCTGCTCGCGAATGCGGTGTGTCAGTGAAGGATGAGTCAGCTGATCCACCGCATTCGCGAGCAGGCTCGCTCCCACATTGGATCTGCGCTGGTTTGATTAATCCTGTTCCACTATGAATTGCGAGGGGGCGATACCCAATTCGCGGCGAAACATGTCGCTGAAACTACTGGGTGAATAGCCGAGCTCCCGAGCAATCACACTCACCGCCACCCCCTGAATCAACTCCGCCACCGCCGTCGCCAGCTGCACCTGCCGCCGCCACTCGGCGAAGCCCATGCCAAGGCTGTCCTTGAACAACCGCGCCAGCGTGCGCACGCTGGCTCCGGCATTTTCCGCATGCTGCTCGAACGGAATCTCCAGCGACGGCGCCGCCATCACTGCCTGACATAGATTCATCAAGCGCCGGTCGGAGTCGTCCGGCATCGGGATCTTCAACTGCGAACGCCGTGCGCGTTTCAGCTCCAGCAAGGCCAACCCGACCAGTGCCTCGTAATACGCCGGATCACCGCTATCACCCTGCCCCACCAGCCCGACAATCAACTCGCGCAGCAGACCGCCGACCTCGATCACCTGCACAGTCTGATCCAGCGTCGCCGCCAGCGCCGGGCGCAGGTAGATATTGCGCATCTGCAGATCCGACACCACGCGGATCCCGTGCGGCACGCCCGGCGGCAACCACACCGCGCGCTGCGGCGGTACCACCAACGCCTCGTGCGGGGTTTCGACCCACATCACCCCGCTCATCGCATACAGCAACTGCCCCCAGACATGCTCGTGCGGCTCGATAAACAAGCCGCGCGGATAGGTACGCGCCAGCGGCTGCACGGGCACATCGGTATCACTGAGATCGGGGGGCGTGGCGAGGGCCATGGCGAGCATTCATTGGGCTTGGCGGGAACGCCATGGTAACCAGTGCGCCACAGCGTCGCCAACGATAGATACCGTCGGACAATCCGAGTGAATTTTCCCGATGCGCCGCGATCCCTCTATTACCACAGGGAGGAATACGGGCTTTATGAACAACGCAAAACTCTATGTCATCGAATACACCCTTCACGGCACGCCCAAGTCGTTCATTATCCGCTCGGACAAAATGGACAACACCGAGGCGTGGCATTGGGCGAGTTGCGACGCCGGGGTCGGCCGCATCCCGCGCTTTGGCCGTGAGAAGGTGCAGAAGACCAGCAAACCGATGGCGGAAAAATTCGGCGTGGAAAACGTCGTGTGGCGACCGACCAGCTAAGCTCTGCCTGGCGATCGGCATCATTCGGGGGAATGCATCATGAGCAACATCATCAGCCCGGCGCATCTGGACTACGGCCTTGATACGTTGTTCGGGCGTATCACCAAAAGCGTGGACTGCCGCGTTGGGCTGGAGGCGGTCGCGGATGATCCGTTTTGCTTTGCCTTGCGTGTGCCGGCGCCGCTGCCGGAAGACCTCGACCAGGCGAAAACCGTGGTGGTCAGGGTTGAAGGGCGAAGGCTGCAAGGTACGGTAAGGCATGCAGAGCGGCTGGATGATGAGAGCCTGAAACTGGAAGTGGAGCCTGATTAGGCTCCACTTTTTTATGCGTGCTGTTATTTCGGATGGGCGCAATGGCAGCCTTTGCTTGAACATTCTTCGCCACTTTTGTGGTGGTGGGCGCAGGCTTCGCAGCAATAGTGTTTGCCGTGGACGGCGTAGGAATGATCGCCTTCCTTGATCGTGCATTTGCAGTTGGGGCAGTCGCATTTTCTATCGGGCATGGGACAGACTCCTTGGGTGGGGGTTGTCTGGGGCTTGAAGGGCAAGCCTTGATAACCAGTGTAGGAGCTGCCGCAGGCTGCGATCTTTTGATTTTGTTTGGGATTGGGATTGGGATTGGGATTGGGGGCATATCCGTTGCTGTGGGTGTTGCCGCTGGCGGTTTCGCTCTTACAGCGAGTCACCTTTTCCAAACGCCGAAAAGGTAACCCAAAAGGCTTTGCCCCGGCGTACGGCACTTCGCTGAGGCTCAGTGTTCCCTCGCTACGGTGTCCATCCGGGGGCATCGCCTACGGTTTGCTTCGCTGCACCTCCTCTCGATGTGTGCGGCTTCGCCGCACGGCGCTGCGCGCCTAACCCCCGGATGAACACCTACGCTCGGCCTGCCGAAGGGGCAAAAAATCAAAAGCCGAAGCAAGATCAAGAGCCAGATCAAGAGCCCCCCACCCTAGCCCTCTCCCAGAGGGAGAGGGGACTGAACGTGGTGTTTGGATAAGCTACGCCGACGTGCGATACCGTGTTGAACTCAGGTTTTGAAACAGATCAAAAGCCCCTCACCCTAGCCCTCTCCCGGAGGGAGAGGGGACTGACCGAGTTGTTTGGGAGAGCTACGCCGACGTGAAATACCGCGTTGAACTCAGATTTTGAACGGCCCAAAAATCGGCTCCCTCTCCCTCGGGAGAGGGCTGGGCGGGCGGCGTTCCGATGAGGGGCAAACACACCACAAATCAAAAGCCGAACACCCGCTCTTCACCACTCAATAGGATGAGCGTTAGCTCGGCTGCAGCTCTTGATCTGTAAGGCGACGTCGGAAGGCTGAGTGGAGGGATTGATCCGGGCGTGGGAGCGCAGCGACCGTTTGGCGCAGCCAAACACAGCGAGAGTAGGTGCAGCGAAGCAAACCGGAGACGCTGCGCCCGGATCGATCCCGCAGCGAAGGGACCCCGAGCTCCAGCGAGCGGGCCGCACGTAGGAGCAAGCCTTTTGGGTTACCTTTTCGGCGTTTGGAAAAGGTGACCCGCCGTCAGGGCGGAACCCTAATCAGCAACACCCGCAGCAACGGATATGCACTCAACTCACCCAGCCTGACGCGAACTCCTATACATAAACACCAAAGCCACCCCCAAACACACCATCGCCAAAATCCGCGAACCAGACAGCTCAATCGCCGGATTCCCCAACCAGCCAAAATTATCAATCAACATCCCCATCCCCAACTGCCCGACAATCACCGCCACCGTCGCCACAGCCGTCCCCACCACCGGCACCGCCCCGACCATCACCATCATGTACACCACGCCAAACAACGCCCCGGTCAACTGCCACTTCGGCACATCCAACAGGCTCACCGCATGGGCCGGCTCAAAAAACAAAATCAACAACCCCGTCGTCACAGCACCTACAACAAAGGTCAGCAAACTACTGCGCAACACCCCTACGCTCTCGCCCAAACGCCCATTGATCGCCGCCTGCACACTCAACACCGCACCGGCCAACACCACCACCGCCAACAAAATAACCAGACTCATCACTCACCCCCGCGCAATCAAAACCAAAGCCGCCACAATCAACCCCAACGCCAGCCACCGCTCGGCGTTGACCTTCTTGCGCGTCGCCCCGAACCAGCCGAAATGGTCAATCAACACACTCTTGCCAACCTGCCCGGACAGAATCGCAATCATCGTCATGGCAATGCCGATATGCGGTGTCGCCAACGTCAGCACCACCACATACATCGGCCCCAGAAACCCGCCGATCAACTGCCAGCGCGGCAGATCGGTCAGTGCCGGGCCTTTTTGCGGGCCGGCAAACAGCAGCAGCAAAAACAGAATCGCCGAACCCACCCCAAAGATGCTCAAGGTTGCCCACAGATGTCCGACCTGCACACCCAACGGCCCAAGCAATCCGGCCTCCACCGACAAGCCCATCCCCGCGAGGATCACCAGCGGCAGCAACAACAAGCGCAATCCGGATTTCGTCGCCGGCGCGCTAACGCTCACCTCATCCAACGTCTGCATAAACAACATTCCACTCAAGTAAACGATGGCGCGGATTATCGGCTGGCGAAGCTGTGCGATAAATGGGAGCATCCGGACAACACTTTTGCGCAATACGCACAGCAGGACGCATCATGCACGGGCTCAATGAACTCGGATTCAAGGCACTCAGGCTGTTTGTGGCAGTGCTCGATCACGGCAGCTTCTCCGAAGTGGCCCGTCGCGAAGGTGTGGCACCCTCCTCGATCTCCCGGCAGATCCAGTTGATGGAGCAGGCGTTGAACCAGCAATTGCTCTACCGCCACACTCGCGCAGTGACGCCGACCGAAGCCGGGCGCATGCTCGGTCACCATGCGCGGCTGGTGCTGGTGCAACTGGAAGAAGCCGAACAGGCGTTGCAGGAACAGCAAAGCGAACCCACCGGTCTGGTGCGGATCAACGCCCCGGTGGTGTTCGGCCAACGGCATCTGACGCCGTGGCTGGGCCAGTTGTGTGCGCGTTATCCGAAGCTGCAACTGGATATCCAGCAGACCGACCATTACGTCGACCCGTTGCAGGAAGGCGCGGACTTGCTGTTCCGCATCGGTCCATTACACGACTCAAGCATGCAGGCGCGGATTCTGGCGCCGCATCGCTTTCAGGTCGCGGCCAGTCCGGCGTATCTCAAGCGCCACGGGACGCCGCACAAACCCGAAGATCTGGCGCAACACCAATGCCTGGCCTACAAAGGCGCGACCGGCCAGCAGCGCTGGTTTTTCCGTCGTGATGGTGAGGAATGGACGCCGTACTCGGTGAAAGGCCCGATCACTGGCAACCACGCCGACACCCTTACCCAAGCCGCCGAGCAAGGCCTGGGGCTGGTGATGTTTCCGTCGTGGCTGATTGGCGAAGCGGTACGCGACGGCACGCTGGTGCCGGTGCTGGGGGAGTATCAGGTGTCGAACAGCCTGGAGCCGCAGCAGATTGCGGTGTTGTGGCCGGGGAGCCGCAGGTTGTCGGTGAAGGTGCGGACGGTGATTGATTTCTTTGTCGAATGCTTCGGCGAAGTGCCGTACTGGGATCGTCCCTGAAAGCTGAAAATCAAAAGCCCCTCACCCTAGCCCTCTCCCGGAGGGAGAGGGGACTGATTGGGGGATATTGCAGGCATGCACTGACCTGAAAGCTCTGCTGTGAATCCATAATCGACTCGATTTCTCAGGTCGATGGATGACACAAGACACCTCGGTCAGTCCCCTCTCCCTCCGGGAGAGGGTTAGGGTGAGGGGCTTCTCAAGCGGTCAAATACGGAACTGACCCACGAGTTTGCCCAGGCGCTGCCCCAGCTCCGCCAAACTACGCGAAGTCTGTGCACCCAGCTGCGTCTCATCGGCCACGCTGTCCACCGCCACCGCAATCTGATGCACGCTGCGATTGATCTCTTCCGCCACCGCCGTCTGCTCTTCCGCCGCACTGGCAATCTGCGCGTTCATCGAGTTGATCGTCGCGATCAGTTCGGCCATCGCATCCAGCGAAGCCCCGGCCTGATTGGCTTGCTGTGAAGTGCCGTCACCCGCTTCGCTGGAACGGCGCATCGCCTCGACCGCCGATTGCGTGCCCGCCTGCAAACGATCGATCATGCCCTGAATTTCCTGGGTACTGATCTGCGTACGACTGGCCAATGCCCGCACCTCATCCGCCACCACGGCAAAGCCGCGTCCGGCCTCGCCAGCGCGCGCCGCTTCGATCGCGGCGTTCAGCGCCAGCAGGTTGGTCTGCTCGGCAATCGAGCGGATCACTCCGAGCACGCCGACAATCGAGGTCACGTCCTGCTGCAGGCTGTCGAGTGACACGCCGCTGCTGCGGATGTCATCGACCAGCGCATGGATCTGTTTGATGCTGCCGGCCACCACGCGCTTGGCACTCTGGCCCTCTTCATCAGTCTGCTGGGCGGCGACGGCGGCGTTCTGCGCGCTTTTGGCGACTTCCTGTGCGGCGGCGGACATTTCGTTGATCGCGGTAGCGACCTGATCAGTCTCATGGCGCTGACGCTCCATCGCCTGATCCGAACGCTGGGCCTGATCGGACACTTGCGTCACCAGCCCGGTCAGTTGCGTGGTCATCTCGGTGATCTGCCGCACCAGGCCATGGATCTTGTCGACGAAGCGGTTGAACGAGCCGGCCAGTTCGCCGAGTTCGTCCTGGCTGGTGATATTCAGTCGACGGGTCAGATCGCCCTCGCCTGCCGCGATGTCATCGAGGTTGGCTTTCATCAGGGTCAGCGGACGCAAAATGGTATTGGCCAGCAGCATTCCCGCCGCCGCAATCACCAACAACACCACCACCGCAACGCCGACGATGCTCAGCACCACGCCTTGCATACGCTCCTGTACCTGCGCTTCGACCAACGCCACTTGCGCTTCGATGCCGTCGAGGTTGACCGAAGTACCGACTGCCATGTCCCACTTCGCCAGATATTCGGTGTAACCGAGTTTCGGCACCAACACCTGCGCATTGCCCGGCAGCGGCGAGCTGTATTGCAGATAGTGCGTGCCGTCCTTCGCCACACTGACCAGGCCGCGGTTGACGTAAACGCCGTTCGGGTCGCGGTTGTCTTTGAAGCTTTTGCCCACGCCTTCCGGGTCGTTGGCCTTGAACAGGCGCACGGTCTCGGAGTCGTAGCCGAAGAAGTAGCCGTCCTTGCCGTAGCGAATGCCCGAAAGCAGTTTGATCGCTTGCGCCCGCGCCTCGTTGTCACCCGGCGCCGCGGCGTCGTACAGCGGTTTGATCGTGGTCATGGCCACGGCGACATAACTTTGCAGGGTCGCTTTGGCATCGCCGAGCAGGCGCTCGCGGGTCTGTTCGACCTCTTTGTGCGCCTGTTCCTGGAGGATGAACAGCGTGGTCAGGCTGATGACCAGGGCAAAGAGCAACACCGGGAGAACGGCGAGGGAGAGGACTTTAGCCTTGAGGCTCAGGCGCATTGTGGGAGCTCACTCTTTTGATTTTATTGGCGTGGTTAAAGGCTTTAACGGCACGCCATCACAAAAGTTGAGCAAAGGGATTACCCCATTCCCCTGTGGGAGCGAGCTTGCTCGCGAAGGCGTCGTGTCAGTCAACCATTAAGTCGCTGATACACCGCTTTCGCGAGCAAGCTTGCTCCCACAGGAGATCGGCGGGGTTCAGAGGACCATCGCGGCCACCCAGCCGAACGCCAGCAACGGCAAGTTATAGTGCAGGAACGTCGGCACCACGGTGTCCCAGATGTGGTGATGCTGGCCGTCGATGTTCAGGCCGGAGGTCGGCCCGAGGGTCGAATCCGAGGCCGGCGAACCGGCATCACCCAACGCGCCGGCGGTGCCGACGATGCACACGATCGCAATCGGGCTGAACCCGAGTTGCACGCACAAAGGCACAAAGATCGCCGCCAGGATCGGCACGGTAGAAAACGACGAACCGATGCCCATGGTCACCAGCAACCCGACCAGCAGCATCAACAACGCACCGATGCCCTTGCTGTGATTGATCCACGACGCCGAAGATTCAACCAGCGTCTGCACTTCGCCAGTGGCCTTCATCACTTCGGCAAACCCGGACGCGGCGATCATGATGAAGCCAATCATCGCCATCATTTTCATGCCTTCGGTGAACAGGTCATCGGTCTCGCGCCATTTCACGATGCCCGATACCGAGAAGATCAGAAAACCGACCAGTGCCCCGATAATCATCGAGTCCAGCAGCAGCTGCACAATGAAGGCGGCGGCAATCGCCACACCGGCAATCATCAGGCTCAGCGGGTTGTACTGCACCGCCACTTGCTCGACCTGCTCGATCTTCGCCAGGTCGTACACGCGCCGTTTGCGATAAGTGATGAACGCCATCGCCAGGCCGAAGACCATGCCCAGCGCCGGAATGCCCATGGCGTGGGTAACGTTGATGCCGCTGATGTCGACGCCACTGCGCGCAACATTCGCCAACAAAATCTCATTGAGGAAGATGTTGCCGAAACCCACCGGCAGAAACATGTACGGCGTGATCAGGCCGAACGTCATGACGCAGGCGATCAAGCGACGGTCGAGTTGCAGCTTGGTCAGTACATAGAGAAGTGGCGGCACCAGCAGCGGAATGAACGCAATGTGGATCGGCAGGATGTTCTGCGAAGCGATCGCCACGACCCACAGCAAGCCGATCAGCAGCCATTTGACGCTGCCACCGCCGGTCGCATGTTGACGGTCAACCATCGCCAGCGCCTTGTCGGCCAAGGCATGGGCCAGGCCTGACTTGGCAATCGCCACAGCGAAAGCGCCGAGCAACGCGTAGGACAGCGCCACCGTGGCACCGCCGCCCAGGCCGCTGTTGAAGGCCTTGAGTGTGGCATCGATGCCCAGACCACCGGTCAGGCCGCCAACCAGCGCACCAACGATCAGAGCGATCACCACATGCACGCGGGACAGGCTGAGCACCAGCATGACGCCGACCGCCGCTATGACTGCATTCATTTCACTTCCTCGAAAAACACTGCGGTGGAAAACCGACCGCCAGACAGAATGAGTCCGCCAAAGCTTAACCGGCGGATTTGCAAAGAGGGTCTTATTAGAAGGGCGCGCACTGTGCCGCAGAGTGGTCGCAGTGTCAAAGTGAGCCGGCGATTTCGGGTGCGGCAATCCGCCATATTGTGTTTCAAGGATAAAGAAAGCCGAAACACGGCCGTTACAGTGCAAAGTCTCAGATATTTATCGAATAAGGACGTCTCCATGTCGCTCAGACAACTTTCCATCCAATGGAAAATCACCCTGCTCGCCGGCCTGTGCCTGGCCGGTATCGTGACCCTGTTGGTGGGTCTTTCGCTGTATCGCATGGAGCACAGTTCCGAACTGGTGAAAGCTTCGAGCATGGAAATGCTCACTGAGTCGGCGCAGGCACGCATCGAATCGCAAGGTGAAGTGCAGGCCGCCGGTATCCGCCAGCAGTTCATGGACGCTTATCAGTACGGCCATGGCTTCTCGCGGCAGGTGTTGTTCCTGCGCGAGCAGGCCGAGAAGCGCTTTCTCGATGCCTTCGATCTGCGCGAAGACATGACCCGACAGGTCAAATCGGCGCTGCAAGCCAACCCGGATCTGCTCGGCCTGTCGTTGGTGTTCGAAGCCAATGCACTGGACGGCAAAGACGAACTGTTCGCCGGTCAGTCTGAACTGGGCAGCAACGACAAGGGCCGCTTCGCCCTGTACTGGTCGCAACCAACACCGGGCAAGGTCACCTCGATGGCCCTGCCGGAAAGCGACATGGCCGACACCAGCACCGGCCCCAGCGGCCAAGCGGCCAATGCCTGGTTCACCTGCCCGCGCGCCACGCTCAAGCCATGCGTGATCGAACCGTACTTCTATGTGATCGACGGACAGAAGGTGCTGATGACCAGCATCGTCTTCCCGTTGATGGTCAACGGCAAAGTCATCGCCTCGCTGTCGGTCGACATCAACCTCAACAGCCTGCAAGCGATCAGCCAGGGCGCGAGCAAAAAGCTCTACGACGGCCAGACCGCCGTGAGCATCATCAGCCCCGCCGGCCTGCTCGCCGGGTACAGCCCGGATGCCGGCAAACTCAGCCAGCGTCTGGATGCTGTCGACAAAATCAGCGGCGCCGAACTGCTGAGCAAGCTCGCCTCAAGCACCAGCGTGAGCAGCCTGCACAGCAACGGCCAGTTGAAAGTGCTGTCGCCGTTCCAGCCGATTCCGGGTGGTCCGTCGTGGGGCGTCTTGCTCGATGTGCCAGAGAAAGTCCTGGTCAGCCGCGCCGAAGCGCTCAAACAACAACTGGACGCGAGCAACACCTCCGGCACGCTGATCGAATTGAGTCTCGGCGTGCTGGCCGCGTTGATCGGCCTGCTGCTGGTGTGGCTGATGGCGCGCAGCGTGACCAAACCGATCCTCGGCGTGGCGCACATGCTCGAAGACATCGCCAGCGGTGAAGGCGATCTGACCCGCCGTCTGGCCTATGACAAGAAGGACGAACTGGGTCAGTTGGCCGGTTGGTTCAACAAATTCCTCGACAAGTTGCAGCCGATCATCGCCGAGGTGAAACGTTCGGTGCAGGATGCGCGCAACACTGCCGACCAGTCCTCAGCGATTGCCACCCAGACCAGCGCCGGCATGGAGCAGCAATACCGCCAGGTCGATCAGGTTGCCACGGCCTCCCACGAAATGAGCGCCACCGCGCAAGACGTCGCCCGCAGCGCCGCGCAGGCTGCCGAAGCCGCCAAGGATGCTGATCGCGCCACCCGCCAGGGCCTGACCGTGATCGACCGCACCACCGCCAGCATCGACACCCTCGCCGCTGACATGAGCGCAGCGATGGTGCAAGTTGAAGGTCTGGCGGCGAATAGCGAGAAGATCGGCGCCGTGCTGGAAACCATCCGCGCCATCGCCGAACAGACCAACCTGCTGGCGCTCAACGCTGCGATCGAAGCGGCGCGTGCCGGTGAGGCCGGACGTGGCTTTGCCGTGGTTGCCGACGAAGTCCGTAACCTCGCCCGCCGCACACAGGAGTCGGTGGAAGAAACCCGTCAGGTCATCGAGCAGTTGCAGAGCGGTACCCAGGATGTGGTCGGGTCGATGGGCAACAGCCATCGTCAGGCTCAGGGTAGCGTTGAACAGGTTGGCCAAGCGGTGACTGCGCTGCGCCAGATTGGCGATGCGGTGACGGTGATCAGCGACATGAACCTGCAGATTGCCAGCGCGGCGGAAGAGCAGAGCGCGGTGGCCGAGGAGATCAATAACAACGTGGCGACGATCCGTGATGTAACGGAGTCGTTGTCCGGGCAGGCGAATGAGTCGGCGCGGGTGAGTCAGTCGCTCAATAGTCTGGCGAATCAGCAGCAGAGTTTGATGGATCAGTTTCGGGTTTGATTCAAGATTGGAGGGTGTCAGGTAAATCCTTACCCCCTCACCCCAGCCCTCTCCCCCAAGGGGGCGAGGGGGAAAGGGAGCCGATCTCCACGCCATTCAAAACCTGAGTTCGACTCGATTTTCCAGATCCCGGTAACGCTTTCAAAACCTGAGTTCGGCTCGGTATTTCAGATCACGGGAAGGCTTTCAAACCCTGAGCTCGACTCGGTATCTCACGTCGGCGTACCTCTCCCAAACAACGCGGTCAGTCCCCTCTCCCTCCGGGAGAGGGTTAGGGTGAGGGGCTTCTAAAAGGCTCACCGCCGAGGCAACTCGATCACCACCTTCAACCCGCCCCACTCACTCTCGCCCAACACCAGCAACCCGCCCCAGGTCTCGACAATGTCGCGGACAATCCCCAGCCCCAGGCCATGCCCGTGGGTCTGCTCATCCAGCCGCGTCCCCCGGCTGAACACCTCAGTGCGCTGTTCTTCGGGAATCCCCGGGCCGTCATCTTCCACGCTCAGGGCAAAGCCATCCGCGCGCTCGATCACGCTGAGGCGCACCTCGGCATCCGCCCACTTGCAAGCGTTGTCCAAAAGATTGCCGAGCAACTCGAGCAAATCCTCCCGATCCCACGGCAGTTGCAACCCCGCCGGCGCGACATAACTCAAGGCCAGATGCTCGCCATGAATCATGTTCAACGTGGCGAGCAACCCCGGCAGTTCCGCATCGCAATCAAACAGCGCGCCCGGTAACGCATCCCCGGACAGTCGCGCACGGTTCAATTCACGATTGAGCCGCTGCTGCACCTGCTCCAGCTGTTCCTTGAGCACCTTGCGCAACTCTGGATGAGCATCGAGTTTTTCGCTTGAGGCCAAGCTCAACAACACCGCCAACGGCGTTTTCAAGGCGTGTCCCAAGTTGCCCAAGGCATTGCGTGAGCGCTTGAGGCTGTCTTCGGTGTGTGCGAGCAAATGGTTGATCTGCGCCACCAATGGCTCCAGCTCCACCGGCACCTGATCATCCAGCTGTGAACGCTGGCCCTGCTGCAATTGCGCGATCTGTTCGCGAGCCCTTTCCAGCGGTTTCAACGCACGGCGCACGGTCAAGCGCTGCAAGAACAGAATCAACAGCAACGCCGCCAGACCGAGGCCGAGGCCGATCTGGCGCATGCGCTGAAAGCTCTCGCGCACGGGCGTGTAATCCTGGGCGACGCTGATCGAGATCGACTGACCCAAGCGTCGATAGTCCGAACGCAGCACCAGCAATTGCTGGCCGTCCGGGCCCAGTTGCAGATTGCTGTGCAGACCGGGATGGTCAAGCAACGGCAGATCCTGATCCCACAGCGAGCGCGAACGCCAATGGCTGTCGGCGAAATCGATGCGGAAATAATGCCCGGAAAACGGTCGCTGATAGGCCGGCGACAAATGCCGCTCATCCAATTGCAAACCCTGCGGGCCACGCACCAGCGCCACCAATAGACTTTCGCTGTCGTTGCGCAGACCGGCTTCGAGATAACGCTGTAAACCCACTTCGAACAACCACAGGCTGGTTTGCGCGACCACCACACCGACGACCACCATCACGCTGATCAAACCCAGGCTCAAGCGGCGCTGGATCGACCTCACGAAGCTTGTCCGCCAAACAGGTAACCCTGACCGCGACGGGTTTCGATCACGCTTTTGCCGAGCTTGCGCCGCAGGTGATTGACATGCACTTCGAGGACGTTGGAATCGCGCTCGGTCTCACCATCGTAGAGGTGTTCGGCGAGGTGGCTTTTGGAGAGGATCTGCTCCGGGTGCAGCATGAAATAGCGCAACAGGCGGAATTCGGCGGCGGTCAGTTGAATGTCGGCACCGTCGCGCACCACACACTGGCGGCCCTCGTCCAGATGCAGTCCGGCAGCCTGCAATGTCGGCTGATTGGACTGGCCTTTGGAGCGGCGCAACAGCGATTGAATGCGCAGTTGCAGCTCTTCGGGGTGGAACGGTTTGGTCAGGTAATCATCGGCGCCGGCCTTCAGGCCTTCGATGCGCTCGGCCCAGGAATCGCGCGCCGTGAGGATCAGCACCGGGATCGCCAGACCGCCGGCGCGCCACTGCGCCAGCACTTCAAGCCCCGGCACGCCGGGCAGGCCGAGGTCGAGAATGATCAGGTCATAGGGCTCACTGCTGCCCTGATACAGCGCATCACGACCGTCCGCCAGCCAATCCACAGCGTAGCCTTGGCGTTGCAGGCCGGCGAGCAGTTCGTCGGCCAGCGGTACATGGTCTTCCACCAATAGCAAACGCATCGATCAATCTTCCTTGTCTTTCACAAGTTCGCCGGTATCGGCCTTCAAGTGCAGCTCACGGGCGACACCTTCGACGGTCAGCAACTCGACTTCATAAATGTAGACGTCGTGTTTTTCTTCCAGCTCGACTTCCAGCAGTTTTGCGCCGGGATAGCGGTCCATCGCCTGCTGCAGCACTTGCTCCAGCGGCAGGATCACGCCCTGCTTGCGCAGATTCAGGGCTTCGTCCGGACCGAGGTCGCGGGCCATCGCCGTCGAGCAACACATCACCAGCGCCAACGCCGTGCGGCGAGTGGCGCGAACATTAACCTTCATTACGTATCCTGATGATCCTTGAGAACCTGCCCAGTCACCGCGTCTAATTCCAGATCCCACTCCTGCCCCTGCGGATCGCGCATTTCGATCTGGTAGATGTACTTGCCATACTGCTCTTCCAGCTCGGTGTCGGTGATCGTCGAACCCGGGTGTTTGGCCAACGCGGTGGCGTTGAGCTTCTCGAAGGAGACGATAGTACCAGCGTCGCGCAGACGCAGGGCTTCGTCAGGGCCGAGATCGCGGGCGTGGGCGAGGCTGGCAGTGAAACCGATGATCGAGGCAATGGACAGGGCAGTCAGGGTTTTCATGGTGTCTCCGTATTTTTATGTGTTGCTTCACGGTGGGCACCTTAGCGGGATGAACTTAACTGAAACTGAATTGCCATCATTGCCCCAGCTCAACATAGGCCCCCCTGTGGGAGCGAGCTTGCTCGCGAATGCGGTGTATCAGACACATCATCGTTGACTGACCCTACGCTTTCGCGAACAAGCTCGCTCCCACAGGGGACATCATCGTTCTATAATCCTTCGCTTGCTAACGATCGAGACCGGTATGACCGCCATCCACATCAAATTCCCCGCCCTCACCCTCAAGGCCGGCCCACGCGCGATGGCGCGTATTCGTGCGCAAGGCCTGGATGCCGCCGACGTCGGCACCCTGCCCGGCGCTGCCGGTGGGCCAAAGGCGTTGGGGATTCAGGGGCTGGATCTGGCATTGTTCGGCGAATGGCTGCCGAGCGCACCGCGTGAGCGCTCGCTGATTGGCGCCTCGGTTGGTTCCTGGCGCTTCGCCAGTGCCTGTTTGCCGGACGCCGCCGAAGGCATCCGCCGTCTTGGCCATCTGTACGCCGAGCAGAACTTCAACAAAGGCGTGACCATGGCCGAGATCAGTCAGAGCTCGCAGCGCATGCTCAATGACCTGCTCGATGGCCGCGACGCGAGCATCCTCGATAACGCGCATTACCGTCTGAACATCATGGTGGTGAAAAGTCAGGGGCGTCTGGCCGATGATCATCGCGGGCGCTTGGGTCTGGCGCTGGGCTCGGTGATCGCCGACAACCTGCGCGGCCGCGCACGGCTGTCGCGGCACTTCGAACGGCTGATCATCCACGACCCGCGTCTGGCCCCACCGGTCAATGCGATGAACGATTTCCCGTCACGCTTCGTTGCGCTGAATGCCGGCAATCTGCGCCAAGCGTTATTGGCCTCGGGGTCGATACCGATGGTCATGGAAGGTGTGCGCGACCTGCCGGGCGCCGGTGCCGGCACTTTCCGCGACGGTGGTCTGCTCGACTATCATCTGGACCTGCCCTACAGCGGTGACGGCATCGTGCTCTATCCGCACTTCACTGATCGGGTGATTCCCGGCTGGTTCGACAAGACCCTGCCGTGGCGCAAGGCCTCGGTGGAGCGCCTGCAGGACGTGCTGTTGCTCGCGCCGTCGAAGGAGTATCTGGCGCGCCTTCCCTTCGGCAAACTGCCCGACCGCAATGACTTCAAGCGCTTTATGGGGGATGCGCCGGGCCGGCAGAAATACTGGCACGCGGCGATGGAAGAGAGCCGCCGCCTCGGCGACGAATTCCTTGAACTGACTGCCAATGGTCGCCTCGCCGAGCGCTTGCTGACCCTTTAGTCAGCACGGCCAAACACAAGCTGGTAAACTCGCCGCCTGCCCGAATCGCTGCGGCGAACACCATCTGAACAGAGCCGAAAATACCGTGGAAATCTTCAAGGAATTTACTTTCGAATCCGCCCACCGCCTGCCGCACGTCCCGGACGGCCACAAGTGCGGACGTCTGCACGGTCACTCGTTCAAAGTGGCGCTTCACCTCAGCGGCGACCTCGATCCGCACACCGGCTGGATCCGCGATTTCTCCGAGATCAAAGCGATCTTCAAGCCGCTGTACGAGCGTCTCGATCACAACTATCTGAATGACATTCCCGGCCTGGAAAACCCGACCAGCGAAGTGCTGGCCAAATTCATCTGGAATGAAATGAAGCCGTTGCTGCCGGAATTGAGCGCGATCCGGATTCACGAGACGTGCACCAGCGGTTGCATCTATCGCGGTGAGTAATGCAGAGATTACTGAAGACCATTGTGGGAGCGAGCTTGCTCGCGAATGCGGTTTGCAAGTGAAATAAATATTGACTGACACAATGCCTTCGCGAGCAAGCTCGCTCCCACAGGGATAGGCGGCGTGTCAGTGAATGAATAAACAGCCTTCACGGCTGTTTTTTTACGCCTATGCTTTTTGGCTCCCACCCGCCAAGAGGACAGGCCCATGACAGACTGGCTGCTGGATCAGGTCTTTGACTTCAACGGGCACCACATTCGTTACGCCGTGCGCGGCGACGGCCCGCCGCTGGTGTTCGTGCATGGCACGCCGTTTTCGTCGTACGTATGGCATCGGATCGCGCCGCATTTTTTCGCCACGCATCGCGTGCATTACTTCGATCTGCTGGGCTACGGGCGCTCCGAGCAACCCGACGCCGACGTCTCCCTCGGCGTGCAAAACCAACTGCTGGCGCAGTTGCTCGAGCATTGGAATATTGCAAACCCCGACGTCGTCGCTCATGACTTCGGCGGCGCCACCGTGCTGCGCGCACACCTGCTCAACGGCAAGGATTACCGCAGCCTGACGCTGATCGATCCGGTGGCGCTGACGCCGTGGGGTTCGCCGTTCGTGCAACATGTACGTCAGCATGAAGCGGCGTTCAGTGGCCTGCCCGATTACATCCAGCGCGCCATCGTGCCAACCTATATTCGCGGGGCGATTCACCGGGATATTCCTGACGACGAACTCGCTCCCTACGTGCAACCGTGGCTCGGCGATCCGGGACAAGCGGCGTTCTATCGGCAGATTGCGCAGATGGACGAGCGCTACACCCGCGAGGCCGAACCGCTGTACCCGACGATCCGCTGCCCGGTGCAGATTCTCTGGGGTGAAGACGATCAGTGGATACCCATCGAACGTGGCCGTGCGTTACAGCAAATGATCCCGGGGTCACGATTCCACCCGATTGCCAACGCCGGTCATCTCGTCCAGGAAGACGCCCCCGAAGCCATCGTCGCCGCCCTGCTGCGCTTCCTCTGAGCCAACACCTATCCACCTGTAGGAGCTGCCGAAGGCTGCGATCTTTTGATTTTGCTTTTTAAAACAAGATCAAAAGATCGCAGCCTTCGGCAGCTCCTACATTGGGGCTCCGGTGTATTCAGGTGCACTGTTTTCGCGCTTGCCGACGCGACTCGTCTATACATAACCCGCGCCATCCGGCGTTTGGCACGACCACTGCAACCCTCCCCCGCGTCTCCTCTATTCCAGCAAGGACCGCCCCATGACGCAGAACGATCCCGGCAACGATTACCCCCTCAGCGAAGTGCCGATGCATGCACGCAAAGGTCTGGCCTCCACGGCCATGGTCTTGCTCGGTTTCACGTTTTTCACCGCGACCATGTTTGCCGGCGGCAAGCTCGGCGTGGCGTTCAGTTTCGGCGAGATGATGGCGGTGATCGTCGTCGGCAACCTGCTGCTGGGTTTGTATGCGGCAGGACTGGGCTACATCGCCTTCAAAAGCGGCCTCAACTCGGTACTGATGGGCCGTTTCTGTTTCGGCGAAGTCGGCAGCAAGCTCAGTGACCTGATCCTTGGTTTCACCCAGATCGGCTGGTATGCCTGGGGCACGGCGACGGCTGCCGTTGTGATCGGTAAATATTTCGATCTCGACGAAGGCACGGTGCTCGGCCTGATGGTGCTGTTCGGCCTGCTGTTCTGCGCCACGGCCTATGTCGGTTATCGCGGGCTGGAAATTCTGTCGTACATCGCCGTGCCAGCGATGATGTTGCTGCTGATGCTATCGATGTGGGTGGCGACGGTGAAAGTCGGCGGTTTCGAAGGTTTGCTCAGCGTGGTGCCGAGCGGTTCGCTGGACTGGTCGACCGCGATCACCCTGGTGTTCGGCACCTTCGTCAGCGGCGCGACGCAAGCGACCAACTGGACGCGTTTCTCACGCTCGGCCCGGGTCGCAGTGCTGGCCAGCCTGATCGGTTTCTTCATCGGCAATGGCCTGATGGTGCTGATCGGCGCGTACGGCGCCATCGTCTATCAGCAACCGGACGTGGTTGAAGTGCTGCTGTTGCAAGGTTTCGCCATGGCCGCGATGGCCATGCTGTTGCTGAACATCTGGAGCACTCAGGACAACACCATCTACAACTTCGCCGTCGCCGGTTGCAACCTGCTGCGCACCGGTCGGCGTAAAACCGTGACCCTCGCCGGCGCGGTGATCGGCACCCTGCTCGCTCTGCTGGGCATGTACGACATGCTCGTGCCATATCTGATTCTGCTCGGCACGGTGATTCCACCGATTGGCGGGGTGATCATGGCCGACTTTTTCTACCGCTGGCGCGGGCACTATCCGCGTCTGGCCGACGCACGGTTGCCGGCGTTCAACTGGCCGGGGCTCGGGGCCTATGCGGTCGGCACCATCGCCGCGTTCAGCTCGCCGTGGATCGCGCCGCTGGTAGGCATCGCCGCTGCCGCGCTAACGTATGTCATCGTCACCGGCGTGCTCGGCGCTCGCAGCGCGACCGCGCCACTACAAGACCTATAAAAAAAGGATTCGCCTGATGCACATCATCAACGCCCGTTTGCGCAACCAGGAAGGTTTGCACGAATTGCACCTTGAAGACGGTCTGATCCGCAACATCGCCCGCCAGACCGAAGCGCCGACACTCGGCCCGGATGACCTCGACGCCGGCGGCAATCTGGTGGTGCCGCCCTTCGTCGAACCGCACATTCACCTCGACGCCACCCTCACCGCCGGCGAGCCGCGCTGGAACATGAGCGGCACGCTGTTCGAAGGCATCGAGTGCTGGGGCGAGCGCAAGGTCACCATCACCGAAGAAGACACCAAGACCCGCGCGAAAAAAACCATTCAGACGCTGGCCGCCCACGGCATCCAGCACGTGCGCACCCACGTCGACGTCACCGACCCGCAACTCACCGCGCTCAAAGCCATGCTCGAAGTGCGCGAGGAAAGCCGTCACCTCATCGACCTGCAAATCGTCGCGTTTCCGCAGGAAGGCATCGAGTCGTTCCGCAACGGTCGCGAGCTGATGGAAGAAGCGATTCGCATGGGCGCCGACGTGGTCGGCGGCATTCCGCATTTCGAGTACACCCGCGATCAGGGCGTCAGTTCGGTGAAGTTTCTGATGGATCTGGCTGAGCGCACCGGTTGTCTGGTCGACGTGCATTGCGACGAAACCGACGACCCGCACTCACGCTTTCTTGAAGTACTCGCCGAAGAAGCACGCAGCCGCGACATGGGCGCCCTCGTCACCGCCAGCCACACCACAGCGATGGGCTCTTATGACAACGCCTACTGCGCAAAACTGTTCCGCCTGCTCGGTCATTCCGGAATCAGTTTTGTCTCCTGCCCAACCGAAAGCATCCACCTGCAAGGACGCTTCGACAACTTCCCGAAACGCCGTGGCGTGACCCGCGTGAATGAGCTGCTCGAAGCCGGGATGAACGTGTGTTTCGGCCAGGATTCCATCGTCGACCCTTGGTATCCGCTGGGCAACGGCAATATCCTGCGGGTGCTCGAAGCGGGGCTGCACATCTGCCACATGCTCGGTTATCGCAACCTGCAAAGTGCGCTGGACCTGGTCACCGACAACAGCGCCAAAGCCATGCATCTGGGTGAGCGCTATGGCCTGGAACAGGGGCGTCCGGCGAATCTGCTGATTCTGTCGGCGGACAGTGATTACGAGGTCATTCGCAGCCAAGGCTTGCCGTTGTATTCGATTCGCAGCGGCAAGGTGTTGATGAAACGGCAAATGCCGGTGGTGGAATTTGCCCCGCAACTGATCTGAACGAACCTACAAAATAAGCCCGAAAACCACCTCTTTTCGGGCTTGACTGATGGCACATCGCCAAGAAACATTCTGAATCACTTCCTTTTTACCCTTATAGACCGGGGGCCTCCTCCCATGTGCGCAACTTTTTGCGCAACTTTTTCCCTTTAACATCCAGCTCCTGTCTGCGTTCTCCAGACCGATGCAAAACGCCCGTGGATGACCGGCGTAAATCTCAAGGAGCCTGAGATGTTCAACCCCGCAAACGAAACCCACTTCAGCCTCAAGGTCGAAGACTACGTCGGCGACCTGCAAGTGCTGTCGTTCACCGGCACCGAAGGCATCAGCCAGCCGTTTCGTTTCGACCTCGAACTGGTCAGCGAAAACCCTGATCTGGACCTCGAACAACTGCTGCACAAGCAGGCGTTTCTGGCGTTCGATCCGCAAGGCTCCGGCATCCACGGGCAGATCTACCGCGTCGCCCAAGGCGATGCCGGCAAGCGCCTGACCCGCTACAAAGTGTCGATGGTGCCGCAACTGCAATACCTGCATCACCGCACCAACCAGCGCATCTACCAGCAGATGTCGGCGCCGAAAATCATCGCGCTGATCCTCGAAGAGCACGGCATCAAGGGTAACGCCTACAGCTTCCAGCTCAGCCAGCCATGCCCGGATCGCGACTACTGCGTGCAATACGACGAAACCGACCTGCACTTCGTCCAGCGCCTGTGCGAAGAGGAAGGGATTCACTACCACTTCCAGCACAGCGACAAAGGCCACCTGCTGGTGTTCGGCGACGACCAGACCGTGTTCCCCGACCTCGGCCAGCCGACCGCGTACGTGCAAGGCAGCGGCATGGTCGCCGAAGAACCGGTAATCAAAGGCTTCAAGCTGCGCCTGGAAACTCGCACCAGCCGCACCACGCGCCGCGACTACGACTTCGAAAAACCGCGCCTGCAAATGGAAGCGGCTTATAAACCCGAAGGCGAGAGCACTGAGCCAGATCTGGAAGACTACGACTACCCCGGCCGCTTCATCGACCGCGCCCGTGGCAAGTTCCTCAGCCAGCGCGCCCTCGAACGCCACCGCGCCGACTACCGCCAGGCCGAAGGTCGCGGCGACCAGACCAAACTGGTCAGCGGCCACTTCATGGCCATGTCCGACCACCCGCGCAGCGAGTGGAACGACCTGTGGCTGCTCACCGAAATCTTCCACGAAGGCAAACAACCGCAAGTCCTCGAAGAAGGCGTGACCAGCGACACCACCGACAACAAAGACGACTTCCACCAAGGCTACCGCAACACCTTCCTCGCCACCCCGTGGGACGTGTTCTACCGCCCGGCCCTCGAACACCCGAAACCGCGCGTCCTCGGCAGCCAGACCGCCATGGTCACCGGCCCCAAAGGCGAAGAAATCCACTGCGACCAATACGGCCGCATCAAAGTCCAGTTCCACTGGGACCGCGAAGGCCTCGCCGACGACAAAACCAGCTGCTGGCTGCGCGTCTCCAGCTCCTGGGCCGGCGACCGCTACGGCGCCATCAGCATCCCGCGCATCGGCATGGAAGTCCTCGTCACCTTCCTCGAAGGCGACCCCGACCAACCGCTGGTGACCGGTTGCCTGTACCACAAGGAAAACCCGGTGCCGTACGCCTTGCCGGCGAACAAGACTCGCAGCGTGTTCAAAACGCTCAGCTCACCGGGGGGCGGTGGTTATAACGAACTGCGTATTGAAGACAAGAAAGGTGCGGAGCAGATCTACATTCATGCCCAGCGTGATTGGGATGAGAACGTTGAGCATGACCAGAAGATTCGGGTCGGGAATGAACGCCACGACACGGTGGTGAAGAACACTTACACCGAGCTCAAGGCCGAGGAACACCGCACCACGATTTCCGATCGCAAGGTTGAGGTCAAAGCCAACGATCACCTGACCGTCGGCCAGAACCAGCACGTCAAACTCGGCACCGCCCAACTGACCAGCGCCGGCCAGGAAATACACCTCAGGGCCGGCGAAAAAATGGTCATCGAGGCCGGTACGGAACTGACGATCAAGGCCGGCGGCAGCTTCATCAAACTCGATGGCGGCGGCATCACCGTGATCGGGCCAGTGGTGAAAATCAATGCCGGGGGCGCGGCGGGAAGTGGTTCGGGGATTGCGATACTGCTGCCAAAACTGCCGGTACCTCCGCCGTCAGCCAAGCCCGGCAACCTGCTCGGCAGCGCCCAACCCGGCGTGCTCGCCCCCCCGCCGGAACCCAGGGAGTATTTCTTCGACATCAAGTTGACCGATGTTCCGGGTGACGACGGTTTCCCGTTGGCGCACACAGCCTGGTCTATCGTGCAGGACGGCGAAGATGCCCCGCTGCTCGAAGGTCGGACTGACGATGACGGACGGGTCAATATCGATGATGCGCAGCGCTTGAAATTGTCCAAAGCCTACGCAACCAAGGGCGCCTTGTGGCTGTGTTATCCCGGGCAACGGGTGCCGGTGGCGCTGCACGACGAACCATCGGATGCCGACAAGGAACGCTTTGCCCTCGCCGCCCTCGACTTCCACGACAGCGCCAAAAAAGGCCGGATCAGCACCGCGAACAGTGAACGCAGCAAACAGGATCTGCTCGCCGACGGCGATCTGTACAGCCAGTTGCAAACCAGGGACGAATGAGCATGACGGACTCCGCAACGCCTTATAACGGCATTCGCCACAAAGAAATCAGCCAGATCAACACGGCCGCCGGCAAAGCCCTGCCCGCCGTCAATGCGCCAGACTTTTTCATTCAGGACACGTCCGCCTTCGCCCCCAAACGCAGTGGCAACAAGGTGCGTTTTTTCACCACTGGCGAGGACTACTACAAGGATCTGGCCAAGGAAATTGCCAAGGCTGAAACCTCGATTTTCATTACCGGTTGGCAGGTAAACTATGACGTGACCCTGGACGGCAAGCAGACCTTGTGGGAGTGCTTGTACAACGCCCTCAAAGCGCACTCGTCACTGAAAGTGTTTGTCATGCCATGGCTGAGTCCGGCGGCAAGCGTCGGCACCCATGACTTCGAAACCATGCTCGCGGTTTTCCAGCTCAACGCCGGGCTGAAGGTGCCGCGCGCCTTCTGTACACCGGCCATCCAGCAAAGCGACATGAAGGGCCTGGGCTCGACGTTTTCCCACCACCAGAAGTGCGTAGTGATCGACAACAAGATCGGTTATGTCGGCGGTATCGACCTGGCGTATGGGCGTCGCGACGACAACAACTTCAGCCTGGATGCCAGCGACCGCCAGGGCAATGACGCGTACAACCCGGGGATTCCGCATCTGGGCTGGATGGACATGAACAAGCACGTCAGTCGAGCCGGCCTGCTGTTGGGCACACTGTTCGACCTGTCCAAGCCGCTGGCCGAAACGACCATTGGCACAGAAAGCACCCACGTCACACTAGCGTTGCCGCGTCGCGATACCCTGATCAACGTCGGCGCGGCGATTCAGAACTTCTTCGCCAGCCCGCCCCTGCCCGTTCTGGATCGGATGATGAAGGCTGGCGCCAGCCTGAAGGAGTACGCGTCCTCCATCGATCCTTTGGCCAGACCCAAGGAATATCTGACCGACGCGGCCATCCGCAATATCACCGCGCTGATTAAGCACAACTGGACGCGCCTGCCGCTTGCCGAACCGCTCAAAGGTCGGGTTCAAGTGTGGATTCGTGAAGTGGAAACCAGCGCCGGCAACTTGCAAGCCGCGCTGCGCCTGAAGAGTTACGAGCTGATCAACAACTGGACGAATTCGACCGATCTCGGCCGCCTTGTCGCGATGTTCTGCGACAAGGGTTACGACGCCATGCCGGCGGAGAAAATGGGTTGGCTGAACAACATCGGCCAATTGACCACTTCGTTGCTCGGGCACTTTTACGCGTTGCTGCAAGACCGTCTGGCAAATCACCGGGAGCCCTTTGTCTATCTCAAACACGAACCGCAACCGCTGGCGTCTGCAGATTACAGCCGGCTGGACAAGGATCAGCCGCGCATGCCGTGGCAGGACGTTCACAGTCGCATCGAAGGGCCGTCGGTGTACGACCTGTCGCGCAATTTCATCGACCGCTGGAACGGACAACAGGCCTACATAGCCGAAATCAAAAGCCTGGAAAAAACCACCGTCATCGTCGCCCTGATGGAGTGGGTCAACACCCTGGTCCGGGACGCCGGCCTGCCCCACCACCTGGACGTCAACAATCAGATCAACCTGAAGCTGCCAATGCCCAAACCGGTCTGGATCGATCAGGCTCCGACCCTGCCGACACCACCACAAACTGCGCAAGGCGGGGTCAGCGTGCAGGTGTTGCGCAGCGCTTCAGCCACCATGACCACTCAGGAAGCCAAGGGTCGAAACCTGGCCAAGGTGAACCTGCCGCTGCCCGAAGGTTTCAACGTTGGCGGCGTTCAGGACAACTGCCTGCGCGCCATGCTGCAGACCATTTCCAGCGCCCAGCACTTCATCTACATCGAAAACCAGTTCTTCCAGACCGATTTCGGTGATGAGGGCGAACTGGCGGAAGGCCGGCCACTGTCCGGCCCGATGGCCAGCCTGCGCGACCCGTCCACTTTGAACGAGAATTTCGTCGCCCGGATCAAATTGCGTGAAGCGCTGGAAGACGAGGACTTCACCCAAATCGACTGGAAAGAAGTCAACGCCATTAGCAAGGAGCCCGGCGAAGAGGCCCGCACCTTTCTCAAAAGTTTCCTGACGATCTGGCAGACCAACGCACAGGGCTGGCTGACGCAGAAACTGGGGAAAGAACAGAAGCTCACCAACAGCATCGGCAAGGCGCTGGCCGACCGCATAGGCCGGGCGATTGCAGAAAACCGTCCGTTTCACGTGTACCTGATTTTGCCGGTGCACCCGGAAGGCGCGCTGAATGTGCTGAACCTCATGCACCAGGTTCACCTGACCATGCAGAGTCTGGTGTTTGGCGAGCAGAGTCTGGTCAAACGCATTCAACGGCACATGGCGATGAAGGACATGATGGATCGGGGTGCGAGCAAGGAAGAGGCCGGGAAAATTATTGAGCGGGTGGATACGAATGGAGATCCCGTTTACGTACAGCAGGACTGGTCGAAATATTTGACCCTGCTGAACCTTCGAACCTGGGATACCCTTGATGATAGAGTCGTCACGGAACAGATTTATGTACATAGCAAACTGTTGATCGCAGACGACAGGGTGGCGATTCTGGGCAGCGCCAATATCAACGACCGCAGCCAGTGCGGTACGCGCGATTCAGAGCTGGCGGTGATTATTCGGGACAGTGAATCAACTGACGCAAAACTGGATGGCAAACACTTTCAAAAAGTTGGAAAAACCATAAATCAGCTACGTAAAGACTTATGGAAAAAGCATTTTGGTATGGGCCAGACCAAAAAAGGCTCTGTGCCAGCCTTTACAGGTTTGAAAGACTTGCTGGATGAGCCTGCGTCAGAAAAAACGTGGAAGAAAATTCAGGAGCAAGCCACGAACAATTCGAAGGCCTATGAAAAGTCATTCAATTTCATTCCCCGGAATTTAAATCGCTCACAAGTGATCGAATCGTCCACTGCCAGCAAATTCAAGAATGGTTTTCCAGCATCCATATGGCCTACCTGGACCTACCGCTCAACTCGCGATTTGAATCTTGGTGGTCAGATTTCAGATCCACTGCCCCATGAGCAAGGCTTTTGGGAAAGTAAAACCTTGGCTGGCGTAAAGGCATATCCAGCACCTATCGGGGTTGAAGGGTTTATCACTGCTCTACCCATTTACTGGACCAAGGGCGAAAACAATGACTCGGGCTTGAACCTGACAATCATTGCTCACACCCAAGACAAAAAGAACGACGTGCAAATCGCAAGTGTGAGCGAGACGTCCCATCGAAATGAGCACAGTTCATGAAACGTATCATCTTCTCTTTTGCCAGCCTGCTGCTATGCAACCAATCAGCCCTTGCTGAGCCCGCCTTCAAGGAATGCCTGGGACGCACCAGATTCGAGTCGCCAGAATCATTCGAATGGGCAACCTTCGCGGTTGAACGCAGTAAGATTGCATCGGCGGGAGGCCATGTTTTTTCGAAGAACGTTCACGCTGTGGGGGACTACGTCAGCTACAACTATGACGAAATGACGATCAGAGTCAGCGATGTCACTACACTCGAAAACTTTGATCGACAACGGAACGCAATCATTCACGAAACCGAAGCCTATAAAAAAATCCTTCAGGACGATCTCAAAACCAACGAGCGTCTGCTGGAAACGATCAAGAGAATGAAATACAGCGCCGACATCGTCAAAAACCAGGAATCCGAAATCAGCAAACTGAAAGACCAGATACGACAGACCAAAACCTATGAACACGACCTGGGCATCCCCGACTCCCATGTCCTGGGCAGTAAAGAAACGCCCTACGAATTCCTGCTCTGGCGCAACAACCGGGTGTTCTACTTCAACATGAACAAACCCGCCGAAAACTCCGCGCAACGTATCAAGGATCTCGCCGCCCGCTTCGAAGCCCGCGACCTCTATCAAGTGCCCGAAGGCCCCGGCGTCTGTATGCCTTACGGCTTTATCCATGACGATGGCAAAACCGGTTTCAGCGTCAAGAACAGCTTGCGGTTTACCAGTACACCAAACGTGATCATGAGTTTGATCAATGCCTCACAAAACGATCCGACCAAACCGACCCGTGGAACCTACGACACCGACTACCGCCCCGGCTATGACGCCGAAATCTGGAAGAAGTCGAAAATCATGGAGAAGTTTTACATCGGCGAGCGCATGACCACCCTCGAAGGCTGGCGCCTGGACCCGCGACCTGAATCCAAAGAGCAAGATCGCGCCTGGTTTGCCATCGCCCATGTCGGCGGTCTGGCGAGTCCTTTGATCGCGGCGCAGATGTTCACGTTCCAGAAAGGTACCGACGGCCTGAAAGACTTCACACCTGCGCCCGAAGCGGTGATTCCCAAATTTCTGAAGCTGACGCAGAGCATCAGCTCGCAATAGTTCTTCCTGTAAACAGCGAATCTGCACCGATCCGCCACCAGGGACCGGCGCTTCAGTCACCGCATGGCTGTTGTTCTCCGTGCTTCAGTGCGCCATCCGTCGCGCGGTGCCAAACAGTCTGACGCCGCGCAATTGACCATGTTCTGCGTCAAGCAGGATCGGCGCCGTGCCGCCGGGCATCACCACCTGCACTTCACCGGCCGCCACCCATCCCACACGCCAGGCCGCGCAGGCCACGGCACTGGCGCTGGTGCCGGAAGACGCCGTCGGCCCCTCGCCGCGTTCGAACACACGGGCGAGGATTTTCTGTGGTGATTCCAGCACCGCCCATTGCAGATTGACGCCTGCCGGGCATGGATCACCGGCGCCGGCGGGGATCGCGTAGGCGATTTCGGTCAACCCTTCGTTCAGCGGTGACTCACGCATCTGTTGATTGCTCGGCAATGCCGCCCTGTCATCCAGCAGCGTCACGCAATGCGGATTGCCGATACGCACAAACTGGCTGTGTGACCATGCCGGATCGAGTGTCGCCAGTGGTTTTACTTCACTCACGTCATGTCCGTTGAAGTCGACGCTTTCCATGTTGTGCGCAGCCACTGCGCCAGGCCCGAAATCGGGTTGCCCCAAATCAAGCCAGAAACCCTGAACGCCTTCGACTTCAGCCGGTTTCACCGAAGTCTCTACCGCGTCACTCTTGTCGTGATGCACGCGCAACAACGCACCCTCCTCCGGCATCAATCCTTGCTCGGTCAGTGCCTGCGAGAAAATCGTCAGGCCATTGCCACTGCGCTCGGCGAGGGTGCCGTCGGTGTTGATGATCAGTACGTCGAACGGCGGCGACGCCTGGAACGGACCGATCAGCAGACCGTCGCTGCGGTGGGATTTGCTGTTCACCGGGCGCTGGCCTTCGGGCCAGTCGCAGCAAAGTTTGATTGCTGCTTCGCTCCACGACTGACGCGAAGAGGCGCATTCGGTGGCGCTGGGAGGCAAGGCAAGGCCCGCGTCGCGCAGTGCCTGCGGCGCAATCACCCCGTAAATATTGCCCCGTGCATCGTAAAACTGCGTCATCAGTGTTTGTCCCCTGTTGCCGAAGAAGGCCACTGTAAAACGCAACCCCTTGTGGGAGCGAGCCTGCTCGCGAATGCAGTGTGTCAGTCAATATATTTTTCAGCTGACACTGCGCCTTCGCGAGCAGGCTCGCTCCCACAGGGAGATGTGCATGACCGCTTATTGGTGAGCCTCCGTTCCCACAGGGTAGGATGTTGCCTGTACTTCCCCGAATGGCCGGCGATCGAACCTCGTTGCCGTATCACTGTCCTTCGGGGACGCGATGTTTTTTGCCAAGGATCGATATGACCAGCCTCAACCCCCAAGACACCTTCGTCCCCGGACGCCTGCAACAGATGTCCACGCGCATCGCTTTTTTCATCGCCGGCCTCGGCATCGCCGCGTGGGCGCCCTTGGTGCCGTACGCCAAGGCCCGCGCCGGACTGGATGAAGGCACGTTGGGCTTGCTGTTGTTGTGCTTGGGGGTCGGTTCAATTCTGGCGATGCCGCTGGCGGGGATTCTCGCCACACGCTTTGGCTGTCGGCGGGTGGCCACCGGCGGCACGATGTTGATCTGCGCAGCGTTGCCGTTACTGGCCACGGTGTCGTCGATACCGGCGCTGATCGCCACACTGTTCATGTTCGGCGCCGGCCTCGGCACGGTGGATTCGACGGTGAACCTGCAAGCCGTGATCGTCGAGCGCGCCAGCGGCAAGAACATGATGTCGGGCTTTCACGGCTTGTTCAGTCTCGGCGGGATTGTCGGCGCGGCGGGTGTCAGCGCCCTGCTCGGGCTGGGTCTGACACCACTGGCCGCCATGCTGGTGGTGGTCGTCGTGCTGATCGCGGCGTTGTTCAAGTGCGTGCCGCACATGTTGCCCTATGGCAGTGAAAGCTCGGGCCCGGCATTCGCCATTCCGCACGGCATCGTGCTGTTTATCGGCGGGATGTGCTTCATCGTGTTCCTGACCGAAGGCGCGGCACTGGACTGGAGCGCAGTGTTTCTGGCACAGGAACGCGGGATCGACACGGCGTATGCAGGGTTAGGTTATGCGGCGTTTGCATTGACCATGACGGCCGGGCGTTTGATGGGTGACCGGATTGTGCGGATTGTCGGTGCCACGCGGATCATTCTGTTTGGTGGTCTGTTGGCGGCGGCCGGTTTGTTTCTGGCGACCTTCGCGCCGAGCTGGGAAGCGGCGCTGGTCGGTTATGCGCTGGTCGGTGCCGGTTGTTCGAACATCGTGCCGGTGCTGTACACGGCGGTGGGCAAGCAGACGGTGATGCCGGAAAGCATCGCCGTGCCGGCCATTACCACGCTCGGTTATGCAGGGATTCTGGCCGGGCCGGCGGTGATCGGCTTTGTAGCGCATGCCAGCAGTTTGAGCTTTGCCTTTGGCTTGATGGCGGTGCTATTGGTGGCAGTGGCCATCGGCGGCAAAGTCCTGAAAGTCTAAAAGCTTCGCGAGCAGGCTCGCTCCCACAGGATTTCAGTGGTCCATGTGGGAGCGAGCCTGCTCGCGAAGAAGCTGACGCGGTCTATCAGAAGCCGACGCTGGCCTGCACAAAGAACGTGCGCGGAGCGCCAACATACATCCCCGAGTTGTTGTCGCTGGAGCGGGTGAAGTACTGCTTGTCGAAGACGTTCTTCACCCCCGCGCCCAGCTTCAAATTCGACACCTGTGGCCCAAAGTCATACCCGCCACGCACGTTCCAGGTCACGTAACCCGGAATGTCGCCGTACTGCCCGTCCGCCGTGCCGTCGGTAATGTAATTGCCGTTGAAGCTGCCATCGGCGTTCACCCCGGTGCCCGGCGAACGCTGTTTCGACTGGGCAAAACCGTCGAGGTTGTAGGTCCAGCGGTTGATGTCATAACGCAAACCAACGGTCGCCACCTGCCGCGAATAGAACGGCAGATCACGGCCCTTGAAGCCCGGAATCTCGCCTTCATAAGTAGCGCGGGTGTAAGTGAAACCCGCGTTGGCGGTCAAGCCATCGAGACGCGGATCCAGCGCCGCCATGTCGTAATGCAGCGAGGCTTCAATGCCCTGGTGCTTGGTCGCGCCGAGATTCGTCCAGCCCACGTCGTTGCTGATGTATTGCAGCTCGTCATCGAAGTCGATGTAGAACAGCGTCACTTCACCGCCCCACACATCGTCGTTGTAGCGCGTGCCGATCTCGTAGGTCTTGGCCTTTTCCGGCTCTAGACCGTTGGCGGTCTGATCACCCGCACCGCCCTGGCCGAGCTGGAAATACTGCAGGCTGCCGAACGAGGTTTCGTAGTTGGCGAACAGTTTCCACGCGTCTGACAGGTGATACATCACGCTCAGCGCCGGCAGCGGTTCGTTGCTTTCGATGCTGCGGTTTTTCGCCTGCACCGGTTTGCCGGCCGTGTCGAGCACCGCGCGGTCATGCCAGTCGGTGCTGATGTGTTCGAAGCGAATGCCCGGGGTGATGGTCCAGTTGCCGACATCGATTTTGTTGTCGATGTAGACCGAGTTGGCCTCGGTGCCGCCGGTACGATCCTGGAACACATGGCCATCAGAGGTCGGCGTGAGCACCGGCTGGTTGTTGACCAGCGCCACACGGCTCGACGATTCGTGCATCGCCTCTTTCAGGTAGCGATAACCGACGCTGACTTCCTGGGTGGTCGGGCCGACATCGAAAACCCGCGAGACCCTTGGCTCGATGCCCAGCGTGTAATACGAGCGCGGGTAGGAGCTGAGGGTTTTCTGGTCGCGGGCGGCGATGGTGCTGCCACGGAAACTGTCGGTGTAATACGTCAGAATCTCCGCTTGGGTGCGCTCGTCGATCTGGCGGATCCACTTGAACGACACGTCTTTGCGCCGACCGGTGAATTGGTCGTAGTCCCGCACCGAGTCGTACGGTTTGGCGTCGTACTGCTTCTGTGTCAGACCGCCGGGCATGTCGGCAGTAGCGTCGTAGTAGTGGAAGTTGAGACTGAAATCATCCTGATCGGTCGGCGCCCAGTGGGTCTTGAGCAACACGTCGTCGATGTCGTTGCCGTTGTTGCGCTCGCGGTAGCCGTTACCGTTGACACCGGAATACAGCAGCGCCACGCCCATGCCGTTGTCGGCAGTGCCGCCGAGGAACGCGGTGTCGATGTGTTTCCAGCCACCGTACTGAGTGGTTTCCAGGGTGGTGCCGATTTCGCCGGTGGCTTTTTCCGGAATCGCGCGGGTGACGAAGTTGATCACCCCGCCGACGTTCTGCGGCCCGTAACGCACCGAACCAGCGCCACGCACGACGTCGATGCTGTCGAGGTTGCCCGAGGAAATCGGCGCCATCGACAGTTGCGGCTGGCCGTACGGGGCGAATGCCGCCGGCACACCATCGATCAACACGGTTGAGCGCGGCGACAGACGCGAGGTCAGACCGCGCACGCCGACGTTCAGGGAAATGTCACTGCCGCCGGTGCCGTTGGAGTCCTGCACCTGCACACCCGGCACGCGCTTGAGCACGTCGCTGACGTTCATCGCGCCCTGCTCGACCATGGCTTCGCGGCGGATCACCGTACGCGCGCCGGGGTGGTTCTGCACCACGGCGGCATTGGCATCGCCGAGCCAGTCGCCGACCACCTTGATGTCGGTCACGCCCAGTTCCAGCGGACCATTGCTGGCGGCGGAAGTCGCGGCCGGCGACAGCGTCACCGAACCTTCGTTGATCTGATAATCCAGACCACTGCCTTGCAGCAATTGGCGCAACGCCTGTTCCGGGGAGATATCGCCGTCGACCGCCGGCGCCTGTTTGCCGGCGACCAGGTCCGGGCTGAAAAACACTTGCAGCGATGTCTGCTGACCGAGTTCGCTGAGGGCCTGACCCAGTGGCTGCGCGCGGATATGAATGGCTTCGCCGGCATACGCCAGCGGCATCGCCGCGTTGACCGCCAGCGCAAGGGCCAGCGGCAACCAAGGGGATTTTTTGTTGTTGGCAGGGGTGTTTTTCACGTCGTACGTAGTCCTGTGGATCGCAAGAGTGTGCGGCTGTTAATGCAAACCAGTTGCAGTTGAACAGGAAGACGATGAACTCGAAAAAAACCTGAATTTTATTTTGCGATTATTTCCTGACTGCCATCCGCAAGGGTGCGAACGGCCACCGGCAGGATGCTCGGCAAGGCCTTGAGCAAGGCGTCGGTGTTGTCGGATTTGAACACGCTGGTCAGGCGCAGACTGGCCACTGCCGGATTGGCAACGGTCAGCGGCTTCTCACGATAACGCGACACTTCGGCCGCCACTTCGCTGAGGCTGGCGTTGTTGAACACCAGTTTGCCACCGCGCCACGCCGTCAGTTCCGACGGGTTGACCGCATAGGCGGCGGCGACTTTGCCCTGCGCGTCGACATAGGTGCCGAGGCCGGCGGTCAGGCTGATGAACTGATCATCTGCTGCATCACGACCCTGCACTTTCACTGTGCCCTGCTCAACTGCCACGCGGGTTTGCATGACATCACGGCGCACATCGAAACGCGTGCCGGTGACCGTGACTTTGCCGTTGCCCGCCTCGACCACGAACGGCCGCGAGGTGTCGTGAGCGACGCTGAACATTGCCTCGCCTTCGCTCAATTCGATGACGCGACGATCCTGTTCAAAACGCACCTGCAAACGGCTGCGGCTGTTCAGATCAATCACCGAACCGTCCGGCAGCGCCACATGTTTGCGCTCGCCCAACGTTGTGGCGAACTCGGCGCTGTAGCCGCCCGGATGATTCAAACCACTGAACAGTCCCAGCCCGAGCGCCACCGCCAGCACACTCGCGGCCACGGCATAACGCAGCATCGGACGGCGTTCGCGGCGGGTTGGCGGTGTTTCAGCGAGGGCTTTGAGGCGTGGCGCCGGGAGCAGATCGGCCGCCGACCACAAGCCCTGGAGCAACTGGAATTCGTCACGGTGCTGCGGATGTTGATTCAGCCAGGCGTCGAAGCGCTGCTGCTCGACGCCATCAATAGCCGGCTCCTGCAAACGCACAAACCAGCGAGCCGCGTCATCGCGCACCGTTGTTTGCCCGCACGCGCAATCACGCGTATCCATCATGGAATGTCCTGTTGGGCTGGGGAAGAAATGTCGCAGCGGCTCATGACTGCAACCCGTCGAGGCGATCGCGCAGATGCCGCAGGGTGCGGATCATATACTTTTCGACCATGTTCTTGGACAGCCCCAGGCGTTCGGCGATTTCGGCCTGGGTCAGGCCTTCGATCTTCTGCCAGACGAAGATCTTGCGGCAATTGACCGGCAGCTCGCTGAGCGCCCGTTCGATGGAATCGGCCAACTGGATCGCCTGCATGTAATGCTCCGGGTCGCCGGATGACGACTCACTGTGATCAAGGGCCTGTGACTCCATGGCGCCGCGCCGATCCTCACGCCGATAACCGTCGACCGCAATATTGCGCGCGGTCTGGTGCAAATACGCCCGTGGCTGCTGCACCGCTGCCGAATCCGACTCAAGCACGCGCACAAAGGTGTCGTGCGCCAGATCCTCGGCCTGCGCGCGATTGCGCAGGCGACGAGTCCAGGTGCCGATCAACTCTTCGTAATGCTCGAAAAAGCCGGGTCTGCGAGGACGCATGGGGGTATTGGCGGCGTGCTAAAGAAAAGGGCGTGAATAGTAATGGTTACCATTAAGCCGAAGCAATGGATTCCTCGACCGACTGTCCGCGCAGCAACTGAAGATCAGCGTTTTAGCGCAATCACGCCGCTCATGTATTCATGCAGATCGCGCAGATCCTTAATGCTCCAGGCGTGTGGCGGTATCTTTACCCCGTTCTCCTGCAACGTTTTCGGAATCAGGTTGCCGTTCGGGCGAAGGATGATCGACGACACAATCACGCCCGGATATTCATTCAGTCGTTGCTTGAAAGCGGACGTTGTCAGGTCAGGTGTAGGCGGATTGCTTTTATGCGCCAACGGCCCGGTGCCCTTTATATCGGCGCCGTGGCACACAGCACAGCGCTGTGAATAGAGGTTTTTGCCGTTGCTGTTATCCGCGAACGACACGGAGGGTTGAGCGATCAACAAAGCCCCGAGTACAGCGACGAATGCTGTTTTCATTGTTTGCCTCCATGGCGTCTTAAGGTCGCGCATGATGCGCGAGATTCAACGCTTGGCGCAAAACAAAGTGGGAGCGCGCTTGCTCGCGAAGGCGGTACATCAGGCACTGGTTGCAGTGACTGGACGGACGCTTTCGCGAGCAAGCTCGCTCCCACAGGGTTCGGTGGTGGATGGCCGATCTGGCACATCCACTACCGTTGGTTTTAGCCTTTTTCGTCGATCCCGGCTTGCAGGGTCTGGGTATCCAGATGCCCGCTGAGGGTGACCGGACCGACTTTCAGGTTGCCGTTTTCCAGGGAAACCTTCGGTGCGTTTTCCTCGGCTTTATGCGGCAGATCAAGGCCCGCTTTCACACCGTAGTCACGGTTGCTCAGATCAGTGCTGCTGACCTTCGAACCACCCAGATCGACCTTCCCTTGCGTCGCCGATATGCGCGCACCGGTCAGTTGTGTTGCGCCGTCGACCGCGAGGTTCAAGCCTTGGCTGGCACTGATACCGGACGCCTGCGCAACGCTGTCCTTGTGCGCGTACTCTCCCTGCACTTTCAGCGTCGGTTTGTAGTCGGTGCCGGCGAGCTTCTCTTTGTCGCTCGGTGGATTTTTCTTCGCAGTCAGGCCCAGATCGACATCGACCTTGGCGTGGTTGCTGCTGTCCTGACGGCTTTCGACGGTCAGATCACCCGCGACCTTGCCGCTGACAGTTTTCGCGTCGATCTGCGCACCCGAAAGCTGTGCATCACCGGCGCTGTTCAACACCACGCTGTCAGCCTTGATCTGACTGTTCTGCTGGGTGCCGCCTTGCAGGTAATCCACGCCCACTTTGGCCCCGGCGTTGAAATCATGATCGCTGCTGGCCTTTTCATCGGCTGCCGTTGGGGTCTTGCTGCTCAGTTTGCCGCCGGCGTTCAACGCGACATTCCAGTTATTGCGGTTGTCGCTGGACTGCGCCGATTCCTGCACATAACCGCCCTTCTGCGCGTCGATGCTGACGTTCGGTGCGCTGACTTGCGTGCCTTGCAGATGAACCGAATCACCGTTCAGGACAATGCCGTTCTCGCTGTTGAGCTGGCCACCGCTGAGGGTTTTCGAATCCTCGTTGACCCGGCCGATGTTGAAGTTGCCGCTCAGATTGCCGCCCTGATCACGGCTCTTCTCGCTGCTGGTTTTGCTGCCGCCGCCCTTCAAACCACCGCCGAGGTTGCTGCCGATGGCGGTGTGCGTGTCGGTGGCCGCTTGCAGATCGAGCTTGCCGTCGGCGTGCAAATCGATGGCGCCGGCGCTGTCGATTTTCGTGCCTTGCTGGACTTGATTGCCGCCGCTGCTCAACTGCACAGGGCCGTTACCGGTGATGCTCGCGACGTGGGCCTGCGTATCAGTGGTCTGCTTGCCGGTTTGATCGAGCTGGAAACCGGCGCCGAGATCAACGTTGGTGCCATCGGTGCCCGGCAAGGTGCCGACCGTCAACGAGCCATTGCCACGCAGGCTGCTGTCATTGCTGGTCTGGCGGTCGTTGGCCTGATTCAGCGCCAGATCACCGCCCGTCTTGATACTTACACCGCCCTGCCCGCCGTCGAAACGACTGCCGGCGAACTGCGCATCGCCGCCGACCTTGATGTTCACGCCCTGGCTGCCGGCATAAGCGCCGACGACGGCGGTGGAACTGTCCTTGCTCGACGCACTGCTGCCACCCGCGCCGCTGCCGGCGACGTTCACGTCTTCACCGGTCTTGGTGTAGACGCGCACGTCGACCTTGGCATCCACCGCGTTGGCGCTGCTGCTATGCGTATTGCTCGCAGCATCGGCAAGCAGTTTGTCTGCACTGATGTTCACTTGGTCGGCGCTGGCGTTGTATTGAGTGCCTTGGTCATGCAGCGTGCCAGTGGTTTTCACATCGACAGTGCCGCCGTCAAAACGGCTGACCACAGCGTTGCTGCTCTGCTCAGTTTTGCTGGCGCTGCCGTGACCCACCGCGACGTCGATACCGACATTCGGCTGACCGAGATTGGCCAGTGCGTCCTTGTCCGGCACCTTGCCGTTGAGCACGTCCTTGACCGCGCCCGCGATTGGCCGGGCGATGTCCTTGTACTCGACGTTGGCGCCGATGTCCGCCGACCAATTGCTGTCGTTGTGCGTGCTGCTTTCGCTGTTGCTGGCCGCGCGATTGTCGATCTCGTTGGCGGCGACGTTCAGACCGTTGCCGGCCTTGAGTTGCGCACCTTCGGTGGCGAGTTTGTCGGCATTGATCGTCAGGCCAGCGCTGCTCTCTACGCTGGTAGTTTGCGCGGTGGTTTTACTGGTCGAATCCTGTGCCGTGCTGTGGACGAAATCGACGCCACTGCCAGCACGGTCGAGGCCGCCGGTGTAGTAGAAACCACCGCCAGTGCTGGAGGTATCGGTCGAAGTTTTATGGCTGTCTGCTTCCGCGAGCAACGAGACGTTTTTGCCGCTCAGCGTGGTATCGCCAGCAGTGGATTTCACTTGCGCGCCTTTGAGCGTCACGTCACCGCCCGCCCTCACCTGCACACTGCCGCCGCTGAGGCTGGAGCCTTGCTGGGTGACGTCGTTGCTAGTGACGGTTTGCTGTTTGTCTTGGTAGTGAACCCCGGCGCGATACTGCTCCGGCGTTTGCTCTTTGGCGTACGCATCGAAGCCACGGGTGTGTGTGGTGTCAGTGCTGTCGTGAGTGTTCTGCGCAGCATGCACATTGACGTCACCCGCCGCGTCGGCGGTCAGCGCACCGTCAGCCTTGACCGTCGAGCCCGCGACCTCGATATCCTTGGCGCTCTTGAGCTTGAGGTTGCTGTCAGATACCAGTTCACTGCGCACGGTGCTGCTGTCTTGGCTGTTCTGCCGCGACTCGTCCTTGGTGATGCCGAAGAACTTGCTGTCCTTGTCGTGGTTGTTGCTGTGCGAGGTGTCCTGCGCGCCGTCGATGATCAACGAACCCTTGTCGCTGATTACGCTGGCGTCGGTGCCGCCCCGCACCTGACTGCCGCTGATGCGCACGTCGTCAGCCTTGACGATCAACTTGCCGCTGGCGTTGACCTTGCTGCCCTGATGCTGGGTCTTGCCCTTGTCGGCATCACCGGTCTTGCCGAAGAAACCACCGCCAACCAGATCGCCGGAATATCGGTTGTCGCTGCTGCGATTGGTACGAGTTGCCGTGGTGATTTCCACCTGTTTGCCGGCCAGTTGCACGTCTCCGGCGCTGCTCAATTCGGCGCCTTCGGAGCGCAACAGCGCGGCGGTTTGCAGGGCGATATTGCCAGCCTTCAACTGGCTGGTGACGCTGCGCTGCTCTTCGCTGCTGCTGTTCCAATCGGCTTTCCACAGGTGTTTGCGGTGGTTGCCTTGATCGGTTTGCGTATGGCTTTCAGTGGCAGCAGTCAGACGCAGATCGCCGCTGCTTTGCACGTCGAGATTTTTCGCTGCTTCGACTTTGGCGGCTTTCAGTTCAGTGTCTTTGCCGGACGCCAACTTGGCGTCGCGGCTGGCGATAATCTGGCTGCCGTGCTGGCGCGATTCACTGTCGGTCTGGGTGCGATCGTAGGTTTCCCAGGTGATGCCGATGGTGCTGTTGTTCCAGTTTTCACGCTTCTCTTGAAGTTTGCGGCTTTCGACCGTGGACAGGGTCAGATTGCGTTTCGCGTCGACGGTGACGTCGCGACCGCTGACATCGGTGGCAGCCAGGGCCAGATCCTTGCCGCTGTGCAAAGCGACATCGCCCTGGCTGCTGCGGATACCGGCGCGGGTCACGTCGAGGCTGTTGGCCAGCGCTTCACCGCTGACACTCAAGTCACCGGCCGAGCGAATCTGCACGCCGTCACGCCCGGCCACTTGCACCGCGCCCACCCGCACGCCGGCACCTTCGGCGGTGCTGACAATGTTGATGCGCCCGGCCTGCATCGCGCCGAACAGGCTGGCGTCGATGCGTTGATCAGCGGTGTTGCCCGCCGGATCAACGGTTTTCACCTGGCCGCTGCCGTAGTCGACCTGATTACGCCCGACCGTGAGGTTCAATTGATCGCGCGCAGTGATCGCGCCCTGACTGTCGATACGCGGGGCGATCAGGTTGATCGAGCCCTCGCCGTTGCGCAGGCCGCCATTTTGAATCTGCAACTGACCACTGGCGTCGCGGCTGTTCAGGCTTTGCAGTTTGCCGTCATTCAGTTCCGGGCGACCGACCACCAGATTGGCATTCGGCGTGTTGATGAAACTGCCGCCATTGACCGAGATGCCGTTGGGGTTGGCCAACACGTAATCGGCAGGCCGGCCGAAGATTTCCTGCGCGCCGTTGATGGCGGACGGATTGCGGCTGATCACTTCATTGAGGATCACGCTCGCGGCCTGGCCTTGCAGTTGCGGGTTGGCCGCCAGTTGCCCGGCCAGTTGCGACTGCCCGGCCTGCAGGGCGTTGTTCAGCACCAGGCCTTGGCGGTCGACGTTGTAGTCGAGGAATTGGTTGTGCGACAGGCCCGAACCGTTGGGTGCGACGATGTTGACGATGGGCACACCGCCCTGGGTCTGCAATTGCGCAGTGCCGCCGGGTCCTGGTGCGACCACGACGCCGCCGGCGAGCGCGCTCGGCAGATGCACGGCGAAGAACAGGCTGGCAATCGCCCAGCGCAATTTGCCCCGAGGGGAAAGATGAAATGCAAAGGTGTGTGCTGGCATAAAAACGTCTCCATGTGAGTACGGCATCACGTTGCGCGTTTAGTCTTGGCCGTGGCTGACGCGCTCAGATCCGACGGCTGTTTGTTCACTGCGTTGTTCAGATTTGCAGGCCCACGCGCATCAGCCAGGTCTCTGGCTCGTGCTGCAGACCGTTCGGGGTGTTGAGGGCGCGCTGGTAATCGACGTCGACTTGCAGATTCTTCCAGCCCAGATTCAGGCCGACACTGGCGCCGCTCAGGCGTTGGCCCTGCGCGCCGTGATCAGCCTTGATCCAGCCGTGGTCGAGGCCCACACGCGGGGTGATCTGCAGCGGCCACTCAATGCGCATCGGCAGGCGCAAGGTGTTGCGCCAGATCGCGCCGCTGGCGCCGGAGGCACTGCTGACCCGGTAGCCGCGCACCGCCGAATCGTCGGTGCCGAGCAACTGTTCAATCGCTGGCAGCGGGTCCGGGCTGTACTGCACATTGAGTTGGCTCTGCCACTGCCAGGCCTGCGCGCCGAACTGACCGTTACGCCATTGGCTGAGGCCGGCGCGGTACTTGCGAAACTGCGCCTTGGGCAAATTGTTGATCTGCTGCTGTGAATCGTCGTCGGCGCCAAACCAGCGCAGGCCTTGGGCGTAATTGACGTCGAGGTTCCACACCGCGCGGTCGAGCCAGAACAGATTGAGCCCGGCCTCGGCCACGGTCAGGGTCGGGCTCTGAATGCCGAGGCGAACGTCTTGCAGATAGCTGTCGACATCCTTGTGCGCCAGTTGCAGGTTGGCGCTGAGTTGACGGCTCTGGTCGCGCCACAACACACGGTCGGCGCGCAGGCTGACCTGGTCGGTGATGCCGGTGCTGTGAAAGGTCACGCTCGGCAGTTTGAATGGCGCGCGATATTCGGCATGGCTGGCAAACACGCTGTAGGTCCAGTAGCCGTAAGGGATCGCATAATACAGGCTGGCATTGCGGCTGTAGCGGTCACCCTGATTGAGGGTGTCGCTGGCGCTGAGGCTCAACAAGTCGTTGAGTTGCAACGGGCTGTCGAGACTGAGGCTGACCGTATCGCGGTCGCGTCCGGTGCTGGCGCTGCCGAGGTTGTCGAAACCGGCATTCAAGGCCCAGCGCGAATGCGCGGAGGTGCGTGAGCGCAGGATGATTCGCGAGGCGCCGGGCTGGCTGCCGGGGGCGATGTCGGCGGTGAGATCGATCGAGCGCAGGCGATTCAGTTGATCGAGGCCCTGTTCCAGATCGCGCAGGTTCAACGGCTCGCCGAGCATTCCCGGGAACGCGCCACCCAACGAAACCGGCAGACTTTGATCGGCCAGTTCGATAGACTCGATGTAGCCTTCGTCAACACGGATATCCAGCGACTGCCCCGCTACCGGTGCGCTGAGCAGATACGGGCGGCTGGCGATGTAGCCCTTGTCGACGTAGCTCGCGGTGATGGTCGCCAGCAGATGATTGATCTGGCCGACGCCCATGCACGGCGCCAGCAGCGGTTTGATCCGCGCGTTGAGTTTGTCGCTGTCGATCAGCGTAACGCCGCCGATCCGCGTGCCGCTCAACGGCCAGCAACGTTCATCGGGAGCAACTGTTTGCGGGATGGCCGGGATGATCGGCGTCGGGCCGAACGCGCCGCGCTCCAATTGCCGTTTTCTTTGCTCAAGTTGCAGTTGTTGCAGATCGCGCTGTTGCTGTTGCTGCTGGCGCAGCACTTCCTGACCCGGCGCGACAGGTTCGGCCGCGTCAATCGAGGAGGCACAGACACTCAACACAAAGGCCGACAACAGCGGGCAAAGCGTGGAACGACGACGGAAAACAGCGCGAAACGGATACGGCACGCAACATCCTTGCGATCATAAAATGGCGTAATGCCATGTCATCAATGATCGTGATAGTCGGAGCCCTCCTACACAAATGCAAGACGCTTCCTACAGCGCTTACATTTCTTAAACAATTGCTTTGCCTGGCTTTATTGTCAGTAGCAAGGCCACGGCGCTGCACACTATCAGGGTTTCCCCGAGAGCTTGAGACCAGCCGGCGAGCATCAGCCCTGTGCCGATCAGCAAGTAATACATCAAGCCCAACAACGCCCCGGCGGTGCCCAATCGATCAGCGTAATCGGCCAGCGCCGCACCGAGAATGTTGGGGATCGCCAAGCCGAACGCCAATACCACCAACAACATCGGCAGGACGAACGCGACACTGTTCTGCAGCGACCACACGCCCACGCCACCGAGCAACGCGATGCCACCCGCGAGGCGAATCAACTGCAATGCCTTGAACCCGGCTGTCAATAAACGCCGGTTAAGCCATGCTCCAAAACCTGAACCCAGCGCGAGGATCACACCGCTGTAACCGAACACACTGGCGTCCACCCCCAGCCGCTGAAACATGAACGGGCCGAGGCTGTAATAACTGAAAAGCGCCACGTTGAATGACGCGATCCACAGCGCCGAGCGCCAGATTCCCGGGTCACGCAACATGCGCCCTGACGTTTCGAACAGGCAGACGTGCGGTGGTTGTTCCGCTCGGGTTTCCGGCAAGGCGTACACACTCCACAACCAGAGCAGCGTGGCCAATAACAGCAAGGCGCCGAGCACACCGCGATAACCAAAGGCCTGAACCAGACCGGCGCCACTGAACAAACCAATCGCCGGACTGGCCGCCAGCGCAATGCCCACCAACGAAAACACCTGCGCCAGTTCGGCGCCTTTGAAGCGGTCGCGCAACACGGTTTGCGTGACCACCGAGCCCACCGCCGCACCGAACGCCGCCAACATCTGCGCCAGTAACAAGCCGTTGAAACTGCTGACCCGCAGGCCTAAAAACGTGGCAATCGCATAGATTGCCAGGCCAGCGAGCATCGCCGGGCGCCGACCGATGCGATCACATAAACGCCCCCACACCACCACCCCGGCGGCAAACGCGAGGAAATACACGGATAACGTCTGCGCCGCTGCTTGCGGGCCAACGTTAAACACACGTCCGATATCACCGAGCGCCGGGCTGTACAGGGTTTGCGCGATCTGCGGAAACATCAGCAACGCAATCGCCAGCCACAGGAAATGTCTGTTGTTCATTGTTCATCACTCCTCACATAAACCGCCGAGGAGTTTAAGAATCGAGGAGTGGCGTATTATCCGAACCCTGACAACTAATCGCTGAAATCGGACAACCCATGGTCTGGCTCGACGCCCATGCAACGTTTGACGCTGATCGCTTTCAGGCACCGGTGATCGGTATCGCCTCGACCCTGGGCGATCACGATTCCGGCCTGCACCGTCATCAACGCGGGCAACTGCTGTACACGCGACAAGGCTGTACGCGAATTACCCTGGCGCAGCAATTGTGTCTGCTGCCGCCGTCGCGGGCGGCGTGGATTCCGCCGGGTGTCAGCCATCGGGCGGTGATGCAGCAGAGTGTCGATTACCGCTCCATCTACTTGATCGCCGAACTGTGCGCTGCACTGCCGCAGCAGGTTTGCGTGATCGAAGTCAGCCCGTTGTTGCGTGCGGTGCTGGAACCGATGGCGCTGGCGGATTTCGCCACCGATTGGCAGCAAGGCAAATTCGCCCACCTGCTCGGCCTGTGCCTGAGCGAAATCGTCGAAGCGGCGCAGCAACCGATGCTGTTGCCGTTACCTCAGGACAAGCGCCTGGCGCCGCTGCTGAAAACGCCGGATCGACTGCCACCGGAACTGCAAGTGCTGGAACAGCAGATCGGCGCCAGCAGCCGCACCATCGGGCGAATCTTCCAGCGCGAAACCGGCATGAGTTATCAGCAATGGCGCCAGCAGTGGCGCTTGATGCGCGCGATGGAATTGCTCGCCACCGGACGCAGCCTGAGTTACTGCGCTTTTGAAACGGGTTTTGCCAGCGACAGCGCCTTCATCGCCTTCTTCAAATCCATGACCGGCAGCACACCGGGCCACTGGCTCAAATGAACAACTGACGATCGGCGTCAGAAATCATTTGCGACTAAATATTACCTGCGTCATATTACAGCCGTAATAACTACCCGTTTACCCAGGTAATCCGCCATGACCAGCATGCCCAACCTCGAACCTGTTGTGGTGAAGTCCAAGCCGCCCCTGCTTAAACGCTTGCTGCTTCCCGGCGCGGGTTTGCTCGCGCTGATCTTCGCCGGGGTCTACGCCGTGCACTGGTGGGGCGCCGGGCGTTTTCTTGAAGAAACCGACGATGCCTATATTGGTGGCGATGTTACGGTGATCGGGCCGAAAGTCGCCGGCTACATCGACGAAGTGCTGGTCAGCGACAACCAGCACGTAAAGGCCGGCGACGTGTTGATCCGCCTCGACGCCCGCGACTATCGCGCCAACCTCGCCAAGGCCGAAGGCGCCGTGGCCGCCGAAGAAGCCCTGCTGGCCAACCTCGACGCCACCGAACAACTGCAACAAGCAGTGATCGGTCAGGCCCGCGCCGGCATCGACGCCGCCGGTGCGGAGACCGCGCGCTCGCGGGATGACAACGCGCGCTACAAACGCCTGGTGACCACCAACGCGGTGTCGGTAGAAAGCGCACAACGCGCCGACGCCACCTTCAAAACTGCACAAGCCTTGAGCGCCCGCGCCCAGGCCGAACTGCTCGCCGCACAACGCCAACTGGCGGTGATCGACACTCAGAAACAACAGGCCCGCGCCGCCCTTCAACAAGCCCGAGCCGAGCGTGATCTGGCGCAACTGAACCTCGGCTACACCGAACTGCGCGCACCGGTCGACGGCGTGATCGGCAACCGTCGCGCACGGGTCGGCGCCTATGCCCAGGCCGGTTCGCAACAATTGTCCGTGGTACCGGCCAGCGGTTTATGGGTCGATGCCAACTTCAAGGAAGACCAATTGGCGCGGATGAAACCCGGCCAGCGCGTGAGCATCCGCGCCGACGTGCTGTCCGGTCAGGAATTCCACGGCCGTCTCGACAGCCTCGCCCCTGCCACCGGTTCCCAGTTCAGCGTGCTGCCGCCGGAAAACGCCACCGGCAACTTCACCAAAATCGTCCAGCGTGTGCCGGTGCGCATCCTCCTCGACCCGGCTGACGGCGTGCTCGGGCACTTGCGTCCGGGCCTGTCGGTGACCGCGGAAGTCGACACCCGCGCGCAACCGGAAACCAGCGCCGTGGCCGTCGCGCCATGAGCAGCACCCTCGCCGCCCCTGCACAGCCATTCAACCCGGCGGACATGGCGACCGTGACCAAGGTGTTCGCCTTCGCGACCATGTGCATCGGCATGTTCATCGCGCTGCTGGATATCCAGATCGTCTCGGCGTCGCTGCGCGATATCGGCGGCGGACTGTCTGCCGGCACCGATGAAACCGCGTGGGTGCAGACCAGTTACCTGATCGCTGAAATCATTGTGATTCCATTGTCGGGCTGGCTGTCGCGCGTGTTTTCAACGCGCTGGTTGTTCTGTGCTTCGGCAGTCGGTTTCACCCTCGCCAGCCTGCTCTGCGGCGTGGCCTGGAACATCCAGAGCATGATTGCCTTTCGCGCGCTGCAAGGATTTCTCGGCGGTTCGATGATTCCGCTGGTGTTCACCACGGCGTTCTTTTTCTTCACCGGCAAACAACGGGTGATCGCCGCCGCGACCATCGGTGCGGTCGCGTCCTTGGCGCCGACAATGGGGCCGGTGATCGGTGGCTGGATTACTGATATTTCCTCGTGGCACTGGTTGTTCTACATCAACCTGGTGCCGGGGATTTTCGTTGCCGTAGCGGTGCCGATGCTGGTGAAAATCGACCAGCCGGAATTGTCCCTGCTCAAAGGCGCGGACTACCTGAGCATGGTGTTTCTCGCGCTGTTTCTCGGTTGTCTGGAATACACCCTGGAAGAAGGCCCGCGCTGGAACTGGTTCAGCGACCAGACCATTCTGACCACCGCGTGGATCAGTGGCTTGGCAGGATTGGCGTTCATTGGCCGCACCTTGCACGTGGCCAATCCGATCGTCGATCTGCGTGCTTTGAAAGATCGCAATTTCGCCCTCGGTTGCTTCTTTTCGTTCGTCACCGGCATTGGCCTGTTCGCAACGATTTACCTGACGCCACTGTTCCTCGGCCGCGTACGCGGCTACAACGCGCTGGACATTGGTCTGGCGGTTTTCTCCACCGGCGTGTTCCAGATCATGGCGATTCCGCTGTATGCCTTTCTGGCCAATCGCATGGACCTGCGCTGGATCATGATGATCGGCCTGGGTTTATTCGCGGTGTCGATGTGGGAATTCAGCCCGATCACCCACGACTGGGGCGCCGGCGAGTTGATGCTGCCGCAAGCGTTGCGCGGGATTGCTCAGCAACTGGCAGTGCCGCCGGCGGTGACGTTGACCTTGGGAGGGTTGGCACCCGCACGGCTCAAGCATGCGTCGGGCCTGTTCAACCTGATGCGCAATCTCGGCGGTGCCATCGGTATTGCGGCGTGTGCGACGATTCTCAATGACCGCACCAACCTGCACTTCACGCGGTTGGCCGAGCATCTGAACAGCAGCAATGAGGCGATGAATCAGTGGCTGTCGCAGGTCGGCGGCAACCTCGCGAGTCTGGGCCAGAGCGGCGACGTCGGCGTCACCGCCAGCCTGCGCCAGTTGTGGTTGCTCACTTACCGTGAGGCGCAGACGCAGACCTACGGCGACACCTTTCTGATGATCGGAGCGTGCTTCGTCATCGCCACCGCGATGGTGCCCTTGATGCGCAAGGTGCAACCACCGGCGGCGCCGAGTGCGGATGGGCATTGATCCAGCTTTCTGAAGTTTTCCCGGCCCCTGTAGGAGCTGCCGAAGGCTGCGATCTTTTGATCTTGTCTTTTAAAAGCAAAGTCAAAAGATCGCAGCCTTCGGCAGCTCCTACAGAGGATTGTGGGCAGCTTAAGCCTGTGGGATTTTGCGGAAGCCCACCGCCAGACGGTTCCAGCTGTTGATGGTGTTGATCGCCACAGTCAGGTCGACCATTTCTTTCGGGGTGAATTGCGCCGCGACCACTTCGTAATCTTCGTCCGGCGCATGGGTCAGGCTCAGTTGGGTCAGCGATTCGGTCCACAGCAACGCGGCGCGTTCGCGGTCGCTGAAGAACGGCGCTTCACGCCAAGCAGTCACCGCGAACAGCCGGCGCGGGGTTTCGCCGCCCTTGATCGCATCGGTGGTGTGCATGTCGATGCAGAACGCGCAGCCGTTGATTTGCGAAGCACGCAGCTTGACCAGTTCGATCAGGTTTTTCTCCAGCGGCAGTTTGGACACCGCGGTTTCCAGCGCGATCATCGCTTTCAGGGCGTCTGGGGAAGCGGTATAGAAATCGGTACGAGGTTTCATGGTGGCTCCGGGCAACAAGTGAATGTGTGGCTACGTTAGCCCTCACACCCGGTTCGGCAAATAGCCAATATTCCCGAAGATCAGGAGGCCACTTCGGTTTTCTCGGCTGACCGCTCGTCAGCCAATCGGCACCAAGGGTTCTGCGCATCAGACCAATATCAGGTACATGCCCTTTCTGGAGACGGATCATGATCACGCGCAAACTCACCTCGTTATTGCTCGCCGGCCTGCTGGCCACGGCATCGGCCGCCAGCTTCGCCGCCAACGATGGCGCTGACGCCACCGGCACCAAATCCGGTGCGACGAGCGGTTCGACCATGCCACCCGATAACACGCCGGGCGCGCCTTCGGGCGGTAATGGCTCCAACGGTGCCGGTTCCGGGACTGGCACCAATGGCGGCGCCAGCGGTTCGGGATCGGGGGCTGGCGGCGGCACCGGTTCGGCCGGAGGCGGCACTGGCGGTGCGGGCGGTGGCACTGGCGGCTGAACGAACAAGAGCCACCCGTGGTGAAAACCCTCGGTTGTATGGGTACTCACATAACCTTGGCTTGATGAAAATCACTGTGGGAGCGAGCTTGCTCGCGAAGGCGGTAGATCAGCCAATATCTTCATCGGCTGACACGGCGCTTTCGCGAGCAAGCTCGCTCCCACAGGGTTTGTGTCAGCGATTGGATCAGCGATCAGAGCGCATCAACTCGGCCAGGCCGCTGTCCAGCGACAGCACCGCCGCACGATTGCGCCCGGCATTTTTCGCCTGATACAGCGCTGCATCGGCGCGCTGGATAAACACTTCCGGGCTGTCATTGCCGCTGGGGATAAACGAATAACAACCCAGACTCACCGTCAGATACCCGGTCGGCGAGCCGCTGTGGATGATGTGCTTATCGATCACACTGCGGCGGATCTGCCCGGCAATTGCCAGCGCGCCGTTGATGTCAGTGTCCGGCAACAGCACCGCAAATTCCTCACCGCCGTAGCGCACCGCCAGATCCGACTTGCGCTGGCAGCACGTCTGCAGCACCTGTGCGACCTGGGTCAGACAATGATCCCCGGCGACATGACCGTAGGCATCGTTGTAGCGCTTGAAGAAATCGATATCGAGCATGATCAGGCTGACCGGGCTGACCTGCCGCGCGCCACGGGCGAATTCGATCTCCAGCGAACGCTCGAACAGACGTCGATTGGCCAGCCCGGTCAGGCTGTCGTGGGTCGCAATCTGCTCCAGTGTGCGCTGGGCCTTGCGCAGATTTTTCTCGATCCGTTCGCCGTCGCGCACCTGGTGAATGAACACCCAGCCAAACAGGCCGATGCCGAGAATCACCAAGGCGACGATCACACTCGACTGGAATGCGCGGGCGTACCAACCCTCGAGAATCGTGTCGCGCGAGGTCGCCGCCGACACCACCAACGGATACGCCGCCAAGCGCCGATAGCCGTACAAACGCACAACCCCATCGACCACCGAATCGATCATTGCGGTGCCGGCCGAGGCTTCGGGGAGCAACGTGCGATAAATCCGCCCCTGCGCCAGCGACGTGCCGATCAGGTTTTCATCAAACGGACGGCGAGCGAGCAAGGTGCCATCGCTCAGCCCCAGAAACATGATGCCTTGGTCATCAAGGCTGAAACTTTCGAAGAAACGATCAAAGTACGACATCTTGATCCCGGCCAGCAGCACACCCTGGAAATTGCCGGCGTGATCATTGATGCGCTTGGAGATCGGGATGATCCACTCGCCGTTCTCGCGGCTGCGAATCGCCGGGCCGATGTGCGCCAGCGTCGAGGCGTTCTGCTGGTGAAACCTGAAGTACTCGCGGTCGGCCACGCCATTGCCACGGGGCAGATCGGCGAACGAGGTAATCACCCATTGGCCCTGCGTGTCGAAGAGGAACATGCCGTGCAACTGATCCAGTTGCTGCACGCGCCGGGCGAAGGTTTTCTGCAGGCGCGGTCGCTGCGCCGCGCCGTAGCCGTCATCCTGAATCCAGTCAACCAGGCTGGTCATTACCAGATCGGCGGCAAGGAATGTGTCCTCCGCTTGCTGCGCCATGGCCCGGGTCAGGTTGCTTGAAGCCACTTTTGCCACCGCCAGATCCTGACGCCGCGACTGCTCCAGTTGCAGGTACAGCAAACCGGACAGGCACAGCCCCACCGCAACGATAAACAGCACCGCCGCTTTGCGCAGCGGCAGGCGTTTAAGGGTGCCTCCGGGGGCCTGTTGCGGGTCGTGAATAGGGATAGGCAAAAGCAAGTCCTGGGCAGGTACGACAAGGGCGCCAGCGGGGAAACCCTTATGTTTGTGAGCGTAGCCCACCGGAATCTACGGGGCAAACGCCCCGCTTCCGCCCAGGTATATCGGCGCACAACGAGTTTGGATGATCGCTGTTCGCCGATTTATTTTCGATTGCCTCTTTCGGGTTAGTCAGTTGTGAAGGCCCAGGCGCCGCATCGCACTGTGCAAATGCGCCCGCGCACTTTGCGGGTCGCCCTCGCGCATCTGCTCATAGGCTCGTTGCGCAATGGCGTGGGGCAGCGGTTTCAATTGCCGTTGCGTGGCCATCGCCAGCAGTTGCACGTGGGCGGCGCGCTCCAGGTAATAGAGGTCGTCCCAGGCTTCGGCGATGGTCGGGGCGGCGACGATCACGCCGTGGTTTTTCAGGAACAGAATGTCGGCATCGCCCATGACACTGGCGATACGGTCGCCTTCGGACGCGTCCAGCGCCAGGCCGTTGTAGTCCTCGTCCACCGCCGTGCGCCCGTAGAACTTCAGTGCGGTTTGCCCCAGCCACAACAGCGGCGGACCTTGCAGCAGACACAACGCCGTGGCGTGGGGCATGTGGGTGTGGAAGGCGACTTTCACTCGCGGCAGTTGCTTGTGCAGACGCGCATGAATGTAAAACGCCGTGGCTTCCGGTTGGCCTTTGCCTTCAACCACGTTGCCGTCAAAGTCACAGACCAGCAGATTCTGCGCGGTCACTTCAGCAAACGCATAACCGTAGGGATTGACCAGAAACAGATCGTCATGCCCCGGCACCATCGCCGAAAAATGATTGCAGATGCCCTCCTCCAGGCCATGCAGCGCGGCCAGTTGAAAACACGCTGCGAGTTCGTTGCGGGCGGTGATGATCGCTTCCGTGTCGAGGTTCAGCGCTGTCAGGCGTGAGGCCCGCGCACTGGCAGTCAGGGTGTGAGCCATGACGATTCTCCGTTACCAACCGAGGGATTTGAACAGCGATAACACTTGATCGAGGCTGTTGAGGATCGCGTCGGGGCGATAGTCCGGCATTAACTGGCGACCGGTGCCGCGATCGATCCATACACAGCGAAAGCCCATGTCCCGCGCAGCCGTGTGGTCGAGCATCGGGCTGGCGCAGATGTGCACCACCTCTGTGCGGCTGACGCCCAACTGCTCATGAGCGTAGTCGAACAGGCGCGGCGCCGGCTTGTAGGCGCCAGCCTGTTGCGCGGTGATCACGCGGTCGATGTGGCCGCCGAGTTGCGCGACGTTGCCGGCAATGATCTGGTCGTCGGTGTTGGAGACGATGCACAGTTTGAAACCCATGTTTTTCAATTCACGCAGGGTCTCGATCACCTCGGCAAACGGCGGCATTTTCGGGATCGCAGCGGCCAGACGCTGGCTGTCTTCGGGCAGGCTGGGCAGGCCCAATTCTTCCAGGGCCAATTGCAGGCCGAGGGTACTTAGCTCGCGGAACGAACGGTGCGGCGGCGTTTGTTCGAGGCGATGTTCATGGCGATCATAGACTTCGATCAGGTGCCCGACGTCGACCTGATGCTCGCCCTTCTCGCTGAGGATTTCCCCAACGACGGCTTTGAGGCCTTCGTCCCATTGAATCAACGTGCCGTAGCAATCGAAGGTCAGCCATTGCGGGCGCGGTGTGTTGATGAGTGTCATTGGTCGAATCCTCCGTGGTGAGGACTTCAGCTTATGAGCGCACGGTGATAGTGTGAAATTAAATAAATAGCCAATCGTCAGTTGAAAAACCACTATCGAGAGCACCGCCATGCTGGACCTGGAATTGCTGAAAACCTTTGTCTGCGTGGTCGACGAAGGCAGCTTCACCCGCGCCGCCGATCGCGTGCACCGCACCCAATCGACGGTCAGCCAGCAGGTACGCAAACTCGAAGACCTCGTTGGCCACGCCCTGCTGCTGCGCGACCGTACCGGGCTGAATGTCGCCGTCACCGAGCACGGCGAACTGCTGATCCACTATGCGCGCCGTTTGCTCGCGCTGTCTGCCGAAGCCACTGAAGCCTTGGCCAGCGACCTCGATCTGGAAATCCTCCGTATCGGCATGCCGGAAGACTTCGACGCGCGGCGCATGGCGCTGATCCTTGCAGGCTTCACCCGCAGCCATCCGCAAGCACGGCTGGAAACCCTCAGCGGCATGAGCCTTGATCTGCGCCAGCGCCTCGATGCCGGCGACATCGACATCGCCCTGATCAAACGCGAACCCGACAGCGGCCCGGCGTGGGCGACCTGGCCGGAGCGGCTGGTGTGGGTCAAAGGTGCGGAGTTTGATTCGTCGATCGGCGTGTTGCCGTTGGCGTTGTTTCCGCAAGGCTGCCTGTATCGGCAGCGCGCCATTCGTTTGCTCGATGTTGCCCAGCGCCCCTGGCGGGTCGCGTTTGGCAGCCACAGCCTGACCGGCATTCAAGCAGCGGTGGCTTCGGGATTGGGGGTGTCGGTGCTGCCGGTGTCGGCGGTATTGCCTGAGCATCAGGTGTGTACGGATCTGCCGGAACTGGCGCCGACGGAATTGGCATTGGTTAGTCGTGAGGGTGTGTTGAGCGGGTTACAGCGCGGTCTGGTGGAGTTTTTGCGTGGGGAGTTGGGGGTGGATGCGGGGGGATTCGCCTGAAATCCTCCCGTTTTTATCATTGGGGTTTGTTGATTTCCCGTAGGAGGTCCGCGACGGGAATGTTCATGGTGTTTGAGTAGTAGGGCTTGTAGCCGTAGGCGGTGACGACGACTTTGCAGGGGATCTGTTGTTTGTTGGAGAGGAGTTGGTTCAGTTCTGCCACTGACAAGTCTCGCCGCGAACCGCCACCGTTTGAAAGTTCACTCATGAAAGTACGGGTCAAGTAGGAGAACCCCATTTTTCTGCTGACGTCTTTTTCGGGTTCTATTACACCAAATGCAGTAAATCGCATGAATTTCTTAATAGAAAAATCTTGGTCATCCGACAAACCGCACTCAAACATGCCTGACGCCATCCCCACCCTTTCTCCTCGATCAAAAAGATTAAGGACATCGACATCCGACTGATACCGAATGACATACAAAAGCGAACTATCATCCCTCTCAACAGAACGGAAGACCAAGTTCGCAGGTGGTTTTATATGATCTTTAGCACACCCGGAACAAATACATAGAAATATGCAAAGTAAAAACTTATTCACCCGGAAACTCCTTCATGATGGATTCAAACAAGAAGTCGCTCGCCGATTTCCTGCCTGCTATGGGCGCATTGAATAGCCCGAATGCATTGGCATGGTTCGTATCAACACTGACATTCACCGAGGGACCGCATGAAACAAGCCATTTCTCGCCAAAGTCAGCCACCCCATCTGACGGGTCTCTCTGAGTGGGTGCAGCCTTGATATTTATCCAGTCATTGGTAATTGGCTCAGGTCGCTCGCGATAAATATCCGACCCCAGCCAAACCAAAGCCCCCTCTCCTACCGGATCAAGAGTGATCAGCATCTGAACCCGGTAGCCCCATTCCGACATGATTTTTGTCAGATGAGCGCCATTCCATCCACCGAGGCTATGTCCGACGATATAAACAGGACAACTCTTGTAAGGAATAAGGCTCAAGACATGACGCTGAATATCCTGTTTACCTCTGACCTCGTTGTAGCCCAACCAATCTGACTTATATCTACCCTGCTCTTGCAACTTTCGGGTGCGGTCATCAAATGTCACCCATGCCTCTCGGATATTTTTATACGGTCCGGAAAAGTAATAACTCTCTTTGTCGCCAGCCCCACCAACAAATACAACAATCGCCTTGGTACTCTCCACCGGTACCGGCTTGTCACTGACATCCTTCTTGTCCGTCAGCGCATGTTCCTTGTGCAGCTTGTAATTGTTGCCCTTCGCGCACGTTACCGTTTCAGCAGGCATGCCTCACTCCTCCAAAAACAACTTGATGGTTTCCGGCAGATGCGAGCTTACTTGGTGGGTGAATCCGTTCGCGTCAGACACTCCATGTTCCAGACGCCCGTCAGCGCGCTGAATAACGTAAGGATGATCTGGCATGGGCTCACCGGTCACGTCATTGACCAGTTTCAACCGGTCAGTGAAATGCACCGGCATCGGCAGCAAACCACTGAAGGGAGCCGACGTCACCGTGTCACCGATGATGACCGTGCCTGAACCGCCGATGACGACGTTGCCGTGCCCACCGGTGCTGTCCAGTGTCGCGGCGTTCAAACCGTTGATGAACACCGTCGACGCCACAGCGCCGGTAATCGGGCTGCCGCAGGCGGATTTGTCAGTCATCCGCGCAGCCGCCAAGCCGTCGAAATTCACATTCGGGGAGCCACTGACAATGGGATTGGTGCCATGTCCCGGCAATGGGCAGGCGGTTGGATCGGTGACGCGGGCGGCGGGTTTTCCGCTCATGAACAGCTCCTTGCAATGTAACGTGGTCATCCTTTCGGGAGCGCAAGCATGCGGGAGTTCGCCGGGTACTTCAAATCTTCAGACCAAAAAAGGCGCCCGATCGGGCGCCTTTTTGATACGTGGAAACCGCTCAGGTTAGCGCGACGGCGGCACCCGGATATCCCCCGCGCGACACTGGGATTTCACACCTTTGCCACAGGCGCCGAACTGCAAATCCTTGCCCATGCACACGCGCACTTCCGACAACTCCGGGCCGCTGCAAATGACAGCGATGCCATCCGCCGGAATGCCCGGGTTGGCCTTGCGGAACAGGTCGGCGATTTCCTGGGCTTCGAAGTAATAGGAACTGCTGAACGGTTGCAGTTCATCGGGGATTTTCACCGCCGCCACGGCTTTGTCCGCTTCATCCAGATAACCCATCGCGCCGAGGCCGCTGCAGGTACCGTGCTTGGACCATTCGTGGTCGAGCAGTTTTTTGGTCGGGAACAGCGTCAGGCCCTGGCTGGTTTGCGCCGCGTTCAGCGTGGTCAGCGGCGGGCAGGATTCCGGCCAGCCGCCCTTGGCGTATTGCGGCCACAAACCGTGAAGCACGAAGCCGTAGCCCTTGCCCGTGCACTGCGAGTCGTCCTTGTGCGTCAAACAAAAGGTCGGCGACCAGGACAACGCCAGCAGGTAGTAATCGAACACCCCCGCCACCGATTCCGCCTGCGCGTTGCTCGATTGCGATTGGCGCGCCGAACTCAAACCGATGCTACCGGCCGTCAGCGCAATCACTGCCAAAATTGTAAACAGCTTTTTCATCTACCCGCTCCTTGGGACGCCTGCGTCCGTGGTTTTCGATCCTGACCAGACTTGGCCAGCGCTGATTTCGACACGCTTGTGTTGCAAGCGCATGACGCAAGGCAACGCCGTACGCCGTTGAAAGGTCTACGATTAACAGGCAGACATCAAACCAAGGGATCCGAAATGAGTAAAGCAGACGAACTCGCCGCCAAACTCAAGCAAACCCGGCACACCCACGCGGATGCCGCGCTGGAGATCGATTGCTGGCCGGCGCAGGTGTACGACTTGTACCACCGCATCGAGGCGTGGCTGCAGCCGGTCACCGAGGTTGGGTTGAAGATTCGGCGCAATCCGACCCACGTTTGTGAAACCTCACCCGATGGTGAATCCCACGATTACGCCATCGACCAACTGGTGATCGAAGCCAATCATCAAAGCCTGACATTTGATCCCATTGCGCGGTTTACCGAGGATGGCGCCGGGCGGGTGCAGATCATCCCGTCAGCCACGGACACCTATCTGCTGCGCACCGTGGATGAACACGGTGAAAGCCATTGGTGGGTGCAGTCGATTGAAACCGGGCAGCAGTTGGATGCCATTGCGCTGACGGAAAATAATCTGTTGTTGGCGGTGCAAGAAGGGTTGGGGCTGTAAGCGAAATTGGCGTCCCCGCGCTGGTGAAACACGTGACCGGGCTCATACATATTGATGCATGACCCTAATAGCACTCAGGTCAGAATTAAGACAGCGGACGTAATCGGGAGCAAAACTCCTCATATGGCATAGATTGAATGTTCTCATATGCATTCAAAATCACGTGTTCAGCATCCCCATTCTTCGGCCACCACTGACCGTCCAGGTAAATTTCAATATGTGAAGCGGGGATCTCAAAACATTTCAAGGAGGGAAGAATGTATTTGGCTCCCCGCCGTTCGTCGGAACGATCGACGTGGGACTTTCGCCATTTTAGTGCTGGCGTACATTTTTTGATTCGACTGAGAAAGGCCAATTGAAACTCATCATGAACGCGGTTATACGCGGTACTGCCAAGCGGTAATCTTTGCTTCAACTGGAGCAGGGCGTTTTCGTACGTATCGTAGAAATAAAACGCCCGATCGTTTCCGGTGTTCTTCAGATTCTTGGCGTATTCGGGAGAGTTTCTGAGATCTCCGGCATTACCTTTTCGCTCGGTTATCGTAAAACCAGTTTTGAAAAAATTCGACCAACCTTTTGCCGTCTCAAATCGATAGTAATAGTCCGTTTTGGCGGACACCCGGTCTGCACAGCCGCAACAAACAACTGCAATGGCTTGATGCAGCCACGACCGTAGCCGACTCTTCATACTCACGCCGTCCTTAGCCCTTTTGGGCAGAAAAAATGAAGAGTAACCAAGTCACGCTTAAATCGCCATCAACCCACGCTGATCCGATCAGCGTACCAACTGCTCATTGCACCGTGCGCTCGTGCTACTAAAATCGGTTGCTCCTGCAATCAGCTTGAAGAAAACGACATGCAATCATCAATAAGAAAAATCATGGTGCTGGGTGCTGGTTTCGCCCTGTCCTGCGCTGCCCACGCCGAACAAAACCCTTCACACCTCGACACCATCCAACAACAGGGCGAACTGCGCGTGTGCACCACCGGCGACTACAAGCCCTACACCTTCAAACGCCCCGACGGCGACTTCGAAGGCATCGACATCGCCATGGCCCGCTTGCTGGCCGACAGCCTCGGCGTCAAAGTGCAATGGGTGCAAACCACTTGGAAAACCCTGATGCCGGACATGCAGGCCGGCAAGTGCGACATCGGTATGGGCGGTATCTCGGTGACCCTGGAACGGCAGAAAAAAGCCTACTTCAGCAACACCCTCGACACCGACGGCAAGATCCCGCTGGTGCGCTGCGCCGATGTCAGCAAGTACCAGACGGTCGAACAGATCAACCAGCCCAACGTGCGCCTGGTCGAACCCGCCGGCGGTACCAACGAAGCCTTCGTCCACGCCTTCCTGCCCAAGGCGCAACTGGCCCTGCACGACAACGTGACGATCTTCCAGCAACTGCTCGACAACAAGGCCGACGTGATGATCACCGACGCCTCGGAAGCGCTGTATCAGCAGAAACTCAAACCGGGCCTGTGCGCGGTGAATCCGCATCAGTACATGCAGTACGGCGAGAAGGCTTACCTGCTGCCGCGCGATGACATCAGCTGGAAACTGTACGTCGATCAGTGGCTGCACTTGAGCAAAGTCACCGGCAAGTATCAGCAAACCCTCAGCGAGTGGATTGCCGTACCGGCCGCGCAGTAATCCTCAATCGTCATGCAACATGCCGGAGCTGTATTGATTGAGACTGCTACCGATACTGTTGCCACCAAACTTCAACGTATTGGCGTTGCGCCCCTCCGGCGACTGACAGTCGCTGGAGAAACAACTGGTGGTGGTCAAACCACCCGTGCCCGAACAGGCACTCAACACCGATACTGCAGCAGCAATCAACAGCACTTTGACGACATTAAGCCGCATGGCACGATTCCCCTCGGGATGAACAGCGACGATCTTGTCTGAACATCCTAGGCCTGCGCCGCACCCGGCAAGATGAAACTTTGCTCATCGCCAGGGAGATTACCAACGCTGAATGGCTCAACAAACGTCCGGCGCTGAGCCAAGTTATCGAGCGGATCAGTGCGAGCTGAAAGCGATCAGCTCTTCAGCCACGCACTCGTCGGGATCTGCGCCAATGATTTGAAAGCAGGCCTGGCGAACCAGTAACCCTGCATCAAGTAAATACCGCAATCGGCGAGAAAATCTCGTTCCTCGGCATCTTCTATGCCCTCGGCGATCACCTCCACGCCCAACTCTCTACACATGTTCACCACGTTACGCACGATGATCTGGCGCACTCGGTCACGGTGAATATTGCGGATCAGCGCCATATCCAGCTTGATCAAGTCCGGTTGAAAATCCGCCAATAAGTTAAGGCCGGAATAGCCTGCGCCAAAGTCGTCGATCGCCGTCTTGAACCCAAACTCACGATACTCACGCAAGATCGCCATCAAATGCTTGTTACTTTCAACGTGCTCGCCTTCCACCGCTTCGAAGATCAGCCGCTCCAGCGGAAAGCCGTAAGTGCGTGCTGCCTCCAGCGTGCTGCGAATACACATCTCTGGACGGTAAACGGCATTCGGCAGAAAGTTGATCGACAGGTACTGCGTCATCCCTAACTCAGCCGCCGTGGAAATAGCCCGCACTCGACACAGTTGGTCGAATCGATAACGGTTTTGATCGTCCACCTGCTCCAGGACAGATAAGGCGCCCTCACCCTTTACGCCTCGAACCAACGCTTCGTGGGCAAACGTCGTTTGATCGCGCAGATCCACAATGGGCTGAAAGGCGAAGGCAAAATCCATGTCCGGCATGCCGTTGCTCTTACAGCCCAGGCAGCCTCCGGCAGACGTGAATGATTTTGGAAAGTCGGTCATGACACCCTCTGATAACGGGTTGTAACCTTCCATGGCGGTTAATAAACAGCCGCAGGACTGACTCATCTGCAAACCAGGCGACAACTGCAGCCCGACGGCGCCTGAATATTCGAAGGCGCCGCGTGCTCTACATACAAATAATCAGGTGCGGAAATGCGCGGTCATTCGCTGCAGGTCCTGCCCCAGTGACGCCAACTCGACCGTCGCAGCCGCACTCTCCTCACTGGCAACCGCCGACTGGTCAGCCACATCCCGTACGCTGACGATGCTGCGATTGATTTCGTCGGCCACGGCACTTTGCTGCTCGGCAGCGGCCGAGATTTGCAGGCTCATTTCCTGGATCGTGCCGATGGACTGATTGATCTCGGTAATCGCCAACTCGGCCTTCTGCGCCAATACCACCGTATCGAGGGTGCGCTCGCGGCTGGAGGCCATCAGTGTCGAGGCCGCTTGCGCGCCTTGTTGCAGGGTGACGATCAGCGCTTCGATTTCCTTGGTCGAGTCCTGTGTCCGCTGCGCCAGCGAGCGCACTTCGTCTGCCACCACGGCGAACCCACGCCCCTGTTCTCCCGCCCGCGCGGCTTCGATTGCGGCGTTCAACGCGAGCAGATTGGTCTGCTCGGCGACGGCTTTGATCACATCGATCACTTTGCCGATCTGCTCACTGTCCTGAGACAGCACGTTCATCGCGCCGCCCAACTCTTCAATGGCCACCGCGAGTTCACTGATCTGCAACGTCGCCTGCTTCACCACCGTACTGCCGTGGCGCGCCTGTTGATCGGCCAGGGTCGCGGCGGCGGACGCATCGGTCGTGTTACGCGCAACTTCCTGCACCGTCGAAGCCATTTCGTGCATCGCCGTGGCGACTTGATCCACTTCGCTTTTTTGCTGACGCACGCCAGCGCTGGTCTGCTCGCTCATGGCCGAGAGCTTTTCCGCAGAAGTGGAAATATGCGTCACGCCATTGCCGATACCTTGCACCAGTGTGTTCAGGTTTTGCGCCATGTCCTGCATCGCATTTTGCAGATCGCCCAACTCGTCTTTGCGGTTTGATTTGGCCTGTACCGTCAGATCGCCCTTGGCAATCCGTCGAGCCAGTTCAACCGTCAGCGCCAGCGGTGCAGTGATCTGGCGCGAGATGACCACCGAAGCAAACAGCCCGATCACCAGCGCCAACACGGTCAATACGGCGATCTGAACAAAGGCTGAGTGCTGATCTTCACGCGCCAGGCGCTGCTGGGTGTCCATCAGGCCATTCATGATCTTGTCCATCGCCTTGCTTTCCTGGTCGACCTGGTCGCGCATGTTCTGTTTCTGCTCAAACAGCCCGGCCACTTCCACCAATACTTCGCGATAACGACGCATCCCGGCATGCGCATCTTCCAGTTGACTCGACAGGGTCGCCGGCAAGTTGCTACGCGCGTTGGTGATATCACTCAAGAAGGTATCGATGGTTTCCATCATCAGTTTTTTGTTCGCGTCGTTAGGCACCGCAATGTAACGACGCAACATCAGGCGAAACGTGGTCATGCCATTGCGCAAGTCGGCCACCGTGCGCAGATCCCGAACGCGTTCGCCATCGGCAGACGCCAGCGCACTGGTCGTGGAGGCTTCAAGCATGCCGGCAAAAGTTTGCGCGTACTTGTCCGACAGCGCAGTCAGCGGTTTCAGGGCATCGGTGGTCGACTGATCAGCAGCGATCAGCCGTTTGACCTTCTGGTCGTAGGTGACAATCGTGGTTTGCAACGCCTTCAAGGCTTGCTGGTTTTCAGCGCGCGTCAACGTGTCCAGCGCCTTGCTCACAAGGCCCTGCAAGACATTCAACTGCGCGTTATAGGACTCGGCGAACGCTGCGTCAGCCGCGGCTTCGTACTGTTTCTCAGACAGACGCATATCTTGCGTCGCGTCATTCAACGTGCCGATCAGACGCGTCGTACTCAAGCGATCAACCAGCACGCTGTTGCTGTTATAGCCAATGAAGGCAACCGCCAAAACGGCCAGCAGAAGAATGCCGAAGCCGGTTCCCAGCTTGCGGGAAACTTTGATGTCACCCAGGAAATTCGATGCTACTGCCATATTCAGCCTCAAATGCCCTGACGCGAAACGCCAGGCACAAAAAATTGATCTCTGGTAACCACAGTCACCGTCCAGACATTCGGGGGTCGTCATCCAAGGCGTAATACGGGACGCTCCAACTGTCCCGGAAATGCAAATGCAGATGCTGTTGAAGCGTCGAGAAACACCCGACGCGAGCACCGGCAGACAAACCCATCACGTCGCAGACAGGGCGTCTGCACACTGGATTTATCGTTTCAGCAAAGGTGTCTGGAGGGATGCTAGTAATTTTGCGAAAACTTGTACAACTTTATATTTTTGTACAATCGTTGAACTTTTTGAGCGGCGTGATGACGCATTGCCATCATGATTTATGGCACATCGCTACTGGCGCAAAACCAGGCTGAAAATGCTGATTCAGGCGCCTGCCGACTCAGTCCCTTACTGGCTTGGGAATCGCAATCCGGCTCCCAGTCTTGACCTCGCGCAACGCCAGACTCGACTGAATGGAGGCAATCCCCACCTGACGCCTGAGCACCTGCTCAATGAAGTCGCTGTAGCTATCAAGATCCTCGGCCAACACCTGCAACACATAATCGGCATCGCCGGTGATCTTGTGGCAGGCCACCACCTGCGGCAATTGCGCAATCACCGCCTCGAAGGCGTCCGGTGCGTGGTCGGCATGGGTGGAAAAACGAATGTGCACGAACGCCATGATATCCAGCCCGAGCATTCGCCGATCGAGGTTGGCCTGATAGCCCTTGATCACCCCGGCTTCCTCCATGCGCTTGCGCCGCCGCCAGCACGGCGTAAGGCTCAGCGACAGCCGCTCACTGAGTTCAGCGTTGGAAATACTGGCGTCTTCCTGCAACAACTCAAGAATCGCCAAGTCGGTTTCGTCGAGGCTGATGCGTTTGGATATTTTTTTCTGCATGACGCTATTCCTGAGTAAAAACGCCCGATTAATCGACAAAACCACGAACACAAAGCAAAGAAAGCGCAGCCCAGCCGGAACAGAATATTTGCACTGGCCAACAATAACGGATGCGCACAATGTTTACAGTTTTCAGTGATTCCCACCGGTTGCACCACGGCACCGAATTGAAAGACGGCGTGCTCAAACCGTCGTTCGAACAACCGAGTCGGGCCGACACCGTGCACAACCGCGTCAAGCAAGTCGGCCTCGGGCAGATCGTCGAACCGCGCGCCTTTGATCGCTCGTGCTACGTCAACGCACACAGCGAGCGCTACGTCAGTTTTCTCGAAACTGCCTGGGCCGAATGGAGCGCAACCGGTCGCACCCACGACGCCTTGCCGCTGGTGTGGCCGGTGCGCGATCTGGCCAACGAGCACGTGCCGACGTTCATCGACGGCAAGCTCGGCTTCTATGCCATGGATGCCGGCTCGCCGATCACCGCGACGACCTGGCAAGCGGTGAAAACCAGCGCCGACATCGCCCTCACCGGCCTGGCCCTGCTCGACGAAGGCCACGACAGCGCCTTCGCCCTGTGCCGCCCGCCCGGCCATCACGCCGCGCGCGAATACATGGGCGGTTATTGCTACCTCAACAACGCCGCCATTGCCGCGCAACAAGCCATCACCCAAGGCGCCAAACGTGTCGCGGTGCTCGACGTCGACTTCCATCACGGCAACGGCACGCAGAACATTTTTTACCAGCGCAGTGACGTCATGTTCGTCTCGTTGCACGGCGAACCGGCGGTGTCCTATCCGTACTTCTCGGGCTACAGCCACGAAGTCGGCGCGGGTGTCGGCGAGGGTTACAACCTCAACTATCCCCTGCCGAAAAACACCACCTGGGAGAGCTACCGCAACGCCCTGCTCCACGCCTGCAAAAAGCTCCAGCAGTTCGCGCCTGAAGTGCTGGTGATTTCCCTCGGTGTCGACACGTTCAAGGACGATCCCATCAGCCACTTCCTGCTGGAAAGCGAGGACTTCATCGGCATCGGTGAACTGATCGCCAGCGTCGGCTGCCCGACCCTGTTCGTTATGGAGGGCGGTTACATGGTCGATGAAATCGGCATCAATGCCGTCAACGTGCTGCACGGTTTCGAGAGCAAACGCAGCTGAGCCGGCCCCGCTCTACAACCTTTCAATGACTGGATCGGAGAATAAGACCATGACGCTTTTTATTGATGTCGATGATGCTGAACGCCTGTTCACCCAAGTCGGTATCCGCCGCGCCATTCGCGAAATGGCCGGCTACATCGAAGCGGACTACGCACGCTGGGCGCAGTTTGATAAATCGCCGCGCACGGCCAATCACTCGGCAGACGGCGTGATCGAGTTGATGCCCACCGACGACGGCCAGCAGTACTCGTTCAAATACGTCAACGGCCACCCGAACAACGGCCAGCAGAACCTGCTGACGGTCATGGCCTTCGGTCTTCTGGCGGATGTGCAGAGTGGCTATCCGACGCTACTCAGCGAACTGACCTTGACCACCGCCGTGCGTACCGCCGCAACCTCGGCGCTGGTGGCGAAATCGCTGGCTCGTCCGGGTGCGACTTCGATGGCCCTCATCGGTAACGGTGCGCAGAGTGAATTTCAGGCGCTGGCCTTTCATGAAATGTTGGGCATCAACGAAATCCGTATCTTCGATATCGATCGCGACGCTTCACTCAAGTTGAAGCACAACCTCGCGGCGTTCCCTGACATCGACGTGATTCTGGCCAGCTCGGTGAAGGACGCGGTCAAGGGTGCGGACATCGTCACCACGGTCACCGCCGACAAAGCTTACGCAACCATTCTGACGCCCGAAATGATCGAGCCCGGCATGCACATCAATGCGGTCGGCGGTGACTGCCCGGGTAAAACCGAACTGCACGCCGACATCCTGCGCAACGCCCGGGTCATCGTCGAGTTCGAGCCGCAAACGCGCATTGAGGGCGACATTCAGCAACTGGAAGGCGATTCCCCGGTGATCGAATTTTTCCGGATTGTGCAGGGTGACGTCGCCGGGCGCGAGAACGATGCGCAGGTGACGGTGTTCGATTCGGTGGGTTTTGCCCTGGAAGATTTTTCCTCACTGCGCTACCTGAAAGACCTGGCGCAGGCACAGCAAATCGGCCAGCGCATCCACCTGGTGCCGACGCCGGCCAACATCAAAAACCTCTTTCAACTGCTCGATCCGCAACCGGCCAAAGCCTCGCGTCTGCGCACCGTCAGTTGATCGCTAATGACTGCCCCCAGCCACAGGGGGCGATTCACCTTGTGATTAGCCGCTGCACCTCTAACAAGAACGCTCGACACCTACTTTCTGCCAAAACTCAAAAACATAAAATCAAGAGGTTTTGCAATGAAATCGACCCCTTCCGGGCTGCCTGAACAGCCCGCGCTGCAGCGCACGCTCAGCAATCGCCACATCCAGTTAATGGCCATGGGCGGCGCCATCGGCACCGGCCTGTTCATGGGCTCCGGAAAGATCATCGCGCTCTCCGGGACGTCGATCATCCTCATCTACATGATCATCGGTCTGTTCGTGTTTTTCGTCATGCGCGCCATGGGCGAAATGCTCCTGTCCAACCTCAACTTCAAAACCTTCGCCGACTTCGCCGGCGCCTACCTCGGCCCGCGCGCGGCGTTCTTCCTCGGCTGGTCGTACTGGCTGAGCTGGAGCGTGGCGGTGATCGGCGACGCCGTCGTGGTCGGCGGATTCTTCCAGTACTGGTTCCCCGACGTACCGGCGTGGATACCCGCCGTCGGTATGCTGGCAACCCTGTTCGCGCTAAACGTGCTGACCGTCAGGCTGTTCGGTGAAGTGGAATTCTGGTTCGCGATCATCAAGATCATTGCCGTCGTAACCCTGATCGGCGTCAGCACCGTGCTGATCGCCAGCTCGTTCGTCTCGCCCAGTGGCGTCACCGCGTCCCTGAGTCACCTGGTGGACAAACAGGCGGCGTTCCCCAACGGCTTGTTCGGCTTCTTCGCCGGATTTCAAATGGCGATCTTCTCCTTCGCCGGCACCGAGCTGATCGGCACCGCCGCCGCCGAAACCCGCTCGCCGGAGAAGACCCTGCCCAAAGCGATCAACTCGATTCCGCTGCGGATCATCCTGTTCTACGTCTTGGCACTGACCTGCATTATCGCCGTGACCTCGTGGCAGCAGGTCTCCCCCGTCAAAAGCCCTTTTGTCGAACTGTTCCTCGTCGCCGGTTTCCCCGCAGCGGCCGGTATCGTCAACTTCGTGGTCCTGACCTCAGCGGCCTCATCGGCCAACAGCGGCGTGTTCTCATCGAGCCGCATGCTGTTCGGACTGGCCAATCAGGACAACGCCCCCAGCCTATTCCGCCGACTGTCGAACAACAGCGTGCCGCTGCTGAGCCTGGCGTTCACCACGCTGTTGATGCTGGTGGGTGTGCTGGTGCTGTTCATCGTGCCGGAAGTCATGACCGCGTTCACCATCGTCTCCACCGTGTCGGCGATTCTGGTGATCTTCACCTGGTCGACCATCCTCGCGTCTTACATCGCCTACCGGAAAAAACGCCCGGATCTGCATGCGAAGTCGGCTTACAAGATGCCCGGCGGCGTGCCGATGGCGTGGTTCTCGTTGGCGTTTTTGGGGTTTGTGCTGGGGCTGCTGGCGTTGCGGCCTGATACGCGGATTGCGCTGATGGTGATGCCGGGGTGGTTTGTCTGGTTGGCGATTGCTTACCAGTTGACGCGGTTGAGGAAGCCGAAATCTGCGGTTGAATCGGCGGGGCAGTTTGGCTAGATCTGCAAGCGAAAACCGTCACTTGGAAGTGACGGCTTTTTTCAGTGCATGTTTTAACCCGCATGATCAGAGGGCGGAATCAGCTCCAACTACCGATCTCGCCTGTCCTCGGCCAATAGATAAGTCCCCCGGCCACTGGCGACGATCAATTGTGGTGCTTTGAGACTGAACACCCAGCCACCCCGAGCCGCCACCATGCCATCCGGTTTGGATAATCCGCTGACCACGCTCTCGCGCTGACCGTCATCCTGACGGTTGGCTTTAACTGCGCGAGTATGGACATACCAAAGATTGTTTTATTGGGGTGTGGGTCGCTCAGGCTTGATACGCTCGCTCCCATTGAGACAGGAAGTCAAACATGGACAAACCAACCTCCTCCAACACTGCCCCCGCCAAGCGAAGCTGGGCATCGGCGACTGAAAAAGAACGCTCCGATGTCTATTGGTCGTTATCCGACGCGTTTGTCGACAATGAGGTCAACTACGAATTCATCGCGCGCCAAACCGAGGATTACGATCGGCAAGAGATCAAGCGAATCCTCTATGAAGAAGTAGCACCGGTTTGCCATACGAATCTCGAGACCGTGATCCCGATGATTTGGTCGGCGTTCAACCTGGAGCAATTGAAGGCTGACATCGCAGAATCATTAAAAGCGCGAGAACGAAGCCGTTTCAGACGTCAGCTAGACAAACTGCTGATTCGCTGGCTTGAGTTTCGATACAAATACATATGGAAAGAGATCTCCAAGCATTACCGAAAGTGAGCGCTGCCGTGCTCGACAGCCCCCGGTTACCACCGAGCAGTGACATGTGAACCCTCTCGATCACAGCGCGCTACCAGTCCCACCGTGGCGACGGTTAAACCACTCGCCACAGTGGGACAGGATTTAAGCTTTCACCTCAACGTTATCCAACGCCTGATTCACCGCCAACTCACCCAACATCACCACCTGCGCAATGCCCAGCGCGGTTTTGCGGTGCGAGGGGTCGAGCACTGCGGCAAAGTTGTTGAGCATTTCCGAGGCAGAACTCAGCGTTTCACTGGCATTGGCCAATAGGGATTCCGAGTCGTACCTTGGGTTGGCGATGTACATGCGCTCGGGCTCGTTGACGCTGGCCATGATGTGGCCGGCGGGAAGGAGGTAGTGATCGAGGGCGCGTTCGGCGGCTTCGTGGAGTTTTTTGGAGTTGAGGGATTCGTAGGGGGATGCGGGATCGGTTTCTGGTGGATTGGGCGTTACTTTGAACATAGATGGTACCTCTAGCGCGATTACTAAAAGGAGCCATCACCCACGCTACCAAACGATGGGTGGCGGCCATACGCGGGTTGGTAGACCGGTCGCACTAGAACCCGGCGCCCACGAATGGGCCCCACGCATGACCACCATGAAATCCGAGTCCTGCGAAAGCGACTGAAATTGGTGATGCGATGCATCTAGACACGAAGCGGGCTACCAAACCCGATCACTGGTTTTCAGTGATGTGGGGACGATAGAGCCTGCGGGCTAGACGTACAAGCCGGCGGATTCTGTCTTAGGTGTAGGGGGTGGCGCAAGGTTGTGTAGGGTAGAGGCCGAGCAGACTGGCACAGCTTAAACATAACCTGTTTTCTGTTTAGATTGAGATATCGTGGTACTTCACTGATCCAGCCAACGTTTGCCAGCCATTCATGAGCCTCTGGGCGATTACATGTAGAGACTAAAAATCCAGCATCTCCTTACGAGTTACAATTCCCGTTAAAATGACAAAAACACTTTCGACTGGACGATGAAAACCAAGCAACATAGAATCACATGAAATCTGACTAAGATACGAGCAATTCGAAATTCTACGAATGCAAACAACGCAATTCAACGAGTCGTGCAAATAGTTGCTTACCCCCGAACAAAACAAACAACCCCGCACAAATGACGCTGTATTTATTGATACGGATAATCACATGGCAATAATGCATCCCCCCACGGACCAAAATTCAACGACAGCCATGTGGCAGAGCCTATTGTTTATCGTCTACTTGAAGAGCAGTTAAATGATGATTTCCATATTATCCATAGCATTCCATGGCTATCTTCATTTATAGATGAGCTACAAAACAACAAAAGCCCAGTTGGAGAAATTGATTTCCTCATACTACATCCAGACCTCGGAATACTTGCGCTTGAGGTAAAAGGAGGTGTGATCGGGCATAACTCATCAGGATTTTATTACAGTAAAACAAGCGTTGACCCTGTAGCCCAGTTGAACCGCGGTATATTTGCCATTCAAGAATGGATGAGAAACAATGGCGTGACGGTTCAAATTGGACGTGCTTATTTCTTTCCAGGCTCAGAAACGAATACCTCACAATTGCCTCCCAGCGTGGTAGACAATAACCACCTAATGCCAATCAAATTAATCCTGGACATTAAAGATCTAGATCGAGTTGACGAAAGAATCCGCTCAATCATGAATTACTTTCAAAGGCTTCTAAACACCGCACCGACCAGCAAGCTCAAAATTGAAACAATCATTGAAATGCTGATCCCGACAGCCAACTATACGCCTTGTTGGCACTCAAAAATAAATAGCGACAACAAATTATGGCTTCGGCTGACGCCCGAACAACAAGAGTGCATCGATTGGGCATTGGAAAAGGATCGGTTTTTAATTAGCGGTTGGCCAGGTACGGGAAAAACAATTATAGCAATTGAAACGGCACGAAGGCTATCCACTTCAGAAGCATCAGTACTCTGCATTACATTCAACTCGCTCCTTGCCAAAAAAATATCAAGCGAATTACTTGACCACTCCAACACCTATGCAACAACTATCTACTCTTTATGCTCAAAAGCCTCAACTTACAATGGTGAAAAAGCGGTTTTTACGGCCGAGTGGTTTGAGAAGCAAGCAGCAACTAGTCTAAAAAAAGCTTGCGATAGTGGATTCCTGAATAAATATTCAGCTCTAATCATTGATGAAGGTCAAGTAATCCGGAGAGAACTTTGGGAAATACTAATAGAGAATTTCTCAACTAAAAAAATTATCGCCATGTGTGATGCAGCGCAAGCATTTCCATACGAAAAACCAGTCAGCCTTGCACAGATAGAAGAATATCTTGAGGTGCAAGCATACTTTCTTACTGAAAGTCTCCGCATGCCTAAACGCGTTTGCGAACGGTTAAAAATTTTTCAACATCCTACGCACTCCATTATAAACTCAAGACAAAATGATGAAGACACCCTTACAGAGATAATCACCAGCAACCAAACAAACATTCTGCGCCAAATAATCGCCCAAACATTAGCTCAAGGGTTGCTGCCCGCGCATATTATCGTACTAACACCCACTTACATGCGAATCCCCGAAAGCTTAGTTCCTCAAGGCATTAAAGTTGAGTCCATAGGACGATTCAGGGGAATGGAAAGCCCTGTTATAATTATTTTGGCATCTACAGACATGTCAAATATAGAATTCTTTTGCGCCTACTCACGCTCAACATCGCGCTGCATCGTAATTTTAGATGCCTATGATGTCCAAAAAGGAAAATACGAAAATTTAGGTAGAGAACTTTATCTGAAAAACATGGAACATGTTGATTCTGAAGCATCCAAGTCACTAACAAATACAATGATCGAAAGCCATTCAACTATCGATATCACTCCGCAAAATTCCGTATTCCACATTGCATGGTCGAAAACCTGGCACGCATACATATTACCCGTTCAGAAATGCGAAATAACCAGGCTCCTAGTTGAAGCCTTTCTTATCCATTCCGACACTCCCACGATATATACTTGGAGACCGGACTCAAGAAATACAGTCTCGATGATAGGTGCAGAAGAGAACACCTACTCATTGACCTTAGAACTAAAATACTGCCACACATGCCTTGAACTAACCCCTCACAATGTAGGTAATTCGTCAACTGGAATATGCAATGCGTGCATAAATCCTCGCAATGAGCGAAATTCAGATTTTGAAAACCATACACTTCAAATAATAGGCATACTTACCAATAGAACAAAGCATTCTACTGAATCCGTTGAAAATCTTCCCATTCAAATATATTCAATAGGCGCACTATTAAAAAGCAAATACGACACCACCCAAAGCGAGTTAATTACAGCCTTTAGCCAATTGAGCCTTGAAGGCAGAGTTGCCATGGCATTGGCAATTAGGGACTTGACGATTGGACACAATAAAAACAAAACCGAATTCAAGATAAGTGAGATTTCAAAGAAGACATACAGCTGGAATAAAAAACTCCATGATTTTTCTTTTCAACAATGGCAAGGCTTTATTAATGACGCCTTCGTAAAGCTAGAAAACAACGGATTGATTACTAAAGGGGCTAAAGGCATAAGAATCATAAAACTTGAAAAATTTACAATAAAGTCCAACCAAGATTAGTCACCCTTAAAAAATTCGGAACAAGGGAGCCGAAAGAAGGGGACAAACAAGGGGACGGACTTATTTACTTCCAAGCCCCTTTCTTCCATATAAATCCGTCACCTTTTCCTAGCTGATCTCTTCAGACAGACCGATCAGGAGTCTGAAAATCCATCCCATTAAAGGTTTTCGGAATTCTCCCCCAATGAAACCGGGGGCTTCAACGCCCCCTCCAATGCCCCCCGCTAGACGTTATCCAACCGCGCTGCATTTCCCTTCCAAACCTTGCACTATGTGCAATGGCCGATTCCCAGCGAAGCCCCAATGCTCGCTCGGGCTGCAGCTTTTCGTTTACGCTACGTCTGGAGTTGCACAGAAAAAGGACGCAAAGCCCGTCGGAGGGAACGGGAAAAGTACTTTTCTTGGTCGATTTTTCCTTAGTAGAAGGTTTTTTCCATCAATATTGCTATCGATCATTTGGCGGCAGGTTTTTAACATCATCCATTGCGTGGTCTAGGATGCAGAGCTATAGTCAGGCTACGTCAATGACGCATGCAAGGGACTGTATGATATTCACCGGGACACTAATTTTTACCGAGGACGTCGGGAGAAAAGAATCTCTTCAACCGTCTTGTAGAAAGCTTAAGCCGATTGGACGAGATTAATCGTGGTGAGCGTTAACCATCACGCGAATTCTATAACGATGCCGCGCAGGTCAATAAAATACGTATGGCAACAGGGCTCTCTCAAACTTGCTTCGCCGAAACCATTGATGTGGCTGTTGGTTGTTTACGTAATTGAGAGCAAGGTCGCCGCGCCCCAGAGGGACCGCGCGAGCGCTGTTATGGGCTATACATAATGATCCGGGGCATGTACTAACAGCCTTGAAACAATAAACCGTTTCTTTACCGCCCGATCAAACTTTTAAATCAAACCAAGAAACCTAAAAAATTATAACAAGTACAATTTCGTAGGTAGAGGCGCATAACCTCACGCCATTAAATAAGCAGGGGAAATCATGTATTACCACGTCCTTATTGAGACAAAGGAAAAGCTTTCAAAGAGCGACAAGTACAAACAATTCTTTGAGCTAGACGGCACAGATCTCGCTGAGATTGAAGCACGAATTGTCCTGCCATTCCTCCGCAAAGAAGATTTTCAATTTAATGGCTATTTTTTGAGTCCTAATGAAATAAAAAGGCTCACCATCAAGGAAACGCAAAAAACAACATCTGAATTAGCCAAATACGAAAATGATAACATGCCGGCGAATATACTTATGTATGTATCCCCTAGCAGCATTGTTAGTTACGAAAGACTTACCAGAGACATAACCACTGAAGTTTTTGCCCGTGCTAGAGCGGTTATAGCCACCGCCACCCCGGCGACCGTGGAGAAAAAGTCTCCAGCCGACAAATCCAAAGTTTTCATCGTACATGGAAGGGACAATCTTTCAAAAATCGAGGCAGCTCGATTTATCGAGAAACTTGGGTTGACTGCGGTCATCCTCCATGAGCAACCCAACTCTGGGAAAACTATTATTGAAAAAATAGAAGAACATACCAATGTCGGATTTGCATTAGTACTATACACGCCATGCGATGTTGGCGGCCTTGCTGATCAAACCGTTCAGAAATTGAGAGCTCGCCAAAATGTGGTATTCGAGCACGGATATTTAACAGCAAAGCTGGGTAGAAAAAATGTTTGCGCCCTAGTCAAAGGTGATATAGAGATACCGAACGACATTAGCGGCGTTGTATACGTACCTCTCGACGAAAACTCTGCCTGGCATTTTTCAGTCGCTAAAGAGTTAAAGAGCTCCGGTTACAAGATAGACATCAACGACATCCTGTAAGTAGTTCACAACTACAATATCCACCATTTAGCCACACTTGATTATGGCTACTACTATGCCAGTTTATTTATTAGTAGCTGGAAGGTGTGGGCTAATCGACTATAGCGTGATGATATTAAGTTTTTTGCCAAAAACAAAGCCGTTATAGCCTTCTTCCTGAGAGCCAAAGCGTCCTCCGGATTCAAAAAAGGGGACGAAAAAAGGGGCGGACTTATTTACTTCCAAGCCCCTTTCTTCTATATAAACCCGTCACCTTTTCCTTTACGGTCTCAGACTGTGTATCGACGAAGGCCGGGGAAATATGCCGGTTAACCAGCCGCTGCCTCACCAAACTTATTGTAGCGCCAATTCGATGTAAGAGAATCCAACAAAGTCTGGGCCACAGACATTACCTACATCCGAACATATGAAGTCTGGCTGTATTTAGCAGTGGTGCTCAACCTTTTTCCACACCAGATCATTGGTTGGTCAATCAAGTCGCAGATGACCAGCGACGCAGCCATTGATGCGCTGCTAATGGCGGTTTGAAGACGCAAGCCGAAGCGAGAGCTGATGATCCACTCGGATCAAGGCAGTCAGTACACAGCAACTCTGACTAGCGAACCGTCTTGAAAGCTAACAACCTGGTTGCCAGCATCGGTCGTCGAGGTAATTGCCACGACAAAGCTGGGGCGGAAAGCTTTTTCCAGTTGCTAAAGCGAGAACGGATCAGGCGTAAAATCTACCCTACCCGCCAAGATGGCTCGGGATGATGTCTTCGATTACATCGAGATGTTTTACAACCCAAAACGACGCCACAGTTTCAACAACCAGCTATCACATGTAGCATTTGAAAAGCGTTACGCAGCGAGCCTAGAGAGCGCCTAGAAAACCGGAGGCGACTCAACACGCCACCTACATCAGACTTTACGCTTTTTGAGTTTCCTTATTACATCTCTAAATTCATTAACCTCAGCGTACATGATTTTTATCCACTCGATGTGATATGCCCCCGCTTCTATTTTTTCAATCGGGGTATCACGAACAAGGTGCGCGCGAAAAATCTCCCTGCAGTTTCGATGTTTTTTTTGAAGATTAAAAAATGCAGTTGATAGTTGCTCAAGATCATCCTCACTCACAAAAACAGAAAGTTCCTCGATTCGGGTTTTTACACCTCTTTCGATAAGAGCCCACCTTCTTTTTGCCTCATCGCACGCAGCGCTTAACTCTTCAAACTTAAAATTCCCCCGAACTTCATACGCCCTGAGAAACTCAAAAGTACTTTCGCTATAAATCACCTCACCCACAGCAAGAAGTTGCTCAGATGAAGCACCAAGCTGCTCTAACGCATCGAAACTTTTATCGTGATGAAACTGTTTATGCCATGAGTTAAATGAAGATATTGCATATATCGCAGCGCCAATAGTGGCAATAAAGCTCAACATCTCAAAAAAATCCTTTATCGACTGCCATTTGAAGGCTGCACTTGGAACATTGATGAGAATTGGCGACCATACAACACCAGCCATAAAAAGCAGCACACAAAGAACAATCACTAACCCATCTATCCGCAATTTCACTCCCTCCCAAATAATGTCCATTTCAAATGCGGTCAATCAGGCGCACGGCCGACGGTTTTATACAAAGCTCCAGCCAATGCAGTGAGAGCTGCAAGCAAAGCCGTTCCGATCCCCGTCAACATCCATTTTTGTTGGTCGTAAATCCTAGAAAGCTCATTACTAATAGCAAATTTATTCGCCTCAATTGATTTGCTCATACTTTCTTGATCCCGCCTAAGAAGCGGAATAGACAAAGCCTTCTCAGGAGAATCTGAAATAGATTTTTCCAACAAGATGATCCGTTCCTTGAGAAGCCTGAGATCAGTCTCAAAGAGCGCGCGAGATATTTCTTCTGGGCTCGACTTGTCGCTATCAGCTCGGAGCTTAGCAACAAACGCATTAATTTCACGCAACTCTTTAGCAGTCGTATTCCTGAAAAGCTCATTCAACTTTGAATCGCCATTTATCTCTGCGGTACGAAGAGAAGGATTACTCCTAAAAAGATTATACCCTACTGGAATAATCGAAAAGACGAGCATGATGAGTAGAGAAAGTGTGACTGCAATCTTTACAGATCTTACTCTTCGCTCATACCTGCGCTCATCCAAATCCACACGATGAAGTTGTTCGGTTCGCCCCTTTAGAATACTTTCAATATTCGCCAACTTTTCTTTTAGCTCAACTACTTCTGCGGATTCCATGTCGCTACTCATCGTTCGAAAAAGGGATTATATCAATGCCGATCACCTACGGAAGCGTGTGCAGCGGCATCGAGGCGGCTTCGGTCGCTTGGTGCCCGCTATGCATGCGCGCAGCTTGGTTCGCGGAGACTGAACCCTCCCTTCGGTGGTTCTGGCTCGCCACTACCCCACCACACCGAAACTAGGGGACATGAGAAAACTCACCGCCAAAGTTCTAGCCGGAAAGATCGCTGCAGGAAATTAGGGGCCAGACCACAATATTCAGTCGATTTGTCTCGCTTCAGCTGCAAGCAAGAGCACGTGGTAAAGACGCGTAAGCCTCCGTCCTATCTAATCCTGATAAACTCCCCAACCTTCACCTCTCTGATCCAGATTCCCCCAATGTCTCTACAACCCGCCCCACTCTCCCGCCGCTTCTCCGTCGCCCCAATGATGGATTGGACGGACCGCCATTGCCGTTTCTTCCTACGCCTCCTGTCGAAGAACGCCCTCCTCTACACCGAAATGGTCACCACAGGCGCGCTGCTCAACGGCGATCACGAACGCTTCCTACGTCACAACGAAGCCGAGCACCCTCTCGCCTTGCAGTTAGGTGGCAGCGTTCCGTTGGATCTGGCCGCCTGCGCCCGCATGGCTCAGGAACACGGTTACGACGAAGTAAACCTAAATGTCGGCTGCCCAAGCGATCGTGTGCAAAACAACATGATCGGCGCGTGCCTGATGGGTCACCCGCAACTGGTGGCGGATTGTGTGAAGGCAATGCAAGACGCAGTGTCGATTCCAGTGACGGTTAAGCACCGCATCGGCATCAACGGTCGGGACAGTTACGCGGAGTTATGCGATTTCGTCGGCACCGTCCGTGATGCCGGGTGCACCAGTTTTACCGTGCATGCGCGGATTGCGATTCTGGAGGGGTTGTCGCCGAAGGAGAATCGTGACATTCCGCCGTTGCGCTATGACGTGGCGGCGCAGTTGAAGGCGGATTTTCCGGAGTTGGAGATTGTGCTGAATGGCGGGATCAAGACGATGGAGGCTTGCCATGAGCATTTGCAGACGTTCGACGGTGTGATGTTGGGGCGTGAGGCTTATCACAATCCGTATTTGCTGGCGGAGGTGGATCAGCAGTTGTTCGGCAGTTCGGCGCCGGTGATCAGTAGGGCTGAGGCGTTGGCGCAGTTGCGTCCTTATATAGCCGAGCATTTGCAGGCCGGTGGTGCGATGCATCACATCACCCGGCATGTGCTGGGCCTGGGCACGGGGTTCCCGGGGGCACGGAAATTCCGTCAGTTGTTGTCGGTGGATATTCACAAGGCCAAGGATCCGCTGGCGTTGCTGGATCAGGCGGCTGAGTTGCTTGAAGGTCGTTGATTGATGGTTTGAGTGTGCGGGCGACGCATGAGCGTTGCCCGGCGTTTTGTTGTACTGACAGGATGTCTTTTGTTTATGCCCGCGTTTAGTTTTTCCGGTTTCAAGCGTTACGCCTTTCTTGCCTTGTTCAGCTTCACTTCCGACGTTTATGCGCACTGCGATGGCTTTTGTATGGGCCGGACCGAAACGCCGTGGGAGGTGACGCAGTTCTCTGGCCTGTCGATCATGGTGCTGTTGCTGACGCCCTTCTCTGCCACCAATAACACCACGGAAAGCTTTAAACGCGTTTACTCCGCCGAGGAGCAAGAAGACGCGCGACTCTATCTGGCCAGCGACGGCATGCTGCAGGCCGCGTATTTCACCTCGGCCTTGCAGCGCTATCGACAGGAGTCGCCGGATTCGGCGTTAAACGATCTCGCCATTGCGGCGTTGATCAGCGCTCAGTGATCAGGCGGCCGCTGCGGCGGTCCAGTTGACCCAGCCAAACAGCCACGTTGCCAGAATCAACAAACCAAACGCGATCCGATACCAGGCGAACGCGGCGTAGCTGTGGTTGGCAATAAACTTCAGCAAGCCACGCACGGCGATCATGGCGAAGATGAACGCGGTGACGAAGCCGAGGGCGAAGACTGGCAGGTCGTCGGGCTGGAACAGGTCGCGGTATTTGTAGCCGGAGTACACGGCGGCGCCGACCATGGTTGGCATGGCGAGGAAGAACGAGAACTCGGTGGCGGCTTTGCGCGACAGGCCGAAGAGCAGGCCGCCGATGATGGTCGAGCCGGAGCGTGAGGTGCCGGGAATCATCGCCAGGCATTGTACGAATCCGACTTTCAGTGCGTGAGACCAGCGCATGTCGTCGACGTGTTCGACGCTGATCACATGACTGCGCTGTTCGGCCCACAGCATGATGATGCCGCCGACGACCAGTGCCACGGCGACGGTGATCGGGTTGAACAGGTATTCGTGGATGGCGTCGGCGAACAACACACCCAAGACCACGGCGGGAAGAAAGGCGATCAGCAAGTTGAGGGTGAAACGTTGGGCTTTACGTTCAGTGGGCAGGCCTTTGATGATGTCGAAGATCTTCGGTCGAAACTCCCAGACGACGGCAAGTATGGCACCCAGTTGAATAATGATGTTGAAGGCCATGGCGCGTTCACCGCCGAATTCCAGCAAGTCGGCGACGATGATCTGGTGGCCGGTACTCGAGATCGGCAAGAACTCGGTCAGGCCTTCTACCGCTCCTAATATCAACACCTGGAAAAGGGTCCAGAAATCCATTAATCCTCCGTCAGAGCGCTCTTGGCGAGCGACCGGGTAATAACACTCAGGGGTTGAGTATCTGCAGTGAGACCATTGACATACATAAACGCAAAAGTTCATCAGCCATAAAGATTACGTCTTATTAAAAGACACACTCAAGCCATGTTAGTAATCGTCGGCTGACGAACTACGCAGAAAATATTTAGGCCTTTTTGCAGAAAAAAGTTGCTCTGGCAATAAAGTGTGATCAATATCACATTATTCAGCGATGGCCAGACAGTGGCAATTAGACATGGACATGGCTATCGCAATAAGCTCAAAATAGTGGCACCATTGCATATCGCCACCATTTAAGCAGTAGTTCACCCCTCCGAGAAAATCAACTAAAAGCTTGAAAAGCTTAATTATTGTTAGAAAACTCGGGAGCCACGTCTAAAAATCGCGTGAATGTTACCAATTGTCAGTCACAGATGAGAACCGGTGCTTTAACATCCCGATGTCAGCACTTAATTCGAGTCAATGCATGATGCTCTCAGGGAACTTAGCGACTAGAAGCCCGCGCCCGACAAACGACGAACCTGGTGTTCTTACTCTGGGTCGTACCCGTGGCGTGGCTGAACATTTCAAAGCGCTAGTCGCCCAGCATTTACGCACTGATATGGCGCTCGAAGCCGATGCGTACACTAGTTCATATCAGTTGAATGAACAGTCTGGTTCGTATCGAGCGATCTTCCTGGTTATCGACAGCCCTCAGGCCCTCGAAGACAATCTTGCCCTGATCGAGAACCTGCGCAGCGACAACTTGAAGCCGATCATTTGTGCGGTCATCACCGGTCGCGGCGCCTTCAACAAGATCAAATATTATCTGGCTGGCGCGGATGTTTGTATCAAGCTCAATACCCTTTCCGACGATGGCGCCGAGTTGCTGGGCGAGTTCTTCAACAGTGAAGAATGGCAACGCGATATCGATCTGACGCTTGATCCAACCCGTATCTGCCTGATGGGCACCAGCAAGAAGCTCGACATCTCGTTTGCCGAAATGAAAATCCTCGAAGCGTTCGCGCAAACCAGTAATCACATTCTGAGCCATGATGAAATCGCCAGCATCATGGGCCTCAACACCAATTTCTACGACCCTCGAGCACTGGAAAAATCAATCAGTCGCTTGCGTGGAAAAATCAAGGACATGTATGGTACAAACGCGATTCAGAGCATTCGCGGCTATGGCTATCGCCTGCTGCGGGGTCTGATATCGACTGCCTGACTCTCGGGCAGCCTTCCCTTTTGCATACGTACGAAGGATCGTCTGATGCAACCATATAGCTCCCGTTCTGCTTCACGCCTGTTTGAAATCAAGCAATTGAATGAGCGCGACAACACGACCCATAACAATAAAACTCCATAACATAGCAGCAGATCGAGTGGAATTTATCGAGGGCCAATCTTGGGCCCAGACCCTGCCTATCGATTACTTCCGAGGAAGTCATTGCTCGCCTGCCGATTTTTCTTTTAGCCAATTTTGGTGTGTATTTAGGAGAGAGACATGGAAACTAGTACAACCCTCCCAAGGAAATATTTTGTTGTCGTGACTCACAGTACAACGTCGCAACGTGAACTGGAGAGCATGCTGTCCAGTGAACGTTTCAATTCGTTTGAAGGGGTGGATTCGCCCTCTTCCGCTCCAATGGTGATGGAGTTCACATATCCAGGCATCAGTCGCAAAAATGCCCCGCGCAGTATTGAACACGATACTCAGCGAATATTGGCCACGCTCGAGTCCGAATGGCGGGCAGCGCAATCGGCCAATCCTTTCCAGAATGTCCCGGCCATTACCGGGGAAACCCGCAATATGCCGCCTGCCATTGAAGGTGATATGCCCGGCAATGAAACCTGGCATCTTGATCCGACTCAGGGCGCACTGGTCAAAGAGGGTGTCGAAATCAACCTGACTGGCCTGGAAACAGCATTGGTCAGGAAAATGCTCAGCCATGAAGAACGTGTTGTCAGTCGTGACGAGCTGATTCTCAGCATCGGTCGAGAACCGGAACAATATCGCGGTCTGGAAATGTGCCTGAGTCGCCTGCAAGACAAATTCAAAAGCGCCAGTAATGGTGAGCGACTGTTTCGTGCCGTCAGAAATCGCGGTTATTGCCTGATTCAGGAAGTCGTCGCGTAACCCGCAAGACCTCCACGAACAGAACAAACAGAAAAAGTGCGATTACAAAAACAACAAGAGCACTCTGTTTGGCTAGATTTTCCTCCCTGAATTAAACATTCCCTGCCTCCACCCCTCCAACAGTAACAAATACAACATACTTTATTCACCCCTCGCTCTACGACCTTTTCTAACACCCTTCTATTTAATTATTAAAAAGTTGGCACTGTGCCATCTTGTTAGAACTCGTCAGACACCATTCCAGCCAATAACTTAGTCTATTGACTGACGACAGTTCGGCATATCGATGTTGTTACCTCAGGACACTCGTTAGAACAAAAACAATAAGTCTGCATAACAACTCGGATTTCAACTGTTGAAACCTGAATGGACGTCTTTTGGGGATACCGTATGGATCTTTCTTTAAGTATCAATCGAAGCACAGGCCTCAAGGGACTGACCTTTTGGGGCCAATGGGCGCTGGCACAAGGCTTTGTGGTGACGCTGTTGTTCATACTCGCCGAGCAGCACACCGGGACGGTCGCGTTTTACTACCGGATGTGTGCAACGCTGGCGGTACTGGCGTCGGTGCCGGCTTATACGTTCAGCGGTGTTTATCGCAAGCGTGACAACTACCTGACCGGGCTCGGTCGACTGTTCATGGGTTGGTCGATGACCATGGCGGCGCTGGCGTGCATCGCTTTTGTCTGCCAGGCTGATGAGCTGTTTTCGCGGCAGGTGATCCTGAGCTGGGCGGTGTATGGCTTCCTCGGTCAGGCATTTCTCTACGCTCCACTGCATGCGTTTTCCAAGTACTACCAGCGCTCGCGCAAAAGCGAGCACAAGACGCTGATCGTCGGCACCGGCGAACTGGCGCTGGGTCTGGCGAAGAAGCTCAGCCAACTGGAGAATCTGCCGTTGGTAGGTTTGGTCAGCAATGGTGATGTGTCTGCGCTGGGTTCGGATGCACCGCGCGTGGTCGGCGATCAGGAGCAGTTGCTGGAACTGATCGAGGCGCATGACATCCGTCGCTTGTACATCACCCTGCCGCTGTGTGAAGCAGCGAAAATCGAGGCGATTTATGGTGACTTGCTAGGGGCCAACGTTGATGTGGTGTGGGTGCCGGACTTGAACAGTCTGACCCTGCTCAATCACTCGGTGAAGGTCGTGGACGGCTTGCCGGCGATCTACTTGAACGAGAGCCCGCTGACCAGCCGCCCTACCGCTGCTTTGAGCAAGAGCCTGGTCGAGAAAACCGTGGCGTTTCTGGCGATCATCGCGCTGAGTCCGATCCTGCTGATCATTGCCTTGGCGGTGAAGATTAACTCGCCTGGTCCGGTGTTCTTCAAGCAGGATCGCCATGGCTGGAACGGCAAGGTAATCAAGGTCTGGAAGTTCCGCTCGATGCGTGTTCACGATGACCGTGATGTGAAGCAGGCCAGCCGTAATGATTCGCGCATTACCGCAGTCGGTCGCTTTATCCGCCGCACTTCGCTGGATGAACTGCCGCAACTGTTCAACGTGCTGCAGGGGCATATGGCCCTGGTCGGCCCGCGCCCGCACGCCGTCGCGCACAACAACTACTACTCGGGGAAAATCCTCGCGTACATGGCGCGTCACCGGATTAAACCGGGGATCACCGGACTGGCCCAGATCAGCGGCTGCCGCGGTGAGACAGACACCATCGACAAGATGCAGAAGCGTGTGGAGATTGACCTGCAGTACATCAACAGCTGGTCGTTGTGGCTGGATCTGAAGATCCTGGTGAAGACGCCGTTTACGTTGCTGTCGAAGGATATTTACTGAGGTTCGAAGCTGTATACCGCAAGGGGACGAAAGTCCCCTTTTTTGTGCGTGGGATTTGGGAGCGGGAGTGGATTGTGGAGGGATACAAAGACCTGTGGGAGTGAGCTTGCTCGCGATGGCGGTGGGTCAGGCAATGATGATTCTGACTGGGCTGACGCCTTCGCGAGCAAGCTCGCTCCCACAGGGATTCGGGATTGCTCCAGGATTTTGGGGGCGACAGATAGCCAATGTAGGAGTGAGCCTGCTCGCGATGGCGGTGGGTCAGGTAACGGGGATGTCGACTGTACGGACGCTATCGCGAGCAGGCGAAGGCCTACAGGGGATTTGTGGTTGGCTTGGGATTTGTGGTGTGACAAATATCCAATGTGGGAGATTCTATGGTTCATGCCTAGCCCCTAAACGGCTTTAGGTGAGTATTCGCTCTGGTTTTTCAACAGAGCAAATACCACCCGGGCAAGCTTGCGGGCTAGTGCGA
>NZ_WXVV01000022.1 GCF_013433315.1 Pseudomonas crudilactis | reverse complement strand
ATGGAGCAGTCTGGTAGCTCGTCGGGCTCATAACCCGAAGGTCGTCGGTTCAAATCCGGCTCCCGCAACCAAACATCAAAAAAGGCTACTCGAAAGAGTGGCCTTTTTTGTGCGCGTCTGTTTTGTGGAATCCCTCCTCTTATAGAGAAGTGATCGCCAAACAGGAATTCGTTGCATTTCCGAAACTTAACGCTCGACCTGCGACCGTTTGACGCGATTGCACACTTATTTGACCCTTTGCGGGATTAGCGGTTGACACTCCGTCGTTCGTCTGTAGAATGCCGCCACACAGACGCGGGATGGAGCAGTCTGGTAGCTCGTCGGGCTCATAACCCGAAGGTCGTCGGTTCAAATCCGGCTCCCGCAACCAAACATCAAAAAAGGCTACTCGAAAGAGTGGCCTTTTTTGTATCTGTTGAAAAAGTCCTTTCGCAACAATGATCTGTCACTGTGCAGTGAACCGCTTGGGATCTTCAGAAGCCCTCACTTGCGACTATGCTTGAGTCGCAGGCAAGGCGTCTGCAATCCAGGAACTGCCCTCGCCGATACCCGGTGAGAGGCGTAGTATTTTGTGATTATTTTTTTCTACAGGGATTGGTTACTTGGCTGGATACCTCCATCCTGTCGCGCACAATCCAAGAGGTGATTGATGCGCGCCAACTCGTCTGATCCACAAGACACCGTCACAGCGGAACATCCGATCAAGCCCGAGCGTCTGCGCTTGCTGGATCGGTTGAGCAAATACCGACAACCGATTGGTCTGGCGGTGACTTTGCTGCTGTTCGCCATTGCGCTGATTGCCTGTCGTCATCTGCTCGCCGAACTCGATCTCGATGCGCTGCACGACTCGATTCTCGACGTACCGAAACCCGCGCTGATCGGCGCCTTCGGTGCGACCGTGGTCGGTTTCATTATTCTGCTCGGCTACGAATGGTCGGCCAGCCGCTATGCCGGCGTGACCTTGCCGCCGCGCACATTGGCGCTGGGCGGCTTCACCGCGTTTGCGATTGGCAATGCGATCGGTCTGTCGCTACTGTCCGGCGGTTCGGTGCGCTACCGTTTATATGCACGCCTGGGTCTGGGGGCGTCGGAAGTCGCGCACATGACCTTGTTCGCCAGTCTGTCGCTGGGTTGCGCCTTGCCGCCGCTGGCTGCACTGGCAACGCTGAGCGACCTGCCTGCTGCCTCTCAAGCCCTGGGTTTGTCCGAAGGTCTGCTCGGCACAGTCGCCGCTGTCGTGCTGGCGCTTGGCGCAGTACTGGCTATTGGCATTTACCGTCGGCGCCTGCCGGAACAACCGTTGCGCGACAATCTGCTGGTCAGGGTTGGTCGCCGCACGCTGCGCTTGCCGGGGCGTCGTCTGACTTTCCTGCAACTGATCATTACCGCCCTCGACGTTGCGGCTGCCGCCACGGTCCTTTATCTGTTGCTGCCGGAAGCGCCACCGTTTGGTGCGTTCCTGTTGGTGTACCTGCTGGCACTGGCTGCCGGCGTACTCAGCCATGTACCCGGTGGCGTCGGTGTATTCGAAGCGATCCTGCTGGCTGCGTTCGCCGACAAGCTCGGTGCCGCACCACTGGCCGCCGCCCTCCTGCTCTATCGTCTGATCTACGTGGTGCTGCCGCTGTTGGTCGCCTGCGTATTCCTGCTGATCAACGAAGGTCAGCGTCTGTTTCAGACTCAAACCATGCGCGCAGCCTCCGGTCTGGCGGCACCGATTCTGGCGGTGTTGGTGTTCCTGTCCGGTGTGGTGCTGCTGTTTTCCGGCGCTACACCCGAGATCGACACACGCCTGGAGCACATCGGCTTTCTGATCCCGCATCGTCTGGTCGACGCTTCGCACTTCGGCGCCAGCCTGATCGGCGTGCTCTGCCTGATGCTCGCTCAGGGCCTGCGTCGGCGCTTGTCGGCGGCGTGGATGCTCACCACCATTCTGCTGCTGGTCGGCGCCCTGCTCTCGCTGCTTAAAGGCTTCGACTGGGAAGAAGCGACGCTGATGACCCTCACCGCAGCCTTGCTCGGTGTGTTCCGTCGCTCGTTTTATCGCCCGAGCCGCCTGACCGAACTGCCGTTCTCGCCGTTGTATCTGGTGGCCAGCCTCTGTGTGCTGGGCGCTTCGACGTGGCTGTTGCTGTTTGCCTATCAAGACGTACCTTACAGCCATCAACTGTGGTGGCAGTTCACGCTGGATGCTGACGCGCCGCGTGGCCTGCGTTCGCTGCTCGGCGCCGCTGTGCTGTTGCTGGTGATCGCGCTGACCTGGCTGCTGCGCACCGCGCGCCCGGTCATTCACCTGCCGACACCTGACGAGCTCGATCGCGCGGCGAAGATTCTGATGGCGTCGTCACAACCCGACGGTGGCCTCGCGCTGACCGGTGACAAGGCGTTGCTGTTTCACCAGAACGACGAAGCCTTCCTGATGTATGCACGCCGTGGCCGCAGCCTGGTGGCGCTGTACGACCCGATCGGCCCCGGCCAGCAACGCGCCGAGATGATCTGGCAGTTCCGCGACCTCTGCGACATTCACCATGCCCGCCCGGTGTTCTATCAGGTGCGCGCGGAGAACCTGCCGTACTACATGGACATCGGCCTGACCGCGATCAAACTCGGCGAAGAAGCCCGGGTCGATCTGCATCGCTTTGACCTGGAAGCCAAGGGCAAAGAGATGAAGGACCTGCGCTACACCTGGAACCGTGGCACCCGCGACGGCCTGTCGCTGGAAATCCACGAACCGGGTCAGGCGCCGATGGACGAACTGAAAGTGATTTCCGATGCGTGGCTGACCGGCAAGAACGTGCGTGAGAAAGGCTTCTCCCTCGGCCGCTTCAGCGACGATTACCTGAAGCATTTCCGCATCGCGGTGATTCGCTTCGAAGGTCGCCCGGTGGCATTCGCCAACCTGCTCGAGACTTACAGCCACGACCTGGCCAGTCTCGACCTGATGCGCGCGCACCCGGACGCCCCCAAGCTGACCATGGAGTTCATGATGGTCGGCCTGATTCAACACTATAAGAGTCACGGATACGCGCGCTTCAGCCTGGGCATGGTGCCGTTGTCGGGGTTGCAACCCCGGCGTGGTGCACCGCTGACCCAGCGTCTGGGCTCGATGGTTTTCCGCCGTGGTGAGCAGCTGTACAACTTCCAAGGCTTGCGCCGCTTCAAAGACAAGTTCCAGCCTGACTGGGAACCCCGTTATATGGCCGTGCCCGCCGGACTCGATCCGCTGGTGGCGCTGGCCGACACTGCTGCCCTGATCGCGGGCGGCTTGACTGGATTGGTGAAACGCTGATGATTCAACGCTCCCTGAAGTACATCCTGGCCGCACTGATCGTGCTGGCCGTGATTGCCGGCGGCGGTTTCTGGTACCTCAAACGTCCGGCACCGGAACCGACCGTCGAACAGCTCAACCCGGCCGATGGCGCCGCCATGACCCGCGTCATTCCCGGCACCAAGCCCAAGGCGCAGGTGCTGGTAGCCGTCAACGACGACCAGAAACTCTCTGAAAAACAACTGACCACCCTGAGCCGTAGCGCTTCGGCGCAGATCGTTCAGGTGATTCTGCCCAAGGACTGCCTGCTGCAAAGCCGCGCCCTGCAAACCGGTCTGCGCGAACTGAACGGCCCGGCCACTTTGGTCAGCGGTATCGGCCCCGGCGCGGTACTGGCCTGGCGTTGGTTGGCTGAACAGAAAGACGACAAGGCCCAAGCCATTTCCGTGGATCTGGCCCTGGAAAAAGGTGGCTGCACCCACCTGCTGCCAAAATCCGCCGCCCACGGCCACTGGCTGGCAGCCTGGAACGACAATCCGGACGACGCCAGCGCAGGTTTCGTTCGCGATCAACCGAACGCCGAAACCAGCATCAGCGATTACGACATCAACCTGCCGCAAGTGCTGAACAACGAACTGCGCAAGATCCTCGTCGGCGGCGACAAGGCCAACGGCGGTCTGGCGATCCCGGTGGTTGAAGTGCCGGCCGGTCAAGCCAAGGACACCGTGACCCTGTTCCTCTCCGGTGACGGCGGCTGGCGCGACCTCGACCGCGACGTGGCCGGTGAAATGGCCAAGATCGGCTACCCGGTGGTCGGCATCGACACCCTGCGCTACTACTGGCAGCACAAGAGCCCGGAGCAAAGCGCTCTGGACCTGACCGAACTGATGCAACACTACCGGCAGAAATGGGGCACCAAGCGCTTCATCCTCACCGGTTACTCGTTCGGTGCTGACGTGTTGCCGGCGATCTACAACCGCCTGCCAGACACCGAGCAGCAACGCGTCGACGCAATCATCCTGCTGGCCTTCGCCCGCACCGGCAGCTTCGAAATCGAAGTCGAAGGCTGGTTGGGCAACGCCGGCAAAGAAGCCGCCACCGGCCCGGAAATGGCCAAGCTGCCACCGGCCAAAGTGGTGTGCATCTACGGTGAAGAAGAGACCGATGAAAGTGGTTGCACGGACAAGACTGCTGTTGGCGAAGCGGTGAAACTGCCAGGTGGCCACCACTTCGACGAGAACTACCCGGCGCTGGCCAAGCGTTTGGTGGATTTGATCGAGAAGCGCCAGAGCAAGGACTCGGTCGCCGAAGAGTGATCTGAGCCACGCCCATAAAAAGCCCCCGCAACTTCGCAGTTGCGGGGGCTTTTTACATCTCGGACGATGAACCCGTTCCCCTGTAGGAGTGAGCCTGCTCGCGATAGCGGAGTGTCAGCCACCTAGTTGCCAACTGACACACCGCTATCGCGAGCAGGCTCACTCCTACAAGGGATGGCGCTGGATTCAGACAACTCTTCAGTCTTGCTGGCCAAGCTGAACATCTATCCACGTGACATCATCGTCGCCAACGCTAATGTCGCTTTCCGGCGCCGCCAACAAACTGCTTTGCTGGGCTTGCGTCAAGTCCGCCCAAAAGCCATCAGTGACAAAAACCAAGCGCTCAACAGCGTCCAGTGCACAACAAACAAAGTCAGGGTTCGGAACCCGATTGATCTTCAAGCATCGTGTTACCGAATTTCGCGCGGGGTCTTGCGCCAACTCGCAGTGCGAACGGTCGCGCCGCCAATTGGCCTTGCAGTGAGGTGGCGTAATCCAATCGATGGCTCCCGCCAGCGTCACAATCCCGCATGAACAGTCACCTTCGTATGCAACGGTGAGTCGGCCATGAGCGACCAAGCCAATCAGGTAACAGATCGCTCCCGTCTGATCAGCAGGCAACGATGCATGAAAATCCGCCAGTATTGAACCCAATAGACGCTCAACAGCTTCGGGTTCTGCAGGATAGCCCCCCTGCTCCACCTGTGTGGAATGAGCCGCCAACATGCCGCTTACGAAGCTTTCAGCCAGCTGTCCACTGCCGCGCCTGGAAGTGCCATCCGCGACAACAAAAAAACCACCGTCACCCTCACAGGTCGCTCCGGCATAGTCATTATTTGTTCTGCTGGCTTGCCCAGTGATTGATCGGGAGTGGTATCTCATGCGTTGGCCAGCGCTTTCAAACGCCTGTGAATAATCTGCCCTCTGCCCGGATTCGCCTGCACCGAGCCTGAACTTTCGATCACGTAGCCAACCCCATCGAGCGCCATCAGCTTGTGGATTCCCTCTGTGATGAACGCCTTGAGGTCCTTGTCAGTCTGGCGCAACTCCTCCAACAGCTCAGGCCGACCATCGATCAAGATGATCATGTCCTCGACATCCTTGTGATAAGGATCACCATTTCCCCGACCAGCGAAAGCTTCCAGTTTCGTCGCGAGAAAATATGCAGGCTGGAATATCTGGATGGCAGTGCCGCTGGGCAGGGTGAATTTATCCGCCCTCGCCAGCCCCTCGACGAACCAGCGGTTGGCATAGCCGAGCACTGCAGGATCGGAAGGCATGACATCCACGACAACGTCATTGAAGCGAAAACGACAATTGACCTCGTCCTCACCGGTGATCTTGAATCCCTTGGCAGCCAGCCGTTCGGTGAGTTGGTTCCAGGCGCTGATACCGGCCAACTCGATCACTAGATCAACGTCATCAGTGAAACGAATGTCGTCCAGCACGGCTGTATCTGTAACCAGCATGGCGGTTGTGCAACCGCCAACAAAAGCAACTTCGGCGAGAAACGCCTCGCCCAAGCCTTCAGCCACGAACTCAATGAGTTCGTAGTTGTGATCCGCGTTTGACGACATGTTATTTCAGCCCCATCCCTGCCTTCAGAATACTGATTGCCACACCACACTCACGCGGACCACCCAGACGGATTGCATCAGCGAGCGCCAGATAGTGGTAAAGAATCCTGTCTTTTTTCACCGCTTCCGGCACTGTTTTGTAAAGCGGTTCTATCGCTTGGCCTCGCTCAGTTCCCTGCGCATCGGGCCAGACCGGAATCAAACCACCCGCACTCTTGATGCTTTTGGACAGCGCGGGTGCCGCAAAGCCCGTGGGTATGCCACGAACCATCGCGCCAGGCTTGACCGGGAAGAAGTACTTCAGCGCGTACTCGGTAATTTTCAGCAGTTCCCGACGGTGCACTTTGGCAAGCCCGGTGTCGTAGTCATGGATGAGCAATCCGGATTCCCGGCATCGGGCGAGAGCATTTGAGACTTCGCTTTTGCTCAGTCCGAGAGAGGCAGACAGCGCACGCAGAGAGTAGCGATCGCTCCAACTTGTCAGCGGTGGATCAGATGCTGGTTCCGCCCATCCCTCCCAGCCTGGCCCATCAGCGAAAGGCGAATCGAGTTCGCGGCGATGGAAGATTGTGTCTTCCCCATCGGTGGAGTAGGTGACCAATGGCTTCCCCACACTCTCCCCTGCGGTCATTCGGCTGACGACATAAGGCCTGAGCAGCTCTTCGACCCTGTCCGAATTCGATTCGGCCTCCATCTCCCCCAAGAGATTCTCTTCCTGAGCGTGGAGACTGGCCATTTTGAACAAAAGCAAAATGTCTTGACTCTTCATTTAGCTCCAAACCTCAAGTGTCCACATTCCATAAAACGTGGACACTTGTCTCACTGACGAGGCCGGGTCGTCAAGCCCTTGGGTCGATCACTAATCGCCGCATACCTTGCCCGCATATCGTCATGGCTGATTGCGTGGGCCAGATCAAAAATGAGCAATCGTTCACTGGCCTTCTTTTCGAGCCGAAGGTCCTTCGGTTCATCCTGTCCTTCTTGTTCCGCTGATGCTGTCATACGTACCTGAATGCTTTGCACACGTCGGTTCGTGCCTGACGTTTAGTATCGTTTACTTCCAGTCTCGCAATATCAGATGACGCCCACAGACCTTGTAGGCAAACTCCGAAACTCTTGTTGGGGCGCTGTGCCGCTCTATTGCGCTGTTTTTTGACGGGATACTCTCCGGACGTCGCTGACCCATTCAGCGATCGGGTGTGGTAACCCGGTTAGGCAAAGTGCAACAGTGCCTCCATCACGACATCAGGCGTTCTTTTACGCTTGTAATTTACTGTCATGGCAGCTGTACGTGGGAGACCTTCGGGTCTGCCGGTTTCTTTGCTCTCCCGGTTTACCACCCTGCGTACAGCTGCCACCCATTCGTGTGGTAACGAATGCGGCAGCTCCTCGTTTTAGGGAGCAAAACAATGAGCAAAGAAATTCCGTCAACGCCTTCAGACCTTACAACCATCGGCTTCACCCCTTTCCTCTACAACGCGGATCAAGCGTTCTTCAACGTCCGCGCCGGCATCCCGATCATCGATGCCTTGTCGCAATCCTCCGACCTGCTATCCCTCGCCAAATCCTTCGCAGAAGACGCTGCCTTCATCAGAGACACCGACCGCCATGCCTGGGCTGCGCATTACCTGACAGTGATGGGCAAAGCCTTGATTGATGATGTGATCCAAGCGCTGATCCCACGACCTGCGCGGACGAAGACCGAATCCGAAGCCGATTTGACTCAACGCACCCCCTGATTCAACCCCTTACACTGTGGGAGCGAGCTTGCTCGCGAATGCGGTGGGTCAGCCGAAGAATGCTTCTCCTGACACTAAGCCTTCGCGAGCAAGCTCGCTCCCACAGGGGATTTGCAGTGGATTGGAAGCTTATGTGCAGGCACAAAAAAAGCCCCCGCCAACCACAAGGCTGACGGGGGCTTTTCAGTTGAGGTCAGGCTTACATCTCCACCTGCGTCCCCAACTCAATCACCCGATTCAGCGGCAGATTGAAGAACCGCAAATTCCCATTGGCATTCTTCAACATGAACGCAAACAACGCCTCACGCCAACGCGCCATGCCCTCAAGTTTCGAGGCAATCACCGTTTCCCGGCTGAGGAAGTAAGTCGTGCGCATCGGGCTGAAGTCCAGATCATCCAGATGACACAGCTTCAGCGCCTGCGGCACGTCCGGCTCATCGGTGAAGCCGAAGTGCAGGATCACCCGGAAGAAGCCTTCGCCGTGGGCCTCGACTTCGAAGCGTCGCGATGGCGGTACGCGCGGGATGTCTTCGTAGACCACCGTCAGCAACACCACTTGCTCATGCAGCACCTGGTTGTGCAGCAGGTTGTGCAACAGCGCATGCGGCACGGCGTCGGAGCGCGCGGTGAGGAACACGGCGGTGCCCTGCACTCGATGCGGTGGCTGCACGCGGATGCTGCTGATAAAGATCGGCAGCGGCAGTGCGCCTTCGTCGAGGCGATCGACGAGCAACTGCTTACCGCGTTTCCAGGTGGTCATCAGCACAAACAGCGCAATACCGGCAATCACCGGGAATGCGCCGCCCTGAACGATCTTCGGCACGTTGGCGGCGAAGTAGAGACCGTCCACCAACAGGAAGCCGATCAGCACCGGTACGGCGAGGATCGGTGGCCATTTCCACAGCAGCAACATAACCGCCGACACCAGAATGGTGGTCATCAGCATGGTGCCAGTCACCGCCACGCCGTAGGCCGAGGCCAGGGCGCCGGAGGATTCGAAGCCAAGCACCAGCAGCACAACGCCAACCATCAGCGCCCAGTTCACCGCACCAATATAAATCTGGCCCTGCTCGTCGCTGGAGGTGTGCTGGATGTACATGCGTGGAATGTAGCCGAGCTGAATCGCCTGACGGGTCAGGGAGAACGCACCGGAAATCACCGCTTGCGAGGCAATCACCGTGGCCAACGTCGACAAGCCGACCAGCGGAATCAACGCCCAGCTCGGCGCCAGCAGGTAGAACGGGTTACGCGCCGCTTCCGGGTTTTCCAGCAACAAAGCGCCCTGACCGAAATAATTCAGCACCAGCGCCGGCAACACCAGGATGAACCACGCCCGGGCAATCGGCTTGCGACCAAAGTGGCCCATGTCGGCGTACAGCGCTTCGGCACCGGTCAGCGCCAGCACCACAGCGCCGAGAATGGCCACGCCCATGCCTGGATGAACGACGAAGAAATTCACCGCCCATATCGGGTTCATCGCATGCAGCACTTCTGGTGCGTGGCTGATGCCATACACACCGAGGGCGCCGAGGACGAGGAACCAGGTGACCATGATCGGCCCGAACAGAATGCCGATCCGCGCCGTGCCGTGGCTCTGGATCAGGAACAACCCGACCAGCACCACCAGCGACAGCGGCACCACCCAATGGTCGATGCCATCGAATGCCAGCCCCAGACCTTCAATAGCCGACAACACCGAGATCGCCGGGGTGATCATGCTGTCGCCATAAAACAGCGCCGCGCCGATCAGTCCGCACACCACCAGCAACGAACGCAGCTTTTTGCGATGCCCTGCCGCGCGACGAGCCAGTGCGGTGAGCGCCATGATGCCGCCCTCGCCCTGGTTATCGGCGCGCAGCACGAACATCATGTATTTGATCGACACGACCCAGATCAGCGACCAGAAGATCAACGACAGTATGCCCAGCACGCCATCGTGGTTGACCGGTACGCCGTAACCGCCGGAAAACACTTCTTTGAGGGTGTACAACGGGCTCGTGCCGATGTCGCCGTAAACTACCCCGACCGCCGCGACCAGCATGCTCAGCGGCTTGGAGGCCGAACCCTCGGCGCCTGCCGCATGACTACTTGCCTGACCCATCCAACACTCCTACTTCTCAGAACCGGCTTCTTGAATGAAGCACTATGCTTTGTGGTGCAGCATGCGCTGTTTTACCTGTTGTTACAGACGTTTTGTTGACTGTAAAAAATTGGTAAAGCTCAACGGCGCGAAGCATAGCGCAGCACTCGTCGTATTTCCCTGCATAAAGCTGGTCAAGTGCGTTGCCCGCCGCTAGAATTGCGCACTTTTTGATCAGAGGCGCGCCCTAAGCGCCCGTCCGTCGGCTTTCGCACCAAGAAAGCGATGTCACAAAATACCGAGGTTAGACATGTCCACCACTCCTGCGCCGGCCAATCCAAAGGTTGGCTTTGTATCTCTGGGTTGCCCGAAAGCACTGGTCGACTCCGAGCGCATCCTGACCCAGCTGCGCATGGAAGGCTATGACGTGGTGTCCACCTATCAGGACGCCGACGTTGTAGTCGTCAACACCTGCGGTTTCATCGATTCGGCCAAGGCTGAGTCGCTGGAAGTGATCGGCGAAGCGATCAAGGAAAACGGCAAGGTGATCGTCACCGGTTGCATGGGCGTGGAAGAAGGCAACATCCGCAACGTGCACCCGAGCGTGCTGGCCGTGACCGGCCCGCAGCAGTACGAGCAAGTGGTCAACGCCGTGCACGAAGTGGTGCCACCGCGTAAGGATCACAACCCGCTGATCGACCTGGTGCCGCCGCAAGGCATCAAGCTGACCCCGCGTCACTACGCGTATCTGAAGATTTCCGAAGGCTGCAACCACAGCTGTTCGTTCTGCATCATCCCGTCGATGCGCGGCAAACTGGTCAGCCGTCCGGTCGGTGATGTGCTCGACGAAGCTCAGCGTCTGGTCAAGTCCGGCGTTAAAGAGCTGTTGGTGATTTCCCAAGACACCAGCGCCTACGGCGTTGACGTGAAATACCGCACCGGTTTCTGGAACGGCGCGCCGGTGAAAACCCGCATGACCGAACTCTGCGAAGCGCTGAGCACCCTCGGCGTCTGGGTCCGCCTGCACTACGTTTACCCGTACCCGCACGTTGACGAGCTGATCCCGTTGATGGCCGCCGGCAAGATCCTGCCGTACCTGGACATCCCGTTCCAGCACGCAAGCCCGAAAGTGTTGAAGTCGATGAAACGCCCGGCGTTCGAAGACAAGACCCTGGCACGCATCAAGAACTGGCGCGAAATCTGCCCGGACCTGATCATCCGTTCGACCTTCATCGTCGGCTTCCCGGGCGAAACCGAAGAAGACTTCCAGTACCTGCTGAACTGGCTGACCGAAGCGCAACTCGACCGCGTCGGCTGCTTCCAGTACTCGCCGGTTGAAGGCGCACCGGCCAATGATCTGGATCTGGAGATTGTTCCAGACGAGGTCAAGCAGGATCGTTGGGATCGCTTCATGGCGCACCAGCAAGCGATCAGCTCGGCGCGTCTGCAAATGCGTATTGGCCGTGAGATCGAAGTGCTGGTGGACGAAGTTGACGAGCAAGGCGCAGTTGGCCGCTGCTTCTTCGATGCGCCGGAAATCGATGGCAATGTGTTTATCGACAATGGCAGCAATCTGAAGCCGGGCGACAAGGTCTGGTGCAAGGTGACTGACGCTGACGAATATGACCTGTGGGCTGAGCAGATCTGATCTGAAGATCAAAAGCCCCTCACCCCAGCCCTCTCCCGGAGGGAGAGGGAGCTGACCGTGTTGTTCTTTCGAGGTACATCGACCTGAGCTATCCGGTTGAACTCAGGTTTGAACAGCACGAAGTTCAGCTCCCTTCCCCCTCGCCCCCTCTGGGGGAGAGGGTTGGGGTGAGGGGGAGAGATCTTGCTGGCGACAGAAGTATCCAGCCAGACCCCACAACAAATACAAAAAGCCCCACTCTTTTTACAAGATGCGGGGCTTTTTTACGGCTATCGTTTAGCGGGGGACGGACTCCCTTGAAACGGACAAGAGGCAGACGGGCATGCGTCACCACTCGGTCATCCACACGCCGAAACTCAGCGATTATCAGGAATTGACCCGGGTCTGGGAGGCCTCGGTCCGCGCCACCCATGATTTTCTACCGGACAGCTACATCGAATTGCTGCGCAATCTGGTGCTCACGCGTTATCTGGATGCGGTGATGTTGATCTGCACCAAGGACGCCAATCAGCGCATTACCGGGTTTGCCGGGGTTGCGGCGGGCAAAATTGAAATGCTGTTCATCGATCCGGATTATCGTGGCCAGGGCTTGGGCAAGAAACTGCTCAACTACGCGATGCAGCATCTGAATGCCGATGAACTCGACGTCAACGAACAGAACCCGCAAGCCTTGGGCTTTTACTTCAAGCAGGGTTTCGAAGTGATCGGCCGCTCGGAGGTCGATGGCATGGGCCAGCCGTATCCGTTGCTGCATATGCGCCTGCGACAGAATCAGCAACGCTCAAGCAACGGCTGACACAACACAACCCCATGTAGGAGTGAGCCTGCTCGCGATGCATGCGCCGCGGTCAGTCAGATACACCGCGGTGATGCAATCGCCAGCAGGCTGGCTCCCACAGGGAATTGCGAACAGCCTGTAAATGGAACCGGGCTTAACCGGCGCCACACAGGTACAATGCCCACCCCTTTTTTGTTACGGCCCTGTCATGACTGACCCGATTCGCCTCTCCAAACGCCTCATCGAACTGGTCGGTTGCTCCCGCCGGGAGGCCGAGCTGTTCATTGAGGGCGGCTGGGTCACCGTGGACGGCGAAGTGATTGACGAGCCGCAATTCAAGGTCGGCGACCAGAAGGTCGAGCTGGACAAGGACGCCAAGGCCACCGCGCCAGAACCGGTGACCATCCTGCTCAACGCGCCGGCCGGCATGGACGTCGAGAGCGCCATGCAATCGCTGAGCGCCGAAACCCTCAGCGAAGAACACCGCTTCAGCAAGCGCCCGTTGCGCGGGCACTTCCTGCGCCTGACGGCCAGCGCCGACTTGCAAGCCAAGGCCAGCGGCCTGCTGGTGTTCACCCAGGACTGGAAAATCCTGCGCAAGCTCACCGCTGACGCCGCGAAGATCGAGCAGGAATACGTGGTTGAAGTCGAAGGTGACATGGTCGCCCACGGCCTCAACCGCTTGCAGCACGGCCTGACGCACAAGGGCAAGGAGCTGCCGCCGGTCAAGGCCAGCTGGCAGAACGAAAACCGTCTGCGCTTCGCCATGAAAAACCCGCAGCCCGGCATCATCGCCCAGTTCTGCGAAGCGGTCGGCCTGAAGGTCATCGGCATCCGCCGCATCCGCATCGGCGGCGTCTCGATCGGCAAGGTCCCGGTCGGCCAATGGCGCTACCTGTCCGGCAAAGAGAAGTTCTAAAGCTTCCACTGCCGCCACACATTCCGGCAATGCGCCTGCGCGCTGCCCACAACGCTTATCAGGATTACTCAAATGATTCATAACGACGTATTGCGCAGCGTGCGCTACATGCTCGACATCAGCGACAAGAAAGTGGTCGAGATCATCAAGCTCGGCGGCATGGAAGTAGCGCTCGCCGACGTAGTGACATGGCTCGACAAGAAAGAAGAAGACGAAGAAGGTTTCGTGCGCTGCCCGGACGAAGTCATCGCGCACTTCCTCGACGGCCTGGTGATCTTCAAGCGTGGCAAGGACGAAAGCCGTCCGCCGCAGCCGATCGAAGTGCCGGTGACCAACAACATCATCCTGAAAAAGCTGCGCGTGGCCTTCGAACTGAAAGAAGACGATATGCACGCAATCCTCAAGGCTGCCGAGTTCCCGGTGTCCAAGCCTGAGCTGAGCGCGCTGTTCCGCAAGGTCGGCCACACCAACTATCGCCCGTGCGGCGACCAGTTGCTGCGCAACTTCCTCAAGGGCCTGACCCTGCGCGTTCGCCCCGCCTGATGCCCTTCTGCGGTGGCGACTGATGGTCGCCGCCGCAGCGCATGACCGTTCATTCCTTTCGAAAATAGTGGCTCCGCTTTTTGCGGCTGACGACTAGGGTGTACTGATCCCTAATCCTCAGGACTCGCCATGCACCCGTATTTTTCCCTGCAAGGCCGCACCGCTCTGGTGACCGGCGGCACCCGCGGTATCGGCAAAATGATGGCCAAGGCCTTTGTCGAGGCTGGCGCGCGCGTTTACGTCTGCTCGCGCGATGCCGAAGCCTGCCATCAAACCGCTGAAGAGCTCAGTGCCCTGGGCAAATGTCATGGCATCGCCGCAAACCTGGCGACGGAAGAAGGCGTACAGGAACTGGCCGCGCGCCTGGGCGAACAGATCACCCACCTGGATATTCTGGTGAACAACGCCGGCACCACGTGGGGCGCGCCGCTGGAGAGCTATCCGGTCAAGGGTTGGGAAAAGGTCATGCAGCTCAACGTGACGTCGGTGTTCAGTTGCATCCAGCAATTTCTGCCGCTGTTGCGCAAGGCAGGTTCAGCGGCGAATCCAGCGCGGATTATCAACATTGGCTCGGTGGCGGGGATTTCTTCCTTCGGCGAGCAGGCGTATGCCTACGGGCCGAGCAAGGCTGCCCTGCATCAATTGTCGCGGATTCTGGCGCGCGAACTGGTGAGCCAGCACATCAACGTCAATGTGATCGCGCCGGGGCGCTTTCCGAGCAAGATGACTCAGCATATTGGCAATGATGAGAAGGCGCTGGCTGAGGATACGGCGTTGATTCCGATGAAGCGGTGGGGGCGAGAGGAGGAGATGGCGGCGTTGGCGATCAGTCTGGCGAGTACGGCGGGGGCCTATATGACCGGAAATATTATTCCGCTGGATGGTGGGTTCAGCCTCTAGATCGGCGGCGCGACCTTCGCGAGCAAGCTCGCTCCCACAGGTATCTTGTGCACGCCATAGATCTAATGTGGGAGCGAGCCTGCTCGCGAAGAGGCCAGCCCTGCCAGCACCAGACTTTAGACGGGACGGGTTATCATGCCCACCCCTGCCCCGCTTCGAATGCAAACCATGACTTACAGCGTCTCCCCCATCGGCTTTGTGCGCTCCTGCTTCAAGGAGAAATTCGCCATCCCCCGCCAGCCCCAATTGGCCCCCGCCGCCCGTGGCGTGCTGGAACTGGTGGCGCCGTTCGATCAGGGTGACGCCGTGCAAGGGCTGGAGCAGGTCAGCCATGTCTGGCTGCTGTTTCTGTTCCATCAGGCACTGGAAGACAAACCGCGACTGAAAGTCCGTCCGCCGCGCCTGGGCGGCAACAAATCCATGGGCGTATTCGCCACCCGCGCCACTCACCGGCCCAACGGCATTGGCCAATCGGTAGTGAAACTGGACAAGGTCGAAGCCAATCGCTTGTTCATTTCCGGAATCGACTTGCTCGACGGCACGCCGATTCTCGACATCAAACCCTACGTGCCTTACGCCGATATCATTCCCGAGGCCTCCAACAGCATTGCCAGCGCCGCGCCGCAGTTGATTGACGTGCAGTGGACGGATTCGGCGCTGAAACAGGCGCACACACACGCTCAGCGCCTTGATGAGCCGTTGGTGGCTTTGATTGAACAGTGTCTGGCCCAGGATCCGCGTCCGGCGTATCAGACTCCGGCACCTGAACGCGAGTACGGCGCGCAATTCTGGGATCTGGATGTGCGCTGGCATTACCCGACACCCGAGCGGATCCGCGTGCTCGAAGTCATCCCTGCCGGGGCCTGACCCCGGAAACGAAAAAGCCCGCGCTGCCTTCACAGGCAACGCGGGCTTTTTGCTTTTCTGTAGGAGTGAGCCTGCTCGCGATAGGGCCGTGTCAGTCGACATCCATCTTGACTGATCCATCGCTATCGCGAGCAGGCTCACTCCTACAGTTTTGGTGCTTACTTCTCGACGAACGCACGCTCGATCAGGTAGTCACCCGGCTCGCGCATCCGCGCCGAGATCTTCAGGCCGAAGCTGTCGAGCACTTCGCTGGTCTCGTCGAGCATGCTCGGGCTGCCGCAGATCATCGCGCGGTCGTCCTGCGGGTTGATCGGTGGCAGGCCGATGTCGCTGAACAGCTTGCCGCTGCGCATCAGGTCGGTCAGACGGCCCTGATTCTCGAAAGGCTCGCGGGTCACGGTCGGGTAGTAGATCAGCTTGTCACGCAGCGCTTCGCCGAAGAACTCGTTCTGCGGCAGGTGCTCGGTGATGAATTCGCGGTAGGCAACTTCGTTGACGTAACGTACACCGTGCACCAGGATCACTTTTTCAAAGCGCTCGTAGGTTTCCGGGTCCTGGATCACGCTCATGAACGGCGCCAGACCGGTGCCGGTGCTGAGCAGGTACAAGTGCTTGCCCGGGTTCAGGTCATCCAGAACCAGGGTACCGGTAGGTTTCTTCGAGATAATGATCTCGTCGCCTTCCTTCAAGTGCTGCAACTGCGAAGTCAGCGGACCGTCCTGCACCTTGATGCTGAAGAATTCCAGATGCTCTTCCCAGTTCGGGCTGGCGATCGAGTAAGCGCGCATAAGCGGGCGGCCGTTGGGCTGTTGCAGGCCGATCATCACGAACTGACCGTTCTCGAAGCGCAGGCCCGGATCGCGGGTGCACTTGAAGCTGAACAGAGTGTCGTTCCAGTGATGAACACTGAGGACACGCTCGTGGTTCATGTTGCTCATGTACGTTTGACTCCTGGAGATTGGGTCTGCGCTGGCTTTGGAAGGCGACGGTGCGCAATTGCATCGCATTCTAATAGCGACGACAATATCTGTTAACTGGATTATTAAGATAAGGGTTATCGGTTATATCGATATGCGATTTACTCTCCGTCAACTGCAAGTCTTCGTCGCCGTCGCCCAGCAGGAAAGCGTATCCCGTGCTGCGGGTCTGCTCAACCTCTCGCAATCGGCCGCCAGCACCTCGATCACTGAACTCGAGCGCCAATCCAGCTGCCAGCTGTTCGACCGTGCCGGCAAACGGCTGAGCCTCAACGCCCTCGGCAAACAGCTGCTGCCCCAAGCGGTGGCCCTGCTCGATCAGGCCAAGGAAATCGAAGACCTGCTCAACGGCAAATCCGGTTTCGGCTCGCTGTCAGTGGGTGCGACCCTGACCATCGGCAACTACCTGGCGACGCTGTTGATCGGCAGTTTCATGCAGCGCCACCCGGAAAGTCAGGTGAAGCTGCACGTGCAGAACACGGCCAATATCGTGCAACAAGTCGCCCACTACGAAATTGATCTGGGTCTAATCGAGGGCGATTGCAGCCATCCGGACATCGAAGTGCAGAGCTGGGTCGAAGATGAACTGGTGGTGTTCTGCGCGCCGCAGCATCCATTGGCTCAACGCGGCAGCGCGAGCATGGAAGAGTTGACTCACGAAGCGTGGATTCTGCGTGAACAGGGTTCCGGCACGCGGCTGACCTTCGATCAGGCCATGCGCCACCATCGCAGCTCGCTGAATATCCGTCTCGAGCTGGAGCACACCGAAGCGATCAAACGCGCGGTGGAATCGGGGCTGGGGATTGGCTGCATCTCGCGGCTGGCGCTGCGCGATGCGTTCCGTCGCGGCAGTCTGGTGCCGGTGGAAACGCCGGATCTGGATCTGGCGCGACAGTTCTACTTCATCTGGCACAAGCAGAAGTACCAGACCTCGGCGATGCGCGAATTTCTCGACCTGTGCCGCGCTTTCACCGCCGGGGTGCAGCGCAGCGACGAGATCGTTTTGCCGACGATCGCTTAAAGCAGAATCACCGCCCACACCAGCGCGATCATGCTCAGTGCCACGAATTGCGCGGCGCTGCCCATGTCCTTGGCGTTCTTCGACAGCGGGTGCAGCTCCAGCGAGATACGATCAATGGCCGCTTCCACCGCCGAGTTCAGCAGCTCGACGATCAGCGCCAACAGGCACACGGCAATCAACAGCGCTTGCTCGACGCGGCTGACATTCAGGAAGAACGTCAGCGGAATCAGCACGACATTGAGCAGCACCAACTGACGGAATGCCGCTTCACCGGTGAAGGCTGCGCGCAGGCCGTCCAGCGAGTAACCGGAAGCATTGAGGATACGTTTCAGGCCGGTCTGGCCCTTGAAAGGTGACATAAAGTAGAAACCAACCAAAAAGGAGTGGGAAAGCTAGATCAACAAAAGTCAAAAAAGCGTGAAGACGCCAGCCATTATTGGCTCGGAATTGACTCAAGTTGTTGCAGCAGTAAAGCCGCTTGCGTGCGGGTGCGCACATTCAGCTTGCGAAAGATCGCCGTGACGTGGGCCTTGATGGTCGCTTCGGACACGCTCAGCTCATAGGCAATCTGCTTGTTCAGCAGGCCTTCGCAGACCATGGTCAACACACGGAACTGCTGCGGAGTGAGGCTGGCAAGACCATCGCTGGCGGCTTTGGCTTCGTCGGAAACGGCGACTGCCTCGAACGCTTGCGGCGGCCAGAACACATCGCCATCGAGTACTTTGCGCACGGCTTGCTGAATCACGCTGAGATCGCTGGACTTGGGAATAAAGCCGCTGGCGCCGAACTCACGGGATTTGACCATCACCGAAGCTTCTTCCTGGGCCGAAACCATCACCACCGGAATCTGTGGGTACTGCCCGCGCAGCATGACCAACCCGGAAAACCCGAAAGCGCCGGGCATGTTCAAGTCCAGCAGGACCAGATCCCAATCAGCCTTTTCGGTCAGGCGCGCTTCCAGTTCGGCGATGCTCGCCACTTCCACCAGTCGCACATCCGGGCCAAGGCCCAGCGTCACCGCTTGATGCAGGGCGCTACGAAACAGAGGGTGATCATCGGCAATCAGGATGTCGTATGTGGCCATTTTTCAAATGATCCTGTTTTTGATGGCAGACCCGGAGCATTCCGGTCTCGCCAAAGCAACTCAAGATGCCGCTTTCAAGCGATATCCACAGGGGCACGTTCAACGCCAATCAACAGCAAACACGGCGTTTCAAACCTTGGCCGCACCCTAAACGGCGCCAAGCATGCCCAGCGAAGACGGGGTGGTCAAGCAGCACGGCCGCTGGCTTGTACAGTATGGGCCACTATTGCGCCAACTCCGGCTGCGGCTTTCGTATATAGGGCAGCAGCTCGGCGTGGGCCGGCGTCGATTCATTCATGTCCAACTGTTGTTTGGCGCCGAGATAGTGCTGGCTGAACACGTCGAAATAGGCGTCCAGCGCAGAGGCAGCGTCCGAGTCACCGGCCAATTCCAGGCACAGCGCAGCGACTTCGGCAGTGCACAAATGCTCGCTGCGGGTCGAGCGGCGCAAGCGATAGCGCGAGAGTTTGTCGGGCAGCAGGCTCAAGATCGGCAAGCGATCGAAATACGGACTCTTGCGGAAAATCTTCCGCGCTTCGGTCCACGTTGCATCCAGCAGAATGAACAGCGGCCGCTTGCTGCTATCGATCGCGACGGTGTTGGTCACTCGCGACGGTTCAACGTATTCGCCAGGAAACACCAGATACGGCTGCCACTGCGAGTCGTTGAGCAGCGCCAGCATCTGCGGATCGGGCTCGGTGCGCGACCAGATAAACGCATGGTTATCGCGCACGACGTCGGCAATCAGCCAACCGGTGTTGCTCGGTTTGAACACTTCCTTGCCGGTCATGATCAGGCATACGCCCGAACGCGTGTCGACGCTGGGCCGCCAGGCGCACAGGCAATGGCTGATGATCACCCGGCAGTCGCGGCAACGCTCGGAGCGAAAACCTCGGGCCTGAATCGGCTTGATGCCTTCATCTTCGCGCTGGTCACGCAGACGGGCGACGGCGTTGGGGGCATGGTTCATCGCGGATAACGCCGAAAAGCAGGAAAACTCGACACGAACGACACTCGGCAGGGCAATAAAGGCCGGCAGTTTACCAGAGCGACGGGCACAAGCCTGTACCCTCCCGACCGGCTCCCCTATAATTCGCCGCCACTGAACGCACAGTCACGTGGCTGGTCGAACCACCAGTCACTGAACCAGGAGAGTTTCATGCTGCGCCTTATCGTTCCCACCGCTGCCATTCTGCTGGCGTCGTCCTTCACCGCTCAGGCTGCCTCCCTGAGTGAGCAGAATCTGAACCGCGAGCTGCGCAACGTCGCCGCCCAGAGCAGCGTCGGCACGCCACGCGCCATCAGTGAAGACATTCTTGATCAGGGCTTCACCGTTGAAGGCACGCAGTTGATCAACCACCTGAGCGTGCAAAAGAGCCACGCCGACAAGATGCGCGCTGACCCTAAAGCCGTGTATTTCCAGTTGGGCGCCTCAGTGTGCAACAACCCATCGTTCCGCAAGCTGATGGCCAAGGGTGCGATCATGCGTTACGACTTCACCGAAGTGAAAACCAACAAAGCGATCGGCTCCGCCAGTTACCAGGAATCGGATTGCCCGAAAGCCGCCCCGGCGAAGAAGAAGTAATTATCGCGAATTGGCGCGCCGCTGTTCATCCTCGGCGCGCAGTTCGGCCAGCAAGGCCTGTAGATAGTGCGAACGGCGCTCGCCGCCCGCCAACCGCCGGCAGCACTCCTCTTCGAGACTGAGATGATTGGTCTCGGCTGCTGCCTTCAACATTCGATACAGCTGCGTATCGATCTCCAGAATCACTCTGGCCATGTGTCCCGCCTCCTTGCCACCCACAAATCCTTGAATCGCGTGCACCTTGCGTACGTTTGTTGACGCAAACCTGTCGTACGGCACCTGTACGTTAGTTAATCAGAGGGATTGCTGCTCGGCGCACGTTCGGACGAGCGGTGACGGAACGGGCGGAAAATCAATAAACGGTTGCCAGCCAAAACCTTGCAGCGCAATGATCAAGTCAGCGCGATTGCGTGCAAGGGTCTAGATTCAGAGTATTCCCGATCACTTTTCAACGGCAGACAAGGAACTGCCGATCGTGTGTTTTTTTGCAGCGCGGCACTGACGCCGCTAGTCAGGGCCAACCGCTCTGTGCAGAAGGAGACGTTGAATGCCTTACCAACCGAATGACCTCTTGAGTCGTCATTTTCAGGAAAGCGGCCCCGACCTCATCAGTAAGGTCGAAGAACAACTCAACCGTGTTTCCCCCAACAGCCCGAACATTCCGATCTACCGCGACATGATCCTGACCGTGCTGCGCATGGCTCAGGAAGACCACAACCGCTGGAATGCCAAGATCACGCTGCAAGCCCTGCGCGAACTGGAGCAGGCGTTTCGAGTACTGGAGCAATTCAAGGGCCGACGCAAAGTCACGGTGTTCGGCTCGGCGCGCACCCCCGTAGAACATCCGCTCTATGCCATGGCCCGAGAGCTCGGGGCCGCATTGACGCGTTCGGAGATGATGGTCATCACCGGTGCCGGGGGCGGCATCATGGCCGCCGCCCATGAAGGCGCCGGCCGCGATCACAGCCTCGGTTTCAACATCACCCTGCCCTTCGAGCAACATGCCAACCCCACCGTCGATGGCACCGGTAATCTGCTGCCATTCCACTTTTTCTTCACGCGAAAACTGTTTTTCGTCAAAGAAGCCGACGCGCTGGTCTTGTGCCCGGGCGGTTTCGGCACACTGGATGAAGCGCTGGAAGTGCTGACATTGATCCAGACCGGCAAAAGTCCATTGGTGCCCGTGGTGCTGCTGGATGCGCCGGGCGGCACATTCTGGCAAGGCGCGATGGACTTCATCCGCCAGCAACTCGAGGCCAATCGCTACATCCTGCCGACTGACATGAAGCTGATGCGATTGGTCTACAGCGTTGAAGAAGCCGTAGAACAGATCAACCAGTTCTATAGCAACTTCCACTCCAGCCGCTGGCTCAAGCGCCAATTCGTGATTCGTATGAATCACAAGCTCAGCGATCAGGCGCTGGCGCACATGCAGGCAGCATTCGCCGATCTATGCCTGAGCGACCAGTTCCATCAACACGCTTACGCTGGCGAGGAACACGATGAAGCGCAGTTCAGCCATCTGGCGCGGCTGGCCTTCGCCTTCAATGCCCGCACTCACGGACGCCTGAGGGAGCTGATCGATTACATCAACTTGCCGGAAAACTGGGCTGATTCAAAACCGCAAACGGCGCAACGCAGCCGTGAGCCGTCAAAGGCAATTTAGAGGCAAAAAAAAACGGCCCGCTATTTCCATAGCGGGCCGTTTTTATTGAGGCGTCTTAATCGTCCATCCCTCGACCGCTGAACAAGCGGTTGATCATCTCCATCGAAAAGCCCCGATACGCCAGAAACCGGCCTTGTTTGGCCCGTTCTTTGGCATCAATCGGCAAATGCCCGGAGAATTTGCGCTGCCACGTTTCCCGAAGTTGCTCCTGCCAACTGATACCGCTTTCGCGCAGGGCGAGTTCGATATCGGCACGTTGCAAACCGCGTTGGCTCAGCTCCTCACGAATCCGTAGAGGGCCGTAGCCGGAACGGGCACGGTAGGAAACAAAGCTTTCAAGGTAACGGGCTTCGGAAAGCAGCCCCTCTTCTGTTAAACGGTCGAGGGCTGTTTCGATCATCTCCGTCTCAGCGCCGCGCTGACGCAGCTTGCGCGTCAGCTCGACTCGACCATGCTCGCGGCGTGCGAGCAGGTCCATAGCGGTTCGCCGCACCGCGACGAGGGTATCGAGTACGGCGGAGGTCATCGCTGCAATCAGATATCAGCGTCGGCCAGGTCGTCTTCAGTCTCTTTGACTGCAGAGGCCTTGGAGTCGATCACTGCCGGCGTCAGCAGTTTGTCACGCAGTTGCTTCTCGAGCTTCGCGGCGATTTCCGGGTTGTCCGCCAGGAACTTGGCCGAGTTGGCCTTGCCCTGACCGATCTTGGTGCCTTCGTAGGCATACCAGGCGCCGGACTTCTCGACGAAACCGTGCAGCACACCCAGGTCGATCATCTCGCCATTGAGGTAGATGCCTTTGCCGTAAAGAATCTGGAACTCGGCCTGACGGAACGGCGAAGCGACCTTGTTCTTCACAACCTTGACGCGGGTTTCGCTACCGACCACTTCGTCGCCTTCCTTCACCGCGCCGGTACGGCGGATGTCGAGACGAACCGAGGCGTAGAACTTCAGCGCGTTACCACCGGTGGTGGTTTCCGGGCTGCCGAACATCACACCGATCTTCATACGGATCTGGTTGATGAAGATCACCAGGCAGTTGGCGTTCTTGATGTTACCGGTAATTTTACGCAGCGCCTGGGACATCAGACGGGCTTGCAGGCCCACGTGCATGTCACCCATTTCGCCTTCGATTTCAGCCTTCGGTACCAGGGCAGCCACGGAGTCGACGATGATCACGTCAACGGCGTTGGAGCGCACCAGCATGTCGGTGATTTCCAGCGCCTGTTCGCCGGTGTCCGGCTGGGAAACCAGCAGGTCGTCGACGTTGACGCCCAGCTTGCCAGCGTACTCAGGATCGAGGGCGTGTTCAGCGTCGACGAATGCGCAGGTCGCGCCGGCTTTCTGAGCCTGGGCGATCACGGACAGTGTCAGTGTGGTTTTACCGGACGATTCCGGACCGTAGATTTCAACGATACGGCCTTTTGGCAGGCCGCCAATGCCGAGTGCGATGTCCAGACCCAGAGAGCCAGTGGAGATAGCCGGGATCGCCTGACGGTCCTGATCGCCCATACGCATCACGGCACCCTTGCCGAATTGACGTTCGATCTGACCCAGGGCCGCAGCCAAGGCTTTCTTCTTGTTGTCGTCCATTAAAGTCCTCACGTAATCAATAAGGCCTGACGGCCAACACCTGTATAAGTAGCCAGTATTATTCCACAGCGTTCGCGGATCGCCTACCCCTGATTTTCGATTTCTCGTGCCGCTAGTCGCAGGAGCCCCTCTAGCGCGGCCTTCACCGTTTGTCGGCGGACTTCATCACGGTTGCCGGGAAAGTGCTGAACCTCACTGGTTACCGATTCGCCAACGCCCCAGGCCAGCCACACAGTGCCCACCGGTTTGTTTGGCGAGCCACCGTCGGGCCCGGCCACCCCGCTGACCGCCACGGCAAATCGCGCCAGGCTTTTGTCCTGCGCACCACGCACCATCGCTTCAACCACCTCGCGACTGACCGCTCCGACCGTTTCGAACAACTCGACCGGCACATTCAGTTGCTGGGTTTTCTGCCGGTTGGAGTACGTCACATAGCCCGCCTCGAACCACGCCGAACTGCCCGGAATACGGGTGATCGCTTCTGCAATGCCGCCGCCGGTACAGGACTCGGCGGTGGTCACATGGGCATTGAGCACTTGCAGACGTCGGCCCAGTTCGGCGGCCAGTTGAGTGATCTCTTTCACGGCATGCTCCGGATCGTGTGGAATGCCTCCACCGTACACGACCCGGTTGCGCTTTCAATACACAGACTCATTCAAAATGTTCGGGCGCGAGCGCTCTGACATACGCCTGACACGCCTGCAAGGCAATCAGTCCGCGATCGCCGGTGTCGGTGATGGCGATAATTCGTTGAGCATGCGCCGGGTCAAGTCGGGCGCGTACGGCTGCATGATCCACGCCGCTGGCGTCGGAGGTGGCTGGCACGTTGCAGCCTTGGGCAACGTCGCCGGCGTCGAGAAGGACTGACAGGCGCACATCAGCAGTGGCAAGACGATCGCGCAGGCGATCCTGATCACGTTGGGCATCGCTCAGCGCTCGGTAATGGGTTTGTTCACTGGACGCGAGCCGTTGCTCCAGCGCCAGACGTTTATCCTGCTCGGCCTGTTGCGCGGTGGCGGCAGTCTGCGTCAGTTGATTAAGGGTTTCGGTGTTTAACCGGGCCTGCTCGGCCAATTGCCGTTCGTAGCGCCACTCCTGAAACTGCCAGGCCGCGGCAAAAGCAGCAGCGGCCAGCAACACAATGCCAATCATTCGCCAGGGGATTGGCATAGCACCACCCTCGCCCGCGCCCAGATTTCCAGACGATCCTGCAAGCCGTTCAACCCGCCGTTGATGCGACGGGTAATGGTGTTGAACTCGTCGCGGTCGGCCAGTGCGTTCAAACCTTTCTGCTCCCAAAACCATGCCGCGGACTCGGCCGCCCATTGCGGTTGTTCGAGCAGTTCAGGCAACGACAGCAGACGCTCATCGCCAAACAGACCGAGGCTGCACTGGCGGTAATTCGAACGGCCAGTAATCTGGATCAACCCGCGTCCGCGGTATTTTTGCCCGTCGCCGTCGGCTTCAGGCGTGTTGCCCAAACGCAAGGCCAACGTACCTGTGTCGTACTTGCTCAGGTATTGGTTATTGCCCAGTTCGCGCACATAACGCAATTGCCCCGACTCGTGGCCGACCTGCGCGAGGAATGCCGCGATACGTTTCGGCGAGTCGATATGACGGCGCGCCATGGCACTGTTGAGCGCCGAAACAAAAACGCCCGCTTGGGAGCGGGCGTTGGGCATGATGTCGATAAGGTTGTTTTCAGTTATTTGCATAATGTTTGATCCTCCCTGGATATTGCCCCGATTGAATCATGGTTGAACGCCAATGCCGCTCAGCCATTTTTTTGCCAGAGTTTTCAGGGTGCTGTCCGGCGCGGGCTCTCCAGGCGATGCGAAGACCCAACCGAGGGTGCCGAAGTTGGCGGTCCAGTTGATTTGTGGCGTCGGAATGATTTCAGTGATGTCGACCCAGAGCAGATCCGGATGAAACATCTCGGCCATATTTCCATCGGTGGAGAACAACTCGACCACCGCGTCGTTGACGATGCGTGCGTAGGTTTTCATCAGGCGTACTCAAAGATGATCACGGCGCCCGGTGCTCCTGAAGCACCCAGCCGGCCAGACTGACTCGGGGCATTGGCGATGCCACCGGCTCCGGAACCGAACCCGGAGCCAGGTGCGGCAATGGCACCCTGCGCGCTGCTGGCAACCCCACCACTGCCCAAGGGTGAGTTGGCACCGTGTCCGGCCAGAGTCGACGCGTTGATGGATATACCTGACGAACCGGCAGCCCCGGCCATGCTGACGATATTTCCACCTTTCGCTGCCTGGCCGGGATACCCCCCGACATACAGACCAGTACCCGGGAAAGTGGTGTAGCCGAGCGATGTCGAACCCGCACCGCCGGGCGCTGAAACCAGCGATCCCAGAGAGCTGGTTCCGCCGGCTCCGGCGTCATTTGCGATCAAGCCGCCGGCGCCACCGCCACCGACTGTTACCACCTGACTGGCTCCAACCGTCGAGGCTGGAAGCCAAGCCTCTGCATAACTACCGGAGGCTCCTCCACCGGCGGCAGAATATTGGGAAGCGACGGTGGCAACAATTCCTGCACTTCCTCCGCCACCGCCGACAACTTTCACCAGCACATTTTTTATGCCCATCGTCGGCACGTAAGTCCCCGACGCAGTAAACGTCTTCACGCCCAACAACCGCCCGGTGAAGCCGTTGCCACCGCTTGCAGAGACCAGCACCCAATTTTCCAGTGCTGCGCTATACGTCACCGAACACACACTGCCGCCGACAATCTCGGCAGGCCGCAATGCACTTGATGCAAGGTTGACCAGCGGCTTGGGCATCAGCCCATTCGGTGCAAACGTACTCGCCCCGGTATTGGCATTACCGGCAGTAAAACGCAGCGCCAATCCGTCCTTCAATACGGTGACGGCGGGCACATAATTGGCCATGTACAGATTGGCCGCACCGATGTCAGTGGCATATTTATCTTCACCTGCCTGACTGAGTTTTTTCACCGCTTGCAACAACTGTGTTGCATCGGCTTCGCTCGGTTCAAGGCCGGCGGATTTGACGACGTTCAACAATTCATCAGTGACGCTGTTGCCCCAGGTCGCCGGGATCAGGGATCCGGGCAATCCTGCTACGACGTCTTCATTGACGAACTTGCCGTTGACCAGCCCGACACTGGGAACGCTTTTTGGATAGTCCACGTTAGTTCCTCAACTGTCTGTCCGAAGCAAGCCTTCCAGCCAGTCAGGCTCAACGGGTCGGGAAAGCAAATTCGGGAAGTCCGGGTCATTCGGCCAATCGCGCAGTGCCTGCCGATACGCCAATAGTTGTTTGAATTCCTCGGAGCGCAACGTCGTGCCCTCGCCCACTTCCAGTTCTTCGGCATCACGAAACACCAGCCACTGGGTGTTTTGCAGAACGTGGTTGCGCCATGCGCGCTCGTGGCTGGCAAGCGTTGCAGGAGAAACGACGGGGTCGGTCAAAACGGGCTGACCACTGGCACTGGCGCCGATGACTTTGCCGCTCGCCTGCCCGGCAAACAGCTCGGCGTATTGCGCCTGGGTGATTTCCACCGCCCCGTCAGGCACTTCGGGAAGTGCGCTGTCGACTCGATCAAAGCCAAGGCTTTGTGCATAGAAATAAATCGTCATGATCAATACCCCCAAACCAGAACGCGACCCGAGATTCCCGGCTCAGCCTTTACACTTCCAGCCAGCACATTTCGGACCCGCGCAACCACTGTCGTTGTCGTGGAGTTCGCGCCGTCAAATGCCCAAACGGTGACGTTGGAGGCACCCCAACCTGCCGGGTAGCCTTCATTGGCAACACCGCCGAGGACAGCATTGGGAAACCTGATCGGCAACGACACCGTCATGTTGCCATTTGCATCAGATCCCCCCGTCACCCACTGCAGGATCAAACCGCTGGGAAACTTTTGATATCCCGCTGTGGCGAACTGTGCGGCGTAATTGACGGAGTACTTGAGCGCAGCGGTGCCATACACCACCCACACTCCAGACTCTCTGACAAAGTTCGCACTCTCACCATTGTTCAACACGATCGAGGCCAGATAAGCCCCTTGCGGACTGATCTGCGTGCCGGTTTTACTGGCCACGGTGACGGGTGCGCTGTTGCGGCAATGCAGGCTGATCGTGGCACCGCTCGGCACCGCAGCGGCATCCGGAAGCGTCACGGTATACGTCGCGTTGCCACCGAGACCGATCGAGCAGCCAACGTCGGCCTGGGTCAATTGGGTGGCGGCGAATATACCGCGAGCACTTGCGTAACTGCCCAGCGCCCGCTGCACAAACTCGGACGTTGCTGCCGAGCGCCCGCCATCAAACTGAGGCGCTGTCATGAACAATGCCGGGCTGCGCAGCGCCCCCAACAACTGATTGTTCGACGATTCGTTCGGCGCCATGCCCGCCGCCTGAACAACGTTGAGAATTTCTTGCGTGACGCTGTTGCCCCATGTCGCCGGGATCAGCGAACCGGGTTTTCCGGCAATGGGGTCCTCATCGACAAACTGGCCGTTGATCAGTCCGACACTGGGCACACTCTTGGGATAGTCCAATGTTCATCTCCTTGATTGAAATACAGTGGGCGCGCAAGCCTTAGCCAATCGCGCTGGCCAGCCAAAGCGGCACTGACGGCCGGGAATCCGCTGCGGGAAAAAGCGCCGAATCAGGCCAGTCGCGCAGCGCTTGTCGGTACTCGAGCAGTTCCAGGTATTGCGCAGCCTTGAGCAAGGTTCCGCGCCCCAGTTCCTGCTCATCGCGATGGCGAGTGACCAGCCATTCGGTCGCAGAAAGGGATGCCTGACGCCAGCTACGCTCCGCTGCCGCGGGCGCTTGATCTGCAACAACCGGCGCCTGGAGGATCACCGGACTTTGTTGCGCGGGCAGTGGGTCGGCAGCTGTCGGCAACTCACTGATCGGCGCGCCGATTTCGACCGCCTGCCCCTCCGGCACTCGCACCATCGACTCGACAAAAGACGGCGCGAACAGTTGGCTGATTGCGTAGTCACCGGTGTCGATCCGTTCGACGACTACGCCGTTCTCGATCCGTGCATAAACGGCCATTACTCGTACTCCCAGATTTCACAGAAGGCGTTGCCGCCGACACCGCTAAGGACAGAGGCGGACGCACTGGTCGAACAAGAACCGCTGCCACCCGAGCCTCGGCTCCCTGAAGTACCGGGGCCACTGAGGCCCATCAACGGGCCACCGCCATCAAACGGGCTCGCCCCACCACCGCCAGCCAATACGCCCCAATTGGCGTTGTACATGGCGTAACCACCGCCCACTCCACGTGCGTTAGCCAAGTTGCCACCCGTGACGGCTTGCCCTCCGGCGCCACCCTGAACGAAGCCGACTGCCGTGGCTGTCACGGGGAAGGTCAGGATTTGCCCGCCCATGCCTCCCGCCGCGCTCATGTAGCTGCCAAAAGAAGCACCACCACCGGCCTGCCCCATCGCGTTACGTGAGGCGCCACCCGCTCCCAGTGAAACCGGCACGCCGGCCATCATTTCCGCGCTCACGTCATACAAACTCTCGCCATAGGCGCCACCACCACCGCCACCGCCGATGCTGTGATAACCCGCCGCCACCGGTGCACAGCCTCCCCCCGAGCCACCGGCTCCAACCAGACGCACACGAATGCGCCGGGCTCTTGGGTTGGGCTTGTAAACCGTGATCCCGACCGTCTCGAACTGTCGAACTCCCAGCAACCGCCCCACCGCATCGGTGATGCCGTAACCAGCCAACGTGGTTGGGGTATTTTTCAGTTTGCTGAAGTCGACCAGGGCACCGATCGCCGTCGCCAACTGATCGTTTTTCGTTTCATCCGGCGTAATCCCGGCGGCCTTGATCGCATTGAGAATTTCTTGCGTGACGCTGTTGCCCCACGCGGCTGGGATCAACGACCCCGGCGAACCGGCGAGCGGGTTTTCATCAACGAAGCCGCCGTTGACCAGCCCCACCCCGGGAATACTTTTTGGATAATCCATTGCACTGCTCCCTGTACCGAAATCAGTTGGCTACGGCCGTGCCGGGTGCGACCGGCCAGGTAATGTCGTCGGGGAAACCGCTCTGCTTTTCAATGCGGTTCAGCTCGACGCTGTAGAGCTTCCACTCGATCAGCAGCAGTTGTTCGTCATGGCTGGCATCGCCGATGTCTTCGGCGTATTGCAGGGGCGCGATGCGCAGGACGGCGTCGCGCAGTAAGGCATCACGTTTAGCGAGAACGATGCGTTTGCAATCCGCCAGTTGCGCAACTTCATCGACCCGCCAGGCGTTATCCACCCAGACGTGAAAGCCACCCGGCCAAGGCAACCGGGTGAAGCCTTCCGGCAACTCGCCCAGTGCGGTCCAGGTTTCCCGGATGCCCGTGTCAGTTCGATAAACATCGCCGCGGCAATCGATCTGCTGTTGCAGCGAGCCGTTGTCATAGGCCCAGGCAAACCCCTCGGGCGCCGGCGACAGTTCGATGCTTAGCGTCACCGCATTGCTGGGCAACTGCAGACCGATTCCCGGCACGAGCGGGAACTCGACAGGGCCGACCAGGGCACCGCTGTCATCTATCAGATAATTGAACATGGGCACCTCAGATCAGTTTGATTCGCGCGGGAAGGGCGATGTTTCGCGGTCGGGTTTCGCCGGCGAAAATGCCGATATTGCCGATGAATGTGTCGGAGTCGAATGCCGGGTTGGGATAGGTCGTCGCAATGGTTCCGCTGGTGGGATAAAAATTGACGTCGCTGGAAACACTCCAGACGGTATCGGGGATAGCAGGCGCAGGACGGTTGGAAGAACCTGTACCGGTCGGCAAGTAGTGGTTGTGGCTTTGCAGTGCATGGTTCTGCAAACTGCCAACGACTCGCCCAACATCCATACCCCGGTTTTCATCGAGGGCTCGCAGAAATTCACCACGAATTTCTGGTATTCGAAAGGTCGACGCACCGTCGCCAGTGGTCCACGCACCTTCTCGGGTAAGTCGAGCCGCTTCGGTCGTCAAGACTCCCGAAGCCTGGGCGAAGTCCCACAGCCAAGGCCATTCCGCACGCTTGAAAAAGTTACCGTTGAGCAGGCCATAACCGCCGGGATTCAGCGCCATTGTGGTTTCAAACGAGGGTCTGCCCAGCGGGGTATTGTCGAAGCGTCCAACCGGCCACCAACTGCCAGCACCGTCACTGCGCAACTGCCACCAGTCCCCACCGCCCATCAGCACCAGAAACGGATAGCCGTTCGCTGACAGATGTGTATGAAACCTAATCCGGTCGCCGCCGGATGCCTGGACTACCAACCGGTTAACCGAGTTATCCATACGACGAACAATCACATCGCGCACACCCAGAGCAGCATTGGCCGCTGGCAATGTCACAGTCATGGGCGCGGTGCCCCCATCAATCAGTACCAGGCCAAGTTCTTGTTCGGTGAGTGTCTTCGTTGCGGCGAGGCGAGTGATGATCGAACGCATCGGGCTGGCGTTGCCGACAATTGACTGAATCGCCTTGAACAACTGAGTGGTGTCCGCCTCTGAGGCCACCAACCCACCCCCTGTAATCACACTCAGAATTTCCTGAGTCACACTGTTGCCCCACACTGCCGGAATCAACGATCCCGGCGTACCCTCCACCGGGTTTTCATCGACGAAGCGGCCATCGACCAGGCCGACGCTGGGGACGCTTTTTGGATAATCCATAGATTGTTCGTTCCTTTGAAATGACAAATGACCGGCGTCGACACAGCGTCTTCTGCGTGCCTGTACACGGTCCGTTTTCTGAAAATAAAAAGCCCACAACGAAGTGGGCCTGGGTGACGCTGAACGAAGGCTTTTCGGCTTAGCTGGAAAGGCCGCTGGCCAATTCGCGAATGGCAACCAACGCTTCGTCACCAGCGCTGCGCGCCAGATCCATGTTGCCCTTGGCAGCCTGTGCGCGAATTTGCGCTTTGGCCTTCAGCCGCAGCGTACGCAGCGCCAGCAGATGGTCGGTCAGTTGATCGGCCTTGCTCAGAATCTGCTCGGCTGCCTGTTTGGCGCTGCGCCCTTTGGCGACCCACGCAGCGACCGACAGTGGCACTTCCTTTTTTGGGTAACCGGCGTCCTGATAGGCCTGTGCGTCGGCGGCGGCCTGGGCGTATTCCATGGCTTTGAGCGGGTCGCCAGCCAATGCGATGCGAGTGCTGTCGGCAGCGGCGTCGACTTTGACGCAAATCTGTTCAACTTCCTGCGCATTCAATTCAGTCTGTTTGTCAGCGTTCAGAACCCATGCCTGACCGTCCCAGTCATGGGCGGCAGAGGGTTGAGGAAGGCGCATTTCGCCGTCGAACTGATGAAGCTCCTGAATAACGATCATCGAATAAGCTCCCAGGACAATTGGACGTTGACGGCATCGGCGAAATTGACCGCGATACCGACACTGTAATCAGTGACCGGATGGCTCTTGATGCCCATGCTCAGTAGCAGTTCATCACTCTCGGCGTTCGACTGGCCAAGGTTGTGCTCTGCCTGATAGCACTGCCACAGCGAGCGCAGATTGGCATGGTCGAAACTGGCGGCCAGCGTTGAAACCGTCACGTCGTTGACGATGTTGTTGGTAAACAACACACACGGGGAAACCGTTGCGGGGTTCCAGCCACCAGCATTATTGGAGCTACCAGCGATCATGGGCGACAGGAAGCAATAGTTGCCTCCCGCCCAGCCGGTTGATGGAAACGCGACCGACGTCACCGCCGTCGAAGACGGTGTCGGGTTGCCGGCAACCAATCGTGCAGAACGAGCATGGGGATCCAGAGGCAGGAAAATTGCGCCCGTTCCGTTGACCGTCTGAGTCCAGGTAAAACGAGCACGGTTGTAGATGGTTCGAACCGTGGGCACCGAGCCCGGTGCGCCGGTCACGATCCAGGCCAGACACATGTCCAGTGCCGTCGACTGGAAGCCGCCACCGGCGGCACCGTTTACCGTTCCTTTCAACGACTCGGGCGTCACGTCATGGATGTTGCCACGCTGCACGTAGAACGTCAGCGCACCGCCAGAGACCTGAGCGCGTAAAAAGTAATGGCTGCTGGGCAACAGATCCACACTGCTCCAGGCCGACGTCACAAAGGTGCGCGAACGACCCAACTGACCATTCACGACTTCCTGACCGAGGCTGATATAAGTGCCTGCCGCAATCGAAACCCTGCCACCACTGGTGGATGCCGCAGCCGGGCTGACCGTCAACCGACCATCGGCGGTGGCCACCGTCGGCAGCGGCAATGCCACCAGCGGCAACGCCAGATCCTGATTCCAGCCCTTGGCCGTCACCGACTGAATCGCTTGCAGCAACTGATCGTATTTTTTCTCGTCCGGCGTCAGACCCGCCGCATTGATCACACTGAGAATTTCCTGCGTAACCCCATTCCCCCAATCCGCCGGAATCAGCGATCCCGGGGTTCCGGTCATTGGGTTCTCATCGACAAACTTCCCATTCACCAAGCCGGCGCTGGGCACACTGTTCGGATAATCCATGGCTTATTCCTCCCTAGTCATAATTGATGTGCACCTTGGTATGCGCCGGTGCGCTGCGGTGAATCAGGCATTCCAGCGCCGAGCCCGGATTGACGCCGAAGCGCTCGCCCCAGTAGCTCGCGCCGAAACGCCGACCCAGCAACAAACGGCCGCCGGTGTTGAGCGTCCACATGAACTGCGCTTCCCACGTGCCCCAGTGCGCCGAGCCGAAACGCGAACGGCCCATGCGCGGGGCTTCAAGTTCGGTGATCGTGGCGTTGGGATAGCCCTGGCTTTTGGCGATTTCGAGGTAGTAACCGACGGCCTGACTGCCGACCGCGAGCAAGCGTCGGCGTACGGCGAGGCGACGGTCGTCGAACAGTGGCGTGGCGCCCAGGCACGGGTCGGGCAGGTTCATCACCCTTTCCCAGTCCGGCACCAGTTCGCTGACCCCGGCCGGGTCCATTTCGTTGAGCAGGTCGGCAGCACGCGCATCGAGGCGCGCCAGTTCGACGGCAACGCCTTGCAGCACTTCCTCAAGCTCCGGCACGCGCTCCGGGTCCCACGCCGGGCCACTGGGCAGCAAGGCGCGCAGTTGCGCCTGATATTGCGCGGCGGTTCTTATGCCCCCCATACACAACCTCCGAAGGTCAGCAGTTCGCTGTCGTTGGCCGTGACGTTGGCCACGGGCGCTGTCAGCACGTGGTCGGTTTCACCGGCGGCGCTGCTGATCGCTTCGCGAATATGGCTGATCAGCAGATCCTCGCCGAGGTCGGCCTCGCGGTTGTGCAGATCGCGCAGTTGGGTTTCGACGGCTGCGCGTACAGCGCTGGTGTCGGGGGTCAACTTCAGGCGATAAGTCACCGGCACCTGAATCGGCGGAAGCACATGCACTTCAGCCGTCACCGGACGCAAGGGTTCGATATATGCCTGAACCTCGGCCAGTTGTTCATCGTTCGGCACCGGTTGCGGATCGTCGTCACGCATGATGTACACGCCGACGGTGCCAGGGCCGAGCAAGCCACCACGGCACCAGGCGCGGGTCACACCCGGCACTTCCAGCGCCCAGGTTTCGTAGTCACTGGCCGAGCCGCCATGGGGAATCACGCGGTAGGAACGGATCACCCGCGAACGCAGCGACTCCAGACTTTCCCGCGCCACGCCGCCGCTGAGTCCCGGCGCCAGCACGACAAAACTGGTGCCGACCACACCGGCAATCGGCTGCACCGGTGTCAGCGCCAGCCCGGCGTCGGCATTGCCGAGGCTGCCGGCATCCAGCGCGGCGATCGTGGTGGTGTTGCTGCCATTGGCCGTGGTGCGTGCGGCGGTGACCTTGTAGGTGCGGCCGTCATTGGTTTGCAGCAGCGTATCGGCGTCGAGCACCGCGCCGGCAGTGGCGGTAAAACTCACCGTGCCGGTAGCCACTTGCGCGGGTTTGCGCGGCTGGTTCAGACGCAGAGCGGCAATGCGCTCCAGGGTCGACTCGTCGGCCTTGTCCGGCAGAATCTGTTCGGCAATCCAGTCGAGATAACCGTACAGACCATAAGCCGCGCCACCGAGGGTACGGGCCAGCACTTGCGCATCGGACTGGCGCAGCGAATCGCCGGCCAGGTCGCTTTGGGTGCGCTTGATCAGCACCGGCAGCGAAGGGGTTTCAAACGGCATAGATCACCTGCCAACTGTTATCGGGGTTGATGTCCAGGCGTTCGCCGTCAGCCAGGGTCAGGACCGTGCGCAGGTTCAAGCGCTGGGCGTCGAGGCGTTCGCTGATGATGTCGATGGCGCTGCAGTGGCCGTCGTCGATCAGCCACTGCAAGGCTTCACGGGCGTAGAACTCGGCGTCCATCTGCGTTTGTCGGGTCAGTTTCACCCGGCGCAGCAGCCATAGCCGCGAGCCGATGCGGTCGTCGGCAACGGTGGGAAACGTGTCGCCCCACCAGCCGAAACGTTCGTCGTCGTCGAGGGCGTCGTCATCGGCGGCGCGGCGCCAGGTGAACAGGCTGATCAGTACGGAGCGGGTCAGTGCAGCGTGGAGATTCGGGCTGATCAGCATCACTTGCCTCCTGCCGGCGCGCCGGTCTGGCCGCTGCCGGCTTGTACGCCGACATGCACGTGTTTGATCTGGCTGATGCCACCGGCGAGTTGATCGCCGGTGGAAACGATCTTGCCGGTCTGGTTGATCACCGGCGTATCGAAGTTCACCGCGCTGCTGGCGCGGATGTTCAGCGTGGCGGTTTCGATGTCGATGATCCGCCCGCGCTTGAAGTGAATCTTGTCGCCCTCGTCGGTGTAGATTGCCACTTCACCCGAAGCGAGCGATTGCAGGCGATAACGGCGATCGGCAATGACCAGGGCGATGGCGTGGGAACGGTCGCCACCGATGAAGGTGACGACACCTTCGGCACCGGCCAGCGGATGGCTGGTGAAGCCGTAAGGTTCGAAGTGCTCCATGTCGTCATTCACTTCGCCGGCGGTGAGGCGCATTTGCAGCGATTGCAGCTTGGATGCCGAATTGGCGAGCACGACAGTGCCGCGCGCCAGCAGGCGTGTCAGTAGGCTCATGAATTGTCCTCAAGAGGTAGGCATCACGCGATCCACTGTGGGAGCGAGCCTGCTCGCGAATGCGCTGGGTCAGGCAATGTGATGTTGAAGCTGCCAGCGCTTTCGCGAGCAGGCTCGCTCCCACAGGGTTCGGAGTCAGGCTCAGGTTTTTTTCGGGGGTGTTGGATCAGGATCGAAGGTATGCGGCGGCGCCACTTGCAGCGTGGTCACCGAGCCTTGTGCCGACAGCGAATAAGTGACCTTGGAGATCAGCATGTCGCCATCGAACCCAAGCACCGGATCCGTGACTTTGACCAGCGTGTTGTGCCGCCAAAGATCACCGTTGGCCTGGCGCCAGCCCTGCACCCGATACGTGGTGGTCTGCGCCCGCCCCATACGGGTGGCGCACTCCCACTGGGCGCGTTGCTGGGCCAGTTCGAATGTCAGCGCGGTGCCCTCGTTGATGATAGTGGTGCGTCGACGTTTGAAGCTCAGATCGGTCGCGCTGGATTCAACCTCGCTGACTGCCGCCCCGCTCTTCTTGTCCGAACCTTTCTGCTGGCCGATCACCCGGTATTCGGAGAACACCTGACTCTGATCCATGGGGGCGTTGGCCGACAGGATATTCTTGCCCAGTTCCAGCGCATCGCTGGCCCGACCACCGCTGCCGGGTTTGGCCAGCACCAGCCGGCCCTGCTCGTCATCGGTGGAGAACACCCGCAGCAACGAGAGCAAACGGTCGATCGACTGGAACACGGTTTCACCCGGCACGATCGTGTGCTTGGTCAGCCGTGCAGTCTCGGGAATTTCATTGACCACCATCAGCCCGTACTCCATCGCCAGTGCCTGCACGATGCTCAGCAACGGTTGCTCCTGCCACTGGTTCGGCTGGTTTCTGGCGGCGCAATCGACCAGATCCTGGGTCTTGGAACTGCCCTCGATGCTCAGGCTGATCTGGCGTCCGTCATAGCTGATCGGCGCCTTGAACACATAGCCGGTGAGCACCAGGTCCTGGCCGATTTTCACTTCGCAGGGGTCACCCGGCTTGATCCGCTGGTCCACCGTCTGCCCCGGCCACTGCCAGGTGATGTCAAGTTTGAAAGTGCGGAACTGGCGCTCCAGATCGGCCGTGATCTCCACGCTTTTCCAGCCGCCGTATTCCATGTTGTTGACGGTCAACGTGACGCGGTTATCCATCTCACTCATGGTTCACTCCCTGGACACTTTCACGTCGTTGGGTGAAAAGCCTGGATGGTTCATCGCGTTGCTCTGAGTCACTTGAGTCACCCGTGTCGCATCGGCAAATTGCTTGTAGGCCACAACCAGCGCCGGCAGGCTTTCCTGGAACGATTTGGTGACCTGTCGCACACCGGATGACGCCACTGCCTTGAGATGGGCCAGCAGCGCTTCCTTGACATCGTTGATTGCCTGGTGGTGTTTGGGATCGGCCTTGTCCAGCATCGGATCAATGGCCACCCCGACAGCTTTCTGCAGCGCTTTCATTTCGTCGGTCACCGGTACTTCCTGACGGGTCACCGGTTGATCCGCCTGATGAGCCACCGAGGGTGTCGACGACAGCTTCACGGCGGGGCTCGCCACTGGCATCGACGCCACCCACTGCGCCACTTTGACCAGCATCGTGTCCTGCACCAGATCGGCCATGGCCTGCGCCGCGGCGTTGGTGTCCTTGCCGGTGGTGATCTTCGGCGCATCAGCCTTGCGGATGGCTTCGAGTTGTTGGGAAACGTCGGCAATCACGCCACGGTAGCCCTCCTTCGCGAATTCCTTGAGCTCCTTGATATCGCCGAGCAAACCTTTGAACTCAGCCGCCACTTCCTTGGGCAACTCCTTCACTGCCTTGACCAGTTCGGTGATCTGCCGGTACTGCTCGATCAGCGGCTTGAGCTGTTCTTTGATCACCTCATAAACGCCGGTCAGGCTGTTACGCAGATTGGCAATGCCGATCCGCGCGGCCTTGATCAGCGTCATCGCCTGTTCGAAACGTGCCACCGCAGACCCCAACAGCGTATCGGCCTTGGCCAGCAGCACTTTCTGTGTGCTGACCGTAGCGGTCGGAAACGGCAACGGTTGGTCTGGATAGAACTTCAGGGTAAAGGTCACCAACCCACCGTCCTGGCGGGTGTGGGTCATGTCGCATTCGCCAACCTTGACTTGCAGTCGCCCCAGCCACGGATGCACCAGTTCACCACTGCCCGCCTCCAGTGCCTTGAGCAGCTTGTCGCGCTGCTCCAGGCAATCGGCGCCGATGATGAATGCGGTGACGTCATGAATCCTGGCCTGCTGGCCGAGATCTTCGAAATACGGCAGGTCGCGCTGCGGATACTCGTGCAACTGACCTTTGCGACCGACCGGGGTTTTCGCCTGATCGATCCAGAACCCGACACCACGAAAGGATGCCGGCAACAAACGGTCACGCCAGTTCATTGGAACCTCCTGCCGACAACGAGCGATAGCCAATGCGCGAAGACAGCGCCAGGCCCGGTTGATTGCTTTGCGGTTGATCGGTGCGCAATCCGGCCGGCGCATTTTCGAAGCGCACGGTCAGGCCGCCTTCGAGTTGTGTGCGGTTGTTGATAGCGCTTTGTTGAATCAGCGCGCCAGAACTCTGTGGCAACGAACCACTTTGCAGTGCACCGTTGCCCGCTGCTTGCGGCGTCACCCCGAAGAACGCCGGCGCCAGCTCTCCTTTGCCTTCGGCATTGGTCTGGCGTTGCGCTTCGGTGAACGTTTCCACCTTGCCGGTGACCTTGGCGATCAGTCCGGCAAAGCCGCCGTCGAACAGCTCTTTGATCGGCGCAATGACGGTTTGCAGTTTTTGCCACAACTCGCCAAACCACTCGGTGATCGGCCCCCAGTTCTTGATGATCTGCCCCAACGGCGTCCATTCGAACATGTTGTGCAAAAACTCGAGTACCGGTGCGGCCAACGCCTGCACCACACCCCACAGCGCCGAAAACACTTCGCTGATCGGTTGCCAGTACATCGCGATCTGTTCCAGCGGCGACCATTCGAACAGGCTCTGGAAGAAGCCTTTGATCTGCTGCGCCGACGCTTGCAATGCGGCCCAGACCGGTTCGAAGAAGGCCACGATACTGCCCCAGTTGTTGACGATCATCCCCAGTGGGGAATAGTCGAACAACGTGCCGAAGAAGTCCTTGATGGCTTGCGCCGCCGGTTGCAGCGCCGTCCAGATCGAGCCGAAGAAGCCAGTGATCGCCCCCCAGTTGTTGATGATCATCCCCAACGGTGTCCAGTCGAACAGACCTTTGAGGAACGCCATCACCGGCACACTCAAGGCCTTGAGCAAGTCCCAGATCGCCGAAAACAGACCGGTCAACGGCGCCCAGTTTTCCAGAATCATGCCGGCGGGCGTCCACGAGAACACCGATTTGAAGAAGTCGATCACCGGCGCGGTGACCGCTTTGACCTTGTCCCAGATCCCGGAGAAAAATCCCGCGACCGGTGACCACAGCGCCGCCAGTGCATCCAGCGGTCGCCAATCGAGGATCGAGCGCAACGTCGCCATCGCACTCACACCGATGTTTTTCACGCCTTCCCACATACCCTTGAAGAACGCGCTGATCGGCGTCCAGTTGGCATAAATCAAACCGGCCGCCACTGCGATACCCATGGCGATCAGCATGATTGGATTGGTCTTGAGCACCATGCTCATCACGTCCATCACCTGGGTCATGCCGGTAACGGCGGTTTGCATGGCGGAGAAAGCGATTGCCCCCGCCGCCAGGCCTTCGACCAGTTTCGGGTTGTCGGCGAGCAGGCTGCCGACCTGGGTCAGCATCGGTTCCAGCCCGACCACCAACGCCCCCACCGCCGGCACCAGCGCGGCGTCCACGGCTGCGGAAACCTTTTCCATCGACGCACTGAACACGTTCATGTTTTGCGCAGCGACTTTCGGCGTGGCGGGTAAATCGACGGCTTTTGCCGCGTCGCCCACTTCGGCCAATTTGCCCTGAAACGCTGCGGCCGATTTGATGCCATCCACAAACGGCGTAATCACGCTGCCGCCCTTGAACAGACCACTGATGTCCAGTTTGCCGAGGCCGGTCTGTTCGAGGTTGTTCTTGAAGCTCTCGACCTTGACTCGCAGCGCCCCGAGCTTTGGCGACAGTTCATCGATGCCGGTAAGCAATACCGACGCTTTAGCTTTGGTTTCTTCTGCCATCACTGCACCTGCTGCATCGCATTGATCCGTTGCGCGTGCTCCAGCGATTCGCGGAGCACATCCAGTGGCCTGGCCATCATCTGTTCGGGGTCAACCTTCCAGAACCAGGCCAGGTCATAGGCGACGGCAATCAGGTCGGTGATGGCGCCGACGCCGCACTCATGAAAAAACTCGCAACGGCCCAGCTCAGCGCATTGAGGTCAGCCAGGTCCAACTGGTTGACCGACGACGGCGGAATGCCGGCGCACACGGCGATGTATTTGGCCGCCACGTCCATGTCGAGGCTGACTTCTTCGCTCTTGTCGATCTTGTACGGCAGCGCCTTGATCGCTCGCACCTCCTGCACCGTCGGACGGCGCAGGACGAGTTCGGTCAGGGGCTCGCCGTGAGCTTCGATCGCAACCTGAAGCTTCACGGCGCCGCTCATTGCCAGGTCCCCTTGATGCCTTCGAATTTCAGTTCGATGGTGGCGTCATCGCCTTTGGAGACCGGTTCTTCAACCAGATACGCACCGGCCAGCACGTAGACTTTGCCGTTGCTGAATTCGCAAGTGACGGTGATATCGGTGCCTTCGATCAGCTTCTTCAGCGGGAAGTCGGCGGTGTGCAGCGCGGTCACTTTGAACGACGGCGCGATGTCGGTTTCCTTGTAGAAGCCGGGTACGACGGTTTCGCGTTTGACCGCCATCAGCGGGGCTTCGCAGCCGCCATTGATGGTCAGTTGTGCGCCGTCGACTTTGACGTAGCAGGTGCCTGCAATCAGTTGACCCATGGTGTTACTCCCTTGAATAAAAAAGCCCACGCGCGGTGGGCTGAAAACTTGCCGTCAAACGCGCGGATCAAGCCGCGTCGTCGTACTGCAGACGGAATTGGTTGAGCAGCGCGAACACACGCAGACCGTTGATGTAATCCGGCGGGAACAGCACGTTCACGCGGCTCGGGTCCTGCACGTCGCGCTCGACGATCAGGTGCTCGGCGAACAGCTCGGCGTTCTCCACATGACCTTCCAGTTCGAGCTTGGCGTACTGCGCGATCAGCTCACCGCGAATGGTCGCTGGCGTCACGATCGGTTGGCCGGCGCCGAAACGGGTGCCGTCGGAAGCCAGTTTGTGGCGACCGTATTTGCTGGTGATCACGCTTTGCAGACGGCGCACGATGAACGCCGACTGGTGCATGGTTTCGCTGTCCAGGTAGGAGTTGTCGGCCTGGCCGTAAGCGTTTTTCTGGTAGGTAGTGATCGAGCGCTGGATGCGCACGTAACCGCCTTCGTAGTACGCAGTGGCAATGCCGTAGTTGAGCAGCGACTGACGCTCGGTCAGGGTGAAGCGTTCGCTGGCCGGCGCCGGATCAACGCCCGGCAGGCTGCCGCTTTGGGTCGGACGGCTGGCATCGGCGGAGATGAACACCGCGGTGCGTGCAGCCAGTGCGGCAGCTTGCACCCAGAACGGTTGCGGAACGCCCGGTTCCAGCGCCTGAATGGTCATGTGCTGGTCATTGCGTGCCTGGCCGGCAGCAACCAGAGTGCCGACAGTGCCGCGTTTGGCGCTGTAGACGTGACCGAACAGTTGCTTGGCCCACGACCAGCGACCGGTGCTGTCGTCCATGACCGCTTGCCAGGTGTTGAGCGTCGACAGATCGGACCATGGCAGTGCGATGAATTCGAACGGCTCGTCACCCAGTGCGGCAATCGCGTCAACCTGATCCGGCACGCCGGCGCCGCCGGTCATGGCAGTGATCGCAGTGGTCAGGCCGACCGGGGTGTCTTCGCCGTTGCTCTTGCCCAGGCGATTGAATTGCAGGCTGATGTCGTTACCGCTGTCGCCCGTCCATTTGGCGTTCAGGGTGACCACACCTTCGGCAGCCGCAGCGCTCACCGGCAGGTCGGCGGTAGCGTTGATTTTCTGCGCCAGGGCGGTGGCCGCTTGTGCCGCAGTGGCACCGTTGACCACAGTGGCTTGCACACGCACGCCGCCGACATACAGATTGAGCACGCCAGCCTGAGTGGCGGTGCCGGTCAGGGTCAGCACGCCTTTGGCGATCGCGCCTTCGGCGTTGTGCAGCGGCAGGCACCAGATCTCACCGATCGGGTCGGCCTTGCGGAAGGTCTCGTACATCGAGGCGAGCATCGAGCCTTGGCCGCCGATGCTCTTGGCCAGCGCAACGCTGGAGACCAAAACCAGTTTGCCGACTTCGGTCGGGGCAATGTTGTCGTTGACCTGAGCGACGATCAAACGACGCAGGGTCGAACTCGCGCTATTGGCGGCCGAGTTGTCCATTTCGGCATAGAACAGCGGTACACGAATGTCCGCGGGGATGTTGCTGAATCCGATCGCCATTATTTGGCTCCCTTTTGTTTGGCTGGTGCGGTTTTGAGGGTGATATCGCCGTCGGCCAGACGTCGGCGCCACCAGGCGCTGTCCAGCACTTCACGGCCTTCCAGCGGCAGCAGATCGCCCGCCTCTGGGTCAGGTACGACACGGCCTTCGGCCGGCAGTACGGTGATGCGATTGCTCATGGGGTTACGTCTCCAGAGAAAGTCATTTCCACGCGCCCATCGGGGCCCGGGCGTTTCAGGTTGGGGTCGGCCGGGTCGATCGCATCGACCCGCACGGTGGCCCCGGTAAAGGACGACAAACCGTCCAGTTCACGTTCGTGCCAACTCTCCGCAGGCTGACTTGGCAGATTGCGGCCGAGCTGGAACTCGGCAAAAAAACGCAGCCGGTAGAAGGCGCGGCTGCTGTTGATCGAGACCATTTCGCCGCCGTCATAGACGATGGCGCTGTAGTCGTTGTCCGGCTTGAACCCCACCAGCGCGCGCCACAGTTCGGCGCGCAGGTCGTGCAACAGATCCAGCGCTTTTGTAGCGTCGGTTGCGTCAAGCGCCAGGACGATTTCGAAGCGGTCGCGGATCGGTTGGGTGGTGAGGTTTTGGGTGGTGCTTTCACTCGCCAAGTCAGCCAGTGGCAGCACGTGGGCCGAGGGTGTCGGCAGATCCGGGTTGCCTTGTAGCAGCGCCAGATCGACACCCACCGAAATGTGATTGGCAAGGCCAGGGCATTGCCCACGCAGTTGCGTGAGGATCGGGGTGATCTTCATGGGGGTGTTCCAAATAGTGGGAGTTACCGCAGGACTCATGTAGGAGTGAGCTTGCTCGCGATAGCGGACTTACAGTCAGAATCGATGGTGACTGACACACCGCAATCGCGAGCAGGCTCACTCCTACAAGGGATTTGTGGTGTTGAGAGATCAGTCTTCAGCCTTTGGATCGAGGCAGCTGGCATCGATCAGGCAGCGATAGCTGTTCTCGCGATTGCCGCTGGCGGTGACCTTGTCGATCGACCAGCGTCCGCGCATGAAATCCGGCCAGGTATCATCGAGCAGCACCAGGCCTTCAGCGGCCAGTCGCGGATCGCCGGGGCAGGTGAGCTTCACCTTGTACTTTTGCCGGAGCATTTTGCGCACTTCGCCTTCGCCCACGGCAATGGCGTCGGCTTCATTGGGTTGCTTCTGGCGGATGGTCTTGAACGGCGCAAGTCCCGTCTCGACCCAATGCAAAACGCCTGTAACCGCATCGACAAAACAGGTCTTGCAGCCCTTGGCCTGTTCGCGGGCGGCCTCTTCCAGCGTGGCGCTGATGAAGGCGTGATCGCCGGGACGATTGTCGTGGGTGACCGACAACGTCACATCCTGCAGTTTCTGCCCCGAGATGGATTTGACCTGCCCAGGCCGCGCCAGCACATACGCATCGCCATAAGGTTTGGCGACCAGGTTGTACTTCTTCGCCAGCCGCGTCAGAAAGCCCATATCGGTTTCATTGGACTGGTCGACGTGGGCGATCTTGATCATCGACACGTCCGCAGCGACACGCGATGAAAATCCGTGTTGCGACACCAGTTTGCTAAACAGTTGACCGAGCGTCGTCGGTCCATGACTGGCGGTGCGACGCTGCTTGAAGCCGGTCTCGTCATCCTTGCTGAAAGGCGCTGCAGTGGCCACCAGGGTCAGGCGCAACGGAAACAGCGTCGGTGTCAGGCGAGTGACTTTGAACTGGCCCTTGTCGACCATCTCTTCCATTTCCAGGTAACCCACCAGCAGGCCGATTTTCCCGCCCAGATTTGGCAGCCCTTCGAGGCCTTCCAGATCAATGGTCAGGGTCAGTTGATCCGACTCGATACCGGCGGCATCAATGTGTTCCCAACTGATCAGACGCTGGTTGAGCAGATCCGCGTTTGCGCCATAAATCTGCACGACCGGGGTAAAACCCAATGCCATACAACCTCCTTAATCCCAAGCCGTGAGCGCTTTGATCGCGGCGGGTTTGCTGTCGAGTTCAGGCAGCACGACCCAGATGCCAGCGGGCAGAACCGGGCCGTGTTCAGCCAGGGTCGGGTTGAGTTTCCACAGGGCTTCTTCAGCGGCATCGTCGCTGCGCCCGGTTTCGCGGTAGAGCAGCAGATTCACCGAATCACCGGCCACGCTTCGAACCTTACGCATTGTTGAACTCCGCCAATTCGATGACCCAATCGACGACCATCGCCGTACCGTCATCGATGATCTGGGTCTGGGTTTCCTGAACGTTGTTGATCCGCCACAGACCCCAATTGCGACCGATGCCGTCAATCAATGGCAGCGGTATGCGCAGTGCCTGCAAGGCGCGCAATTCATCCAGCCGATCCATGGCCACGGCGTACATCGACTTGCCGGTGATGGTCAGGGTTTCCGGCTTCTGGCCGGTCTGGCTGGATTTCGGTTTGCTGGTGAGGATCTGTATTTCGCTCCAGCCGCCATCGGACTTGCGCAACAACGAGTGGTACGCAAATTGGCGCGAGAGGCCGAAGATGAAGCTGCCTAATGCCATTTGTTGTTTCATCAGGCGGCTCCATCGGTCAGGGCTGCGTCACGGCGGGTGGCGAGGGGATTGGTTGGCATGATCTGACCCAACTGCCCCATGGTTGTTTGTACCACCAGATTGGCGAGCGCCTGGGCGCTGGCCAGATCCTGGCCATTGATCTGAATCGTTGAGTTGAACGTGACAGGCTGGCTGGCGGCTGTGGTGGCCGGGATCGCGGAGGTCGCCGAGGTCGCGATCAGGTCCTTGCTGACCTGAGCAGGCGCGCCGAGACGATCGGCTTGGGTCCCCAGTTTGTCGCCCAGCGACTCACCGATGGCTCCCCCCGCCATGCTTCCGAGCCACCCGCCAATTGCAGTACCCACGCCAGGCAGAATCAGCGTGCCAAGCGCGGCACCGACAGCGGCGCCCGCTGAAGACCCGGCCAACGAAGCACCGGATGACACCACTGAACGCGTGTCCCCGTGCATCACACCATTGACCAGTTCATAACCTGCGCTGAGCAAGCGCAGCGGCGGCGCTTTTTTGGCCAGCAGCGCGCCGGCCTTGGCGTAGGAGCCGGACAGCCGCGCAGCGGGCATTGGGCTGGCGCCCGATGAGCCGGCGAATGCCGTCATGCTTGCGGGCCACGCTGAGGTCTGGCGAATGAGAGGATTGCGAGCTGCAGAGCTGCCGGAACCAATCAGTGGTTGATGGCTCTTTCGCTTGTTCAAAGAACCGAGGCTCACCCTGCGTGGTTTCAGGCCTCCACCCTTTCTCTGGGTGGGCTTTTTCGGATCGGGTTCATCAAAAGTCGAGTTTTCAACGGGTTTACCGCTATCGCCGGCAACATCGATATCCGCAATCCATTTGCCAAGTCCCTTCGGCAGTTTCGTTGCGATGCCCTTCACAAGCTTGCCAACGAAATTGTCGGCGACCTTTGTAAGCAACGCCCCCACAAACGCCGTAAGCCCCGCCGCCGCAATAGTCAGAGACGTGGCGACTTTCGGGTTCGCCTCGGCTTTTTCCGCCGCCCAGTTCAATGTATTGGTGAGCGAGTCCAGCGTTTGCGCATCCGGAGCGACCGCTGTCGCCAAACGGTTTCTACTGGCGTCGTAAGCGTTCCAGCTTTGCTGAGGACTGCCGCCAGCCGGATCGGCTGACCTCTGCACCGCACCTTTGTATTGCGGCTCGGTGCTGTGGGTCGGTCCTTGAAGGGGAACCGGCGAGAACGTCGTTTCAGCAGGTTTCGCCATCAACTGATGCAAACCGTCGCTGCCGGTCGACAGCGTCTTCAGCAACTCGGTCTGTGGATCTAGCGGTTTTCTCGCGGTCAGCAACGCAAATGTCTTGTCGACATCCTGCGGTTTCTCCAGCAGTTTGCTGACGCCTTCGTCACCGTTGAACAATGTCTTGATCAGTGCCGATTGTTGGCTCACCGACTTTTGTTTGAGAGCCTCGAGCGCTTTGAAAACGGTTTGCGGTACATCCTCGGTGAGCTTGTCCGGCTGGAGTCCAAGTGTTGCCCAGGCGGCACGCTCGGCGACCGAGCCTTTGGCACCTTTGGCCAGCGCAGCGCTGATGCTTTTCACCGATGTAGCGGCGCCAGACGTGCCCACATCTGCGTTGAGCAAAGCGGCCGCAAGAGCAGCCAGTTGCTCAGGTGCAATACCCGCCGCGACTCCTGTTTCGCCAGAGCTCTGTACCACCGAGCCAATGTCGGCTGCGGTCGCTTTCAGCGAATTCTTCCCGAGATGAATACTGGCGTCGGCCAAGCTTTGAGCCTGCGCGCGATCGAGCTTGAGCGAGGTTCTCCAGACCGTCAGCATTTCTCCAGCGGCTTTCAGTTCAATGCCAAACGCTGTCGCGTTCGTGGCGGCATCACGGCCGAAATCCAGCAGTTCCTGTTCCTTGGCGTCGCCAGTGAGATTGGCACCTACCCCGGATTTGCCCGCTGCATATTCGACCTCGGCCAGGCTAACCGCAGTCGCACCACTGCCCGCCACCGTTTTTTCACCGGCCATTGCCAGGTTGGCGATCGCCATGCTCTTGAGATCGCCGTCCATGCCCGGCACTTGTTTTAGCCTGGCCATGGCCGTTTGAAGCGCCATGGTCGACTGCAGAAACGCGGGAGGCTGACGCTGTTCGATCTCGGCCGTGAGTTTTGACTTCGGCGCACTTACTGGCGCCGACGTTGGCGAACCGGCCTTCGACAGCGATTGCAGCGCGACCATGACTTCCCGAAGCTTGATCTGCTCCTTGATCAATAACCGGATGTCCTGACTGGCGGTCACGACCGCGAGCTTCAACTCCGCCAGTGGATTGGCGATAACGTCGAATGTGAACTTCTCACCTGCCAAGCCAGTGTTGCTGAACCCGACGCTGCTGTTCGCGCTGGCCAGCATTGGCGAATACCTTGTTTCTGCCATTGCCGCTCTACTCCTGTTTTACGCCAAGGCGAGTGATCGCTATGTCGTAGCGGCGCAACGCCTTTTCGGCGTCCCATTCCAGAATCTCCGCTTCACTTACCGGGTAAATGAGCGGGACGATATCGAGGATTACTTCGATATCGCGTTCCGAAAGTAGGCCGCCGGCTGGTTTAAAAAATCGTCGATGCGCACCTGCAATTGAGTCCAGTCCGGAACAGTCATCAGGGCCAGATCGGGGATCATCAGGCCGGTGCAATGGGCGGTGATGAACTCGGCGCGTTCCTTGGCCGTTTTCAGTTTCTTCATCACTTTGGTGGCGCGCAGCACGGGCATTTCCAGGCTCAGCGAGGTCACGGTGCGGCCGGTCACGGCGAGCGGTTGCAGCAGCTGGATCTGATCGGGATCGGCGGATTTTTCCGCGTCTTCGACCTGCTCGAGAAAGTACGACGCAGGCTGGGTCGACATCTCATGCACGTACTGGGCGATGCTCACGTAGTCCGGGCGCTTGAGCTGGTCGAGTTCCTTGACCGACAGGCCGGTGGCGAGCAGGGCCAGTTCGAAGAACTGATCGTCTTCGTCATCGCCGGCGCGTTCCAGCGCTTCTTTTTGCGCGGCGTAGAACAGTGGCTTGAGCTGGATCGTTTCGATCTGCGAACCGTCGTCGCCGGTGATCGGCGACAACAGGTCATGCTGGGGTGGCATCCACGACATGTATGAATTCCTTGGTGATTCTTGGGGGTTACTCAATTTCTGCCAGTCACACTGGCCCACTGTGGGAGCGAGCTTGCTCGCGAAAGCGGTGGTTCAGTCACATTGATGTTGCATGTGCCAAAGGCTTCGCGAGCAAGCTCGCTCCCACAGGGTTTTTTATGATTGCCTGTAAACCGGGATTACGGCATCAGCACCGCACGCCGCGCATCACCGAGGATGTCGACGCCGTTGAGCACGAACTTCTGGGTGCGCACGTCGATGTCGATCACCGGCACGCCGTTTTCCAGGCGGTTGTAGGTGCGGCAGGACAGCTCCAGATTGGTCTTGGGTTTTTCACCCATTTTCACGGCGGTTTCTTCGAGGGATTTCAGCTTGCCGCCGACGGTGTGGTAGGTGAACCAAGTGTTGCCGTCCTGATCCTGACCGGCTTCACGCACGTTCAGCAGGATGTCGTCGCCCAGCTTCACACCCAGTGCCAGCATGACCTCGGCGCCGAGACCTTGCAGGGTCAGCTTGGCGTTGAGCGCTTTGCCGCCCTTGGCCATTTCCTCGACGATGAAGCGGCCGCCACGCATCTCTTCCACATCGAATTCGATCTTCGGCGGGGTGAATTCTTCAACGGTCGCCGACAACGGCAGGCCTTGCAGGGTGGCCGCGATGGCCTGTCTTACGCGGTTGGTAAACATTAGAGAACGTCCTCCAGGAACTGCTCGATGATTTCATCGCGGGCGTTGAGTTGATAAACCATGTGTTCGTTCGGCGCGTAGCGGCCGTAGTCGATAACCACGTACCAGGTGCCGTTCTTGTACTTCTCGACGCTGTTCAGTTCCGGGTGCAGATAGACGCTGCCGCCAGGGATGGTTTCGTCGGCGACCAGGGTTTGCAGCCAGTCGTTGATGCGCTTGACCTCTTGATCCATGAAGGACTTGGTGAGGTTCTTGGCCATGGCTTTCTGGCCGGCCTTGACCAGCTTGCGGCTGATCGCATCTTCGAGGCCGACATAGCTGATGAACTTGCCGGTGATCGAACGGTTACCCAGCAGCGAGAAACCGCCGAGCACGGTGCGGGCGTAGTAGCTGACGCCGTAGCGGTTGAGCAGATCGCCTTCGGTGGAGGTGTCGAGGATGTTGTATTCAACGACCCGCGAAACGTCCTCGGCGTAGGTCACCTGATTGCCCGGGCTCTCCCACTGCTTGACCTTGGCCAGTGCGGCAATCGCCAGGCTGGACGGCGACAGGAAGACGTTTTTCTTCGCCGCTTTCGAGTACACGGCCGGCATATTGTGCACCACCAGGCAGCGGTCGAAACCAAGATCGGCGCCGCCGAGTTCCTGGCTGTACAGCACTTGATCAGCGACCGAGGCGTCCTTGCCATCCAGCACCACACGGGCCTTGATGCGCTTGCCGAACGAGGCGAACTCGCTGGCCACCGCTTTGGTGCCGGTGAAGCCCGGCGCGCCGATGATGGTCAGGTCTTCCGGGACACTGCCCAGCGCCGCCAGACCGAGCTTGCGACCAGTCAGCGGATCAACGCCGCCGATCACGTTGTTGACGGTGTCAGCCGGGGTAGCGCCCGCTTCGACGATCACCACGTAAACCGGCACCTTGACCACTTTGAGGATCTGATAAACCGCGTGGTACAGGGTGCCCTCTTCGGAACCGGTCGGATCGAGCAGCGCGTGGGTGGTGAAGCTGTTGATGCGGAACGGTGCGTTACGCGGAATCAGCGGATCGGCTTTCGGCGCAGTGCCGACCAGACCGATGACGTTGTCACCCAGGCCACCCATGGCCTCGGGGGATTCGGTGGCATTGACAGTAATGCCGTTGTGCTCGAAGTTCAGAACCTCAGCCATATTCAGTCAGCCTTCTTGGCAGCGGCCTTTTTGGCCTGGGTGGAGGGGGTTTTCAGTTCCAGTCGACCGGCGAAGTGCAAGGCACTGGCCTCGACGTCGAGCAGATCAAGGTCTTGACCGATGCTCGACCAGTGCCCACCGCCGGTGGGGAATGGGACGAGCACGGTGTAGGTTTGGCGGGTTGCCATTCGGGTTTCTCCAAAGACGAAAAAGCCCCTTGGTTTCAACAAGGGGCTATCAGTTGCTGATCAGCGGATAAGAAAACGCCCCGTCAGTGCGGGGCGTTTTTATTCAGGCAGGCTAGCGAGCCATTCCGGCGCTGCCGGGCGGTGTTCGCTCAAGGGCAACTCACCGCCCTCCGGCCACAGACGAAGCACATGGCGATACGTTTGCAACTCGATGTATTGCGCCGGGGTCAGCTGGGTTGGCCAACGGTCCACCTCGTCGCGATGACGGTTGACCACGGGATCAGTGGCTGCAATCTGCAGGTTGCGCCACGAACGCTCATACCCCTCCAGTTGCTCAGGCGTTGGGCCGGGCCGTTCAACCAGCACTGGGTAGTTTTCATCATTCATGACAATCATCTTGCCCAGGGACAATCCGTCCAGTAACTCCCTCCAGTACTCCTGAGAGATTTCAACTGCATCGCTTGGAATTTCTGTATGAAAGGTGGGATCGTAAAAACCGCCAGTGGAGTGTGAATAAAACATAGGTTCTTCCTTGTTTGATAAGTAATGACTCTAAAACCACCCACCTGGGTGGCCAGATATGAAAACGCCCCACGGTGTGGGGCGTTTATTGAAGTGCTGAGGTGGGTGTAACTGGGGGTGAGTCTGGCCAACCGTCCTTGAGCATGGCATCGGTGTAGGTGCCGACAACAACGCTTTCCGACAGAGCCCTTTCCCGGTCAAAGCAAGTCTGAACATGAGATCGAACAGCCGTTGCTACAGCAAGAATTTGCGAAGCAGTCAGTTCGACAAAGCCGTCCACAGCCTTGTAATTGCATTGATAAGCAGGGTTCAACATCGCAGAAACGGCCATTCCAGCAATCAGCGACTGGCTGTCTCGGGAAGTATCAATGGTCACACCCTCGACCACGATTCCCGAACCTTCTCGGCTGAATCGTTCTGCAGTAATCAAGGTCAACTGGCGGCTTTTTACCAATTCGCCAGAAGCGAATCCAAAGGCGTCTTCCAGTTCTTTTTCAGTGGGTTCATGGTCAAAAAGAATTTCACCCTCTGCCAATGGCCAATCAGGGGCGACACCTCGAAAGGCTGTTCCCTCTTTTGAGTACGCTCTCAACATGGGTATCCCCTAAAACGTGTATTGGGAAATATGGACGGAATTAGCTCGGGACAAAATTGAGTCCAGGATGTAGTGAATCGTTTGTGGCGTGGTCATTACCAGGTCGGAGAATGAACCGAGAACACCCAACCCCAGCATCCCGCCAATACCGACAGTTTTTAATCCAGTCCCCACCGCATCAGAAGCAAGTCCCAGATAACCACCCCCAGCGCTTTCAGCACTGCTGATGTAGTGAACATACCCGCCGACGGATTTTGCGTTTTTCGGAACAATCGACGCCAGGGAAACAGGAGTCCATGTCAAAGACGCCCCGTTAGACAAGACTTGCGCTCTGGGGATGGATATCAGGCGTTGATGCTGGACACCGGTAACCATCAATCGATTGGTGTCGGTTTGCCAAACGCTGACCAGCGCGCTTGCGGTGTATCCGGCCGGCATGTAAGCGCCGGAATAAACCTCAGGAATCAACGTCGAGGACGCATTGACGCCGAGCAGCTTGGCAATACCCAGCACAGGGTTATAGATAACGTAAATCCCGACACTGCCGAGCGCCGGGGCAACTCCGACATCCATCCCACCAGCACCAATGGTCGTCAAATCTATAGATAGATTGACGCTCGACAATTTGTATTGAGCGATACCGGGTTGCTCAACAATCAACTGATCAGCCGTGAGTGTTGCAACCGATGCGGCACTTGGAAGCGATACTCGCAAATTACGAGTTGCGCCGACCTCGGAACCGTTGAGCCGCCAACTTTTGATGTCTGCAGCCAATGCAGCGATGTCGATACTTCCCTGATTGATCGGTGCATTCCAGGCTTTGATGCACCACATGACGGCGATGTTGCGGGGGCGGGTTTCAGCGCCTCCGGTACTGGCAATGTAGCTTTGAGGGCCGCCGCTGGACGCATATTGCGCACCACTTCCCACCCTGTCACCGGCAGCCGAGTTGGTGATCCCCAGAACGGAGCCAGCGCCTACTGGACCTGTCGCGAACAGGGCATCGTGATAGTGGGATTTTACTTCGTCTCCCTGATAAATTCCGATCTGCCGCCCCGCATCCACACCGCGCCCATGATCCCAGCCGCGCAGGAACTCACCGCGTGATTCCGGCAATCGGAAGTTACCTGCGCCCTCATTGCCTTTGTTGTACGTGGTACCGAGATAGGCGGCCAGATCCGGATAAGTCGCAATGCTCTGCACACTGCCGTCCAGCTCCAGATAACCGGGTGCGACAATACCCGTCGGGAATGCCAGAACAGCGCCAATCGGAACGGCGGATTTGAGCCGTTCGACTTCCTTGGCCAGCGCGGCGACATCGATGGTTCCCTGATTGACCGGGGCGTTCCAGGCTTTGATGCACCACATGACGGCGATGTTACGCGGCCTCACAACTCCGCCATCCGCCAGTATCGATGAGGTAACAACCCCCGAAGTCGTGTACGTCCTGGCTACCCCAGGATAATCAGTGGATACGAATACATCGGCCTGTGCAGCCGCCACCGATGCCTGCACAACCTCGACCGTGAGGTTCGGATTCGGGTTGCTGTCGAAAGTAGTTACCGTACCCTTTTGGGTCGAGCCAACCACACGGCTAGCGTCTACGCCTCGCCCATGATCCCAACCACGCAAGAATTCCCCACGCGCCTCCGGCAAGCGGAAATTCCCAACGCCTTCATCACCCTTGTTGAACTTTCCGCCCAGATAAGCGCTCAGGTCGGGATACGTCGCACTGCTCTTGACGCTGTTATCCAGCTCCAGAAAACCCGGCGGCGGCGAATCAACCGGAAACGCGACAATCGACCCCACCGGCAACGCCGACGCCTTGGCAATCAACGCTTCAACTTCAGCCTTGGTGTACGAATCCTTGATGCCAAACCCGGCCAACGTTTCAGGGTTCGCACCGGCAGTCGCGCGGCCATATTCATCAACCGTCAGACTTTTGTATGTCCCGGCCGCAATCCCGGTACGCCCCGCCAGCATCTTGAACGTCAGCGCTGTGGTACCCAAAGTGATCGGCGCGTTAGTCGTGAGATGCCACAACGAATCTCCATTCGCCGTGCCCTCCTCGACCATGACCGTAAGTCCCGGCGTGACCTTGGCGCTGCTGTTGGCATCGGTCGCCCGCACCCAGTCACCATTGGCGACAATCCACAGGCCGTTGTCCTTGGCCAGCGTCTGGTTCGCAACAAGCACGCGGTCGCCAGCGATCACTGCGACACCGTCAATTTGCTGCGCACCGCTCAACACGATGTTGGTGGATGCCGCAACACGCGCCGACTGCTTACCATCCAGCTTGCCGAGTTCTTCGGCGAGGTAACTCATGACCCAGGCACGCGTGGCTTTAACCACGGTGTCATCAATCAACAACGTCACCAGCGACGCATTACTCGTCTCGAAAATCGAGCGAATGTAGAACTCTTTCCCCGAACCCGACGTGGCCAGAACCGGTTTGAACGACTCCGGATATTTGACGATGGCGTAGAGAACGCCAGTGTCAGTCCACAACCCGGCTTCACGCACATACCAGCCGCCAACATCCGGCGGAATGGTCACTTCGGCGAGCAGCCAGCTCGGATTTTTCTCGTCCTGGAACAGCGCATTGAGCGGCCCGCGCCAGACTTCGCGTTTCAGCGCAGTGGCGGTCGCGGCCGGGTTGTAGACCGAGCCGCCGCCATCGCCGACGGAAATCTGCGTCAACTTGATCGGCGTACCCGCGGCCTTGCACGCCGTTTCGTAGGCAATCCCTGCGTTGGTGAGCAGGGTGTAATAGTCAGCCATTCAGGCCCCCTGAGGATAAATAGTGGATGTTTCGACGGTGTACATGCCGGCAGCCATGAACGCCTCTCCCGAGGTTTCCAGCCCTTCGATGAACACCGGATAAACCGTGGTCAGTTCGCCGCAGAACGTCGCGGCGCCGATGACGTGATTGCCGAAAGCGCTCAAGCCGACCGAGACCGTCAGCACATCGCGTTCGCTCTTGGCATCCGCCAGGCGTCGGTCGAGACGGGCGTCGATTTCTTCGCTGTAGGGTTGGTCGCTGAAGGCTCGTACGGAAAAGCTGTAAGGCGCACCGGGCGGCGTCTGTTCGTACCAGGCGCGGATTTCCGGGCGTAGTTGCAAACCCTTGGCGGCGTTTTCCAGCGCCTTGCGGGTGCCAGCCTGGCGCGCGGTGGGCCAGGCCAGTTCAACGGTCAGGCGTTTTTCCGCTTCCGGTGCAGCGGTGCTCCATTCGGCAACACCGCGATCCGCTGCCAGATACGGCAGAAAGGCAACCGGGGTTTCTGCGGGGTTCATCAGTTCCGGGAACGGCGGTGCGATGCGATCAAGCAAAGCGCCAAAGCCCAGATCCAGACCTCGTTCGAGTGCCGAACTGTTGGCCGGCAGCAGCGTTGGGCGCTGAGTTTTTTTACTCATAGCGTCAGCACCTCAACCTCGACCGCCGTGCAATACGGCGCTTGAAACGCCGTGGTCACGATCGGCGCCAGCGGTTCAAGAATCTGCAGTTGCACGGCACCGGCGCTGTGCAGCGTGTAGTCGATCCAGCTCGGATCGACCCGACCTTCGAGGCGATGGCAACTGTCGGCGTAAGCCTGCAATTGTTGCTGCGCGGCGACTTTGGTCAGGCCCGAATCCGGGCCGGAATTGATTTTGGCGACAACGCGAATCTTGTAGCGCTGAATGTCAGCAGCCTTGACCGTAACAAGGTCCGTTTCCGGTCGTACATCAGGCCGCGCGAAGTGCTGACGAACGCCCTCAAGCAATGCTGCGGAAGGCGTGCCATCGCCGTCGCGGGACAGCACAGTAACCTGCACTTCGCCCGACGCGGTGCGTCGACCGTTACCATCTTTGACCTGTGCAGCAAGGCCATCCGGGTTGAAGGTGTAAGTGACATTCACCACACCTGCCTCGGTGGATTCGACCTGCACCGTTGGGCGCTCGCCGAGGGTGAAGACCTCGCGGCGATACTGCATCCGCGAACCGGCTGCCGGCGCATGCGGCGCCAGGTAATAACGCAGGCGAGCGTCTTCGTCGCTTTCATAAATCGCCGGCACCGGCGGGAATGCCGCCGGGTCGCCCGGATCGAGCAACTGCCGCTCAAGCCCCATGTCCGCCAGCCGCGCATCGAGGTTGCTGCCCGTCGCCCACCACGCCAGCATCTGTTTGATGCGGGCGTTGTATTTGCGCTCGTGGGTTTGCAGCCGCACGCAGAAAGCCTCAAGCGCCAGGGTCAGCAGTTCACTCTCGTTTTCCAGGCTGGTCTTGAGTTTTGCGGCGCTGTCCGGCGAGCGCGCACCGACGTATTCGATGACGAAAGTCTTGAACTCGGCGAGCAGATCTTCGAAAGCCTCGACGGTAATCAGCGCGGGTTCGGCCAATTGGTTCTGGCCGGGGATCAACATGCTCATGTCACGACCTCGAAGGTTTGTTGACGGTTTTTCCAGGTGCCGGCGAAGCGCAACAGCAGACCGGCGCCCTGACGGCTGGCGACGATCACTTGCGGCTGAAAATCGCTGATCCCGTTCTGCGCGTTATAGAACGCCTGCGCCGCATGGCTCTGGGCCAGAAGCAGGACGTCGTCGCCGAGGTTCTGCCCCAGCAGCGAGGGGATCAACGAGCCATACAGGGGCCTTTTTTGCCGGGTGCCCAGCGGCGTAGTCAGGGCCCGGGTCGCACGCTGCACAAACTGCAGCCAGTCGTCGACCGTGGTCCCGCTGTCTCTATCGATTCCGATCATGGGAGGCTCTTGAATCAGGGGCTGATGACACGGCCCTGGTGATCGACCAATGGGCCGCTGAAGTGCACGCCGGAAGCGTCGATGGTCAGGCCGACTGCACCCAGTTGCAGGGTGATCAGTTGTGGCGTCATTGCCAGGCGTGCCGGGCCGATACTCAGTTCCAGTGACTCGCGAGAGCCGTTGAAAGTCGCCGGGCCGTTAAGCCAGTGCAGGGTGTGTGAAGCATCGTCGTAGCTGCTTTCGCTGCCGTCCTGATGTACTCGACGGGTCAGCGTCGGCACTGTGGAGGCTGGCGGAAAACGGTCACTGTTCAAGCCGAACAATGCCACGCTCTGCGCGCCGCTTTCGCCGCTACCGTAATTGAACAGCAGACACTGCTCGCCCACCGTCGGAATCCGCGACTCGCTTTGTGCGCCAGCGCTGGGGTTGAAAAACTTGATCGCCGGCGTGAGCAACCCACCGTGACTGACCTGACAGGTATTGCTCGTGGCGTCGACGGTCTGGCAGATACCGATCCGGCAGAAGCTTTCGGCGCGCCGGTGCAGGTCGTCGATTTCCGCTTCCATCTCGGCCAGGCGTTCGATGATCGGTCCGAGTTGCATGCGCAATAGTGCATCGAACATCTCAGGCCTCCAGCGCGGTGTATTGGTCAGGATCGTCAATGTCGCTGACTTCCCAGGTGCGAGCGAATTTCGGCGTGCCCAGCGGGTCGTCAAGCAAGGTCGGGCCGAGGTAAAGGGTCTGATTGAACGTCAGTGTCCAGGTCTTGTATCGCTGCTCGGTGCGGGTAAGCAGCGTTGGCAGGCCATCAATGTTGATCGGCAGATCGCATTGATCGGCGGGCAGGCCCCAGCGGTTGTCGGTGATCAGGTTTTTCAGCACAGCAATCAGATCGCATGCTGCAAATGCGCTGGCGGAAAGGGCCGGGATGACCTGCAGCGACACCGTCATGACATGAGCAATTCGCCCGTCAGCGGCGCGCACTCCAGGTCCATTCCGCTCGAAGTTGATCAACACCCAGGCCTGATCGCCCGGTGCAGTGAAATCGGCGTAACTGCCGACAGTGAGGCTGAGACCGGCAGTGTTGGGCAGCGTCGTCGTGATGGCGGTGAACAGTTGCGACGGCTGCTGGATCGGTGTGGGCATACATGAGCTCCTTTTCAATCGTCCACGCGCAGCCCTGCCGCCCTGGGGCGGCACGGAAACATATTCAGGGTTAAGGCTGGTCGCGCGGCGGGACTTCGCAGACGCCGATGCGCTTGGCGGCCCAGCGTTCGTAAAGACCGATGGCGACATCGGCGCCGGCCATTGCTGTCAGGCAACCGAACGCGCCGGCAGCCCAGATAGATAATCCGGCGGCATACAGCAGCATGATCGCCGACACGCCGCAGATCATGCAGGCGCCGGAGCGCAGGGCCAGCCGTCGGAGCAATGACCAGCCACGGGCGCCCTCCTTGTCAGCGCGCCACATTTCGCCAGATACCCCGCCGACAACGGCAAGGAGGATGACCAGCCAGATCGGCATGTCCGCCAACGCTTGTTGCTCGTTTGTCATGTCACGCCTCCGTAGGTGATTGATGAATGATGAGTGTTGGGTTCAAACGGTTTCTCTTGAGTTAGGCATTCCGAAAAGCCCGACGCCGGGGCCGGGCTTTTCAGTAATGCGCTCTCGTCCGTTGATCCGACTTTGCAATCAGAACGGAACGACTGGCCAGTTGACCGTGTACGGGTAGTCAGCTTGATTTTTTACGTCGGCAACCGCGACGTAGTACTGCTGGTAAGCAATCCATGCAGCTGCCTCTTCTGGCGTGGCGCTGCCGAGGTTCACTTTGTATTGCACTGGATTCAGATCGAGCCAGCCGGTGGCTGCACCGAGCTTTTGACGCATACGCAACGAGACCAAATCGACATGATCCTGATAAGCAAGCTCCGAATAGCTCCAACCAATTGCCTCGTAGGTAGCCTTCCAGCCAACTTGAACGGTGGTGTCATTTTCAACCTTGTACCAACTGCCCGAGATTCCCGGTGGAGAGGTTTGCGGCATGTCCTCAGACTCGACAATCTCCGCAACACGGGAAAATGGATACTGGTTGCTCATCTCTATAAAAACATAGCGATTCATCGTCACTCCTTGTTTGCAGGTATCAGGCGGGTGAATTCCGGCGCATCGCACCTTTCACTGCGCCCGGCCCTTAGATATCGATCGGTTAAAAACACTGATGCTTCGCTTTTTCAAATCAGAAAGGAGCGACCGGCCAAGTGATAGAGGATGGATAACCTTGTTGATTTTTCACTTCACTGACGGCAACGACGTATTGCTTATAAGCGAGCAAAGCCGCTTCGTCCGCTGGCGTCGCTACGCCAAGATCCTGCTTGTATTGCAACGGATTGAATTGCAGCCAACGCGCCGCGTCATCAAACCGCTCTTTCATACGGGCAGTGGTAATCGCCTCAGATTCAGCCTCAGTCGGCTCTGTATAAATTCTCAGGTAATTGCCGTTCTCATCGATAAAAGGGTCAACCTTCCAGCCCACTTGAACGACTGTGTCTGCCGATACTTCGATCCAGTATCCCGAACTGCCGGCCGGGCTGGTAGTTGGCATGCCTTCATCTGAATCCTGTATCTCAAAAACAATCGAGAAGGCCGTTTGGTAGACGGTGCCGATGCATACATATCGTTTCATTTTTCATTCCTCGAGATTCACCGGACGACGTTTGAAAATTCCGCCGTCCTGTCATTGCGGTGCGTTTAACTTCAACGCGTTCATCACGCCTGGGAGGCGTTTCAGGAGCCGAGAAAACGATCTCTTTCTACGGCCGGTTGGCGCCCATATGCAGCAGTTACCACTGCTGTTATTCGGCTTAGTAACGTCAGGTCTGCTCGGTGGGAGGGGGGAAACGTTCAGACTTCCTTGAACGTCGCCGTTTAACAGTGATGAAACCTGGCAGGCATTCCAAAAAGCCCGGTGATACACCGGGCTTTTCAGTAATGCGCTCCTTCGCCTTCCTTCAGATCCTGTGTTCAAGAAGGAAGCTGACTTTTCGGCGCTACTGGCGCGGTACGAGTCCATTCAAATTGTTTTTCCGACCGCGGTCCCTGCCCGCCGGATAACTGCTTCTGGTGCTTTACGCTGCACACCCGGGTCAGTTGCCAACCCTCTGAACCGTTGAGGCCGGTTCATCGCTGCCTGTTCTTGTGGAACTAAAGAGCTTTCTTGCCAGCCGCTTTGTCGAGCGGCTTGGTGGCAAGAATATGCATGTATGCATATACAGTCAATGCGTAAATGCATTTATTTATGCATAGCAAATGCGCAGATGCATGGAAGCCCCGCAGCTCAAGGGTTTGGCGGTTTCATCAAGGCGAAAAAAAACCCGCCGATTGGCGGGCTTATCTGAAGTCGGTGTAATTAGCGGGCGTACATGCCCCACCAGAAGACGTGACCGAGGATGACGATCTGCTCCTCCTGGATTTCCTGGAAGCTGTAGTCCTCGTCCGGGTGCTCATCGCGATTGAAGCTGCGCAGACGAATGCCGGTAGGCAAGCGGTAGAGTTGCTTCACACGCAACTGGCCATTGTGATTGATTGCGTACAGGTCGCCATCAATGATGTCGCCGATGCCGCACTTGCCGGCGTTGACGCCGACGGTGGCGCCATCACGCAGCACCGGCAACATACTGTTGCCACGCACCGTCACACATTTGGCCTGGTCGAACTGCACACCGTTATGGCGCAGGCTGCGTTTGCCGAAGCGCAGGCTAGAGCGCTCGCTCTCTTCGATGACGAATCTTCCTGATCCTGCTGCCAATTCAACCTCGCGAAGGAACGGCACCGACACCTCGTCATCATCGACCGGCGTATCGTCGTCCCACAGCATTATGTCCTTGAGTTCCGCGTGTACGTCATCACGCGCGGCTCCGGCCGATGGCGCAACATCAGCGCGCCCGCGCAATTGATCGGTGCTCACGGCGAAGTACTCGGCGATCTTCGAGATATGTTTATCCGAGGGATCGACGATCTTCCCGCTGAGAATCCGCGAGAGAGTGGATTGAGGCACGCCGGTGCGACGGTGGAGCTCCGTGGGGGAGATCCCGTGCTGGTCGAGCAGTGCTCTTAAGACGGAGGCTACGTTGCGTTTTTGCATAACGCGCATAGTGCTTGAAGTTATTCGCGAAGACAAATGCTGATTTGCATAATTAACGCATAAATATGAACTCAGCCTCAAAATGATATTGCCGAGCCATCATTTGGATTGAATAACGGCCCGGTTCCAACTTGTGGTCAGCCTTTGATGCGACGCGCGGCAGCATTGGCTTTTTTAAGTCGATCGGCTCTGGCTTTCCTGTCGTAATCGTCCTTGGCGCCCATGATGCCGCCAGCAGCATGCACCCAGTCGGTGGCGGTGCAGCCAGAGATCAGCACAGCAGAAGTAAAGACTGAAGCAAAGATAAGGATGTTTTTCATGTTCGATTTCCCGGCGTCACTGATGAGCACGTTGAATTGCAGCGTTGAAAAAAGAAAACCTGCTGCGGTTCGTTGACGGTGGTTGACCCTTTACTCATCCATGAGCTCTTGCAGTTTTGTCTGAGCCCGTTCGAGCCTGGCTTCCTGTTTCTTGATGACTTTCACGTCGCCGTACTGACGCGCAGCTTTCAGATAATTCTGTCTGCGCCGTACTTCGGCTTCGGCCTTTTCGATAGCGCTCGAACGGTCATCCTGTGCAGAAGGCTCGCGACAGTAACGCTCCACATTGGCAAGCGCCTGTTCCAGACCGGACTTGCGATAAACATTGTCCGCCTCATCAGCGCGTTCAATTTGGAAAACAAGTTCGGCGCGGCGCTGCGCACAACTTTCTCGTGCACCGGCACAAGAACTATCGATGATCAAAACACCACCAACTAACAGAGACAGATTCCAGAGCAGAGTCGATCTCACGAGACAAACCCCAGATAATTTATTTCTCCCGCGCACCCACGAAAGTGGCTCACCCGAGACCATGCCTTACGACAACCTAACGCTTCTTGCACACCAGAAAGTGCCGCCATCATCATGTCGCGACAGCGAGCTATGCAAGTTGGAAAGTTTTCGACCATCCACGCCACTGGCACGTAAACATGATCGAAACACAGCAAAACAGGAGTGCGATCAAACAATGTGGAAATACTCACATCCTTTTCTTTTCCGGCAATAACCGCCGGCACAAACACAATACCTTCCCGGTTAATTGCAATTGATCGCTTCCAGGCGGGAGACTTGGTTCCATGAGAACTGCGCACGCAAAACCAGAGCATTTATAACGTTCCTCGACAGCCTAAACATCATCATGTTATTCAAGGCAACTAAACAGCCGCACGGCGCTGACTCTCGGGCAGTCGCAGAAGCTGTTGGCTTGACTCAAATCACATTAACAACGCAGGTCCGTCGAGGCCTTACTGGCATCTTACTCAGTCTTACTTAGTCGCCCGGAGGCCTTGCAATCTGGGGTTTTCGCTAGCGAGGGACGTGGCATACGCCATTGATCAGGTTATTGATGTTGTAGTAGTACTCGGCATCAGAGAAGTAATTGAACGTCACCATACCGCCCTGAAAGCCTCTTTCCATGAACGGAAGTTCATCGCCTGCAGTATCCGCGTCAAACTTTACAATCGAACGCGTCTTGAACAAAAATCTGGAAGTATCCAGATGCGTTAATGAAATCTCGAACTTGCGATCATACGTATAGACTTTTCCTTCAGGAGTTTTGACAACGTAGTAGACATAGAGAGCGCCTTCCCTTGGATCGATCGTCATATCGCCAACACCATGCCAACGAACTTTGTGATCATTCGTATGGACAAAATCTATGGATGCAAAACAGGGTGCGCGCGGAATATCGCGATTGATCAAATAAAAATGCCTGACAACCAGAACACCGAAGATACAGATAGACGAGACGCCAAAGAGTGCGATTATTTTTTTCCAACGACTTGGTAGTTCACGCATATGGCCTCCCCCTTACTTTCCGGCTTGATGCACTTTACCAGCAATTGCGAGAGCGGCTTTCGCACATAATAGTTGATATCAGACAATACAATCGGTGGCTCGAACTCGTTGAGCGCTTGGACAATATCCTCTTTGGACATTCTTTCACTTTCTTCTACATACAACTTCGCCTCGCCCTCTTGCCAGATGAGTTTCCACTCTTCCAGATCGGCTGGCTTTTTAAACACCAGGTAAGCGTAAAAAACCGGCAGAGCAAGCGCCGGCACTACGACTGCAAGCAAAAGGAAACGCCAGTGACGATTCGAAAACGCCTTCATCGTGGGAGCGTCGACGCTGATCGCCTCCACATCGCTTACGAACGCAAGCGGGGCTTCAAGGGCCTGAATCTCCGGGCTGAGCAAGCGGATTTCACACAACAGCAGCACGCCACGGCGGGGCAAGGTCTTGAGACTGTCCCGAGGTAACCCGACGTCAGCGAAATGCGCGCGAAGCATGTGCAGCGTCTTGTAATAACTGCTGTCGGAAATCACCAGTCCGCGCTCCCCCCAGACCCGGGAGATAAGCTGCTCCTTATCGGTCACGCCGGCTATCAACGCCAGCAGCAGGTCGCTTTCATTGCTGCCCAGCAAGGCTGACTGCCCTGACCGGCTGAGGGTCATTTTTTCCGCATCGTAGTAACAATCGCTCGCTGACGCTTGTGAGCCGATGCCCTCTGACTGTTCCAAGCTTCGTCCTCAACTGATCTGCAATCCTCGAATTCCGATCATTCGATAGCTTTTCGGCACTATAGGACACAATGCCAACCCAAGCGGCGGTGCGTTGCTGCATCCACCTCAAAAAAACTTCATACTCGGCCCCACTGAATCAACTCACGGGCCGCATCGCTGGCAAACACTCGCCATTTTGAAGATGCGAACGAACCCGTTTTTGCCTCGTCACTTTTTCCGGTAAAGCTAAACCCCTGATGAATAAAGCTATTTCAGACTTGTCCTCCCACACTCCGATGATGCAGCAGTACTGGCGCCTGAAGAATCAGCACCCGGATCAGCTGATGTTCTACCGCATGGGCGACTTCTACGAGATCTTCTACGAAGACGCGAAGAAGGCGGCCAAGTTGCTGGACATCACCCTGACCGCGCGCGGACAGTCGGCGGGTCAGGCGATCCCGATGTGCGGCATTCCTTACCACGCGGCGGAAGGCTATCTCGCGAAGCTGGTGAAGCTTGGCGAGTCGGTGGTGATCTGTGAGCAGGTCGGCGACCCGGCCACCAGCAAAGGCCCGGTAGAACGTCAGGTGGTGCGCATCCTCACGCCGGGGACGGTCAGTGACGAGGCGCTGCTCGACGAGCGCCGCGACAACCTGATTGCCGCCCTGCTGGGTGACGAGCGCCTGTTCGGTCTGGCCGTGCTGGACATCACCAGCGGCAGCTTCAGCGTGTCGGAAATCAAAGGCTGGGAAAACCTGCTCGCGGAACTGGAGCGAATCAATCCGGTTGAGTTGCTGATCCCGGATGACTGGCCTAGGGACCTGCCGGCGGAAAAACGCCGTGGCGTCAGTCGTCGTGCGCCGTGGGATTTCGAGCGTGATTCGGCGCTGAAAAGCCTTTGCCAGCAGTTCTCCACCCAAGACCTGAAGGGTTTTGGCTGCGAGAACCTGACCCTGGCCATCGGCGCTGCCGGTTGCCTGTTGGCCTACGCCAAGGAAACCCAGCGCACCGCCCTGCCCCACCTGCGCAGCCTGCGCCACGAGCGCCTCGACGACACCGTGGTGCTGGACGGTGCAAGCCGCCGCAACCTGGAACTGGACACCAACCTGGCCGGTGGCCGCGACAACACCCTGCAATCGGTGGTCGATCGCTGCCAGACCGCCATGGGCAGCCGTCTGCTGACCCGTTGGCTGAACCGTCCGTTACGTGACTTGACCGTATTGCTGGCGCGCCAGACCTCGATCACTTGCCTGCTTGATCGCTATCGTTTCGAAAAGCTGCAACCACAGCTCAAGGAAATCGGCGACATCGAGCGAATTCTCGCACGGATCGGCCTGCGCAACGCACGTCCTCGTGACCTTGCCCGGCTGCGCGACGCCCTTGGCGCACTGCCTGAATTGCAAGTGGCGATGACCGATCTGGAAGCGCCGCACCTGCAAGGTCTGGCGACCATCACCAGCACCTACCCGGAGCTGGCGGCGTTGCTGGAGAAAGCCATCATCGACAACCCGCCGGCGGTGATCCGTGACGGCGGCGTGTTGAAAACCGGTTACGACAGTGAACTCGACGAGTTGCAATCACTGAGCGAGAACGCCGGTCAGTTCCTCATCGACCTGGAAGCCCGCGAGAAAGCCCGCACCGGTCTTAGCCACCTGAAAGTCGGCTACAACCGCATTCACGGCTACTTCATCGAACTGCCGAGCAAGCAGGCCGAGTCAGCACCGGCGGACTATATCCGTCGGCAAACCCTGAAAGGCGCCGAGCGCTTCATCACGCCGGAACTGAAAGAGTTCGAAGACAAAGCCCTCTCTGCCAAGAGCCGTGCCTTGGCGCGCGAGAAGATGCTTTACGAAGCCCTGCTGGAAGACCTGATCAGCCAGTTGCCACCGCTGCAGGACACCGCCGGTGCGCTGGCCGAACTCGACGTGTTGAGCAACCTCGCCGAGCGTGCGCTGAACCTCGACCTGAACTGCCCGCGCTTCGTCAGCGAGCCGTGCATGCGCATCACCCAGGGTCGCCACCCGGTGGTCGAGCAAGTACTCACCACACCATTCGTGGCCAATGACCTGAGCTTGGACGACAACACGCGCATGTTGGTGATCACCGGCCCGAACATGGGCGGTAAATCCACCTACATGCGCCAAACCGCACTGATCGTGTTGCTGGCGCATATCGGCAGCTTCGTGCCGGCCGCCAGTTGCGAACTGTCGCTGGTCGACCGCATTTTCACCCGTATCGGTTCCAGCGATGACCTCGCGGGCGGCCGTTCGACCTTCATGGTCGAAATGAGCGAGACCGCCAACATCCTGCACAACGCCACCGAGCGCAGCTTGGTGCTGATGGACGAAGTCGGTCGCGGCACCAGCACCTTCGACGGTCTGTCGCTAGCATGGGCGGCGGCCGAGCGTCTGGCCCATCTGCGCGCCTATACGCTATTTGCCACCCACTACTTCGAACTGACCGTGTTGCCGGAAGCCGAGCCACTGGTAGCCAACGTCCACCTCAACGCCACCGAGCACAACGAACGCATCGTCTTCCTGCACCACGTGCTGCCTGGCCCTGCCAGCCAAAGCTATGGCCTGGCGGTGGCGCAATTGGCCGGCGTGCCAAGCGAAGTGATCGTGCGTGCCCGCGAGCACTTGAGCCGACTGGAAGAAACCGCTTTGCCCCATGAAGCGCCGAAACCTGCCGCCAAGGGCAAACCGGCGACGCCACAGCAAAGCGACATGTTCGCCAGCCTGCCGCACCCGGTGCTTGATGAGCTGGCTAAACTGGATCTGGATGACCTGACCCCGCGTCGTGCGCTCGAAATGCTCTATGCATTGAAGAACCGGATATAAGCACTGAAGAAGCGGATATAACGCAAACGGCTTCAAGCTGTTAGAATCTCGCGCGGTTTGGGATGCTGCTGGCTAATAGCCTGGCCAGCAGGTATCGCTCCCGAACCTGGCGACCCCAACCGTGAAGGGGCAACGCTGCCGCCGCCTGAGGAGAAAATTAGAAATGACCTTCGTCGTCACCGACAACTGCATCAAGTGCAAGTACACCGACTGCGTAGAAGTCTGTCCGGTGGACTGCTTTTACGAAGGCCCGAACTTCCTGGTGATTCACCCGGATGAGTGCATCGACTGCGCCCTGTGCGAACCGGAATGCCCGGCCGTAGCCATTTTCTCCGAGGACGAAGTTCCGGAAGAAATGCAGGAGTTCATTCAACTGAACGTTGATCTGGCTGAAATCTGGCCGAACATCACCGAGAAGAAAGAATCGCTGCCGGATGCCGAAGAGTGGGATGGCGTCAAAGGCAAGATCAAAGACCTCGAACGCTGATCTGCCGCGCGCTCGAATGAAAAGGCCCTTTACGGGCCTTTTTGCTTTTCTGTGTTTTGCTTTTCTGCGGGCAAAAAAAAGGGGCGGTATGACCCGCCCACATTTTTTCCCTATTCCCTGTATTCCTTTTCATCGTCCTGATGAATCGCGTCCTGCGATGTCCATTCCCCTCATCCTTGAAGGGCGTGTCTGTCCGTCGACACAACCCGGATACTAGAGAATTCCCCGGAGAGAGCAATCGGCCCGGCGACCGCAAAAGCGCTGTAACAAGCACTTCACATTAAAAAAATAATTATATAAATCAATAAGTTAAATAAGAACATTGAGAATAATCGACGTCTGCCGTCTTGTAAAAATAGTGAACACCTACGAAAGAGTAAGCCAAGGCTTACACCGCGAGACTACAAACGATGGAATTGCCAACCGTACGTCCGGTAATGAACAGGGATGCAAGGGATAGCCAACAAATCCAGGCCAACAAAAAGCCCCGAACCAGTCGGGGCTTTTCGTGGGCGGGCGTGTGAGACGCTTACTGGAACAGCGACTCGCTCGACAGGCCATTCTTCTCAAGGATCTCACGAAGGCGCTTGAGGCCTTCCACCTGGATCTGTCTTACCCGTTCCCGGGTTAGACCGATTTCCAGGCCTACGTCTTCCAGCGTGCTGCTCTCGTGACCGCGCAGACCGAAACGACGCACAACCACCTCGCGCTGCTTGTCGGTCAGTTCCGACAACCATTGATCGATGCTCTGCGACAGGTCGTCATCCTGCAGCAGTTCGCACGGATCGGTCGGACGATCATCGGTAAGGGTGTCCAGCAGGGTTTTATCCGAATCAGGACCCAGCGAGACGTCGACCGAAGAAACCCGTTCATTCAGGCCCAGCATGCGCTTGACCTCGCCCACCGGTTTTTCCAGCAGGTTGGCGATTTCTTCGGGTGAAGGTTCGTGATCAAGCTTTTGCGTCAGTTCCCGTGCGGCCCGCAAGTACACATTCAACTCTTTGACCACGTGAATCGGCAACCGGATGGTCCGGGTCTGATTCATGATTGCGCGCTCGATGGTCTGACGAATCCACCAGGTTGCGTAGGTCGAGAAGCGAAAGCCGCGCTCGGGATCAAACTTTTCTACCGCGCGGATCAGTCCGAGGTTGCCCTCTTCGATCAGATCCAGCAGCGACAGCCCTCGATTGACGTAACGCCGGGCGATTTTGACCACCAGCCGCAGGTTACTTTCAATCATGCGCTTGCGCCCGGCCGGATCGCCACTCTGCGACAGTCGCGCAAAATGTACTTCTTCCTCGGGAGAGAGCAATGGGGAAAAGCCGATTTCATTGAGGTACAACTGCGTGGCATCCAGTGCCCGAGTGTAGTCGATGTACTTATGTTGTTTAAGTGAAGCGGAGTGTTTGGATTTGGAACGAACGGAAGGTGGAGCAGCCCCTTCATCATTCGACATCGAAGATTCCGAATCGATGCCGGCCTCCATAAGGAGAACCTCATCGTCGATGTCAAACTCCGGCACTTCTTTACTGAGAGCCATTGTTATAGTCCTTTGGTGAGTTCGACCCCAAGCTCAAGCGACGCCTTTATCCTTGGCAGCGCTGGAGCCTGTCCCCTCTACGCGACGGAACAGGCTGGCTTACAAATCAACGTCTTGGCAGGAACTGCAGCGGATCTACAGGTTTACCTTGGCGGCGAATCTCAAAATGCAGTTTCACCCGGTCCGTACCCGTTGACCCCATTTCGGCAATTGTCTGTCCGACCTTGACCTGCTGTCCCTCCCGAACCAACAGCCTGCGGTTATGGCCGTAGGCACTGACGTAGGTTTCGCTGTGTTTGATGATGACTAATTCGCCGTAGCCCCTTAAGCCACTCCCGGCGTATACCACCGTCCCATCAGACGCAGCTAAAACAGGCTGTCCCAAATCCCCGGCGATATCAATTCCTTTATTCAAACTACCGTTTGAAGAGAATTTTCCAATCAGAATGCCATTAGATGGCCACCCCCAGCCGGTCGGGGCCGGGCCTGCTGGAGGCAGTGGCGCAGGTGCCGATTTGCTCGCGACGGACGGTACAGCCCCCGTAGAACCGGTGGTTGTAGTGGTGGTCGTGCCATTTGCCTGGCGCCGGATTACCGTGGTTTTACTCGACGAAGAAGGCGAAGAACTGCTGTTGCTCACCACCGCCGTCGGCGTTGAACCGGTGCGGCCATCAAAGCGAATTGTCTGACCCGGATGGATCGTGTACGGCGTAGGAATATTGTTCCGGGCCGCGAGAGCTTTGTAGTCCCAACCATAGCGAAACGCGATCGAAAACATCGTATCGCCGGGACGGACTACATATTGTCCGGTTGTCACGGTAGGACGCTGGGCCACCGCGTTGTTGCGATCAACGACCCGGACATTGCTCGATTTGGTGCTGGAGCAACCGACCAGCAAGGTGCTCAAGACAAGGCCAGTCACCAGGCGCTGAAAGCTCGTGTTACCCATACGCTGCGCAATGACTGTGAGACTCACCCGCCGCTCCCTTTGTGGTGGCTGAAAAATGTGAAATGCCGGATTCCGGCATGAGGTGTCGCAAGTATAACGGGCCGGATCGGCTTTACCTTTAATGAAGCGAAATCGCTTCGCGCACACGTTTGCAAGTTGGCAATCTGCTGCGTTTAAACCATCGCTGCCGGAGTAAGACACAGGCGAACGAAAGGAATTCAGCGCACGCAAACAAATGCTCAGGCCAGTGGCCCATTAAGCAAAGGCACGAAGCGAACGGCGCCCAGAACGTGCCGGGAAAAGCCGTTTTCCTCACGCACGATCAGCATCAATTGCTGCACTTCTCCCGAGCCGACCGGAATCACCATGCGCCCGCCCGGAGCCAGTTGATCGAGCAAGGCTTGCGGTACATCGGTGGCCACGGCCGTGACAATAATGCCGTTATACGGTGCCAGCGCCGGCCAGCCTTCCCAGCCATCGCCCCAGCGGAACACCACGTTGCGCAGGTTCAGCTCGACCAGACGCTCCTTGGCCCGGTCTTGCAGCACCTTGATGCGCTCGACCGAGAACACGCGCTCGACCAGTTGCGACAAGACGGCAGTCTGGTAACCGGAACCGGTGCCGATCTCCAGCACTTTATCCAGCGGCCCCGCCTCCAGCAGCAGCTCGCTCATGCGCGCCACCATATAAGGCTGGGAAATGGTCTGGTTGTTGCCGATCGGCAGCGCCGTGTCTTCGTAAGCGCGGTGTGCCAGCGCCTCGTCGACGAACAGATGACGCGGTGTGCGCCGGATCACTTCGAGGACCTTGGCGTTGGACACGCCTTCTTCATACAAGCGCTGGATCAGACGCTCACGGGTACGCTGGGAAGTCATGCCGATGCCGCTACGCAATCGGTCTTCGTGTTCACGGGCCATCAGCGCAGTCCCTCCAGCCAGCCATCGAGGCTTCTAAAGGCTTCATTGAAGGTCCGATCGAGCTGCAACGGCGTGATGGACACATAGCCCTGCATCACCGCATGAAAGTCCGTGCCCGGGCCGCCATCTTCGGCATCACCGGCGGCGGCAATCCAGTAACCGGCCTTGCCACGCGGATCGACCACTTTCATCGGCGCCGCCGCCCGGGCGCGGTGGCCGAGGCGGGTCAACTGAATACCGCGAATATGGTCGATCGGCAAATTGGGAATGTTCACGTTGAGCACCGTGCGCGGCGGCAGATCCAGCCCGGCGTGGGCCTCGACCAGTTTGCGCGCAAAGTATGCCGCTGTCGGCAAATTATCCACCTGCCGCGAGACCAGCGAGAAGGCAAATGACGGACGCTCGAGAAAGCGCCCTTCGAGCGCTGCCGCGACGGTGCCGGAATACAACACATCATCACCCAGATTGGCGCCGAGGTTGATCCCGGACACCACCATGTCCGGCTGGCGCTCCAGCAAGCCATTAAGGCCCAGGTGCACGCAGTCGGTCGGTGTGCCGTTGAGGCTGATAAAGCCGTTGGCCAGGTATTGCGGATGCAACGGACGGTCGAGCGTCAGCGAACTGCTGGCGCCGCTCTTGTCCTGCTCCGGGGCGATAACCACGCATTCGGTGTAATCCGCCAGCGCAGCATAAAGCGCGGCGAGACCGGGTGCGGTTACCCCATCGTCGTTAGAAATCAGAATACGCATGGGCTGTCCGTCTGCCCCACCGGCACCAGATCAACGAGCTCGCGCACCAATACGGTGGCGAAGCATCCGGCCGGGAGGACGAATTCCAGTTGCAGAATGTCAGGCTGGGGATAATGCCACGTCAACCCGCCAATGGGCAGCCGCAGGATGCGACGTTCGTGGCTCATGCCGGCATGAACCAACCAATCGCGCAGCTCCGCTTCACCGGCGGCAATCCCCTGCTCCAGTTCATGGACAACGCCTGCGGTCGGCGAGTCACCTTCGCCCCACTGCGGGCCGGTTGGATGCAGATCGAGAATCGCCAGGCGCGGATCGCTGCACTCGGCTTCACCGGCGGGGAAAAAACTCCGACTGTCGGTGAACGCGAGCAGATCGCCGACCTGGGCTTTTTGCCAGGTGCCATCGGCAACCCGTGCGGCGAGCACCTGATTGAACAGAAAACTGCGCGCGGTCGAGAGCAGGCGCGAACGCACATTACGTTGCTCCGGCAAGGCTTTGCGCGCCGCCCACGAACGCGCATCAACGACGTTGCCGCCGTCATGGCCAAAACGCTGGGCGCCGAAATAATTGGGGATGCCTTGTTTGGCGATCAGTTGCAGACGCTCTTCGATTGCAGCTTTGTCGCCGGAGAATTGGGTCAGGCGCAGCGTGAAACCGTTGGCCGAATGCGCACCGCGTTGCAATTTGCGCTTGTGGCGGGTGGTCTTGAGGATCTTCAGCGTGTCGTTTTCCGCCGCCGAAAGATCCGGATCAGCCTTGCCCGGCAATTGCACGCTGAACCACTGACGGGTCAGCGCCTGACGATCCTTGAGCCCGGCATAGCTGACGGTGCGCAATGGCACCCCGGCTGCCTTCGCGATACGGCGCGCGGCTTCTTCAGTATTCAGGCCACGTTTTTCAACCCAGATCCACAGGTGCTCGCCATCGCCGCTGAACGGGATATCGAGGACTTCATCGACCTGAAAATCTTCAGCGATGGCTTTCAGTACTGCGCTGCCAAGGGGTTCGCCATAGGCCCGTGGGCCGAGCAGTTGCAGTTCATTCATGCGCGCAGCAACAAGGCAACGGAGTGCACGGCGACGCCTTCTTCGCGACCGACAAAGCCGAGCTTTTCGGTGGTGGTAGCTTTCACGTTCACTTGATCCAACTCAACTTGAAGATCCGCCGCGATCAGCGCGCGCATCGATTCGATATGCGGGGCCATTTTCGGCGCCTGGGCAACGATGGTGTTATCGACGTTGCCGACTTTCCAGCCTTTGGCATGGATCAGCGCGACCACGTGACGCAGCAGAGCACGACTGTCGGCGCCTTTGAATTGCGGGTCGGTGTCCGGGAAATGCTTGCCGATATCACCCAGCGCCGCAGCGCCGAGCAAGGCATCGCTCAAGGCGTGCAGCAGGACGTCACCGTCGGAATGAGCGAGCAGCCCGAAGCTGTGTGCAATGCGCACGCCGCCCAGAGTAATGAAATCGCCTTCAGCGAAACGGTGCACATCATAGCCGTGGCCAATACGCATAAAAAAAACGCCCCGATTTTTGTCAGGGCGTGATTCTACCTGCATTAACCGCGCAGGGCGCGTGCGTGATGCTGCAAGTGGTCGTCTATAAAGCTTGAGATGAAGAAATAGCTGTGGTCGTAGCCCGGTTGCAGGCGCAACGTCAGCGGATGGCCCGCTTGTTTTGCCGCTTGTTGCAGGGCTTCGGGTTTGAGCTGGGTAGCGAGGAAGTCATCGCGATCACCTTGATCGACAAGCAATGGCAGCTTCTCGGTGGCCTCAGCGATCAAGGCGCAGGCATCCCACTCTTTCCACTTGGAACGGTCTTCGCCCAGGTAACGGGAGAACGCCTTCTGCCCCCACGGACAATCCATCGGATTGTTGATGGGCGAGAATGCCGACACCGATTGATAGCGCCCAGGATTTCGCAATGCGCAGACCAACGCACCGTGACCGCCCATGGAGTGGCCGCTGATGCTGCGTTTGTCCGAAGCGGGGAAATGCGCTTCAACCAATGAAGGCAATTCCTGCACGACATAGTCATGCATCCGATAGTGCCGCGACCAAGGTTCTTGCGTGGCATTCAGATAGAACCCGGCACCGAGGCCGAAATCCCACGCGCCATCCGGATCGCCAGGCACATCAGGGCCGCGTGGACTGGTGTCCGGGGCGACGATGATCAGCCCGAGTTCGGCGGCCATGCGCATCGCGCCGGCCTTCTGCATGAAGTTCTCGTCGGTGCAGGTCAGGCCGGACAACCAATACAAAACCGGCAGTTTGCCGCCCTGCTCCGCCTGCGGCGGCAGGTACACGGCGAACACCATGTCGCAGCCGAGCACATCGGAGCGATGGCGATAGCGCTTGTGCCAACCGCCGAAACTCTTCTGACAGGAGATATTTTCCAGACTCATGGGATTCTCCCAGCTGCAAGTGGCAAGCTTCGAGCTTCAAGAAAAGGCAAAAGCGCCTTTGCTTGCAGCTTGAAGCCTGTCACTTGCGCTGCTTTTAGAAATGAATGACGGTACGGATGCTCTTGCCTTCGTGCATCAGGTCGAACGCCTTGTTGATGTCTTCCAGGCCCATGGTGTGGGTGATGAAAGTGTCCAGCGGGATCTCGCCGCTCTGCGCCATGTCGACGTAGCTTGGCAATTCGGTACGACCGCGCACGCCGCCGAATGCCGAACCGCGCCAGACGCGACCGGTGACCAACTGGAACGGACGGGTCGCGATTTCCTGGCCAGCACCGGCCACACCGATGATTACCGACTCGCCCCAACCTTTGTGGCAGCACTCAAGCGCGGCGCGCATCAGTTGCACGTTGCCGATGCATTCGAAGGAGAAGTCGACGCCGCCATCGGTCATGTCGACGATCACTTCCTGAATCGGACGATCGAAGTCTTTCGGGTTCACGCAGTCGGTGGCGCCGAGTTGCTTGGCGATCTCGAACTTGGCCGGGTTGATGTCGATGGCGATGATGCGCGCAGCCTTGGCTTTCACCGCGCCGATCACCGCAGACAGACCAATGCCGCCCAGACCGAAGATGGCCACGGTGTCACCCGGTTTGACCTTGGCGGTGTTAAGCACTGCACCGATGCCGGTGGTGACGCCACAGCCCAGCAGGCAAACCTTTTCCAGCGGCGCGTCTTTGGAGATCTTGGCCACGGAGATTTCCGGCAACACGGTGTATTCCGAGAACGTCGAAGTACCCATGTAGTGGAAAATCGTTTCGCCCTTGTAGGAAAAACGCGAAGTGCCGTCCGGCATCAAACCTTTGCCCTGAGTCGCGCGAATCGCCTGACACAGGTTGGTCTTGCCCGATTTGCAGAATTTGCACTGGCCGCATTCCGGGGTGTACAGCGGAATGACGTGATCGCCTACGGCAACCGAGGTCACGCCTTCGCCGATCGCTTCAACGATGGCGCCACCTTCGTGACCGAGGATCGACGGGAAGATGCCTTCCGGATCCGCGCCGGACAGTGTGTAGGCGTCGGTGTGGCAAACACCGGAAGCTACCACGCGCAGCAGCACTTCACCGGCCTTGGGCATGGCGACATCGACTTCTACGATTTCCAGCGGCTTCTTGGCCTCGAAGGCAACGGCGGCGCGCGACTTGATCATGCTGACTCTCCAGTGAATGCATTGAATAAAAAACCAGACAAGGAGTGTAATACATGGCTTTACGATGAATAATCCGGACAAAAGCAAAACATTATTGCCATACAGGGATAATCCCCATGTCCGAAAACCGCTGGGAAGGCATCGACGAATTCGTCGCCGTCGCTGAATGCAGCCAGTTCACCGCCGCAGCCGAACGTCTTGGGGTTTCGTCCTCGCACATCAGTCGACAAATCGTACGGTTGGAGGAGCGTTTACAGACGCGCCTGCTCTATCGAAGCACCCGCCGGGTGACGCTGACTGAGGCCGGACAGACATTCCTGCAACATTGCCAACGCTTGCAGGATGGTCGTGAGGAAGCACTGCGTGCGGTTGGCGATCTGACCAGCGAACCGAAAGGCATGTTGCGCATGACCTGTGCCGTCGCGTACGGCGAGCGCTTTATCGTGCCGCTGGTCACGCGGTTCATGGGGCTGTATCCGCAGCTGCGCATCGATATCGAACTGAGCAATCGCCAGCTCGATCTGGTGCATGAAGGGCTGGATCTGGCGATTCGTCTGGGACGTTTGCAGGACTCGAGGTTGGTCGCGACACGCCTGGCGCCACGGCGAATGTATCTCTGCGCGTCACCGTCCTACGTTGAGCGGTACGGTCGCCCACACAGTCTGTCGGAGTTGAGTCGGCACAATTGCCTGATTGGCAGCTCGGACATCTGGCAGCTTGAGCAAAACGGGCGGGAGTTTTCCCAGCGCGTGCAGGGCAACTGGCGCTGCAACAGTGGGCAAGCGGTGCTGGATGCGGCGCTTCAAGGCGTGGGGTTGTGTCAGTTGCCGGATTATTACGTGCTGGAGCATCTGCACAGCGGTGCGCTGATTTCGTTGCTGGAGGCGCATCAGCCGCCGAATACGGCGGTGTGGGCGCTGTATCCGCAGCAGCGGCATTTGTCGCCGAAGGTGCGCAAGTTGGTGGATTTTCTAAAGGAAGGGTTGGCTGAGCGGCCGGAGTATCGAAGCTGAGTGATGGGTTGCCTGAACTACCGCTTTCGCGAGCAGGCTCGCCCCCACAGGGGAATGGCGGCGAATGCAAATTTGGGGTCAGGCGCAAATCAAATGTGGGAGCGAGCCTGCTCGCGAATGCGATCTGAAAAGCGCCACTGCACTCAGCGGCGATTAGCCCAACGCTGGCGCAACCATTCGAGATCTTCAGGCCGGGTCACCTTGAGGTTATCCGCCCGCCCTTCAATCAGACGAGGTTTAAGCCCAGCCCACTCCATCGCCGACGCCTCATCGGTAATCAGCGCATCCGCCACCAGACTGTCCGCCAACGCCCGATGCAACGCACCAAGGCGGAACATCTGCGGCGTGTACGCCTGCCAGATCACGCTGCGATCCACGGTTTCAACCACGCGCCCGTGCTTGTCGACCCGCTTCAACGTGTCGCGCGCCGGCACCGCAAGCAAACCGCCGACCGGATCATCCGCCAGTTCATCGAGTAACCTGTCGAGATCATCGCGACTCAGATTCGGCCGTGCCGCATCGTGCACCAGCACCCAATCTTCATCATCGGCACCCTGCGCATGCAGATGCAGCAAGGCATTGAGCACCGAACCAGAACGCTCGGCCCCGCCTTCTACCCGCTGAATGCGCGGATCGCTGGCGCAGGCCAGGTTTGGCCAGTAAGGATCATCAACCGCAAGACTGACCACCAGCCCCTTGAGGCTTGGGTGATCGAGGAAACAGCCGAGGCTGTGTTCAAGAATTGTGCGCCCGCCCAGTTGCAGATACTGCTTGGGACGGTCCGCGGCCATTCGGGCACCGACGCCCGCGGCAGGAATCACGGCCCAGAAGGCCGGCAGGGAATTGATCATTGGGCCAACTGATAAAGGGTTTCGCCGTCCTTGACCATGCCCAGTTCGTGACGAGCCCGTTCTTCAACGGTCTCCATGCCCTTTTTCAACTCGCTGACTTCAGCGTCCATCACTCGGTTGCGCTCCAGCAAACCTTCGTTCTCGGCGTGTTGATCAGCAATCTGCTGATTCAGCTCGGCGACCTGCGCCAGACTGCCATTGCCCACCCACAGGCGGTACTGCAGACCGGCCAGTAGCAAGAGCAAAACGAGAAACAACCAGTAAGGACTGCGCATCGAATATCAGGTATCCAGTGAAAAAAGACAGCCACGCCAAAACTTTGAAGCATCTGATAGCACGAAGCCTGGAAGACCCAGGCTTGTGCATTCAAGGCATCAGATTAGTGGCAAATCCATCGCTGTCACGACTTTTTCGACACAATCCGGTGTCCTTCCATCGATTTGTACTTAGCCGCGGAATTCGCTGCGACCGTTGTACTTGGCCTTGCCATTCAACTGCTCTTCGATACGCAGCAGTTGGTTGTACTTGGAAACACGGTCAGAACGGCACAGCGAACCGGTCTTGATCTGGCCAGCCGAGGTGCCCACAGCCAGGTCGGCAATGGTCGAATCTTCGGTTTCGCCGGAACGGTGCGAGATCACTGCGGTGTAACCGGCAGCCTTGGCCATCTGGATGGCTTCCAGGGTTTCGGTCAGGGTGCCGATCTGGTTGAACTTGATCAGGATCGAGTTGGCGATGTTTTTATCGATGCCCTCTTTCAGGATCTTGGTGTTGGTCACGAACAGGTCGTCGCCCACCAGTTGAACCTTCTCGCCGATCTTGTCGGTGAGGATCTTCCAGCCAGCCCAGTCGGACTCGTCCAGACCGTCTTCGATCGAGATGATCGGATAACGTTCGGTCAGGCCTTTGAGGTAATCAGCGAAACCTTCAGCGGTGAACACCTGACCTTCGCCGGACAGGTTGTACTTGCCGTCTTCGTAGAATTCGCTGGCCGCGCAGTCCAGAGCCAGGGTCACGTCGGTGCCCAGCTTGTAACCGGCGTTGGCCACTGCTTCGGAGATCACTTTCAACGCGTCTTCGTTGGACGCCAGGTTCGGTGCGAAACCGCCTTCGTCGCCAACGGCAGTGCTCAGGCCACGGGCCTTCAGCACAGCTTTCAAGTGATGGAAAATCTCGGTGCCCATGCGCAGACCTTCCGAGAAAGACTTGGCGCCAACCGGCTGCACCATGAATTCCTGGATGTCGACGTTGTTATCGGCGTGCTCGCCACCGTTGATGATGTTCATCATCGGTACCGGCATCGAGTAGACACCCGGCGTACCGTTGAGGTTGGCGATGTGTGCGTACAGCGGCAGATCCTGATCCTGAGCAGCAGCCTTGGCCGCAGCCAGGGACACGGCGAGGATGGCGTTGGCGCCCAGGGTCGCTTTGTTTTCAGTACCGTCGAGCTTGATCATCGCGTGATCCAGGGCTTTCTGGTCGCTTGGGTCGGTGCCCAGCAGCAGATCGCGGATCGGACCGTTGATGTTGGCTACCGCTTTGAGCACGCCCTTGCCCAGATAACGGCTCTTGTCGCCATCACGCAGCTCGAGCGCTTCACGCGAGCCAGTGGATGCACCGGACGGCGCGCAAGCGCTGCCGATGATGCCGTTGTCGAGAAGCACGTCCGCTTCCACGGTGGGATTGCCACGGGAGTCGAGAACTTCACGACCTTTGATGTCGACGATTTTTGCCATTGTTGTAAACACTCCAAAGTTGACGAAAACGACGCAGCTAGAGGAAATCTTTTTACCGTCGGCAAGGGGTGTGCAGCGGGCAGACTTGCAGACGATAACGCTCATGCCCGAGGGCATGAGCGACAAATCGTGCGGTACTTTACCGGAGAATTGAGTGTTACGCGGTTTCTACCGTCGGAAAACTCTTCACCAGTTCGTCCAAAGCTTTGAGCTGGGCCAGAAATGGCTCCAGTTTGTCCAGACGCAAGGCGCAAGGGCCGTCGCATTTGGCGTTGTCCGGATCCGGGTGCGCTTCGAGGAACAGACCTGCCAGCGACTGGCTCATGCCCGCCTTGGCCAGATCCAGAACCTGGGCACGGCGACCACCAGCGGAGTCGGCACGACCACCCGGCATTTGCAGCGCGTGGGTCACGTCGAAGAATACCGGGTACTCGAACTGCTTCATGATGCCGAAGCCGAGCATGTCGACCACGAGGTTGTTGTAGCCGAAGCTCGAACCACGCTCGCAGAGGATCAGTTGATCGTTACCCGCTTCCACGCACTTGTTCAGGATGTGTTTCATTTCCTGAGGGGCGAGGAACTGGGCTTTCTTGATGTTGATCACTGCATTGGTCTTGGCCATCGCGACGACCAGATCGGTCTGGCGCGACAGGAAGGCCGGCAGTTGAATGATGTCGCAGACCTCAGCGACGACCGCGGCCTGATCAGGCTCGTGGACGTCGGTGATGATCGGCACGCCGAAAGCTTGTTTGATGTCCTGAAAGATGCGCATGCCCTCTTCCAGGCCAGGACCACGATAGGAGGTCACAGAAGAACGGTTGGCCTTGTCGAAACTGGCCTTGAACACGTAAGGGATACCGAGTTTCTCGGTGACCTTCACGTACTCCTCGCAAACCTGCATGGCCATGTCACGGCTTTCCAGCACGTTCATGCCACCGAACAGCACCATGGGTTTGTCGTTGGCAATCTCGATGTCGCCGACGCGGATGATCTTCTGTGCCATCGGGGTTACGCCTTCTTCTGGTGTTGAGCCAATGCTGCTTTGACAAAACCGCTGAACAGCGGATGGCCATCACGTGGTGTCGAGGTGAACTCTGGGTGGAACTGGCAAGCGACGAACCATGGATGATCCGCAGCTTCAACCACTTCAACCAACGCTGCGTCAGCGGAGCGACCGGAGATTTTCAGGCCGGCTTCGATGATTTGCGGCAGCAGGTTGTTGTTCACTTCGTAACGGTGACGGTGACGTTCAACGATCACGTCCTTGCCGTAGCAGTCGTGCACCTTGGAACCGGCTTCGAGCAGGCATTCCTGAGCGCCGAGGCGCATGGTGCCGCCCAGATCGGAGCTTTCGGTACGCACTTCAACAGCACCGGTAGCGTCTTCCCACTCGGTGATCAGACCCACAACCGGGTGGCCGCTGGCGCGATCGAACTCGGTGGAGTTGGCGTCTTTCCAGCCCATCACGTTACGGGCGAACTCGATGACCGCCACTTGCATGCCCAGGCAGATACCCAGGTATGGAACCTTGTTTTCACGAGCGTACTGAACGGCAGTGATCTTGCCTTCCACGCCGCGCAGACCAAAGCCGCCCGGGACGAGGATCGCGTCGACACCTTCGAGCAGCGCAGTGCCCTGGTTCTCGATGTCTTCGGAATCGATGTAGCGCAGGTTGACCTTGGTACGGTTGCTGATGCCGGCGTGACTCATCGCTTCGATCAGCGACTTGTAGGCGTCCAGCAGCTCCATGTACTTGCCGACCATGGCGATGGTCACTTCGTGTTCCGGGTTCAGCTTGGCGTCAACCACCGCTTCCCACTCGGACAGGTCAGCGCTGCCGCACTGCAGGCCGAAACGCTCGACAACAAAATCGTCCAGACCCTGCGAGTGCAGGATGCCCGGGATCTTGTAGATGGTGTCGGCGTCTTCCAGCGCGATCACCGCACGTTCTTCAACGTTGGTGAACTGCGCGATCTTGCGACGCGACGAGACGTCGATCGGGTGATCGGAACGGCACACCAGCACGTCTGGCTGCAGGCCGATCGAACGCAGCTCTTTGACCGAGTGCTGGGTTGGCTTGGTTTTGGTCTCGCCAGCGGTGGCGATGTACGGCACCAAAGTCAGGTGCATCAGCATCGCGCGCTTGGCGCCGACTTCGAAACGCAGTTGACGGATGGCTTCGAGGAACGGTTGCGACTCGATGTCACCGACGGTGCCACCGATTTCAACCATTGCCACGTCAGCGTCACCGGCCCCCTTGATGATACGGCGCTTGATTTCGTCGGTGATGTGCGGGATCACCTGGATGGTTGCACCCAGGTAGTCACCACGGCGCTCTTTGCGCAGCACGTGCTCGTAGACACGGCCAGTGGTGAAGTTGTTGTTCTGGGTCATGGTCGTGCGGATGAACCGCTCGTAGTGGCCCAGGTCCAGGTCGGTTTCGGCGCCGTCGTGGGTGACGAACACTTCACCGTGCTGGAACGGGCTCATCGTGCCCGGGTCGACGTTGATGTACGGGTCCAGCTTCAGCATGGTGACCTTAAGTCCCCGCGCCTCCAGGATGGCCGCCAATGAAGCCGATGCAATGCCTTTCCCCAATGAAGAAACAACACCGCCCGTGACGAATATGTAGCGCGTCATGAAAAACCCTAGAAGTCTGCGTTAAAGCGGTACGAGCCGCCGGGGAAAGCGAAGGAAGGCCGAAGCCCCCGATCACCTGCATTAATCACAGTGCACCTTTCAAAAAAACCGCCGCGTTGGGACAGACCGGCAGATGAAACACCGGTACGTTGCTCGCTACACATTTTTTGGAATCGCCCAGCAAAGACTGCTTGGTAATCGGCAACTCCTGCAATTCAGGCGAATCCACAGAAGTTGTATCAAGAAGGGAGCGTAGTCTACCGGAATGCTCCTTTCAGCTCAAACCTTGATCTTCGTCTGTTGGCTGCCAATGCAATTTCCAGCCATCGTGCGCATCGCCATCAAGTCCCGGCAGGTTCGCCACCGCAAGCAATTCTGCATCGCGAAACAGCAGCGGCAATCTGCCACGCACGAAGCCCGGCACTGCGCGCTCATTGAGCAGGCGCTTGAGATCACGGTGGCCGCGATCCGCCAGATGCATGACCTCACCGCCCTGACGATAGGCAATGCGCAGCGGCCCGGAAGGAGTCTGCCCGCTGAACATGACACGTCCGTTATCGGCCAAGCGTAGCGCTGACGCCGGGCTCTGCCACTCGCACCCGATCACTGGCGTGCGCAGCCACTGACCGCTGAGCCACCATAGCCGACCGGCGCTGCGGTGCAGTTCGCCATCGGCCAGACGCCAGATCGGTGACGCATCAGGAGCGGCATCGCACAGATCCGACCAACCCGACCAATGGTCGGTGTCAGGCAGGCGCGTCAGCGGCTCAAGCCAGTGACTGAGGGCGTTTCGTTGACGAGCGACAGACAATGCAGCCAGCGGCGCCAGTTCCAATGACGGCAATCCCAGCCATTCGAATTCATGCGCGGTGGCGGCGTCAGCCAGATCAATCTGCGCCAGTTCATCGAGCAGCCCCTGGGCTTCACGCAGATGCGCAGCGCTGCGAGCCATGCTCGCCTGCGCTTGCGGCCAGCGCTCGCTCAGCGACGGCATGACCTGATGCCGCAGGTAATTGCGCGAGAATTGCTGATCCTGATTGGATGGGTCTTCGATCCAGACCAATCGGTGAGCCTGCGCATAGGCTTCGAGTTCGGCCCGGGAAACATCGAGCAATGGACGAATCAATGTGCCCTGCCCCATTGGCCGCTGCTTAGGCATCCCCGCCAATCCGCGCACACCCGCACCACGCATGAGTCGAAACAACAGCGTTTCCGCTTGATCATCGCGATGCTGGCCAGTGAGCAACACGTCATTGGCTTGCGTCAGTGAACCGAACACTGTGTACCGCGCATCCCGCGCCGCGCGCTCCAAGCTTGCACCCGGCTGCACCTTCACACGCTCGATCAGCAACGGAACACCCAGCGCATCGCACACGGACTGGCAATGCTGCGGCCACGCGTCAGCCGCAGCCTGGAGGCCGTGGTGAATGTGGATAGCACTGAGTGGAGGGAGGGATTCGGATTTTGCGAAATGGGCGAGCAGGTGCAGCAGAACAGTGGAGTCGAGACCACCGGAGAAGGCGATACGCCAATGAGTGGCGTTGCGCCAAGCCTCAAGGTTCAGTAATAGCCGGGAAGGCAAATCAATCGAGAGCTGACTCATTTTTTCACCTTCACCGAAACCAATGTGGGAGCGAGCTTGCTCGCGAAAGCGGTTCAACATTCAACATTTTCGTTGTCTGTTATAACGCCTTCGCGAGCAAGCTCGCTCCCACAGTGTTTTGCATTGTCAGCTGAATCGGCGTTCGATCAGAGACCGTAGCTCATCAGTCGATCATAACGACGCTTCAACAGCGCTTCATTATCGAACTTCTTCAGCATCGCCAGTTGCGAGCTCAGTTCGGCACGGATCGACGCCGCTGCGGTAGCCGGGTCACGGTGTGCGCCGCCCAGTGGCTCGCCGATGACTTTGTCGACAATGCCCAGGCCTTTCAGACGCTCGGCGGTAATGCCCATCGCCTCAGCAGCATCCGGCGCTTTTTCCGCGGTTTTCCACAGAATCGAAGCGCAACCTTCCGGCGAGATCACCGCGTAGGTCGAGTATTGCAACATGTTCAACTGATCGCAGACACCGATGGCCAGAGCACCGCCGGAACCACCTTCACCGATAACGGTGGCGATGATTGGAGTCTTCAGGCGCGACATCACGCGCAGGTTCCAGGCAATCGCTTCGCTCTGGTTGCGCTCTTCAGCGTCAATACCCGGGTAAGCACCCGGGGTGTCGATGAAGGTCAGGATCGGCATTTTGAAACGCTCGGCCATTTCCATCAGACGGCAAGCCTTACGGTAGCCTTCCGGACGCGGCATGCCGAAGTTGCGGCGCACCTTCTCGCGCACTTCACGGCCCTTCTGGTGACCGATGATCATCACCGGCTGATCGTCCAGGCGGGCGATACCGCCAACGATTGCTGCGTCGTCAGAGAAGTGACGGTCGCCGTGCAGTTCGTCGAACTCGGTGAAGATGTGCTCGATGTAGTCGAGGGTGTACGGGCGTTTCGGGTGACGCGCCAGGCGTGCGATCTGCCAGCTGGTCAGCTTGCCGAAGATGTCTTCGGTCAGCGTTTTGCTCTTGTCCTGCAGGCGGGAGATCTCATCGCCGATATTCAGCGAATTGTCATTACCGACCAAGCGCAACTCTTCGATCTTGGCTTGCAGGTCGGCGATCGGCTGTTCGAAATCTAGAAAATTCGGGTTCATAGGCGTCCGTCTTGGGTCGTGTCCCAAATGAGCTTGGGCCGGCCGGTTGTCTATTCGCGCCCTACCTTAAGGGAGAGGCGCGCTGAGGTCGAGATTAAAAATTCAGGTTGCGGGCAAGCGCAATGATGGCACTTGCCGGTCAACGGTATTGGAGGAAGACGTTGTCTCGCCCGAACTGGTCACGCAGAGCCTGAATCAAGGCATCCGCCGGATCAATTCGCCACGTCTCGCCGAACTGCAGCAAGGTCTTCGCATCCGGGCTGGTGTATTCCATGGTGATCGGGCACGCGCCGCGATGACGCTTGAGCAGATCACCCAACCAGCGTAGCTGATCACCTTTCAAATCCTGGGTTTGCAGTTTCAGGCGCAGGCTCTCGGCGAGGTTGGTGCGCGCATCTTCCATGCTCATCACGCGTTTGACCCGCAGGCGCAGGCCACCGGAGAAGTCGTCGTTGCTGACTTCGCCTTCGACCACCACCATCGCATCTGTCTGCAACAGCGATTGCGCAGAATGGAACGCATCGGCAAACAGCGACGCCTCGATCCGTCCGGAGCGGTCGTCGAGGGTAATGAAGCCCATCTTGTCGCCCTTCTTGTTCTTCATCACGCGCAGGGCAATGATCATCCCCGCCACGGTTTGGGTATCCCGGGCCGGTTTCAGGTCGATGATGCGCTGACGGGCGAAACGGCGAATCTCGCCTTCGTATTCGTCGATCGGGTGACCGGTCAGGTACAGGCCCAAGGTGTCTTTCTCACCTTTGAGGCGCTCCTTGAGGGTCAGCTCCTTGGCCTTGCGATGCACCGCATAAACGTCGGCGTCCTCCTCGACAAACAAACCGCCAAACAGGTCGGCGTGGCCGCTGTCGTGAGTGCGCGCCGTCTGCTCAGCGGACTTGATCGCCTCTTCCATTGCGGCCAGCAGCACCGCGCGGTTGCGGTCGATGTTGGCCTGATAAGCCTTTTGCTCTTCATGGAAGAACGGGCCGAGACGATCCAGTGCACCGCTGCGGATCAAACCGTCGAGGGTGCGCTTGTTGATGCGTTTGAGGTCGACGCGGGCGCAGAAATCGAACAGATCCTTGAACGGCCCGTCCGCGCGCGCCTCAGTAATCGCTTCAACAGGACCCTCGCCCACACCCTTGATCGCGCCGAGGCCATAAATGATGCGGCCTTCGTCGTTCACCGTGAACTTGAATTCCGAAGTATTCACATCCGGCGCGTCGAGACGCAGCTTCATGGTGCGAATTTCTTCGATCAAGGTCACGACCTTGTCGGTGTTGTGCATGTCCGCTGACAGTACCGCGGCCATGAACGGCGCCGGGTAGTGGGTTTTCAGCCAGGCGGTCTGGTACGACACCAGACCGTAAGCAGCCGAGTGAGACTTGTTGAAGCCGTAACCGGCGAATTTTTCCACCAGGTCGAAAATGTTACCGGCGAGGTCGGCGTCGATATTGTTGGTCTTGCAACCTTCAATGAAACCGCCGCGCTGTTTGGCCATCTCTTCGGGCTTTTTCTTACCCATCGCCCGACGCAGCATGTCCGCACCACCGAGGGTGTAACCGGCCATGACCTGGGCAATCTGCATCACCTGTTCCTGATACAGGATGATGCCGTAAGTCGGCGCCAGAACAGGCTTCAAACCTTCGTACTGGTAATCCGAGTGCGGATACGCCAGTTCGGCGCGACCGTGCTTACGGTTGATGAAGTCATCCACCATGCCGGACTGCAGCGGGCCCGGACGGAACAGGGCCACCAGTGCGATCAAGTCTTCGAGGCAGTCGGGCTTGAGCTTTTTGATCAGCTCTTTCATGCCGCGTGATTCAAGCTGGAACACCGCGGTGGTTTCAGCTTTTTGCAGCAGCGTGTACGTCGGTTTGTCGTCGAGCGGGATAAACGCGATGTCCAGCGGCGGCTCGTCGACCTTGGCGCGGTCGCGGTTGATGGTCTTCAGCGCCCAGTCGATCACCGTCAGCGTCCGCAGACCGAGGAAGTCGAACTTCACCAGACCGGCGGCTTCAACGTCGTCCTTGTCGAACTGGGTTACCAGACCGTCACCGGCCTCGTCGCAATAGATCGGCGAAAAGTCAGTCAGTTTGGTCGGCGCAATAACCACACCACCGGCGTGCTTACCAACGTTACGCACGACGCCTTCGAGCTTGCGCGCCATCTCCCAGATTTCTGCGGCTTCTTCATCGACCTTGATGAAGTCACGCAGAATTTCTTCCTGCTCGTAGGCTTTTTCCAGGGTCATGCCGACTTCGAACGGAATCATCTTCGACAGACGATCTGCCAAGCCGTAGGACTTGCCCTGCACCCGCGCCACGTCACGCACCACCGCTTTTGCGGCCATGGAACCGAACGTGATGATCTGGCTCACCGCGTTGCGGCCGTATTTTTCGGCCACGTAATCGATCACGCGGTCGCGACCGTCCATGCAGAAGTCGACGTCGAAGTCGGGCATCGAGACCCGTTCCGGGTTAAGGAAACGTTCGAACAGCAGGTCGTATTCCAGCGGGTCGAGGTCGGTGATCTTCTGCACGTAGGCCACCAGCGATCCGGCACCCGAACCACGGCCCGGGCCTACCGGTACGCCGTTGCTCTTGGCCCACTGGATAAAGTCCATCACGATCAGGAAGTAACCGGGGAAGCCCATCTGGATAATGATATCCAGCTCGAAATTCAAGCGGTCGACGTAGACCTGACGCTTGGCTTCGTAGTCTTCGGTGGTGTCTTTGGGCAGCAGTACCGACAAGCGTTCTTCGAGACCGTCGAAGGAGACTTTGCGGAAGTATTCGTCGATGGTCATGCCATCGGGAATCGGAAAGTTGGGCAAAAAGTGCGTGCCCAATTTGACTTCGATGTTGCAGCGCTTGGCAATCTCGACGGTGTTTTCAATGGCGTCGGGAATATCGCTGAACAGCTCGATCATTTCCTCGGCGCTTTTCAGGTATTGCTGATCGCTGTAATTCTTCGAGCGCCGCGGATCGTCGAGGGCGCGGCCCTCACCGATGCACACGCGGGTTTCGTGGGCGGCGAAATCTTCCTGCTTGATGAAGCGCACATCGTTGGTCGCCACCAGCGGCGCACCAAGCTTGTCGGCGAGAGCGACGGCGCCGTGCAGTTGTTCTTCATCGTTAGGGCGGTTGGTGCGCTGGATTTCCAGATAGAAGCGATCCGGGAACACCGCCATCCACTCACGCGCCAGCGCTTCGGCTTCGGCCGGGTTGCCGCCAATCATGGCCATGCCGATCTCGCCTTCTTTGGCGGCGGACAGCATGATCAGGCCTTCGTTGGCTTCAGCGACCCACTCACGCTCGACGATGATCATGCCGTTGCGCTGGCCTTCGATGAAGCCGCGCGAGATCAACTCGGTGAGATTGCGATAGCCCTTGGCATTCATCACCAACAGGCTGAGCCGGCTCAGGGGAGCGTCCGGATCTTTGTTCGACAGCCACAGGTCAGCGCCGCAGATCGGCTTGATGCCCGCGCCCATGGTGTTTTTGTAGAATTTGACCAGCGAGCACATGTTGTTCTGGTCGGTGACCGCGACCGCCGGCATGTTCATGCCGGTCAGCGCCTTGACCAATGGCTTGATCCGCACCAGCCCATCGACCAGGGAGTATTCAGTGTGCAGGCGTAGATGAACGAATGAAGCCGGCATAGTGATCCTGTCCAGTTACATAGAGACAACAAGGCCCGGATTGTACCGGGCCTCGAACAAAACATCAGCCTTGCGACTAAACCTGCGTCAGACCTTCCAGCGCTTCATAAGCCTGACGCACCGGGGCAAACGAGCGCCGGTGAATCGGCGTCGGGCCAAGACGCACCAAGGCTTCCAGATGAACGGGCGTCGGGTAGCCTTTATGGCCGCCGATGCCGTAACCCGGGTAGATCAATTCGAACGCAGCCATTTCACGGTCGCGACTGACTTTGGCAAGAATCGACGCAGCAGCAATCGCCGGCACCTTGCCGTCGCCCTGTACCACCGCTTCGGCGCGCATCGGCAATTGCGGGCAGCGATTGCCGTCGATCATCGCCAGTTTCGGCTGGATGTGCAGGCCGGCGACGGCGCGCTGCATGGCCAGCATGGTCGCGTGCAAGATGTTCAGCTCGTCGATTTCTTCGACTTCGGCGCGGGCGATGCACCAGCTCAGGGATTTCTCGATGATTTCGTCGTAGAGCTTTTCACGCTTGGCTTCAGTGAGTTTTTTCGAGTCGTTGAGGCCCAGGATCGGCCGATTCGGATCGAGGATCACCGCCGCCGTGACCACGGCACCGCACAACGGGCCACGACCGACTTCATCGACACCGGCGACCAGTTCTTCGACTTCGGCGACCAGCGTGAAATCCAGGCCCATCTGCATGCTTGTCTTGCTCATCGTGTCTGACCGATCAGGTTAAGGACGGCGTCCGCCGCCTGATTGGAGGCATCCAGCCGCAGCGTGCGGTGGATCTCGTCGAAGCCGCGGGTCTGCTCTTCGCCGCCTTCGATCAGCGGCGACAGGGTCTGCGCCAACGCTTCGACCGTCGCATCATCCTGCAACAACTCCGGGACCAGCAGACGCTGGGCCAGCAGATTCGGCAAGGACACGTACGGGCTCTTGACCATGTGTTTCAGAATCCAGAACGTCAGCGGTGCCAAACGGTACGCCACCACCATCGGCCGCTTGTACAACAGCGCTTCAAGGGTCGCGGTACCGGAGGCGATCAATACGGCGTTGCACGCGGCCAGAGCCAGATGGGATTTGCCGTCGAGCAAGGTCACCGGCAGATCGCGGCCGGCGAGCAACTCTTCAAGTTGCGCGCGGCGTTCCGGGTTTGCGCAAGGAATGACAAAACGCAAACCCGGGCGCATAGCACGCAGACGTTCGGCGGTATCGAGGAACAGCGCCCCCAGACGGGAGACTTCGCCGCCCCGGCTGCCGGGCATCAACGCCACCAGCGGGCCATCGGGCAAGCCCAGCTCGGCACGGGCCGCAGCACGATCGGCCTCCAATGGAATGGTATCGGCCAAGGTGTGACCGACGAACCGCACTGGCACGCCCTTCTCTTCGTAAAATTTTGCTTCGAACGGCAGCAGCGTCAGCATCAGATCGCAGCCTTCGCGGATCTTCAGTACACGCTTCTGCCGCCACGCCCAAACCGAAGGGCTGACGTAATGCACGGTTTTGATCCCGGCCTGACGCAGCTTGAGTTCGATATTGAGGTTGAAGTCCGGCGCGTCGATGCCGATGAACACGTCCGGCTTCTCGGCGATCAGCGTGGCCATCAGGTCCTTGCGGCGCTTGAGCAACTCACGCAGGCGCCCGAGCACTTCCACCAGGCCCATGACCGACAAACGCTCCATCGGAAAGTAGGAGGTCAGGCCTTCGGCCTGCATCAACGGGCCGCCGACGCCGATGAATTCGACCGCCGGATGCTGTGCCTTGAGGGCGCGCATGAGACCGGCGCCGAGAATGTCACCGGAAGCTTCACCCGCCACCAGCGCAATACGCAAATTGGCCATGATCAGCGAGTGATGCCGCGAGTCGACGACTGAATGGAGTCACGGAATATCGCAACTTCGGGGAACTGCGCAGCAGGCTCGGCCAGTTCGGCCAACGCCTGTTCGACCGTGAGACCTTGGCGATAGACAGTTTTGTAGGCGCGACGCAGGGTGTGGATCGCGTCTTCGCTGAAACCGCGACGGCGCATGCCTTCGAAGTTCATGCTGCGTGCTTCGGCCGGGTTGCCGAACACGGTGACGAACGCCGGAACGTCCTTGCCGATGGCAGTGCCCATGCCGGAAAAGCTGTGGGCGCCGATGTGGCAATACTGGTGCACCAGAGTAAACCCGGAGAGGATCGCCCAATCATCCACGTGCACATGGCCGGCCAACGCGGTGTTGTTGACCAGAATGCAGTGGTTGCCGATGACGCTGTCGTGACCGATGTGCGCGTAGGCCATGATCAGGTTGTGATCGCCAAGCGTGGTTTCCGAACGGTCCTGAACGGTGCCACGGTGAATCGTCACGCCTTCGCGGATGACGTTGTGATCACCGATCACCAGACGGGTTTCTTCACCCTTGTACTTCAGATCGGGCGTGTCTTCGCCTACCGAAGAAAACTGGTAGATACGATTGTGCTTGCCGATGCGGGTCGGACCTTTGAGGATCACATGCGGCCCGATCACGGTACCCTCGCCGATTTCCACACCTGCGCCGATGATCGACCACGGGCCGACCTCGACGCCGTCAGCCAGAACGGCCGACGGATCGATGATTGCGCGAGGGTCAATCAAACTCATAGCTTGCGTTCCGCACAGATGATTTCAGCGGAGCAGACTGGCTTGCCGTCGACCGAAGCCTGGCATTCGAATTTCCAGATCTGGCGCTTGCAACTGATGAACTTGGCTTCGAGGATCAACTGATCGCCCGGCAGCACAGGCTGGCGGAAGCGCAGCTTGTCGGAACCGACAAAGTAATACAGGGTGCCGTCGGCCGGTTTGACGTCGAGCATTTTGAAACCGAGGATCCCGGCAGCCTGAGCCATCGCTTCGATGATCAGTACGCCCGGCATGATTGGATGCGCAGGGAAGTGACCATTGAAGAACGGTTCATTGATGCTGACATTCTTGTAGGCGCGAATGCGCTTGCCTTCAGTGTCCAGTTCCACCACCCGGTCCACCAGCAGAAACGGGTAACGGTGAGGCAGGTATTCGCGAATCTCGTTGATGTCCATCATTTCGGGGGGAAGCCTATGTAAAGATTGGGAGCGCGACTGACGCGCACTCCTCTAGCAAATCAAGGAGGCAGTCTAGAGGCTGTGCACACTTGATATGGAAATGGTATCAGCCATCAGATGAAGCATTGCCGTCAGGGGTCACTTCCCCTACGCGCTTTTCCAGCTGTTTCAACCGCCGCGCGATGTCATCGAGCTGACGGATGCGGGCCGCGCTTTTGCGCCATTCGGCCGCCGGTTGCATGGCTGTGCCGGAAGAATAGGCACCCGGCTCGGTAATCGAGTGGGTCACCATGGTCATCCCGGTCAGGAAAACGTTGTCGCAAATATCAATGTGGCCAACCAGGCCAACACCACCGGCCAGCATGCAATGCTTGCCGATCTTGGTGCTGCCGGAGATCCCGACGCAGGCCGCCATAGCGGTGTGATCACCGACCTGTACGTTGTGGGCGATCTGAATCTGGTTGTCGAGCTTCACGCCATTGCCGATCACGGTATCAGCCAGAGCGCCGCGGTCGATGGCGGTATTCACGCCAATCTCGACATCGTCGCCGATGGTCACACCACCGATCTGGGCGATCTTCTGCCAGATGCCTTTTTCGTTGGCAAAGCCGAAGCCTTCACCGCCGAGCACTGCACCGGACTGAATTACCACACGCTTGCCGATGCGCACGTCGTGATACAGCGTCACACGTGGGGCGAGCCAGCCGCCTTCGCCGATTTCGCTGCGGGCACCGACGAAGCAATGCGCGCCCAGTGTCACTTGCGCACCGATCCGCGCACCGGCCTCGATCACCACGAATGGGCCGACGCTGGCGGTTGGATCAACCACTGCGTCTGCCGCAATGACCGCCGAAGGATGGATACCCGCAGTGGCTTTTGGCTTGGGATCGAACAAGTGTGAGATGCGTGCGTAAGCCAGGTAAGGATCAGGCACCACCAACGCATTACCGGCAAAACCTTCGGCATCGGCTTCTTTGAGCAGCAATGCTGCTGCCTGCGAGCCCGCCAGGTATTTGCGATATTGAGGGTTTGCCAGAAAGCTCAACTGAGCTGGGCCAGCCTCTTGCAAAGTGGCTAGCCCAGTAATTTGCTTCTCAGGGTCGCCACGCAGGGTGGCGCCGAGGAACTCGGCCAACTGGCCGAGCTTGATAGTCACGGTCATGGGTTACTTCAGCTGATTCATGCGCTCGATAACCTGGCGCGTGATGTCGTACTGAGGTTTGACATCGATGACTGCGCCACGCTCGAACACCAGGTCAAAACCACCTTTCTTGATGACTTCTTCCACTGCGCTATCCAGTTTCGGCTTCAGTTGCTTGAGCATTTCGCGGTCGGCAACGGCTTTGGCTTCGTTCAGCTCCTTGGACTGGAACTGGAAGTCACGGGCCTTTTGCTTGAATTCCAGCTCCAGACGCTCACGCTCACCTTGCTGCATTTTGTCGCCACCGGCCATCAGACGGTCCTGAATGCCTTTGGCGCTGCTTTCCAGCGTCTTCAGTTTGGTCAGTTGAGGACCGAACTTCTTCTCGGCATCCACGGCGTATTTCTTCGCGGCGTCGGATTCCAGCAGGGCCATCTGATAGTTCAGAACGGCAATTTTCATGTCGGCAAATGCCGGGCCTGCCACCATCAAGGAGGCCAGGAGAACCAATTGAGTCAACTTACGCACGATGCACTCCTACAAAATCCATTGTCGTTATCTTGGGTCAGACGCTTAGAACGTCTGGCCGAGGGAGAATTGGAACACTTGAGTTTCAGCCTCATCGGGCTTCTTGATCGGCATGGCCAACGCGAAGCTCAGAGGACCCAGTGCGGTGACCCAGGTCACACCCACACCGACGGAACTGGCCATGTTGCTCAGGCTGATGTCGTTGCACTTGGTGTTCGACGACGAGCCATTCGCATTGGTAGTGTCCTTGCACTGCGAGTCAAATACGTTACCCACATCCCAGAATACCGAAGTACGCAGGGAACGCTGATCCTTGACGAACGGCAGCGGGAACAGAACCTCGACACCACCCTGGATCAGGACGTTACCACCGAACGGCAGTGGATCCTGGTCCGGGTCAGCCAGCGTACCCGGGTTGTTACCACGGCTCGGCGTACTGCGCGGGCCGAGGGTGCTGTCCTTGAAGCCACGAACCGAGTTGAAACCACCAGCATAGTAGTTTTCATAGAACGGCAAGCCGTCGGTTCCACCGTAGCCGTCGCCATAACCCAACTCGGTGTGCAGACGCAGGGTGTAGTTCTCGCTGATTGGCTGGAACAGCTGACCGCGGTAATCAAGTTTGTAGAACGACAGGTCGCTGCCCGGCACTGTGGTTTCCAGCGTCAGACTCTGGGAACGACCACGGGTAGGCAGTACGCCTTTGTTCAGGGTCGACTCGGACCAGCCGGCCGAAGCCTTGAAGTTCAGGTACTTGTCGCCTTCCTTGTTAACGAAGTCGAAAATCTCGTCAACGGTATAGGTACCGGTCTTGATCTCGTCCTGTTGAACCGACAGACCAAACGTCAGACGCGAAGTCTCGCTGATCGGGTAGCCAACGTTTACGCCGGCACCCAGGCTGTCTACCGCATAGCTTGCTACGTCGACGTCGAGGTCTTTGTAGTCAGTGGTGCGATAGAACGCGTTGTAACCCAGGCTCACGCCATCGGCGGTCCAGTACGGGTCAACGTAGCCGAAGTTGTAGCGGCTCTGGTATTCGCTGCGGGTCAGGCCGATGCTGACGCGGTTACCGGTACCGAGGAAGTTGTTCTGGGTGATCGAACCACCGAGGATCAGACCGGCGCTCTGGGCGAAACCGACACTGGCGGTAATCGAACCGGAAGCCTGCTCTTCAACGCTATAGTTCACATCTACCTGGTCATCGACACCCGGAACAGCCGGGGTTTCAACGTTGACCTCTTTAAAGAAGCCGAGACGCTCAAGACGGGTCTTGGATTGGTCGATCAGGTAAGTCGAAGCCCAGCCGCCTTCCATCTGACGCATTTCACGACGCAGCACTTCGTCTTCGGACTTGGTGTTGCCACGGAAGTTGATGCGGTTGACGTAGGCACGCTTGCCCGGATCAACGGCAAACAGGATGTCGACAGTGTGATCTTCATCGTGCGGCTGAGGCACGCCGTTGACGTTGGCGAAGGTGTAACCCTCGTTACCCAGACGACGGGTGATCAGCTCGGACGTGGTGGTCATCAGTTTGCGCGAGAACACTTGGCCCTTCTGCACCAGCAGCAAGGACTTGACCTGATCTTCAGGGACTTTCAGATCACCGCTGAGCTTGACGTCACGTACGGTGTACTTCTCGCCTTCGGTGACGTTGACAGTGATGTAGACGTGTTTCTTGTCCGGAGTGATCGACACCTGAGTCGAAGCGATATCCATGTTGATATAGCCACGATCCAGGTAGTAGGAACGCAGACGCTCCAGGTCACCGGACAGTTTTTCACGGGCGTACTTGTCATCGTTCTTGAAGAACGACAGCCAGTTGGTGGTCTTCAGTTCGAACAGGTCGGTCAGGTCTTCCTCAGGGAAAACCGTGTTGCCCACCACGTTGATGTGCTGAATCGCCGCAACGGTACCTTCGTTGATCTTCACTTTCAGGCCGACGCGGTTACGCGGTTGCGATACCACTTCGGTATCGACCGTAGCCGAGTAGCGACCTTGCGCGACGTACTGACGTTGCAGTTCGTTACGCACGCCTTCAAGGGTGGCGCGCTGGAAGATCTCGCCTTCGGCCAGACCGGATTGCTTGAGACCTTTCATCAGGTCTTCAGTCGAGATCGCCTTGTTGCCTTCGATTTCGATACTGGCGACCGACGGACGCTCGACGACCGTGATGACCAGAACGTTGCCTTCGCGGCCCAGCTGGATATCTTGAAAGAAACCGGTTTTGAACAACGCACGAGTGGATTCCACCAGGCGACGATCATCCGCCTGCTCACCGACGTTCAACGGCAAGGCACCAAAGACGCTACCCGCGGAGACCCGCTGGAGGCCATTGACGCGAATATCAGAGATAGTGAAGGACTCGGCGTGAACTTCGGCGATCATCAATACGGTGAGAACCGCAGTTAGCAGCAGACGTTTCATGAAGTCCTTTCTTATTCCAACTGGCAATAAACAAACTGCCGCAAAATGCGGCAGATTCGCAATTCAGCGAAGCGTTACAGTCGACCCAGATCGTTGACCAGAGCAAGCAACATCACCCCGACCACCAAACTGATACCGATCTGTATCCCCCAACCTTGCACCCGATCCGACAAGGGACGACCACGCGCCCACTCGATCAGATAAAACAACAAATGCCCCCCATCCAGTACAGGAATGGGCAGCAAATTCAGAACCCCCAGGCTAATACTCAGATAAGCAAGGAAATTCAGGAAATCAGCGACGCCCGACTGGGCAGAAGCGCCCGCCACTTTAGCAATGGTTATCGGTCCACTCAAGTTTTTTACCGAGAGCTCGCCGAACAGCATTTTCTTCAGTGAATCGAGCGTCAGAATGCTCATGGTCCAAGTGCGTCGGGCACCCTCGCCAATCGCGGCCAACGGCCCATAACTGACCTCACGGATCATTTCCGGTGGCCAGTCGACAGCTTTCACGCCTGCGCCCAGATATCCGCTTGGCGATTTGCTTTCACCGCGCGCTGCCAGCGTCACAGGGACGTCGATTTGAGCACTGTCACGCTCGATGCGCAGCATGATTTTGGTATCAGGACGCGTACGAACAGTATCGACCACTTGCTGCCAGTCATTCAGCGCCTGACCATCGAGGGCCAGCAGGCGATCACCGGTTTTCAGACCGGCAGCCTGGGCCGGGCCTTTCGGATCAAGCTCGGCAAGCACCGGCGGCAGGGCCGGACGCCATGGACGAATCCCCAGAGAACGGATCGGATCCGGCTCATCAGCACCTTTGAGCCAGTTATCCAGCAGCAACTCACGCGGTGTATCTGCGCTGGAGCCTTGCTCACGTACCAGCAACTGCAGAGAACCGCTTTCGCCCAGGCGCCGCACCAGTTGCAAATTGACAGCTGCCCAACCAGAGGTCAGCTCACCATCGATAGCGACGATTTCCTGACCCGCATTCAAACCGGCCTTAGCAGCGATGCTGCCGGACTCGACAGCACCAATGACCGGGCGCACCTGCTCGCTGCCGAGCATGGCCAACACCCAGAAAAACACCAGCGCCAACAGAAAGTTGGCGATCGGACCTGCCGCGACAATGGCGATACGCTGACGAACGGATTTGCGATTGAAAGACTGATCCAACTGATCGGCCGGCACTTCGCCCTCACGCTCATCGAGCATCTTGACGTAGCCACCCAGCGGAATCGCGGCCACTACAAACTCGGTGCCCTGCTTGTCGTGCCAGCGCAACAACGGCATGCCAAAGCCTACGGAAAAGCGCAGAACCTTGACGCCACAGCGACGCGCGACCCAGAAGTGGCCGAATTCGTGAAAGGTGACCAGCACACCCAAGGCGATCAGGGTGCCGGCAATCATATAGAGCGCGCTCATCTACTTTCTCCGCAATCCCGTTCAGTGCCGCGTGAAGCCATTGTGTTGCAAAACTATCGACGGTGACGACTCAACCATTGTTCAGCCAAAACTCGTGCCTTGGCGTCGGCGGTGAACACCGCATCGAGATCATCCAGCGCGACCACCGGTTCGAGGTTCAAAACCTCCTCGATGATACTCGCGATTTCCAGGTAGCGAACCCGTCCGTCGAGAAACGCTGCCACAGCCACTTCGTTGGCCGCATTGAGCATTGCCGGCGCACTATCGCCCGCTTCGGCCGCTTGACGGGCCAAACGCAGGCACGGGAAACGCTCCTCATCCGGCGCTTCGAAGTCCAGACGCGCAATGGCGAACAGATCCAGCGGCGCCACGCCCGAGTCGATGCGCTCAGGCCAGGCCAGCGCATTGGCAATCGGCGTGCGCATATCAGGATTGCCCAATTGCGCCAGCACCGAACCGTCGACGTAGTCGACCAGCGAATGGATCACGCTTTGCGGATGGATCACCACCTCGACCTGCGAAGGCTTGGCATCGAACAACCAGCAGGCTTCGATCAACTCGAGCCCCTTGTTCATCATACTGGCCGAATCCACAGAAATTTTGCGCCCCATGGACCAGTTCGGGTGTGCACACGCCTGGTCAGGTGAAACATGCGCCAATTCAGTCATCGGTGTCTGCCGGAAAGGGCCACCGGAGGCTGTAAGCAAAATCCGCCGTACACCCACCGAGCTCAAGCCCCGGGCGAAGTCCTGCGGCATGCACTGGAAAATCGCGTTGTGCTCGCTGTCGATCGGCAGCAACACCGAACCACTTTTACGCACCGCCTGCATGAACAAGGCGCCGGACATCACCAGCGCCTCTTTATTGGCCAGGAGAATCTTTTTGCCTGCCTCGACGGCTGCCAAGGTCGGCCGCAGCCCTGCTGCACCAACGATAGCCGCCATCACCGCGTCGACTTCCGGAGCGGAGGCAACCTGACACAACCCCTCCTCCCCTACCAGAACGCGGGTTGGCAAACCGGCCGCGCGCAAATCGTCCTGCAAGCCGCGCGCCGCAGCAACTTCCGGCACCACGGCAAATTGCGGCACATGGCGTACGCACAGGGCCAGCAGTTCACTCAGGCGAGTGAAGCCGCTCAAGGCGAAAACCTGATATCGCTCCGGGTGACGAGCAATGACATCAAGGGTGCTCAGACCGATCGAGCCGGTCGCCCCGAGGACAGTAATCTGCTGTGGACGACTCACGGTGCGGCCATCCACAACAACACTGCAAATACTGGAATCGCCGCGGTGAGGCTGTCGATACGATCAAGCACGCCGCCGTGACCTGGCAGCAGATTGCTGCTGTCCTTGATGCCGGACTGACGTTTGAACATGCTTTCAGTGAGGTCGCCGACAACCGAAATGAACACGATCAGCGCCGCACCAATCAAGCCTTTGAGCAACTCGGCAACGGTCCAGTCGCGTACCAGCCCGACGATTGCAGTAATCACCAGACTCAACGCCAGACCGCCGTAAACACCTTCCCAGCTCTTGCCCGGGCTGACCTGCGGCGCGAGCTTGCGCTTGCCGAAAGCACGGCCAGAGAAGTAGGCACCGATATCAGCACCCCAAACCAGTACCATGACGGCCATGATCAACCAGTTACCCAGCGGGTATTGCTTGATCTGTACCAGACCTTGCCACGCCGGCAACAGGATCAACAGACCGATCACCAGTTTGGTCGCAGCACTCGACCAGTGCTCGCTCGAGCGCGGATAGGTCAGCACCAGATACGTCGCCACCGCCCACCACAACACCGAAGCGCCCAACACCCACGGCGCCAGGCCGGGCAGGATGTACATGACGAACAGCATCAGGGCGACCACGGCAGCATAACCGACCCGGAAAGTCTGACCGGTGAAGCCGGCAAGCCGCGCCCACTCCCACGCACCCAGGCTGACCACCAGCCCGATGAACAGCGCAAAACCGGAACCTTCGAGCAGGAAAAACCCGCACAAGGCGATCGGCAGCAGGATCAGCGCAGTGATGATTCGTTGTTTAAGCATTAAACCCGGGCTCCAGCTTCAACCTGTTCGCTCGTTTTACCGAAGCGACGTTGGCGCGAAGCGAAATCGGCCAGCGCATTGCGCATGGCATCGTGTTTGAAGTCCGGCCAGAACAGGTCGGAGAAGTACAGCTCGGCGTAAGCCAGCTGCCACAGCAGAAAGTTGCTGATGCGGTGTTCGCCACCCGTGCGGATGCACAGGTCCGGCAACGGCAGATCACCGGTTGCCAGACAGGTTTGCAACAGATCCGGAGTGATGTCTTCCGGGCGCAGGTGCCCGGCCTGGACTTCACGCGCCAGACGCTGGGCCGCCTGTGCAATATCCCACTGACCGCCATAATTGGCGGCGATCTGCAGGATGAAACGGTTGGCACCCGCCGTCATCGCTTCAGCTTCACGCATTGCTGCCTGAAGCTCGGGATGGAAGCGCGAGCGATCACCAATGATGCGCAGGCTGATGTTGTTGTCGTTGAGGCGCTTGGCTTCGCGACGCAGTGCCTTGAAGAACAGGTCCATCAAGGCACTGACCTCATCGGCCGGGCGCTGCCAGTTCTCACTGGAAAACGCGAACAGGGTGAGCACTTCGACCTTGGCCTCAGCGCACACCTCAATCACCGCCCGCACAGCATCCACACCCGCTTTATGCCCGGCGACACCTGGCATAAAGCGTTTTTTTGCCCAGCGATTGTTGCCATCCATGATGATCGCGACATGGCGCGGCACCGCGGACGGCGCAGTCTGCTTGGTCTTGTCCATTAAAAGCTCGAACCTTATACGGCCATCAGATCCGCTTCTTTTTGCTTGGTAGCCGTGTCGATATCAGCTTCAGCCTTGTCGGTGATTTTCTGAATATCGGCAGCGGCACGACGTTCTTCGTCTTCGCTGATTTCCTTGTCCTTGACCAGCTTCTTCAGCTCGCCCAAGGCATCACGACGAATATTGCGCACGGCAACACGCGCGTCTTCAGCGGCGCTGCGCGCCTGCTTGGTGAAGCCCTTGCGGGTTTCTTCAGTCAGGGCAGGCATGGAGATCAGCAACAATTCGCCCAGGTTGGTCGGATTGAGGTTCAGGCCAGCGCTCTGGATCGCCTTGTCGACCGCTGCGAGCATGTTGCGCTCGAACGCAACGACTTGCAGGGTGCGCGAATCTTTTACAGTGATGTTGGCCACTTGGGTGATGGAGGTGTCTGCGCCGTAGTACGGCACCATCACGCTGCCCAGAATGCTTGGGTGAGCCTTGCCGGTACGAATCTGACCAAATGCATGGGCCAGAGAGTCCAGGGATTTTTGCATGCGCTCTTGAGCGTCTTTTTTGATTTCGTTGATCATTGTTGACCTTCCTCGATCAGGGTGCCTTCAGCGCCGCCATGGACGATGTTCAGCAGGGCACCGGGCTTGTTCATGTTGAATACGCGCAGCGGCATCTTGTGGTCGCGGCACAGGCAGATAGCTGTCAGATCCATTACACCCAGCTTGCGATCCAGCACTTCATCATAAGTCAGATGATCGAACTTCTCGGCATGCGGGTCTTTGAACGGGTCTGCAGTGTAAACGCCATCGACCTTGGTCGCCTTGAGCACGACATCAGCATCGATTTCGATGGCACGCAGGCAGGCTGCCGAATCCGTGGTAAAGAACGGATTGCCGGTACCGGCCGCGAAGATCACCACGTCCTTGGAGTTCAGGTGACGCATGGCTTTGCGGCGATCATAGTGATCGGTCACGCCAACCATGGAAATCGCGGACATGACGATGGCCGAGATATTGGCACGTTCCAGCGCATCACGCATGGCCAAGGCGTTCATCACAGTGGCCAGCATGCCCATGTGGTCGCCCGTGACCCGATCCATACCGGCTTTGCTCAAAGCTTCGCCGCGGAACAGGTTGCCACCGCCGATCACCAGACCGACCTGTACGCCGATGCCAACCAGTTGGCCGACTTCCAGCGCCATCCGATCCAGCACTTTTGGATCGATCCCGAACTCTTCCGAGCCCATCAGGGCCTCGCCGCTAAGCTTGAGTAGAATGCGTTTATAGCGAGCCTGATAACCACTGCCCTGCTGAGCCATTGCGAATCTCTCCTGCGGCGTATTTAAAATTCTTTGCGAGCTGTTTACAGCTGGCGTTCACTCTAGCTTGGCGCTGCTTCAGCGCCATCGGAACATGGCTTTGTAAGTCAGTTCCAAGTGGAAACCAATTAAAAATTGATAACCCCATCTGAAAAGAGGCTGCGCGCGTTAGCGGGCAGCCTCTTTCGGGCGACAGTTGAAAAACCGTCTTATTGCTTGGCGGCAGCCAGCTGGGCAGCAACTTCTTCAGCGAAGTTGTCGACCGGCTTCTCGATGCCTTCGCCTACTTTGAAGTAAGTGAAGGAAACGATTTCTGCGCCGGCTTTCTTGGCCAGCTCGCCAACCTTGACTTCAGGGTTCTTGACGAACGCCTGCTCAACCAGGCTTGCTTCTGCCAGGAACTTGCTGATACGGCCTTTGACCATATTCTCAACAATGTTTTCTGGCTTGCCTTTGATCTTCTCTTCGTTCAGCTGCAGGAATACAGCTTTTTCACGCTCGATCGCTTCATCCGAAACTTGCGAAGGCAGCAGGAACTCAGGGTTGCTTGCAGCTACGTGCATCGCGATGTCTTTGGCCAGCTCGACGTCACCGCCTTTCAGGACAACAGCAACACCGATCTTGTTACCGTGCAGGTAGGTGCCGACAACGTCACCCTCTACGCGAACCAGACGACGGATGTTGACGTTTTCGCCAACTTTAGCAACCAGAGCTTCACGAGCCGATTCCTGAGCGGCGATCAGCGGAGCTGCGTCGGTCAGGTTCTCGTCGAAGGCTTTTTCTACGCTGGCAGCAACGAAGTTCTTGAAGTCGTCTTGCAGGGCCAGGAAGTCGGTCTGCGAGTTGACTTCCAGCAGCACGGCTACCTTGTCGTTCGATTTGATGGCGATTGCGCCTTCAGCGGCAACGTTGCCCGCTTTCTTGGCAGCCTTGATCGCGCCCGAAGCACGCATGTCATCAATGGCTTTTTCGATGTCGCCGTCAGCCTTTTCCAGGGCTTTCTTGCAGTCCATCATGCCTTCGCCGGTACGCTCGCGCAGTTCTTTAACCAACGCTGCAGTAATTGCTGCCATTTTCAAATTCCTCTTGGATAGGTTTTCAACCATTCCACCCGATCGAACGGGCGTTCAATTCTTCCCGAACCACCCTTGTTAGCTGCCGCACATTACAAACAGTGCCGTGGGCGCCGACAAATGGTTTTCGAGGTGGCAAAAAGGGGGCCAAGCCCCCTTTTTGCTTACTGAGTCAACGCCAGGGCGTCAATTACTCAGCTGCAGCCTGAGTTTCTTCAGCTGCGAATTCTACAGTGCCGCCAGCAACATTGTTGCGACCACGGATCACTGCGTCAGCCATCGAACCCATGTACAGCTGGATAGCGCGGATTGCGTCATCGTTGCCTGGGATGATGTAGTCAACGCCTTCCGGGCTGCTGTTGGTGTCGACAACGCCGATTACCGGGATGCCCAGCTTGTTGGCTTCGGTGATCGCGATGCGCTCGTGGTCAACGTCGATCACGAACAGTGCGTCTGGCAGACCGCCCATGTCCTTGATGCCGCCCAGCGAACGATCCAGCTTCTCAAGATCACGGGAGCGCATCAGCGCTTCTTTCTTGGTCAGCTTGGCGAAAGTACCGTCTTCGGCTTGAACTTCAAGGTCACGCAGACGCTTGATGGAAGCACGAATGGTTTTGAAGTTGGTCAGCATGCCGCCCAACCAGCGGTGATCGACGTACGGCGAACCGCAACGTGCTGCTTCTTCAGCAACGATCTTGCCAGCGGAACGCTTGGTGCCGACGAACAGAATCTTGTTTTTGCCCTGGGCCAGACGCTCTACGAAAGTCAGAGCTTCGTTGAACATTGGCAGGGTTTTTTCAAGGTTGATGATGTGAATCTTGTTACGCGCGCCGAAAATGTACTTACCCATTTTCGGATTCCAGTAACGGGTTTGGTGACCGAAGTGCACACCGGCCTTCAGCATATCGCGCATATTGACTTGGGACATGATAGTTCCTTAATAAGTCGGGTTTGGCCTCCACGTATCCCAATGACCAACCAGTGGCATAAAGCCAAAAGCACCCAGGTCATCGTGTCGACACGTGTGTGGATTTAAGCTTTTCGGGGTATCCCCGGAAAGCGGCGCATTTTATACCACAGGGTGCGCAGAAACGGAACCCGGAATCTGTATTCGCACCAAGGACATGGGCGCAGCCCCCTTGGAATCGGCCCCGAACGCACCATTGTATAGAGAGAAGCGATGCACGCGGGCGCTGAATTGCGCCGTGCGTCTGTTAGAATCGCGTTTTTCAGGGTCGCAAAACGATCACCTGCCGCCCTATTCGTATCAGCAAGCGCCGCCGAGCGCAGAGAGAGCCTGTATGACCGTCAACCTCAAAACCCCCGAGGACATCGCTGGCATGCGCGTCGCCGGCAAACTGGCCGCCGATGTGCTGGAAATGATTGCCGAACATGTCAAACCGGGCGTCACCACCGATGAGCTTAACCAGATCTGTCACGATTACATCGTCAATGTGCAGCAAGCCATCCCTGCCCCGCTCAATTACAAGGGCTACCCGAAGTCGATCTGCACCTCGATCAACCACGTGGTCTGCCACGGTATCCCGAACGACAAGCCACTGAAAAACGGCGACACCCTGAACATTGACGTGACCGTGATCAAGGACGGTTACCACGGCGACACCAGCCGCATGTTCCATGTCGGCGAAGTGCCTGTCTGGGCCGAACGCCTGTCGCAGATCACCCAGGAATGCATGTACAAGGCGATCGAGATCGTCAAACCCGGCTGCCGCCTCGGCGACATCGGCGAAGTGATCCAGAAGCACGCCGAGAAGAACGGCTTCTCGGTGGTTCGCGAGTTCTGCGGTCACGGCATCGGCAAGGTCTTCCACGAAGAGCCGCAGATCCTCCACTACGGGCGCGCCGGCACCGGCATGGAACTGAAGGCCGGCATGACCTTCACCATCGAGCCGATGATCAACCAGGGCAAGGCCGACACCAAAGTATTGGGTGACGGCTGGACCGCGATCACCAAGGATCGCAAGCTGTCAGCACAGTGGGAACACACCCTGCTGGTGACCGACACTGGCTACGAGATCTTCACCCTGCGCGCCGACGACACCATCCCGCGCATCTCGGCCTGATCCACACAACGCTCCCAGCCTTATAGAAGGAATGCCAATCGATGCCGCAGGTGGATCCCGAACTCTTCGACCGCGGTCAGTTCCAGGCCGAACTGGCTCTGAAAGCGAGTCCTATCGCGGCGTTCAAGAAGGCGATCCGCCAGGCTCGCGACGTCCTTGATGCGCGTTTTCGCAGTGGCCGCGACATCCGCCGCTTGATTGAAGACCGTGCCTGGTTTGTCGACAACATCCTGCAAAAGGCCTGGGAGCAGTTCAACTGGAGTGAAGACGCCGATATCGCGCTGGTCGCGGTCGGCGGCTATGGCCGTGGCGAACTGCACCCCTATTCCGACATCGACTTGCTGATCCTGCTGGACAGCGCCGACCACGAAGTTTTCCGCGATTCCATCGAGCGTTTTCTGACGTTGCTGTGGGATATTGGCCTGGAAGTCGGTCAGAGCGTGCGCTCGGTCGATGAATGTGCCGAAGAGGCGCGCGCCGACCTGACCGTCGTCACCAACCTGATGGAAAGCCGCACCATCTGCGGCCCCGAGCGCCTGCGCCAGCGCATGCTCGACGTCACCAGCACCGCACACATGTGGCCGGCCAAGGAGTTTTTCCTCGCCAAACGCTCCGAGCAAAAGGCCCGTCACCACAAGTACAACGATACCGAATACAACCTGGAACCCAACGTCAAAGGCTCGCCCGGCGGCCTGCGGGATATTCAGACGATTCTGTGGGTGGCCCGGCGTCAGTACGGCACCCTGAACCTGCGCGCCCTCGCCGGCGAAGGCTTTTTGGTCGAAAGCGAAAACGCCCTGCTCGCCTCCTCCCAGGAATTTCTCTGGAAAGTTCGCTACGCCCTGCACATGCTCGCTGGTCGCTCCGAAGACCGCCTGCTGTTCGATCATCAGCGCACTATCGCCGGGCTACTGGGTTTTGAAGGCGACGACGCCAAACAGGCCGTCGAAAACTTCATGCAACAGTATTTCCGCGTGGTAATGAGCATTGCCCAGCTCAGCGACCTGATCATCCAGCACTTCGAGGAGGTCATCCTCGCCCCGGAAGACGAAGCGCCGCCGCAGCCGATCAACTCGCGCTTCCAGTTGCATGACGGCTACATCGAGGCACGTAACGACAACGTGTTCCGCCGTACACCGTTCGCCATGTTGGAAATTTTCGTGCTGATGGCGCAGCAACCGGAAATCAAAGGCGTGCGCGCCGACACCATCCGCTTGCTGCGGGAGAATCGTCACCTGATCGACGACAACTTCCGCAACGATATCCGTAACACCAGCCTGTTCATCGAACTGTTCAAGTGCAAGATCGGCATCCATCGCAATCTGCGGCGGATGAACCGCTACGGCATCCTCGGTCGTTATTTGCCGGAGTTCGGTTTTATCGTCGGGCAAATGCAGCACGACCTGTTCCACATCTATACGGTCGATGCGCACACGCTGAACCTGATCAAGCACCTGCGCAAATTGCAGTACACCCAGGTCTCGGAGAAGTTTCCGCTGGCGGCCAAGCTCATGGCAAAGCTGCCCAAGCCCGAACTGATCTATATGGCGGGCCTTTATCACGACATTGGTAAAGGCCGGCATGGCGATCACTCGGAGATCGGCGCGGTCGACGCCGAAGCGTTCTGCCAGCGCCATCAATTGCCGGTGTGGGACAGCCGTCTGATTGTATGGCTGGTGCAAAACCACTTGGTGATGTCGACCACCGCGCAGCGCAAGGACTTGTCCGACCCGCAGGTGATTCACGATTTCGCGCAAGCCGTCGGTGATGAAACCCGCCTCGACTACCTGTACGTGCTGACGGTGGCCGACATCAACGCGACCAACCCGACGTTGTGGAACTCCTGGCGCGCCAGCCTGTTGCGCCAGCTCTACACCGAGACCAAACGCGCCTTGCGCCGTGGCCTGGAAAACCCGGTGGATCGCGAAGAGCAGATCCGCCAGACCCAAAGCGCTGCACTGGACATTCTGGTACGTGGCGGCACTGACCCGGACGATGTCGAGCAATTGTGGGCGCAACTGGGCGATGACTATTTCCTGCGCCACACCGCCGGCGATGTGGCCTGGCATAGCGACGCCATTCTTCAGCAGCCCGTCAATGGCGGGCCGCTGGTGCTGATCAAGGAAACCACCCAGCGCGAGTTCGAGGGCGGGACGCAGATTTTCATTTATGCACCGGATCAGCACGACTTCTTCGCCGTGACCGTGGCGGCGATGGATCAGCTCAACCTGAACATTCACGACGCCCGTGTCATCACGTCCAGTAGCCAGTTCACCCTCGACACCTACATCGTGCTCGACAACGAAGGCGAATCGATCGGCGACAACCCGGCACGGGTCAAGCAGATCCGCGAAGGTCTGACCGAAGCACTACGTAACCCGGACGATTACCCGACGATCATCCAGCGCCGCGTGCCGCGCCAGCTCAAGCACTTCGCCTTTGCGCCGCAGGTCACCATTCACAACGATGCCCAGCGTCCGGTAACGGTGCTGGAATTGACCGCACCTGATCGCCCGGGCCTGTTGGCGCGGATCGGCGGGATTTTCCTCGAGTTCGATCTGTCGCTGCAGAACGCCAAGATTGCGACCTTGGGCGAACGGGTCGAGGACGTGTTCTTCATCACCGACGCCCACAATCAACCGTTGTCCGACCCGTTGCTTTGCAGCCGTTTGCAGGATGCGATCGTTGAGCAACTGAGCGTCAATCAGGAACCCGATATCAAACTGTCGCGCATCAGTATTTGATCGCGCGCCCGGATTCAAATGGCTTTGCACGAGACCCAGCCCCAATGAACAACGCTCTGAACCAGCTCCAGCCCTACCCGTTCGAAAAGCTCCGCGCGCTGCTCGGCACCGTGACCCCGAACCCGGATAAACGTCCGATCGCGCTGTCGATTGGCGAGCCGAAGCATCGCTCGCCAAGCTTCGTCGCCGAAACGCTGGCCAACAGTCTGGATCAGATGGCGGTGTACCCGACCACCCTCGGCATCCCGGCGCTGCGTGAAGCCATTGGCGGCTGGTGCGAGCGTCGTTTCGGCGTGCCAGGCGGCTGGATTGATCCGGCGCGCAACGTGTTGCCGGTCAATGGCACCCGTGAAGCGTTGTTCGCGTTTACTCAGACCGTGGTAAACCGTGGCGACGACGCGTTGGTGGTCAGCCCGAACCCGTTCTACCAGATCTACGAGGGCGCCGCTTTCCTCGCCGGGGCCAAGCCGCATTACCTGCCGTGCCTTGACGAAAACGGCTTCAACCCGGATTTCGATGACGTTTCGCCGGACATCTGGAAACGCTGCCAGATCCTGTTCCTGTGCTCGCCAGGCAACCCGACGGGCGCGCTGATCCCGGTCGACACCCTGAAAAAACTGATCGCCCTGGCCGATGAATACGACTTCGTGATCGCCGCCGACGAGTGCTATAGCGAACTGTACTTCGACGAACAGACGCCACCGCCAGGCCTGCTCACTGCCTGCGTCGAACTGGGCCGCAAGGATTTCAAACGCTGCGTGGTGTTTCACAGCCTGTCCAAGCGCTCCAATCTGCCTGGCCTGCGCTCCGGTTTCGTGGCGGGTGACGCCGATATCCTCAAAGGTTTCCTGCTGTATCGCACCTACCACGGCTGCGCGATGCCGGTGCAAACGCAACTGGCGAGCGTGGCTGCGTGGAATGACGAAGTGCATGTGCGCGCCAATCGCGCGCTGTACCGCGAAAAGTTCGATGCGGTGCTGGAGATCCTCAGCCCGGTGATGGATGTTCAGCGTCCGGATGGCAGTTTCTATTTGTGGCCGAATGTGAACGGCGATGACGCGGCGTTCTGCCGTGATTTGTTCGCCGAAGAGCACGTGACCGTGGTGCCGGGATCCTATCTTTCGCGCGATGTCGACGGCGTCAACCCAGGGGCCGGCCGTGTACGCATGGCACTCGTGGCGCCGCTGGCTGAATGCGTGGAGGCCGCGGAACGGATTCGCGCATTCATGACTCGCCAACGCTAAGCAACTTTACCGTGCCAGCAAAACTGGCACGGTAACTTCCCCCTGCAAAGACACAATTCAATAAACTTGTATCCCGCCTTAGTCCATCTAACAGCTTACTATTGAGCTGCGTATCACGCTGCGCAGATTTAACTGCTAACTAATATCAAATATCAAAACAAGGAAGTTCAATCATGAACCCGACCACTAATATCGGCTTCAACATAATGCTCGCAACCATTCAAACCGGAAGCGGAGTACAACAATAATGTGGGCCCGAAACAATCCCTCCAAACTCTGGACTCCTGGCCAGACGTTGCGTATCGCTTTCCTTAATGGCACGCCTGAATTCAAGCAAGCCGTCCGTTCCGCCGCCAGTAACTGGCTCTCGCACATCAATTTGAAGTTCGACTTCGTCGAGGGGGTAGAAGGTGATATCCGCATCTTCAGCGAAAATGGCACGTTCTGGTCGCAGACTGGCACCGATGCATTGCTCGACACCGATGAGCCCACCATGCGGCTCTGGCCACACTCAAGTAATCATGCCCGTTATTTCGCAGCGAACGTCATGCATGAGTTTGGCCATATGCTCGGCGCAGAACACGAACAAACCAACCCGACAGCCAACATCCCCTGGAATAGAACAGCCCTGTATGCGAGTCATGGAATCACCGACAACCCCGAGGAAGATGACTATCAGGCCGATGTTACACGCAATAAACTGAACCACTTGTACCTTGACCGTGCCGATCCGAGCGAAAGTCTTTATTCAACGTATGACCGTAAATCGATCATGCACTACGTCATCCAGCAGACCTGGACTGAAGGTGACTTCCAGATCTTTCCCAATCTGGAACTCAGTGAACACGACAAAGCCTTCATGGCAATGGCCTACCCCTATCCACCGCAAGCGAGCGAATGACTTTACCCGCCAGTGGATAGTTATTTGACCTGCCCCAGGTTCGCTTCGCTTAAATCAAGATCTGCCAACACTTCTCGCAGAACGTCATCACCAATCTCGTGTTGGCGACTCAAGCTGTAAAGTTCAAGGCGTTGTGCCCGCAGCGCCTTCAAACGCAAACGGCGTTCCAGCAGATCCATCTGGAACGCCAGCGCCTGGGCCTCTGCCGAATCGTTGAATACTTCCAGTTGATGGCGATACTCGGACATGATCCGCGCCTTCAGTTCCGCCGAGAGAGCGGCTTGAGCGGCGTCCTGCGGGGCGACCTCCTCAGTTTCCAGGGCATGAATCGCCGCTTCGGCAGTCTTGCGCCAAGCGTCGCGCACTTCCTGGCGGCGCTTGTCATCCGGGCTCTTTTCAATTCCGCGCAGCAACAGCGGCAAGGCGATGCAAGCCGACACCAGTGACAACAGGATCACCCCGGCGGCAATGAAAATCAGCAGATCACGCTCGGGAAAAGCATCGGCCCCCATCAACATCGGCACCGACATCACACCGGCCAGCGTCACCGCTCCACGCACCCCGCCGACGGTCAGCAACCAACAGGAGCGCGCCGTCGGCACTTGTGTCAGCTCGCCCTTGCCGCGCAAGCGGCGCAGCAGCACCGATAAGCGCCAGATGCTTTGCACCCAGATAAAACGCAGCAATACCAGCGCCAGAAAAATTGCCACGACATCCAGACAGCGATAAAACAGCGTCGGCCACAAGGTCGGCTCGTGGCTGACCACGGCTTTGATGATGTCGGGCAATTGCAAGCCCAGCAGCAGGAAGATCAAACCGTTGAAGGCGAACTCCAGCAGCGACCAGACACTGCGATTGAGCAAGCGGGTGCTGGTCTGCCGCGGCAGCAGGTCGAGCCAACTCTGCATCATCCCCGCCGCCACCGCCGAGAGAATGCCCGAGACGCCGAGCCGTTCGGCCAACACATAAGCGGCGAACGGCAGCAGCAACATGAACACCACGTGAGTGGCCGGATCGTCCCAGCCTCGGGCGATCATCCACGCCCGCAAGCGCCCGACCAGCCAGCTCAATGCCACACCGACTGCCAGACCACCGAGCGCCACCACGACAAAGGTCAGGCTGGCGTTGGTCAGCGAGAACACCCCCGTGATGGCCGCCACCAGGGCGAACTTGAAGGTCACCAGACCCGAGGCATCGTTCATCAGCGCCTCGCCCTGCAATATATGCATCAGCGGGGTCGGCAGGCGGTTTTGCGAAATCGCCGAGACCGCCACGGCGTCGGTCGGCGACAGCACAGCGGCGAGGGCAAAGGCTACGGGTAACGGAATTGACGGCAATAACCAATGAATGAAGTACCCGGCGCCAACCACAGTGAACAGCACCAGCCCCACCGCCAGCGTCAGGATCGGCCCGCGCAGATGCCAGAACTCGCGCTTGGGCATGCGCCAGCCATCGGAAAACAACAACGGCGGCAGGAACAGAAACAGGAACAATTCTGGATCGAGCGCCACATGCAGGCCGAGGGTCGGCCAGGCGAGCAAGGCGCCGGCGGTGATTTGTACCAGCGGCAGTGGCAACGGGATGACCCGTCCGACCAGCCGCGAGACGCTGACCAGCATCAGCAGGATCAGGACGGTGTAAGCGGTTTGCATAAAGCGGAAATCTCAGACAATCGACAGCGTTGAACTGCCATATTAGCCGCTTAGGATGCGTCTGACCGTTGCACCTATGTCGCACACGTACACGCCGGACCAATGTGGGAGCGAGCTTGCTCGCGAATACGGTGTGTCATTAATAGAGATTTTGACTGACACGGCCCCTTCGCGAGCAAGCTCGCTCCCACAGGGTTTTGCATTGCCAAATGAAGCCGGGCGCCGCGAAACCGTTTGGTCATGGCATAATCCGACACCATTTTTTTCCAGCACCTGTAAAGGGGGCGATTCCTTGACCGTTTCAAGTAAAACGTTGCACCTTTTCGGCATCAAAGCCTGCGACACCATGAAGAAGGCGCGCACCTGGCTCGATGAACACGCTGTCAGCTACGACTTTCACGATTACAAAAGCGCCGGCATCGACCGTGAACACCTGACCCAATGGTGTGACGAACACGGCTGGCAAACGGTGTTGAACCGCGCAGGCACGACCTTTCGCAAACTCGACGACGAACGCAAAGCCGATCTCGACCAATCGAAAGCCATCGAACTGATGCTCGCTCAACCCTCGATGATCAAGCGCCCGGTGCTCGATCTCGGTGACCGAACCCTGATTGGCTTCAAGCCAGATATCTACGCGGCAGCTCTGAAGTAAGCAGCCCGTCACTCTTTGTAGAGGTGTATTTACATGTCCAATTCCCTGTTCAGCATCGCCTTTGGTGTCGGCACTCAGAACCGTCAAGGCGCATGGCTGGAAGTGTTCTACGCACAACCACTGCTCAACCCTTCGGCCGAACTGGTCGCCGCTGTTGCGCCGATCCTCGGTTACACCGAAGGCAACCAGGCCATCACTTTCACCACCGCCCAGGCCGCACAACTGGCTGAAGCCGTGAAAGCCATCGACGCCGTGCAAGGCAAGCTGCTGACCCGTCTGGCGGAAAGCCACAAGCCGCTGGTCGCCACTTTGCTGGCGGAAGACGCACAGCTGACCTCGACGCCTGAGGCCTATCTGAAGCTGCACCTGCTGTCGCACCGTCTGGTCAAGCCACACGGCGTGAGCCTGGCCGGGATCTTCCCGCTGCTGCCGAACGTAGCGTGGACCAGCCAGGGCGCCATCGACCTGAGCGAACTGGCAGAAATGCAACTGGAAGCCCGTCTGCGTGGCGAATTGCTGGAAGTGTTCTCGGTGGACAAGTTCCCGAAAATGACCGACTACGTGGTACCGGCCGGCGTACGTATCGCTGACGCGGCGCGTCTGCGTCTGGGCGCTTACGTCGGTGAAGGCACCACCGTAATGCACGAAGGTTTCATCAACTTCAACGCTGGCACCGAAGGCCCGGGCATGATCGAAGGCCGCGTTTCCGCTGGCGTATTCGTCGGCAAGGGTTCCGATCTGGGCGGCGGCTGCTCGACCATGGGCACCCTGTCGGGCGGCGGCAACATCGTGATCAAGGTTGGCGAAGGCTGCCTGATCGGCGCCAACGCCGGTATCGGTATTCCGTTGGGCGACCGCAACACTGTCGAGTCGGGCCTGTACGTGACCGCCGGTACCAAGGTGGCGCTGCTCGACGAAAACAACAACCTGGTCAAGGTTGTAAAAGCACGCGAGCTGGCCGGTCAGACTGACCTGCTGTTCCGCCGCAATTCGGAAACCGGTGCTGTGGAATGCAAAACCCACAAATCGGCGATCGAACTGAACGAAGCGCTGCACGCTCACAACTAAGCAGCACATCGACCTCCTGTGGGAGCGAGCTTGCTCGCGAAGCTTTTAGCGTCCTCAAGGACGCCTTCGCGAGCAGGCTCGCTCCCACAGTGTCTTGTGTACACCCGCCCAAGTTCACAGGGCTGAACAAATGATGATTCCCTCCCCGTGGCGTGCCGATTTCCCGGCTATCGCCGCACTGCAACGGCAAGACCAGACCTATCTGGACAACGCCGCCACCACGCAAAAACCCCAAGCCCTGCTCGACGCACTGACGCATTACTACGCCAACGGCGCGGCCAATGTGCACCGTGCGCAACACCTGCCGGGCGCCCATGCCACGCAGGCGTTCGAAGACAGTCGGTTGAAGGTGGCCCAGTGGCTGAATGCCGGTGACAGCGGGCAGATCGTCTTTACCCACGGCGCCACCAGTGCGCTGAATCTCCTGGCTTATGGCCTGGAACATCTTTTCCACCCGGGCGATGAAATTGTCATCAGCGCCCTGGAGCATCACGCCAACCTGCTGCCATGGCAGCAACTGGCGCAACGGCGCAATCTGAAGCTGGTGATCCTGCCGCTGGATGCCGACGGTCTGATCGACCTTGCTGCCGCTGTGCACCTGATCGGCCCGCGCACGCGCTTGCTGGCGGTCAGTCAGCTGTCCAACGTGCTCGGCGCATGGCAGCCATTGCCGGCATTGCTGGGCATGGCCAAGGCGCAAAACGCACTGACCGTGGTCGATGGCGCGCAAGGCGTGGTTCACGGCCGGCATGACGTGCAGGCGCTGGGTTGCGACTTTTATGTGTTTTCCAGCCACAAGCTGTATGGCCCGGATGGCCTCGGCGTGTTGTTCGGGCGCAACACGGCCCTTGAGCAATTGAAGCCTTGGCAGTTTGGCGGCGAAATGGTGCTGGAAGCCAACTATCACGACGCGCGTTTCCGCCCTGCTCCGCTGGGTTTTGAAGCGGGTACGCCACCGATTGCCAGTGTGATCGGCCTCGGCGCAACCCTCGATTATCTGGCAGGTCTGGATCAGGACGCGGTGTCGGCCCACGAAGCGGCGCTGCATGATTATCTGCTGCGAGGCCTCGCCGCTCGTAACGGCATTCGTCTGCTCGGCAAGCCGCAACTGGCGCTGGCAAGTTTTGTCGTCGAGGGCGTGCACAACGCCGATTTGGCGCATCTGCTGACCGAGCAAGGTATCGCCGTGCGCGCCGGGCATCACTGCGCGATGCCGCTGCTGAAAAGCTTCGAACTGGCCGGGGCGATTCGTGTATCGCTGGCGTTGTACAACGACTCGGAGGATCTGGAACGCTTCTTTGAAGCGCTGGATCAGGCGCTGGAGATGTTGCGATGAGCTTGCCGGTCGAGGCAGCCGAGGCGCTGCAGACTTTTCAGAATGCAGCGGGCTGGGAACAGCGGGCGCGGTTGCTGATGCAGTTTGGTGATCGTCTGCCGGCGCTCAGCGATGCGGACAAGTGCGAGGCTAATCGGGTGCATGGCTGTGAGAGTCAGGTCTGGCTGGTTGGCGAACTGCACGACGGTCACTGGCAATTCAGCGCAAGCAGCGATGCGCGGATGATTCGCGGGTTGGTGGCGTTGTTGCTGTTGCGGGTTAACGGCTTGTCGGCCACCGAATTGCAGCAGGTTGATTTGCCGAACTGGTTTAATCAGCTCGGCCTGTCGCGCCAGCTATCGCCATCGCGCAGCAATGGCCTGAATGCCGTGCTCCAGCGAATGAATGAGTTGGCGCTTTAAAGCGGCTGCTTCGCAGCCATCGCGAGCAGGCTCACTCCTACAATTGGAATGCGTTCCCCTGTAGGAGTGAGCCTGCTCGCGATAAGGCCATAAGCCCCACCATCAAATCTGAGGTTTGACTCGGTCAGCCGGGCGCCGCACACCCGCGACAATCTTGTCCACAGCCTTGGTCGCCGCGACCATGCCAAACGTCGCCGTGACCATCATCACCGCGCCAAACCCGCCGGCGCAGTCCAGCTTCACGCCATCGCCAACAAAACTCTTCTGCAAACAAATACTGCCATCCGGCTTCGGATAGCGCAGTTGTTCCGTGGAAAACACACACGGCACGCTGTAATGCCGGGTCACGGTGCGCGAAAAACCATAATCACGACGCAACGTCGAGCGCACTTTCGACGCCAATGGATCGTTGAACGTACGGTTGAGATCGCACACCTGAATCAGCGTCGGATCAATCTGCCCGCCCGCGCCACCCGTGGTGATGATCTGGATCTTGCGGCGCTTGCACCAGGCGATCAGTGCAGCCTTGGCGTTGACCGCGTCGATGCAGTCGATCACGCAGTCGATGTTCGGCGTGATGTATTCGGCCATGGTCTCGCGGGTGACGAAATCCGCCACCGCGTGCACGGTGCAATCCGGGTTGATCCCGCGCAGACGCTCGGCCATCACTTCGACCTTGGGCTTGCCGACGGTGCTGTCCAGCGCATGCAACTGGCGGTTGGCGTTGCTGACGCAGACGTCATCGAGGTCGAACAGCGAAATCTCGCCGACGCCACAACGCGCCATGGCTTCCGCCGCCCAGGAACCGACGCCACCGACGCCGACGATCGCCACATGGGCCGCGCGCAAACGCGCCAGGCCTTCGATGCCATACAAACGGGCGATGCCTGCAAACCGCGGATCTTCTGTACTCATGACCATTACCCCAAAAACCGGCGCGCATTATAGGGCCACGCGGCGACAAGTTCTAAACATCAGCTACAAGTGTAAGAACTTAAGGCAAAGTCGGCTGCCCAATGTCGGGCATTTCCCTGTCTGATGTACGACTTGCGAACTGCCGGTGTAGGATGCGCGCCCCTCGGGCGTCTAGCCGACCGATCCTCCGTTCCACAGCCTTTGGAACCCGAAATAGCTATGTCATCGCGTAAATTTGGACTCAACCTGGTGGTGGTTCTGGCAATCGCCGCCCTGTTCACCGGTTTCTGGGCGCTGATCAATCGCCCGGTTTCCGCGCCGAACTGGCCGGAGCAGATCTCCGGTTTCTCCTATTCGCCGTTCCAGCAGGGACAATATCCGCAGAAAGATCAGTACCCGACTGACGACGAAATGCGCCGCGACCTGGAGATCATGAGCAAGCTGACGGACAACATCCGCATCTACTCGGTCGACGGCTCGCTGCAAGATATCCCGAAACTGGCCGAAGAATTCGGCCTGCGCGTGACGCTGGGGATCTGGATCAGCCCGGACCAGGAACGCAACGAACGGGAAATCACCCGCGCCATCGAATTGGCCAACACTTCGCGCAGCGTGGTGCGCGTGGTGGTCGGTAACGAAGCGATTTTCCGCAAGGAAATCACCGCGCAAGAGCTGAGCGTGCTGCTCGATCGCGTGCGCGCGGCGGTGAAAGTGCCGGTGACCACCTCCGAGCAATGGCACGTCTGGGAAGAACACCCGGAGTTGGCCAAGCACGTTGACCTGATCGCCGCGCACGTTCTGCCGTACTGGGAGTTCATTCCGGTCGACAAGGCCGGGCAGTTCGTTTTCGACCGCGCCCGCGACCTGAAAAAACTGTTCCCGAAAAAACCGCTGCTGCTCTCCGAGGTCGGCTGGCCGAGCAACGGTCGTATGCGCGGTGGCGCCGATGCATCGCCGGCGGATCAGGCGATCTATTTGCGCACCCTGGTCAACAAGCTCAACCGCCAAGGCTTCAACTACTTCGTGATCGAAGCGTTTGACCAGCCGTGGAAGGCCAGCGACGAAGGTTCGGTGGGCGCGTACTGGGGCGTGTTCAACGCTGCGCGGCAGCAGAAATTCAACTTCGAAGGGCCGGTGGTCGCGATCCCGCAGTGGCGCGTGCTGGCCATCGGTTCGGTGGTGCTGGCGCTGTTGTCGCTGACCCTGCTGATGATCGACGGCTCGGCGTTGCGTCAGCGTGGGCGGATCTTCCTGACCTTCATCGCGTTCCTCTGTGGTTCGGTGCTGGTGTGGATCGGTTACGACTACAGCCTGCAATACAGCACGTGGTTCAGTTTGACGGTCGGCTTCCTCTTGGCGCTCGGTGCGCTCGGCGTGTTTATCGTGCTGCTCACCGAGGCGCATGAACTGGCCGAAGCGGTGTGGATTCACAAACGTCGGCGTGAATTCCTGCCGGTTGAAGGCGACTCCAGCTATCGCCCGAAAGTCTCGATTCACGTGCCTTGCTACAACGAGCCGCCGGAAATGGTCAAACAGACCCTCGACGCCCTCGCCGCGCTCGATTATCCGGACTACGAAGTCCTGATCATCGACAACAACACCAAGGACCCGGCGGTGTGGGAGCCGGTGCGCGACTACTGTGAAATCCTCGGCCCGCGCTTCAAGTTCTTCCACGTTTCGCCCTTGGCCGGTTTCAAGGGCGGCGCGCTGAACTACCTGATTCCGCACACCGCCAAGGACGCCGAAGTGATCGCCGTGATCGACTCCGATTACTGCGTGCACCCGAACTGGCTGAAGCACATGGTGCCGCACTTCGCCGACCCGAAAATCGCCGTGGTGCAGTCGCCGCAGGATTACCGCGACCAGAACGAAAGCACCTTCAAGAAGCTCTGCTATGCCGAATACAAAGGCTTCTTCCATATCGGCATGGTCACCCGCAACGACCGTGACGCGATCATTCAGCACGGCACCATGACCATGACCCGTCGCTCGGTGCTGGAAGAATTGGGTTGGGCTGACTGGTGCATCTGTGAAGACGCCGAACTCGGTCTGCGCGTGTTCGAAAAAGGCTTGTCGGCGGCGTATTACCACGACAGCTACGGCAAGGGCCTGATGCCGGATACGTTTATCGACTTCAAGAAACAGCGTTTCCGCTGGGCCTACGGTGCGATCCAGATCATCAAACGCCACACCGGCAGCCTGCTGCGCGGCAAGGACACCGAGCTGACGCGCGGCCAGCGTTACCACTTCCTCGCGGGCTGGTTGCCGTGGGTCGCGGACGGTATGAACATCTTCTTCACCGTCGGCGCGCTGTTGTGGTCGGCGGCGATGATCATCGTGCCGCAACGGGTCGATCCGCCGCTGCTGATCTTCGCAATCCCGCCTCTGGCGTTGTTCGTGTTCAAGGTCGGCAAGATCATCTTCCTCTACCGTCGCGCCGTTGGCGTGAACCTGAAAGATGCCTTCTGCGCGGCGCTGGCCGGGCTGGCGTTGTCGCACACCATCGCCAAAGCGGTGCTGTACGGCTTCTTCACCAGCAGCATTCCGTTCTTCCGCACGCCGAAAAACGCCGACAACCATGGCTTCTGGGTGGCGATTTCCGAGGCGCGCGAAGAGCTGTTCATCATGCTGCTGTTGTGGGGCGCGGCGCTGGGGATCTTCCTGGTCAACGGCATGCCGAGCAACGACATGCGTTTCTGGGTGGTGATGTTGCTGGTGCAGTCGCTGCCGTATCTGGCGGCGCTGATCATGGCGTTCCTGTCGTCACTGCCCAAACCTGCCGCTGCGCCCGAACCGGCGCCGGTCGTCTAAATCCTCATCGATGCACTAAACGGCGGCCAATGGTCGCCGTTTTGCTTTAAGATAACCGCCATTTTGCGGGGCTTGGCGTGATAACCGGTCTGATTGACCGAACCCAATCCCTGTGGGAGCGAGCTTGCTCGCGAAGGCTTTGTAACATTCAACCCTTATGTTGCCTGATACACCGCTTTCGCGAGCAAGCTCGCTCCCACATCGGCCCCAGCTCAAATTCATGACCCCGGAGTTTTCCATGACGGCCCACGCCGACCTTTCGCCGACCCTCCAACTCGCCATCGACCTGATCCGCCGTCCGTCCGTGACGCCGGTCGACGCCGATTGCCAGAAGCAGATGATGCAGCGCCTGGGCGATGCCGGTTTCACTCTCGAGCCGATGCGCATCGAAGATGTGGATAACTTCTGGGCGACCCACGGTACCAACGACGGTCCGGTGCTGTGCTTCGCTGGCCACACCGACGTGGTGCCGACCGGTCCGGTGACCGCGTGGCAGATCGACCCGTTCAACGCGCTGATCGATGAACACGGCATGCTCTGCGGCCGTGGCGCGGCGGACATGAAAGGCAGCCTGGCATCGATGACTGTCGCCGCTGAGCGCTTCGTCGCCGATTACCCGAACCACAAGGGCAAGGTCGCGTTCCTCATCACCAGCGATGAAGAAGGCCCGGCGCACCACGGCACTAAAGCAGTGGTCGAACGCTTGGCCGCGCGTAATGAGCGTCTGGACTGGTGCATCGTCGGCGAACCGTCGAGCACCACACTGGTCGGCGACGTAGTGAAGAACGGCCGTCGCGGCTCGCTGGGCGCCAAGCTCACGGTCAAAGGTATTCAGGGTCACGTCGCCTATCCGCATCTGGCGAAGAACCCGATCCACCTCGCCGCTCCGGCGCTGGCCGAACTGGCCGCCGAACATTGGGATCACGGCAACGATTTCTTCCCGCCGACCAGTTTCCAGATTTCCAACGTCAACTCCGGCACCGGCGCGACCAACGTGATTCCAGGTGATCTGGTGGCGGTGTTCAACTTCCGTTTCTCCACCGAATCGACCGTTGAAGGCCTGCAGAAACGCGTGGCTGACATTCTCGATAAGCACGATCTGGACTGGCACATCGACTGGGCGCTGTCCGGCCTGCCATTCCTCACCGAACCGGGCGCGCTGCTCGACGCGGTGTCGGCGAGCATCAAGGACATCACTGGTCGCGAGACCAAGGCGTCGACCAGCGGCGGTACCTCCGATGGACGTTTCATCGCGACCATGGGCACGCAGGTTGTTGAACTGGGCCCGGTCAACGCGACCATTCACCAGGTCAACGAACGCGTGCTGGCGGCGGATCTCGACGTACTGACCGAGATCTACTACCAGACCCTGATCAAGTTGCTCGCCTGATGCTCGCTTGCCCCATCTGCAGTGAACCACTGAATGCGGTGGACAACGGCGTGGTCTGCCCCGCCGGCCACCGCTTCGACCGTGCGCGCCAGGGTTATCTGAACCTGTTGCCGGTGCAGCACAAAAACAGCCGCGACCCTGGCGATAACCAGGCCATGGTCGAAGCGCGCCGTGATTTCTTGAACGCCGGGCATTACGCGCCGGTGGCCAAGCGTCTGGCCGAGCTGGCGGCGAGTTATGCGCCGGTTCGCTGGGTCGATATCGGTTGTGGCGAGGGTTACTACACCGCGCAAATCGCCGAGGCCTTGCCGAACGCTGACGGCTACGCGCTGGACATTTCCCGCGAAGCGGTTAAACGCGCCTGCAAGCGTAACCCGGCGATTACCTGGTTGATCGCCAGCATGGCCCGTGTGCCGTTGGCGTCGGGCAGTTGCCAGTTCCTCGCCAGCGTTTTCAGTCCACTGGATTGGGAAGAAGCCAAGCGCCTGCTCAGCGTGGGCGGTGGTTTGATGAAAGTCGGCCCGACCAGTGGCCATCTGATGGAACTGCGCGAGCGCCTGTACGACGAAGTGCGCGAATACACCGACGACAAGCATCTGGCCCTGGTGCCGGAAGGCATGGCGTTGGCGCACAGCGAAACCCTGGAATTCAAGCTGACGCTGGACAAGCCCGAGGATCGCGCCAACCTGTTGGCGATGACGCCCCACGGCTGGCGTGCCAGTGCCGAGCGTCGCGCGGCGGTGATCGAACAGGCCGAGCCGTTCGAGACCACCGTGTCGATGCGCTACGATTATTTCGTTCTTCAATAACTTTTGGTCTCGGGCACAGGCCCGGGGCCGGCTAAATCCGCGAATGGATTTTTCAGACCCGCAGTGAGGACATCCATGCGCCAACCGGACATCGAGATTTACCTGAAAGACGCCGACGTCGATCACAAGGCCATTTCCGCCTGGCTGGGCGCCGCGCTGGGCCCGTGCAGCGACTGGGTACAGAAAGGCCAGACTTACAAGTGCAAGGCCGGCAACGTGCCGGTGACCTGGCTGCCGAAAGCGGTGGGCAAATGGAACAGCCTGTACCTGGAAAGCGACCAGACGCCGTGGGACGACGACATCGCCTGCGCACGCGCCGCATTTGCTGCGCTGAACGTGGAAGTGCGTTGCGCACCGGGCACGTGGGTCGAGGAAGAAGGTGAGGAGACGGCGGATCGCTGGATGCGCATCAGCGAAGACGGCGAAGAAGAAATCACCTGGAAAACTGCCTAAAAGCAAAAGATCGCAGCCTTCGGCAGCTCCTACAGGGTCATGTGTACACCCGTAGGAGCTGCCGAAGGCTGCGATCTTTTGATCTTCAAGGTTACAGGCCTACAACATCCTCAGCCTGCAAACCCTTCTCGCCAGTAATCACCGCGTATTCGACCTGCTGGCCTTCGGTCAGCGACCGATGCCCATCGCCACGAATCGCGCGGTAGTGCACGAACACGTCCACCCCGTCTTCGCGCTGAATAAAGCCGTAGCCTTTGGCGTCGTTGAACCACTTCACGTTGCCGGTTTCACGTGTTGCCATCTGTTCATACTCCTTTTTTATTATTGAACAGGCTTTTCGCAGGAAAGCCTTTGAGGAACGTCAGCCTGCGTCCGACGTCCATAAAAGGGCCCCGGCGACAGACCGCCGAGTATATGACAGGTGCGAAAACTCTCAACAGGAGATTACTTCGCCGCTTTTTTGCCGATTTTCGGTGAATACGGCAAACTGTCGACCTCCCGAGCAACCGCTCGGTTTATCAACTCATGCAGAAGCCGTATGACCCGTTCCCCGTTCCGCCGTCTTGTGTTTGGCACCCTGCGCCGACTGTTGTACCTCTGGGTTCGCTCGGAGACGATCAACCAGTCGTCGTTCACCCTCAACCTCGACCGCAGTCGTCCGGTGTTCTACGTCCTGCAAAACCCTTCGCTGACCGATCTGGCCGTGCTCGACACCGAGTGCACCAAGGCCGGCCTGCCGCGTCCGGTGTTGCCGGTATCGGTCGGTTCGCTGATCGAACCGGCGGCGTTTTTCTACCTGACGCCGGATCCAGACTGGCTCGGTCGTCAGGACAAACGCGGCGCACCGCCGACCCTGACTCGCCTCGTGAGTGCGCTCACCCAGAACGCTGCCGAAGACGCGCAGATCATTCCGGTCAGCGTGTTCTGGGGTCAGTCGCCGGACAGCGAAAACAGTCCGTGGAAATTGTTGTTCGCCGACAGTTGGGCCGTTACCGGACGTCTGCGTCGGCTGCTGAGCATCATCGTCCTCGGCCGTAAAACCCGCGTGCAGTTCTCCGCGCCGATCCACCTGCGCGAGCTGATCGAACACAACAAGGGCCACGAGCGCACCGTGCGCATGGCCCAGCGCATCCTGCGTGTGCACTTCCGCAATCTGAAAGCGGCGGTCATCGGCCCGGACATTTCCCACCGTCGCAACCTGGTCAAAGGTCTGCTCAACCAGCCACTGGTCAAGCAAGCGATCCTCGACGAAGCCGAGCGCGAAAACATCTCCGCGGAAAAAGCCAAGGCCCAGGCCCTGCGCTACGGCAACGAGATCGCCTCGGACTACACCTACACCGCCATTCGCTTCCTCGAAGTGGTACTGAGCTGGTTCTGGAACAAGATTTACGACGGCATCAAGGTCAACCACATCGAAGGCGTGCAGAAAGTCGCGCAAGGCCACGAAGTGATCTACGTGCCGTGCCACCGCAGCCACATCGACTACCTGCTGCTCTCGTACCTGCTGTTCCGCAACGGCCTGACCCCGCCGCACATCGCCGCCGGGATCAACCTGAACATGCCGGTGATCGGCAGCCTGCTGCGCCGTGGCGGTGCATTCTTCATGCGTCGCACATTCAAGGGCAATCCGCTGTACACCTCGGTGTTCAACGAATACCTGCACACACTGTTCACCAAAGGCTTCCCGGTCGAATACTTCGTCGAGGGTGGCCGCTCGCGCACCGGGCGCATGCTGCAACCAAAAACCGGCATGCTCGCGATCACCCTGCGCAGCTTCCTGCGTTCGTCGCGCATGCCGATCGTGTTTGTGCCGGTGTACATCGGTTACGAGCGCGTGCTTGAGGGTCGTACCTACCTTGGCGAATTGCGCGGCGCGAGCAAGAAGAAAGAATCGATCTTCGACATCTTCAAAGTCATCGGCGCGCTCAAGCAGCGTTTCGGTCAGGTCGCCGTCAACTTCGGCGAGCCGATCAAACTGGCGGAATTCCTCGACGCCGAGCAGCCGGACTGGCGCCAGCAGGAACTCGGCCCGCAGTACAAACCGGCGTGGCTCAACGAAACCACCAATCGCCTTGGCGAGAAAGTCGCGCAGCATCTGAACGAAGCGGCGGCGATCAACCCGGTCAACCTGGTGGCGCTGGCGCTGCTGTCGACTACGCGTCTGGCGCTGGATGATCGCGCCATGGCACGGGTGCTGGATCTGTATCTGGCGCTGCTGCGCAAAGTCCCGTACTCGCCGCACACCACGCTGCCCGAAGGCGATGGTCGCGCGCTGATCGAGCATGTGAAGGACATGGATCTGCTCGCCGAGCAGAACGATGCGCTGGGCAAGATTCTCTATCTGGATGAGCAAAATGCCGTCCTGATGACCTACTACCGCAACAACGTGCTGCATATCTTCGCGTTGCCTGCGCTGCTGGCGAGCTTCTTCCAGAGCGCCTCGCGCATGAGCCGCGAACAGATCCTGCGCTACACCCGCGCGCTGTATCCGTACCTGCAATCGGAACTGTTCATTCGCTGGACGCTGGAGGAACTGGACGGTGTGGTCGATCAGTGGCTGGAAGCGTTCGTCGAGCAAGGCCTGCTGCGTTTCGAGAAGGATGTTTATCTGCGTCCGGCACCGAGCTCGCGGCATTTCGTCCTGCTGACGCTGCTGTCGAAGAGCATCGCGCAGACCTTGCAGCGCTTCTACATGACCGTGTCCTTGCTGCTCAACAGCGGCCAGAACAGCATCAGCGCCGAAGAGCTGGAAGACCTCTGCACGGTCATGGCCCAGCGCCTGTCGATCCTCCACGGCCTCAACGCACCGGAGTTCTTCGACAAGAGCCTGTTCCGCCACTTCATCCAGACCTTGCTCGACCTCGACGTGCTGCGTCGCGACGAGGCTGGCAAACTGAGTTATCACGAGCTGCTCGGCGAACTCGCCGAAGGCGCGGCCAAACGCGTGTTGCCGGCGGAGATTCGTTTGTCGATCCGTCAGGTCGCGCTGCATCGCAGTGAGGATGCTGCCGATCAGGTCATCACTCATCCCGAGACCTGATGCAAACCTGGTGGGAGCGAGCAGGCTCGCTCCCACATTGAAAGGAGAACTTCCGATGAAAAAACTCACCCTGCTTGCCGCTGCCACGCTGCTCAGCGCCTGCCAATCGACCACACCTGCCGGCAAGGTCGGCCTCGACGGTGAAGTGTTTTACCTGCAGCGCATCGCCCTGCCACCGAGCGCAACCCTCAGCGTGAGCCTGCAAGACGTTTCATTGGCCGACGCGCCAGCCGTCGTGCTGGACGAGCAAAAAGGCCCGGTCCAAGGCCAGGTGCCGCTGCCCTTCCACTTGAGCTACGATCCAGCCCAGGTCAAACCCGGCCATCGCTACTCGGTCAGCGCGCGCATTGAAGTCAACGGCGAACTGATGTTCATCACCACCGAAAACCACGCCGTGCAACTCGACGGCAACGACCCGCAGCCGCTGAAAATCCGCGTCGACGCCGTTCGTTAATTCATTTTCCGCAGCCCTTTTCCGCAACAAGGAAGCCGCCATGCTCCGCCCTACCCTTCGCTTCGCCGGCCTCTGCGCAGGCCTGATGATCTCCGCCAGCGCGCTGGCCCTGTCGCTGAGTGACCTGTCGCAAAAAGACGCCACCGGCGGCCTCAAGGATGCCCTGACCCAAGGCGCGCAAATCGCCGTCAAACAACTGGGCACCCCCGGCGGGTTCAGCAACAACCCGGACGTGAAGATCGAACTGCCGGGCAAACTCGGCAAAGCCGCCAGCAAAATGAAAGCCTTCGGCATGGGCGCCCAGGTTGAAGAACTGGAAACCGCGATGAACAAGGCTGCGGAAAGCGCTGTAACTCAAGCCCAGCCAATCCTTGTCGACGCCGTGAAGAAAATGAGCGTGGAAGACGCCAAAGGCATCCTCAGCGGCGGCAAGGATTCGGCCACGCAATACCTCGACAAATCCAGCCGCGAACAGATCCGCGCCAAGTTCCTGCCAATCGTCAAGCAAGCGACCGACAAGGTTGGCGTCGCGCAGAAGTACAACTCGTTTGCTGGTCAGGCCGCTGCGTTTGGCGTTGTTGATGCGAAGAGCGCCAATGTTGAAAACTACGTCACCGAACAAGCGCTGAATGGCTTGTTCGAGATGATCGGCAAGCAGGAAGAAACCATCCGCCAGAACCCGGCCGCTGCGGCGACCAGTTTGGCGAAGAAAGTCTTCGGCACGCTCTAGGCAGTTGCAACATGGGGGCGAAGGAATTCGCTCCCGTGCTTCCATCCACCGACAGGGTTACGTAAAAAGAACACCCACTCCCGCCCCATCTTCCTTCGTTCAAAAACCCGCAACTCGTCTAATCCGTCTAGTGCCGAAGCCGCCTCGCTATACGAGCAAGCAAAATTCTCAGCTACATTGCTCGCGGTGAACTCCTTCGCCACTCCGTTTCGTGCCACCTCGTACAACGCGCGTTGTTTTTCCGTGAGTTGATCGAAGAAGCCGCAATTCGTCAGCCTGCGCTCGAACGCCTCGGTGCAGCCCACGCTCTCGCGGTAAACATCGGTAAACCCGAGCACCGCTCGCTGAATGACCGAACACTGAAATTCGATGAAATATGTCAGATCCAACTCATCCGCCTCGGTGTGCAGATATGAGCGTCCATATTTCACCGGTGCATTACGCAGTAACAAACTGATCGCTATATAGCGAAACGCTGCAAATTCGTTTTTAAACATGAACCAGTAAAACAACGCCCTGGCGACTCGCCCATTGCCGTCGCGAAATGGGTGTTCGTAACCCAAGGCAAAATGCAGTGTGATCGCCTTGATCAGTGGATGCAGATAGTTCTTCTCGTGCGGTGAGCCTTCGGGCAGGTTGAGCCAGTGCGACAATCTCTCCAGCCGCGCGGCCAATCCTGCCGCAGGTGGTGGCCGGTGTACGGTATTGCCCGCACCGTCCTGAACAACCACTTCATCATTGATCCTGAATACTCCGGGAGAGTACTTTTCGTCATCGATTCCCTCGACGCCTACCCGATGGATCGCTGTGATCAACTCCACACTCATGAGTTCGTAACGCCTCTCCCAGGCAAAATTCATCATTCGGTAATTACCCATCACCATGCGTTCATCCGGAGTACGAGGCAAACGCTGCTGCTTGAGCATGTCCTTGGCCACGCGCGTGGTAGTCGCTGCGCCCTCCAGCTGGCTACTGGCGATGGCCTCGTCTTCGATCAAGTCATTGAGCAGATAACTGAAATGCGCCCGCTCGCCGATCTGGCTGGTCATGTATTCCAGCGCCGCGGTACTGGCCTGCCGATCGACGATGGAAATGGTTTTCTGTGCCAGCGGCGTCAGCAGAAATTTGCCCCACTGCACCGGCTCACCCAGTGGCAGAAGGTTAATGTGCTGGGCAGCCCGCGCCTTTTTGACCAAGGCCCAACACAGTTTGGCATCCAGCCCTGGCGCCCAGCGATAACGCAACGCTTCAAATGGCAGATAACGACCTTGGTCATCAAGCGGCTTGAGCAAAGCAAGATAATCCGCCAAACGATGCTTGTGGAGCGGGCGCACCAATAAGTCGAACACCGGGTCGGTTCTGCCTTTCAATGCTGGCGGCTTTTTCATCAAGACAAACTCAGGAAAGCTGGAAAGCAGAGGCTGGAGTACAACATCCGAGGCAATCTGGCTCAAGATCAGAGGCTTCTGAAAAAGATGTAGGAAGTGGCGCAGGTAAAGCGGGCTATGGGTCGTCAGCTAGAGACTGGTCGGCTATCAGGTCGCCTTCGCGAGCAGGCTCGCTCCCACAGTTGAATTGAGTACACCTGCGGAAAACAGGTCGGCTATCAGGTCGCCTTCGCGAGCAGGCTCACTCCCACAGTTGAATTGAGTACACGTGCGGAAAACAGGTCGGCTGTAGGGCCGCCTTCGCGAGCAGGCTCGCTCCAGTTGGATTGAGTACACCTGCAAAAAACAGGTCGGCTGTCGGGTCGCCTTCGCGAGCAGGCTCGCTTGTATGGTAGGACTTGAAGGGAGGAGGAGGTACAAGGCTCGATTCTGACTGTTAGCGCAGTACAGACCGTGGGAGATTTTCACCCTCCTCCTTTCACCCAAGCGCCGATAAAGAATGCATCTGGCCTAGACCGACGATAGGA
>NZ_WXVV01000021.1 GCF_013433315.1 Pseudomonas crudilactis | reverse complement strand
GCCCCACCCTCTCCCCCTGCAAAAAACTCCTCGGCGGCCCATCGTTCAAACTCAGTATCGCCACCGCCCCCCGACTCCCCGCCATCACCCCGCTCACCTTGATGTCCACCGGCGCCGTTTGATTGGAAAACCACTGCAACGCCGGGCTATCACTTCGTGCCGCCAGCAACTGCGGGGCCGCTGCCGGGGTGTGTGATTCGGCGGAGGTCAGTAGCAGCGACGACCATGTCCCCACGCCGACCAGCGCGGCGAGCAGCGCGAGGGCCTGGACCATTTGGGGTCGGGAAAAGCGTGTGGTGAAGGTCATGGGTTGAATCTCCTTTTTATCCCTGCTGTCAGCCTACGCGGCAATTCTCTCCGTTTTATTTCACACGTCTTACATGTTGGCCGTGCACGATGGCGCAGGACGCAAAGGAGCGCGCGATGAACAGGCAACAGGGTTTTACGCTGATCGAGTTGATGGTGGTGCTGGTGATCATCGGCATCGCCAGTGCGGCGATCAGCCTGAGTATCAAGCCGGATCCGTTGCAGTTGCTGCGCAAGGATGCCGAGCGTGTGGCGCAGTTGCTGCAGGTGGCGCAGGCGGAGGCGCGCGCGGATGGCCGGCCGATTGTGTGGGTGAGTGATGCCAAGGGGTTTCGGTTTAGTCGGCGCAGTGACAGTGGCAAGGGGTTTGATCATTTCGCGCAGGATCCGCAGTTGCGGCCGCGTGCCTGGCAGAGTCCGAAAATGGAGGTGCGGGTGGAGCCGAAACAGAGGGTTGTGCTGAACGCTGAGTGGATCAATCCGCCGCTGCAATTGACGTTGTCGGATGGCTTGAATCGCTTGAGTGTGCTGCGTGATGGCAGTGGCAGGATCAGCCTGCAATGAAGCGCCAGCAAGGGTTTACGTTGATTGAAGTGATGGTCGCGATTTTGCTGATGGCGGTGGTGAGTCTGATTGCCTGGCGGGGGCTGGACAGTGTGACGCGGGCGGACAGTCATTTGCAGGCGAGCAGTGAACAGAGTGACGGTTTGTTGCGGGCGCTGAATCAGTTGCAGCGGGATGTGGAGATGCGGGCGGGGATTGAGTTGACTGAGCCGAAGAAGGTTGGGGTGGATGATGAGCCGACGACGGCGCCGGCCGCTCTGACTGTGCGCAGTAGCGACAGTAAGGGGTTTCGTCTGGACATCATTCGCACGGCGACGGATCAGCCGGGGGCCTTGCAGCGGGTGCGCTGGTGGGTCAAGGGCGACACGTTGTATCGGGCGGTGGCTGAGGCGCGGAGTCGGTATCCGTTGCCGGCGCCAAGGAATGGGGTGGCTGTTTTGAGTGATGTCAGTGATGTGCAGGTGCGGGTTTGGGAGGTGGATAAGGGGTGGCGGCAGTTGAGTGGGAATCGACGGGAGGATCCGTTGGGGTTGGAGATTCGGTTGAGTCGGGGGACTGCGCAGGGGGTGGAGAAGTATCGGCAGGTGATTGGGCCGTTGCAGTAGATCGCCGCCAGGAATCAAATGCGGGAGGGGATTGCTCGCGGGCGTGGTGGGTCAGTCAACATGGTTGTTACTGATGGATCGCTTTCGCGAGCAGGCTCGCTCCCACAATTGGATTGGGGCGAGTCAGTTGGGGATTGGTTGTCTGGCCGGACGTCTTCGCGAGCAGGCTCGCTCCTACAGTTGGATTGGGTGAGGTCAGTTGGGGATTGGTTGGCTGTTAGGCCGTCATCGCGAGCAGGCTCAATCCTACAATTGGATTGGGGGTGGTCAGTTGGGGATTGGTTGGTTGGCAGGTCGTCTTCGCGAGCAAGCTCGCTCCCACAGTGGGAATGGGTGGAGTCAGTTGGGGATTGGTCGGCTGTGAGGCCGCCTTCGCGAGCAGGCTCGCTCCCACAGTTTTTAATCTGCGTACAGCCCCAGCGGCAAAGCCGCCCCACTCAACAGGATGAGCGTTAGCTCGGCTGCAGCTTTTGATCTTGATCCACGGGCGACGTCGGAAGGCTGAGTGGAGGGATTCATCCGGGGGTGGGAGCGCAGCGACCGTTTGGCGCAGCCAAATGCATCGAGAGGAGGTGCAGCGAAGCAAACCGTAGGCGATGCGCCCGGATGGATCCCGGAGCGAAGGAACCCCGAGTCCCAGCGAGCGGGCCGCACGTAGGAGCAAGCGTTTTTTTGCTTACTTTTTTTAGGCGTTTGTAAAAAAAGTGAGTCGCCGTAAGGGCGAAACCCTAAGCAGCCATAACCGCAGCAACGGATATGTCCCCAATAAAACCCACTAACTCAAAACGACAACGCCGCCAGGCAGCTCAGTGCAGTTGACGCCATAAGCATCGCGAATCAGCAATGCAACGCCAGCAAGTTGATCAAGGCTAAAGCGCGCCTGCACCCGCCGCTGCCCAAGCTCACGATTAAGCAGCAACAACATCCCCGGCCGATACCGATTGATCTCATCAATCATCTGGCTCAGCGTAGCGCCGTTAAACACCAGCACCTGCTGACGCCAATTCATCACCGCCGCCGTGTCGACACTCTGCACACTGCCAACCTGCCGCGCGTCATAGGTCACCTGCTGCCCCGGTTCAAGACGCAGGCTACGCCCCTCAACATCCACTTCAACCGCGCCATCAAGGCAAGTCACACAAACTTGCTGATCGGTATTACGCAGGTTGAACCGCCCCTGACTCGCACGCAACCACCCTCCCCCAGCCTGCATCGCCAACGGCAACCGCGCGGTCTGCACTTCAACTTCACCACTGACCAGTTCAAACCCCTGCACACCGTCAGACACCGCACGCTGATTAATCCGCGTCTGAGTGTTCAGCTCCAGGCTCACACCCTGCACAGGTTCAAAACGCCGCTGCTGGCCAACTTCAGTGATGTAGTCAGCGCCCAGCCCTTCAAAACCACCAGGAATCGTCCCGCGCACCAGCAAAAACGCCGCCGACGCAGCAATCGCCCCACCGAGAAAAGCACGTCGACCAAACCCGCGTGGCGCTTGCATCTGCTCCACGGCCGGTTGCAGTTGCTGCCACAACCGCTTGGCCTCTTCGAACGCGCGGGCATGCTCGGCACTCTGCGCGCACCATTCGCGCAGGGCGCGGGCATCGGCCACGGTGGCGCGTCCGGAGGTCAGCAGGACCAGCCAGTCGCGGGCTTCGCTGTGCAAATTGTCGACCGCCGATGGCTCGGCAGGTGTCAGTCGAAAGATGTTCAAACGCGCAGATTCTCAACGAATTGATCGGGCACTATTCAGAAGACGGTTTTCCGGCCCCGCGACCGAACCGCTGAAACACTTTTCTTTCCAGTTTCGCGGCGCAGAAGCCCAACGCGGCTTTGATTTCCTTCTCGACCATGCGCGTGGAAATGCCGAAGCGCTGCGAGATTTCCAGATGCGGCGCCTCTTCCAGACGCGCCGCGATAAAGATCTTCCGGCGCCGTGCGGGCAGCTCGTACAACGCACTGAGCAGTGACTGGATTTCCTTCTGCCCACCCACCACCCGCGCCGGATCGAGGGCTTCGTCGCCGATTTGCAGCAGCTCCTCGACTTCCTCGCCGGTGAGCAGGCGCGCATCGGCCTGGCGGCGGTCGGCGGCGATGTTCAGGGCCATGCGATAGAGGTAGGCATTGGGCCGCAGGACGTTCGGCGGCGTCTCCATGCGGTCGACCCGCAGGTAGGTTTCGTGCAGCACGTCGTTGGCCAGATCTTCCGAACCGAGACGCCTGCGCAGGCGCACCCGAAAGTCCTCGTAGGAGGCCAGGAACAGTTGGACCATCGAACCTTGTCCGGCGTCTTTCATCCCCCGGAAACTCCTTCCCATTTGGTGCATTCCATGCGTTTCCCTGACGACTCCGGTAACAACAGCAACGTGACCGGCTGACGCAAGGCGCTGGGCGTCGGCCGGTCGATTTTGAGGTTGCGAAAACTTTCCACCAGCGCGTTGTCGCGCCGTACATCACCGGTCGAAGTGACCAACCGGTTGTGCTGCACCAAGCCGTCGCGGCCGACCCAGACCTGCAACACCGCGCGATAACTGCCCGGCCGGGTCAGCGGCGAGCGGCACAGGTTGCGCTCGATCGCCGCTTGCACCGCCGTCGCGTAACTGCGGTTGACCGCGACGCTTTCCGGCGTCTGTTTTTGCGGCGGCGCCGGCACGTCTTCGACCTGCGCCACTTGCAAGGTAAACGCATCGTCGCGGGCGTAACGCGCCATCAACCCACTGCCGCCGAGCAAGCGACGCAGGGCATCGGCGGCGGTGTATTCACCGTCCACCGCCAACGAACGACGACCGCGACTCAACTGACTGTCGACCAGCACCGCAACGCCAGTGGCATGGCTGTACTGATCCAGCGCGTGCGCCAGATCCTGTGCCGGAATGTGCAGCGTCATGCGCAAGTCCGCCGGCACCGCGTCGGCCATGGCGTGGCCCGCCGCACAGCCAAGCAGCCACCCCAGACACATCCGGCGCACAAGCCTCGTTGAACGCTGAAAACCGTCCGTGGAATTGCCTCGCTGCACGGCTGACGAATCCTTGGAAATCGTCATCCTGAGGGCTGTTTATGAATCTGGTGTGACGGGCGGTGCAAAAAAACCATCACGGGAATTGCGCAAGGCTTGCACTAGACTCAAGCCATAGCGCGGCCCCATCGGGCCGGCCAGGAGGCGAGCATGAAAACACTGTGGCGAATCAGCCTTGGCGGACTGTTGTTGATGGCGCTGTCGAGCGCTTATGCCGAGGAACCCTTGGGCTGTGTCGAGGTGACGGTCGGCGGCTACAAGGCGCCGAATTACGACTGTTTGAGCCAGCAGATGGGCAACAACCCGGAAGGCGCTGCGGCGGCGCAGAAGAATCAAGAGGCGATGAATGTGCCGGTGAATAAGCGGCCGCCGAATCAGGTTGGCCTGGCGACACCGGCGGCGACCAGCACGCGGATGGGGAATACCTTTGGCACCTCGGTGAAACCGCAACGGCCGGCGAATTAGGGCTGCGATCTTTTGATCTTCAATCGCTAGGCGTTTGGCGGAAGCTCACCGCGAGGCGATTCCAGCTGTTGATGGTGGTCACGGCCATGGTCAGGTCGACCAGTTCGCCTTCGCTGAACTGCTCGCGCGCCTGCTGATACACCTCATCAGGCACGCGGCTCTCCGCCAACAACGTCACCGCCTCGGCCCAGGCCAGCGCCGCACGTTCGCGCGGGTTGAAGAAGTTGCTGTCGCGCCACACCGCGATCGCATACAAACGCCGATCACTCTCCCCGGCCCGTCGCGCATCCACCGAGTGCATGTCGGTGCAGAATGCGCAGCCGTTGAGCTGCGAGGCACGGACCCTGATCAACTGCAGCAGCGGCTGCTCGATACTGAGGTTGGCGGTCAGTGCCTCCATGGCAATCATCGCTTTCATCGCCTTGGGCGAAGCGTTGTAGTAATCCAGGCGCGGGGACATGGGCTAGTCTCGGTAGACGGAATAATGACTTCACCGTAAACGCCGACAGCGATGCATTACAGCCCCAATTTGTCGAATTGTGGGTACACCACTGAATCGCGGATATACACGATACCTGTGGGAGCGAGCTTGCTCGCGAAAGCGCCAATCCAGACACCCTATTTGGCGACTGGCACACCGCATTCGCGAGCAAGCTCGCTCCCACAGGGGATCTAGGCCAATTTCGGGTTTTTCGGGTAGGCAACTATTGCCGATCTCGCAACAGCGGTAATCTGGCCGGCACGCCTAATAGCCTCGGGAGCCTCGTCGGTATGGAACTTCACGTCGTGATCAACGGCCGCAAGGATCTTGCCGGTCAGTTGTATCAGCAGCTGCGCGGTGCCATTGAGTCCGGGCGCCTCGCCGCTGGCACGCAACTGCCGCCCAGCCGTCTGCTCGCCGAGCAACTGGGGATTTCGCGCAAGACCATTTCCGACACCTACGCGCAACTGACCTACGAAAACTTCCTCACCGGGGTGATCGGCAAGGGCACCTACGTCAACGCGCGCCCGGCGCAGGTCCAGCGCAAGCAAAGCCACACCGAACTGGCCAGTGCCGAGGTGATCGAGAGCTGGCGCAATCTGCCGGTGTTCCTCCGTCACCCGACGCTGGAAGGCTCGCTGCGCTACGATTTCATCGGTGGCGCCACCAGCAAGGGCCAGTTTCCGCAGGATGACTGGCGCCGCTGCGTCGCCCATGCGATGCGCCAAATGGGCCAGTCCAAGGGTTTCTACAGCGTCGCCGAAGGCCTGCCGGCGCTGCGCAATGCGATTGCCCGGCACATCGCGTTTTCCCGGGGGATCAACTGTCAGGACGAAGACATCGTGGTGTGCAACGGCGCGCAACAGGCGCTGGATCTGATCACCCGCGTGCTGATCCGCCCCGGCAGTCTGGTGGCGATGGAAGATCCCGGTTATCCGCCGGCGCGCCTGCTGTTCGGCACCCATGGCGCCGAGGTGGTCGGGATCCCCGTGGATGCCGAGGGCATTCAGGTCGAGCACATTCCCGATGGCACGCGCCTTATCTATGTGACGCCGTCGCACCAGTTTCCGCTGGGCATGCCGATGAGTCAGGCGCGCCGTGAGGCCTTGCTGGCTCGCGCCCACGAGCTGGGTGCGATCATCATCGAGGACGACTATGACAGCGAGTTTCGCTACGAAGGCCGGCCGACCGATTCGTTGTTCAATCTCGATCAGCGTGGCATCGTCGCTTACGTCGGTACGTTCTCGAAAACCCTGCTGCCGGAGCTGCGTTTGGGTTATGCAATCCTGCCGCCGGCGATTCTCGAAGCGGTGATCCGTGCCAAGCAACTCACCGATCTGCACGCCTCGACCCTGCCGCAATGGGCGCTGGCCAAGTTCATCGCCGAGGGCTGCCTGCTCAAGCATATCCGCCGCTGCCATGCGATTTATGCGCAGCGCCGCGAGCGGATTCTGGCGCGCATGGCCACTGATCTGGCGCCATGGCTGGAGGCGGTGCCGGCCAGCGCCGGTTTCCACATGGCAGTGTTCTGCAAAGTGCCGATCGACCTGCCGCTGGTGATCGAACTGGCGAAAAAAGTCGAAGTCGGTTTGTACTCGATCAATGGTTTCTACCATCAACAACCGGCAAAGAACGGCCTGTACTTCGGCTTCGGCGCCATCGAAACCCTCGACATCGATATCGCTCTGGATCGCCTGCGCGACATTCTCCAGCAGGTCGCCTGAGCGATTGGCATAAAGATTTAACCGCCGATTGGTTATTGGTCTTCCGGGGGTGCAGGCCTATCCTGCACAGGCGTTATCCCTCAATGAGCAGGATTCGTCCGGCCTGATTCAGGAGTGTGAGCAATGTCCAACGAAGTGATCAATACGGTCCAGGTGCAGGCTGCCGCCGGCCGCTCGGATGAACTGGGCAGGCAACTGCAGAAGATCGTCGACACCCTGCGCGAAACGCCGGGCTGCGATTCCTACCTGGTCGACCGCTGCCCCGAGGACAGCCACCGCTGGACGGTCAGTGCCCGCTGGCAGTCGGAAGCGGCGATGCAGGCGCATTTCAACCGGCCCGAGGCGCAGGGGTTTATTGACCTGATCGATAGTCGATTGGCCAATAGCGTGGATTTCAATAGCTTTCCCATTGTCTGATCTGGCCCCTTCGCGAGCAAGCTCGCTCCCACAGGTTCTGCGGTTGCTCACCTATCTTGTGAACAACAGATAACCCTGTGGGAGCGAGCTTGCTCGCGAAGGCGTATTACGCCACACCGATAGCCTTTCTGACACGCCGGCAATTGGTCACCTGATCTTCCCGAATATTGGCCGTTTGAATGCCCCGCCCCCCGGACTACTGTGATCAGCAACACCCCGATCATCACAGGTAACCCGCCATGAAAGCCCTGCCCTTCTTCGCCGCCGCCCTCGCCCTGAACCTCTGCACCTCGGCCGCCTTCGCCCACGATCCCTCGGAAAAAGTCACCGTCCTGCAAGACCAGATGCTGAAAAACGCCCCCGGCAAAAAAGCCATGATGATCGAGGTGGACTACAAGCCCGGCCAGTCCTCCATCGCCCATAAACACGACGGCACCGCCATGGCTTACGTGCTTGAAGGTGAAGTAATTTCCCAGGTCAAAGGTGAACAACCGATCACCTACAAGAAGGGTCAGTTCTGGTACGAACCCGCCGGCTCCGAACATCTGGTGTCGAAAAATGCCAGCCAGACCAAGCCTGCCAAGTTGCTGGTATTCATGGTGCTGGCCCCGGATGAACAAGTGTTGATCCCGCTGAAAAACTGATGGCTGTTTAACCAGCCATAAATAAACGGGCGCAAATCGACGATTGGCGCCTTTTTATTTCCCTGCGCAATTAGCTGCTACGGGTTAAAGCCAATCAAACTATTGCTTAGGTTTTATTACAGCAAACTGTCAGCTTGGCGGGTTTAGTCTGAATTAACTGTCGTCACCGACGGCATTTCAAACTTTCCGACTGATGTTGTTTCACGGGAGAAACACCATGAAACTTGCGCTCACCAGTGTCTTGGCGATATCTGTTTTAGCTCTGTCAGCCTGTTCAGTCCCCACCGCGCCCCAAGCCGTTTCCTCACTGGACACAATGCTCCCCCATCCCACCGGCCGCAGCAGCGCCACCCAGGTAAAAAGCGGTACCGGCGTGTCGCTCGGCGTGGTCTACAGCCCGAGCACCCAGTCCAATCGCGAATACCTGCGCGACTATCAAGCCAACGCCGGCACCGGTTTCGGCCAGAGCCTGCTGGTGCAGCCGATTCATGACGCCTACGTCGCCAGCTCGAAACCGGACATGGCGGTGGAATGGGTGAATGCCTCGCTGCAACGTCAGTTCGGCTCGGTGACGGTGTACCCGGACATGCAAAGCCTGCGTGCGGCCAGACCGGATGTGGTGGCGATCGTTGATACCCATAGCCAACTGATCACCTCACGTAGCTCGGATATCAAAGCGGATGTCAGTGCCGATTTTTACGATGCACGGTTGAATTACATCGGTACGGCGAAAGGTTCGGATGCACGGGAGTTGACGCCGGTGTGGGCGGACTTCAAGCGCTCGGAAGAGATTGTTGCCGATATTAACCAGCAGCAGGATGTGCAAGTTCGGGCGCTGCATAAGTTTGACCAGTCACTCAACAATTTAGTCGCGCGCCCTGCGGCCAAGGTGTCGATGCTCGACAGTAAACAGAATAAAAAACTGTATTGAACGTAAGGCTCGCTCCCACAGGGTAATGCGGTCAATTGTGGGAGCGCTTTGCTCGCGAAGGTGTCGAGAACACAGCATCCGCTCCATGGAAAAAACAGTTTGTCTACTGTCAGAGCTGACAGTAGACGTCCGTCTCACAAGTCCTTTCAATGTTCTGACTGCGTTGATCCCAAGTCAGCCCTGGCTATCGGTGTCTGCAACATTCGCTCACCTCAAGGAGCATTGAATGAACACCTCATCGAACACATCGACTGCGCCAATCCTCGACCCGACTTTTGGCCCTGATGAAACAGGGATCACCTGGCTCCAATATCCCGACGGTGTCAGCGGGATTGCCGGAGGCATGAGCGTCGCACCGGACAACAAAATCCTGATCGCAGCCCGCACCGGGACGGAGTTTTCCCTATCGCGGCTGAATGCTGATGGCAGACAAGATGACAGTTTTGGCAATCAAGGAACCGTGACGGGTGGATTCGCCCCTGGCTTCCGATCCACAGGTAAGAACGTCCAAGTCCTCAGCGACCGGAACATCCTCCTCGAAGGCTGGTTTGAACTTGAGGAATACGCGCCCCAGGAACGCGGGCTGGCACTTTTCGACGACAAGGGCGTGCCCGTCAAAAGCTTTGGAAATGGAGGGTTTACCGTCATCCATCCCCTCAGTACCCCACAGTACCGACTTTCGGCAGAAGAGATTAAGCGCAAGGGCCCGGCTGCATCCAGTCAACGTGGCAATACGATTGAGTTGCCCGATGGCAAGCTCATGGTTCTGAGCTATCACCGGTACAGCTACTATGACGAAGTGGGCGTGTTGATGAGGCTGAATAAAAATGGATCGCTGGATACAACCTTCGCCGACGGCAAAGGCTACATCCTCATTCAATACCTCGCTAACTTGACCTGGGCAGGCTCCTTGATCGCCCTCAAGGATGGAACCTTTGCCGTTGCTGGAAGTGCATATATCGAAGAAAAAACGTTTGCCATGATGGCCCGATTTGACACGCAAGGTAGCCCGATCAAGGATTTTGGAATCAACGGCTATATAACGTTTGATTTCGAAGGTGAACTCAACCAACTAACCGAACTGATAGAAATGCCTGACAAGAGCATCATCGGTGTCGGCAGTAGCCACTCGGCCTTAGTTTTCAAGAGCGTTTTGGTGTGCGTCGATACCCAAGGCAAAGCGGTGCCGACATTCAATCGAGGCAAGCCTGTTTTCACGACTTATCCGCAAGCTACAGGAGGAATCCAATGGTCCGGTGCTGTGTTGCGCACAGGTGGTCGGATCCTCACAGTCGGCAACCCCCTGCGGGAGGAAAACTCGCAAATCGTCCTTGCCCAGTTCAAAGCAGACGGCATTCTCGATGCGGCGTTTGGCAATCAAGGGCTACTGATCCTCGATTTGACTGACCACCTCGACATAGCTGAGGCTGTGGCAATTCAGTTGAATCAGATCATTGTGGCGGGTAATGCCCTGTCATCCATCACGGTCCCGCGCAACTTTGCCTTGCGCTGTTCGCCTCTCTACTGAGGCATAAAAAAACCCCGGCATCTCACGACACCGGGGCTTTTTCATTCAACCACTACTTACGCCAGTTCAAGCTCGGCATTCGCAGCAGCCGCAGGCACGACCGCTTGCCCGCTCAACGCCAGATCCAGCAGTTCACGGTTGGCCACCGCATACATGGCGTAGTCCGTGCCGCTCGCCGCACGGATTTCCACCAGCATGGCGCGCCAGCGCGAGATCATGCTTTCGTGCTGTTCCATCCACAGCGCCAGACGTGCTTCCACGTCCAGCGTGCCGTCGCCCTGTTGCAGGACGGAGATGGTGATCGCACGTTGCTGCCAGTCGACGTCATCACGGAACGCTTCACGGGCCAGGGCCTGCCAGTTGTTTTCAACCGGCAGCGCGCTGATCTGTTGCAGGTACCAGGTGATGTCCAGCGCACTGCCCACGGCGAAGTAAGCCTTGGCCACTTCGGCAGGGTTCTGGCCAGTCACGTCGGACGCTTCGATGATCGGCAGCAGGGTGTACAGGTGCGAGGTGCCCGCAACCATACGCGCCAGCAATTCCGGCACACCGGCTTCGACGTACGCCTGATAACGCGCCTGCCAGTTTTCACGGATTTCGCCGCTCAGCAGTTCGTCGAGTTTCAGGCCCAGCTCTTTCAGGTGCGGACCGAAGTGCGCGACGTCACGGGCAGCGTTCTGCTCGTTGCGACGGGCACGCAGGAACCAGCGCGTGGCGCGGCGACCCAGACGCATCAGTTCGTCCATCAGCTCCAGCTGCACATCAGCGCTGACTTGGTAGTCCAGCGCTTCGATCTGACGGAACCAGTGCGGGAGGTGGAAGATGTCGCGCACGATCACGTAAGCGCCGGCCACGTTCGCCGGGCTCATGCCGGTCGACTCTTTGAGTCGTTGAACGAAGGTGATGCCCATGTGGTTGACCAGGTCGTTGGCGATCTGGGTGCTGACGATCTCGCGCTTCAGACGGTGACGACGCATGGCTTCGGAGAACTTGCTGACCAGAGACGGCGGGAACGCCGTTTCCATGTCGCGGGTCAGGTAATCGTCATCCGGCACCAGGGAGCCCAACAGCTGCTCTTTGAGGTCGATCTTGCTGTAGGAGATCAGCACCGACAGCTCAGGACGGGTCAGACCGTGGCCTTCAGCAATGCGCTCGGCCAGTTGCTCTTCGGTCGGCAGGAACTCGATGGCACGGTCCAGCTTGCCACGGCCTTCCAGATCGCCCATCAGACGCTTGTACTCAGCGATGCGCGCATACGCACGACGCGCCGCCAGGGACAAAGCCTGAGTCTGCTTGTAGTTGTTGCCCAGCACCAGATTGCCGACTTCGTCGGTCATGCTCGCCAGCAACTGGTTGCGTTGCTTGTCGGTCATGTCACCGGCCTGAACCACTTCGTTCAGCAGGATCTTGATGTTCACTTCGTGGTCGGAGCAGTCCACGCCACCGGCGTTGTCGATGAAGTCGGTGTTGGAACCGCCGCCATTCAGACCAAATTCGACACGACCCAGTTGGGTCATGCCGAGGTTACCGCCCTCGCCCACGACTTTGCAGCGCAGCTCGTTGCCGTTCACGCGCAGTGCATCGTTGGCCTTGTCGCCGACATCGGCGTGGCTTTCGGTGCTGGCCTTGACGTAAGTACCGATACCGCCGTTCCACAGCAGATCCACTGGCGCCTTGAGCAAGGCGTTCAGCAGTTCGGTCGGGGTCAGTTTGTCGGCCTTGATGTCGAAGCGTTCCTGCATCTGCGGGGAGATCGCGATGCTCTTCGCGCTGCGCGAGAAGATACCGCCACCTTCGGACATGATGCTGGTGTCGTAGTCGGTCCAGGCCGAACGCGGCAGGTCGAACATGCGCTGACGCTCAACGAAGCTGGTCGCCGGGTTCGGGTTCGGGTCGATGAAGATGTGCATGTGGTTGAAGGCCGCGACCAGTTGCAGCTTGTCGGACATCAACAGGCCGTTACCGAACACGTCACCGGCCATGTCGCCGACGCCGACAACAGTGATGCTGTCTTCCTGAACATTGATGCCGCGCTCGCGGAAGTGGCGTTGTACGCCAACCCACGCGCCTTTGGCGGTGATGCCCATTTTCTTGTGGTCGTAACCGGCCGAACCACCGGACGCAAACGCGTCACCCAGCCAGAAGCCGTAGTCGATGGCGATGCCGTTGGCGATGTCGGAGAAGGTCGCAGTGCCCTTGTCCGCCGCGACTACCAGGTACGGGTCGTCATCGTCGTGGCGCACCACGTTCAATGGCGGTACCAGCGCGCCGTCTTTCAGGTTGTCGGTGATGTCCAACAGACCGGAAATGAAGATGCGGTAGCAGGCGATGCCCTCGGCTGCGATCTCGTCACGGCTGCCGCCCAGAGGCAGACGACGCGGCAGGAAGCCGCCCTTCGCACCCACTGGCACGATGACCGAGTTCTTCACTTGTTGAGCTTTAACCAGGCCGAGGACTTCGGTACGGAAGTCTTCTTCACGGTCGGACCAGCGCAGACCACCACGAGCGACGTTACCGAAGCGCAGGTGCACGCCTTCAACGCGTGGCGAGTAGACGAAGATTTCGAACTTCGGCACTGGCTTCGGCAGTTCAGGGATCGCGTGCGGGTTGAACTTGAAGCTGAAGTACGACTTGTTCTGGCCGTTGGCATCAGTCTGATAGAAGTTGGTCCGCAGGGTGGCTTTGATCAGGTCGAGGTAACGACGCAGGATACGGTCTTCGTTGAGCACCTGGACGTCGTCCAGTGCAGTCAGAATCGCTTGTTCCAGACGCAGTTGCTTGTCTTCCAGATCGTCGTCGCTGAGTTTGCGCGCCAGATAGAAGCGGGTCTTGAACAACCGGGTCAGCTCGCGAGCGATGTCGGTGTGGTTGTTCAGGGTGCTGGCGATGTAACCCAGATCGAAGCCCAGACGAATCTGCTTCAGGTAACGCGCGTAAGCACGCAGCAGCGCCACGTCGCGCCACGGCAGACCGGCGGTCAGTACCAGACGGTTGAACGCATCGTTTTCGGCGTCGCCGCGAACGATGTGGACGAAGGCGTCCTGCAGGGTGTCGTTGAGTTGCTGGATGTCGAGGTCGAGGCCTTCAGCGGCGGTGAACGCGAAGTCGTGAATCCAGAACTCGCGGCCATTGGTGTGACGCAGACGGTACGGGAATTCACCCAGTACGCGCAGGCCGAGGTTTTCCAGAATCGGCAAGACGTCGGACAGCGCCAGCGGGGTGTCGGCGTGGTACAGCTTGCAATGCAGCTCGCGCTGGCCGGAAACCTGACCGAGCGGCTGATAGAAGCTCATCACCAGCGGATTTTTTTCGTTGAGGCTCAGCAGGTGCTGCATGTCGACCACGGCCGAATGCGCGGCGAAACGCTCGCGGTAACCAGCCGGGAAGCCTTTCGGGAAGTCGGCCAGCACGTTGGTGCCGTGAGCTTCGCCGAAGCTTTCGACGGTCAGTGCGGCGTAGTCGTCCTGCCAGCTGCGGCAGGCTTGCACGACTTCTTTTTCCAGCAGCACCGGGTCGATGTCGAGACGGTTTTTCGGGTCGACACGCAGGATCAACTGCACGCGGGCCAGAACCGACTCGGAGAAGAACGTCCAGAATTCGCAATCGGAAGCCTTCAGGCGCTCCATCAGCACTTGCTGGATCTTCTGGCGAACTTCGGTGGAGTAGATGTCGCGCGGCACGTAGGCCAGGCAGTAGCAGAAACGACCGTACGGGTCTTTGCGCAGGAACACGCGGATCTTGTTGCGTTCCTGGATCTGCACGATCGACATCACGGTGGTGAACAGTTCGTCGACCGGGGTCTGGAACAGGTCATCACGCGGCAGCACTTCCAGCACCTGCGCCAGTTCCTTGCCCAGGTGAGCCTTGGACTGGAAGCCAGAGCGGTGTTCGATTTCTTCGACCTTGCGGCGGATGAACGGGATGACCCGCACGCTCTCGCCATACACCGACGAGGTGTACAGGCCCATGAAACGATGTTCCTTGATGACTTTGCCGTCAGCGTCGATTTCACGGATCGACACGTAGTCCGGGTAAGCCGGACGGTGGACACGGCTCGGATGCGCAGCCTTGGCGAACGACAGCAGGGTCGGTTCGCGCAGGTAGCTCACGGCGTAGTCTTCGATGCGCAGGTCATCGTAGGTCAGGCCGGTGCGCAGCAGTTTGGTCAGGCCGAGGAAGGAGTTCTGGTCGTACTCGATATGGCCGCCATCGGCCTGATCGGTGACCAAGAATTCTTCGTAGCCGAGGAAGGTGAAGTGGTTGCCCACCAGCCATTCCAGGAAGCTTTTGATTTCGTTCTTTTCGTCGGCATCAACGGCAAACGCGCTGTTGTCGAGTTTGGTGAGGATTTCCTGCACCTTGGCTTTCATCGGCTCAAAATCGGCGACCGCGACGCGGACTTCACCGAGAACCTGTTCCAGCTCTTTGCTCAGCACATTCAGTTCGGCCGCGTTGGCGCAGCGGTCGATTTCCAGGTACATCAACGACTCTTGCAGAATGTCGTCGCCCTGGGTGCCTTTCGGCAGGACTTCCAGCAACTCGCCCTTGCTGCCACGACGCACGCTGAGCACGGTGGTTTGCAGGGTGTGGATGCTGTAGCCGCGACGGTTCAGTTCGGTACGGACCGAGTCGACCAAAAATGGCAGGTCGTGGTGCAGGACTTCGACCGCGGTGTGGGTCGACTGCCAGCCATGACGCTCGTAATCGGGGTTGTAGACGCGCACTTGCGGTTGCGCGTGATCGAAGCGCTCAAGCAGGCGCCACGCAGAGAGAGTACAGCCAGCGAGGTCGGAGAGGCGACGTTGAGTCAGCTCGTCCAGGGAAATGATGCCGAAGAATTGTTCAGCGAACAGCGCCACTTGTGGCAGTGCCTGTTCACTGATGTGCTGCGCCAGTGCCGCTTGCAGTTGGTGCTGGAAGTCGGCTTTGCTGGCTGCGGTGAAGAACGCCATCTGTGGTACTCCGCTTAAGCTTGTTATTGATGGAAAGCGTCGCGTGCAACACCCCTTTCGGGGCTTGTGTCGCCCTGTTCCTGATTCTCGGGCAGAGGAAACAGGGGGACAGGTGGGTGAAGCTGGACGGGACACTCAGGTCACATTCACCTTCCATAGAATGAGCATCTGCAAAAGCGACTGCCAGCGGTGCCGACAATGCCTTTACGGGTGCTCATCCGTTGCGCAGCTTAAAGGGTGCGACAATGTGTCTGCTTGCGGTGCTGCGACATATTCGGTCATTGGCACGTAAACCGAGGGTTTGGCACCGATAAACACTAGCACTCGTGTCGGAAAACGCCGGGTTGCATGCCCGTATTTACGGGACATTCGTGCCAGATGCAGACCTTTTGCCTCTACATATCCAGAAACGAAAACGCCCAAGGCCGTTCTATCGACCTTGAGCGTGGCATCGGGTTCAGCGTCAGCGGTTGACGCGGATCAGTCGGGCAACTCTTCGTAAGCGCGAAATCTGCTCACGGTGGCGCAGTCGTAGCACTGCATCTGCAGGGTCAATTTATCCATGCTGGCGTCGATGTTGCTGGAGTCGCACTCGCGGCAGAACAGCTGTGGATGGTCGAATTGCGGCGCGGCGATCGGCGACCCCGTGAGAAACCGAGGCACAAACTCGTCTCGCCAGAACAGCCCCGGCGACTTGGAAAAACCGCCACCACTGTCCTTGAGCACGACGTCGTAAAGCAGACGGGTCATGGCCGGCTGCGGCACGCGCGAATCGCGGTAGCTGTCCTTGCGCCAGTTCTCCGCCAAGGCGAGTTGCGCAGTGCTCTGCATGTTGCGCGGAATCGTGTTGGAGGCGTGGGTGCGGCCCTTGGAGTTGCCGGTAGCATAGAAGTGCGCGGCACTTTTCACCGCCACTCTGGCGAAGTAGTAGATCTGGCTGACCGAGAAATTCTGCAGCAAAGTGCCGATCACCGAGTCGGCGCGGGCTTCGGCGGTGAACGCCATACCGACCTGATTGGCCAACAGGTGAACGTATTGAATCGACTCCTCCCGCGCGAGCCTGAAGATCAATGCGTACAACTCACGCTTCCACCCTGGCAGCACAGGCCCGGACAACTCTTCGTACAGCGCCAGATAGAGCGTATCGCGCGTGCAGCGCACGCCGTCGTCCAGCGCGACGTTGGCCTGCCAGTACACCGCCGGATAAGCGCTGATGCTGAAATCGTCGGCCCGATTGAACGCGCGAATATCCGATGCCGTATCGACCTGCAAGGCACCCGCCTCGTGCAGGCCTTTCACCAGCTCTTCACTGAAAGTGTCAGTGGACGTGAGCTTTTCTCCTCTGAGTTCAGCATCAAGCGCGGCAATGCGTTCGCCTGCGCCTTGGCCGCCGTCATCCAGTAAAGCCAGCAGAGCAAGTTTTTGCTGGAATCCAAGACTGGTAAAGGGCACCGGTGGGCGTGGTGTGCCGTAACGCATGGCTAAATCACTGCGGTCACGTTCGGTTTGATCGGCGATTTGCTGTTTGCGCAGCCGGACACAGGCATCACAACAACACACGTTACGTCGCGAGCCAAAACCGACGGTGAAATATTTATGCTCGCATTTCACACATTTGTAAGCGCTGCGCAGGGAAACCGGCGCCCCTCGGGCGGGCCGGCGCATCCACATCGGCAAATCGCAATACGGGCATCTCAGGTCGGCGCTGACAATCGGCGGCAGTACTTTCAGCACACTGCGTACCGTGTCCGCGAGCTTGTATTCGGCGATCAAGTCTGCGGTTTTCTCGCCGTTGAGATAGCGCTGGTAAAGCGCTTCAACCTGTTCCTCGGACAGATGCCGGATTTCTTGCGCCCATTCGAAATACTGCTTCATCAAAAGAGATCCTTTTTTTCATGTCGTCCATCGCACTCCCTTGCGCTCGAGCAGCAAAATCTGACGGTAAAAAGCCTTCAAAACAAGCGAAAACACCTCTAACTCACGCCATCTATCGGCTTTTCAAAAACCCTACGAGGCCGTCGGATATTTCGTACCCGCTTAGACGAAACATCCTTAAGAGCACGCCCTGGCCCAACGATGTTCAGCAGAATTTTCCTCAGGCTGGCAAAATCGGCTTTTTTGCGCACCGTCAGACGCGCCCGCCCAACCAGGAACTGCCCATGCAAATGACCACCGCCCTACTCATCGTCAACCCGTGCGATGACGAAGAAGACAACATGGCCATGCTCTGCTGTCACAGCGACAAGGGCGACATGTTCCTGATGAGCCGCTATCCGGATGAGGACGAGCTGGAGATCACCCTGGATGGCGAGCCTTCGACCCTCGACGGTGTGAAAGTCACCCTGACCTCGACGCTGCTGAAGATCGAGATTGCGGCGGCGGATGCCGATGCGTTGAACGGGGATGATGTGCTGGAGATCAGCTTCAATCCGGACATGGTTGATCTGGATGAGGTGGTGGAGACGCTGACGAATATTCTGGATGGGACGGGAACCTTCATCAACGAAGTTTGATGGTGCCTGAATAGGCCTCTTCGCGAGCAAGCTCGCTCCCACATTTGAACTGCGTGCACACCGTCAATGTGGGAGCGAGCTTGCTCGCGAAGGCGTCCGAAAGAACACTACCCCTCCCCGGTACTACAAAAATTCAACAAATCCCCCAGTCATTTCCCGCACTTTGCGCAAAATGCCGTTAGTCGCCACCCCCCGCGATGGATTAAAGTAACGCCCCCAGCCCCGGCGTTATCCGAACGCCTGTGGCCACCCCTTTCCAGGAACAGTCACCGATGGAACATCGTGAAGCGCTGCTGGCGCTGCGAACCTTTCTTTCAACGCAGATTCTCGGCCAGGAAAAACTCATCGAGCGTTTGCTCATCGCCCTGCTCGCCGACGGCCACATGCTGGTCGAGGGTGCTCCGGGTCTGGCCAAGACCAAAGCGATCAAAGAACTCGCCGAGGGCATCGAAGCCCAGTTCCATCGCATCCAGTTCACTCCTGACCTGCTGCCGGCCGACATCACCGGCACCGAGATCTATCGTCCGGAAACCGGCAGTTTCGTGTTCCAGCAAGGGCCGATCTTCCACAACCTGGTGCTGGCGGACGAAATCAACCGCGCCCCAGCCAAGGTGCAATCGGCGCTGCTCGAAGCCATGGCTGAACGTCAGGTCAGTGTCGGCCGCAGTACCTATGAGCTGTCGCCGCTGTTTCTGGTGATGGCCACGCAGAACCCGATCGAGCAGGAAGGCACCTATCCGCTGCCGGAAGCGCAACTCGACCGTTTCCTGATGCACGTAAAAATCGGTTTCCCGGACGCCGCCGTCGAACGCCGCATCCTGCAGCAGGCCCGTGGCGAAGCGTTGAACGGCGAAACCAAACCCGAGCGCCGCGTCAGCCAGCAGGCAATCTTCGCCGCGCGCAAGGAAATCCTCGGTTTGTACATGGCCGACGCCGTGGAGGAATACTTGGTGCAACTGGTCATGGCCACTCGCACCCCGGCCAAGTTCGACCCGGAAATGGCCGAGTGGATCGCCTATGGCGCCAGCCCGCGCGGTTCCATCGCTCTCGACCGCTGTGCCCGCGCCCACGCGTGGTTGGCCGGTCGCGACTTCGTCAGCCCCGAAGACATCCAAGCGGTGCTGTTCGACGTGTTGCGTCACCGCATCATTTTGTCGTTTGAAGCCGAAGCCGCCGGCATCGATCAGGATCGGGTGGTGCAGCGGATTCTCGACGTCGTAGCCGTCGCTTGACCCCCATGAACGCCCCCCAGCCTTCCGAACCCGGTATTCGCGTCAGCCTCGCCGAGCTGATCGAGATGCGCCACCGGGTGCGTGAAGTGCAGCTGTTTTCCACGCCGAGTCAGCGCAGCCCGCTGATCGGCCTGCATCACTCGAAATTCCGTGGTCGCGGTGTCGACTTCGATCAGGTGCGGGTCTATCAGGCCGGCGACGACGTGCGCACCATCGACTGGCGCGTGACGGCGCGCACGCAAGAGCCGCACACCAAGCTGTTCCATGAAGAACGCGAACGGCCGATTTTCATCATGGTCGAGCAAAGCACGCGGCTGTTTTTCGGCTCCGGACTGATGTTCAAATCGGTGCTCGCGGCGCAAGTCGCGGCGTTGATCGGTTGGGCCGCGCTCGGCCATAACGACCGCGTCGGCGGATTGGTGTTCGGCGACAACGAACACTACGAAATCAAACCGCGACGCAGCAAACAGAGCCTGCTGCAATTGCTCAACCGTCTGGTCAAGGTCAATCAATCGCTGCACAGCGAGCGTGAGCCGGATCGCGATGCGTTTGGCGTGGCCCTGCGCCGCGCCCGTGAAGTGCTGCGCCCGGGCAGCCTGGCCATCGTGATCTGCGACGAACGCGCGTTGTCCGACAGCGCCGAGCAACAGTTGAGTCTGCTGTCGCGCCATTGCGATCTGTTGATGCTGCCGATTTCCGATCCACTCGATCACGCCCTCCCCGCTGCCGGCCTGCTCAGGTTCGCTGAACGCGGCGCACAGCTCGAACTCGACACGTTGAATTTCGACCTGCGTCAGACCTATCGCGCTCAGGCCGAAGCGCGCATCGCTCGCTGGGAACTGCTCGCGCAAAAGCTGCGGGTATTGCTGATGCCGCTGAGTACGCAAAGTGAAATGGTCGAGCAGATGCGCGAATTCCTCAATCCGCAGCGTCCGGGCAAAAGTCGATGAACGGCCTCGAACAACTGCAACCGCTGATCTCGCCGCCACCGATTGCCTTCTGGCCGCCGGCGCCGGGCTGGTGGCTGCTGCTTCTGTTGCTGCCACTGCTCGGATTCGCCGTGTGGCGTCTGCGCCGTTTCATCCCGATGAAAAAACGCCCGATCGTGCGTGCCGAACAGCCACTCGATCCTGTGCGCATTGCCGCCCTCGCCGAACTCGCCCAGATGCCCAAACCCTACGACGGCGCCCCGGCCGGTGCGTGGTTGCAACAACTCAACGGCCTGCTCAAACGCCTGTGCCGCAACCACTATCCCTACAGCCAGAGCCACACCCTCAACGGACGAAAATGGCTGGCATTCCTCGATAACCGCTGCCCGGCGGCGGGCCTGACGCGCTGGATGGTGCTGGTCGAAGGCGCTTACAAACCGGAATGCAAACTCGACGACAAAGCCATCGCCGGCCTGACCCAGGCCGTCGACACGTGGATTCGCAAACATGTTTGAGTTCGCCTGGCCGTGGATCTTTGTGCTGGTGCCGCTGCCGTGGCTGATGCGCCTCGTGCTGCCGGTGGCCGACAGTGGCGAGCCAGCCCTGAAAGTCAGCTTCCTCGCCGATCTGGAAGGCCTCGCCCGCCGTCGTGCCCGCGCCAACCTTCCCGCGTGGCGTCAACAGGCGCCGTTCATGCTGCTGTGGCTGTTGCTGCTGACCGCCGCCGCCCGTCCGCAATGGCTTGGCGAGCCGTTGCCGATTGCCGCCAGTGGTCGCGATCTGCTGGTCGCAGTGGATGTGTCCGGCTCGATGGACTTCCCCGATATGCAATGGCAGGACGAAGAAGTCAGTCGCCTGGCCCTGGTTCAGCACCTGCTCGGCGACTTCCTTGAAAGCCGCGAGGGTGATCGTGTCGGCCTGATCCTGTTTGGCAGTCAGGCCTATCTGCAAGCGCCGCTGACCTTTGATCGCCATACCGTGCGCGTCTGGCTCGACGAAGCGCGCATCGGCATTGCCGGCAAGAACACCGCGATCGGCGACGCCATCGGTCTGGCGCTGAAACGCCTGCGCCTGCGTCCGGCGCAAAGTCGTGTGCTGATTCTGGTCACTGACGGCGCCAATAATGGCGGCGAAATCGATCCGCTGACGGCGGCAAAACTGGCCGCCAGTGAAGGCGTGAAGATCTATCCGATCGGCATCGGCGCCAATCCCGAGGACAGCGGCTCGACCGGCCTGCTTGGCGTCAATCCGAGCCTGGACCTCGATGAGCCGGCACTCAAAGCCATCGCCGCAGTCACTGGCGGCCAATATTTCCGTGCCCACGACGGCAAAGAACTGCAAGCGATCAAGGACACCCTCGATCAACTCGAACCGGTGACTCAACAACCCACCCAAGCGCGTCCGGCACAGGCCTTGTATCACTGGCCTTTGGCGTTGGCGCTATGGTTGAGTCTGTTACTGGTCAGCCGTGAATTGTGGCCGGACAACCCGTTGCAACGCCTGTTTACCAAGGAGCTGTACCTGCAAAGTCCGCTGCCTGACTGGCGCGAGCGCCTCAAGCGCCTGCGTCTGCGGAGGCGTCGATGATCGCGCTCTGGCCGCACTGGTTCCGTCCGTGGTGGTTGCTGTTGCTGCCGCTGCTCGGCTGGTTGATCTGGCAACTCTGGCACCGGCAGAAACGCGCCGGGCGCTGGCAGATGATTTTGCCGCCGGCGTTTCATGCCACCCTGCTCAGCGGCGGTAACGGTCGCGACAGCAAACTACCGTGGATTGCCCTCGGCGTGGCGTGGTTGCTGACGGTTCTGGCGCTGCTCGGGCCGAGTTGGGAGCGCGTCGAACAGACCAGCCAGAAACCCGCCGACCCGTTGGTGGTGGTGCTGGAACTGACCCCGGAAATGCTCGCCACCGACTCGCCGCCGACACGACTGGAACAGGCGCGGCGCAAGGTGTTCGACCTGTTGCAGGCACGCAGCGATGCGCAGACCGCCATCGTCGTCTACGCCGGCAGCGCACACACGCTGGTGCCGCTGTCGGATGATCTGGCGACCAGTCGCAATCTGCTCGATGCGCTGAAACCGTCGCTGATGCCGGAAAGCGGCCACCGTGCCGATCTGGCCGTCGGCAAAGCACTGGCGCTGCTGAAACAGGGTGCGCTCGGTCAGGGGCGGATTCTGTTGATCGGCTCGTCGCTCGATGAAGAAGAACGCCAAGGCATTCGTCGCGCCCTGAGCGGGCAATCGACGCAGTTGCTGATGCTTGGCGTCGGCACCGCCGAAGGTGCGCCGATCGCTCAGGAGGACGGCAGTTTCCTCAAGGACGAGCAAGGCGCGATTCGCGTGCCGCAACTCGACAGTCCGGGCCTGAGCGCTTTCCTCAACAGCGTCGGTGGCGAATACCACCCTGCTCGCCTCGACGAAGCGGATCTTGGTGCGCTCGGCCTACTCAACGGCCCGCGCAGTCTGCGCGACGACGGCCAGACCGTGCGCCTCGATACCTGGGCCGATCAGGGTTACTGGCTGCTGTTGCCGCTGTTGCTGCTCGCCGCGTGTGCCGGGCGTCGTGGCTGGTTGTTCTGCCTGCCGTTGCTGTTTTGCTTGCCGCAGCCGAGCTACGCTTTTGACTTTGAGGATTTGTGGCTGCGCCCCGACCAACAGGGTTTGCACCTGCTCAAACAGAAACGCCCGGCCGAGGCGGCGCAACATTTCGAAGATCACCAATGGCAAGGGGTGGCGTTGTACGAGGCCGGCGACTACAGTGGCGCCGCTCAGCGTTTCGCCGAAGGCAGCGATGCCCGCGCCCACTACAATCGTGGCAACGCTTTGGCAAAAAGCGGTGAGCTGGATGCGGCAATCGACGCCTATGAACAGGCGCTGGAACTGCAACCGGATTTGCGCCCGGCACAGACCAACAAGGCGCTGGTGGAAAATCTGCTCAAGCAGAAAAACACCCCGCCGCCCGCCGAGTCGGACACCAAGCCGAGCGAGCAGCAAAGTCTGCCGGGCGACGAACCCGCGCCCGCGACCACGCCGCCGCCCGCCGTGAAAAGTGAAACCCAGAGCCCGTCGCAGCCCGTCGAACCGGCCAGCGAACCGCCACCGACCACGCCGCCGCAGCCAGGCCCCAACGAAGTGCCGGGCAGCGACGAGGAAGAACAAACGGACACCGTGCCGACGCTGCGCCCGAGTGAAGACAACCTCGAAGGCGAGCAACGTCAGGCACTGGAGCAATGGCTGGGCAAGATCCCGGATGATCCGGGCGAACTGCTGCGACGCAAATTCTGGTACGAACAGCAACAACATCAGGATCAGGAAAACACTCGATGACCCGCTTCACCGCTCTCTTGCTGCCCCTGCTGATCTGCACGGCCACCGCCCACGCGGCCGAGCTGACCGCCAGTGTGGATCGCAGTCGCCTGAATTCCGGCGAGACGGTCGAACTCACCCTCGAAACCAGCGACGTCACCCAGTTCGGCAAACCTGACCTGACCGCGCTGGAAGCGTTGTTCGAAGTGCGCGGCACGCGGCAGGTCAACCAGCTCAACACTCTCAATGGCGACAACCGCGCGACCACGCGCTGGATCATCACCCTGCTGCCGAAAGAGAACGGCAGCGTGGTGATCCCGCCGCTGCAACTGGGCGACGCGCAGAGCCAGCCGATCACCGTGCAAGTGGTCGAAAGCGACACCCGCGAGAACCAGAACAGCCTTGATCCAGTGTTCATCGAGGCCAGCCTCGATCAGTCCAGCGTCTACGTGCAGGCGCAGGCGATCCTGACGTTGCGCATCTACCATTCGGTGTCGCTCTACGACGACAGCAGCCTGACGCCGCTGCAAATCGCCGATGCGCGCATCGAGCAACTGGGCGACACGCGCACCTACGAAAAAGACCTCAACGGTGTGCGCCATGGCGTGATCGAAATGCGCTACGCGATCTACCCGCAGCACAGCGGTTTGCTGACCATTGCGCCGCAGACGTTCAGCGCCACACTGGTCGACACGCAGCCGTCTCAGGACGCCAATGCACAGGGGCCGAAGCCGGGCAAACTGATGCGCGTCAGCTCCGCCGAAATCCCCCTGACCGTCAAACCCAAACCCCTGACCTACCCCATCGACGCGCCATGGCTGCCCGCGCGCAGCCTGAGCCTGAGCGAAAGCTGGAACCCGGAGCCGGAACACACTCAGGTCGGCGATTCCCTGACCCGCAGCCTGACGTTGAAGGTCGAAGGTCTTGCCAGCTCGCAACTGCCAGCGCTGCCCGCCACCGACGTCAATGGTCTGCGCCGCTACCCCGATCAACCGGTGCTGAGCAACCAGAGCACTGACCGTGGCATCGTCGGCAGCCGCGAAGAACGCGAAGCGCTGGTGCCGAACCGCAGCGGCGCCATCGACTTGCCGACGGTGGACGTGGTCTGGTGGAACACCTTCGAAGACCATCTGGAACACAGCAGCCTGCCCGCGCGCACCCTGCAAGTGGCCAACAACCCAAGCCTGCAAGTCGACACCCCGGCCGGCAATCTGCAACCGAGCGTCGCCGATAACGACGTGTTGTGGTGGTGGAAACTCAGCACGCTGATTCTGGCCTGCACCACCCTCCTCGGCTTCGGCCTGTGGTGGCGCGCGCGCTGGCAACCAGCGGTGCATCGCGCCGCACAAACCGGCCCGAGCCCACGCACGTTGATGGACGACATCAAACGGGCGAGCCAGGCGAATGACCCGCAGGCGACGCGGCAGGCACTGGATGCGTGGGCGCGGCAGCAGCCGGAGACACTGGCGGACATGGCAGCGCGGTTTGTGCCGTTGTCGGATGCGCTGGATGGGTTGAATGGTGCGCTGTACAGCGAAACGGGGCAGCATTGGCAGGGTGAGGATTTGTGGCGGGCGATTCGGACCATTCCGGCGGCGGAACGGGTGCAGGATCCGGTGGGTGATAGTGGGTTACCGCCGCTTTATCCGAAGTAAAAGCAAAAGATCGCAGCCTTCGGCATCTCCTACACATAACTACTGTAGGAGCTGCCGAAGGCTGCGATCTTTTGCTTTTGCTAAAAATTAAAAAAGGCTAAAGGCAATCGGCGGCACGCAGATTGATGCGCAGGTTTAAAGTTCACCTGCCATTTCCAGAGGGCAGACGATTACATCCTTATAAATAGTCCAACCAGTCATTTGAATTACCCGAACGTCCCTTTTCAAAAAAAGCCTGATAGCGTTCTCTGTATTTATCTAGAGAAGCAGCTGCAACATCTATGGAAATATATCCACGTCCTCTCTCCTCAACAGACAGAAACACTGGATCTATTTTGATCGGCGAATCGCCGACCACAACTCCCGACAATTTTGACCTGTGAAATATAAAGCTTTTCCCACCGCCGAGCGGAAGAACCAACTCTGCAACAGCAAATATTATCTCCGGCCTTGAAATCTCATAGCGTTCACCATCCTCATAGTTTTCGGAATAGGCTTCCGGAATAAGGAATAGTTTATGACTTTCAATTACCAGCCACCCTTGCAAGTCAACACAAGCGCCAATATTCATTACTACTCCCCCATCACAATAGCGTCACGTAGCATTACCCAACGCGCTTTGTGTCGTCATTTCAAATGCATGCACAAGAACAAACTTTCAACGCGCCTTTCCGCTCTCCTCCGGGTCAACCAGCGGTGATTCGCACGCAGCGAAAACGATATCAATATAGTGGCACGATGGTAGGCAGTGGATGTCAGGGGGTCAATTTTTGAAATCGACGCGATCGCGCGCGCCCTCCCCGACAAGCCCTCCCGCCGCAATAATCTGTAAACTCTCCCCTCTTTCGCCGCCTATCATTTCCCCGCGGCCATCACCTCTTTAAATGCACCGGAGTTCACCTTGCGTCTGTTTCACACCTCCGACTGGCACCTTGGGCAAAACCTGCACGGCCAGGAGCGCGATTTCGAGCACACCTGTTTTCTCGAATGGTTGCTGCGCCAATTGCAACTGGCGCAGCCGGATGTGCTGCTGATTGCCGGGGACATCTTCGACACGGTCAATCCGCCGGTCAAAGCCCAGGAACGCCTCTACGATTTCATCGTCAGCGCTCACGAGCAGCAACCGTTGCTGACCATTGTGATGATCGCCGGCAACCACGATTCCGGCTCGCGGATCGAACTGCCCGCGCCGCTGATGCGCCGTTTGCGCACGCATGCGTTGGGCCGGGTGTTGTGGCTGGATGACGGGCAACTGGATGCCGAACGCCTGCTGCTGCCGTTGCCGGATAAAACCGGCGAAGTCGCCGCGTGGTGCCTGGCGCTGCCGTTCCTGCGCCCGGCGGAGGTGACTGGCGCGCACTTGGGCGACAACTATTTGCGTGGCATCGGTCAGGTGCATGAGTGGCTGATCGAAGCGGCCAACGCCAAGCGCAAACCCGGTCAGGCATTGATCGCCATCAGCCACGCGCACATGGCCGGCGGTTCCGTTTCAGAGGACTCCGAACGCAGCCTGATCATCGGCAACGCCGAAGCGCTGCCCGCCAGCCTGTTCGGGCCGAGCATCAGCTACGTCGCCCTCGGCCACCTGCACAAACCGCAGAAGGTCAACGGTGAAGAGCGCATTCGCTATAGCGGTTCGCCGATTCCGTTGTCGTTTTCGGAGATTGGCTATCAGCACCAGATTCTCGATGTCATCCTCGACGGCGAAACGCTGGTCAGCGTCGAGCCGAAACTGATCCCGCGCTCGGTCAACCTGCAACGCATCGGCCCGGCACCGCTGGCGGAAATCTTGCTGCAACTGGCGGATCTGCCGAACATCGATCTGCTCGCCGAAACCCAGCGGCAGCCGTGGCTGGAAGTGCGCGTAACCCTCGACGAGCCGCAGCCGGATCTGCGCCATCAAGTGGAAAGTGCTCTGCAAGGCAAAGCCGTGCGCCTGGTGCGTATCGCCGCTGAATACGCTGGCAACCGTGGCGCTAACGGCGAGGAAGATGGCACCGCGCTGATCGAACTCGACCAACTCACCCCGCAAGAACTGTTCAGCCGCGCCTGGTTCGACAACTACGGCAACGAGGTCGACGAACAGACGCTGAAGGACTTCGCCGAACTGCTGCAAGACGTACAACTGGAGGGCGAGCAGCCATGAAGATTCTCGCCATTCGTTTGAAGAACCTTGCCTCTCTGGCCGGCCCGTTCGAAATCGATTTCACCGCTGAACCATTGGCCAGCGCCGGTTTGTTCGCGATCACCGGCCCGACCGGTGCCGGTAAAAGCACCCTGCTCGACGCATTGTGTCTGGCGCTGTTCGGTGCGGTGCCGCGCCTGAACAACACCGGGCGTGACGCCAAAGTCCCCGATGCCGACGGCGAAATTGCCACCGGCGACCCGCGCACCTTGCTGCGGCGCGGCACCGGTGAAGGTTATGCCGAAGTGGATTTTGTCGGTGTCGATGGCCGCCGTTACCGGGCGCGCTGGGAAGCCAACCGCGCCCGCGAGAAGGCCGGCGGAAAGTTGCAGGCCAGCCGGCAGAGCCTGCGCGACATCGATCAGGATCAACTGCTCGCCAGCCAGAAAGGCGAATACAAAACGCAACTGGAAGCCGCACTCGGCCTGAACTTCGAACAGTTCACCCGCGCCGTGCTGCTGGCACAGAGCGAGTTCAGCGCATTCCTCAAGGCTGACGACAACGATCGCAGCGAGCTGCTGGAAAAACTCACCGACACCGCGCTGTACACCCGCCTCGGCCGCCGCGCCTTCGACAAGACCAAAGAAGCTCGCGAAGCGCACAAGCTGTTGCAGGATCAAGCGACTGGCGTCACCCCGCTGGCGCCCGAAGCCCGGGCCGATCTGGACGAGCGCTTCAACGCTGCGCAACAACAAATGAAGTTGCAGCAGGCGCAGCTCAAACAGCTTGAGCAACAGCACGGCTGGCTCAAGGATTTGCGTGTATTGCAGGACGCGCAGCAAGCTGCATCCGAGCAACTGCACAGTGCACAGCAGCAATCGGAAAGTCTGGCCGGCGAGCGGGTGAAACTGACGCGACTGGAGCAGCTCGGCCCGCAGCGGCACCAGTTCGCGCGTAAAACCGAACTCGATGCCCTGCTGACGCCGTTGGCCGCACAGATTGCTGCGCACACGCAGCAACACAGCGAGCTGACCGAGCGCCAGACGCAACTGGAGCAGAATCTCGAAGCGGCGAAAGTCGCCCTGAGTGACGCGCAGCACCGGCAAAGCGAGAACGCACCACTGTTGCGTCAGGCCTTTGAAGAGCAAAGCACCCTCGCCCGCTTGGCCAAGGATGTCGCGCAAAGTGCCGAAGCCAAGCTCAATGCGCAGCAGGCTTGCACCGAAGGCCAGAACGCCATCCAAGCCTTGCTGGAAAAACAGACCCAGGTCGGCGAGCGCCTGCAACGCATCGCCGCCGAGCTTGAGCAAAGCACTCATCTGGCGCCGCTGAGTGACGCGTGGAATGCCTACCGTGATCGCCTGCAACAGCTGATGCTGATCGGCAACCGCTTGAACAAGGGCCAAGCCGAACTGGCGAGTCTCGAAGAAAATGCCACGCGCAGCGCCGCAGCACTGACCACGCAAAAGCAGCAACTGGAAGTACTGTTCAAAGAGGCCGGCGCCGAACCGGATGCGGTCGCCGAGCAGATCGGCCTCCTCGGCACGCTGCTGCAGGACAATCGCAAACAACTGCGCGCCTTCGAAGACCTGTCGCGCCTGTGGGCCACGCAACAGGATCTCGACAAGCGCAGCGCCGAGTTGCAGCAGCGTCAACTCAACGCCCAGCAGGAGCGCGAGCGCCTGACCCAGGACGGCGTAAAAACCAAATCCGACCTGACCGTTGCCGAGCAAACCCTCAACGTCACCCGCGAACTGCTTGAGCGCCAGCGGCTGGCGCGCAGTGCCAGTGTCGAAGAGTTGCGCGCGCAGTTGCAGGACGACCAACCATGCCCGGTCTGCGGCAGCAACGAGCACCCGTATCATCAGCCTGAAGCGCTGCTGCAAAGCCTTGGCCGCCACGATGAAAGCGAGCAGGCCAATGCCCAGAAAGTCGTCGATCAGCTCAAGGAAAAACTCACTGAGCTGCGCGCCGAAGTCGTTGGCGTCATTGCTCAGCAGAAAGAACTGCTGCAACAGCAGGAACAACTGGCCAGCCAGCAACAAGCGTTGGCGCCAAGCCTCGACGTGCATCCGCTGTCCGCGCAGTTGTTCAATCAGGACGCCGACAAGCGCGATGCCTGGCTCGCCCGGCAAAACGAGCAACTGAACCAGAGCATCACTCAGGACGAACAACGCCAGAGCGCCCTGCTCACCCTGCAACAGGATGCCGCGCGTCTGACTCAGCAATTGCGTCAGGCCGAAACTGCGCATCAACAAGCGGCGCAGCACCTGAGCAATCAGCAGCGCGAGCTGAGCAGCGACCGTCAGCGCCTCGACGAAGAACTCAACGCGTTCGGCAATCTGCTGCCGGCCGATACCCTTGAAGCCTTGCGCCAGGAACCGGCGGCGACCTTCATGCAGCTAGACCGACAGATCGCCGAGCGCCTGGCGCAAGTCGATCAGCAGAAGGAAGAACAGGCCGAACAGCAACAGCGCCAACAGACGCTGGAAAAAGAACAGGATCGTCAGCAGACCCGCGCACAGCAATTGCTCAGTGCCGAACAGCAATTCACGGCGCTGACCGAGCAACAGCACACCTGCCAGCAAAAACTGGCGCAACTGCTCGGCGAGCACAGCAGCGCCGAACACTGGCAGCAGCAGCTTGAGCAAGCGGTTGAGCAGGCGCGCAATGCCGAAACCGGCACCGCGCAGGAACTGCAGAACGTGCGCACGCAACTCGTGCAGATTGCCGCCGAACTCAAGGCGCAGCAGGAACGTTTGCAGGCGCTGCAAAGCGAAGACCAGGATCTGGCCAGCAAGATTGCCGACTGGCGCGCTCGCCATCCTGAACTGGATGACGGCGGCCTCGAAGACCTGTTGCGGATCGACGACGCGCAAGTCGCCGAACTGCGCCAGCGCTTGCAGCACAACGAGAAAGCCATCGAACAGGCCAAGGTGTTGTTGCAGGAACGTGACCAGCGTCTGATTGATCATCAGGCGCAACACAACGGCAACCTTGATGCCGAACAACTGGCCAGCGCCCTCACCGACCTGCAGAACCAGTTCACGGTCAGCGAGCAGCAATGCGCCGAACTGCGTGCCGAACAGGCCGAAGATCAGCGCCGACAGAACGCCAATCAGGCGCTGGCGCAACAGATCGCCTCGGCCTACGCCGAGTATCAACGCTGGGCGCGCCTGAGTGCCTTGATCGGCTCGGCCACCGGCGACACCTTCCGCAAGATCGCCCAGGCCTACAACCTCGATTTGCTGGTGCATCACGCCAACGTGCAACTGCGCCAACTGGTCAAACGCTATCGCTTGAAACGCGGCGGCAGCATGCTCGGCCTGCTGGTGATGGACACGGAAATGGGTGACGAACTGCGCTCGGTGCATTCGTTGTCTGGCGGTGAAACCTTCCTGGTGTCGCTGGCATTGGCGCTCGGCCTGGCGTCGATGGCGTCGAGTACGCTGAAAATCGAATCGCTGTTTATCGACGAAGGCTTCGGCAGCCTCGATCCGGAGTCGCTGCAACTGGCGATGGATGCGCTCGATGGCTTGCAGGCGCAGGGCCGTAAGGTCGCGGTGATTTCCCATGTGCAGGAAATGCACGAGCGGATTCCCGTGCAGATTCAGGTGCAGCGTCAGGGCAACGGTTTGAGCACAGTGGAGGTGAAATGAACACGCTGTATTCCTTCCGCCGCTGCCCCTACGCGATGCGGGCGCGGATGGCGTTGCGTTATTCGGGCGTGCCGGCAGAGATCGTTGAAGTCAGCCTCAAGGCCAAACCGGCCGAGATGCTGGCGATCTCACCCAAAGGCACGGTACCGGTGCTGGATGCCGGTGGGCAGGTGATTGACGAGAGCCTGGAGATCATGCGCTGGGCGTTGGCGCAGCATGATCCGCAGGGTTGGTTGCTTGATGGCGACTCGCGGATTGCTGAATTGATCGAGGCGAATGATCACGGATTTAAGGTGCAGTTGAATCGCTACAAGTATGCCGAGCGTTATCCCGAGCAGCCGATGGAGGTTTATCGGACTGAGGGGGCGTCGTTCTTGCAGAGGCTGGATGAGTTGCTGATCGATCGCGATTACTTGCTAGCTGATCATCCGAGCCTGGCAGATATCGCCCTGCTGCCCTTCGTTCGGCAGTTTGCCCATGTGGATCGCGAGTGGTTTGCACAGACGCCCTATGTTCGCTTACAAGCCTGGTTGCAGCGTTTCCTCGAATCCGAGCTCTTCACTTCGATCATGAAGAAGTAACTCAGGGTCAAGCCAACGCGTTGCACATGCCGAGCGCCATGCAATCCACTTCGAACGGCCCGAGAAAATCCGCCGAGACTTTTACCGGCGGATTGCCAGCCATCAGCCCCAGCGTATTCGCCCGTTCGATGTTGTGCGCGATATTGTGATTGGCCTCTATGGCCCGCGCCAGTGCGCCTACCGAGCCTTGGCCGATTCCCAATAGCGAAGCGCCGTTGGTGAAGAATGCCAAACCGGCGATCACCCAAAGTCTGTAGCCTTTCATGCGCCGCCGACTCCAGCGAGTTCGGCCCGGTCGACCATCACGCTTTGCGAGCGGACTTCGAACTGGATGCCGGGGTGGGCGACTTCAATCGGGGCCTCGAAGCGATGCTCCATCTGCGAGGCGATGCTGACGACCAACACCACGGCCAGGTACAGACCGATGGCCAGGTAAGCGCCGCGTTTGGCTGAATGAAGGATTGCGCTGGCCATGGTGTTCTCCCGTGGGCATGTTTCGATGTCCACAGAATCGATCAAAAAAGCCGCGCGAACCACTCAGGGTTTGCCATAGTAAACATCAGCTTCGTTGATTATTTAGCCAGTCTATTTGCGTGCTTGAAGAAACCTATCGTGCTGCGAAAAACACACGCACACGTGTAGGAGCTGCCGAAGGCTGCGATCTTTTGATTTTGCTTTTGCCGATCGTTCCCACGCAGAGCGTGGGAACGATCAAACAAGATCAAAAGATCGCAGCCTTCGGCAGCTCCTACAAGGGAGTTGTGTGCAGACTTTCAGTGTTGGGCTTTGTGATCCAGGGCGGCGTAGAAGTTGGCGCTCTGTTGCAGGTATTTCTGGGTGTAGCTCTGGGTGTGGGATTTTTTGCTGGCGATTTCAACGTTGGCACCGGCTGGCAGTACCACGGTGGCAGAGATGGCGGAAGCGGCAATCACAGAGAAGAGATTGAAGTTCATGGCGGTAACCCTCGTGTTCGGTTGGCTTGTTTGCCCGGTTGGGCCGTGAAGCAAACTTAACGCTCGAGGGTTGATCGCTTGAAATGCTTTGTAGCATTACCGGATATCAGCGCGATTAATACAAAGAGGCAGGCCCCGTAAACCGGGGCCTGTGGCTTATTGTCGCACTAGAAACTTGAGGTCGCTGGGCGCGTCCATCGGCAGTTTCTGCACGGTTTTGCCGAGCAGACCGGTCTTGCCGTCGCGCTCGACGACGACAATTTCGTTGCTTTTCTGGTTGGCGATCAGCAGGAATTTGCCACTTGGGTCGAGGCTGAACTCGCGCGGGTGATCACCTTCCACCGAGCGTTTTTGCAGCTCTTTGAGCTGGCCGCTCGCCGGATCAATTGCAAACACCACCAACTGATTGGCGGTGCCACGGTTGCTGACGTAGAGGAACTTGCCATCCGCCGAGGCGTGCAGCGCCGCACCGGCCTTGTCCGAAGTCGGCTGGCCGGCGGCCAGATCGACCAGTTGCGTCTGGGTCAGCACGCCGTCGTTATAGTCGAACACCGCGACTTGCGCGCTCATCTCCATGGTCAGCCAGGCGTGTTTGCCGTCTGCGCTGAACAGCAGATGGCGCGGGCCGCTGCCGGCGGGCATGGCGACCGAAGCGGTTTTCGCCGGGGTCAACGGCAGCTCCGGGTTGGCTTTCGGGTCGAATTGGTAGATGAAGACTTTGTCCGCACCGAGGTCGTTGGAGAACACATAGCGTCCGTCCGGCGAAGAGACCGTCGAGTGCACGTGGTTCGACGCCTGACGCTCGGGATTGACCCGGCTGGCCGGGTGCGCGCTCATCTGCACGACGGGTTTAAGTTTGCCGTCGGCACCGACCGGCAATACCGCCAGCGTTCCACCCGGATCTTCCACCACCGAATAGTTGCTGACGAACAAGTGGCTGGCGTCACCGCTGAGGCTCGAATGGGTCGGTTCGTTGCCCAGGCTCTGCACCTGATTGATCAGAGTCAGGGCGTGGGTTTTCGAATCAATCGAATAGCTGCTGACGCGGCCGACCGGGTCTTTCTGGCCCGGGCCGTTTTCGTTGACCACGAACAGCCTACGCTGGTCTTTGGACAGGGTCAGCCATGACGGGTTTTCGCTTTTGACCACCTGCAGCGGTTTGGCGGCGATCTGGCCGGTGGCGCTGTCGAAGTTCATTCGATAGAGGCCTTGGCTTGTGTTGGCGGTGTAGGAACCGACCAGCAACTGGAAGTTCTCGGCGGATGCGCTGGAAAGCCCCATGGCACCGACGCTGCCGGCCATCAGCAGCGGCCAGAATTTACGCATTTTCATCAGTGTCATCCTCATCGTCGCTGCTGCTGACTACGTCACCATGGCAGACCAGGCGGTGTTCGCCGATCGCTTTGGTTTCATTGAAATAACCGACGATCAGCCAGCTTTGCAGGGAGTCATCAAACGTTGCCGCTGCAACCTGAGCCGGAGTGAATTCCCAATGCTTGGCCGCGCGGCCATCGATGCATTCGATGTGCAGGTTGTCGTCTTCATCGAGGGCGAATTCGAAGGCGTGCAGGCCGTCGATTTCGACCATTCCGCAGTGTTCGAGAGCGTTGAGAAGGGTTTGGGCAGTCATGGCAAACAGTCTTTCTAGGGGGGAAAGGGCCAATGATAGCTCAATGTGATCCAGAGGCCCCGCTGTTACCCCTGTGGGAGCGAGCTTGCTCGCGAATGCAGTGTGTCAGTCGACAAATATGTTTCTGATACACCGCTTTCGCGAGCAAGCTCGCTCCCACAGGGGATATTGGCTGTCAGTTACAACGCGTCGCGTGAGGGCTTGCCGTCGACGAGGCGCTGGATGCGCAACGGGTTGGCATTTTTCAGCGGCTCCGGCAGCAAGCTGTCCGGGTAATTCTGGAAGCACACCGGGCGCAGGAAGCGGTCGATGGCCAGCGTGCCCACCGAAGTGCCGCGCGCATCGGATGTCGCCGGATACGGCCCGCCGTGGACCATCGAATCACAGACCTCGACACCGGTCGGATAACCGTTGAGCAGGATCCGCCCGACCTTCTGTTCCAGCAACGGCGTCAGCTCAGGGAAGCGCTCAAAGTCCGCCAACTCACCAATGATCGTCGCGGTGAGTTGCCCGTGCAGGCCATGCAGCGCAGCGCTGAGTTGCGCCTTGTCCGCCACTTCGACAATCACCGTGGTCGGGCCGAACACTTCTTCCTGCAGCACTTCATCGCCATCGATCAACAGACTGGTATCGGCCTTGAACAACTGCGGCTGGGCCTGATTGCCTTGCTGCGGATTGCCGGCCAGATGCTCAATGCCGGAATGCGCCAACAGCTTCTGCAAGCCTTTGCCGTAACTGCCGAGGGTGCCGGCGTTGAGCATGGTTTGTGCCGGTTGATCGCCGATCAAACCGGCGACTTGCTGCACGAACGCGCTGAACTGCGGCGAGCGAATACCGATCACCAGCCCCGGATTGGTACAGAACTGGCCGCAGCCTTGCACCACCGAAGCGGTCAGGTCGCGGGCGACGGTTTCCGAACGCTCGGCAAGGGCCTGCGGCAGAATGATCACCGGGTTGATGCTCGACATTTCGGCAAACACCGGGATCGGCTGCGGCCGTGCGGCAGCCATGTCGCACAGCGCTCGACCGCCCTTGAGCGAGCCGGTGAAGCCAACCGCCTGAATCGCCGGGTGCTTGACCAGCCATTCACCGACGCCACCGCCATAGATCATGTTGAACACGCCGGCTGGCATCGCGGTTTTTTCTGCTGCACGAATCACCGCATCGGCAACCAGCTCAGCCGTGGCCATGTGGCCGCTGTGAGCCTTGAACACCACCGGGCAACCGGCGGCCAAGGCCGATGCGGTGTCGCCGCCAGCCGTGGAAAACGCCAGTGGAAAGTTGCTGGCACCGAACACGGCTACGGGGCCGAGACCAATGCGGTACTGGCGCAGATCCGGACGTGGCAGCGGTTGACGATCCGGCAGGGGTAAATCAATTCGCGCACCGTAGAAATCGCCTCGACGCAGAACCTTGGCGAACAAGCGCATTTGCCCGCTGGTACGTCCGCGCTCACCCTGAATGCGCCCGGCTGGCAACGCCGTTTCGCGGCAGACCACAGCGACGAAATCATCACCGAGCGCATCCAGTTCATCGGCTATCGCATCGAGAAACTGCGCGCGGCGTTCGGCGCTGAGGCTGCGATAAGCAGGATACGCGGCAGCGGCGGCTTTAGCGGCGGCGTCGACCTCTTCAACCGTGGCCTGAATGAAATCGTGCGGCAATTGTTCGCCCGTCGTGGCATCGACGGATTGCAGTTTGACGTCGCCAGCAGCACTGCGCTGACCGCCGATGTAGTTGTGACCGAGAATCTGAGTCATGGGATCTCCTTAAAGGGTGCCGATGCTGTCCGGCTCAAAAGCGGCCGCGATCGGCACAATGCCGTTGACCAGCGGTGCGCCGAATTCGGCCTGGCTGATTTCGAACAGGTCGCCCGGTTGCGTGCGGATGCCGTCGGCAAACGACAGAGTCGCGGTGCCGAAGAAGTGTATGTGCACGTCGCCCGGGCGCAGGAACTGACGGTATTTGAAGTGGTGGTATTCGAGGTTGGCGAGGCTATGGCACATGTTTGCCTCGCCACTGAGAAACTCGTTCTGCCAAAGCACTTCGCCTTCACGCAGGATGCGGCTGGTGCCTGCCAGATGTTGAGGCAGTTCACCGGTGCGAAGTTCCGGACCATAGCTGCAGCTGCGCAATTTCGAATGTGCGAGGTACAGGTAATTCTTGCGCTCCATGACGTGGTCGGAGAATTCGTTGCCGACCGCGAAACCGAGGCGATAAGGCTTGCCGTCGCTGCCGATGATGTAGAGGCCGGCCATCTCCGGTTCCTCCCCGGCGTCTTCAGCAAACGGTGGCACCGGGAAAGGTTGGCCCGGACGCACAACGATGCTGCCGTCGCCCTTGTAGAACCACTCCGGTTGCACACCGGCCTGCCCCGCCGCCGGTTTGCCGCCCTCCACGCCCCATTTGAAAATGCGCATGGTGTCGGTCATCGTCGCTTCGTCGCCAGCCTGCTGGTGCATTTTGTCCCTCGCCGAGGCGCTGCCCAAGTGGGTCAGGCCGGTGCCGCTGATCAACATGTGCGCCGGGTCCGGGTGGTCGAGTGGCGGCAGGATGCGCAGTTGCGCGAGCAGTTCGGCGTAGTCGTGGCTGATGCCGAGACCGAGGTTTTGCACTTGCTGCTCAAGGGAGTGGCCGGCCTCGATGGCGGCCAGGGCCAGATCGCGCACGCTGCGCGCGTCCTGGACTTCGCGCACCAGACCGTTGTCGACCACGCCGACGCGGCGCTCGCCGTTGCTTAATTCGAATTGAACCAGATGCATGATTTTCTCCTATTCCCTCAAAAACACCGCAGATCCCCTGTGGGAGCGAGCTTGCTCGCGAAAGCGGTGTATCAGTCACTCACAATGTTGAATGTGATTGCCTCTTCGCGAGCAAGCTCGCTCCCACAAGGGATTCGCGTGAATTCCAGCATTCAGGTGCGGGTGGCGCCGCGTGCGCTGGCGGCGAATTGGTCCACTGGCAGGACGTGTTTGCGTTCCAGCACTCGATAAACCACGCCCGTCAAAATCAAGCCGAACACCATCACCCCCGAGAGGAAGTACAGGCCGGACGCAAGATTCCCGGTGTACTCCTTCAACGCGCCAATCACGAACGGCCCGATGTACCCGCCGAGATTCCCCACCGAATTGATCAGCGCAATCCCCGCCGCCGCACTCGCGCCAGCAAAGAACCGCCCCGGCAAGGTCCAGAACACCGCGGTGCAGGAAAACAGCGCAAACGCCACCAGACACAGCGCCGCCAGCTGCGCCACCGGCAACGACAGCCACGCACTCATGAACAAGCCAATTGCGCCCAGCACATAAAGAACGGCGAGGTGCCCATAACGATCATTCAAACGGTCAGAGCTGCGCGGCACGATCAGCAACCCGATGATCCCGAAGATGTACGGCACCGACGAGACGAAACCGGTGACCAGGTCACTGCCGCCAAACTGTTTGATCAGCGTCGGCAACCACAAACCCAAGCCATAAATGCTCAACGTCACCGGCAGATAAAACAGCGCCAGCAACAACACCCGTTTGTCCTTCAGCGCATGCAACGGATTGCCGTGACGGGTCTGGCCATATTCCTGCAGATCCTTTTTCAGCTCACCGGTCAGCCAGTCTTTCTCGGCCTGATCCATCCAGTTCACTTGCTGCGGGCCGTCCGGCAACCAGCGCAATACCGGCCAGGTCAGCAGGATCGCCGGGGTGCCGATGACGATAAACAGCCACTGCCAGCCGTGCAGGCCAAGGACGCCGTCCATCCCGAGCAAACCGCCGGACACCGGGCCGGTGATCATCATCGCGATCGGTTGCGAAAGGATGAACAGCCCGAGGATCTTGCCGCGATGGCGCACTGGGAACCATTGGGTGATGTAGTAGAGAACGCCGGGGAAGAACCCCGCCTCGGCCGCGCCGAGCAGAAAGCGCATCACGTAAAAACTGTGCGGCCCCTGGACGAACGCCATGCCGATGGTGATCGCGCCCCAGGTGATCATGATCCGCGCAAACCAGCGTCGTGCGCCGAAGCGTTCGAGCATCAGGTTGCTGGGAATTTCGAGGAGGAAGTAACCAATGAAGAACAGCCCGGCGCCGAGGCCGTAAGCCGCATCGCCAATGCCGATGTCGGCGCCCATGTGCAGCTTGGCGAAGCCGACAGCGGAGCGATCCACATAGGCGATCAGGTACAGCAGGATCAGGAAAGGAATCAGTTTCAGCGTAATGCGCCGTATCAGCCGCAGTTCCTGGCTCATGAGATCGGTCTCCGATTGTTGTTTTTATAGAACCTCGGGGGACGCCTCTCACGGAAAACCGCCAGGGCCATCCCTCCGTCGAAAACGACTATATAGTAATACTAATTCACCAACAACACTTCCAAACCTAGGATTTTGCGCTTAGATTAAGCTGTAGCTGGAACACTATAGTCATACAATAAGAGAATCGATCATGTCTGATAAGAAACCCACCCTGCGCTCCGCCCAATGGTTTGGCACGGCCGACAAGAACGGCTTCATGTACCGCAGCTGGATGAAGAATCAGGGCATCGCCGACCACCAGTTTCATGGCAAGCCGATCATCGGCATCTGCAACACCTGGTCGGAACTGACCCCGTGCAACGCGCACTTCCGCCAGATCGCGGAGCACGTCAAACGCGGGGTGATCGAGGCTGGCGGTTTTCCGGTGGAATTCCCGGTGTTCTCCAACGGCGAATCGAACCTGCGCCCGACCGCCATGCTCACCCGCAACCTGGCGAGCATGGACGTTGAAGAAGCGATTCGCGGCAACCCGATCGATGGCGTAGTGCTGCTGACCGGTTGCGACAAAACCACTCCGGCGCTGCTGATGGGCGCGGCCAGTTGCGACGTGCCGGCCATCGTCGTCACCGGCGGGCCGATGCTCAACGGCAAGCACAAGGGCAAGGATATCGGCTCGGGCACCGTGGTCTGGCAGCTCAGCGAGCAGGTCAAGGCCGGCACCATCACGATTGACGATTTCCTCGCGGCCGAGGGCGGCATGTCGCGTTCGGCGGGTACCTGCAACACCATGGGCACCGCATCGACGATGGCCTGCATGGCTGAAGCACTCGGCACCTCGCTGCCGCACAACGCGGCGATTCCAGCGGTGGACGCACGACGTTACGTGTTGGCGCATATGTCCGGCATGCGTGCGGTAGAGATGGTTCGCGAAGATTTGAAACTGTCGAAGATTCTGACCAAAGAAGCCTTCGAAAACGCTATCCGTGTGAACGCTGCTATCGGCGGTTCGACCAACGCGGTGATTCACTTGAAGGCCATCGCCGGGCGCATCGGTGTCGAGCTGGATCTGGACGACTGGACCCGTATCGGTCGCGGCATGCCGACCATTGTCGACCTGCAACCGTCGGGGCGTTTCCTGATGGAAGAGTTCTATTACGCCGGTGGTTTGCCAGCGGTGCTGCGCCGTCTCGGTGAGGCCAATCTGATTCCCAATCCGAATGCGCTGACCGTCAACGGCAAGTCCATCGGCGAGAACACCAAGGACGCGCCGATCTATGGCGAAGACGAGGTGATCCGCACGCTCGACAATCCGATTCGCGCCGACGGTGGCATCTGCGTGTTGCGCGGCAATCTGGCGCCGCTCGGTGCTGTGCTCAAACCGTCCGCCGCGACCCCGGAATTGATGCAGCATCGTGGCCGCGCGGTGGTGTTCGAGAACTTCGACATGTACAAGGCGCGGATCAACGATCCGGAGCTGGAGGTCGATAAGGATTCGATTCTGGTAATGAAGAACTGCGGGCCGAAGGGTTATCCGGGCATGGCTGAAGTCGGCAACATGGGCTTGCCGGCCAAGCTGTTGGCACAGGGTGTGACGGACATGGTGCGCATTTCCGATGCACGGATGAGCGGCACGGCGTACGGCACGGTGGTCTTGCATGTGGCGCCGGAAGCGGCGGCCGGCGGGCCTTTGGCGACGGTGCAGGAAGGCGACTGGATCGAGCTGGATTGCGCCACCGGGCGTTTGCATCTGGACATCCCGGATGCTGAACTGGCCGCGCGCATGGCGGATCTGCAGCCACCGCAGCAATTGTTGGTGGGCGGCTATCGTCAGCTGTACATCGACCATGTGCTGCAGGCGGATCAGGGCTGTGACTTTGACTTCCTGGTCGGTTGCCGAGGGGCTGAAGTTCCGCGCCACTCTCACTGATCACACAAATCCCTGTGGGAGCGAGCTTGCTCGCGAAGACGGCGGTACATTCAACTGTAATGTTGTTTGACCCACCGCTTTCGCGAGCAAGCTCGCTCCCACAGTTGTTCTTTACCCGCCTCAAGATTGTGCCGTGCCTGCTATGATGCGCGGCATCTCCATCGCTCAGGATCGCGCCGTTCCCCATGGATTACCGCAAACCCTCCGACCGCAAAAGCATGCACTCGCGCATCGTCCAGGAACTGGGCATGCAGATCGTCTCCGGACGCTTCAAGCCCGACGACAAACTGCCCGCCGAAGCCTTGCTCTGCGAGGAATACGCGGTCAGTCGGCCGGTGTTGCGTGAAGCCACGCGGGTGTTGGTGGCCAAAGGTCTGGTGTATTCCAAGCCGCGAGTGGGAACAGTGGTCAAGGCGCGCCGCGAATGGCACATGCTCGACCCGGACGTGCTGCACTGGTTGATGCAGAGCAGCCCGCAGAATGAGTTTTTCAATGTGCTGACCAGTGTGCGCAGCATTATCGAGCCGGCGGCTGCCGCCCTCGCCGCTCAGCACGCCACCGATGCCGATATCGCGGCGATTGGTGAGGCGTACCAGCGCATGGAGGCGGCGCCGACGCCGGAAGCGTTGTTGCAGCCGGATCTGGATTTCCATAGCCGGATCGCCGATGCGACGCACAATGATCTGTTGGCGAACCTGTGCAACATGTTATCGGTGGCGATTGCCGAGGCGTTGAAGCACTCGAATCAGCGGCCGAATCTGCATGAATTGGCGTTGCCTCGGCATAAAGCGATTTTGACGGCGATCGAGAATCGTGATGCGCTGGGGGCTCGGCATGCGACGTTGGTGCAGTTGGATGATGCGCGTAGTGCGCTCAGCGTTGTGCTTGGCACAGAACTCTCTTAAATTTTTAACCCTCTTGCCCTCACCCTAGCCCTCTCCCAGAGGTAGAGGGGACCGACCGAGTTGTGCTGCGTCATACATCGACCTGAAAAACCGAGTCGATTATGGATTCAAAGCAAATCGTTCAAGTCGGTGTAAATCTCCAATATTCCCCAATCAGTCCCCTCTCCCTCCGGGAGAGGGCTAGGGTGAGGGGCTGTTGATCTTCAGGCACAAAAAAAGCCGCAACCCTAAGGTTGCGGCTTTGTCGTTTCAGCCCTTCAGATCAATGCGCAAACAGCGAATTGCCCTTCTGCCCCGCCAGTTTCTCAGGCTTGATCAGGAACTTCGCCAGTGCCGGCAGCAGCCACAGCGCACCGAACATGTTCCACAGCAGCATGAAGGTCAGCATCAGGCCCATGTCAGCCTGGAACTTGATCGCCGAGAAGATCCAGGTGCACACACCAATCGCCAGGCACAGACCGGTAAACAACACCGCTTTACCGGTAGATTTCAGCGTCTGGTAATAGGCTTCCTGCAACGGCAGCCCCGCACGCAGGAAACTCTCCAGACGGCTGTAGATGTAGATGCCGTAGTCGACACCGATCCCGACACCCAGCGCTACCACCGGCAAGGTCGCAACCTTCACGCCGATGCCCATGAACGCCATCAGCGCGTTGCCGAGTACCGAGGTCAGTACCAGCGGCAGGACGATACACAAGGTCGCCGCCCACGAACGGAAGGTGATCATGCACATCACCGCCACGCAGATGTACACCAGAATCAGGATGGTCAGCTCAGCCTGTTTGATGACTTCGTTGGTGGCCGCTTCGATCCCGGCGTTACCGGCGGCAAGGATGAATTCCAGACCGTCCTTGTTGTTGTCCTTGGCGAATTCCTGCACCGCGTGCACCGCACGATCGAGGGTTTCGGCCTTGTGATCGTTGAGGAACACCAGCACTGGCGCCAGCGAGCAACTGTTGTTGTAGAGACCGTCGGCGCGGGCAATCGAGTTGTTCAGCACATCCGGGTTGCGCGACAGGGTTTCCCATTTCAGGTTGCCCTCGTTCATGCCCTTGATCATCTGCTTGGACACAGTCACCAGCGAGATCGCCGACTGCACGCCCTCGGTGTTCTGCATCTTCCACATCAACTCGTCGATCGGCGCCATGGCTTCATAACGCGAGCAGCCTTCAGCCTTGGTCTTGACCATTACCACCAATACGTCAGAGCTGGTGGAGTAATTGCTGATGATGAAATTGTTGTCCTTGTTGTAGCGCGAATCCGGACGCAGCTCCGGCGCGCCCTGGTCGAGGTCGCCGATTTTCAGGTTCTGGCTGTACCAGAGGCCGCCGCCGAAGGCGATCAGCGCCAGCACCACCGAGATGCGTGCGACTTTCGGGTTGGCGAAATTCGACAGCAGGCGCCAGAACGGGTGTTCGCGGTTCGCGTCCTTCTTGCTCCTGGCAATCGCGCGCTTGCTGATGCCGACATAGGAAATTGCCACTGGTAGCAGGATCAGGTTGGTGAACACGATCACCGCCACGCCGATCGACGCGCCGATGGCCAGTTCACGGATCACGCCGATGTCGATGATCAGCAGCGTGATGAAACCCACCGCATCCGCGAGAATCGCGATCATCCCCGGCAGGAACAGTTGCCGGAAAGTGCGCCGCGCAGCGGTAAGGGCGTTGTCGGCCTCGCTGGATTGCAGGGCGATACCGTTGATCTTCTGCACGCCGTGGGAAATACCGATGGCGAAGATCAGGAACGGCACCAGCATCGAATACGGATCGAGCCCGAAGCCGAAGAAGTGCATCAAGCCGAGCTGCCAGACCACCGCCACCAGCGTCGTACTCAACACCGCAATGGTGCTGCGCACGCAGTTGGTGAACCACAGCAGCAGGATCAGGGTGATGACGAAAGCGATGCCGAAGAACAGCACCACCATCACCAGACCGTCGATCAGGTCGCCGACCTTCTTGGCGAAACCGACAATGTGGATCTTGACGTTGGGATTCTGCGCTTCGAACTTGTTGCGGATCTTGTCTTCGAGTTCATGGGAGAACTTGCGATAGTCCAGCGCCAGCAACTTGCCCTGGTCTTCCGGATCCGGATAGGACTCGAGCAGCGGGATATCGACGATGCTCGACTTGAAGTCGTTGGCCACCAGCCGCCCGACCTGACCGGACTTGAGCACGTTGTTGCGCAGCAGGTCGAGGCTGTCCTGCGAGCCGTTGTAGCTCTGCGGGATCACTTCACCACCGGCAAAACCCTCTTCGGTCACTTCGGTCCAGCGTACGCTCGGGCTCCACAGCGACTTCAGCCCGGAGCGATCAACGCCGGAGATGTAGAACACCTCGTCGTTGATCTGGCGCAGGGTCTCCATGTATTCCTTGGAGAAGATGTCGCCGTCCTTGGCTTCCACCGAAATCCGCACGGTGTTGCCCAGGTTCGCCAGATCGTTGCGGTGCTCCATCATCTTCTCGATGAACGGATGCTGGAGCGGGATCATTTTTTCAAAACTGGTCGACGGCCGGATCAGCGTCGCCTGCCAGAACAGGAAAATGCTCACCACCAGACAGATCAGGATCACTGCCGGGCGATTGTTGAAAATCAGGCGTTCAAGAAACGTCGCCTTGTCCTGCTGAGGAGTGATCAAGGAAGTCATAGCCCCGCCTTCTTGTTATTGATCTCGGCACCGTTCGGCTGTGTGGTGTGGAGACCACCCTGCCCGCTCAGAATCAGGTTGCCGTCGCCGGCAGCCGTGACCGATGACAGCGAGATGCGGTCCGGACGGTTGAACACGCTGAAGGTCTCGCCGTTGTCGCTGCTGCTGATCACCGAACCGCCGTTGCCAACGATCACGATTGAGCCGTCCGGCAGCAAGGTTGCGCCAGACAGGCCGAACTCCAGCGCACCGCGCGCGGCTTTCAGTTCGACCTGCTCCCAGTTACTGCCGAAATCGGTGGAGCGATAGAGGTTGCCGCGCAAGCCGTAAGCCAACAGGGTTTGCGCCTGCGCCGTGCCGATCACGCCGAACAACGAACCTTCGTACGGGCCTTGGAGTTTTTCCCAGGTCTGGCCGTCGTTGGCGGAGCGGAACATGCTGCCCGACTCGCCGACGATAAACAGCCCGGCATCCTTCACCGCCGCGATGGCGTTGAGGTGGAACTGGTCTTCGTTGTCGAGGCGGTCGCTGACATCTTCCCAATTCTTGCCGCCGTCGGTGGTTTCCAACAGCGCACCGTAAGCGCCCACGGCGAAGCCGCTGTTGACGTCCTTGAACCAGACATCGAGCAGCGGCGATTCACGTTTGAGGTCTTCAAATTGCTTGGTCCAGGTCAGACCGCCGTCTGCGCTGGCGAGGATTTGCGCGTCATGCCCGACCGCCCAGCCGTGTTTGTCGTCGACAAAATACACGGCGGTCAGCAGTTGCCGGCTCGGCACCTTGGCCTGGATCCAGGTCTTGCCCTGGTCATCGGAATAGAGAATGTGCCCGCGATCGCCGACCGCCACCAACCGTGCTCCGGCGTGGACAACATCGAGAATCAGGCTCTTCGCGGCTTTGCCGGATTCGGTGGCATAGACCACGTCGGCTGGCGCCTCGGCGGCCATCACCGGTGCCGATAACGTGGCAAAGCCCAGCAGAGAGAGTGCTGTGGCCAGCAACGCGGTGTTGCGTAACGCCGGCGGGCGGCAACGACTCATAGACCTTCCCCTATTTATTATTGTTAGGCCATCTGGCCTTCAAGGGCGCCGCAAGTGTGCTCCGTTGATGGCTGCTCAGGAGCATAGTCCTGAAACCCGCAATCCAGAGCCACTTCGGAAGCTGGCTCATCCTATCGGGCTTTCGAAACGTCTGACAATCGGCGCCACGTTATCTTTTGTTAACCGAAAGCCGCTCTCTGTAACGAGGCAATTCCCCTGTGGGAGCGAGCTTGCTCGCGAAGGCGGTGTAACAGTCACCCTTTCTATTGGATGACACACCGCTTTCGCGAGCAAGCTCGCTCCCACAGGGGTTAAAGGTAATCTTCGGATTTGTGGTGGCGAGTGAATGCAGCGCCATTCGCCGGATGGATGAGGCAAATCTTGCGAGGGGGACTTGCACGATCGGTATTATGGTATACCATCAGACGCACAGACACTCTCAATCCCTCAACGGAGCAGCTCATGAGTTTCGAAATTCGCAAGATCGTCAGCTATGTCGAAGAAACCTTCATCGAAGGCGGCAAGGCCACTGACAAGCCAGTGACCATGGTCGGCCTCGCCGTGGTGATGAAAAACCCTTGGGTGGGCAACGGTTTCGTTGAAGACCTCAAGCCGCAGATCCGTGCCAACTGCTCCGACCTCGGCGCGCTGATGGTCGAGCGTCTGGTCGGCATCATCGGCGGCGCGGAAAAGATCGAGGCCTACGGCAAAGCCGCCGTGGTCGGTGCCGATGGCGAGATCGAACACGCCTCCGCCGTGATCCACACCCTGCGCTTCGGTAACCACTACCGCGAAGCCGTCAACGCCAAGAGCTACCTGAGCTTCACCAACAAACGCGGCGGTCCGGGCACCTCGATTCAGATCCCGATGATGCACAAGGACGACGAAGGTCAGCGTTCGCACTACATCACCCTGGAAATGCAGATCGAAGACGCGCCGCGTGCCGACGAAATCGTCGTCGTGCTGGGTTGCGCCGACGGTGGCCGTCTGCACCCGCGCATCGGCAACCGCTACATCGATCTGGAAGAACTGGCCGCCGAAAAAGCCCAGTAATCACAATAAAAAGGCACTGCAGGAGCGCTCCATGATTCGGCTCACCGCTGAACTCACCCCGGCTGGCACCAGTTACCTGGCGACCGGCCAAGGCCAGCCCGTGGTTTTGATCCACGGCGTGGGCCTGAACAAAGAAATGTGGGGCGGGCAGATTGTCGGCCTGTCCAGCCAGTACCGGGTGATCGCCTACGACATGCTCGGTCATGGCGCCAGCCCGCGACCGGCCAGCGGCACCGCCCTGCTCGGTTACGCCGATCAGTTGCTCGAGCTGCTCGATCACCTGAATCTGCCGCAGGCAGCGGTGATCGGTTTCTCCATGGGCGGTCTGGTCGCGCGGGCCTTTGCCCTGCATTACCCGCAGCGCCTGCAAAGCCTGGTGGTCTTGAACAGCGTGTTCAACCGCAGCGAAGAACAGCGTGCCGGCGTCATTGCCCGTACCGCGCAAGCGGCGGAACATGGCCCGGACGCCAATGCCGAAGCGGCGTTGTCTCGCTGGTTCAGCCGTGAATATCAGGCGGCCAACCCGGCGCAGATCGCCGCATTGCGCCAGACCCTCGCCAATAATGATCCGCAGGGTTACCTGACCACCTACGAATTGTTCGCCACTCAAGACATGTACCGCGCCGACGACCTGGGCAGTATTCAGGCGCCGACGCTGATCGCCACTGGCGAACTCGACCCGGGTTCGACCCCGGAAATGGCCGAGCAACTGGCCCGTCGCATCCCCGGTGCGAAGGTTGCCGTGCTGCCCGAGCAACGGCATATGATGCCGGTAGAGTCGCCGCGTCTGGTTAATCAGACGCTGCTGGAATTTCTCCAATTCGCACACTCCCGACAAAACCATATAAAGGGGATCGTTGCATGACACTCGCACGCTTCCAGATGTGCATCGGCGGAGAATGGGTCGACGCCCTCTCCGGCAAGACCTTCGAAAGCCTTAACCCGGCCACCGCACAAGCCTGGGCCGAACTGCCTGACGCGGATGAAGCGGACGTCGAACGTGCCGTGCAATCGGCACAGACCGCATTCGACAGCCCGGCATGGCGTGGCCTGACTGCCACCGCGCGCGGCAAACTGCTGCGCCGTCTCGGTGACTTGATCGCCGAAAATAAAGAACAACTGGCGCAGCTGGAAAGCCGCGACAACGGCAAGCTGATCCGCGAAACCCGTGGGCAAGTCAGTTATCTGCCGGAGTTTTTCCACTACACCGCCGGCCTGGCCGACAAGCTCGAAGGCGGCACGCTGCCGCTGGATAAGCCCGACCTGTTTGCCTACACCGTGCACGAAGCGATGGGCGTGGTTGCCGCGATCATTCCGTGGAACAGCCCGTTGTACCTGACCGCAATCAAACTGGCGCCGGCCCTCGCCGCCGGCAACACGATTGTGATCAAACCGTCCGAGCATGCCTCGGCGACCATTCTTGAGCTAGCGCGGCTGGCCCTCGAAGCGGGGATTCCGCCGGGCGTGGTCAACGTCGTCACCGGTTACGGGCCGAGCACTGGCGCCGCCCTCACCCGCCATCCGCTGATCCGCAAAATCGCCTTCACCGGCGGCGCAGCCACGGCGCGGCATGTGGTGCGCAGCAGTGCCGAGAACTTCGCCAAGTTGTCGCTGGAACTGGGCGGCAAGTCGCCGAACATCATCTTCGCTGACGCCGACCTGGACAGCGCGATCAACGGCGCGATTGCCGGGATCTATGCCGCGTCCGGGCAGAGTTGCGTGTCGGGTTCACGGCTGTTGGTGCAGGACGAAATCTACGACGAGTTCGTCAATCGACTGGTCGAACGCGCCCAGCGCATTCGCATCGGTAATCCGCAGGAAGACCACAGTGAGATGGGCCCGATGGCGACCGCGCAGCAACTGGCGGTGGTTGAAGGCCTGGTCGCGGATGCCATCGCCGAGGGCGCGCGTTTGCGGACCGGCGGCAAGCGCCCAACCGATCTCGGCGAAGGCTGGTTCTACGAGCCGACGCTGTTCGAATGCGATCGCAATTCGATGAAGATCATGCAGGAAGAAGTCTTCGGCCCGGTGGCTTCCGTGATTCGTTTTAAAGATGAAGCCGAAGCGCTGGCCATCGCCAACGACTCGCAGTTCGGCCTCGCCGCCGGCATCTGGACCCGCGATCTGGGCCGTGCCCATCGTCTGGCGCGCGATGTGCGCTCCGGGATTATCTGGGTCAACACTTACCGCGCGGTGTCAGCAATGGCACCGATCGGCGGCTTCAAGAACAGTGGCTATGGACGCGAAAGCGGCATCGATTCGGTGCTGGCCTACACCGAACTGAAAACGGTGTGGATCAACCTGTCTCAGGCGCCAATGCCTGATCCGTTTGTGATGCGCTAGGAGTCCTGCGAAATGATCGAACCCGGCATTTACAAAGACGTCATGAGCTCGTTCCCGTCCGGCGTCACGGTGGTCACCACCGTTGACCCCGAAGGCGGGATCGTCGGGATCACCGCCAGTGCGTTCAGCGCGCTGTCGATCGACCCGGCGCTGGTGCTGTTCTGCCCCAACTATGCTTCCGACACGTATCCGGTGTTGCGTGACAGCAAGAAATTCGCGATCCATTTGCTGTCGGCTGACCAGACCGCCGAGGCCTATGCGTTTGCCGGTAAGGGCAAGGACAAGGCCAAGGACATCGAATGGCACCTGAGCGAACTCGGTAATCCGATCCTGGCCAAGGCCACGGCGATCATCGAGTGTGAGTTGTGGCGTGAATATGACGGTGGCGATCACGCGATCATTGTTGGCGCGGTGAAGAATCTGATCCTGCCGGCGCAACCGGTGACGCCGATGATCTACCACAAGGGCAAGCTCGGCCCCCTGCCAACCCTGGCCTGAGGCGACAATGCGAAACCCTGTGGGAGCGAGCTTGCTCGCGAAGGCGTAGTGTCAGTCGACATCAATGTTGAACGTAGTGACGCTTTCGCGAGCAAGCTCGCTCCCACAAGGGATAGTGGTGACAGGAGGAATGATGAGTAACGAAAAGTACGAAAAAGGCCTGAAAATCCGCACTCAGGTGCTCGGCGAAGCCTACGTTCAGCGCTCTATCGACAACGCTGACGACTTCACCCGCCCGCTGCAGGAAATGGTCACCGAATACTGCTGGGGTCATGTCTGGGGTCGTGAAGGTTTGTCGCTCAAGGAGCGCAGCATGATCAACCTGGCGATGATCTCGGCGCTCAACCGTCCGCACGAACTCAAGCTGCATGTGCGTGGCGCCTTGCGTAACGGCCTGAGTCGTGAGCAAATACGCGAAATTCTGCTTCAGGTCGGCATTTATTGCGGCGTTCCGGCAGCCGTGGACAGCTTCCGGCTGGCCCGTGAAGCCTTTGCCGAAGCCGACGCCGAAGCCTCAGTCAACCCCTCGGCTGTTTAGATGCCCGTCTGGCATGGACAGCCAACCGAAAGAGCGGACCCCATGAAACGCCAGCCACTCGACGACAGCTTCAAGGTCAATCGCAACCCCGTTACCCTGCGCGAAATCGTGCTGGATAAACTGCGTAGCGCGATCATGAATTTCCAGCTCATGCCGGGGGATCGTCTGGTCGAACGCGATCTGTGTGATCGCCTCGGCGTCAGCCGTACTTCGGTGCGTGAAGCCTTGCGTCACCTGGAATCCGAAGGCCTGGTCGAATTCGCCGATGCCAAAGGCCCGCGTGTCGCCATCATCACATTGGCCGACGCCGTGGATATCTACGAATTGCGTTGCGTGCTGGAAGGTTTGATCGTGCAGTTGTTCACCCTGCGCGCCAAAGCCAAGGACATCAAGGCCCTGGAAAAAGCCCTCGACGAGAACCGCAAGGCGCTCAAGGACGGCGAACTGCAACAGGTGATCGACTCGGTGCAGGGCTTCTACGACGTGCTGCTCGAAGGCTCGGGCAACCATGTCGCGGCGACTCAGTTGCGTCAGTTGCAGGCGCGCATCAGCTACCTGCGCGCGACCTCGGTATCGCAGGAAAACCGTCGCGGTGCGAGTAATCAGGAAATGGAGAAAATGGTCGAAGCGATCAAGAGCGGTGATCCGCTGGTGGCGCATCAGGCCTGTGTTGATCACGTTCGCGCTGCCGCTGCAGTAGCGCTCGACTATCTCAAGCGCAAGCAGGAAGAGACCGGCGCAACCCCGGCCATGACCCTGCCCATCGCGCTGAAAGAACCGCGTATAGGTCACTGATATGTTCAGCCCGAGCTATTGCCCGAAATGCGGTGGCCCTGACCTCGGTCAGCAGATACCGGCGGGCGATACGCACGAGCGCCTGATGTGTCGCGGCTGCGGCTACATCCATTACATCAATCCGAAAATCATTGCCGGCTGCATCATCGAGCAGGACGGCAAATACCTGCTGTGCCAACGGGCGATCCCACCGCGCCCGGGCACCTGGACGCTGCCGGCCGGCTTCATGGAAAGTGGCGAAACCACTGAGCAAGCGGCGATCCGCGAAGTCTGGGAAGAAAGCGGCGTGCGCGCGGAAATCGTCTCGCCGTACTCGATTTTCAGCGTGCCGAAGATCAGCGAGGTGTACATCATCTTCCGCGCCATTGCGCTGGAGATCACCGGGCAATACGGCCCCGAAACCATGGATTACAAGTTCTTCGCCCCGGAAGACATTCCGTGGGAACAGATCTATTACCCGGCGATCCGGCAGATTCTCGAGCGCTATATCGAGGAGCGTCAGGCTGGGGTGTATGGGATTTACATGGGCAATGATGATAGCGGCAAGATTCACTTCATCCGCTGAAGATTGCCTATCCCCCTGTGGGAGCGAGCTTGCTCGCGAATGCGGTCAGACATTCAACATGTGTATCGACTGACACGACGCCTTCGCGAGCAAGCTCGCTCCCACAGGGTGGTAGTGGTGTTGCTTAAACTGGGGCGATGCCTTCGACGATGATGATCTCCGCCCTCGCCCATTCTTCGCGGTAACTTTTCGCTTCCTGGTACGCCGCCGAGTGGTAGCACGCCACGGCTTTTTCGTAACTCTCAAACTCGATCACCACGCTGCGCTGCGGCGTCTCGCGTCCTTCCATCGATTCGCTGCGCCCGCCCCTGGCCAGAAACTTCGCGCCAAACTCGGCAAACGCCGCCGGCGCGCGCTGGGTGTATTGGCTGTAGTGATCGGCATCGACTATATCCACATGAGCAATCCAGTACGCCTTCATAGTGACCTCTTTGTTGATTTTGTATTATGGTATACCAATATATTTCCAACGAACCCTGAGAGTCCAGCATGGCCTTCAACAGCATCGAAGAAATCATCGAAGATTATCGTCTCGGCAAAATGGTCCTGCTGGTCGATGACGAAGACCGCGAAAACGAAGGCGACCTGCTGCTGGCCGCCGATCATTGCACGCCCGAGGCGATCAGCTTCATGGCCCGTGAGGCGCGCGGGCTGATCTGTCTGACCCTGACCGACGAACATTGCCAGCGTTTGGGCCTGGAGCAAATGGTCCCGGCCAACGGCAGCGTGTTCAGCACCGCGTTTACCGTGTCGATCGAAGCGGCGGTTGGCGTGACCACCGGCATCTCGGCGGCTGATCGCGCCTGCACGGTTGCCGCCGCCGTCGCGCCGAATGCCCGCGCGGAAGACCTGGTGCAGCCGGGCCATATCTTCCCGTTGCGCGCCAAGGACGGTGGCGTGCTGACCCGCGCCGGGCATACCGAAGCCGGTTGTGATCTGGCTCGATTGGCCGGTTTTACCCCGGCCTCGGTGATTGTCGAGGTGATGAACGACGACGGCACCATGGCCCGTCGCCCGGATCTGGAAGTGTTTGCGCGCAAGCACGGGATCAAGATCGGCACCATCGCCGACCTGATTCACTATCGCCTGAGCACCGAGCACACCATCGAACGGATTGGCGAACGGGAGCTGCCGACGGTGCATGGCACGTTCCGCTTGATCACCTTTGAGGATCGCATCGAGGGCGGCGTGCACATGGCGATGGTCATGGGCGATCTGCGCCGTGAGGAGCCGACGCTGGTGCGCGTGCATGTGATTGATCCGCTGCGCGATCTGGTCGGCGCCGAGTACAGCGGGCCGACCAACTGGACCCTGTGGGCGGCGCTGCAACGGGTGGCGGCGGAAGGTCATGGGGTTGTCGTGGTGCTGGCCAATCATGAATCGTCGCAGGCGTTGCTGGAACGTGTGCCGCAACTGACGCAGCCGCCGCGGCAGTTCAGTCGTTCGCAATCGCGGATTTATTCGGAGGTCGGGACTGGGGCGCAGATTTTGCAGAATCTGGGGGTGGGCAAGCTGCGTCACCTGGGCCCTCCTCTGAAATACGCTGGCCTGACCGGGTATGACCTGGAGGTGGTCGAAAGTATTCCGTTCACTGAATAAAGCTGCCCTCACCCCAGCCCTCTCCCGGAGGGAGAGGGAGCCGACCGAGGTGTTTGCCCACTAGACATCGACCTGAAATACCGAGTCGAACTCAGATTTTGAACAGCACAAAGATCGGCTCCCTTTCCAATGCCGAGTCGAGCGCGGTTTTGAACGACATGAAGATCTGCTCCCTTTCCCCCTCTCCCATTGGGAGAGGGCTGGGGTGAGGGGCTGGATCTAAAATTTCTACACATCTCTCAAGTGAAAAACCATCAGCCTCCAGATAACCGGTAAGGCAAAGTGCTTGCACAAAGTTTGGAATACCATAATATGATATTCCATAGACCGGACACTCCAAAGAACGTCCATCTACTGCTCCCGATAGGCGGGCAACAACGCAAGCCCGCTCAAAAACACAACAATGAGGGCGTAAAAATGGTGTTGAACAAAGCTGCAACCGCGATCTTTTTTGCGGGACTGCTCAGCGTCACCGGCCAGGCTGCAATGGCTGCCGAAAGCGTGAATTTTGTCAGCTGGGGCGGAAGCACCCAGGATGCGCAGAAACAGGCCTGGGCCGATCCGTTCAGCAAGGCCAGCGGCATCACCGTCGTGCAGGACGGCCCGACCGACTACGGCAAACTCAAAGCCATGGTCGAGAGCGGCAACGTGCAATGGGACGTGGTCGATGTCGAAGCCGACTTCGCCCTGCGCGCCGCCGCTGAAGGCCTGCTCGAACCCCTCGATTTCAAAGTGATTCAGCGCGACAAGATCGACCCGCGTTTCGTCAGCGATCACGGCGTCGGCTCGTTCTTCTTCTCCTTCGTCCTCGGCTACAACGAGGGCAAACTCGGCGCCAACAAGCCGCAGGACTGGAGCGCCCTGTTCGACACCAAAACCTACCCCGGCAAGCGCGCCCTCTATAAATGGCCTAGCCCCGGCGTGCTCGAACTGGCGCTGCTGGCCGATGGCGTAGCCGCTGACAAGCTCTACCCGCTGGATCTGGATCGCGCCTTCAAGAAACTCGACACCATCAAGAAAGACATCGTCTGGTGGGGCGGCGGCGCGCAGTCGCAGCAACTGCTGGCGTCCGGTGAAGCGAGCATGGGCCAGTTCTGGAACGGTCGCATTCACGCCCTGCAAGAAGACGGCGCCCCGGTCGGCGTGAGCTGGAAACAGAACCTGGTTATGGCCGACATTCTGGTCATCCCCAAAGGCTCGAAAAACAAGGACGCGGCGATGAAGTTTCTCGCCGCCGCCAGCAGCGCCAAAGGCCAGGCCGACTTCTCCAACCTGACCGCCTACGCCCCGGTCAACCTCGACAGTGTGGAGCGTCTGGATTCGACGCTGGCCCCCAACCTGCCGACTGCCTACGCTAAGGATCAGATCACTCTTGATTTCGCGTACTGGGCCAAAAACGGCCAGGCCATCGCGACACGGTGGAACGAATGGCTGGTCAAATGAAAATGGCGGCCACCGCGTCCCGTCCCTCCACTGCCACCGGGAGCGCGACCAGCGCTGCCGGCTCGGCCCACGGAAAACAGGCGGTTGCGATGCAGCAAGCCCCGTCCCTCAGACAACGCTGGCGCGGCGCCGGCAACCTCGCCCCGGCGCTGCTGTTCATCGGCCTGTTCTTTCTCGCGCCGTTGATTGGCCTGCTGTTGCGCGGCGTGCTCGAACCTGTGCCGGGTCTTGGCAACTATGAACAGTTGTTCGCCAACTCGGCGTATGCGCGGGTGCTGCTCAACACCTTTTCGGTGGCTGGGCTGGTAACGCTGTTCAGCCTGCTGCTGGGCTTTCCACTGGCCTGGGCGATCACCCTGGTGCCGCGCGGCTGGGGTCGCTGGATTCTCAACATCGTGCTGCTGTCGATGTGGACCAGCCTGCTCGCCCGCACCTATTCGTGGCTGGTGTTGCTGCAAGCGTCGGGCGTGATCAACAAGGCCTTGATGGCGCTGGGCATCATCGATCAGCCGCTGGAAATGGTGCACAACCTCACCGGCGTGGTGATCGGCATGAGCTACATCATGATCCCGTTCATCGTCCTGCCATTGCAGGCGACCATGCAGGCCATCGACCCGATGATCCTGCAGGCCGGTTCGATCTGCGGCGCCAGTCCGTGGACCAACTTCTTCCGGGTGTTCCTGCCGCTGTGCCGGCCGGGTCTGGCCTCCGGTGGCTTGATGGTGTTCGTCATGTCGCTCGGTTACTACGTGACCCCAGCGCTGCTCGGCGGGGCGCAGAACATGATGCTGCCGGAGTTCATCATTCAGCAGGTGCAATCGTTCCTCAACTGGGGCCTGGCCAGTGCTGGCGCCGCGTTGCTGATCGCGATCACTTTGGTGCTGTTCTACTTCTACCTGAAGCTTCAACCGGAATCCCCGGTTGGCGCCAGTAACGCGAGGTAAGCCGACATGCTCCTGACTCCCAATGCGATGAGCCGGCGCATGCGCTTCGGTCTCTACGCCACCACCGGGCTGATCGCTCTGTTCCTGCTGTTGCCGATCGTGTTCATCGTGCTGCTGTCGTTCGGCTCCTCGCAGTGGCTGGTGTTCCCGCCACCGGGCTGGACGCTGAAATGGTACGGCCAGTTCTTCTCCAATCCTGACTGGATGAGCGCTGCCGCAGCCAGCCTCAAGGTCGCCGTGCTGACCACAATCTGCGCCGTCGCCCTCGGTTTGCCGACTGCATTTGCGCTGGTGCGCGGACGTTTTCCCGGCCGAGAAATGCTCTACGGCCTGTTCACCCTGCCGATGATCGTGCCGCTGGTGATCATCGCTGTGGCGGTGTACGCGCTGTTCCTCAAGCTCGGCTACACCGGGACCATGTTCGCCTTCGTCGTCAGCCATGTGATCGTCGCGCTGCCGTTCACCATCATCTCGATCATCAACTCGCTGAAGCTGTTCGATCAGTCGATTGAAGACGCGGCGGTGATCTGCGGCGCCTCACGGTTGCAAGCGGTGTTCAAGGTGACATTCCCGGCGATTCGCCCGGGCATGGTCGCCGGCGCCCTCTTCGCCTTCCTGGTTTCGTGGGACGAAGTGGTGCTCAGCGTGATGATGGCCAGCCCGACCCTGCAAACCCTTCCCGTGAAAATGTGGACCACCTTGCGCCAGGACCTGACGCCAGTGATCGCCGTCGCTTCGACGCTGCTGATCGGCTTGTCTGTTTTGGTCATGGTCATCGCCGCCGCACTGCGCCGGCGCAACGAAATCAGCGCCTGAGCGCCAGGAGTAAGACATGAGTGCCGTGATCAAAGACGCTTCTCAGCAGAATGACAAACCCCTGGTCAGCCTGCGCAATCTGAACAAGCACTACGGCGACTTTGCCGCCGTCGACAACATTTCGCTGGACATCAAGGACGGTGAATTCCTCACCTTCCTCGGCTCCAGCGGCTCGGGCAAAAGCACCACGCTGTCGATGCTCGCCGGATTCGAAACGCCGAGCAGCGGCGAAATCCTCGTCAACGGTCAGTCGCTGGTGAATGTGCCGCCGCACAAGCGTGACATCGGCATGGTGTTCCAGCGTTACTCGTTGTTCCCGCATCTGTCGGTGCGCGACAACATCGCCTTCCCGTTAGCGATTCGCAAACTCGCGGCGGCTGAACGCGACAAGCGTGTCGATGCGATGCTGAAACTGGTGCAGCTTGAGCAGTTCGCCCATCGTCGCCCTTCGCAGTTGTCGGGTGGCCAGCAACAACGTGTCGCCATCGCCCGCGCCTTGGTCTACGAACCACGCATTTTGCTGATGGACGAACCGCTCGGTGCGCTGGATAAAAAACTGCGCGAGGATTTGCAGGATGAATTGCGCCAACTGCATCGCCGTCTGGGCATCACCATCGTTTACGTGACCCACGACCAGGAAGAAGCCATGCGTTTGTCGCAACGCATCGCGATTTTCAGCCATGGCAAGATTGTGGGATTGGGCAGCGGTTATGACCTTTATCAGAATCCGCCGAATGCGTTTGTGGCGTCGTTTCTGGGCAATTCGAACTTCCTCAAGCTCAAGGCGCAGGGCAATGCGGCGGCTTCGTTTGAAGGACAGTCATTGTCGATTCGCCTGACCGCTGGGTTGCACACCGATCAGGATGTTTTGCTGATGGTGCGGCCGGAAAAGGCACTGGCGTTGAGCGTGGCACAGGCGATCAGCGAACCGCTGCCGTCGGGGTGGAATGAGGTTTCAGCGAAGGTGGTGGAAGTGTTGTTTCTCGGTGAGAGCCAGACGTGCAGTGTGGTCACGTCGGGCGGCACGTCAATGACGGTGAAAGCGTTGTCGGCTGCTGGCATGCCGCTCAAGGCCGGGGATCCGGTGCAGGTGCGCTGGGCTACTGCCGACGCCTGTGTCTACACCGAATGGACTGAAAGCGACCTCAACAAAGCTGCGGGTGCTCACTGATAACTGCGGCGTCAGTTGGATCTGTTCCCCTCACCCCAGCCCTCTCCCAGAGGTAGAGGGAGCAGATCGGGGGATATTGTAGAAGTACGCCGACCTGAAAGCGCTGCAGTGAATCCATATTCACCGCGAGTCTTTCAGGTCGATGTCAGGCGCTGGACAACCCGGTCAGTCCCCTCTCCCTCTGGGAGAGGGCTAGGGTGAGAGAAACAGTCGACGCGGTATCAAACGATGGCGCGGAAGCCTTCGATTTCATCCGGCCAGGCGGTGAGGATTTCAAACCCGGTCTCCGTCACCGCCACCATATGCTCCCACTGCGCCGACAACGACCCATCCTTGGTCAGCACCGTCCAGCCATCCGGCATGTTTTTCACATGACGCTTACCGGCATTAAGCATCGGCTCCACAGTAAAAATCATCCCGGCCTTAAGCTTCATGCCCTGATCGGGAAAGCCGTAATGCAGAATCTGCGGCTCATCGTGATAGACCTTGCCGATACCATGCCCGCAGTACTCGCGCACGACGCTGAAGCCTTCCTTCTCCGCCAGGCTCTGGATCGCATGGCCGATATCGCCCAATGTCGCGCCCGGTTTCACCACACGAATACCCGCGCACATCGCCTCGTAAGTGGTCTTGATCAGGTGCTGCGCTTCAGGTGTCGCTTCACCCACCACATACATGCGGCTGGTATCACCGAACCAGCCGTCCTTGATCACCGCGATGTCGAGGTTGACGATGTCGCCATCCTTCAACGGCGTGCCCGACGGAATGCCGTGGCACACCACGTCGTTGACCGAGGCGCAGACGGTTTTCGGAAAGCCGTGATAACCGACGTTGGCCGGCACGGCTTTCTGTACGTTGACGATGTAGTCGTTGCACAGTTGATCGAGCTGATCAGTGGTGACGCCCGCCTTGACGTGCGGCACCAGCATCGCCAGCACTTCAGCGGCGAGTTTGCCGGCAGCGCGCGATTGCGCAATGTCGGCCGGGGTGTTGATCTTGATCTGGTTTCTCATGCGCTGACGGCTTCCTGAGTCAGTTGATGCAGATCCAGCCCGCCGTTCTGTTCGGCGCGGATCAGCAAGCGGCAAATGGCGCTGTGGTCGAGGTTGGGGTGCAGTTCGGCGAGCATGCCGATGCGCATCCAGTGCTCGGCCTGCGCGTTGATCGAGCGGCTGAGGGCGTTGCTGGAGATCCGCAGGTTCTCGTGCATGTCCTCTGAAATCTTTACGATGCCCATATATGAATCCGATACGATGTGTATATGGATCGTATATTAGCCAAGCCTCAAGCAAAATTGCAAATCAACTCAGCGCCGCGTCGAAAAACGATGAGATGAGCCGACTGGAACGCCGCTCGGCCAGACAGTACAGGTACGTCTCGGTAAACAGCTCTTCGCCTTCGATTCTGATCGTGCGGATGTTCGGGTCGGCAATGAACTCAGCTTCCGACACCACACCCAGCCCCAACCCGCGTACCACCGCTTCACGCAGTGCCTCGCGACTGCCGATTTCCATGGCGATGCGCGGTTTGACCTGCGCCGCATTCAGTGCCTGCTCCAACACCAATCGGGTAGTTGAACCGGGTTCGCGTTGCAACAAACGCTGCCCTTCCAATTCCTCCAGCCGCACGCTGCCACGATGGGCCAGTGGATGCTCATGGTGCGCAAACAAGATGATCGCGTGCCGCGCATAACGCACCGAACACAACGCCGGATCATCCTGACGCCCGGCCAGCACGGCGATGTCGGTCACATAGTTTTCCAGATCCGACAGCACCTGTGCCGAGTTACCCACGCGGATCGACACGTCAATATTCGGATGCTGTTGCAAATAACTGTCGACCATTTCGATCACATGAAACGGCCCCACCGCACCGACCTTGAGCTGGCCGCTGTCGAGCCGCCCGGAATCGCGCAGCAGGTTGTGCGCTTCCAGTTCCAGCAAGGCAATCCGTTGCGCGATCGGCAGCAACTGCCGCCCGACATCGGAAAGCTCGATCCGCCGCCCGCGCCGATGGAACAACTCGACGTTGTGCTGACGCTCAAGGGCTTGCACTTGCGTGGTCAGGGTCGGTTGGCTCAAGCCTGACGCCCGCGCCCCGGCACTGAAACTGCCGTGACGGGCGACGGCGAGAAAGGCCCGAAGTTTGGCGCTGGACATCCATAGACTCCATCAATAGTTAGCTGCGGTTTCGCATATTGAATTGATTGAATGACTGTCACGTGACAGTCCTAGCCTGTGGCAACTCCCAACCACACCGTGGAATGCCATGAAAACAATCAAACAGTTTCTGCGTGTCGTCAGCTTCACCGCACTCGCCCTCGGCGCCAGCCAGGTCTGGGCCAAGGACAAACTGACCATTGGCCTGATCCCCTCCGAAGACTCCCAGGCGATGATCGAATCGAGCAAACAGGTACTCGACGATCTGCAAGCCAAAATCGGCATGCCGGTGGTGCCGTTCGTGGCCACCGACTACAACGGCATCATCGAAGCGCTGCGCTCGGGCAAACTCGACGTCGCCTATCTCGGGCCGTTCTCCTACGTGCTGGCGACCTCGGTGGCGGATGTCGAAGCGTTCTCGGTGGCAGTGACCAAGAAGACCGGCCAGAGCGCGTACAAAAGCGTGATTCTGGCGCGCAAGGACAGCGGCATTCATTCGCTGGCCGACCTCAAGGGCCATACGTTCGCGTTCGTCGACCCGAGTTCGGCGTCCGGGCATCTGTTTCCCAAGGCTGGCCTTGAGCAGGCCGGTTTTGCTCCGGACAGCCTGTTCAAACGGGTGATTTTCTCCGGCTCCCACGACGCCAGCATCCTCGCGGTCGAGAACAAGAAAGTCGACGCGGCGGCCGTGGCTGACCGCATCTTCGCCAGCGCCGTGGCCAAAGGTGTGGTCAAGCAGGATGACTTCGAAATCGTCTGGAGTTCCAAGCCGATCCCCGAATCGCCGATGGTCTGGCGCAAGGCGCTCGATCCGGAACTTAAGAAGAAAGTCGCTGACGCACTGGCCTCGATCAAGGACGTGCCGTGGGGTGATCAGGGCGTGCTCAACGGCTTCCAGCCCACCACCGACGCGTCGTATGACGTGGTGCGCGAAACCGCCAAGGTGCTCGATCTCGATTTGCGGAGCATGAAATGATCAGCATCCGCCAACTGACCAAACACTACGGCAGCAACCCGGTGTTGCGCGGTATCGACCTTGAAGTCGCTGCGGGCGAGTTCGTCGTGGTGCTCGGTCAGTCGGGCGCCGGTAAATCGACCTTGCTGCGTTGCATCAATCGCTTGGCGCAGGCCGACAGCGGCACGCTGAATGTCGCCGGCATCGACGCCCTCGCCTGCCCTGACACCAGTGTTCTGCGCCGTGAAGTGGCGATGATTTTTCAGCACCACAACGTCGTGCCACGTTTGAGTGTGTTGAAGAATGTGCTGACTGGCCGCCTAGGTTCCGTCGGCACCCTCGCCTCGATACTGCAGCTGTTCCGCCGCGACGATGTGGCGCTGGCGATGCAATGCCTGGAGCGCGTCGAACTGGCGCACAAGGCTGGTGAGCGCACCGATTCATTGTCCGGCGGGCAGAAGCAGCGCGTCGGCATCGCCCGCGCCTTGGCGCAACGGCCGCAGGTGATTCTGGCCGATGAACCGATCGCCAGCCTCGACCCGAAAACCGCGCGACTGGTGTTGCAGTACCTGCGCGATGCCACCCGCGAACTGGGCATCACCGTGCTGTGCAATCTGCATCAAGTCGAATACGCCCGCGAATTCGGCGACCGCGTGGTCGGCCTCGCGCACGGCAATCTGGTGTTCGATGGCAAAGCGTCAAGCATGACTGAAGCCGATCTGGCGCGAATCTATTCGGGGCAATTGGCGGACTCCTCCGCCGACATCCCGACGCCCACCCTGTCCTACCGCGCTGCCTCGAGGGCCTGAACATGCAATCGCAAAACTACCAGTGGGTCGGCGATCGTCCCCGTGGCCCGCGCAGTTGGCTGACCACCGGCGCCGTCGTCCTGATCGTGCTGTGGACGCTGAACTGGAGCGCCCAAGGCGCGCAGCTCAGCCTCGGTGAACTGGCAGCGGGATTGCCGCAGATCGGTGATTTCCTTTCGCGCACCTTCCCCCCGGACCTGAGCATTCTTCCGCGTCTGGTCGCGCCAGCGGTGGAAACCCTGCAGATCGCCATTTGGGGCACCCTGCTCGGCGTGTTGCTGGCGATTCCACTGTCGTTTCTCGCGGCGCGCAATTTGAGCCGCAACCGCTGGCTGTTTCACGCCACGCGTCAGGCCTTGAATTTCACCCGCAGCATCAACGAACTGATCCTCGCGCTGATCTTCGTTTCGGCGGTCGGCCTCGGGCCGTTTCCCGGCGTATTGGCGCTGGCGCTGCATGGCTTGGGCATGCTCGGCAAATTCTTCGCCGAGAGCATCGAAGAGATCGACCAAGGCCCGATTGAAGCATTGCAAGCGACCGGTGCGCGGCCGTTGCAGGTGATCGTGTTTGGGGTTTTGCCGCAGGTCATCACCGCGTGGATTGCCGTAATTCTGTACCGCTTCGAAGTCAATCTGCGCTCGGCCACGGTGCTGGGAATGGTCGGCGCTGGTGGCCTGGGTTTCGAACTGGTGAGCAGTCTCAAGCTGTTCAAATATCAGGAAACCGCGACCTGCATCATCGTGATCACCTTCATGGTGATTGTCGCCGACGCCGTCTCCAGTCGCCTGCGCGCGGCGATCCAGAGCGGTTCAACACATTAACCGCCGCTGTTATCGGTTCAGCCGATTCAAACCTGCGATTTATCGATTTGTACCGTTGTCGACCGCCATCGAGTATGTGGCCACACGACAACAACAAGAAGGATCCACCATGACTGCCCGTTTTCAGAACCCCGTCGATACCCGCTTCGGCTGGGGCAGCCTGCAAGACCTCGCGACCATTACCGACCAGCAAACCGTGGCCCTTGTCACCTTCCCTGAGGCCCGCGGGCTGGGGCTGGTCGATCGCCTGCAAGCCTTGCTCGGTGAGCGCCTGGTCTACGTGTTCGAAGACGTTCAGCCCAACCCCGACGTCGCCCATCTGCGCAACACCTACGAGCAGTTCTGGCAGCAGGCCGGTGATTGCGATGTAGTGCTCGCGGTCGGTGGCGGCAGCGCCATCGACACCGCCAAAGCATTGATCGTCGGCACCGAATCCGGCCGTTTCGATGAACTGTTGAGCCTGCTGTCCAGCGGCAAACCGTTCACCCCGGCCCGTTGCAAACAACTGATCGCCGCGCCGACCACCGCCGGCACCGGCAGCGAAGTCACCCCGTGGGCGACGATCTGGGACAGCGCCAGCCAGAAGAAATACTCGCTGCATCTGGATTGCACCTGGCCGCGCGTGGCGATCATCGACCCGCAACTGATGCTCACCGTGCCGGCCAGCGTCACCGTATCCACCGGGCTCGATGCGCTGTCCCACGCGTTGGAAGCGATCTGGAACGTCAACGCCAACCCGGTCTCCGACACTTTCGCCATTTCTGCGATTGAAGACATTCTCGAGTGCCTGCCGCCTCTGCAAAAAGATCTGTCGAGCCAAGAGTTGCGCACACGCATGGCACTGGCCGCACTCAAGGCCGGGCTGGCATTTTCCAACACCAAAACCGCGCTGGCACACTCGATTTCTTATGAGATGACCTTGCGCCATGGCTTGCCCCACGGCATCGCCTGCTCCTTCACCCTGCCGTTGGTGCTCGGCCTGGCCTGGGGTCATGACGCAACACGTGACCGGATTCTGCAACGGGTATTCGGCGAGGATCTGCTCAGCGCACAACAGCAGTTGCGTGAGTTCCTGCACAGCCTTGGGGTGAAGACCGAATTTGCCGATTACGGCGTCTCGGCCAAGGATGCCGAAGCCATCATCCACCTCGCGATGCAGGGCGCGCGCGGCAAGAACTTCATCGGTTCGCAAGCCGCCTGACGTCCCCGAAAACGGAACGACCCAAGCACAGCCGGCGGCGTACAACGCTGCGGTGATTTCCTGTTGCACCGAAAAAGAGTGCACCCGCCGACGACAAACGGCGGGACTCCACAACAATAAGGAAAAGATCATGAATCGTGCCCAAACCATGCCTGGTCTCGCCGTACGTTCTGCCTCGTTCCGGGTCGCGCAGTGGCGCATGCTGCTGGCGGCGATGTTCTGTTACCTGTTTTTCTATACCGGTCGGCAGACCTTCGGCTTTGCCATTCCGGGGATTCAGGCCGAGTTCGGCCTGAGCAAGGAAACCCTCGGCTGGGCTTCTGCCGCTATGCTCTGGGCCTACGCCATTGGCCAAGCCATCAACGGCAACCTCGCCGACAAGTTCGGTGGCCGGCGGATCATGACCCTCGGCGCGGTGCTGTCCTGCGGCGCCAACTGGGTGACCAGTTTTGCCGGTGGTTTCACCAGCCTGATTCTGCCGTGGGGCGTCAACGGCTACTTCCAGGCCTTGGGCTGGGCACCGGGCGGACGGCTGATTGCCAATTGGTGGGCAGCGGGTGAGCGCGGCAAGGTCTATGGCTTCTACACCTTCGCCGCCGGTTGCGCGTCGATTCTGTCGTACGTCACCTCCATCGTCGTGCTTGAAGTGCTGCAACTGGAATGGCGCTGGATCTTCCGCTTGCCGGTGCTGCTGATGCTTGCCGGCGGGATCATTTTCTATCTGGTCGCCCGCGAACGGCCACAGGATCTGGGCTTCGAACCGGTGGGCGATACCGGCGTGGCCAACGCTGACGACAAACATCAGGAAGCCGCGCAGGGAGAGGTCGAGTCCTCGGCGCAACGCTACAAAGCGGTGTTGAAGAATCCTCGTTTGCTCATCGCCGCGCTGTCACTGGGCTTTCAGAACGCCGCACGCTACGGCTTGATCGTCTGGGTGCCGGTGCACTTTCTCGGCGCCAACTGGAAAAGCGGTGACAGCATGGTCGATCCGAAATGGATCACCGTCGCCCTCCCCGTCGGCATGGCGGTTGGCGCGTTGAGCAACGGCTGGGTGTCGGACAAGTTGTTCGGCTCCAAGCGGTATCTGGCGATCATGCTCTATATGGTGCTGGGGGCGGCGACCAGTCTGTGGATGTGGAGCCTGCCACCGCACAGCGTGATCGGCCTGGTGGCGCTGTTCCTTTGTGGCTTCTTCGTCTACGGCCCGGCCTCGAGTTTCTGGGCGCTGTGTCCGGATCTGGTCGGCGCCAAACGCGCCGGCACCGCGACCGGGATCATGAACTTTTCCTCCTACCTGTTCGCCGGATTGGCCGAGCCACTGATCGGTCGTTTGCTTGACACCACGGCAAACACGTCTCTCATCTTTATAGTGGTCACCAGCGCCTGCCTGTGCAGCGCGGCAGTGGCATTGTTCATTCGTCGCTGACGGGGCTTGCATGTACCAGTATCACAAGTGGTTGCGTTCGTTTCATGCGGTGGCCAAGACCGGCAGCTTCACCCTCGCGGCGGAGTACCTCAGCGTCGGCCAGCCGACCGTCAGCGAGCAGGTCAACGCGCTGGAAAACACCTTCTCGGTGGAGCTGTTCCATCGGCGCGGCCGCTACATCGAAATGAGCGCCGCCGGGCACAAGCTCTACGCAATCACCCAAGGCCTGTTCGGTCAGGAGGATGAAGCCGTGCAACTGCTGCAGAGTTTCAAACAACGTAAAAACGGCATGTTGCGCCTCGGCGCGGTGTCGCCGCCGATCGCGATGAACCTGACCTACGAGCTGATGCAGCGCCACCCGGATATTGAACTGGAAACTTCGTTTTCTTCGGAAAAGGACACCCTGGCGCGGTTGTTCAACTTTGATATCGATGTGGCGATTCTGGCTTTGTCGGAATTCGATGAGCGCTTCCATACGCGGCTGTATCACCGCTATCCGATCATCGCCGTGGTGCGCGATGACCATCCGTGGGCCAGTCAGGCGCAGGTTGACATCAGCGAAATCAGCCGCGAGAAATGGGTAATGCGCGAGCAAAGTGCGCGCACCCGGCAACTGGTGGAAGAAAGCTGCAAGCGCCTCGACATCGACCTCAACCGCGTCATGCAACTGAACAGCCGCGAAGCCATCGTGCACGCGATCGTCAAAGGCATCGGTATCGGGTTTGTCTCGGCCGTCGAGTACGCCGAAACCCCGGGCACCACGCCGATCACCTTTGTCGATCACCCGTTCTTTATCGAATACCACCTGTGCTGCCTTGGCATCCGCAGGAACCGACCAGTGATTGCCGAACTGTTTGATTCCAATCCACCGCTGACCTGATCAGCAAAATCAAACCTTGAAACCGCCTACCTCATTGCCGAGGGACGGCCCACGCTTACCCGAAAACGGAGATTGACCATGCAATACAAGCAACCGACTCACCTGCAAGCCGCGATCCTTGACTGGGCCGGCACCGTTGTCGATTTCGGCTCGTTTGCGCCGACGCAGATTTTCGTCGAGGCCTTTGCCGAGTTTGGCGTCGCGGTGTCGCTGGAAGAAGCGCGCGGGCCAATGGGCATGGGCAAGTGGGATCACATTCGCACGCTGTGCAACCTGCCGCAGATCGCCGAGCGTTATCGTGCGGCGTTCGATCGCGTCCCGAGCGATGACGATGTGACGGCGATCTACGAACGTTTCATGCCGTTGCAGATCGAGAAAATCGCCCTGCATTCGGCGTTGATCCCGGGTGCGCTCGAGGCGATTGCGGCGTTGCGCAACAAGGGTTTGAAAATCGGTTCGTGCTCCGGTTATCCGGCGGTGGTGATGGCCAAGGTCGTCGAACTGGCGCGGGAAAATGGCTACATCGCCGACCATGTCGTCGCCACCGATGAAGTCCCCAATGGCCGGCCGCATCCGGCGCAGGCGCTGGCTAACGTGATTGCTTTGGGCATCGATGACGTGGCGGCGTGCGTCAAGGTCGATGACACCTGGCCAGGGATTCTCGAAGGGCGCGCCGCCGGCATGTGGACGGTGGCGTTGACCTGCTCGGGCAACGCACTGGGCCTGAGCTATGAGCAATACAAGGCGTTGCCGTCGGATCGACTGGCTGAGGGGCGCGCGCGAATCGGCAAGATGTTCGCGCCTTCGCGCCCGCATTACCTGATCGACACCATCGCCGAGCTCCCGGAAGTGATCGACGACATCAATGCGCGTCTGGCCCGGGGCGAAACTCCTCAGTCCTGCTAACTCCCCACTACCCCTGTAGGAGCTGCCGAAGGCTGCGATCTTTTGATCTTGCTCTCAAAAACAAAGTCAAAAGATCGTCCGATCGCGGCCCGAGCCTTCGGCAGCTCCTACGGGGATTTCGCTGAATTTTGGGCAAAAAAAAGCTGCCAAAACTGGCAGCAAAAACTTTAAGAACACGCGATGTATTGGCCTCAGCATAGACGCCGGATAATGACAGTGTCATGACAGCCACACATTCATTGAACCGCCCCCACCCCGTCATCAGGATGTCATCAAGATCACGGCAGAATCCTCGCAAACCGTCTCGCGCCTCCCGACGGGTGCTTTGCAAGGATTCCCATGAAAGACGACGCCTCGCTGTTTGCCGCCATCGACCTGGGTTCGAATGCCTTTCGCCTGATGATCGGCCAGTCAGTGCGCAGTCGAAAGGGCTTGCAGATTCAGGAAGTGAAAACCCTGCGCGAACCGGTGCGCCTCGCCGAGGGCTTTGACGGTGGTGCACTGGATGCACTGGCACTGGATCGCGGCTGGCAGGCGTTGGCGCGGTTCGGCAAGAAACTGCGTGGTTTCGAGGCCGGCCGGGTGCGCGCGGTGGCCACCAGCGCGGTGCGTGAAGCGGACAACGCGCAGCTGTTTCTCGCCAGTGCCGAACGGCATCTGGGCTTTCCCATCGATGTCATTTGCGGCCATGAAGAGGCGCGGCTGGTCTACGCCGGCGTGACCCATGCCTTGCCGAGCGCTGAAGACCTGCGCCTGGTGGTCGACATCGGCGGCGGTTCCACCGAGCTGATCCTCGGCCAGGGCGCGCAACCGTTGCTCACCGAAAGCATCGCCATCGGCAGTGGCACCTTGAGCACACGCTTTTTTCGCGGCGGCGACCTGTCCGCCGCTGCGTTACAGGAAGCCGAACGTTTCGCCATCCTGCAGTTTGAAAAAGTTGCCCGGCGCTACCGTGCTCAGGGCTGGCAGCAAACCATCGGCTCTTCCGGCACCGCGCGCATGCTCGCCAAAGTGCTCAAGGCCAATCGTCTCAACGACTTTGGCCAGGACGGCATCACCTACGGCGGGCTCCTACGCCTGTCGTTGCTTCTGCTGAAGGTGAACAACGTCCAGCAACTGAAACTGGCCGGGCTGCAACCTCATCGCCAGAGCATTCTGCCCGGTGGTCTGGTGTTGATGCTGGCCGCCTTCAAAGTGTTCGGTATCGCGCAGATGGTGCCGTCGGAACCGGGCCTGCGTTTAGGCGTGTTGCACGGTTTGATGAGCCAGCACTAATCCTCCCCACGGCAGATTCGTCTCCCCTTCAGCGGCTCGATCGACTACCATGCCGCCGTCGGTTCCCGAAGGGGACTAATAGGGAATCCGAGGTGCTTGCTCAGCACTGATCGGAACTGCCCCCGCAACTGTAGGTGCCGAGCCTGCTCCACGACTGCCACTGGGTAAATCCCGGGAAGGCCGGAGCCAGGCGATGACGCATCAGTCAGGAGACCTGCCGGCACAGTGACTACTAACCGGCGGGGTGTCCGGGAAGGACATCGTGCCGTGCGCGTCAACGCTTGATGCCCGGCCTTGCGCTGTTTTCCTGACCGCGTTCGATGGTGTGTTTCCAATCCGTACTCTCCCGCTCCGCGTACGGATTCCCCGGAGACTGCCTCATGCTGCTGCCCCGCGTTGCCACCTTCATCACCGGCCTGAGCCTTTGCACCCTGGCCCACGCGGCACCGACCGCTTACCCGCTGACGGTAGAAAACTGCGGCAGCACCCTCACCTTCCAGCACGCCCCGACGCGCACCGTGACCATCGGCCAGGCCGGCACGGAAATGCTTTACGCCATGGGCCTGAGCGACACAGTCGTCGGCACTTCGCTTTGGTTCAACAACGTGCTGGATAAATACAAGGCGCAGAACGACAAGATCCAGCGCCTGGCCGACAACGAACCGAGTTTCGAATCGGTGATCGGCAAGCGCCCGGAACTGGTGGCCGTGGAGCTGGAATGGATGGTCGGCCCGCAAGGTGCGGTGGGCACTCGCGAGCAGTTTCATGAGTTGAAGATTCCGACCTACCTGCTGCCCTCCGATTGCGAAGCCAAGGACAACCTCGTCGGCGCCGACGGTACGCGGCTCGCACCGTTTCGCATTGACTCCATTTACAAGAGCGTAAGCCAACTGGCGCAGATCTTCGATGTGCAGGAGCGTGGCCAGCAGCTCAACGACCAACTCAAGGCCAGCCTCGCCCATTCGATTGCCACCGCCCAAGGCAAACAGCTCAAGGACGCCAGCGCACTGGTCTGGTTCTCCAGCGCACAAATGGACATCGAGCCCTTCGTGGCCGGACACAAAGGCATTCCCGATTTCATGCTCAGCACCCTCGGCGTGCGCAACGTGGTGGAGTCCGATGAAGAGTGGCCAACGGTCGGCTGGGAAACCATCGCCAAGGCTAATCCGACCTTCCTCGTCATCGCGCGCATGGACCGTCGACGCTTCCCCGCTGACGACCATGAAAAGAAACTCGCCTTCCTGCGCAGCGACCCGGTGACACGCAACATGGACGCGGTGAAACACAACCGCATCATCATCCTTGATGCCATGGCCATGCAGGCGAGCCTGCGCATGTTCGATGGCATCGAGCAACTGGCCACGGCCATCAACGGCTATGACCTGTCGCAATGAGTGCCAGCCTGATCCGCACGCTGTTGGCCTTGGCCACACTGTTGATTGCAGTGGTCGCCGGCGTGGCCATCGGCGAAACCTCGATTGAACCGGGCGTGGTCGTGCAAGTGCTGGCCAACAAGCTGTGGGGCGCCGGTTACGCACTCGACCCGATTGACGAAGGCATCGTCTGGAACTACCGCCTGACCCGCGCACTGGTCGCGGCGGCGTGTGGTGCCGGCCTGGCGACGTGCGGGGTGATTTTGCAGTCGCTGTTGCGCAACCCGTTGGCCGATCCGTATCTGCTGGGGATTTCTGCCGGGGCTTCGACCGGCGCGGTAATGGTCGCGCTGCTCGGGGTTGGCGCCGGAATGATCTCGCTGTCAGTCGGTGCCTTCGCCGGCGCGGTCACGGCGTTCGTGCTGGTGATTCTGCTGGCGCGAGTCAGCGGCTCGGCGAGCGGCACCGGGCAAATCATTCTCGCGGGGATCGCCGGCTCGCAGCTGTTCAACGCGCTCACGGCGTTTTTGATTACCCGCTCGGCCAGCTCCGAGCAGGCACGCGGGATCATGTTCTGGCTGCTGGGCAATCTCGGTGGCGTGCGTTGGCCGTCGGTGTGGTTGGCGGTGCCGGTGGCCGTGTTTGGGTTGGTCGTGTGTCTGTGGCATCGGCGGGCGCTGGATGCGTTCACCTTTGGCATGGACTCGGCGGCGTCTCTCGGTATTCCGGTGCGACGCGTGCAGATTCTGCTGATTGGCTGCGCGGCGCTGGTGACGGCAGTGATGGTGTCGATTGTCGGCTCGATCGGTTTTGTCGGACTGGTGATTCCCCACGCCGCGCGGCTGTTGCTTGGCACCGGTCACGCGCGGTTGCTGCCGGCCAGTGCGTTGGGCGGCGCGGTGTTTCTGATTGCCGCTGATGTGCTGTCGCGCACGTTGATCAAGGGCCAGGTGATTCCGGTCGGGGTGATTACCGCACTGGTCGGTGCGCCAGTGTTCGCCTTGATTCTGGTTGGCCGCAGGTCCGCACGATGAACAGTGTTTTGAGTTGTTCTGATCTGAGCTTCAGAGTGCGCGGCGCCGACTTGCTCAACGGTGTCAGCCTTGAGGTGCAGCGCGGCGAAACACTGGGCATCGTCGGGCCGAATGGCTCGGGAAAATCCACCCTGTTGAAATTGCTGGCCGGGTTGCGCGAACCGAGCGCCGGCGAGGTGCTGCTCGAAGGTCAGCGACTCGGCAAAATGGCCCGACGCAGCATTGCGCAACAGCTCGCGGTGGTCGAGCAACAGGCCGACACCGACGACGGCATTCGTGTGTTTGATGCCGTGGCGCTGGGGCGAACGCCTTGGCTGTCGGCGCTGCAACCGTGGTCGGACGCGGACGACGCCATCGTCCAGCAGGCACTCGCCGACGTTGACGCCATGCACTTACGCACGCGTCTGTGGCGCAGCTTGTCGGGTGGTGAACGACAGCGGGTGCACATCGCTCGGGCATTGGCTCAACGACCGCAAATACTATTGCTCGACGAGCCGGCCAACCACCTCGACATTCAGCATCAACTGACCATTCTCAACGTGGTGCAGACGTTGCCGGTGACCACGCTGATCGCCCTGCATGATCTCAATCAGGCGTTGAAATGCGATCGTCTGGCGGTGTTGGAACGGGGGCGGCTGGTGGCATTGGGCGCGCCGTTGGAAGTGCTGACACCGCAGCGGTTACAGGACACTTTCGGGGTCAGGGCGCACTACCTGACGGACCCGTTCGATGGGGCGCAGATTCTTCGATTCCACTCATGACATCCTGCATGTGCGTCGTCTGCCAGACCGGGTCAGCGTCGACCTCGATAATCTCGAAGCCCTGCCGTTGCCAGAACTCGATGGCTCCCGGCAGAAACGGATGAGTGTGCAGGTAGATCAGCTCGACCCCGTCGGCGAGTGCCATTTCCTTGAGTGTTCGATACAGCGCGCCGGCCAGCCCTGAGCGTCGCTGCGAAGGCAGGACGAACAGGCGGACGACTTCCACCACGTTACGGTCAGGCCAGGCAAGACGCGGGAAACGTCGGTCGTAAGGCAGATAACCGATGGAAGCGACGATCTGCCCTTGCTGGCGAGCAATCAGAAAACGCCCTTTCCCACCCAGATAAACCTCGGCGAAACGCGCCAGATCGTCTGGCATACCCGTTGCGCTGAGCTTGGGGAAAAGCTCGGCGCGGGCCGCCAGAACAAAATTCAGCACCTCGCCAATGTCTGCTTCAGACACGGCCTGAATGATCGGTTGATGACTCATGTAGTGCAAACGCCTCGACTGCGGCCGGTCAGAGTAACAACACCCTACCCTGTGCTGCCATGGAAATTCCCCGAACCTGAATGTCATGCCCCGGCAGGATCAACACCTTCATTGGCTGACCCGCCACCATCTTCGGCAGCCGATAACTGCGCGATGTGAAATCTTCCGGACAGTTTTCGCAGCAGGATATTGCTTCGCAAATCAAGCCGTCCATGGTCGGGAAGACGCCCTTTGAAAACTCAATGACGCCTCTGTGTAAACGCACGTTAACCCGTCCCGGCAAGTCTTTGATTTCGATCTATCGTTAGATCGAAATGGCTGTATTGACGACCGACTAAAGGTTGCGACAGCCGATGTCTGAGCCTATGTTGCACGCGAGTCTTTTCCCCGCGATTGGAACGCGATCAACACCATTAAGAGGTGAAGAAATGTCAAAGGAATCACGCCCTGCCGTACTTGGGCTGATCGGCAATACTCCGCTGGTTCAAGTCACCCGCTTCGACACCGGGCCTTGCACGCTGTTTCTCAAACTCGAATCGCAGAACCCCGGTGGCTCGATCAAGGACCGCATCGGTCTGGCGATGATCGACGCCGCCGAGCGTGATGGTCGCCTGCAACCCGGTGGCACTATCGTCGAAGCCACCGCCGGCAACACCGGCCTGGGCCTGGCACTGGTGGGTCGCGCCAAAGGCTATCGCGTGGTGCTGGTGGTGCCGGACAAAATGTCCACCGAGAAAGTCCTGCACTTGAAAGCCATGGGCGCCGAAGTGCACATCACCCGCTCCGACGTCGGCAAGGGCCATCCCGAGTATTACCAGGACGTCGCCGCACGTTTGGCGAAAGACATTCCCGGCGCATTCTTCGCCGACCAGTTCAATAACCCGGCCAACCCGCTGGCCCATGAATGCAGCACCGCGCCGGAGATCTGGGCGCAGACCGAACATGACCTGGACGCGATCGTCGTCGGTGTCGGTTCCGCCGGCACGCTGACGGGCCTGAGCCGCTTCTTCAAACGCGTGCAGCCGGATCTGGAAATGGTCCTGGCCGACCCGGTCGGCTCGGTGATGGCGCAATACAGCCGCGACGGCTCCCTGCCAACGCCCGGTTCATGGGCGGTGGAAGGCATCGGCGAAGACTTCATTCCGTCGATCACCGACCTCTCCAGCGTGCGCCACGCCTACTCGATCAGCGATGAAGAAAGCTTTGATCACGCCCGCCAGTTGCTCAAGGCCGAGGGTATTCTCGGCGGCTCGTCGACCGGCACCCTGCTCGCTGCGGCGCTGCGTTATTGCCGTGAACAGACCGAGCCGAAACGCGTGGTGAGTTTTGTCTGCGACACCGGTACGCGTTATCTGTCGAAGGTCTACAACGACCAGTGGATGACCGATCAGGGCCTGTTGCAGCGCAAGGGTTACGGTGATCTGCGTGACCTGATCGCCCGCCGCTTCGAAGACGGCCGCGTCATCAGTGTCGGCCCCGACGACACCCTGCTGACCGCGTTCCAGCGCATGCGCCTGGCCGATGTCTCTCAATTGCCGGTGCTGGTGGAAGGCAAGCAACTGGTCGGCGTGATCGACGAATCCGACATCCTGCTGCCGGTGCACGAAGACGCCGCGCGCTTCAGTCAATCGGTGTCCAGCGTGATGACCGACAAGCTGCAAACCCTCGCGCCCGGCGCCAGCCTTGCCGAGCTGGAAGCGGTGCTTAGCCGTGGCCTCGTCGCCATCATTGCCGATGCATCGGGCTTCCATGGCCTGATCACTCGCACCGACATGCTCAACCAATTACGGAGATCCCTCGCATGAGTCAGCACGACGATAAATCCCAAGGCTTCGCGACCCGGGTGATCCACGCCGGGCAGGAACCGGACCCGACCACCGGCGCGCTGATGCCGCCGATCTACGCCAATTCCACCTATCTGCAAGACAGCCCCGGCGTGCACAAGGGTTTCGATTACGGCCGCTCGCACAACCCGACGCGTTTTGCCTTGGAGCGTTGCGTGGCGGACCTTGAAGGCGGCACCCAGGCGTTTGCCTTTGCTTCCGGGCTGGCAACAATCTCCACGGTGCTCGAACTGATCGATGCCGGTTCGCACGTCATCTCCGGCAATGACTTGTACGGCGGCACGTTCCGCCTGTTCGACAAGGTCCGTCAGCGCAGTGCCGGACACCGTTTCAGCTACGTCGATCTGACTGACCTGGCGGCGTTCGAAGCGGCGCTGCAGGACGACACACGCCTGGTGATTGTCGAGTCACCGACCAACCCGCTGCTGAGCCTCTCGGACCTCGCCGCTATCGCCCGTATCTGCCGCGCTCGCGGGATCATCAGCGTGGCCGACAACACCTTTGCCAGCCCGTATATCCAGCGGCCGCTGGAGCTGGGTTTCGACATCGTGCTGCACTCGACCACCAAGTACCTGAACGGTCACTCCGATGTAATCGGCGGCATCGCCGTGGTCGGCCAGAACCAAGAACTGGCCGAGAAGCTGGGCTTCTTGCAGAACGCGGTCGGTGCGATTGCCGGACCGTTCGATGCATTTCTCACCCTGCGCGGGGTGAAGACTTTGGCGCTGCGCATGGAGCGTCATTGCAGCAATGCGCTGGATCTGGCGCAGTGGCTGGAGCAGCAACCGCAGGTCAAACGTGTCTACTATCCAGGACTGCCGTCGCATCCACAGCATGAGTTGGCCAAGCGCCAGATGCGTGGTTTTGGCGGGATGATTTCGGTTGATCTGAACAGCGATCTGGCCGGTGCGCGGCGGTTTTTGGAGAACGTGAAGATCTTTGCGTTGGCGGAAAGTCTGGGCGGTGTGGAGAGCCTGATCGAGCACCCGGCGATCATGACTCACGCGACCATTCCGGCTGATACCCGGGCGAAACTGGGGATCGGCGATGGCCTGGTGCGTCTGTCGGTGGGGGTTGAAGACGTCGAAGACCTGCGCGCTGACCTGGCGCAGGCGCTCAAATCGATCTGACCTGGCAGGAACGACAAAGCCCGCACGAAGCGGGCTTTGGTGTTCGAGTAGGCGGCCAGTGCTGGTCTCTGGCTTACAAGGTTTATCGGGCTTCCCACAGTACCGGGTCAAATTGAAAGTTAGTGCCTCGGCTGCTTCACACGGCATAAGGGCTGGATCTCAGCGCGGAGATCTTTCTAACCGTGTACCTTTCGGAGCGCGCCCCACGCCCCCTTGCTATCCGATTGCGCATCAGTCTGCGTCTTCGCCTACATCTTTGAGCCTAGCAAAGGCTCGCCGCCTTGAATCAGAGTTTTTAGACTGATTCGAGCTTTGCCCCAATCGGGCAGGAAGAGAAGCGCCTAACGGCCGTCGATCCCCCCGCCGTGCCGGCTCGCAATCGCGATCTATACTCAATCAGTTCGATCATGATTCTGTCGACACCCGCACGCCTGACGGTGTGTCGGTGCCTTTCGTCCACCAGTCTGACCCAAGCCAATCAGTCGTAACGCCAGCGAACACGCGGCGGACGATGCCTTATCGCTTTGTGGCTGCCGGGTCGTGGAGAGAACTATGAAACACAAGTTGTTGTCAGGCGTGCTTCTGGCGGTCGTGGCGACCGTTGTGGTGCCCAATGTCTGGGCGGCGCAGCCGCAGGCGTTGGCGTCCGATGGATCGGATCATGTTGGCGCCGGAGCGGTTGCTTCGGATGGTGCTGATCATGTCGGTGCAGGCGCGGTGGCTTCTGATGGCGCCGATCATGTTGGTGCAGGCGCGGTCGCTTCTGATGGCGCCGATCATGTTGGTGCAGGCGCGGTGGCTTCTGATGGCGCCGATCACGTCGGTGCTGGTGCGGTCGCTTCTGATGGCGCCGATCACGTCGGTGCTGGTGCGGTCGCCTCTGATGGCGCTGATCATGTCGGTGCAGGCGCAGTCGCTTCTGATGGTGCCGATCATGTTGGTGCTGGCGCAGTCGCCTCTGATGGCGCTGATCATGTCGGTGCTGGTGCGGTCGCCTCTGATGGCGCTGATCATGTCGGTGTAGGCGCAGTCGCTTCTGATGGTGCCGATCATGTAGGTGCAGGAGCCGTAGCTTCTGATGGCGCTGACCATGTCGGCGCGGGCGCACTGGCTTCAGATGGCGCCGACCGCACTGGCGTCAACCGGGTTGCCTATTCGCGTGTCGGCGTTGGCTCTGATCGCGTCGCCTCCGCGTTGATGACCGGCAGTTACTCCGATCAATTCAACAGCCCTCAGTAATCCTCCCTCGGCGCGACAGGCGGATCCAGCAAACCGCCTGTCGAGCGCCGCACTAGCACATTTGTGCTAATCGACCGCCCTGTCCGCTGGCGTTATATTCCCCCGCAACCCCCGATGCTCCTCAACGTTGCCTGTTCGCAGCGTGCGGGATCGTTGTGCCTGGAAATCAGAACAACACCAAGGAAGACACACCATGAAACTCCATACAAACCTCTGCAAGATCGCCGTGGTCGGCGCGATGCTGCTCGGCGTTGCCGGCTGCCAGACCGTCAAACCCACTGAAGCGAGCATGAAAGAACGCGCGCAAACGGTGATCGGTAAACCGGTGTCGAAAATCGACAACGTCCGCAACGACAGCACCCTCACCTACTACACCGCCTACACCCCGGCCGGGGAATACAACTGTGAATTGCCCAGCGGCGTAATTATCGCCGTGGCGAGCATGGGCATGATGTCGCCGCCGCTGTCGTGCCTGCCGAAAGGTGCTTCGCCAATCCCTCTGCAATAACTTCTCCACCCGGTAAAGGACTCCGCTCACTCATGAAAATCTTGATCGCGACACTCACCCTCAGCGCCCTGTTCCTGACTGGCTGTGCCACGCCGAAACAGTGGGAGGCCACCGGCGGCAGCAAAAACGATGGCGTCGTCCAGGTCTCCTATGAACTGGGCCAATTCGAAAGCGGCCAGACCAGCGCTGAACAAGGCCTGACCGTCGCCGCGCAACGCTGCAAGACCTGGGGCTACAAAAACGCCGAAGTGACCGGCTCAGAGAAAAACATCTGCCGCACCATGGGCCAGTACAACTGCCTGCAAACCACCATCACCCAGGATTACCTGTGCAAACGCTGATCTGAAAATGTGGGAGCCAGCCTGCTGGCCAAATCGCTAGCAGGCTAGCTCCCACAGGGATCTTTGGTGTGTCCGCGATGATCATTCACGAAACGCTTTCAGCGGGTTCGGGTTGCCGGTCGCGCAGGGCTCTCAAGGTCGCGCGCAGTTCGGCCGGGCGTACCGGTTTGGACAGGATGGCGATGTCGCGGTCGTGCAAGGCTGCCTGGATTTTCTCGACGTCATGCCCGGTGATGATCATCGCCGGTACCGCCCAACCGCGCTGCCTGCGCACATCATCGATACATTCGATGCCGGTGGCATGGGTGCCGAGGTCATAGTCGGCGACGATGATGTCGCAGTCGGTGACCAAGTCCTGAGCCGTCAACTCGGCCTGAACCACACAGCCCCAACGCTCCAGCAACGCTGAAGTCGCCAGCAGCACATTGCGGTCATCTTCCACCAGGCACACCTTCAGCCCGGTCAGCAAACCGACTTGGCGCGCCTCATTCCGATTGACCGTTAACAGCGGTGGCGCGGCGATCGGCAACCCGTACAAAGTCACCGCCGTTCCCCGCCCGAGCCGCGAACGCAGAGTAACGCCGACACCGATCAACTCACCCAGACGCTTGACGATCGACAGCCCCAGCCCCACGCCTTCGACGTCTTTATCGCGCACTTGCCGCACCCGATAAAACTCCTCGAACACCTTGCCCAGATGCTCCTCGGCGATACCGTTGCCACGGTCATAAACCACGATGGCCAGCCCTGCCCCGCGCCGGCGCACGCCGATCAATACCGGCCGTTGCGCACCGTATTTGAAGCAGTTGGACAGCACGTTCTGCACCATGGTCGCGAGCAACGCCGGATCGGTGCACACCCAATACTCACAGGGGCGCAAACGCAGTTCGACCCCGGCCCAACGCGCCGCTTCGGCGTTCTGGCGAATCAGACCCGCGAGCCATTCCCCTAAATTGAGGGTTTGCAGTTTGGGCAGAACCCGGCCGTTATCAAGGGTGTAGAGATCGAGAATCGAGCGGAACAGTTGCGAAACGTTGAGCAGCGATCGGTCGATGTTATCGACCAAGCGCCGTTCCTCGTCCCCCAACCGCGACTCCCTCAGGCACGCGGTAAACAGTCCAATTGAATGAATCGGCTGACGCAAATCATGGCTGGCCTGAGCGAGAAACCGCGACTTTTCCAGATTCGCCGCCACCGCCTCTTCGGAGGCCTTGCGCGTACGCTCCAGCAGCAAGTGCGCATAAAACGGGATCACCGTGCTGGTGAGCATCAGCATCAACACCATGAACGGTTGTGCCTGCCACACCGGCGTCAGGCGATACACACACAGCAATGCCAGCAACGCCAGCGCCGTGGCAATCGCCAGATAGCGCGAGCCATAGCGCATGCCGTTACCAAGGTTGACCCAGATGATCACCGCATACAGCGGCAACGCCGCCTCGCCACCGACCACCAGACCGAAACAGGTGCCGGTGTAATCGTGGACCATGGAAAAAATCCGCCGCGCCGGGTAATGCCCCGGCCAGCGTGCAATCGCCTGACGCAAGCCGATCGAGGCCAGCAAAAACAGGATGATGTAGGTGACAACCGGCAGATACGTATCGAAGCGCTGCCCTGGCAAAAAACCCAGTATGAGCATGTAAACCACGGCAATACTGGCGATGATGATGCGCAGGTTGGCCTGGTCGAGTTCGGTGTTTTTCTCGAACTTCATGGTTAAACGTCCTTGTGCGGCAATCGTCAGTTTCCGAATCAGCCTACAGGCAACCTTCGCGCCCGGTGCTAAGGTGCAAGCCTTGAGCAACGCCTGACCCAGGGAGGGTCGTGCCATGACCTGCCGAATTATCATAGCCGACGATCACCCGCTGTTTCGCGAAGCGATGCTGCGCACGGTTCAGCGGTTGCTGCCCGAAGCCGTTATCGAAGAAGCCGGCGATCTCGACGCCGTACTGGCGCTGCTGCCTTTGGGCGAGCCGGACACATTGATTCTCGACTTGCGCTTCCCCGGGCTCACGTGTGTGAGCCAGCTCGCCGAACTGCGTCGACGCTTGCCGCGTACCACGCTGATTGTGGTGTCGATGGTCGATGATGAGTCGTTGATCAGCGAAGTCATGGCCGCCGGTATCGACGGTTTTATCGGCAAAAACATCGATCCGGACGAAATCGGCCAGGCGATTCTGGCGATTCGTGAAGGTGAGGTGCTGGTGAAGTTTGCGCCGTCCGGCTTGCTGCCGCTGGAAACCGGCGCCGCCCTTACGCCGCGTCAGCAGGACGTGCTGCGCTTGATCGCCCAAGGCAAGACCAACAAGGAAATCGCCCGTGAACTGGATATTTCTCCGTTCACGGTGCGCATTCATGTGTCTTCTTTATTACGCACGCTGAACGTGCCCTCGCGAGCGGCCGCCGCCGTGAAATACACGGGGACTCTGTAGGCGCTCGGCAGCGCCTACAGATGATCGGTGTGTTGCTGCAGCAATTCCATGGCCTCAGAGGAAAATCGGTAGGTCTTGTCACTGCCAAGCACGATCAGCCCCTCTTCCCCCAGACGCTTGAGCACTTCGCGCACGCTGACAAACGACAGCTCGGGCGATGACGATTCGACAAACGTATGCACGCCATTTACCCCGATCCCGTGGCCGTCGCGGCTGGCCACCACCAGTGCATTAATGACTTTGAAGCGGATCAGGCTGGTGCGCAGTCCGAAGTGGCGCAGCAGTTCGCGAATATGCGCATTGGTGCTGCGATCAAACTCAAAGGCCAACGGGTTGTTCGCTGTCCGAAACGCTGAAGGTGCGTTTAAAGCGCCAACGCCTGGGTGGTTAAACATAGCGAATACTCCCTTTCTAAAATGTTCAGGCGGGTTGCAGTTGCTTCCCGCCTGCCGGACCACGTGTCGGACAGGCAACGTGATCGTGACTTTCTATAGTGAAGGTGACGACAGCGCCGCCCTTCCCGCCCCGTCAGAAATCGACCGTGGCCGACAGCTGCAAGGTGCGCGGATAACCCGGCGAGAACGCACCGTAGGACGCTACGCCCGACCAGTACTCACGATCGAACACGTTCTGCACGGTGGCGCGGAACGTGGTGGGTCGGCCTTCGATCTTGGTCGCATAACGCGCGCCGGCGTCGAAGCGGGTCCAGGCATCCAGTTCCTGAGTGTTGGCCTGGTTGACGTACTGGCTGTCGGTGTAGATCGCACCGCCAGTCAGCGTGAAACCCTCCAGCCACGGGGTGTCCCATTCAGCCCAGAGGTTGGCTTGCACGTCCGGCACGCCGACCGGTTTGTTGCCACGGTTAGCCTTGGTCGCCGAATCGGTCAACTCGCCGTCGAGCACCGTCACACCGCCCATCAACCGCGTGCCCGGCGCCACTTCGCCAAACATGCTCAACTCGATACCACGGTTACGTTGTTCGGCCTGCACAGAGAACACGTTGTCGGCACCGACTTCGCCACTCGGTTTCTCGATCTGGAACAACGCCAGCGTGGTCATGAACGTGCCGTGTTCGTATTTGACGCCGACCTCATGCTGCTTCGACTCGTACGGCGCGAAGGTCTCGCCCGCGTTTGCCGCCGTGCCTGGGGCGATGTCGCCCTTGCTCAGGCCTTCTACATAATTGTAGTAGAGCGAAACGTCTTCCCAAGGCTTGATCACCACGCCAACCAGTGGGCTCGTGGCGTTGTCCTTGTATTTCGAACTGACCGCACCGGCAGCGTTGTAGTTACGCGATTCGATGTCCTGACGCCGCACGCCGAGAGTCAACTGGAAGCGGTCATCGAGCATCGACATCGTGTCGGTCAAGGCCACACCGGACAGTTCCGATTCGGAAACGCGCAACACTTTTGGCGAATTGATGTACTGCTGCGGTCTGTCGATCGGGTGGTAGATATTCGACAGGATGGCCGTGCCGTTGTTGATGCCGCGTGACAGTTCATCCTGATACCGGGTCGCCATGACCGTGGTGGTGTGAGTGATCGGGCCAGTGGCAAACACGCCACGCATACCAACGTCAGCCGTCGAGCGATCAACGTTGAATTTGTAGTAGCCGGGAATGTTGCTGGTATCACCGGCGTCGTTGAGGATTCTCGGCACCTGGTCGGACAGGCGTTTGACGTCGGACTTGCCGCCACCGGCATGAGCGAACACGGTGACGTTGTCGGTCAGGTCATATTCGCCACCGAGCAAGGTCGACTGCTCTTTGGTGTCCGACCAGCCCCAGTCCTGCGAGTGATTGGTGCGGCCGTTCGGCGCAGACGGCACATCAACGCCCGGCGCAATGGTGAAGGGCCGCGAAGCGCCCTCCCAGCTTTCTTTCTGGCTGATGTAATCGAGGTTCAGGCGCAGACGCTCGCCGCGATAATCCAGGGCGATCGCGCCGACACCGAGGTCGCGATGCTGATCATCGACGGCGGTATCGCCACCCTGCAGGTTGCCGTTGAAACGCACGCCGAACTGGTTTTCCGAACCGAAGCGCCGGCTCAGATCCAGATGCCCACCGACCTGAGAGTCCGAGGCATAGGTGCCGGTGAACCGGGTCAGGTCTTCATCCAGCGGCCGCTTGGGCACGATGTTGATTACGCCACCGACGCCACTGTTGGGCGAGATGCCGTACATCAGCGCGCCCGGCCCCTTGAGCACTTCGACGCGCTCGGCGTAGTCGGTGAACACCCGATAATTCGGCGCGACACCGTAGACGCCGTCAAACGCCAGCTCACCAAGGTTGCCTTCGCCAATCGGGAAGCCACGGATGAAAAACGAATCGACGATACCACCAGTCTGCCCGGTCGAGCGCACCGAAGGATCGCGCTCCAAGGCGTCGGCGACGGTCACGGTTTGCAGATCGGCGAGGGTTTTGGCGGTGTAACTGGTGACGCTGAACGGCGTGTCCATCACGTCTTTGTTGCCCAGCATGCCCAGCCGGGCGCCGCGAGCGACCTGGCCGCCGGCGAGGGTTTCCGGCAACGCGGTCGCGCCGTTGTAACGGGCGTTGACGTTGGTGCTGTCGAGGGTCAGCGCGTCCGGCGCGGCGTTCGCAGTCGGGTCGGCGGCAACGCCTGGTTGCTCGGGGCTGGCGGCCCAAGCGTTGGCGCTTCCTGCGACCAAAACGAAATTCAGCATGGCGGTACGCACGGCGAGTGCTAACACCCGCTCACCGCAAGGACGACTGACAACAGGCATGACGTGAGGATCCTTTTCATCGAGGGAAAATGGTAATCACTCCTATTGCCAGTCGATCTGCGAAAAAGTATCACCCGCAGTAAAGTTTTTTTCCGTCGCCCGATCAGGGTCAGGCGTAGAGGCGCTCCAGCGGAATCGCGACCAGCGGCAGCGCGGGGTCAAACGCGTGCCGGGTGGTCTTGTACGGAAAAATCTCGCCGCGAGCGATGGTGGTGAAAATCCGCGCCACCTCGAACGCCTGCCCGGTTTGCCAATGCCGCACACAGACGCGCGGATCGGAGTAATCGAGCTGGATGCACGGCACCCGTCTCAAGCCCAACTGCAACGCTGCGGTGAAACGGTGATTGCCGTCCATCACGATGCCGCTCGAACGCTCGACGATGATCGGTTCCAGCCAATGCCCGGCGCGGACAATCGACTCGCGCAGCAGCGTCACGTTGGCCGGGTCGACCTGCTCCGATTGCAACACGTCGCACAGTGGTCGCAGCGCAATCTGATATCCGTGGTCCATGGTGATCTCCTGATTCGCCGGGGATTCAGCAGGCATCGGCGCGGGCAACCGGCGCATGCTGGCTGGCCACATCGAGCAGGCGTTGGGCGTGTTCGATCAGCGGCAAGTCGACCATCTCGCCGTCCACCTGCACCGCGTGACTGCCCGTCGCCACCGCTCGCATCACGCGATCGGCCCAGGCCAACTGGCGTGAGTCCGGCAGGAAGGCGCGTTGCACCGTGGCCAGTTGACCGGGATGGATGCACAGCTTGGCGCCGAAGCCCAGCGAACGGGCGTAATGCGAGTCCTTGCCGACCACCGCCAAATCGCTGATGGCCGGCGTCACACCATCGATCGGCGACGGCAGATCCGCCGTGCGCGAAGCCAGCACGATGCGGTTGCGGGCGAACAAAAACGCCTCCGGGGTCTGGCTGCAGTTGATGTCCAGCGAGAAATCCAGCGAGCCGAACGCCAGCCGCGTCAGCCCCGTAATCGCGGCGATTGATTCAACCTGCTGCAGGCCTTTGGCGGTCTCGATGATCGCAACGATCTTCAGTGCCGGCTGCCACGCCAGCAGGCCCTCGACCACCCGCGTCAGGGCTTCGGGACATTCGGCCTTGGGCAGGAAAATCCCGTCGCAGCGCTCGGGGTAACGCATGTCGCCGAGCCAGCTCAGGTCCTGGTCAAACAACGCGCTGCTGACGCTGTTGAGGCGAATGTAACGCTCACAAGCAACGTTCGGCGTTTTCTCCTGCCACACCCGAATGGCGTCACGGGCGGCGGCCTTGCTGTCCGGATGAACGGCATCCTCAAGATCGAGAATGATCGCGTCCGGCCCTGCTTCGCAGGCTTTGGCGAATCGCTCGGGACGATTGCCCGGCACGAACAGGTAGCTGATCGCGAGTGGCGCTTTGCGGCTGAGTCGATCGGATTGCATGGCGTTGCTCCTTGGCGTGAACCAGTCGTGGTTTCTGAAAATTTTCGGGCCCCTTGAGCGGCGGTTTTACCTGCCGTTCCGGGACTTATCGCAACAGCCCTTAACGCCTTATTGTTCAAGGAATTAACGGACTTTTTTATCTCGGGGCGAACGCGTCCTTGAGCGTGTAAATACACGTTCATGGATTCGCCTTGAGCAGGTCTTTATTCAAAAATATTTGAAAACCTTACTTGATAATCGTTCCTGTTCGCAATATTGTTCACGCCGCCAAGAGGAACTATCCTCGTTTCAACGCAAGTCATCGGTATCTGCAAAAGTACCTGTCAGTGATGTCACTTAAACATCAGCTACAGGCTGCTACAGGGCAATGGCCAGCAACTAATGGCCATTCATTACATCCGCACAAACCTTATGGAATGGGGTTCTCATGCAATTGTTCTGTGAACCATTTATTACAATCAGGGCTACAGATCCAATAGCGGATTTCATTTGGCATCCGCCTCCAAGTTATTTAAAGCCTCGACGCTGACGAGCAAAAAAAGACGACCTGCATCGATAACGATCGGTGATCGAACTATCAATGGCGACGTAACTTTCGACGCCAAGGGTTAACTATGCCTACAACAAATAAATCTGCTGTTGAACAGCCGTATAAAGTTCATCACCCGGAGATGTTAACACCGCTCATCGACCCGGTTATTTCCACGCTTATCAACAAGTTCCCGAACAAACTTACAGACTTGGTGGATCAACAGGGCTCACCGTTAAATCTGGTCTGGCCCCATGCGTTTGAATTAAACACGCAAGCGCTGCTGAACGTGTTGAAGCAATACCAAGTGCCCCATGCCATTTTCTACGGGGCCAAGGCCAACAAGTCGCAAAGCATGCTCGGCGCTGCAGCGAATTCGGGGATCGGCGTCGATGTGTCGAGCATTCACGAGTTGAATGCTGCCCTGCGCGCAGGTGTGCCGGGCGCCAAAATCTGCGCCACAGGACCGGCCAAAACAGCCGTTTTCCATCAAGCGCTGATCAGCGCAGGTTCATTGATTTGTGTGGATTCGCTGGAGGAATTCGATCACCTGCATAGCGTGATCCCCACACAACCAGGTCCGACGAAAACCAGAGTGCTACTGCGTTACAGACCGAAAAGCAGTCAGAACAGCCGATTCGGGATGGGCTCGCAAGACCTGCTGCAATGCCTGCAACGGTTGACAGAACAACCTGAGCTTTTTCATTTTGAAGGTTTACATTTTCACCTCGGCGGCTATGGGTTCGAATCCCGCGCACAAGCCTTTCGTGAGGTCAGCGGATTTATCGAGGCGGCCAGGGAAATGGGCTTGAATCCGCAGATGATCGACATCGGTGGCGGCTTGCCGATTCGTTATGTCGAGCCTGAGACCTACGCTCAGTTCCTACAAAATGACAATAACCAGAGCCACTATTACAACCAGAAAGTTCCCGCCACTTATTATCCTTACGGCAGTGAACTGACCGCGACGCAATGGCTTACGTTATTGCTCGAAGCCGAGCATTCGCCAGGCTTGTCGATTGCCAATTACTTGCAGACGCAGAATATAACCCTCGCACTCGAACCCGGCCGAAGTCTGGTCGATCAAGCCGCCATGTCAATATTTCGCGTCACGCGCAGCAAACAATTGGCTGACAATAAAACCGTGATCTTCGTGGAGGGCAGCAGTTTCAGTGCTTGCGAAACCTGGTTTGCCTCGGAATATCTGCTAGATCCGATACTTGTCAGTACCAAACAACAGCCACACGCCCCGATCCAGGCTTATATCGCCGGCCATAGTTGCCTGGACGATGACGTCATTACCCATCGCCTGATCAACTTTGCGACGGCACCGCAAGCCGGTGACTTATTGATTTATATCAACACCGCCGGTTACCAGATGGACTTGCTGGAAAACGAGTTTCATCGCCATCCCCTGCCCCGGCGGCTGACGGCGACCTGTTGTACGGAAGGTAACTATGCGTTTTCACCTGACTACTAAAGGGAACAATTGCAATGATATTGAATAAAGTCTCGGACCTTATCGGTAATACGCCGATGTTGGGCATTGATGTTCCGGATACCAACGCGCGATTGTTGTTGAAGATTGAAAAGAACAATCCCGGTGGCAGTATCAAAGACCGCATGGCGCGCAACATGGTGCTGGCCGCGCTCAAGTCCGGTCGCCTGAAACCCGGTGGTGTGGTGGTCGAGTCTTCGTCGGGCAACACCGGGATTGGCCTGGCCATGGCCGCCGTCGAGTTTGGCCTGCACTTTATTGCCGTGGTCGATCACCACGCCGCACAAGACAAAATCGCTGTAATGAAAGCCCTTGGTGCCGACATTCGTTTCGTCAAAGGCACTTATCGCGAAGATGAAGTGGCAGTGGTCGAGCGGCAACAGATGGCCGCCGAACTGGCGAGCGAGATTCCCGGCGCGGTGTTCATGAACCAGTCCGACAATGCGGCCAATGCCGGCGGCTACAGCGATTTCGTCCGCGAAACCATCGTGCAGGCTGAAGGCGTGGTCGGCGCTTACGTCGGTTGTGTCGGCACCGGCGGTTCGATGACCGGCATCGCTCGCGGCTTGAAAGTGCACAACCCGGACACCGTCACCGTCGCGGTGGAACCGGCCGGTTCGATTGTCTTCGGCCACCCCGGCTATCCGTATTACCAATCCGGCACCGGCACGCCGGCCGGCGACACCGTGGGTCTGGTGCTCGACTACAGCTGCATCGATCTCGGTGTGCAAGTCAGCGACTCGCAGGCGTTCGAAACCGCGCGCTACATCGCGCGCAACTTCGCCTTGCTGGTCGGCGGTTCGACCGGGGGTGCGATCTTCAAGGCACTGGAGCTGATCCACAAAGGCGTGCTGACCGGCAACGTCGTGGTGCCGATTGCCGACGGTGGCGAGAAATACCTGCACACCGTGTTCGACGACAAATGGCTGCAAGAGCGCGACCTGATCGACCCGAGCATCGCCCCGCAACTGGATGCCTGGCTGGGCAAGACCCAATGGCTGGATTCCATCTCCGCGCCGCTGCAACTGAGCGTCGCATGACCCACCCTTCACACAGGAACGCCTCTCGATGAATCTGTTGAAAGTCGCCATCTGTGGTGGCGGCAGGACTGGCCATCTCAACGCCATCCTGTTCAAGCAACTGCCCGATGTTCAGGTTTCGATGCACACCCATAATCAGGAGGTCATCGAACAGTACGCCCGCCAGACGCCGATGCAGGCGTTGCTGCCCGACGGTTCGACCCTGAGCGCCCGGCTCGATCGGGTGACCAGCGACGCGAAAGCCGCGGTGGAAGATGCCGACATCGTCATCATCACCGTGCCGGCCCATGCCCGCCCGCAAACGTTGAAAGACATCGCGCCGCATCTGACCACCAGCAAACCGGTATTCATCGGCGCCATTCCCGGCTTCTGCGGTTTCGACTGGCTGGCTGAAGCGACCCTGCCCGACCGGCCGAATGTGGTGATCTGGGGCATGAAGGATGTGCCGCACACGGCGTTTGAATTGACCCCGGGACGCTCGATCAAAATGGGTGGTGGCAAAAGCCAATTGTACGTGGCGACCCACGCCCGAGAGCCGCAAACCGCGCGCCGCCAATTGGAAAAAATACTCACGCGGCTGTACGGCCCGTGCGTGACGATGCTCGAGCATTTTCTGGAAATCACCCTGACACCGGGCAATCCGATCATGCACAGCTCGGTGATCTACGGCCTGATCGGCCCCTACGGCCAGTGGCATCGCAAGATCTTCCCGCAGCGCATGTGCTGGTGGACCGAATGCCCGGAACTCGGCGCGTATTTCCTTGAACGCATGGATCAGGAAAGCCAGCAACTGTGTGCGGTGATCAGCCAGCGTCTGGGTATCGACCTGTCTTCGGTGAAATCGCTGAAACAGGAAATCGTCGAGGCCTACGGCGAGCAGATCCGCGACCCGAGCAGCATGCTCTCGATCCTGCGTACCAATCAGGCTTACAACGACATCCTTGCGCCGATGGTGCCGGCCGCGGACAACCGCGCCGGTTACGTGATCGAGCGCGAGAGCCGCGCCTTCAACGAAGACGTCGCCTACGGCCTGGTGCTGCTGGTGGAAATGGCCAAACGCTTCGACCTCAAGGTGCCTTACATCGAGGAAGTCCTGCAGTGGAGCGTGGCCTACATGAATGGCCTGCGCGACTCGGCACTCGACTATTTCCCGCGCCAATGGCCGCACACGACAAGCGCCGCCGCTTGATCTCTCTATTCAATTTTCGACGAGCAGACCACTGATATGGATGACTTCAAGACACTGATCGCCTACTCCCGCAAAAACGCCATGCGCCGTCTGGTGCGTTGCCTGTTTGCGGAAAACATCCTCGACCGTTCGGCCCTGAGCTTTTCCGTCGAGGGCCACGAGGCGACTTACCCGCTCAAGGGCGGTCGCGCCCATCTGGCCTTTTCCGACATCGCCAAAGGCCCGGCCGATACCGTGGTCAACGACGGTGACGTGGTGTTGGTGACCGATGAAGGCGTACGCCAGGTCATCACCAGCCACCAGGACATGCTTGATGTGCTGCGCGACAGCTTCGACTTCGCGCCGACCGACGACGGTATCGCCGGGCTCAAATCCGACATGGAAAACAGCCTGACCAACGACGCCCACGCCCGTCAGCATCGTCAGCAATGGAACGCCCGACTGGAGCAAGCGGCCAAGGATCATGGGCTGAGCAGCTTCACCGACTATCTGCGCCAGCACGCCAAAACCAAGGATGCCGCCATTCTGCTCGACCAGTGGGGTTCGCTGGAAGGTCATCCTTATTACCCGACGTGGAAGGCGCGCCCGGGCCTCACCGATGAGGAAGTCGAGCAGCTGTCACCGGAGTTCAACGCACAAGTGCCGCTGCGCATCGCCGCGTTGCGTGCCGACAACGCGAAAAGCGAAAGCATGCCGCACGTGATCGATTACCGCGCCTGGTTCGCCGAGCATTTCCCGACGCAATGGGCGCAATGGAAAGCCTCGCTCAACAGCAAGGGGCTGGACGAAAACCAGTGGCTGCCCTTGCCGATCCACAGCTGGCATTTACAAGCCTACGTGCTGGAAACCTTCGCGCAGGAAATCGCCGACGGCATTCTGATCACCGATGGCCCGGACCTGCCAACCCTGCCGACCATGTCGTATCGCACGATGATGCCGGTGCTGGACGAATCCGCGCCGCTGATCAAACTGCCCATCGCGGTATGGATGACCAGCGAACTGCGCAGCCTGCAAGCGAAGTCGATTCACATGGGCCCGCGCATCAGCACGGTGATCAGCAAGATTCTCGAGACGGAAAACGGCTTCGATCAACGCCTGGAAATCTTCCAGGAAGAAATCGGTGTGCGTTACAAAAACGCGGTGACGCAGGACGATCACCCGGGCCGTCATCTGTCCGTGGTGTATCGCGCCAGCGCACCGGCATTCGAACGCAACGATGAATGCCTGCCGATAACCGTGGCTTCACTGTTCACCCGTTTGCCCGGCAGTGGTCGTCCGCTGTTCACCGATCTGATTGAACGTGACGGTGTACGCGCCAATACTGCGCAGGTCGAGAACTGGTTCCGCGAGTACGCGAAAGTGGTGACTCACCCTGTGGTGGCGATCTACTTGATGTACGGCATCGGCCTTGAGGCGCACCAGCAAAACACCATGGTGCTGTTCTCCCCGGATGGCAAAGCACGTAGTCTGCTGATCCGCGATTTCGGCGATGGCCGCACTTACGCGCCGTTGCTCGAGGGCCGTGGTTACAGCCTGCAACCACACGTGCAGCCGGGTATTCTGCCGACAGTGTTCTGCGGTGATATCGAGCCGGTGCGCATGTTTGTGCTCGACGCGGCGTTCCTCACGCACCTGCATGAAATGGCCCTGTGGCTGACCAAGGAATACGCTTTCAACAACACACGGCTATGGCAAATCTTGCGCGAAGAAACCGACCTTGCCTTCGAAGCGGTGCGTGACCGCGTCGCGGCAGATGTGTGGGAAACCGAGCACAAGGCGTTCGTCGAAGAGCCTTGGCCAACCCGTTCGCTGCTGCGCATGCACATGATGCAGTACAGCAACTATCGTTTGCAGCACACCCTGACCAACCCGCTCGCTAGCGTTTAACCGAGGCTGACTCATGTCCCATGCAGGTGCCATCCAGGGTTCGAGAGTAAGAATCCTGATTTATCTTCTATTTGCGATCCAGTTGGTGTCGATGGGCGCGATGGAAATGAGCGGGCCGTTCTGGCCTGTCCACCTGCGTGGGCTGACCACCTCCGAGTCGGTTTTCAGCTTCGCCAGCATCGCCGTGTACGTCGGGCCGATGCTGGGCATTATTCTCACCAGTGCCTTCTGGGGCCGCATCGGCGATCGCTACGGCCACAAGTTGATGATGATCCGCGCCCTCGCCGGTTTGTCGTTGACCCAGCTTGGGCTGGCCCTGTTCAGTGATATCTGGGTGATTCTGATCCTGCGCTTTCTGCAAGGCGCGTTTGCCGGCTATATCGCGCCGGCACAGGCCTATGGCGTCAGTATTGAGGCACCGTCGCGACGGGCACGGCTGTTCGCCATTCTGCAAATATCGACCAATGTCGGCTCGCTGCTGGGTGCGGTGGTCGGCGGTCTGATCCTCGATTACGCGACGTTCTTCTGGATCAACATCATCGCCTCGGCGCTGTGTGCGGTGTGTACCGTGATCGCCGCCGTGACCTTGCCGGACGTGCCGCCGGTGAAGAAAGCCGTGGTCGTCGACAAGGCTGCGCCGGTTCGTTCCGGCAGTCTCTGGCAAGGCTCACCATTGCTCTCGCTGCTCGGTGTGATGGGCATTCTGTTGCTGGCGCGAATGCTGCCGCAGACTTCGTTTTCGCTGTATGTCAGCTCGGTGTTCGAGGTCAGCAATTCGGTAGTCGGCCTCTGCTACGGCTTGCTGGCGCTGGGCTTCATTCTGTCGGCCACGGCGTGGTCGCGCTATTTCGAACACCGTGGGCAGCAGGAGACCTTGCAGCGCATGACTTACGTGGTCATCGGCTGCATCGTCCTGACCGCTGTGGCGGGCGTGACTCACAACCCGGTGGTGTTTGTTATCACCTACTTCATTTGGGGCGTGCTGCTGGGTGCAACCACACCGGTGCTGATGGCGCTGATCTCGAAAACCGCTGACAGCTCACAGCAAGGCCATGTGCTGGGCATCGCTCAGGGCACTGCGCAATTCGCTTCGATTGCGGGGATTTCTGCCGGTGGTCTGCTCAGTCAGGTCTACGGTTTGCAGTACACCTATCTGTTTGTTTGCCTCGCTTACGTCGTCGCACTGATCCCGATCATCGCGTTGCGCTACTGGCCGGCGGCGATGCAAGCGAGCCCAGCCCCAGACGGCGAATGATCAAGGAGTCTGCTTTTGAACATTGAACAACTGCGCGCCGACACTCCTGCCGTCGCGCAACTGATCCACTTCAACAATGCCGGCGCGGCGCTGATGCCCGCGCCGGTGATCGAGACCATGACCCGTCATATTCAGCTTGAAGCGACTTTGGGCGGCTACGAAGCCGCCGGGCAACAATCGGCCGAAGTGGAAAATGTCTACGCCGCCATCGGGCAATTGATCAACGCTCAGCCTGACGAAATTGCGGTGATCGAGAACGCGACCCGCGCCTGGGACATGGCGTTCTATTCGTTACCGCTGCAACCCGGCGATGTGGTGCTGACGTCGACCACCGAATACGCCGGCAACTACATTCCCTATCTGCAAATGAAGCAGCGGCGCGGTATCGAGATTCGGGTCATTCCTAACGATGAACACGGCCAGGTTTCCCTGTCGGCGCTAGCGGCCATGCTCGACGATGATCGGGTTGCACTGATTTCCTTGCCGGTGATCGCCACCAATGGCGGCCCGGTGCAACCCATCGAGCAGATTGGCGCCCTCGCCCGTGCGGCTGGCGTGCTGTTTCTGCTCGATGCCTGTCAGGGTGTCGGGCAGATGCCGATCGACGTGCAGAAAATCGGCTGCCACATGCTCGCGGCCACCAGTCGCAAATACCTGCGTGGACCGCGCGGGATGGGTTTTTTGTATGTCGAAAAGTCTCTGTGCCAGAACCTTGAGCCGGCGTTTCTCGACTTGCATGCTGCCTCATTGCAGGACGCCGAGACGTTCGAAATCCGCGCCGATGCCCGACGCTTCGAGAACTGGGAATGCAACGTCGCCGCCAAGCTGGGCCTCGGTGCGGCGGTGGAATACGCGCTGGCGCAAGGCATCGAGCCGATGTGGCAGCGGATTCAGCAATTGGCTGATTACCTGCGCCGGCAACTGGCAGATATTCCTGGTATCACGCCGCGAGACCTCGGGGTGCAGAAGTCCGGCATCGTCACGTTTACTCATCGCGACAGCAGCGCCGCGCACGTTCAACAGTGGCTGGCCGGCCAGGAAAAGCGCATCAACGTCAGCACCTCGACGTTCCGCTCGACCCTGCTCGACATGCAGCACAGGGACTTGCTGGAGGTCAGCCGTGCGTCGGTGCATGCGTACAACACTGAGGCGGAAATCGACACGATGGTCGCTGCACTGCGCGGTTTGCAGGGCACCTGAACAGGACGCCAATCGGCGCTTGCGTCAAAGAGGGGTTGTAAACTAGCATTGGGAATACTTCTCAATTGCATGAAAATCTGCAGCCATGAGCGAAACCCTTCCCGCGAATAATGCCAATCACCTGCGCGCGATCGAAGCCCTGTACAGCGGCCATCACGGCTGGCTGTACGCGACACTGAGAAAAAAACTGGGAAACGCCATGGATGCGGCGGATCTGGCGCAGGACACCTTCACGCGCATCCTCGCCTCGCAAGTCACCGTCATCGAGCAGCCGCGCGCCTATCTGAGCTGCGTGGCCAAGGGCATTCTGGTCAACTGGTATCAGCGCAAGGCGCTGGAACGTGCCTACCTGGACGCCCTCGCCCATGTGCCGGCGCCGGAAGTGCCTTCGCCGGAATTGCGTTTCATGGTGCTGGAAACCCTGCACGAAATCGACGCGATGCTCGACGCCCTGCCGCCGCTGGTCAAACGCGCCTTTCTGTTGTCGCAGATCAGCGGCCTTAAATACGACGACATCGCCGAGCAGCTGGGTGTGTCGCTGATCACCGTCAAACGCTACATGAAGCAAGCCTTCGTGCAGTGCCTGTTGCTGGTGGAGTGAATGCTCGCACGGCGCAATGAACCACACCTCGATCACCAGGCGCTGGAGGAAGCCGCCGACTGGTTGATCCGCATGAGTGAAGGCGAACTCAGCGACAGCGAGCGCGGCGAATGGGAATACTGGAAAGCCAGCACCCCCGAGCGCGGTCGTGCCTGGGCGCGGGCGCAGTTGCTGCAGACCAAACTCGGCGGGCTGCCACCCTCACTGGCAATGTCGGCGCTCGATCGCCCGAGCAGCCCGGAACGACGTGCGGCGCTGGGCAAACTGGCGATGATTCTGGCGATCCTGCCGGCCGGTTGGGGCAGCTGGAAGCTGGCAGAGTCGCAGCAATGGTCGGCCGACTATCGCACGGCCGTTGGCCAGCAACGCGAGCTGACCCTGGCCGACGGCTCGAAAGTCACCCTGAACACCGACACCGCCATCGACGTGCGGTTCGACGCCAATCAACGCCTCATCCACCTGCGCGAAGGCGAAATACTGGTGCAGACCGCGCCGGACATTTCACCGTTGGCGCGGCCCTTTCTGGTCAGCACCCGTCAAGGTCGCATGCAGGCGCTGGGCACGCGTTTCACCGTGCGCGAACTGCAACCGCGCACGCACCTCGCGGTACTGGAAGGCGCGGTCAAAGTCGAGCTCGCGGACAATCGCCAGACCACGCCGCTGATCGTCAACGCCGGTCAACGCACCGACTTCTCGTCCCACACCTTTGGCCAGCTCAGCGTTGTCGACCGTTATGTCGGTACCTGGACGCAAGGCATGCTGATGGCCGACAAGATGCGCCTGGCCGACTTCGTCGAGGAACTGACGCGCTATCGCCGGGGATTCGTACGCCTGGATCCGTCGATTGCCGATCTGCGCATTTCCGGCGCCTACCCGATCAGCGACAGCCAGCGCACCCTGAACATGCTGGCGAAAACCTACCCGATCCTCGTCAGCGGCCATTTGAATGGCTACTGGGTCATGCTCTCTCCGGCCTGAGTGAAAAAATATTTGCCTTAGGCTGATACTTTTTCCGATCTCGACTGGCTATTGGGGAGAAGCACCTTTTCGTCCTGTTTATAGGCTCATTCATCCATGCTTGCCGCACGCCACCTGCGCCCGGAACGTCAGCTCAAACCCGTTGTTCGCAGTGCGTTGCTAAGCCTTGTCCTGATCGGTGCCGTTTGCCCGTTTGCCTTGGCCGCCGTGCCGGTGCAACTGGACGCTGTCGCGGTTCGTGCCTACAACATTCCCGCCGGGCCGCTGGGTGCGACCCTGTCGAGCTTCGCCGTGGACGCCAACATTGCCCTGTCGTTCGAGCCCTCGCTGGCCGAAGGCCTGACCAGCCCTGCGCTGATCGGCCATTACTCGACGCAGGAAGCGGTCAATCGCTTGCTGGCCGGCAGTGGCCTGGACATGGTCTTGCGCAGCGACGGCAGCTACACGCTGGTGCCACGCCGGGTGACGCTGGATGAAACATCGATCATCGGCACCGAAAAGCGCGCCGATTCCCTGCCAGAAGTGTATGCAGGTGGACAAGTGGCCAACGGCGGGCGCTTGGGCATTCTTGGCAATACGGATGTCATGGACGCCCCCTTCAGCATCAGCACCTACACCTCGTCGTTGATCAAGGATCAACAGGCCGTCACCGTCGGCGATGTGCTGGAACGTGATTCTTCGGTGCGCTCCACTGGCCAGACCGGAGGGATTGTCGACTCGTTCTTCATCCGTGGCTTTCCCGTCGGCGAAGGCAACCTCGGTGAACTGGCCTTCGACGGCGTGTATGGCGTGGCGCCCAATTATCGCGTGTTCACCGAATACGCCGAGCGCATCGAACTGGTCAAAGGTCCCGGCGCCCTGCTCTATGGCATGTCACCCAACAACGCGGTGGGCGGCGTGATCAACGTGGTGCCGAAACGCTCCCTCGATGAAGACCTGACCCGTTTCACCGCCAGTTACGCCATGGATGCTCAGGCCGGTGGCCATCTCGATGTCAGTCGCCGCTTCGGCGAAGAGCGTCGTTTTGGTGTGCGCTTCAACGGCAGTACGCAACTGGGCAACACGGCGATCGACGATCAATCGCGCCACGTCGACATCGGCGCGATTTCCCTCGACTATCAGGGCGAACGCCTGCGCACAACCTTCGACTGGCTCAACCAGAAAGAAAGCTTCGACGCCGCTTCGCGGCCGTTCCTGATTGCTTCAGGCGTGGACATTCCTTCCGCAGCCAACGGTCGCAGCAACGTCAGTCAGGATTGGGGCTGGTCGAAAACCCGTGACAAATCGGCACTGCTCAGCGGCGAATATGACCTCAGCGACGCATTGGCGGTGTTCGCCCATGCCGGCGGCGGCAAATCCGATGTCGCGCGAATGTCCGACCAGACGCCGACCATTATCAATGCCGCTGGCGACACCTCGTCGATCCCCGGTTATTACAAATTCGAAGTCGAGCGCTACACCGTTGATGCCGGTGCGCGGCTGCGCTTCGATACAGGGCCGATCAGTCACCGCACCACCGTGCAGGTCAGTCGCTATCGCGATGTGTTGTCGCGCGGGATCATTTCCGGCGCACCGATCCTGTCGAACATTTATCACCCGGTGGATCGCCCGCAACCTTACATCCCCAAGCCGGATACGCCGAAGGTCTCGCAGAGCGAACTGACTGGCGTGGCGCTTGCCGACACGCTGTCGATTCTCGATGACCGCGCGCAGGTAACCCTGGGCCTGCGCAAACAGAACATCAAATCCGACAACTACAACGCCGCCGGCGTGATGACCACATCCTACGACGACGGCCGGACGACACCGTTGTTCGGAGCGGTGATCAAGCCTTGGGACCACGTTTCGTTCTACTACAACTACCTCGAAGGGCTGAGCAAGGGCGACATCGCGCCTTCCACCGCGTCCAACGCTGGCGAGATCTTTGCCCCTTATGTTTCCCGCCAGCACGAACTCGGAGTCAAAGCCGACTACGGCACGTTTACCTCCACCATCAGCCTGTTTCAAATCACCAAACCCAGCGGCGAACTGGCCTCGGGGTTGTTCTCAGTGCAGGGCGAACAACGCAATCGCGGGCTGGAGCTGAACGTGTTCGGCGAAGTCACGCCGGGCACTCGCCTGCTCGGCGGCGTGACCCTGCTGAATGCCGAACTGACGAAAACCGGCGTGGCCGCCAACCGCGGCAACAAACCGGTCGGCGTGCCCGAGGTTCAGTCCAACCTCTGGGCTGAATGGGACACCTCATGGGTCGAAGGCCTGACGCTAACCGGAGGCGCGATCCACACCGGCAGCCAGTACGTGAACCAGGCCAACACACAAAAACTCGATGACTGGACCCGCTTCGATGTCGGCGCCCGCTACAGCACGCGCATCGATGATCGACCGACCACGTTTCGCGCCACCGTGCAGAACGTGTTCGATCACGAGTACTGGTCGGGCGTCGCCTCTTATGGCGCGTTCTCCCAAGGCTCACCGCGCACCTTATTACTGTCGGCGACTGTCGATTTCTGAAACGTTCAGCCGGCCAGCGGTGTGAGCCGTTGGCCGAACTGACCTTTGCAAAGGCTTTGACCATGGTGATTTTCGATCGACGCAGCCTCGCGTTGGCTGCGCTGTTACTGGCAGGACTGCTGAGCCTGTCTGCGCTGGCGCCGCGCAATGCAAACGCCAGCGAAACGGATACGGCGCGCACCGAAGTGACCGATCTGCTCGGGCGCAAGGTCAAGGTGCACCTGCCAGTCAGACGGGTCATCCTCGGTGAAGGCCGGCAGTTGTATCTGCTCGCCGCGCTGGACACACAGAACCCGATCGAACGCATCGTCGGCTGGCGCAAGGACCTGATCCAGTCCGACCCGGACACCTACAATGCCTACCTGCGCAAATTCCCCGGCATTGCCAAAATCCCCACCTTCGGCGGTTTTGAAGACGGCACCTTTGATATCGAACAAGCGATCTCGCAGCGCCCGGACGTGATCATCCTCAATATCGAAGCGCAGCACGCCACCGAAGATGCGCGCTATATCGAGAAGCTCGACGCGTTGGGCATCCCGGTGGTGTACGTCGACTTTCGCAACAACCCGATGCAGAACACCGAACCGACCATGCGTCTGTTCGGCAAACTGTTCGGTAAAGAGCAACGCGCCGAGGCGTTCATTGATTTTCGCAACCAGCAGATTCACCGCGTCACCGACGTCATCGAGAAACAGCACCCACCGCGTCCAAGCGTGTTCATCGAGCGCATCGGCGGCTATACCGACGATTGCTGCCTGAGTTTCGGTAATGAAAACTTTGGCCTGTTTGTCGACATGGCCGGCGGCAACAACATCGCCAGGGGGATCATCCCGACCACGTTCGGCCAGTTGAATCCCGAGCAGGTCATCGTCGCCAATCCGGCGCACGTGGTGGTCACCACGGCCAACTGGGAAGCCTTTGCACCCGGTGGCCATTGGGTCGGTGTCGGGCCCGGCGCCGACATGAACCAGGCACGGAAAAAACTCGCGTGGTACACCCTGCGTCCGGCCTACGCCGGAATCAAGGCTCAGGAGACACAAGCCTTTCACGCCATCTGGCATCAGTTCTACAACAGCCCCTACCAGTTCGTGGCCATTCAGCAATTGGCCAAATGGTTTCACCCGGAGCTGTTTGCCGATCTCGACCCGGACGCCTCATTCCGTGAACTGCACGAGCGTTTTCTACCCGTGCCGTATGAGTCGGGCTACTTCGTCAGCCTGCGTAATCCTGAGGTCAAACCATGAGTTCGTTGACCGAGACCGTCGAGGTGCAGCGCGAAACCTACCGTCGACTGGTGTTGCGTAAACGCCTGATCCTCGCCGGGCTGGTGATTCTGTTGCTGTGCAGTGTGCTGCTCGATCTGGCACTGGGTCCGGCGAGTTACAGTTTCAGCGAAGTGCTCGGCGCACTGTTTTCGCCGGACAGCGCCTCGCCACAAGTGCGCGTGGTGATGTGGGATATTCGTTTGCCGGTAGCGCTGATGGCGGTGGCCGTGGGCGCGGCGTTATCGCTGGCGGGGGCGCAGATGCAGACCATCCTCAATAACCCGTTGGCCAGTCCGTTTACCTTGGGCATTTCCGCCGCCGCCAGTTTCGGCGCGGCACTGGGCCTGGCCTTCGGTGTGGCGTTGTTCCCGCTGGCCGCGCAATTCATGGTGCCGCTCAACGCCTTCATCATGGCCATGCTCTCGGCGCTGTTGATTCACTTTCTGAGCATGCGCCGTGGCGTCACTGCCGAAACCATCGTACTGCTCGGCATCGCCCTGGTGTTCACTTTCAATGCGCTGCTGGCGCTGGTGCAGTTCTTCGCCACCGAGCAAGCCGTCGCCGCCGTGGTGTTCTGGACCATGGGCAGCCTGACCAAAGCCACCTGGCCGAAACTCGGAGTGATCTGTCTGGTGATCCTGATCACCCTGCCGATTTTCGCCAAACGTGCCTGGGCCTTGACCGCCCTGCGCTTGGGTGACGACAAGGCTGCCAGTTTCGGCATCAATGTGCGCAGCCTGCGCTTTCAGACGCTGATCATGGTCAGCCTGCTCGCCTCGTTTCCAGTGGCCTTCGTTGGCACCATCGGCTTCATCGGTCTAGTCGGGCCGCACATCGCGCGCATGCTGATCGGTGAAGATCAGCGCTTCTTTTTGCCGGCCTCCTTGCTCACCGGCTCGTTGATTCTCTCGGCCAGTTCGGTGGTCAGCAAGACCCTGATCCCCGGTGCGATTTTCCCTATCGGCGTGGTCACCTCGCTGATCGGCGTACCGTTCTTCATTTCACTGATTCTCGGCGGGAAGAAAAACTCATGGTGACGCTGCAACTGGACAATCTCGGCGCCCGCTACGGCCAGCGCGAGATCATTCGTGGTGTCTCGACAGCAACGTTTTCTGGCGGTCAGGTGGTTGCCGTGGTCGGGCCCAATGCGGCCGGCAAATCGACGTTGTTCAAACGTATGGCCGGGCTGATCGACGGGCCGGGTCAGGTCATCCTGAAAGAATCGAAAAAAGGCCCGACGGGCATCAGCTACATGCCGCAAGGCCTGAATGCCAGTGCGCGTTTGACGGTGTACGAATCCGTGCTGCTGGCGCGCAAGCAACTGACCCCGGGCTGGGTGGTCCACGATGATGAGCTGAAACTGGTCGACGAGATTCTCGCCGCGCTGGGCATCACCGGGCTGTCGTTCCGTAACCTTGGTGAACTCAGCGGCGGTCAGCAGCAGTTGGTCTCCATCGCCCAGACGCTGGTGCGCGAGCCGGAAATCCTGCTGATGGACGAACCGACCAGCGCCCTCGATATGCATCGACAAGTGCAAGTGCTGAACTTCATGCGCAGCCTCGCGCGCAAACGCGAGGTGATTGTGTTTATCGCCATCCATGATCTGAATCAGGCGTTGCGCTTCGCCGATCAGGTGCTGGTGATTGCTGATGGCACCAGTCAGGGCAGCGGTCCGAGCAATGAGGTGATCACCGAACAGATGCTGCGCGATGTCTACAAGGTCCAGGCGCGGATCGAGCAGTGCAGCAAAGGGCTGTCGCATATCCTGATCGACGACATCGTCTGATCTGCGGCGATCACGGATCGACTTGCGCCATCAGCTCTGGCACCGATTCCGGGCGCTTGGCGTAGCGCTGAGCCAGCACCGCACAGACCATCAATTGAATCTGATGGAACAGCATCAACGGCAGGATCAGCACGCCAATCGTGCTGCCGGCAAACAACACCTGCGCCATCGGCACACCGGTGGCCAGGCTCTTTTTCGAACCGCAGAACAGAATGGTGATGCGGTCTTCCTGGCTGAAGCCGAAGGCCTTGCCCAACAGCGTCGACGCCAACAGCACCAGCGCCAGCAGAATGCAGCAGACCACCACCAGCCCCAGCAACTCGACCAGCGGAATCTGATGCCAGATACCTTCGTTGACCGCCTCGCTGAACGCGCCGTAAACCACCAACAGAATCGAACCCTGATCGACAAACTTCAGCCAGTTCTTGTTGCGCCCCACCCACGCGCCGATCCAGCGACGGGCGATCTGCCCGGCAATGAACGGCAGGAGCAATTGCACGCTGATTTTCAGGATCGCATCCAGCGTCGAACCACCATCACCATGGACGTCGAGCAATAGCGTCACCAACAGCGGCGTGAGGAAAATCCCGAACAAACTCGACGCCGCCGCGCTGCAGATCGCCGCCGGAATATTACCGCGCGCCAGCGAGGTGAACGCGATCGCCGACTGCACCGTGGCCGGCAGTGCGCACAGGTAAAGCATGCCCATGTACAGCTTGTCGCCGATCAGCGGTGACAGCAGCGGTTTCAACGCCAGACCCAATAACGGGAAAAGGACAAACGTCAGGCCGAACACCAGCAAATGCAGGCGCCAGTGGCCGGCGCCGGCGATGATCGACTCGCGGGAAAGCTTGGCGCCATGCAGGAAAAACAGCAGGGCGATGGCGATGTTGGTCAGCCAGCCGAAGCCGACGGCGACCTGGCCGCTGGCCGGCAGGAAACTGGCCAGCAGCACGACGCCAATCAGCGTCAGGGTGAAGTTGTCGGGCAGAAAACGTGGGCGAGTCATGGTCGGTTCATCCGGGGGTTGCCAGTGCGTGCCGACGACTCTAACGTGACTGCCAATTACCGACTAACGCCGAAGGGCCACAAGATGCCGCCTAAAGGACATGACAAAAGCATCCGTCGCAGCATTCCCGGGCTGCCCAGCCTGCCGCGTCCACTCTACGGGCGCACCGAATCGCTGCCCAATCGCGCCCTGACCCGGCGTCACAGTCACCCGTGGGTGCAGTTGTCCTACGCGATTCAAGGTGTGCTGGAAATCCAGACCAGTGCCGGGCGCTTCGTCGCCCCGCCCGAGCGCGCCGTGTGGATCCCGGCGGGCGTGCCGCATCGGGTATTCAGCTCGCCGCACACGGAAATGCGCAGCCTCTATATCGATTGCAGCGTCGCCGAGTGGGCGCTCGAGCGCTGTCATGTGCTCGGCGTCAGCGATCTGCTCAGGGAGCTGATCCGCGCCTTCAGTCAGGTTCCGGTGGAATACGACCAGAGCGGCCCGCATGGACGTCTCGCCCAAGTGATCCTCGATCAATTGGCCGAAGCGCCGCAGATCGACCTGATGTTGCCGTTACCGCAAGATGCCCGCTTGAAGCAGATCTACCAGAGCCTGGAACAACATCCGGAACAGCAGACCACGCTGAGCCATTGGAGCGAGAAGTTTGGCGTCACCGAAAAGACCCTTACGCGCCTGTTTCTGCGTGACACCGGCCTGACCTTCCGCGCCTGGCGCCAGCGCCTGCGCCTGCTCGGCGCGCTGACACCGCTGGAGAAAGGTGAACGGGTTACCGATGTCGCGCTGGCTTGCGGGTATGACTCGACATCGGCGTTTATTGCGGCGTTTCGCCAACAGTTTGGGGAGACGCCGGGGGAGTTTTTTCGCTGATCAACGATCCGCCAGCTCTTCCAGCAAATCGGCAGACGGCACGAAATACAGACTGCCGGTGACCGCCGTGCTGAAGTCCAGCAACTTGTCGTAGTTGCCCGGTGGCTTGCCGACAAACATGTTTTCCAGCATCAGTTCCATCGGCTCCGGCGAGCGCGCGTAACCGATAAAGAACGTGCCGAACTCCCCTGCGCCCGGTCGGCCGAATGGCATGTTGTCACGCAGGATCTTCACTTCCTCGCCGTCAGCGTTGGTGATGGTGGTCAGCGCGCTGTGCGAGTTGCTCGGTTTGACCGCGTCATCCAGTTCGATATCAGAGAGTTTCGTGCGACCGATCACCCGCTCCTGCGCTTCAACGCTCAGACCGTTCCACGCGGTCATGTTGTGCAGGTACTTCTGCACCAGCACGTAACTGCCGCCGCTGAAATCCGGGTCTTCGTCACCGACGATAGTGAAGTTGACCGCTTTGCGCCCGACCGGGTTTTCCGTGCCGTCGACAAAACCGATGATGCTGCGCATGTCGAAATAGCGGAAACCCTGCACTTCGTCGACCACCGTCACCGCATCGCCGAGAACCGCCATGATCTGCGTGGCCAGTTCAAAACACAGGTCCATTTGATCGGCGCGAATGTGCAGCAGGAGATCACCCGGGGTTGCCGGAGCGTGCCGCCCTTCCCCGCCAAACTCGCGAAAACCATGCAGCGACGCCGGACGCGGATGGCCAAACAGGCGATCCCACGCGTTCGAGGAAAAGCCGCAAATGCACGTCAGATTGCCGGTCGGTACACGCTTGCCAACCGAACGCACCAGCCCGGCGACATCGCCGCACCAGTCTTTGACGGTTTGCGCGGCATCAGCCCCGGCATTCAGCGTCGCGACGATGAAAATCGCGCTGCTGGTGATCGGACTGCACACCGCTTGAGGTTCGAGAATGTTGGTATTCATCGCTGAAAACATTGCTCCGTAAAAAGTGCCCGAGCTGTTAACGAGGGCGGATAGTTCGTTTTTATCGAACTGTTGCGCAGAAATAAACGATTTTTCTTTGGCGCAAAAGCGTCGCTAGCATGGCCTCGTCTGAACCCAATCCAAGAATAGACAGGGAGCGTGACATGCCAGCCACAAACATCAATATCGGCGAACCGTGGATGTGGGGCGCCTTCATCGTCTTCGTACTTGCCATGCTGGCATTGGACCTGTTTGTTTTCGGTGGGCGCAAGGCGCATCGGGTCTCAGTGCGCGAAGCCTTGTCCTGGGTCATTGCCTGGTGCTTGCTGGCACTGAGTTTTGCAGCGCTGCTCTGGTGGTATTTGCACGGTGCGTTCGGCGCCGAGATCGCCCGGGAGAAAACCCTCGAATTCCTCACCGGTTATCTGATCGAGCAGTCGCTGTCGATCGACAACATGTTCGTTTTCGTGATGATCTTCAGCTACTTCGCTGTGCCGCCAGAGCTGCAGCGGCGCGTGTTGTTATACGGCGTGCTCGGGGCGATCGTGATGCGCGCGGTGATGATTTTTGCCGGGGTGTGGCTGGTGTCGCAGTTCGAATGGCTGCTGTATGCGTTTGGGGTGTTCCTGATCTTCACCGGGATCAAGATGCTGGTGTTTGCCGACCACCAGCCGGACCTGGACAAGAATCCTTTATTGCGCTGGGTGCGCGGGCATATGCGCATCACCAGCGGGTTTCATGGCGAACGGTTTTTCGTGCTGCAAAACGGCGTGCGCTGGGCCACGCCGATGTTTCTGGTGCTGGTGCTGATCGAGGCCAGTGACTTGATGTTTGCGGTGGATAGTATTCCGGCGATCTTCGCGGTGACGACTGACCCGTTCATTGTCTTCACCTCGAACATCTTCGCGATCATGGGCCTGCGCGCGCTGTATTTCCTGCTGGCGGACATGGCGGACCGCTTTCACTTGCTCAAGTATGGGCTGGCGATTGTGCTGGTGTTTATCGGTGGGAAGATGGTGTTGATGCCGTGGCTGCACATGCCGGTGGAATGGTCATTGGCGGTGGTGGGTGGGGTGATTCTAAGTTCGGTTTTGCTGAGTCTGGTGATGACCAAAGATGCCGAACGCAGCACTGAATGACACCCTACATAAATCTGTGGGAGCGAGCTTGCTCGCGAAAGCGGTGTGTCATTCAACGATGATGCTGGATGATCCGACGCCTTCGCGAGCAAGCTCGCTCCCACAGGGATTTCGTTCAGCCCATATCTATTTGTCAGACTTGATGCTGGTCCACACCCGTGTGCGCACGCGCTCAAGCTTCTGCGGCAACGGCTGCACGACGTAGAGGTTTTTCAGCGCTTCCGGGGTCGGCGTCAGGTTCGGGTTGTCGGTGATTTCCTTGTTGATCAGCGGCATCGAATCCTTGTTCGCATTCGGGTAACCGAGGAAGTCGCTGATCGGCGCGATCACTTTCGGGTCGAGCAAGGTGTTGAGGAATTCATGCGCCTCGCTGACGTTCTTCGCGCTCTTCGGAATGGCGAAGGTGTCGAACCAGATCGGCGCGCCTTCTTTCGGCAAGCGCCAGTCGACCACCACACCATTGCCGGCTTCTTTGGCGCGGTTGCCGAACTGGTAGAAGCTGCCGGAATAACCGATGGCCACGCAGATGTCGCCGTTGGCGATGTCAGTCATGTATTTGGCCGAGTTGAAATAGGTCACGTACGGGCGAACCTTGAGCATCAACTCCTTGGCTTTTTCATAATCGGCGGGGTTCTGGCTGTTCGGGTCGAGGCCCAGATAATGCAGGGCCAACGGGAGGATTTCCGTCGGCGAATCAAGCATCGCCACGCCGCAGGATTTGAGTTTTTCCATGTTCTCCGGTTTGAACACCAGATCCCAGCTGTCCACCGGCGCGTTGTCGCCCAGTGCGGCTTTGACCTTGGCCGGGTTGAAGCCGATCAGCACGGTGCCGACCATGTAAGGCACGCCGTACTGGTTGCCCGGATCGTTCTTGCCCAGCAGTTTCAGCAGCTCCGGATCCTGATGGCTCCAGTTCGGCAGTTTCGATTTATCCAGTTTCTGAAACACGCCAGCCTTGATCTGCGTTTCAAGGAACTGGTTGGACGGCACCACCAAGTCGTAACCGGAGTTGCCGGTCAGCAGTTTGGCTTCCAGGGATTCGTTGGTGTCGAAGGTGTCCCAGGTCACTTTGATGCCGCTTTTTGCGGCGAAATCCTTGGGCACGGACGGCAGGATGTAGTCCGCCCAGTTGTACACGCGCAGTTCGCGTTGCTCAGCCTGGACGGCGCCGGCCAACAGCGTCAGCCCGCACACAGTGGCACCCAGAATGCGTTTCATCGTGACCATGGTTGTTCCCCAAAAGGCAGCGTGAGTTCGATGGTTTTTATGTTCTTTACACGGCAGCGGCTGTAAAGGTAGCCAAGGGTAAAAAGGGTTCAGCGTCTGGTTATGGTTTTGATTCTTGCTGACAGCGTAGCTGGAGCACAGTGGGGGATGGGCCAAAAGGGGATCGATGTGGCCATTTTGATTGACCGCCGGGATGCGGAAACAACAATGCCCGGCGAATGGCCGGGCATTGGGGTGAAGCGGATCAGGTCAGTCGGTGTAACCCAACCTCGCCGCCCTGCTCTGCTGAGTCTGGCCGCGTGTCGCCAGGCAGTAATACAACGGAACGGTGACCACCAAGCCCACCAGCCAGGACAGATCCGCGCCGTCGACCAGATTGGCGTACGGCCCGACGTACAGCGAGGTATTGGCGAACGGCAACTGCACAAGGATGCCGATGAAGTAGGCAATGATCGCGTGCAGGTTGAAACGCCCGTAAATCCCGCCGTCAGCGCGAAAAATCGAGGTGATGTCGTAGTTGCCTCGCTTGATCAGGTAGAAGTCGATCAGGTTGATCGACGCCCACGGCACCAGCACCAGCAGCAGCGCCAGAATCAAACCGATGAACTCGGAAATGAAATCCGCCGATGCACCCAGCGCAACCACGCAGCAACCCGCGAGCACCACGCTCGACAACACCACGCGCACCTTGATGCTCGGCGTCCATTGGCTGGCAAATGTCTGGATCGAGGTAATGATCGACAACACCGCACCATACAGATTCAGCGCGTTGTGGCTGATGATATTCAGCAGAAACAACACCATCAGAATCGGCCCCAGCCACCCGGTGGATTGCTTGACTGCAACCATCGCTTCGGTGCCTTCCGGGGTCGCCAGCACCGCCACGGCGCCGAAGCTGAATGACAGAATCGTCCCCAGCGTCGCACCCAGATAGGTCGCCCAGAACGGTTTGGCAATGCCGATATCCGCAGGCAAGTAACGCGAGTAATCGGACACGTACGGCGAAAAGCTGATCTGCCAGATGATCCCCAGCGACACCGTCGCCAGCCAGCCGGACAAGTTAAAACTTCCGCGAGTGAGAAAGTCCGCCGGCAAGTCATGGGCGAAGATATAGATGAACCCGGCCAGCAACGCACTGCCCATCACCCAGGTGCCGATGCGGTTCAGCGTGTGAATGAAGTTGTAGCCGATCACGCCAATCGCCGTGGCCGCCAGTGCACCGATCAGAATGCTCAATGGCGCCGGCACCGACGGCGCAATGCCGACGATGGATTTACCGGCCAGGACGATGTTGGAAATGAAGAAGCCGATGTAGATGATCGCGGCGAAGAACACGATCAACAGCGCACCGTAACGCCCAAACTGGCCGCGACTCTGGACCATTTGCGGAATGCCCATGCGCGGGCCTTGCGCCGAGGCCAGCGCGATCACCACGCCGCCAATCAGGTGCCCCAGCGCAATCGCCAGCAGCCCCCAGAGCAAATCGAGATGGAACACTTGAACCACCATGGCACCGGTGACGATGGGCAGGGGCGCAATGTTGGTGCTGAACCAAAGGGTGAATAGGTCGCGGGCCTTCCCGTGGCGTTCCGCGAGTGGAACGTAGTCGACCGTATGGTTCTCGATCAACGGATCTTGCCGGGACATCTGGGACATATGCATGAACTCGAGTTTGTCTGTTCTTATCGTTGTATGAAGCCAAACCGGGGGGACTCTCTGGCCGCCCCTCAGATGCAGACCATATTATGGTATTCCAAACAATTCACAAGACTGATGCGTATTTTACGGCGCTATCTGATACGCCATCCTCGCTGAAACCGCGGCCTGCAGACTAGCCGCAAGCCCCGTAAATGCTGAGTTTCCGACGAACGCGGCACGTTTATCGGTTCAGCTTAAAAGCCCTTGCAAAGATTGAATACTGGTATACCATCAGACCAACAAACACATAAAAACAGCACCACATCTGAGGACCGACCAATGATCGATGCCGCCATCTACAAACAAGTCATGGGCTCGTTCCCGTCCGGCGTAACCGTTATCACCACCCTGGACGATGACGGTCAGATCGTCGGCCTGACCGCCAGCGCCTTCAGTTCGCTGTCGATGGACCCGGCGCTGGTGCTGTTCTGCCCCAACTACGGTTCCGACTCCTATCCGGTGCTGATCAAGAACAAGCGCTTTGCCATCCACGTTCTGTCCGGCGGCCAGCAAAGCGAAGCCTACGCCTTCGCCCGCAAAGGCAAAGACAAGGCGCAAGGCATCGAGTGGACCTTGAGCGAACTGGGTAACCCGATCCTCGCCAACGCGACGGCTATCATCGAATGTGAGCTGTGGCGCGAATACGAAGGCGGCGACCACGCCATCATGGTCGGCGCGGTGAAGAACCTGATCGTCCCCGAGCAAATCGCCGGACCGCTGGTGTACTGCCACGGCAAGATGGGCGCCCTGCCCGTCCTGGCCTGATAGAAGAACAACGCATAACAACTGTGGGAGCGAGCTTGCTCGCGAAGGCGTCTTGTCAGTTGCCACAGATGCCGGCTGTTACACCGCCTTCGCGAGCAAGCTCGCTCCCACATGTAGCCTCAACAATAAAAGACCCGAGGAAGCGTCATGAAATTTTCCCTGTTCATCCACATGGAACGCTGGGACGAAAGCGTCAGCCACCGCCAACTGTTCGAAGACCTCACCGAACTGACCCTGATGGCCGAGGCCGGCGGTTTCAGCACCGTGTGGATTGGCGAACACCACGCCATGGAATACACCATCTCGCCCAGCCCGATGCCATTGCTCGCCTACCTCGCCGCCAAAACCACCACCATCCACCTCGGCGCTGGCACCATCATCGCGCCGTTCTGGCACCCGTTGCGCGTCGCTGGTGAATGCGCGCTGCTCGACGTGATCAGCAACGGTCGCATGGAGGTCGGCCTGGCCCGTGGCGCCTATCAGGTTGAATTCGATCGCATGGCCGGCGGTATGCCCGCTTCATCCGGTGGCCAGGCACTGCGGGAAATGGTTCCGGTGGTCCGCGCGCTGTGGCAAGGCGACTACGCCCACAACGGTGAGATCTGGAAATTCCCCACCTCCACCAGCGTGCCAAAACCGATTCAGAAGCCCAACCCGCCAATGTGGATCGCCGCCCGCGACCCGGACTCGCACAACTTCGCCGTGGCCAACGGCTGCAACGTGATGGTTACGCCGCTGATGAAGGGCGACGAAGAAGTCCTCGACCTGAAGAACAAGTTCCAGACCGCGCTGGACAACAATCCAGACGTGCCACGTCCGCAATTGATGGTGCTGCGCCATACCCACGTGCACACCGCTGATGACCCGGACGGTTGGAAAGTCGGCGCGAAAGCGATCTCGCGTTTCTACCGCACCTTCGATGCGTGGTTTGGCAACAAGGAAACGCCGGTCAACGGCTTTCTCGCGCCAAGCCCGGAAGAGAAGTTTGCCGGGCGTCCGGAGTTTGAGCTGGAAAGTCTGCACAAGACCGCGATGATTGGTACGCCGGAAGAGATCATTCCGCGGATCAAGTACTACCAGGAGCTGGGGGTGGATGAGTTCAGTTTCTGGTGTGACAACAGCTTGCCGCATGACGAGAAGAAGAAGTCGCTGGAGCTGTTTATCAAGCATGTGGTGCCGGCGTTTCGCTAAGCACTCTGCATCCAGTGTTCGGTAAATGAAAACGCCCCGAAATTGTTCGGGGCGTTTTCTTTGGCCACAGGCAAGAAGCTACCAGAGGCGCTTCCAGGATAGTCCGCTCCGCCCAGTCACTTCTCGACGTCAAGCATGTGTCCCGTTCTGGAGAGTTCCACCTCGACTTCATCAATAACCCGCTGAACTTCTTCTTCAGTCAAAGCTTGATTTTCATTGGGTACATCCCAGTTCTGCTGGAGGCTGCAACTACGACTGCCAGAATGTGAGACAAACGCCATATTCGTCGAGCAGATCGTCAGCGATTTCAAACTGAAACACCTTCCCTGGAAAGCAGTCTGATAATGCGCGCTTCCAATATCCAGTGAGGTGTTCGGCAAACAAATGACAAAGACGATAGTCTTCTTCCGACAGACCAACCTTAAATACGGGTCGGTCCGGCGCATCTTCCCACTTTGAAAAGAACTGATTTACTGAAAAAACATTTCTGTATCGTTCAACATCTCTACGCAATGCACTTTTTTCCAACACACCCGTTTCAGTCTCGACCAGCCCCTTCAAAGGAAACTTTTGCGGGTCGTATTGCTCAGCGTTAGGCAACCAGAAAACGTGGCCGTCAAGCTCAATAAAATCAGGAGAAAGCAAACCTAGAACAGAAATGGTTTGCTCCAGTGAAACCAGATTCCCGACATACGAAAAAAACTCCCCGGAACCAATATCCGATACAAACAGGTTCAATGACTTTTTAGAAATACTACCTTTATAAATTTTCATCAGTTCAATCCCAAGCTATCCAGAACCGACTGAGGAACAGTTGGGGGCTACCGGTTGCGCAGGCTTGGCGTCCTTTCCGGGCAGTTCCTTGAGCCCTGCTGCTCTTCGAGCAGCCGATTCTGGCGGTTACGGATAAGGTCAGTGTCACCGGGTGTGGGAGCCGCAAGGGCCCGTTTTCATTGACTTGGCGGCAGCGATTAACTCAGTTCAAGCAGCCCCGCCTTTCAGTGTTCAACACCCAGTCGCGTAGCGACGTCCTCGGGGGCCAGCACGCGACCATCGGCCGCCGTTAAAGTCAGCTTGCGAATCGGTTGACGGTTCTTCGCATCGACCATCACCGAGCCCGGCTCACCCGGCGCGTACATGAATTCAGCGCCCCACTGCGACAGCGCGACGATCACCGTCTGCAAGGCTTTGCCGCGCTCAGTCAGCACGTATTCCTTATACGCGCCGCCATCGGCCGCTGGCAGCGCTTGCAGGATGCCCTGCTCCACCAGGCCTTTGAGGCGCGCGCTGAGCATGTTCTTGGCGATATCCAGACTCTTCTGAAAATCATTGAAACGGCGAATCCCGTCCAGCGCGTCACGAATGATCAGCAACGACCACCAGTCACCAATCAGGTCCAGCGTCCGGGCGACCGGGCAGGCATTGCCCTGCAAACTTTTGCGTTTCACGTAGGAGTACTCCATGCATTCGTCGATTGGCCTCGCGGCTCACAGTTGCATCATACAACTGCAAGACACGTTCACGCCTGGACCGACGCAAAACCAGCACCTGCATACAAGTAGCCGGAGTGCTTTGCGCTGATAGTGAATGCCGCCATTTCGGCACTGAACCCCGAAGCAGGAGTTTCCATGAGCACTTTCACCACGCAAGACGGTACCGAGATCTACTACAAGGATTGGGGCAGCGGCAAACCTGTGCTGTTCAGTCACGGCTGGCCGCTGGATGCCGACATGTGGGAATACCAGATGGAATACCTGAGCAGCCGTGGCTATCGCACGATTGCCTTCGATCGTCGTGGTTTCGGCCGTTCCGACCAGCCGTGGACCGGTTATGACTACGACACCTTCGCCGATGACATCGCGCAACTGATCAATCACCTGGACCTGCGCGATGTGACGCTGGTGGGCTTCTCCATGGGTGGCGGCGACGTCAGCCGCTACATCGCCCGGCATGGCAGCGAGCGGGTTGCCGGTCTGGTGTTGTTGGGCGCGGTGACACCGCTGTTCGGCAAGAAAGCCGACTTCCCGCAGGGCGTCGATAGTTCAGTGTTTGACGGCATCAAGGCCGGCCTGCTGCAGGATCGTGCGCAGTTCATCGCCGATTTCGCCGCGCCGTTCTATGGCACCAATCAGGGCCAGAAAGTCTCTGACGGCGTGCTCACGCAGACGCTGAATATCGCCCTGATGGCCTCGCTCAAAGGCACGGTGGATTGCGTCACGGCGTTCTCGGAAACCGACTTCCGCCCGGACATGGCCAAGATCGACGTGCCGACGCTGGTGATCCATGGCGACGGTGATCAGATCGTGCCGCTCGAAACCACCGGCAAACAGGCGGCGGCGCAGATCAAGGGCGCTGAACTGAAGGTTTACGCCGGGGCGCCGCATGGCTTTGCGGTGACGCATGCGCAGGCCTTGAACGAGGACTTGCTGGCGTTCCTCAAGCGCTGAAAACTCAGCGCAGCAAAGTCCGTCAACATCCGTTTGACGGACTTTGTGCTCCCCTCAGTCTCAGCTAAGTTTCCCTCGTTAATGTCTCTCCTGCGCACCTTCAGCGCTGCTCAGGAGAGGCCCCCGCCCATGAATTCCGCGAAAGCCGGATGGCTCAACAAAGTACCCGAGGTCACCCTGGCCTTCTGGGTGATCAAGATTCTGTCGACGACCGTCGGTGAAACCGGTGCGGACTTTCTCGCCGTGGACGTCGGTTTTGGTGCCGGCCCGACCAGCCTCGGCATGGCGTTGCTGCTGGGCGGCGCGCTGTTCCTGCAAATGCGCAAAGTCACCTACACGCCGTGGATCTATTGGCTGACCGTGGTGCTGGTGAGCATCGTCGGCACGCAGATCACCGACATCATGACTGACATGCTCGATATCAGTCTGTACGTCAGCACCGCGGTGTTTTCAGTGCTGCTGGCGATCAATTTCGTGCTCTGGTATCGGGTCGAACACAGTCTGTCGATCCGTGAAATCAACACCCCGCGCCGGGAGCTTTTCTACTGGACCACGGTGCTCTGCACGTTCGCCCTCGGCACCGCCGCCGGTGACCTGGCCACCGAAGCACTGGGCCTGGGCTTCACCCTTGGCGCGGTGATTTTCGGCGCGTTGATTGCCGCCACCCTGATCGCCTGGCGCATGGGGGCCAATGTGGTGTTGACCTTCTGGGTCGCCTACATCCTGACCCGTCCGTTCGGCGCGTCTCTGGGCGATCTGCTGACCCAAGCGAAAACCTACGGCGGTCTCGGCATGGGCGCGGCCTGGACCAGTGCGATTTTTCTGACCGTCATCGTTCTGCTCGTGGCTGTCGCACAAATCAGCGTCGGCACCCGCAAATCCCTTACTCAGTAACCTTCAATATCTATTCGAGGAATCATCATGCGTCCCTTTCAAAATACCATTCGTCACATTGCCATCGTCACCTCGATCTTTCTGCTGGGCATCGCCGCCGGCTGCTCGAAACCGGCGGACAAACCGGCGGGCGGTGCCGCCACGACGTCAATGAGCGCGCCGACGCAATCAGGCTCGAAGCTCGGCGACCTGAGCGAGTTCCGCAGCATCGCCGCCGACGTCGCCGCCCTCGTCGATAAAAACGACCTGCCCGGCGCCAAGGCACGCATCAAGGATCTGGAATCGGCCTGGGACTCCGCCGAAGCCGGGATCAAGCCACGAGCAGCAAGCGACTGGCACGTGCTAGACAAAGCCATCGACCGAGCACTCGACGCCCTGCGTGCCAGCTCGCCGAAGCAGAGCGACTGCAAAGCGGCGATCGACGACGTGCTCAAGGCATTCGATTCGATGAAAGGTCAATCATGACCATGCGCTGAGCGGGTGGCGGACAAACGCCGGCTCAGGTGCTTCAATACAGGCGCGACGGTCTCGACCGTGGCGCCTTTTTTTGCGGAGCGAGACATGCGGATATTGCTGGTCGAAGACGACCCGATGATTGGTGATGCGATACACGGCGCACTGGACGATGCGAGCTACGCCACCGACTGGGTGAAAAACGGCCTCACCGCCCTCGCGGCGCTGGATACACAAGCCTACGACATGGTGCTGCTCGACCTCGGCCTGCCCGGCAAGGATGGCCTCGATGTGCTCGACAGCATTCGCGCGTGCAACAATCCTGTGCCGCTGTTGATCATCACCGCCCGCGATGGTCTTGATGACCGCCTGCGCGGACTGGATGGCGGTGCCGACGACTTCCTGCTCAAACCTTTTGCCATGGCCGAACTGCTCGCGCGCATGCGAGCGGTGTTACGGCGCAAGGGCGGCAGCGCGCAGTCGGTGCTGGACAACGGCGTGGTGTCGCTGGACTTGCTATCCAAACAAGCGCGCACCGCCGAGGCGGACGAGGTGCAACTTTCCGCCCGTGAATTTGCCCTGCTGCAAGCCCTGCTGATCCGGCCGGGGGCGATTCTGTCGCGCAGCGAACTGGAGGATCGAATCTATGGCTGGGGCAATGAAGTGGAAAGCAACGCGGTGGAGTTTCTGATCCATGCATTGCGGCGAAAACTGGGTAACCACGTGGTCAAGAACGTCAGGGGAATGGGATGGATGGTTTCAAAAAGCGTCTGAACGATTCGGTTCAGCTGCGATTGTCGGTGACGCTGTCCGTTGCCATCCTGATTGTTGCGGTGCTGGCCGGGGTATTTGCGTTTTTTTCCGCGCTTGACGAAGCCCACGAAATGCAGGACGCACACTTGCAGCAGGTGGCCATACTGTTTGACCGCCAGCAGATGACCCTGCGCTATCCCGCTGCCGAGCCGTTGGCGGGTGACGATGAGGAATCACGCGTCATCATCCAGTACCTTGCCGACGGTCGCCTGGCGCACGGCAACGACGACAACGCCATTCCGCTGCCCTTTCCCGCCACCCTTGCCGATGGCTTGTCGACCGTGAACATTGCCGGTGAAGATTTCCGCGCGATGGTCAGAACCACCGCCCGTGGCGAGCGCATTGTCGTTGCTCAGGAAACCGGCATTCGTAACCGCGAGGCGCGGGAAAGCGCGTGGCGTAGTCTGTTGCCGTTTTTGATTCTGTTTGCCGTATTGCTATTGGTCGTGGGCGATCTGGTGCGCAAGCTATTCCGACCGATCGCCGCCCTCTCCGATGAGATCGACCAGCGTGACCAGCAAGCGCTGCACCCTATCGACGAACAACATCTGCCCAGCGAAATCCGCCCTTTCGTGGTAGCCATCAACCGCTTGCTGGGACGGGTCGCGACGTCGATGGAAAGCCAACGCCGCTTCGTCGCTGACGCCGCGCACGAACTGCGTTCTCCGATGACCGCGTTGTCGTTGCAGGCCGAGCGACTGGCGACCAGCGACATGCCGACAGCGGCTCGCGAGCGCTTGCTGCCACTGACTCAGGGCATTGAACGCAGCCGCCAACTGATCGATCAACTGCTGGCATTGGCGGCAGCGCAGTCGAGCCTGGAGCGGCCACAGACACGCATGTCGGTGCATGCAGTGTTTCGCCGAGTGCTTGAAGACTCAATGCCGTTGGCCGAACGCAAAAACATCGACATCGGCGTAGAAAGTGTTGAAGACGTGCAGGTCTTGATCAATGACATGGACCTGACGATGCTGATCCGCAATCTGCTCGACAATGCAATCCGCTATACCCCTGAGGGCGGCCAGATCGATTTGTCGGTGACGTGCACCGCAGAGGCTGCGGTCGTGCAGATCAAGGACTCCGGACCAGGTATCAGCGCCGAAGAACAACAGCGTGTGTTCGATCCGTTTTATCGCAGTCTGGGCACCGAACAATCCGGCTCCGGGCTGGGTCTGTCCATCGTCAGGGCGATAGCCGAGCGCACTGGCGCTGAAATTCGTTTGAGTTTTACCGATGAAAGCAACCAGCGCGGGCTGTGCGTAACGGTCCACTTCAAATGCGCCTCGAAAACCATCACGTCGTTTTGACATTTTTTTCCCAATTCGCTTCGTAGGGTGCGTTATTCGACTAATCAGGAACCCGCTCATGACCTCTTCCGCCCCTGACGAAATGGACGAAGACATCCTTACCCAAGCCGCCGATTGGTGCATGCGCTTGCACGACGATCATTGCCCGCCTGATGATCGCCAGCAATTTCAGGACTGGATTCAGCTCGATCCACGCCACGCTTTCGAGTACGCAAAGATGCTTGAAATCTGGGATCTTGGCGGACAATTGCCGGAAGAACCCGGGACGGCGAAAAAGCTCCTGACCGGTGATGCATCGATGCACAAAGGCAGTCGCGAAATGTAGGGGCAGGTTTTGCCCCTTCGACTCCCCTTCATAGCGTTCAACCCACCGTATTCAAAGGCTTTCGCCCCTCTGCATCAGAATTTTATCTTCACATCCCAGCTTAATAATATTTTACCGAAATCACCCTCCTCCCTAGTCTGACCGCAAGCCAAACGGACACGCCATCAGCGCCCGAATCCAACTGCCTTGCTAGGAAGGATGTAGAGATGACCACTGAAATAACAATAACAGACACACTCATAGTGGGTGCCGGCCAGGCTGGCGTGGCCATGAGCGAGCACCTGAGCAAACTCGGCGTGCCGCACCTCGTGCTGGAGCGCAATCGCATTGCCGAACGCTGGCGCACCGGACGCTGGGACTCGCTGGTTGCCAACGGCCCGGCCTGGCACGACCGCTTTCCCGGCCTGGAATTCGATGACGTCGATCCCGACGGTTTCGCCCCGAAAGAGCGTGTGGCGGATTACTTCGAAGCCTATGCAAAGAAATTCAATGCGCCGATCCGCACCGGCGTTGAAGTGAAACGTGTGGTACGCAATGTCGGCCGCCCGGGTTTCACCGTCGAGACCTCCGAAGGCGTGATCGAAGCCAATCGTGTGGTTGCCGCCACTGGGCCGTTTCAGAAACCGGTGATCCCGGCGATTGCCCCCGCAGACGAACGTCTGTTACAGATCCATTCCGCTGACTACCGCAACCCACAGCAACTGCCGGCAGGCGCAGTGCTGGTGGTCGGTGCCGGTTCTTCCGGCGTGCAGATTGCCGATGAGCTGCAGCGTTCCGGCAAGCAGGTTTACCTCTCCGTTGGCGCCCATGACCGCCCACCGCGCGCCTATCGCAACCGCGATTTTTGCTGGTGGCTGGGCGTGCTCGGCGAGTGGGACCAAGCGGCGATGAAGCCGGGGCGCGAGCACGTGACCATCGCAGTCAGCGGCGCCCATGGCGGGCGCACCATCGATTTCCGTGGTCTGGCCCATCGCGGCATGACCCTGGTCGGCGTCACCGAGTCGTTCAATAACGGCGTGGTGACCTTCAAGCAGGACCTGGTCGGCAACCTCACTCGCGGCGACGAAAATTACCTGGCGTTGCTCGATGCCGCCGATGCCTACATCGAGCGCAACGGTCTGGACCTGCCGGAAGAACCTGAGGCACGCGAAACCTATCCGGACCCTGAGTGCGTGAAAAATCCGCTGGCCGATCTGGATCTGGCCAGGGCTGGTGTCACGTCGATCATCTGGGCCACCGGGTTCGCCGTGGATTACTCGTGGCTGCAGGTCGCGGCGTTCGATGACATGGGCAAGCCTGTGCATCAGCGCGGCGTGTCGAGTGAGCCGGGGGTGTACTTCCTCGGTCTGCCGTGGCAGTCGCGCCGGGGCTCGTCATTTATCTGGGGCGTGTGGCACGACGCCAAACACGTCGCCGATCACATCGCCACCCAGCGCAAGTACCTGGACTATCGCGATGCCGAGCAGCGTGAAGCCGAGTTGCACCAGAACATCCACAGCAAAGCCGCCGACACCGTCGACGCTTGATGTCCTTTTCGCTCCGGCGCCGATTGCGCCGGGGCAACCTTCTTTCAGGAGCTGCACATGAGCAAGCCAACCCACACGCGCATCCGCATGTTCAACACCAAAGACACCTACCCGAACCAGACGCTGGACAACGATTTGTGCCAGGCCGTGCGCGCCGGTAACACCGTATATGTCCGTGGACAGGTCGGCACGGATTTCGACGGCAATCTGGTCGGTCTGGGTGATCCGCGCGCGCAGGCCGAACAGGCCATGCGCAACGTCAAGCAACTGCTCGAAGAAGCCGGCAGCGACATGAGCCACATCGTCAAGACCACCACGTACCTGATCGACCCGCGTTATCGCGAAGCGGTGTATGGCGAAGTCGGCAAGTGGCTTAAAGGCGTGTTCCCGATCTCCACTGGACTGGTGGTGTCAGCGCTGGGGCAGCCGCAGTGGTTGATGGAGATTGATGTGATTGCGGTGATTCCTGAGTAAGGCATCACACCGAGTCGCGGCCTTCGCGAGCAGGCTCGCTCCCACAGGGAAATGTATTTCAGTGTGGGAGCGAGCCTGCTCGCGAAGAGGCCAGCCCAGACACACAAGGAGTTCAATAGATGACCTTTTCAATCGCAGCCCGCTGCGCCGAAACCGGCCAGTTCGGTGTCGCCATCAGTTCCTCCAGCATCGCCGTCGGTGCGCGCTGCCCGTGGCTGCTGCCTGGCGTTGGCGCGGTGTCGAGCCAGAACATCACCCTGCCGTCCCTCGGCCCGGAAGTCCTTGCGTTAATGGAACAAGGACTGGCGCCGGACGATGCGCTGGACAAAGTCCTCACGCGCAACGGTTACAGCCAGTACCGGCAGATCACCGCGATCAACCACCTCGGCCAGACCGCGCATTTCAGCGGTGCGCAAACCCTCGGCGTGCACAACGCTGTCACCGGCGAACAGTGCGTTGCCGCCGGCAACATGCTCGCCGGGCGTTCGGTGATCGACGCCATGGTCAGCGCCTTTGAAGACGGCGAAGGTCAACTCGCTGATCGCCTGCTCAAAGCCCTGCACGCCGCACAAGCCCTCGGTGGCGAAGCTGGTCCCGTGCATTCAGCCGCTGTCGTGGTGGTCGGTGAACAGACCTGGCCGATCGTCAACCTGCGTGTCGACTGGGCCGATGAAGACCCGATCAGCCAGTTGCAAAAGCTCTGGGATGCGTATCAACCCCAGTTGCAGGATTACATCGATCGCGCCCTCGACCCCGCCAAAGCTCCCGGTTATGGCGTGGCCGGTGATGACCGATGAACAGCGTCGAGTTGCTCAAGGCGCTGGTGGGTTTCGATACCACCAGCCGTGAATCCAACTTGCAACTGATCGAATTCGTCCGCGATTACCTCGCAAGTTTCGACGTGCCCTGCGCTCTGATCTACAACGACGAGCGCAGCAAAGCCAACCTGTTCGCCACGATCGGCCCGGTGGATCAACCGGGCATTGTGCTGTCCGGGCACACCGATGTAGTGCCGGTCGATGGCCAGCCGTGGACGCTGCCGCCGTTCGCACTGACCGAGCGCGACGGCAAACTGTTCGGCCGCGGTACGGCGGACATGAAAGGTTATATTGCCTGCGTGCTGGCGTTGGTGCCGGCGCTGGTGCAGGCGTCGTTGCGCCTGCCGGTGCACATTGCCCTGTCTTACGACGAAGAGGTCGGCTGCCTCGGCGTGCGTTCGCTGCTCGAGGTCTTGCAGCAGCGTCCAGTCAAACCGCTGCTGTGCATCATCGGCGAACCGACCGAACTGAAACCGGTACTCGGCCACAAAGGCAAACTGGCGATGCGTTGCGATGTGCATGGCCATCCGTGCCATTCGGCTTACGCGCCACTGGGCGTCAATGCCATCGAATACGCCGCAGAACTGATTGGTGAGCTGGGCCGACTCGGGCAGCAACTGAAAGCGCCAGAGCATCATGACAAGCGCTTCGACCCGCCTTACAGCACCGTGCAAACCGGAGTGATCAGCGGCGGCAAGGCGTTGAACATCGTGCCTGCCGACTGTCGTTTCGATTTCGAAATCCGCGCCCTGCCCTCGCAGGATCCGGGCCTCGTCGCCCAAGCACTGAAAGCCTACGCCGAACGCGAAGTGCTGCCGCGCATGCGTGCGGTCAGTGCGCAAAGCGAGATCCGCTTCAGCGAATTATCAGCCTATCCGGGGTTGGTCACCGATGCGCAGAGCCAGGCCGCCGAGCTGATTGCGGCGTTCTGCGGTTCAACGGATTTCGCCACGGTGGCGTTCGGCACGGAAGGCGGACTGTTTGATGCGGCGGGTATCCCGACCGTGGTCTGCGGGCCCGGCAGCATGGATCAGGGACACAAACCCGATGAGTTTGTCAGCCTCGATCAACTGAAGGCTTGCGATGAAATGCTCCAACGGGTGCTGACATTCATCAGCAAGTGAACCGTGGCTCGACTGCTCTCAAGCGTACAGTCGGGCCAACTCTTCACGGCAATGGTCGACAAACAACTGCACCGGTTTGGTCAGTTGCACCCGCCGCAGCCAGGCTGCCGACAATCCCGACCCGGTCACGGTTTCCGCCAGCGGCACGCAGACGACTTTCTGGCCGTCGTAGGTGTAGTCGCTGAACGGTTTGGTGACCAGAATCGAAAAGCCGAAACCACGCCCGACCATGCCGCGCACCATCTCGATTGATGGGGAGCTGAACACAATGTGCGGGGTCAACCCGCGCTCCTCGAAAATGCTCACGAAGTAGGTTCGGCTCGGCACCACGTCGAGCAGAATCATGGGCTCCAGTACCAGATCATGCAGCGAGACTTTCGCCTGTTGCGCAAAGCGGTGATCGGCCGGGAGCAAGGCGTAAGGCTGCTGCGCGGGCATCAGCGCCGTGGTTTCAATCGTGCTATCGAGATCGTGCTCGAACAGCATCGCCAAGTCGATGCTGCCGGCCGTCAGCGCCTGCACCAGCTCTTGCTGCTCACCGTCGCGGATGCGGATTTCCACCCCCGGCCAGCGTTCCTTGAAACCGGCGATCAGGCGCGGCAGGTACAGCGGCGCGACAGTTTCAAAACAGCCGATATCGATTTGTCCGGCCACCACGTCGTTGTCGGCCAGAGCGTTCTGCTCGAATTCGTGGGCAACGCGTAACAGCTCCAGCGCCTTGCGGTAGAAGCGCGAGCCGCTGGGCGTCAGCGATACACCCTGGGCGTGATGCCGGATGAACAGTTGCACGCCGAAACTTTCTTCCAGGTGCTTGATCGCCGTGGAGACCGACGGCTGCGCGATGTAGAGCTTGCGCGACGCTTCGGCGACGCTGCCGCAGTCAGCGGTGGTGACGAAGTATTTGAGCTGGCGCAGGTTGTAGGCGGCCATGGGAATCTCCAGAAAATCAAACGATCGCAGCCTTCGGCAGGTCCTGCACAAAGCGCTGTGAATCCAGATAAGAGAGAAGCCTGAACATACCGGAGCTACGCCTCACCCGGAGCATATTTTTTTTAAGGTCTGTAGCAACAAACTTACTAATTTATCTCTCGCGGTGCTTTGCACATGATCGCTTCAACAAGAAATGCGCCGCCCGTGCCGGCGCTTGCCGAAGTACGTCCACGTACTCATCCTTGCCTTGGAGTTCGTCATGGCTACCCCTGCAGCAACCTCCGCTCCGCTGATTGAAAAACACACGATAGGATACGTGCCCCCCGAAGATCGCCACGGAAAGGTCAGGGATCTGTTCACGCTCTGGTTCGGCGGCAACATCGCGCCGTTGCCCATCGTTACCGGTGCGCTGGGCGTGCAGTTGTTTCACTTGAATCTGCTCTGGGGCATCGTCGCGATTCTCGTCGGCCATCTGGTCGGCGGCGTGCTGATGGCGCTGCACTCGGCGCAAGGCCCGCAGATGGGCATTCCGCAAATGATCCAGAGTCGCGCGCAGTTCGGCTCCCTCGGCGCGCTGTTGGTGGTGTTGATTGCCGGCGTCATGTACATCGGTTTCTTCGCTTCCAATATCGTCCTCGCCGGCAAGTCGCTGCACGGTGTGGTCGACAGCGTTCCGGTGCCGGTCGGTATCGTCATTGGCGCAGTCGGTTCGGGAATCATTGGCATCATCGGCTACCGCTTTATCCACGTGCTCAACCGCATCGGCACCTGGGTGCTGGGGATCGGCATCGTCGTCGGTTTCGGCTACATCTTCACTCATATTCAAACCGATGACTTCCTCACCCGTGGCAGCTTCAATCTCTCTGGATGGCTCGCCACCGTGTCGCTGGCCGCGTTGTGGCAGATCGCATTTGCGCCTTACGTGTCCGATTACTCGCGTTACTTGCCGGCCGACGTGAAGGTTTCGTCGACCTTCTGGACGACGTATCTGGGGTCGGCGCTGGGTTCGAGCCTGGCGTTCATCTTCGGTGCCGTCGCCGTGCTGGCAACCCCGGTGGGCATGGACACCATGGACGCGGTGAAACTCGCCACCGGCTCGATTGGCCCGCTGATGCTGGTGCTGTTCCTGCTCAGCGTAATCAGCCACAACGCCCTCAACCTGTACGGCGCGGTGCTGTCGCTGATCACCTTGGTGCAGACCTTCGCCTACCGTTGGATCCCCACCGCCAAGAGCCGCGCGGTGATCTCGATCATCGTCTTGCTGGCCTGCTGCTTCGCCGCCGTCGGCGCCTCGAAAGACTTCATCGGCCACTTCGTCGACATGGTGCTGGTTCTGCTGGTGGTGTTGGTGCCGTGGACCGCGATCAACCTGATCGACTTCTACGCAATCCACAAAGGCCAGTACGACATCCAGTCGATCTTCCAGGTCGACGGCGGCATCTACGGTCGCTACAACCCGCAGGCGTTACTGGCTTACGCGATCGGCATCGCCGTGCAGATCCCGTTCATGAACACGCCGCTGTACGTCGGCCCGGTCTCGGCGCACATCAACGGTGCGGATTTGTCGTGGCTGGTGGGATTGTTGGTGACTTCGCCGTTGTATTTCTGGCTGGCTAACCGCGACACGTCTTACCGTCGACGGATGATGGGCGGCAAACTGGCGGGCAGTCTGTAAGATTGATGCGCTGAAAAAGAAGGCCCGCACTGTGCGGGCCTTCTCCGTTGCGGTGTGGTATTTGTTTACGCCTGACGACGATTGGGTAAGGGACATCCAATGCTGCGAATACTCGGTAAAGCCTCATCGATCAACGTGCGCAAAGTGCTGTGGACTTGCGCTGAATTGCACATTCCTTTCGAGCGTGAAGACTGGGGATCGGGGTTTAGATCGACCAACGATTCGGAGTTTCTCGCGCTCAATCCCTGTGCCATGGTGCCGGTGATTCAGGACGGTGATTTCACGTTGTGGGAATCGAACACGATCATTCGTTATCTGGTGTCGCGTTATGACGGTTTGCACCTTTATCCGACTGACGCGCAAACCCGGGCGCGGGTTGATCAGTGGATCGACTGGCAGGCATCGGAGCTGAATCGCTCGTGGTCGTACGCGTTTCTATCGCTGGTGCGCCAATCGCCGGAACATCAGGACAGCGCCGCATTGTCAGCCGGTTGCCGCGACTGGGCGCGAAACATGGCCATCCTCGACCGGCAATTGGAAAAGACCGGCGCTTACGTCAGTGGCGAGACGTTTTCCCTGGCGGATATTCCCATCGGGCTGTCGGTGAACCGCTGGTTCGAAACACCATTGGCTCACCCGGATTTTGCCGCGGTAAAGGCTTATTACGAGCGTCTGAGCCTGCGTCCCGGCTACGTGCTGCACGGTCGAAACGGTACGCCGTGATCGAGCTTATTTACCTTTGAACGCCTCATGTCGCGCCAGCCGTTCGGCGGCGTAGGCTGCTTGTGGCTGGCTGATCAGATCTTGCCGACGCAACGCTTCACCGCAGTGCTCGCACAGCGGCCCGAGACCGGCGCTGTGGTTGCAGTTCTTATGGGTCATGTTCACCGCCAGCCCCTCCTCCGGTGCTTTGCACCAGGTCTCTCCCCACGCCCGCAGCGCAATGATTACCGGGTAGAACGCCTCGCCTTTCGCCGTGAGGTGATACTCGTAGCGTTTCGGCCGCTCGTTGTACAAGCGCCGCTCAACCAGCCCATCCGCTTCCAGACATTTCAGACGCGCGGCGACCATTTGCGGCGTACCGCCGGTCTGCGCCTGAATTTCGTCATAGCGATGATTGGCCATGAACAACTCGCGCAAAACCAGCACCGTCCAGCGGTCGCCGACGATCGTCTCGGCCCGGGAGATCGGGCACAGCGTGTCGGGAAGACTATCGTTTACTGCCATCAGGGCTTGCCTCTTTTACAGTTACTATGATTATCATATCTACACGATGCCGGGACAAGCCCTGTGCACCGATCATCCCATTGCCGGAGCAAGCCGCCATGTCAAATACCTCCTATCCGCTGGACAGAACCGCCTATCTACTCGTCGATCCGTACAACGATTTTCTCTCCGACGGCGGCAAGATCTTCCCGCTGATCAAACCGATGGCCGAGCAGAATGGCCTGCTTGATAATCTGCGCAAACTCGACCGCACCGTGCGCGACCTGAACATTCCGGTGGTCATCGTACCCCATCACCGCTGGGAAAAAGGCGACTACGAAAACTGGGATCACCCGACCCCGACTCAGTGCAAGATCATGCACATGCACCACTTTGCCCGTGGCGAATGGGGCGGTGAATGGCACCCGGATTTCGCCCCGCAAGAGGGCGACATTGTGGTTCAGGAACACTGGGGCTCCAGTGGTTTCGCCAACACTGATCTGGATTTTCGCCTGAAACAACAAGGCGTAACCCACGTGATCATCGTCGGCCTGCTGGCCAACACTTGCATCGAAGCCACCGCGCGCTATGCCTCGGAACTGGGCTACCACGTGACGCTGGTGCGGGACGCGACCGCCGCCTTCAAAGAGGAAATGATGCACGCCGCCCACGAACTCAACGGCCCGACATTCGCTCACGTGATTGCCAGCACTGACGAACTGATTGCCAACCTCAAATCCCAAGGTGAAGCGCAATGAGTCTCACCGGCCATTTGCTGATCGGCGCGGCGGATGTTGCCGCCACCGAAGGCACGATGAAAGCGCTGAATCCGGCCAGCAATCAGTTGATTGAACCGGACTTCGCCTTCGGTGGTGCCGCGCAGGTTGACCAGGCAGCGATACTCGCCGATGCGGCATTCGACCGCTACAGCCACACCTCGCTGGCCGAACGTGCCGCGTTCCTCGAGAGCATCGCTGACAACCTCGACGCAGTACGTAGCGAACTGGCCGAACGCGCTGCGCTGGAAACCGGACTACCGCAAGCCCAGCTCGAAGGCGAAGCCGCGAAAGCGGCAACCCAGTTCCGCCAGTTCGCCGATGTCGTGCGCAGGGGCCGTTTCCTGCAACTGGCGATCGACCCCGCGCAGCCCGAGCGCCAACCGCGTCCACGGATGGATCATCGTCTGCAGAAAATCGCCATCGGTCCGGTAGCGATTTTCGGCGCGAGCAACTTCCCGATCTCCTACTCGGTGGCGGGCGGCGATACCGCCTCCGCGCTGGCGGCCGGGGCGACGGTGATTCTCAAGGCGCACAACGCGCATCCCGGCGCTTCGGAAATCCAGGCGCGGGCCATTCGCAAAGCCGTGCAGGCGCAGGGTTTACCCGAAGGTGTTTTTTCAATGGTGCGCGGTGGCGGCAATGCCATTGGCGAAGCGCTGGTCGATCATCCGTTGATCAAGGCTGTGACCTTCACCGGCTCCGAACCGGGTGGCATGGCGCTCTACCGCCGCGCGCAATTGCGCCCCGATCCGATCCCGGTGTTCACCGAAATGACCAGCGTCAACCCGACCTTTATCCTGCCCGAGGCACTGGCGGCTCGCGGCGCCGAAATCGGCGACGGCTTTATCGAACGGATGCTGGTCAACGTCGGCCAGGCCTGTTTGTGCCCATCGATCCTGATCACCATCCGCGGTGCGGGGTTTGATGAGCTGCGCAGCGCCATGCGCACACGGGTCAGCGCGGCACCGGCGCGGACGATGCTGACGCCGGGCATTCACGGCGCGTACGTCGAAGGCCTGATGGTGATGGAGCGTGCCGGAGCGCAGGTGATCGCGGCAGGCACGCCAGCCGATGCCACGTTCGCCGGACGTGCTGCGTTGCTGGAAGTCGAGGGACACCAATTGCTCAGCGAACCGGGGTTGGCCCACGAAGTGTTTGGCCCGTCGGCACTGTTGGTATCGGTCAGTGATGAAGCCGAGCTGCTGGCAGTCGCCCGTTCGTTCAAGGGACAGCTCAGCGCGGCGATTCAACTTGAAAGTGGCGATCTGGGATTGACGCGGCGCCTGCTGCCGATTCTCGAACGCCGCACTGGACGCATCGTGGTCAACGCCTTCGCCCACCCACAGGAAGTGACCTTTGCCACCGTGCACGGCGGCCCGTTTCCGGCGACTTCGGACAGCCGCTTCACTTCGGTCGGCATGACCTCGATCGAACGCTTCTTGCGGCCCGTGGCTTATCAGGGGTTTCCGGATGAGTTATTGCCAGAGGTGTTGCGCGAAGGTAATCCGCTGAACGTGCCACGCAGTATCGACGGGGCGTTTTGACAGGCAAAAAAATGCCGGCCTCCTGTTCAAGAGCCCGGCATTTTTTATTGCAAAATCAGTCAGGCCGGCACACCCAGAATGATGTGCGAAGCCTTGATCACAGCCGTGGCGCTGACGCCTTTGGCCAGGCCCAGTTCAGCAACGGCATCGCGGGTCACGATCGAGTAAACCTTTGAACCGCCGGCCAGCTCGATGACCACTTCGGCGTTGACCGCGCCATCGGTCACGCTCAGCACTTTACCTTCCAGGCAGTTGCGCGCCGACAGGCGAATGTCGCTGGATTCGGTCATCAGCATGACCCATGGCGCCTTGACCAGCGCGACGGCTTCTTTGCCGACGGCGATGCCGAGGTTTTTGATGCTTTCCATGGTCACGACCGCCACAAGTTGCTCACCGCCAGCCAGGGTCAAAACCACCTCGGCGTTGACCGCGCCGGCCTGAACCTGGCTGACCTGACCTTTGAATACGTTGCGTGCACTGACTTTCATGATGGACGTCCTGTTTTTTGACTTTGGAGTTAGGAAACGGCGTGCATCATCGAAGTTGGCGCTATATAAAAACAACTACAGCGCTGCGCCCGGTTGTCACGCCTGCACGTAAACCCATGCATCGACTCCAGACTTTAGCAGCACGCTGACGCGCTAGATGAGCAAGTCTTCGTAAAACGCGCCAAACAGCCGCGACGGGTGAGCGATCTGTATTTCCAGAATCCACACGCCAGCATGCGGCGCCTGATCGAAGTCACCCAGATCGCCGCCCCGGTGAATCGCATGAGGAAAATCGCTGACCCGATGGCCCTTGATATTCAGGTTCAACACCCAGCCCATCGCCTCGGCCTGATCGCTGGCATAGCGATAAAGCTCCACCCCGGAAACACCTTGACGCCAGAAGGCTTCGACCCGATCGAACAGTTCTTTCGAGGCTGCCGCGCAAGCGATCATTTCCGGATCAGAACCGGTGGTGTAAGTCGCGCCCGCATCACCTTCATGGCCCTGCCAGACCACGCCCATATCGATGAAGAAAATATCCTCTTCGCCCAACACCGGATCGCCGTCGGAACGTTGCTTGAAGGTCTTGAGCGTGTTGGCACCGAAGCGGATCAACAGCGGATGCCAGATCCGGTCCATGCCCAGTTCGGCGAGGATTTCCTTGCCGCGCGTCGTCGCTTCGGACTCGAGCATGCCCGGCTTGATCACCGCAGCAATGGCGTCGACGGCCTTCCAGGTCAATTGCTGGGCATGGCGCATGGTCTCCAGCACAAAACCTTCGCCAACGGCTTCTTTGCCGCTCAGAACTGCTTTTTCGCTCAGGGCTGTGGTCATTTGCTTGTTCCTCATGGCTGCGCTGTATAGTTTTTTATATTGCGAAACGCCGATAAAGATACAGCCATGACACAACGTGTCAATTACTCTTCTGCACGCACCACACCGCGCTCTTCGAGCAAGCGCACAAACATGCTCAGACTGCGCGACACCGTGCCCCGCCGCCACACCAGCCAGGTGGTCAGATAACGAAAGTCCGCCGCCAAAGGCCAAACGCTGACCGTGGCACTGCCGGGCATGCTCTGCAGCATTTTGCGCGGCATCAGCGCCAGTCCGGCGCCGGCGCTGACGCAGGCGAGCATGCCGTGGTAGGACTCCATTTCGAAGATTTTTCCGGGCACAGCGGCGTCGGTGCTGAACCATTTTTCGAAGTGATGACGGTAGGAGCAGTTGGAGCGGAAGGCGTAAATATTCTCGCCATTCACATCCGCTGCACGCTGTACCGGGGCGTGATTCAGTGGCGCGATGATGACCATTTCTTCTTCGAAGGCCGGTACGCCTTCCAGCGTCGGATGCAGCACCGGGCCGTCGACGAATGCTGCCGCAAGACGCCCGGAGAGCACGCCGTCGATCATCGTCCCGGAGGGCCCGGTGGACAGGTCCAGATCAACTTTCGGATGAAGTTGGTTATACGCCGCGAGCAATTCGGGAATGCGCACCGCCGCCGTGCTTTCCAGCGACCCCAAAGGAAACGCGCCTTGCGGTTCTTCGCCCGCCACGGTGGCGCGCGCCTCTTGCACCAGGTCGAGAATCCGCCGCGCGTACTCAAGAAAACTCCACCCCGCCGGCGACAGGCGCAGACGACTTTTCTCGCGAATAAACAGATCGACGCCCAGATCCTGCTCAAGCTGCTTGATCCGCGTGGTCAGGTTCGATGGCACGCGATGAATCTGCGCGGCGGCGGCGCTGATGCTGCCGTGTTCGGCAACGGCTTTGAAGATTTCCAGCTGCACCAGATCCACAGTCATTCTCCAATCGTGAAAGAAACGATCTTTATTATTCAGTTTCCAGAAAATAAACACCACCCTACTCTAAGCCCATCCGACGAACATGCAGGACGATGCCATGAGCCAGATTTCCAGCCAGACCCACGCCATGTCGATCAACCCCGCCACCGGCGAGCAGATCGGTCACTACGCGTTTGAATCCGCCTCTGCCCTTGACGCTGCGCTGACCCGCGCCGCCTATGGCTTTGGCAAGTGGAAGCGCAAGCCGCTGCAAGATCGCTCGCGCTTGTTGAGCGCCCTCGCTGGCGCGCTGCGTGAAACCAGCGATGCCATGGCGACCATGATCACCCTGGAAATGGGCAAGCCGATTGCTCAGGCCCGTGGTGAAATCGAGAAATGCGCCAAGCTCTGCGAGTGGTACGCCGAGAATGGCCCGGCCATGCTTGACGCTGAACCGACCCAGGTTGAAGGCGGCAAGGCGCGCATCGAATACCGTCCGCTCGGCCCGATCCTCGCGGTAATGCCGTGGAACTTCCCGATCTGGCAAGTGCTGCGCGGTGCCGTACCGGCGCTGATCGCCGGCAACACTTACGTGCTCAAACATGCGCCGAACGTGATGGGCAGCGCCTATCTGCTGCGCGACGCCTTCACCCGCGCCGGTTTCGCCGATGGCGTGTTTGAAGTGATCAACGTCACCCCGGAAGGCGTTTCCACTGCCATCGCCGACTCGCGTATCGCCGCCGTGACCCTGACCGGTAGCGTGCGTGCCGGCATGGCCATCGGCGCTCAGGCCGGTGCCGCATTGAAGAAATGCGTGCTGGAGCTGGGCGGTTCCGACCCGTTCATCGTGCTCAACGACGCCGATCTGGATGAAGCGGTGCAAGCCGCTGTGATCGGTCGCTACCAGAACTCCGGTCAGGTCTGCGCAGCAGCCAAACGGCTGATCATCGAAGAAGGCGTGGTCGAAGAATTCACGCGTAAATTCGTCGAAGCCACGCGCAAGTTGAAGGTCGGTGATCCGCTGTCCGCCGAGACCTACATCGGTCCGATGGCACGCTTCGACCTGCGTGATGAGCTCGACCAGCAAGTGCGCGACACCCTGGAAGAAGGCGCCACCCTGCTGCTCGGCGGCGGCAAGTCCGAAGGCCCGGGCAACTATTACGAGCCGACCGTGCTGGCCGATGTCACCGACCGCATGACCTCGTTCAAACAGGAACTGTTCGGCCCGGTCGCGTCGATCATCAGCGCTCGCGATTGCGCGCATGCCGTGGCACTGGCCAACGACAGCGAATTCGGCCTGACCGCAACCATTTACACCGCCAACGTGGCACTGGCCCAGCAACTGACCAGCGAACTGGACACCGGCGGCGTGTTCATCAACGGCTACTCCGCCAGCGATCCACGCGTGACCTTTGGCGGTGTAAAGAAGAGTGGTTTCGGCCGTGAGCTCTCGCACTTCGGCGTGCGCGAATTCTGCAATGCGCAGACGGTGTGGCTGGATCGCAAATAATCCAGACACAAGACATCCCTTGTAGGAGTGAGCCTGCTCGCGATTGCGGCGTGTCAGCCAACAAGTCTGTTGCTGATCCACCGCTTTCGCGAGCAAGCTCGCTCCCACAGGGATTCGGAGACAGATTGAAAATAGGTGGCTCGCCCCCACAGTGGGTTTACGCGGCGGCCTGTTGTGGCTCGGCGACGCTGCGATCTTTGCTCAACAAACCCAGCACCACCGCCGCCGACACTAGTGTGATGACCGTCAGGATATGCAGCAGATATTGAAACGCTGACGCATAACCTTGCACCAGACGTTCATTGGCCAGACCTGGCACGGTGTTGATCGCATGCGCCATATCACCCGTGGTCACCCGGTGCGCGGTCTCGGCAATCAGCGACGCCTCGGCGCTACCCGCCACCACGTGCACGGCACTCGACAGATCAGCGTGGAGCAGTGACGCCAGTACTGCGGCGACAATCGCCAGGGCAATGCCCTCACCCGCCACCCGCACGGTGCTGAAGATGCCCGCTGCCATGCCTGCGCGCTCTTTCGGCACGACGCTGACCGACAAACCATCCATCAGCCCCCACGGCAGGCCGGCGCCAATACCGATCAGCAGCATCGGCACCACCAGCGCGAATTTCGCCTCACCGACGTTGTACAGACTCAGCCAATGCAGGCCCACAGCGGCAATCAGGAACCCGGCGCCGGACAAAATCCCAGCGGATACAAAGCGCGCCAGCGAAGCGGCCAGCATCGGTACCACCAACATCGGCGCCGACAACGCCAGCAACAGCAGGCCGGCGTCGATCTCGCTCAAGCCCTCAACGCCGATGAAGCGCAGCGGCAACATCACCACCAGCACGATGTAGCAAAAACAGGTGCCGATCGGCAGCATCTGCACGCCAATGAATCGCGGATAACGGAACAGGGTGAGATCGAGCATCGGCCGTTCGACACGCATTTCGACGATCACGAAAGCTGCCAGCAACACGGCCGAAGCGCCCAGCAAACCGATCACGAGCGGGCTTTCCCAGCCACTGTCCGGCGCCTGGATCAGGCCGAAAGTGAACAGCGCCAGCATCGCACTGAAAAGCACCGTGCCCAGCCAGTCCAGCCCTTTGGCATCCGGGTCACGGGTTTCGCGCATACGCGGCAGACCGAAGACCATCGCGATCACACCGATCAACGCCGTAAAGACAAAAATCGCCCGCCAGTTGAAGGCCTCGATCAACGCCCCGGCCATCAAGGGTCCGAACGCCAGACCGATGCCGAACGTTGTACCGAGCACGCTGTACGCCCGGGTCCGGGCATGCCCTTCGAACTCTTGCGCCAGCGCCGCCGAGCCGCTGGCCAGCGCCGCCGCTCCCGCCACGCCTTGAACGGCGCGCAGCACATCCAGCCAGAACACCGAAGGCGCCAGACTCTGCGCGATCGAGGCGACGGTAAACAGCAGCATGCCGAAGGTGAACAGGCGTTTGCGTCCATACACATCAGCCAATGCGCCGGCGGCCATCAGCAAACTGCCGAACGACAACATGAACGCGTTGGTGATCCAGGTCAGCGCCACCGGGCTGCCGCCCAGGTCACGGCCGATGGCTGGTGTCGCCACCGCGCCGCCAGTAAAACTTAACGGCAAGACCAGTGCCGAGAGGCAAACGGCCGCCAGTATGAGCAACTTGTCGCGCGCTCCGTGCGGCTGAGTCATAGCGTTCATCATTCCATCCTTTGAGGATCAATAAGCTGCATTACGCAGCGGATAAGGCGTGAAAAATCCACCGACGTTTGCAGACGGTGACAATGAGAGCGAGCGGCCTCGCTCTCACAGCTCTGGCGTTCAGTTGTTGAAGTCGGTCGACCGCGCCAATACCTGCCACTGTTCCAACTCCTGCGCCACCAGCCGATTCTTCGCCTCGATCCGCGCAACCGTGTCACTACCCAGCGCCAGTCGCAGCGGCGGGTTCGGTGCATTGACCAGCGCCAGTATCGCCTCGGCAAACTTCAGCGGATCACCCGGTTGTGCATGATTGGCCGCTTCGGCGAACACGCGCATCTTGCCCACGGTTTCGTCGTAGTCCGGCAGCACCAACGCGGTCTTGATCAGCGATTGCTCATCAAGGAAATCCGTGCGGAAGAAGCCCGGCTCGACCACCGTGGCGTGAATGCCCAGCGGTGCCAGTTCCTGATGCAACGCTTCGGTGATGCCCTCGACGGCGAACTTGGTCGAGCCGTAAACGCCCCAGCCCATATACGCCTGATAGCCGCCGATCGACGAGATGTTGATCACCCGGCCACTGCGTTGTGCGCGCATATGCGGCAACACGGCGCGAGTGACGTTGAGCAGGCCGAACACATTGGTCGCGAACAAGCGCTCGGTCTCGCTGGCGCTGGTTTCTTCCACCGCGCCGAGTACACCAAAACCGGCATTGTTGATCAGCACATCGATCCGGCCGAAGCGTTTGATCCCTGCGGCAACGGCCTGATGCGCTTCGTCTTCGCGGGTGACGTCCAGACGCACCGCCAGCAGGTTCGGCTGGTCGCCGAGACGATCGGTGATGTCTTGCGGGTTACGCGCGGTAGCGATGACCGCGTCACCGGAACGCAGGGCCTGCTCGGCGATGAGAATGCCAAAACCACGGGAAGCACCAGTAATGAACCAGGTACGCATCACAACTTCTCCTGTTAGAAACCCTGACGTGGGTGCCGGGCCTGTTTGATAAGTTGATGCGACTTTAAAGCCGTGCTACTGATGCGATAATCCCAACAATTTTGCATGACTTTGTGAAAGGCATTCACAGATGAAATCACCTTCGGCGGCGGATCTCACCGTTTTCCTGTGCACCGCGCAGTACCTGAACTTCAGTAAAGCCGCCATCGAACTCGGCCTGACCCCTTCCGCGCTGAGCCATTCGGTGAAGGCGCTGGAGAACCGTCTTGGTGTGCGCCTGTTCAATCGCACCACCCGCAGCGTGGCGTTGACCGAGGCTGGCGAGCGCCTGTACACGCGATTGAAACCAGCCTTTCGCGACATCGACGATGCGCTGGAAGACCTCAATCACTTCCGCGATAAACCCTCAGGCAATCTGCGCATCACCTGCGGGCGGCAAGCCTGCGAACTGGTGTTGCTGCCGATTGCCAGTGAGTTTTTGCAGGTGTATCCGGACATTCGTCTGGAAGTGGTCGAGAGCGATGCGTTGCTGGATATCGTCGCCAACGGTTTCGATGCCGGCGTGCGCTTCGGCGATCGTCTGGAAGCCGACATGGTGTCGCTGCCAATTGGCCCGACAATGCGTTCAGTGGTGGTCGGTTCCCCCGCGTTTTTCGAACGCCATGTGGCACCGCAAAAACCCGAGGACCTGCACGGACTGCCGTGCATCCGCCACCGCTACCCCAGCGGTTCGATGTACCGCTGGGAACTCGAACGCGGCGGCATCGCCCAGGAAATCGAGGTCAACGGCCCGCTGACCCTCGGCGATGTCAGCCTGATGGTCGGGCCCGCGCTGCAAGGGCTGGGCCTGGCCTATGTGTTCGAAGACATGGTCAGCGAACACCTCGTCAGCGGGCGCCTTGTGCAAGTGCTGGCAGACTGGTGCCCGTACTATCCGGGCCTGCACTTGTACTACCCGAGCCGCCGTCATGTGCCGGCAGCGCTGAAGGCGTTTATCGACTTCGTGCGCAACCGGCGTTAGGCGTTTACAGATACTTCAGCCAGGCGATGTCACGGCGACGAGCCTTCAACGCAGAGAACCAGCGCACGGCCGGGAACAGCCCGATCGCCAGAATGACTGCTGCCAGCCAGATCGCCACCACCGAGGAGAATCCGAAATAGCTACCCTGATTCAGCCCGAACAAGGCCACGCCAATCAGGTACAAAACCTTCAACGTGTACAGGTGCAGCAGGTAGAAAAACATCGGCGCCGAACCGAACACGGTCAGCCAGCGAATCCAGCGACGATCCTGCAAGCGTTCGAATGCCAGTAGCAGCAACAGCCCGGCGCTCACGGTCAGCGCGATAAACAGCAACGACGGTGGGTACTTGGTGATGTTGAAAAAGCTCATCAGGGTGTGCACCGACGTGTCGCCCACGGCCCATGGTTTTTCGCCATAGCCGTTGATCAGCCGCAACCCGACAAAGCCAAGCAGTCCTGCGCTCCCCGCGATCAGCAGTTGCCACTGACGCAAACCCGCTTCAACGCCGCGAGCAAACCACGGCCCCAGCGCATAACCCAGGCCGATCACACCGATCCACGGCAGCAACGGATAGGAGGTGCGCAGACGCAGAGTGTCGCTGACGTCGATCCAGCCGCGATCATGCAAAATCGCCCACGGCACATGCAGCGCCGACTCCACTGGAAAGTGCACCGCGTCGAGCAGGTTGTGTCCGGCGATGATCGTCAGGCTCAACGTCAGCAGCAGCCAGCGCGGCAGCCAGACCAGCAGCGACAAGGCGATCATGCTCAAACCGATCGCCCAGATCACTTGCAGATAAATCACACTCGGCGGCAGCTGGAAGGTCCACGCGAAGTTCACCAGCGTGAACTCCAGCACCACCAGAAACAGACCGCGCTTGAACAGAAACGCACTGACATCGGCCTTGCCCGCGTACTTTTCGCCGAACAACCACGCCGACAATCCCGTCAGCAGCACAAACACCGGCGCGCACAGATGCGCCAGGGTACGAGTGAAAAACAGTGCCGGTTCAGTGCTGGCAATGTCCATCGGGTCGCTGACCTGGCGATGCAGCAAAAAGGTTTCGCGCACGTGGTCGAGCAGCATGAACAGAATCACCAAGCCTCTGAGGGCATCAATGGACAGCAGCCGGCCAGTGGTCAACGGGGCAGAAGGAGGAAGCACAATCGTCATGGGCGTTTCGCAATCGAAGGGATAACACCGGGTGCCCATAAGGGCTACCCCTGAAAATTTGCGTTACCTTATAACAACAAACAACAGAAACCCAAGCTCAATCGATAGTGATTCTCAAAAAAATCTTCGTTGATCCAGCCGCGCAATTTGCCCAATAGCCTCAGGCTTCTATAGTGATCAAGTCCCCTGCCCCTGCGGCTTGCTGTCGAGCGTTGTCCATGGTCAACACCCAACACCTGATCATTTGCGAGCACTGCGACTGCGTGTACGAAAAAGCCGTGCTGGCCAAACACCAGAAAACCTCGTGTGTGCGTTGCGGCGGCGTACTGCAGCGCTTCAACGGTTTGACCGTCGAGCAGCGTCTGGCCCTGACCTTCACCGCTGCGATGCTGTGGCTGTTTGCCAACTTCTACCCGGTGATGAGCATCAGCCTCAAAGGCTTGAAAAACAGCGCGACACTGTGGGATTCGGTGCTGGCGCTGAGTCAGGGGCCAATCACCTTTATGGCGATGGTCGCGGCGATTTCGATCATCATTGCCCCGGCGTTTCAACTGGTGCTGCTGGTCTGGGTGCTCAGCTTCGCGCTGTCATCGCGACGTGCTCCGGGCTTCAAGCTGTGCATGCGCTGGCTGGAAACCCTGCGGCCATGGAGCATGCTTGAAGTTTGTCTGTTGGGAGCGATGGTGGCGGTGTTCAAACTGGCCGGATTGCTCGATGTGTTGCCCGGCATCGGCCTGTTTGCGCTAGCGGTGCTCAGCTTGATGATGATCAGGATTGCCGGTCGCGATATCCGCGACCTCTGGGACATTCTATGAAACGGCCACCGACTGCCAGCGAACTCAATCTGTGCCTGTGCCACAGCTGCGGGCTGGCTTGCGACATGACCGACGAGCCGCACGAGTGCCCGCGTTGCGACGCGCCGCTGCACCGGCGCAAGACCAATTCACTGGCGCGCACCTGGGCCTACATGCTCGCGGCGCTAGCGTTTTACGTGCCGGCCAATCTGCTGCCGGTGATGAACACCACCATGCTCGGCAGCGGCGCCGACAGCACGATCATGAGTGGCGTGCTGGAGTTCTGGGAACACGGCGCGTGGGACATTGCGCTGATCATTTTCATCGCCAGCATCGCGGTGCCGGGAGTCAAGTTCGTGGCCCTCACGCTGCTGTTGATGACCGTACAGCGCGACAGCGCCTGGGCGCGCAAAGAGCGCTCGAAACTGTTCCGCTTCGTCGAGCTGATCGGCTATTGGTCGATGCTCGACGTGCTGGTGGTGGCGCTGGTCGCAGCACTGGTGAAGTTTCAGGCGCTGGGCGATATCGAGCCGCGACCGGGCATTCTGTTTTTCGGCCTGGTCGTGGTGTTCACCATGCTCGCGGCGATGAGTTTCGATCCGCGCCTGATCTGGGACACGGACACGGACGAATCCCTCAGCGACGCTGAACCTCAAGCAGCACCTGCAACGGATGGCGCAGTGCCTGATCCGACTGGCGCTTGACCTGACTGCGGCAGGAATACCCCGTGGCCAGTGCTTCGCCCTGCTCTGCCGGCGCGTCTATCTGACGTGCCCACGACTGCTCGTAGATCACCGCTGAGGTTTGACGATTGCGCGCCTCGTGGCCATACGTGCCGGACATGCCGCAGCAACCGGTGGCTTGCGTCGCCAACTTCAATCCTGCGCGTTCGAACACCTGTTCCCACTGCCGGGTCGCGGCCGGGGCGTTGGTTTTCTCGGTGCAATGGGCGAGCAGTCGGAACGCTGCGGTTTTATCCTGCGCCGCCTGCTCTGGCATCACCTTGAGCAACCACTCCTGCACCAGTGCCACTTCCGGGCATTGCTCCATGCCCGGCACTTTCAGGTATTCCTGGCGATACACCAGCGTCATCGCCGGATCGAGGCCCAGCAACGGCACGCCCACATCCGCCAATTCACGCAGCTGCCGAGCGTTGCGCAACGCCGCGCGGTTGAACGCCGAGAGGAAGCCTTGCACATGCAATGGCTTGCCGTTGGCGCTGAACGGCGCGAGATACACCTGATAACCCAGACGTGAAATCAGTTCGACCAGATCCGCCAGCAACGGCGCTTCGAAGTAACGCGTGAACGCGTCCTGCACGATGACCACACTGCGCTCGCGTTGCGCCGGGGTCAGCGCCGACAAGGTCGACACCGTCGCTGGCTGCACCTGCCAACGGCGCATCGCAGCGTGAAAATCGAATCGACTGAGCAACGGCACATCGATCATGCCGCCGACCCTTTCCAGCAGGCCGCGCACCCACGAAGCGCCCATCAAACCGTTGTACAGCGCCGGAATCCGCGCCATGTACGGAATGCTGTACTCCAGCGAAGCAATCAGATAATCCCGCGCCGGACGCAGATAACGGCTGTGATACAGCTCGAGAAAGCGCGAACGAAATTCCGGCACATTGACCTTCACCGGACACTGCCCCGCGCAGGATTTGCACGCCAGACAACCGGCCATGGCGTCGTAGACTTCGTGGGAGAAATCCTCGGACTGTGCACGGCTGTTGCGCCAGCGCTGCCACAACGAGCTGAAAAACGCAGGCTTGCGAATGGCATCGGACAATACGTCAACGCCCGCCTCGCCCTGCAAACGCAGCCACTCACGAATCAATGAAGCCCGGCCCTTGGGCGATTGCGCACGCTCGCGGGTGGCTTTCCACGACGGGCACATCGCGTCATCAGGGTCGAAGTTGTAGCAGGCGCCGTTGCCGTTGCAGTGCATCGCGGCGCCGTAGCTTTGCCAAACCTTCTCGTCGATCTGCCGATCGAGTTCTCCGCGCAAAGTGACTTCATCGATTTTCAGCAGCACCGCATCGGTGTTAGCCGGCGTGGCGATCTTGCCCGGATTGAACTGGTTGAACGGGTCAAATGCAGCTTTCAGCGCTTGCAGCGCCGGATACAACTCACCGAAGAATGCCGGTGAGTATTCCGAGCGCAGACCTTTACCGTGCTCGCCCCACAACAGGCCGCCATAACGCTGAGTCAGCGCGGCAACGCCATCGGACACCGGACGTACCAGCGCGGCTTGCTGCGGGTCTTTCATGTCGAGAATCGGCCGCACGTGCAGCACGCCTGCATCGACGTGACCGAACATGCCGTACTGCAAACCGTGGCTGTCGAGCAGGTCGCGCAACTCGGCGATGTACTCGGCCAGGTGCTGCGGCGGCACCGCCGTGTCTTCAACGAACGGCTGCGGCCGCGCTTCCCCGGCGACGTTGCCGAGCAGGCCTACCGCACGTTTGCGCATGCCATAGACCTTGCTCACCGCTGCGTGGCCGACCGCCAGCGTGTGGCCAAAACGTTCGACCGTGCGGTCGCTGCTCAAGTGATCGACGAACGCCTCGACACGGCGCTGCAGATCTTCGGGATCATCACCGCAAAACTCGACCAGGTTGATCCCCAGCGTCGGGCGCTCGGCACTTTCCGGGAAATACTCGGCGACGCCGTGCCAGACAATGTCCTGCATCGCCAGCAACAACACTTTCGAGTCGACGGTTTCGATCGACAGCGGCTTGAGCGCCATCAAGGCCCGCGCATCACGCAAGGCGTCCATGAACCCGGCGTAGCGGATGTTCACCAACATCGTGTGTTTGGGGATCGGCAACACATTCAACCGCGCCTCAACGACAAAACCCAACGAGCCTTCAGCACCGCACAGCACGCTGTTGAGGTTGAAACGGTTGTCCGCCTCACGCAGATGCGCCAAGTCATAACCGGTCAGGCAACGGTTGAGATCGGGGAAACGCTCTTTGATCAGCTCGCCCTGCTCATCAATGATCTGCCGTGCGCAACGATAGACCTCACCGACGCGATCTTCGCGGGCGCACAACGCTTCAAGCTCAGTTTCCTCAAGGGGCAAACCGTGCAGACGCTCGCCGCCGCGCAGGACCATATCGAGCTCAAGCACATGATCACGGGTCTTGCCGTAAGTGCAACTGCCCTGGCCGCTGGCGTCGGTGTTGATCATGCCGCCGACGGTGGCGCGGTTGGAGGTCGACAGTTCCGGGGCGAAGAACAGCCCAGCGGATTTCAGCGCAGCGTTGAGCTGATCCTTGACCACCCCGGCCTGCACGCGCACCCAGCGTTCCTCTACGTTGATTTCGAGGATGCGGTTCATGTGCCGCGACAGATCGACGACGATGCCGTCCGTCAGCGATTGGCCGTTGGTGCCGGTGCCACCGCCGCGCGGAGTAATCACCACTTGTTGGTACGCCGGTTCGGCGATCAGTCGTGCCACTCGCGCCACGTCCTCGGCGTCCATCGGAAACACCGCCGCTTGCGGCAGGCGCTGATAGATCGAGTTGTCGGTCGCCAGCACCACGCGGCTGGCGTAGTCAGCGCTGATTTCACCGCGAAAGCCGCTGTCTTTCAGGGCTTGGAGGAACTGCTGGTAATCGCTGGTCAGGGCTTTGGTGGAGGACAGCTGGGCAATCATCGGTCAGGTCATCTCGGTCAAATCGGGCCGTGTGGCGGTAAACAGTTGTACGCAACGAATGATTGCGTCAGGCTCCGCCATCTCATGGTGCCCATGTTCATTGCTGGCGAACGCCGGGACAACCGTAAATTCGACCCGCTATTGATGACTTTTACGAATGAATCCGCGCACGCTCACCCCTTCCATGTCGTTACTGCTGGCCTTCGAGGCCGCCGCGCGCCATGAAAGCTACACCCGCGCCGCTCATGAATTGTCGCTGACGCAGAGTGCGGTCAGCCGTCAGGTGCAGATTCTCGAGAAGATGCTCGGCATGCGTTTGTTCACTCGCGAAGGTCGGCAAGTGGTGCTCACCGATGTCGGGCGCATGTATCAACGCGAACTCGCCGAAGCGCTCGGGCAGATTCGCAGCGCGACCTTGCAGGCCATGGCGTTTGGCTCGGGCATTCACAGCTTGCGCCTGGCGACGCTGCCAACGTTCGGTTCGAAATGGCTGTTGCCGAGACTCAAGGATTTCTACACCGCGCACCCGGGCATGACCGTGCATTTGCATTCGCGGATCGAAGCAATCGACTTCGATACCAGCGAAATCGATGCGGCGATCTGCGTCGGTGGCGGTGAATGGCCAGGGCTGACGGCCCTGCCCTTGCACACCGAGGAACTGGTGGTGATCGCCAGTGCGCAACTGTCCGATGCTGAGCGCGACGACGCCGAACAACACATCGCCGGGCAACTGTTGCTCAATGTCAGCAGCAATGCGCAGGCGTGGGCGGAATGGTTCAGCCATCACGGTTTGCCGCACCGCAGCATGCGCATCGGGCCGAGTTTTGAAATGACCTCGCACTTGATTCAGGCGGTGCGGACGAATATTGGTGTGGGGCTGGTGCCGCGAATTCTGGTGGAGGATGAGTTGCTCAGCGGTGAATTGCTGCAATTGGGCGAACCGATTACCAGTCGGCGCAGCTATTACCTGGTGTATCCGCCGCGCAATGAGAATTTGCCGTCACTGAAAGCGTTTCGGGATTGGCTGGTGCATACACTCTGAAGGAATGAGTCGCCCCCTTCGCGAGCA
>NZ_WXVV01000020.1 GCF_013433315.1 Pseudomonas crudilactis | reverse complement strand
CCGCATCCCGTTTGAAATCTGTCGAAAAATATCGTCTGGTCAAATCACACCTCGTCGTTGGGCGTAGATTAACGCCCTTTAGGGGTGTCCAGAATCATTAAGCCAGATCAATCGCTATCACGTGTTTCAAGAGGCGCATCGGTTTGTGCGGGAGGGTGCGCGGGTGTATCGGGAGAATGAGATCTGGCGGGAGGTGAGGGAGAAGGGGCAGGTTGGGGAGTTGGTGGAGCGGGTGAGGTTGTATCGGAATCGGGTGGTGGTTAAGTATGACGTGGCAGATGAGTTGATCGGGTAGGGCGCGTGAAAGCACTTCGCTGACGATGGCGCCCTTTGATCAGTTTCTGAAATACAACTCATCCAGTTGGCGTCTGCGTATCGAGAGGTACTCCTCCCATACCTTGGGAAAGTCCTCATCTTTGGTTAGAGGGAAAGTCAGATAAATGTACTTTCCAACAACGCTGATGTATTGCCTCGCGCGTTTGAAGGCCGGCTGCTCGTAAGCTGCGACGCTTTCATCGTAGGCGTCATGGTAGTGATAGATGCTTACCCGATGGGGAGCGATCATGCATCGCGAAAAATCGATCACCCAGCAGCTATCAACGGCTGTACTCAAATAACCGTAAACACCATCAGTAGATAGATGCAGGCATGAATTTGCTTGGGTGCCGTCGTCATCGTTGACCAGAATGATCTGGTCCGCGAAGTAATGAATATTCCTGCCGTCCGGCCCTTGCAAAGACAAGCTCCAACCTTCGGCTCCCATACGGAATTCACCGTTGTTATCAAAGGTTGCTGTCCATCCATTGGCTAGAGTGATCTGGTGTTTATTCATGAGGACTGGTCAAGTATCGAGCTTACGGTGGTATGAGGTAGTCACATTAAATATCTTGCTCAAAGGTGTTCGAGGTCAATTAGACAGCCTTTGAGTTCTAATCGCTTGATCTCATCATTGAATTTGTATCTTGGCAAGAGTTCGTTTTTTATGTCGTAGTGCTGTCTAAGGAGACGGAATAATTTCCCTATGTTGCTTTTGCTTTTTTCGTCAAGGCTCTCGACTAAGTCGTAGTTGTTGTCCGACAGAAAAGCGATTTTGTTTTTAAGGGTGTAGTAAGCGCTTATGTTTGAAAGCAATCCTTCTGCATCTGAATAATCTTCTTTTAAGTGTTCTGCATAATTCTCAAATATAGTTGTCAGCAGGTGTTGTGCTGATTGCTGATGTTTTAAAACTCCGCACATTTCCTGCCAGTTGCTAACGAAGAGATGGTCTCCCCAGTCGGAGCCGCGGGCAAAATATTTCCCATTGCCTTTGAAGAAATCAGATGTTTCATGAAGTTCTAAAGCTGTTTCAAAGGTGGTTTTCATAGAAACTTTTTCCAATCATCAAAATTTTCAATGACGCTGGGGAGAAAAGGGGGTGGATTTATTATCAGTTTGTAGAAAATAAATCTGTCCCCTTTTTGTCTTTTTATTCGTTTGGTTCGCTCCTTTTTTAAAGATTTTTAATGGTGTGAGGTTTAAGATAAGTACCAAATCAAAAACTCAAAGAAGCTAGCCCATTTTTGCTGTGTTTTACCAGCTAGGAAATCATCTCGGTTAGCAAGGCTGAAGTCTAAAACTTCGCCGCTATTTATGTCATACAAGTAACAGCCTTCGCCTTGAATGTTGGTGAGGCAGACAAGGTTTTCCGGTAGCTCCCATACTTCGTGGATGAAATTTGTTCCGATTTCGATTTCGTTGCTTGGGTCGGCGATGTCACACAATTCTTCATCAGAAGAACTGCTTTTAAAAAAAGTTATTGTGTAGTTTAAAAAAAACTCTGCGAGTTCGCTATTTATGTCTATGTTTAGCTGTTTTAAAGCCTCGGTAACTGATTGCTTGTCTGTTCGAAGGGTATTACCCGGCTGATTTTCAATTAGTAATTTTAATTTGGTCGGTATCATTTTGCGGCCTGCGCTGCACGGTCTTTCCAATATCGCGGGACTTTTTCTTGAATGATCAATCAGGGGCGGACCACTTTTACAACGCGAAAAATTGCAGCTCATAGTGCAGGCCGCCTTCAGAAAAAGAAAACGTGATCTGTCCCCCGTTTACGCTTCGCCATATTTTCCATATGCCTCAGCTACAGGCTCTAATTGGGGTTTGTCAAAAAGAAAAATAGGCAGGGTTATTTTCAGCGTGTAGAAAATAACTCCATCCCCTTTTTTCTTTATCGGTTGCGTCTCATGTGTCCTAATCTTGATATTCAAACTGACCTCGATATGTGAATTCGATGCCTCGTAATATGGTAGCTGTGGTTTTTCCTTTATAAGCACAATCATAAATTGCAATAACAGTGTTTATTTTTTCAGGTAAAGTAGAGAGGTTTTTCTTTTTTATTTCAGCGATGATATCGGAGTCATAAGAAAAATCCTCGATTGCTTTTTCCAAGTTTTTAGTTGGCTCTACGATATCAGCTTCAATAAAGTCGTCGTCAATAAAGCCCAGAGAAAATGCATTGCTGAACTCCGATCCTAGAGATTCTCCATCGTCAGAATAGGCCGGCGTCACTATTTCCCGAAGAGTGGATTGCTGCCAGTCGGCGTTTGCAGTCCAAATTGATACTGTTTTTTTATTACTCATCTTTTTCTCCTCAATTTTTAAGGCCGGATGGGAGAGAGTCCACTCCACCTTCTAACCTCCGACCCGCCCACTCATTGAGGCCCTGTCGGAACTCGCCGTAATCTTTCGAATTGTCAATTATTTTAAGTATTTCATTATGTGCTTTTGTGGACCCTTTGCCCCCATGATGACCAGTAGGGTTCACAAATTTCACTTCAGCAATCGCGGTCCGTAGCTCATAGATCTGCTCAGCAGAAAAGGGGACAGATTTATTTTCAGTTTGTAGAAAATAAATCTGTCCCCTTTTTTGTCGTCTTTATTAGGAACCTTGGTTTTGTGATTTTTTTAGTAGGTTTTTGAGTTCAGGGTAACAATCAATTTCTTCATCGGGTAGATTATCTATGATTCGCTGAATTTTATTAGAGTATTTTTCCTCAATAAATGCTTCAGTCCAATCAAGTTCGGAAGCTGCGGTGACTGCTACCTCGGAGAACGTAGAGTCAAGAAGTTTTTTTAAAATCTCTATCGCTTCGGGCGATCGCAACTCTCCCAGAGCAGCAGCGCTTCTTTCTTGCCAGTATTCCTCTTTTAAAAGAATTGATTCATTAAGTTGTTGCCAGTCCATGGCGTTAAATTTTCCTAAAACTCCATGAGCTACCTGTTCAGTAATGTACTCATTCCAATTTGAGTCTTCATTCGGTCCAAGCCAGTAGTTATATTTTTCGTAAATCTTGCTGTTCATGTTGTTCAGGGACGGATCACGTTAAATAGCGAGAAAGAGGAGAGTTCCCAAGTGGCAGATTATGGATGTAAAAAAACTGTGATCTGCCCCGTTTAAAATAAGGAGTTGTGGTCTGTCCCCGTTTTATTTATTTCAATTACCTGGAGTCGATTTGTTTTTATTGAGTGCTATCGCTGGTATGAACGCAATCATGATCATCCATATAGATTAGCACTTTGAAGTTGTCGTCGACTATCCAGAATGGGAATCCAGTCGTTTCGGAAAATAGCGTTTTAAGATCTGCAGAGTTTGCTAGTTTCCAAGCGTGAATCTTACTGTCTTGAACTATTAGTAAGGGGTTTTCAAAATTTTCGAGAGTGTCTACTTTTTTCCAGAAGTCTGGGTTGTGTTTTTTCTGGGGGTTCTTCAAGTAGAAAGGGTCGAGGCTCTTTGTCTCAGAAGAAAAAAATGATCTCGTTAGCTTGGCGATCAATTTGGCTAGTTCATTGTTGCGTACTTTCTCATGCGCTAAGTTGTGCTCTGCTAATGCCGAGTCGATTTCTTTTTCTAGGCAGTTCATTGAGGATTTCCAGTTCTCGCGCGTTAGACAGGCAAAGATTCCAATAATACAGAAAAAAGGGGCGGATTTATTTTCAGCTTGTAGAAAATAAATCTCTCCCCCTTTCTGTTTTTTTGTCATTGCAATTGTAGTTTTTCTCCTTTGAGTTGTAGATTTGATTTTCTAAGTTTTCTGAACTGGATACGTGTCGCCCGTGATTGTAATTGATCTTCCATCTGATTTTATGTCTTCGATGCTGTTAATAACCACCTTAAGCTCTCTTGAGTTGGGGAATAAGAAGTAAAAAAGCTCGAAGTAAAGATAATCTTTTATAAGGCTGGCAGCCAAATTGTGATGGTCGTTTAAAATTTCATTAAAGGTTGGATAACCTATTTTTTTTAGTTCGGGAATGTCAGCGTAGCCTTGCTCAGAGTCATCAATTTTGCATTCGGCAATAAATGAGTTTGCATGGTTGATGAAGTTTTCCGGGAACTCATCGTTGTTTATCGTCATTTCGTATTTTTTTGTTTCGAGAATTGATTTCTCACCGAAGCCAAGGCTCCTGTAAGTGACCGTGTTTAGATTGACTTCTGTGCCGGCTGATTTAAATATCATGGAAATTCTCCAGGTGGTATTAGCGTGATCGTACCATCCTCTTTAAGCGTTATTGAACCTGATGGTCTATAAGCTTCACCTGCTTTCTGATCCTGCTCAGAACGTTTACCTGAGCGTTGGAAAAATTCTTCTGGAGATTTTATTTCTTCAATGGATGCAGTTTTGTTGCCCGGCGCGATTTTAGTTTCTTCGAGCGACAAAAAGCCTTCCTTTCCCTCAAATGATTTTTTAAGGTCCTTAAGTATTTTGCCGGCTTTATTTGCATTGACATCTCCGAATCCAACATCCAAGTCGCTACCGGGGTGACTGTCCCCCCTTACTCGACTTCCGCCGATGACAACGGACGTTCCCTTTTTATACGATTGTTCAAGGATCATTTGAGCCTGCTCCTTAGGCAGTCCAGGCAAATGTTCTTGTAGGAAAGCGGCTTGTTCCTCTGGCCCAGAGGTTTTTATGACCGTTTTCTTTGGGTATTTATTAAATACTGAATTTTCAGTCCATTTGGGAGGTTCGGCGTCAGGACATTGTCCTGGCGTACAATTTAAACCTAGCGGATCTACCCAGCCCGTTGGATTCGGCACGTATTGGTAACCGTTCAATCCACCGACTAGCTTTATCGGATCCGGCGTCAAAAACCGTCCAGTCCCCGGATTGTAGTAGCGGTGGCGGTTGTAATGTAATCCTGATTCGGTATCGAAATACTGACCCTGGAAGCGCAATGGGTTATCGATCTCGCTGACGTCCAGCGCTGCCAGGTTACCGTAGGCTCGGTACTTCGCCGACCACATGATTTCACCACTGTAGTCGGTGAGCTCCTGCGGTGTGCCAAGGTGGTCGAGTTGGTAATAGAACGGCGTGGCTTTACGTGGGCCATCGAGCATCGCCAATGGGCGGAAACTGCCAGGTTCGTAGATGTAGCTGCGGTGTTATTCAGGGACAGACCACCTTCAGACAAAATAAAACGTGGTCTGCTCCCCGTTTACAGCTTTACTATTTCAGTTGGTAACTAAATTTCTCATCCAGTCCAAAGTTTTCATCTTGAGTTTTGACTCGATCAAGAATAATTAATATTTTTCTATATGAGTCGCCCATTAGTTCTTCTGAATGTTTTGAGTTTGTCCAAATTAATTCAATTGGGCGCTCTACATCGGTGCTGAGTAGATCCCAAAGCGCATTAAGATTATTTCCATAGTATTGAGTAACAGAAAAAGCAGACGCTATCCGCTTATGGAATTCTTGCTCAGATGAGATGGACAATCCATCAAGCTCAACTATCATTTTGATTCACTTCCACTTTCCAATAGGGGTAACAGTTTCGTAATGATCACTAGTTATGTAGAGGAGTCCGTCATCTGAGTAGAGTAGCCTGGTCCCCGGCTGATTGCTCCGCGACATCGTGTTATTGAGACCGACGTCAGCTTCATACCAGGTTCGGCCGGGGGCTGAAGGAAGTACGTTTGTATCATTGTAAAAAACATCACCGCCTAGCTGCCCGCCAGGAACGCTATTGTTGACTGCTTTACCTTTTTTCCATCCGCTTTGTGTTGCCTGAGCTTTTGTAACGTAATTTGGGGGAAGATCACCAGTGGCCCGCAAACTTTCGACTAAGGGATTCGCAGCCTCAGTCGTTCTAAGATCACGCTTCATGGCTTCGTATTTGGCGGCGTTATGAGCGGAGTTGTTATAGGGTTCAGGCTCATCACACTCTTTACTTGCTAGCCCCAACGGATCCACCCACCCCGTAGGGTTGGGCACGTACTGGTAGCTATTCAACCCACCCGCAAGCTTGATCGGATCCGGCGTCAAAAACCGTCCAGTTCCCGGATTGTAGTAGCGGTGCCGGTTGTAATGTAACCCCGTTTCGGCATCGAAATACTGACCCTGGAACCGCAACGGGTTATCGATCTCGCTGACGTCCAGCGCGGCGAGATTACCGTAGGCTCGGTACTTCGCCGACCACATGATCTCGCCGCTGTAGTCGGTGAGCTCCTGCGGTGTGCCGAGGTGGTCGAGTTGGTAATAGAACGGCGTTGCTTTACGTGGGCCTTCGCCATCGAGCATCGCCAATGGGCGGAAGCTGCCCGGTTCGTAGATGTAACTGCGGTAACGGTTTTCGGCGCTTTCGGCAATCAGGCGTTCGCCTTGCCACAGGAATTCGGTGATGTGGCCGTCGACGGTTTTTTCTATACGTCGACCGAAGGCATCGTACTTGTAGGTTGCAGTGCTGCCACCCGGTAGGCTAACGCCGATCAAGCGGTGCTGGCAGTCGTAACGATACTCGGTGACGAGTTTCTGTCCTGTGCCACGGCGCTCGCGAATCAGATTGCCGTAGGCGTCGTAGTCGTAGTAACGATCACCCTGCATCAGCAGGCGGTTGCCTTTGACGTTGGCGAGGTTTGCTGTGCCTTCATTGCTTTGGCCCAGCAGGTTGCCCGCCGGGTCATGGGCGAAGCTTTCCGGAGTAGCACCGCGCACGCTGATGAGTCGATCGAGCGGGTCGTAGTGGTAGCTGCGATTGCCTTTGCGGCTGTCATCAATGCCAGCGAGGTTGCCGTTGGCATCGTAATTATAACGACGCTGGAACAGGTTCTTGTCTCGCTGGCCAACAGTGTGGGCTTGCAGGCGGCCTTGTTCGTCGTACTGGTATTGGCTGAGCAGCAAACCTTGCTGACGTTTTTGTTCGCGCCCAGCACTGAACTGGTGAGAGGTCAGGCGCGAGCCATTGAGGTCGATGCTGCTCAGTTGTCCGCCCGGTTGGTGACGGTAATCGAGTTTGCTGCCGTCAGGGAGGCGGCAGTGTTTGAGCTGACCAACGCTATCGTACTCGTAGCGCAGGGTGCCCCAACCTTGGTGTTCTTCGATGAGGCGGTCTTGCAGGTCGTATTTGTAGGCGAGCGGCCAGTTGCCGTCATCGACGTTTACGAGGCGACCGAGGGCGTCGTAGCTGTAGTGGATTTCTTCGCCATCGGCCAGGGTTTTCACCAGCAGCCGGCCAGCCGCATCGCGCTGATACTCAGTGACCAGTTCGCTGCCATCGTCGCCGAACTCGGTTTTCTTCAGCAGTTGGCCGTTGAGGTCATACTCGTAAGCCGTGCGACGACCGTCGAAGCCTGTTTCCTGCTGGATCAGGCCGTTCGCGTAGTAGTCGAGGTGGTATTGCTCGCCGCGCTCGTTTTCGATTTCAGTCAGCAGCAGACGAGAGTTGTCATAGCGATAGCGAAGTTGGCTGCCGTCCGGATTGATGCGGCGGCAGACCAGATGCAGGTTGTCGGCGTATTCGTACCGAGTGATGCGGCCGAGTTCATCGCGTTCAGCGGTGACATTACCGTAGGCGTTATAGGTAAACGCACGGGTTGCACCGCCCGGCAGTGTAACTTGGGCGAGGCGATTAGCGGCGTCCCACTGGTATTGGGTAATGGCGCCGGACTCTTCCTGGCGGGTAATCTGCCGACCCAGCGCGTCGTAGCGATACTTGCGCTGGCCGCCATCGGGCAGGCGTTCTTCCAGCAACTGGCCGAGGTTGTTCCAGCCGAGTTGATGACGGCTGCCGTCCGGGTGGCGAATCTCCAGCAGACGCCCCTGGCCGTCGTAGCTGTATAGCGTGGCATTGCCGTCCGGATCGATTTGCTGGGTGATATCGCCTTGACGGTTGCGTTGGTACTTCCAACTGGCTTTGCCGCGATGAACATCACTCACGAAGCCGTTGATGTATTCGTACGTTGTGGCTTCGTGTTCCGGCGGGATAACGGCAGTCATCAAGCCGTTGTCGTTGGAGAAAAGGGGACAGATTTATTTTCAGTTTGTAGAAAATAAATCTGTCCCCTTTTGTCCCCCTTTTGTCCAATATTAAGGAATCAAGTCGCGTCTAGAGCTTTAAGTGTTTCGGGCCGTTCTGGTCTTTTGTCTTTCGATTCGGGCATGTTGTACGCGGCAAAGCCGTGGCCTTTATGCGTTTTTTATTGTTGCAATAATAAGTGGTAAATAGACCTAAGGTTTCCGGGGGGTTACATTTTTTACGAAGGGTCTGTTTTTTGACTGCGTAAAGATTACGCTATTTTTATTTTATTCAGGGCGTGATATAACGCTTTTTCAAGTTCGGCCCAAGTTTTCGCACTTTCGCTGTATATTGGCGACTCCCAGTTTTGATCTGAGATTAGCGAGATTCTAAAGGCGCCATTTTCGCTGAATTCTGGGTACCATCCAATATCGATTATTTGTTCGAGTGGCAGTGATGCTTGTAAAAGGTCTTCTTTGAGTCCGTCGGTTACAAGTGTGATGTCGGATCCAACTAGTGTGGAGAGATCATCGAAGGTTATTGTTCCGCCGAGCGTTGTTATCTTATTAATGTTCATCGCTTATTTTTTCTTCTTGGTTAGCCTTTTGAAGGCGTCTTCAGATATCGGATGTCCATGTATGGTATTCGCACTCAATTCCACCCTCATGTACCGGGTTTCTTTTTCGTCGTTAGCGCCGATCAGAAAAGGGGACGGATTTATTTTCATTTTAGAGAATAAATCTGTCCCCTTTTTGGTCACCTTTTTACAGTGGGTTCCGTCGAAAGAGTTAGAGGCTCTCTATATTGGTTGGGCCGCCGTCATCAATGAGTTTTCTCATGCGGCGATTATAGAGTTCAAGGTCTTGAACATTATTGTTGGCTTCGATTGTTTTTCTCAGAAAGGTCATGACATGTGAAATTTTCTGTTTCTCACTATCAGCAGCATCGCGTACAAGATCAAATCCATCTTTTGACAAGAAAGGATGTTTATTTCTTAGGTAGTAATAGCAGCCAATGTTTTCAAGCAGGTCGCTGGCGTCATTTTTTGTAAACTCAACCGAGTTTAAGTATACGCTAAATGCATTCCTCAATATTTCGATCGAGCTTTCTAGCGATTTTAAATAGCCGCATAGTCCTTGCCAATTTATGATATGCAACTGGGTTCCCCAGTCGGGGTCTCTTGTGAAATATTGGCCATTACCTCTGAAGTAGTCAGGGAATTCATTCTTTTTCAAAGCTACTTCAAAGTTGGTTGTCATTGAAGTTGTTCTCAGTCGTCAAATTGGCTTAGAAGCTCGTTCATGTCGGCGCCGTGGTCGATTTTTCCAGAGCCAATAAGAGCGGCCTCTTTTGTGCCGCTCTTCGTCTCACCTCCAGGAACCCATTCTTTAGGATAAGCGCCTGCTTCATTTCCATTCGGTATTTCGTATTTGAATCGTGGATCGTCAGGTTTTATTTTTACTAAATAAATTTTAGCTGATGATAGATCGCAGAAAAGGGGACAGATTTATTTTCAGTTTGTAGAAAATAAATCTGTCCCCTTTTTGTCTTTTTATTCGTTTGGCTCGCTCCTTTTTTTAAAGGTTTTTAATGGTGTGAGGTTAAGATAAGTACCAAATCAAAAACTCAAAGAAGCTAGCCCATTTTTGCTGTGTTTTACCAGCTAGAAAATCATCTCGGTTAGCAAGGCTGAAGTCTAAAACTTCGCCGCTATTTATGTCATACAAGTAACAGCCTTCGCCTTGAATGTTGGTGAGGCAGACAAGGTTTTCCGGTAGCTCCCATACTTCGTGGATGAAATTTGTTCCGATTTCGATTTCGTTGCTTGGGTCGGCGATGTCACACAATTCTTCATCAGAAGAACTGCTTTTAAAAAAAGTTATTGTGTAGTTTAAAAAAAACTCTGCGAGTTCGCTATTTATGTCTATGTTTAGCTGTTTTAAAGCCTCTGTAACTGATTGCTTGTCTGTTCGAAGGGTATTGCCCGGCTGATTTTCAATTAGTAATTTTAATTTGGTCGGTATCATTTTGCGGCCTCCGCTGCACGGTCTTTCCAATATTGCGGGACTTCTTTCTTGAAAAGTTCCCTGTTTACAGGCTCATCTGGATGTTGATTGTGGCCATAGGGGTGAACCGCTTCCCGGCCTTTACCTTTGAGAGTCGTAAGGTGTGTCTTGCGACTCAACTCAAAAAGCGGTCCCTTTCCGTTCTGCCTTGAGTGATGGAGCTGTAGCTGTTGAGGAACCCCATCTTTCATTATGTAAGGGGCACCGCCTTCTTTTGCTCTGTCTAAGTTCGACATGCCCTTGTGCTCTAAATCCCAGTCAATATCCTGTTGGAAAACCTTATATTCGTTACCGGTGCCTTTACCGCTTGCTTTCCATGTGGTTTCGGTTTTAAAGAACTTTGGATTTTTACCACTCTCGGGTCCAGGGACATCAGGAGCGCCTTCGCTGACCTTTGCGCCATTTTCTGGTGCCTCAAGTCCACTTGGAGGCTTGCACCCATTACCCTCTGGGCAATTATCGAGCCCCAACGGATCTACCCACCCCGTAGGGTTAGGCACATACTGATAGTTGTTCAAACCACCCGAAAGCTTGATCGGATCCGGCGTCAAAAACCGCCCGGTGCTTGGATTGTAGTAGCGGTGCCTATTGTAATGTAACCCCGTCTCCGCATCGAAATACTGACCCTGGAAGCGCAGAGGGTTGTCGATTTCGGCGATGTCCAAGGTGGCCAGGTTGCCATAGGCACGGTATTTCGCCGACCACATGATTTCGCCGCTGTAGTCGGTGAGTTCTTGAGGTGTGCCGAGGTGGTCAAGTTGGTAATAGTACGGGGTTGCCTTGACGGGGCCCTCGCCATCGAGCATTGCCAGCGGACGGAAGGTGCCAGGTTCGTAGATGTAGGTGCGATAGCGATTCTCGGCACTTTCGGCGATCAGGCGTTCACCTTGCCAGAGAAACTCTGTGGTCTGACCATCGACGGTCTTCTCAATGCGACGACCAAAGGCGTCGTACTTGTAGCTTGCGGTGCCGCCACCGGGCAGCGTGACGCCAATCAAGCGATGCTGGCAGTCGTAGCGGTATTCGGTGACCAGTTGCTGTCCGGTACCACGGCGTTCCCGGGCCAGATTGCCGTAGGCGTCGTAGTCGTAATGCCGGTCGCCTTGCATAAGCAGGCGATTGCCTTTCACGTTGGCGAGGTTCGCAGTTGGCAGATCGCTTTGGCCGAGCAAGTTGCCGGCCGGGTCATGAGCGAAGGTTTCGGGAGTGGCGCCGCGAACGCTGACCAGACGATCCAGTGGGTCGTAGTGGTAGCTGCGGTTTCCTTTGCGGCTGTCATCGATGCCGGCCAGGTTGCCGTTTGCATCGTAGGCGTAGCGGCGCTGGAACAGATTGCGATCCTGCTGACCTACCGTGTGCGCTTGAAGCCTTCCCTGTTCGTCGTATTGGTATTGGCTAAGCAGCACGCCTTGTTGGCGCTGCTGTTCACGGCCAGCGTCGAACTGATGCGTAGTCAGGCGCGACCCGTTGAGGTCAATGCTGCTCAGCCGACCGCCGGACAAGTGGCGGTAATCGAGTGTGCTGCCATCCGGCAGGCGGCAGTGATTGAGTTGGCCGACGCTGTCGTACTCGTACCGCGTGGTGCCCCAACCTTGGTGCTCAGTGATCAGGCGATCTTGTACGTCGTACTCATAGGCGAGGGGCCAGTGGCCGTCGTCAACGTTTACCAAGCGACCCAAAGCATCGTAGCTGTAATGGATTTCTTCGCCATCAGCGAGGGTTTTGACCAGCAAGCGGCCAGAGGCGTCGCGCTGGTACTCGGTCACCAGCTCACTGCCGTCGTCACCGTATTCGGTTTTCTTCAGCAGTTTGCCGTTGAGGTCGTACTCGTAAGCGGTACGACGCCCGTCAAAACCGGTTTCCTGCTGGATCAGCCCATTTGAGTAGTAATCGAGTTGATAGTGTTCGCCGCGTTCGTTTTCGATGTCGGTGAGCAGCAGACGCGAATTATCGTAGCGATAGCGCAGTTGGCTGCCGTCCGGGTTGATGCGACGGCTGACTAGATGCAGGTTATCGGCATACTCGTAACGGGTTACGCGGCCCAGTTCGTCGCGTTCAGCAGTGACGCGGCCGTATGGGTTGTAGGTGAACGCACGGGTAGCGCCGCCGGGCAGCGTGATCTGTGCCAAGCGGTTAGCCGCATCCCACTGGTAGTGGGTGATTGCACCCGTTTCAGCCTGACGTGTGATCTGGCGACCGAGCGCATCGTAGCGGTACTTGCGCTGACCGCCGTCCGGCAGGCGCTCCTCCAGCAATTGGCCGAGGTTGTTCCACCCCAGTTGGTGGCGGCTGCCGTCGGGATGGCGGATCTCCAGCAGGCGTCCCTGGCGATCATAGGTGTAATGCGTAGAGTTGCCATCCGGGTCGACTTGCTCAGTGATGTCACCCTGGTCGTTACGCCAGTAGATCCATTTGGCGGTACCGCGATTCACCACACGGACAAAGCCCTTGTAGTACTCGTAGGTGGTCGCCGCGTCTTCTGGCGGGATCACCGCGATCAAACGGCCGGCCTCGTTGTACTGATATTCAGTGACCGCACCCATCGGGTCTTTTTCGGCGATCAGTCGGCCTTTGTCGTCATAGGCTTTTAAGTGCTCGGCACCATCCGGATCAACTTTGGCGACGAGTCGCGCCTTGTCGTCGTGGGTATAGATCTCTTCGCTGCCATCGGCGTTGGTAACGGTGACGCTGCCTTTGTCATCCCACGCATAGTGCGCATCCATCTGAGAGAAACTGGCCCAGTGATGGATGCAACGTGCGGACTTGCCTTCCTTTTCCCACTCCCAGTAGAAGCTTGCGCCTCCGGCGAGCTGCCGCTCAAGAATGACGTTCTGTTCGTTGTAGGCATAACGCTCGGACTCTCCCAGAGCGTTTGTGGCTTTGATCAACCGATGTTGAGCATCGTACTCATAGGTGGTCAGCGTCTGAACGGTGTTCCAGGCGTCTTCGAGATTGTCCGCCGGAATGAATTGCTGATAGTCGATGGCGACAATATGCTTGCGGTCGTACCGCACAAGCAATGCACGACCAGCCCCGTTATCCACGCGCTTGATTCGACCATGGATGTCACGGGTGATGTGCAGGCGATTGTCGTAGTTGTCGCTGATGGCGATCAACGTCGCGCCTTTGCTGTTGAAGCGGAAGTGATAGAACTGCGGCTTTTCGCCGGCTTGAGTCAGTACGAGTTCGGACGGATCGTCGCCAATGAAAATCGCGGCTTCTGAAAGGCTGTTGGTGATTGCCGGGCGCTGTACGCTGGGCAGCGGAAAAGTGGTGACCCGGTTTTCGTGATCCGTCCACACGACCTCGTCGCCATTGATGTCCACCCGCTGAGCGAGAGCGTGACTCCATCCATAGCCTAGACCGCAGTCGATTTCAGCCGCGCTGGTTCGGTAGAGACGAGTCCAGCTGAATGGCAGCAGGCCGCCGAGTTCACCGTCGGTAATGGTTAGCAGCTCTTCACCGGTGACCATCGAGACCGGGCAGCCGTTCGTACAGGTCTTCTTCGCGCAGGTGGCGCTTTTGTCATCGGGCGTCTTGGACTGATCGGGAACGTCGTCGACTTTTTCTTCAGGTTGCAAAGTGGATTGGTTCTTTTTCTTGTCCCTTGGGAACGAAGAGGCGTCTTTGACTTCCTGTTTCGGAGTATCTGCAGTTTTAGGCAGTTGTTTTGCGGGAGACAGTCCCTCTAGTTGGCTTTTGGGTTCAGCCTTGCGCGAGCCAGCCTTTGGCGCTTCAGTGGTAGCTTCATCGATTTTCAGCGCTGCGGTTTTGGCAGGCTTCATCGGCACATTCTTGGCACTGGCGATGATTGGCTTCGATACTTCCGCATGGGCGGGCAGGGCGTGTTTGTTGCTGAGTGTCATCAAGGTCGACGCAAGGTCTTCAAGATACTTGATCGCTTCTCCGGATTTGACGGTGGAGAGGACTTTGGTGCCCGCTCTCACGGCCAGCCCGGCGCCACCTGTTAGACAGATACCCACCAGTACGTTGATCAGGAATTCCGAGGCAATGGCAGTCATCACGTCGACAACAACCTGCGGCGGCAGCATGCCGACCCAAGCGACAATGGCGGAGACGTATATGAACATCAGCGGCTCATCGCTGAGGATCAATAGCCCTGAAGCAATCGACTCCTTGGAAGCAGCGTAAAGCTTGTCGATCTCAATATCCGACAGATACTTTTTAAGTTTTTCGTAGTTTTTCTTCGGATTGGCGAGCAGGTCGAAAAGGCTTTTGATGTCGTCCCACAGCCGCAGCAGCGCTTCTTCGAAACCGTCCAAGGCTCGTTTGAGCAAAATCACCGAACGCCCGGCACGATCCGCTGCAGAGTAACTGGCCCATTGCGGCTTAAACTTGCTCGACCATTCGCTCTGCAACCAGCCATCAAGCTTGCCGATAACGCCTTGATAGGAGTCATAGAGCGCCTTGACGTCGCTCTGGGATACGTTGGGGAAAAAAGTGATGCGGTAAGTCTGACCTCTCTTGGCCCCCTCGATCACTTTGATGCCGCTGGGTCCGATCATGGTTTCGATGACCGGACCGGTAACGTCGTCGTAAAAGGTACCCTTGGTGACCGGTTCCAGTTTGACTGGCGTGTTGCCAATCGGCACAAAGCGCGCCGACTCGAACATATGAATTAGCGTGAAATCACCTACCAACGGGCAAGTGGCATAGGTCTTCACCGCACCTGTTTCGGTTTTCCGTTCGGTGATGCTGACTTCGTTGCCGACCTTGAAGGTCTGGTCGACGTCCAGCGCCCAGCCAGTCCAGAAACCGTCTGCCCATTCCTTGTAATCACTCAGGCAGTTTTTGAAGTCTTTGAGAATCAAGTTCACGTCAGGTGTTTTGGCGTCCAGCACACGCAGGACCAGGGTACCAATCGGGGTATTCATGACGTGACTTCCTTTGTCAGCTCTGCGGCGAGACGCTCTGCCATCTCTTCTGTGTTTGGGTTCTGGCGCACGAAGCGCTCAACCTTTCTGCGCAAGTTGGCTTCGGGGAGTTCGAAGTACAACTCAGGGCAATCTTCGGATAGCCACTGCATCAGGTTTTCAACGACGGTGGTGTGGTCCTTTTTCGCGAGAGCATCCAAAAGCGTTTGGGGGATCTCCCACCAGGGCCACTCTTTTGCGGGAGGTACCGCTCTTCTGCCGACATCGAGCGTCTGCCCGTTAATCAGGTAGCGTTGGAACACCGGCAGCAATTCACCTGCTGTAGCACCTAACCCTTCGATGATCGGATGAAAATGTCGACCATCCCAGAACCTGAAAAACACCTCAGTGGCGTCCGGCATTTTTACCTGAGTCAGGCTGCGCAAATGCTCCAGCACCGTTTCCGGCGCGCTGGTGGATACCGCTAGCCAACCCCAATCCGATGCATCGGTTTCAGTAATCCATTGCAGAAAACTGGCATTGGGGCTGATCTCGGCGAGATACGGCATGACAGGAAGCCAATCAGCGTAAGGCGTTCCACCCCAAATAGGGTGAAGTTGTGGTGCGGCATCTTGCTGATAGAAAGGCTTGAGCGGCTCGGAATCACTCGCCGCACTAATAACCAAATACAAACGCTCACCAGTCTGCAACGGCTGTTGCGCCAGCCAATCCTTGGGTGTAATTCGATCAGATGGCACAGGCACCTGCCTTGCATTTTTCGCATTCTTCGCAGAATGGCGCGTTACGTTTGAGGGTGTTGATCTGGGCTGGGGTCAGAACCTGGCCGGCCTTGTCGGCGTCGGCCTGTTTCAGGATTCCGGGTATCAGCGGGGCGGCACCAGTGCCGCTCCCTGGACTGCCGCCGGAGTTCATGTTGATCACCGGGCCGCTCAGGGTCACGCCGCCGGCGTCGATCTTGATGAAGCTGCCGCCGCCGATCAGGGTCAGCTCGGCGCCGGCTTCCATTACCACCTTCATGCCGCTGCTGAGGTGGATTTCTTGCCCAGCGTCGATGAACTGGCCGGTGCCGATCTTGATGTGTTGGTTCACGCCGACGGTGAGGTGATCATTGGCGCGGGTTTCGACTTTGCGGTCGGCGTAGACGGTGTGGTGTTCTTCGGCCTTGAACTCGCTGTAGCTGTTCTTTTCGACGGTGTCGTGGCGTTCGTTGCCGACGCGGATTTTCTGGTCGTGCTCGATGTTTTCGTCCCAGTCGCGCTGGGCGTGCAGGTAGATCTGTTCCTGACCTTTTTTGTCTTCGATGCGCAGTTCGTTGTAGCCGCCACCGCCCATCGAGCTGAGGGTCTTGAAGGTGCTGCGGGTCTTGTTCGCCGGCAGCTCATACGGGACGGTGTTTTCCTTGTGGTACAGGCAGCCGCTGATCAGCGGTTGATCGGGGTCGCCTTCAAGGAAGGTGACCAGCACTTCCATGCCGATGCGTGGGATGGCGATGCCGCCATACTGGGCGCCGGCCCAGGCGCTGGAGACGCGCAGCCAGCAGCTGGTTTTGTCGTCGGCCTGGCCTTCGCGGTCCCAGTGGAACTGGACTTTGACGCGGCCGTATTCGTCGCAATGGATCTCTTCGCCTTTCGGGCCGGTGACTACGGCGCTCTGGCTGCCGAGGATGCGCGGTTTCGGGTGGCGCAGGGGCGGGCGGTTCGGCACGTCCCACGGCGTGGCCTGGAAGCGGTTGCGATAGCCCTGATGGAAATCGTCTTTGAGTGCAGTGGTGTCGCTGGTTATCGACTCTTCGAGGACTTGCGGCTGCTTGCCTTCGTGGAGGACTTCGGTCAGTAACCAGAGGTCGTTCCATTTGGCTTTCGGGTGCGCGGTCAGGGCGAGGAAGTGGCCGCTGACCAGCAATGGCTGATCGCTTTTGCCTTCGGCGAGCTGGAAGTCGCTGCGATGGCGTTCGAGGGCGCGTTTGGCCAGGTGTTTGCCGCGCTCGCGGTCGATGAAGCGACCGGGGTAATCGTAGTCTTCAAGGTCGGGCAGGGCGTCGCCACGGTTTTCGCTTTCGAGTGTGAGGCGTGGTTTTTCGAAATCGTAATCGCGGCGGGTGGTGCGGCTGGTACGGGTTTCCAGGCGCAGGTCGAAGCGCTTGATCACCGGGTCGCTGGCGACCATGCCGGAGTCTTGCTGATAGGCCACTGGCTTGAGTTTCGGGAACACCGTCTGGTCATCGCCGAACACCAGTTTGTGCGCCGTCGCCGTGTGTTCGAAGTGGTAATGGATACCTTCTTCCTCGCACAGGCGCTGGATGAAATGCAGGTCCGATTCATCGTACTGCACGCAGTAGATGCGCTCGGGATAGATCGAACCGGTCTTGAATTCGTAGGCGTTGCTTTGGATACCGTGCTCTTCGAGGACCTTGCCGATGATTTTCGGCACGGTGAGGTTCTGGAAGATGCGCTGGTTGACGCGATGCGCCAGGTAGGACAATTGCGGGCGCAGGGTCACCGAGTAACGGGTCAGGCGTTTGCCCGAATCGCCTTGCGCGGCGCGGTAGATCTGGCCGTGGATGCCGCTGCCGTCGGGCGACAGTTGCAGGAAGGCCGGTTTGTGCAGCAGGGTTTCGAGGTCCAGCGACGGCTGCTCACTGACCAGCTCCACCTCAAAGACAAAAGGCTGGCTGATGGCTTCGCGACCTTGCAGGGTGAATACCTGAAAGTCAGCAGAAAGACCTTCGATGGTCAGGGCAAAATGGGTTTCATTGGCCGGCGCGAACATCCCTTGTTCCTCGTGCTGTACAGCGGCGTGAGTTGACGACCGCAAAACGGCTCAACTTACGCGAAATTCTGGAGGGCGAAAACAACATCGACCAGCAGAGCTGGCCGATGCTTGTAACGATCAGCCGTAATTAAACGACTGGAGCACGCCAGTCATCGGAACCCGAAGTACCGGATACTTCGTGGGTCCAGGTGATTTTACGGTAGGTGAACTGCACTTCTTCCAGGTGGGTGAAGTGCGAGTTGCCTGGATCCTGGCAGTTGTGCATTTTGTTGTTGATGGCGACGATGATCGCGTCTTCCAGTTTGGTGGTGTAGTAGTGCTCTTGGGTGCCTTGAGCAGAAGTACGGAACCACTGGATAACGATTTCGCTCATGCGCTCGCCGGAGGTCAGAGCGGCTTGCAGCAGAGGCGAAGCCTTGTCGTAGACCTTGGTGATCACGACTGGCTTGTGAACGCGCTGACCGGTTGGCTGACCGGATTGTGGGTCACGCGGGATGATCACGTCGTGGCTGAAAGCCTGAACCATAACCTGGTCTTCGTGGCCTTCCTGGTAGGTGTTGCCTACGGAGTCAGCGGTGAAAGCGCCTGCAGTGATCAGGCCTTGTTTTTCGCCGGTAACCGACATGTACGCTGGTGTTGCCATGGGGTGCTCTCCTTGCGGAATAATTTAAGGTGCCCGGGAGGCGAAATCGCCCGGTGGGTGCCTGACTGTTATCAAGGAGCGTGCCAACAATTGTGCGGGCCATGCGGGCCGGGGTGTTTGTCTGATTTTTCAGGCGCTTGTGCGAAATAAAGCGCGCGCCGAATGCAAAAGTGCGCAAGAAGTTGCGCAGTACTGCGCAACTTCTTGCGCACTTGGCTGCAGGCCTTGTGCGACGTGGCTCCCAGCGGTTTTATCAGGCTTTTTTGCAAAACAAGTGCGCAACTTCTTGCGCACAATGGCTACGCGCCATCATTTGGTCGAGGCGGCTGCTTCAAGATTTTCAGATCAAAAGATCGCAGCCTTCGGCAGCTCCTACATTTGGAATGTATTTTTCCTGTAGGAGCTGCCGAAGGCTGCGATCTTTTGATTTTTCAACGCGTAAGTTGTGTCAGGCACTCATCAATCGAACGCTGCTGCGTCGCCGCATACAACCGCAACTCATCAATGGTCGCGCGCCCCAGCGCCTGCTCGAAGGCCTGCCGATTGGAATGCTCGCCATAAAGCGCCTGCGCCGCATCCCCAAGGTTCGACTGAAAAATCCCCGCCGCACTCACCGGCAGGAAATCTTCGTACACCAACGGTTCCGCTTTCACATAACCATCGCGCAACAAGTCCTCCAAAGATGACTGCCCAAGCCCTACCGCTGCCAGGCCCTTTTCCGTGGCGAAATAGCGAAAGTACGCCAGTTCTTGTTCACGCATACCCTCGACACTGTCAGGAAATTCGCCAAAGTGCTGAGCCATCAGCGCGTTGTAGCGTGCGGCGTTGGCTTCGTTGGGGAAGTCACCGAGTTCATCGCGCGCGGCATTCAGCAAGCGGTCATACAGCGCCCGGCCTTTGGGCGTAAGTGCCGCGCCGCGCTGTTCGATTTCGCCGAAACGCGCGCTGTGGCTGCCACGGATTTGGTTTTGATCGGTGAAGGCGATCGGCTCGTCCAGCGCCTTGAAACTGGTCTGGCGCAGCAGGATCGGGCACTGCCGGCGCGGTGGGCCTTCGATCACGGCTTTCGGGGTGATGCCATGGGCTGGCATCTGTTCCTGGACGCGGTCGATGTCCAGCGTGCGCGGCGTCAGGTGATTGATGTGCGGGCCTTTGAACGCCACCACATCGGCGATCAAACGGTGTTGGGCGCTCAAAGTTTGATATTGCGCAGCGGTAACCGTGGCGCTGTGATGCCAGCGAAAGGTTTCCAGTGCCTGCAGGACGAATGCCTCGGCCTCGCTTTCATTCAGTCCGCCCGCGTTTTCAGCTTGCGCGATCAGGCGCAACGCCTCCGAGGTAAAGATCGAACGCTTGGCCAGCACTGATTCGGCAAAGGCCCGCAGTTGCGCATCCTCAATCAACTCGAGGCGCAACAGCGACGTAAACACCCGAAACGGGCTGACTTGCAGCGCCTCTTCATGCACCGCGCGAAACGCTGTGGAGTGCACCGGCACGCCCGCCGGGGTCAGGTCGTAATAACCCACCGGTTGCATGCCCATCACCGCAAACAGGCGGGCGAGGGTGGCCAGTTCCGTCGCAGTACCAACGCGGATGGCGCCATGGCGCTCCATATCCAGCCGCTGAATTTCGCCGGTGCTGTCGAGTTGCCGGGCGATATCCGGTTGACGTGCAAGCACCTCGCGGTTGGTTTGCTCGACCAACTGCATCAGCGCGCCGTACAACGGCACTTCCTCGCGGTACATGTCGGACATCGCTTTGGAGAAGCGTTGGCGGATCAGGTCGGGGCTGATGAACGGCTGCACGGTCATGAAAAAAATTCCTGCCACGGTCACGGAATGGATGAGGGAAAAGATCGCAGCCTTCTCGCACGCGGGCAAACGAAGAATCCTACGAACTTCATTCTGCCAACGACTGATCCACCAGTTCGATCCAGTGCATCACCCGAGTGCGCCCGGCGCTGCCCAGATGGCTCTGACAGCCGACGTTGGAGGTGACGATCAGCTCGGGGCGGCCGCTTTCCAGCGCATTGAGGCGGTTGTCGCGCAGTTGCCGGGCCAACGCCGGTTGCGTCAACGAATACGTGCCCGCCGAGCCGCAGCACAAATGGCCGTCGGGCACGGCGGTAAGATTGAAACCCAAGCGCGTCAGCACAGCTTCCACCGCACCGCCCAGTTTCAACGCATGCTGCAACGTGCACGGGCAATGCACGGCAACCCGCCGTTCAGTGGCAGCGCAGATCTGTTCGAGCGGTTCCTGCGCGAGTATCTGCACCAGATCCACCGTGCGCTCGCTGATTTCCCGGGCCTTGGCTGCATACAGCGGATCGTCTTCCAGCAAATGCCCGTAATCCTTGATGAATGCGCCGCAACCGCTGGCGGTCTGCACAATCGCTTCGGCACCGTTTTGCAGGTGCGGCCACCAGGCATCGATGTTTTGACGCGCGCGGTCGAGGCCTTTGGCCTGGGCGTCGAGGTGATAGTCCAACGCGCCGCAACACCCGGCCTCGGCCACCGGGGTGACACTGATGCCCAAGCGATCCAGCACCCGCGCCGTAGCGTCATTGGTGTTTGGCGACAACCCCGGTTGTACGCAGCCTTCAAGCAACAACACGCGACGGGCATGCCGGGGGGCAGGGCGCGAGCTGTTAACCGGCAAGTGCTGCGGCAATTTGCTTTCCAGCATTCGCGGCAACAGCGGCCGAAACGTCGTGCCCACTCGCAACAAACCTTTGAACAATCCCGGATTCGGCGCCAATGCGCGCAAGCCCTCACGTAACAGGCGTTGCGCCGCCGGACGCGGCACTGCTTGATCGACCACCGCGCGGCCGATGTCGAGCAGGTTGTGATAGTCGACGCCGGACGGGCAGGTGGTTTCGCAGTTACGGCACGACAGGCAGCGATCCAGATGCAGTTGTGTCTGCGCCGTCGCGGGTGCGCCTTCGAGCACTTGCTTGATCAGGTAGATGCGCCCGCGCGGGCCATCGAGTTCATCACCGAGCAATTGATAGGTCGGACAGGTCGCGTTGCAAAAACCACAGTGCACGCAGGTGCGCAGAATCTTCTCCGCCTCGGCGGCGCGGGGCAGTTGTCGCGATTGTTCGCTGAGGGTGGTTTGCATGGCTAGAACTCCGCGTACATCCGCCCGGGATTGAACAGCCCTTGCGGGTCGAGCTGCGCTTTGAGTTGCCGGTGATAACGCAGCAGTGTCCAGGCCAGCGGCTGGAACGGCGAAGAGCTGGCGCCGTGGGTGAAGCAGGTGGCATGGCCGCCGAGTTCCTGAGCGAGGATATGAATGTGCGCCGCGTCGGATTTCAGCCAGCGTTGTGCACCGGCCCAGTCGATCAGTTGCTCGCCGGGCAGATCCAGTGGCCCGAGATTGTTCGGCAACGACAAGCGCCACAGCGGCAGACCTTCGTTGAAAAAACCTAGACGCTGCTCATTCAGATCTCGCCAGAACCCTGAACCCAGCGGCTCTCCACCGAGGCGTTGATGTGCCGCCGTCACCGAACCTTCGCCGCCCTCGAGACGCAGATACAGGCTCTGGCCATCGTGGCAGGCGGCACTGATCGGCAACGGTTGCTGACCCCACTCGGCAAGCTTGGCCAGTGCCCGCGCGCAGTCCATGTCGAGGCGAATGCTCAGGCACTGGCGCGGTTTCGGCAGGACTTTCAGCGACACTTCGGTGAGCACGCCGAGGCAGCCGTAACTGCCGGCCATCAGTCGCGACAGGTCATAACCGGCGACGTTTTTCATCACTTCGCCGCCGAAACGCAGGTGCTGACCAAGGCCTGTGATCACCCGCGTGCCGAGGACGAAGTCGCGCACCGAGCCAGACCACGGCCGTCGTGGCCCGGACAAACCGCTGGCGATCATGCCGCCGACGGTGGCGCTGTCGGCGAACGCCGGCGGCTCGCACGGCAACATTTGTCCGGCAGCATCCAGCGCCGCCAGCAGTTCGGACAGAGGCGTGCCGGCGCGCGCCGTGACCACCAGTTCGGTCGGCTCGTAACGGACGATGCCGCAGTGGGCACGGGTGTCGAGTACTTCGCCGGCCACCTCGCGGCCGAGAAAGGCTTTGCTGTTGCCGCCCTGAATTTTCAGCGGCGTGGCATTGGCCCGCGCCTCGTTGACCTGATCGAGCAGGGCGCTGGCGGCGTCGACATCGGCCATCAGAAACGCTCCAGTTCGGGAAAGGGCAATTGCCCGGCGTGAATATGCATCGCGCCGAATTCGGCGCAGCGGTGCAGGGTCGGAATGTTCTTGCCGGGGTTGAGCAGGCCTTTTGGGTCGAACGCAGCTTTTACAGCATGGAACAGGCTTAGTTCGTCGCTGTTGAACTGCGCACACATCTGGTTGATTTTTTCGCGGCCGACGCCGTGTTCGCCGGTGATGCTGCCGCCGACCTGCACGCACAGTTCGAGGATCTTGCCGCCCAAGGCTTCGGCGCGGTGCAGCTCGCCCGGTTGATTGGCGTCGAACAGAATCAGCGGGTGCATGTTGCCGTCGCCGGCATGGAACACGTTGGCCACGCGCAAACCGTATTCTTCGCCGAGGCGGGCGATACCTTGCAGGACACCGGGCAATTCGCGGCGCGGGATGGTGCCGTCCATGCAGTAATAGTCCGGTGACAAACGGCCGATGGCCGGAAAGGCATTCTTGCGTCCGGCCCAGAAGCGCACACGTTCGGCTTCATCGCGGGCCTGACGCACTTCGGTGGCACCGGCCGCGGTCATGACCTCGCGCACCCTTTGGCAATCGTCGTGGACATCGGCTTCGACACCGTCGAGTTCGCACAGCAGGATCGCCTCGGCGTCGACCGGGTAACCGGCGTGGATGAAATCTTCAGCGGCGCGAATGGCGAGGTTGTCCATCATCTCCAGGCCGCCGGGAATGATCCCCGCCGCGATGATTTCGGCGACCGCGCGGCCAGCCTTTTCCACGGAATCGAAACTGGCCAGCAGCACTTTCGCGACTTGCGGTTTGGGCAGCAGTTTGACCGTGACTTCGGTGATGATCCCCAGCAGTCCTTCGGAGCCGGTGAACAAGGCGAGTAGATCAAAACCCGCTGAATCGAGGGCATCCGAACCGAGGGTCAGGCGTTCTCCTTCGATGGTCAGCACTTCGATTTTCAGCAGATTGTGCACGGTCAGGCCGTACTTGAGGCAATGCACGCCGCCGGCGTTTTCGGCGACGTTGCCGCCGATCGAACAGGCAATTTGCGAGGAGGGGTCCGGCGCGTAATACAGGCCGAACGGCGCCGCTGCCTGAGATATCGCCAGATTGCGCACCCCCGGTTGAACCCGCGCGGTGCGTGCGGCCGGGTCGATGTGCAGGATGTTGTTGAAGCGCGCCATCACCAACAGCAGGCCCTGTTCCAGCGGCAAGGCGCCGCCGGACAACCCGGTGCCGGCACCACGGGCAACCACCGGGACGTTTTTTTCATGGCAGAGTTTGAGCAGGGTTTGCACTTGCTCGAGTCGACGGGGCAGGGCGACCAGCATCGGCGTGGTGCGGTAGGCGGAGAGGCCGTCGCATTCGTAGGGTTTGAGTTCTTCTTCACGCCACAAAATGTCGAGGTCAGGCACGGCGTGTTGCAGGGCCTTGAGCAAGTCGGCCTTGTTCACCTGCGGCAGCGGGCCGTCGAGGCGTTCGTCATAAAGAATATTCATCTGCGCCTCACATCTCCTGCAGGGGATGTACAGAAGTTCAATGCTGGCTCCCCAGAAACTCGCGATACAGCCGCGCAGTATTCCCCGGCTGTTCAACCATCGGCATGTGCCCGACATGGTCCCAGACATCCACGCGCAAATTGGCAATCCCCTTGCTCCACACCGGCACGCTGCTGACGTCGATCAGCCGATCCTTGCGCCCCCAGAGCAACAGCGCCGGGCACTTGATGTCGGCGAGTTTCGGCTCCATCGGCGGGCTGGCGCGAAAATCGCGGAAGATCTCCTCCAGTTCATCGCGTTGTTGTTCGTAGCGCTGGGCGATGGCGTCCAGCACCAGATTCGGCACCCATGGCGGTGATTCCATGGTCATCGCATAAAACTGGCGAAACTCTTCCCGGGAATTGATCAGAAACGGGTTATGCCCGCGCGCCAGATGCCGCTCCATGTCGCTGACCTCCGGTGCAGTGACGCCCGCCGGGTCGATCAGCGCCACCGAAGCGATGCGATCCGGATAAGTCGCCGCCAGCCACGCGGCGATGTAGCCGCCCATCGAGTTGCCGATCACATGGACTTTCTCCACGCCGCAAACGTCGAGCAACTGGATCATGCGCTTGGCCTGCAACGGAATGTCGTAGCCGCCGCCAGCCTTGAAGCCGGTTTCACCATGGCCGGCAAGGTCCGGGATAATCACTCGATACTGGCGCACGAAGTGCCGGGAAAAGCGCAGCCACAGATTCTTCTCGGCGCTGTAGCCATGCAGCATCAGAATCGCGCTGGCCGCTTCATACGGCCCGCCCTGCCACGTCGAGACGCTCATCTCGGCGATCGGCACTTCGATCTTGTGCAATTTGTACAACTTGGCCTCGATGGCCATGTTCAAGTCGTACAGCCAATGGCCGACCGCCGGATAACTCAACCAGCTCCAGGCTACGAAAACCGCGAGGGCGACAAACAGCAAAAGCATCGACGTCTTCCTTTTACGTGTTCAGGACAGAATGTGGTCGGCCGGTTTCAGCGCTCGGGTCAAGCGGTGATAGCTGAAACTGAAGCCGGGAAACATCGCGATCACATGACCGCTCTTGCTTTGATACCAACTGTGGCAGCCGCCGGACTTCCAGACCGTGCGCTCCATCTCTCGATGAATCATCTCAGTGTAGGTACGTTCCGCATCACGGCGCACTTCGATGCTGCGCAGGCCTTTGGCCTGCACGGTGCGAATGCAGTCGAGGATGTAGTTCATCTGCGACTCGATGATGAACAGCGCCGAGGTGTGGCCGATGCCAGTGTTGGGCCCGGTGACGATAAACAGGTTGGGGAAGTCCGGCAGGCTGGTGCCCAGATACGCGCGCGGGTATTGCGCCCAGACCTCTCTGAGTTGCACGGCGTTTTTTCCGCTGACCGGGTAGGAAATCACCCCGTCGGTGGCGTCGTAACCGGTCGACCAGACGATCAGATCAACATCGATGTGTTGGCCGTCCTCAGTGTTGATGCCGCTTTCGTCGATGGAAGCGATGCCTTGTTCGCGGGTATGCAAGGTGACATTGGGACGGTTCAGCGCCGGGTAATAGGTGCTGGAAACCAGCACCCGTTTGCAGCCAATGGTGAAGTCCGGGGTGAGTTTTTCTCGCAGCACCGGGTCCGGCACCTGGCGTTTGAGAAAACGCAGGGCGTGCTGCTGCACCATGTGAATCGCCGCTTTCGAGTATTTGAACGCGATGACCCGGGTTTCGAATTGCCAGTAAATCAGCCAGCGCAACAGTTTGTAGGCGGGTTTGCGGCCGAGCAGCCAGCGTTGCAACGGCCCGAACTGGCGATCGGCGCGGGGCAGCACCCAATGCGGCGTGCGTTGAAACACGTGCAGTTGCTCGACCTGCGCCGCAATCGCCGGAATCACTTGCACCGCACTGGCACCGCTGCCGACGATGGCCACACGTTTACCGCGGTAGTCGTAGCTGTGATCCCAGTTGTTTGTATGAAAAGTCTTGCCTTGAAAGCGCTCCTGGCCGGGGAAGTGTGGGATGACCGGTTGGCTCAATGGTCCGGTGGCATTGATCAGGAACTGCGCATAAAAGGTGCCTTTGCTGGCGGTGTGCACGGCCCAGCGTTTTTCCGTGTCGTCCCACTCGACGCGCTCGACATTGGCCTCCAGCTCCACGCGTTCGCGCAAACCGAACTGCTCGATCACATGCTCGGTGTAGCGGTGCAATTCGGCCTGTCCGGCGAACATCTGCGACCAGCGGTACGGGGCAAACGACAGTGAATAGAGCGGCGATGGCACGTCCACCGCCGCGCCGGGGTAGGTGTTCTGGCACCAAGTGCCGCCAAAGAAGTCCCGTCGCTCCAGCAGGCGAAAATCGTCGATCCCGGCCTTGAGCAGGTTGACCGCAGCACATTGACCGCCAAAACCACTGCCGATGATCAACACTTTATAGATGTGCATGGGCCTCCTTCTTATAGTTGTTTTTCCATTTTGCTCCTTTCATGTATAGCCAAATATTTGCACTGTGTGCGGCCGTGATGTCGCTCTATTCAGCCCGCTGGCCGGTGATGGCTATTTAACGTCGCCCTGTTAGACTTCCAGCACATCCGTCCTGCGGTGTGCGTGATCGAGGTCCTTATGGGAAATACCGGAGGAAAGGGACTTTCATTGGCCAGGAGGCTTTATACATCGCGCATCCTCGGGTTGATTCTGGGGCTCGTGTGCGTGAGCGTGGCGATGTACTCGCTCGATCCGCCGCTGTGGGTCTGGGCACTGATGTTCTTCAACGGCCTGGTCTGGCCGCATCTGGCGTTTCAATGGGCGCGCCGCGCCCGGGTTCCTTACCACGCTGAACACCGCAATCTGTTGATCGACGCCTTTTTCGGCGGCTTTTGGCTTGCCGCCATGCATTTCAATCCGCTGCCGACTGCCACGACCATTTCGATGATGGCGATGAACAACGTCGCTATCGGTGGTTCACGCTTTCTATTGGCAGGCTCTGCGGCGCAGTTGCTCGGGGTCGGCGTCGGGCTGGTGGTCTTTGCCCCGGCATTCGTTCCGGAGACCTCGCCTGCGCAAATGTACGCCTGTTTCCCGTTACTGCTGCTGTACCCGTTGGCGCTGGGCTGGATCTGCTTTCGCCAGGCCTACACCCTCGGTCGGCATAAACGCGAATTGCTTGCCCTGAGCCGCACCGACAGCCTCACCGGGCTGCTTAACCACGGCGCCTGGAAGGATCAACTGGAGATCGCTTTTCAGCGCTGCAAGCGGCAGAAGCAGGGCGCGGCGATTGCGTTGATCGACATCGATCACTTCAAGGCGATCAACGACACTTACGGCCATGTTGCGGGCGACATTGTGTTGCGTCAGTTGAGCAAGTTACTTAAACAAAATCTGCGCGCGACGGACATTGCCGGGCGCTATGGTGGAGATGAGTTCTGCGTGATTCTGCCGGAACTGCCGTTGTTCAACGCCGCGCAGGCGATGGAGGCGTTGCGTGAGCGTTTCGCGATTCTGGGTTATGAGCAGAATCCGGCGTTGAAGGTCAGTTTGAGTATCGGCCTGGCGGCGTACGATCCGGCGCATGCCGACGCGACGCGCTGGCTCAATGATGCCGATCAGGCGTTGTACGAGGCCAAGGCGAGCGGACGTAACCGGGTGATCTGCAATTGCGATGACAAGCCCCGGCGGACATTGCTGGATTCGGTTTGATCCGCATCACCACACATCCCCTGTGGGAGCGAGCTTGCTCGCGAAGGCGTCCTGCCAGGCGATATCAATGTTGACTGATCCACCGCTTTCGCGAGCAAGCTCGCTCCCACAGGGGGTTGTGTGTTGTCGGTTAGATCAGTGTCGCATTCGGTGTAGAGCCTCGCGCCGATGTCGGGTACGGTTAAATCCCCCCGACGCGAAACAAGGATCGCTTCATGACGTTCTCATTTTCTCGCTCCCTGCTGGCCGCCAGCCTCGGCCTGTCTCTCGCTTTCTCCGCTGCCCACGCCTTTGCCGAACCGCACAAACAAGTGCTCGCCGATGCCGAGCAATACCAGCCAGAAGCGCTGAAACTGCTGGAGCGGCTGGTCAATATCGACTCCGGTTCCGGCTATGAACCCGGCCTCAAGCAAGTCAGCGACATCGCCATCGATGAGCTGAAAAAACTCGGCGCCACCATCGAACTGGTGCCCAATACGCCGGAAAAATCCAACCATGTACTGGCGACGCTGAAAGGCACCGGCAAGGCGAAAATCCTGCTGATGGCGCACATGGACACGGTGTTCAAGGAGGGTTCGGCGGCCGAGCGGCCGTTCCACATCAAGGACGGCCGCGCCTACGGGCCGGGGGTGATGGATGACAAGGGCGGCATCGTTGCCGGGATCTATGCGCTGAAAGTCCTGAAAAACCTCGACTTCAAGGACTACGCGCAAATCACCTTCCTGCTCGACGCCAGCGAGGAAACCGGCTCGGACGTCGCCACCGACCTGATCAAGAAAACTGCCAAACAGCACGACGTGACGCTCAATCTGGAGCCGGGACGCCCGGCCGACGGCCTGGTGGTATGGCGCAAGGGCAGCGCGACGGCGCTGGTCGAGGTCAAGGGCAAAGCGGCGCACGCTGGTGTCGCACCGGAACTGGGGCGCAACGCCGCGATGGAGGCCGCGCACCAGATTCTGCAACTGGGCAAACTTGGCGATGAGGCGAAGAAAACCACCATCAACTTCACCGTGCTCAAGGCCGGCGATCGCACCAACGTGATCCCCGATCAAGCCACGGCCAAGGCTGATGTGCGTGCTGCGGTGCCGGAGGAGTTCGACCGGATCGAGAAGGATCTGGCGCGGGTGTCGCAGGACAAATTGATTCCTGAAACCGAAGTGAAGACTTCATTGCAACGCGGCTTGCCACCGATGCCGCAGACGCCCGAATCGGATCGTCTAATGGCCATGGCTCAGGGGATCTACGGCGAGATTGGCCGCAAGTTGACGGAGGAGGGCAGTGGCGGCGCAGCGGATGCCAGTTTGTCTGCCGGGGTCGGCACGCCGACGCTGGATGGTTTCGGGATTGTTGGCGGCAATATTCACACGCCGGAGGAATACGCCGAAGTGGCGAGCGTGGCGCCGCGGATTTATCTGTTGTCGCGGATGATTATGGAGTTGGCCAAGCCACGGTGAGTGGTTTTGTGGTGTGACTGGTGCGGGTGGGGTGTCAGGTGCATTTGCCCTCACCCTAACCCTCTCCCAGAGGGAGAGGGGACTGACCGTGTTGTTTGTGATGAATACGGCGATCTGAAAGATCCATTTGAATTCAAAGTCGGATTCAGCGCGGTATCACAAGTCGGCGTAGATCCCGAGCATCCCCCAATCAGTTCTCTTTCCTGGAGGGAGAGGGGACTGACCGTGTTGTTTGTGGTTAACGCGGCGGCCTGAAAGATCAGTTCGAACTCAAATTCGGATTCAGCGCGGTGTCACAAGTCGGCGTAGATCCCGAGCATCCCCCAATCGGTTCCCTCTCCCTCTGGGAGAGGGCTAGGGTGAGGGGCTTTTGTGGGAAAAATGGAAGTCGCGAACGGCGTACAAAAAATACCGAAAAGTCCGACAGAAGCGCTCATTGCGGCCGTTGAGCGCGGCTCTTATAGTCTCGGCTCGCAGAAAAATCTGCGACGATCTTGGCCGGTCGAATACAGCACCTGACCCCTATTTGGAGTGAACTCTATGACCGACCAAGTAATGCCCCGCTTCCTCCCCATCGACACCTACGACGCCGAATCCCCGGTGCTCTTCCTCAATACCCACTCAGAACTCAGCGACATGGCCGCCTGTGCGATGCACCGGTTTGTGGTCGTGCGCGATCTGGCCGACACCTTTGCCAGCCTCAACCTCAAAGGCATTTTCGATTGTGATCTGACGCGGGTGACCAGCGCGGTGCATCTGTTGATGCGCGAGGGCTGTGCGATTCTGAATGTGATTCAGGCGCGGGCGGTGCAGCGGGAAGAGGCTTACAAGACGCCGGTTTAGCGGTGTAGCGGCTGTTGCTATCGCGAGCAGGCTCACTCCTACAGTAGATCTTCAGTGCAAACAGTATTTGTGTTCAACACTGATCAATTGTAGGAGTGAGCCTGATCGCGATGGCGTCAGCCCGGCCAACCCATCACTCCTTGACGCTCATGTATTCCTTGGCCCAGAGAATGTATTCCTCCGGCTGGGTATAGGTGTGCGTCAACTCGGTCGCGCTCAGGTCGGACGCCTGAGTAAAGATCTGCCGCTGCTCGCGCAGGCTGTCGTACGTCGCTTTGATCGCCGCAAAGTAAGCGCCATGGCCATCAATGGTCACACGCACACCGAGTTCGGCCAGACGTTTGTCATCGCGCAGCGCCGGGTTGCCGTAGGTCACCAGCATCAGTGGCACGGTCAGGTGTTCGGCGATTTGCTCGAGCTGATCGAAATCCTGAATCCCGACCATGCAGATGCCGTCAGCGCCGGCCGCCTGATACTGGCGAGTGCGGCTGATGATTTCCTGATTCGGCAGGATGCCGGCATTGGTACGGGCGATGATCGCCATTTCCGTATCAACCCGGGCTTCCAGTGCCGCGCGGATCTTGCCGACGCCCTCGGCAACGGTGATCAAGTCGGTGGATTTGCGGCCGAATTGGGCCGGCAGCAAGGTGTCTTCGATGGTCAGGGCGGCGACCCCGGCGCGTTCCAGTTCAACGATGGTGCGCATCACGTTGAGGGCGTTGCCGTAGCCGTGGTCGGCGTCGGCGATCACTGGCAATTGGGCGACGCGGCCGATGCGGGTGGCCTGTTCGGCGAACTCGCTGAGGGTGATCAGGGCAAAGTCCGGGGCACCGAGTACCTGCAAAGAGGCCACGGAACCGCCGAGGATCCCCACTTCAAAACCCAGGTCAGCGGCAATGCGCGCGGACATCGGATCGAACACCGAAGCCGTGTGGTAGCAGGTGTCGGAAGCCAGCAGTTGACGGAAGTTACGGCGCAAATCTTGATGGGAAAGCCTGGTCATACGAGTTCCACCAATACAAAGGAATGGAAAGGCTTGAACAAAGGTGTCAACGCCGAAGAATGAAAAGGCTATCACGCGAATGGGTCAATGATCATGACGAATTTGCAAGGGACAGGTTGTCGCGGACGCTTTTGCTGAAAGGATTTACCTTTTTGCGGTGATGCCGTCAGGCCGCCACCGCCTGTTGCTGTTGATTGGGCAGCATCGCCGCGCGCACCGAATTGCCCGGTTGCAGTTGCAGGCGCTTGGCGGTGAGGCGGTCGATCACCAGGCTGCTGCCGACCCGACGGGCGCGGGCGACGGTGATGCGGCAGTTTTCCAGGCGCCGGTTGTGAATCAGCCACAGCGGTGCCTGTTCATCCGGGCTGCCGAGGCTCAGGGTCAGCTCAACGCTCTCGCGCACGGTGCGGATATTGCGCACGGGCGCTTCGATCACCGGGCCGCCGTCGAAGATGTCGATGTAGCCTTTGTGGGTAAAGCCTTCGGCCTGGAGGATCTTCAGCGCCGGCTCGGTATTGGGGTGTGCCTGGCCGATCGCCGCCTGGGCTTGTTCGGTGAGCATGCAGGTGTACAGCGGCTGGCGCGGCATCAGTTCGGCGATGAACGATTTGTTGCCAAGGCCGGACAAGTGATCGGCATGGCTGAAGTCCATCTGAAAGAAATGCCGGCCCAGACTGTCCCAGAACGGCGAACAACCGTGTTCATCGGCACTGCCGCGCAGTTCGGCAATCATCTTCTCGCCGAACAGGTGCGGGAATTCGGCAACGAACAGCAAACGTCCCAGCGACAGCAGGCGGCCATTGCTGCCGTGGCGCTGATCATGGCCAAGAAACAATGAGCACAGCTCCGATTGGCCAGTCAGTTCGTTGTTGAGGAACAGCGTCGGGATCTGCCGTTGAATACCCAGATCCGGTGCCGAACTCACGGTCAACCCGACCCGATAGTTGTACCAGGGCTCGCGCAGGCCGACCGCACCGGCCAATGCGCTGACGCCGACTACACGCATGTCGTCGTCTTCGAGCACAAACAGATAGTCCGCATCGGCACGTTCGACCTGTTCGGCGAACGCCCGTTGTGCCCAACGAACCCGGTGGGACAGGCGATCTTCGTTGGCCGGCAGGGTGGTGAACCCCGGGCCGGCCTGTTGCACCAGCGCCATCAAGGCTGGCAGGTCGCTGACTTTGACCGGGCGGACAATCATGCTGTATCTCCTTCTGCGCGCCTGTTCGGGCACTGTCGTTGACTGCGCAACCGCGCGGGTTTCACAGGGCAATCAGCCGGATCGGGCTGCCATCGGTCACGTTCAGCGCCGCACACATTGCAGGGGTGAGGGACAGCGGTTGATCGGGTTGGAAATCGAGTTCGGCCATGATCGCGCGAAAGCCGTGCAGCGCGTCATTGCTCAGCAGGTAACGGCCACGGGAATCGATCTGTGGTCGTTGCTGCACCGTTGCGGTCTGGCTGCGGGCGATCGAACGGATATTGGCGGTACGCGCATACAGGGTCGGGCCGGCGTCGAACAGGTCGATGTAGCTGTTGGTTTCGAAGCCTTCACGCTCAAGGATGTCGAACGCTTCCTGGCCATCCGGGTGGATGCGCCCGATGCAGTCCTGTGCAGCTTGCGGCAGCATCGGCACGTAGATCGGGTATTGCGGCATCAGTTCGGCGAGAAACGTGCGGCTCTGCAGCCCGCACAGGCGTTCGGCTTCCGCGTAGGGCAGGTCGAAGAAATGCTTGCCCAGCGCATCCCAGAACGGTGAATTGCCGGCCTCGTCGCTGTAACCGACGATTTCGGTAATCACCGCCTCGGCAAAGCGCGGTGCATGAGCGGCGATGAACAGCAGGCGCGCCCGAGACAGCAACTCGGAAAATGGCGTGCGCACCAGATTGGCGTCGATGTGAAAGCCGCGCAGCAGCGTGTGGTCGTTGAGGTCGTGGCACAGCGACAGCGCTGGCACGACGTGTTCGATGTTCAGCTCGCGGGACGCACTGGTGAAGTGGCGGTTGCGCAGGCTGTAGAACGGCTCGTCGAAGCCCGCCGTCGCGAGAATTTCCGAGCAGCCGAGCAGCCGTTGGCTGTCGAGGTCTTCCAGCACGAAGAAGTAGTTCTCCGGGCCGTTAGCCTCTGCCGCGCTGGCGAAGGAGGCACAGGAACCGGCGATTTTCGCGCGCAGGCGCTCGCTGTCGTCCGGCAGGGAGGTCACGCCCACCAGACTGTCGCGGGCCAATTGTTGTAGCTGGGGCAGGTCAGTCTGCTCGACTGGGCGTAAGACCAGCATGGATGTACTCCTGTATCAAAAGGTTCGGCAAAGTCGCCGAACCTGACTATCACTGTCGGTTTCCACGCGATAAATCGGCGGTCGCCTGATTTGTTGTCAGACGCCGCTCTTTTTCTTGTCAGCCTTTGCTAGGGTCGGGCAGCGCGGTGCTGGCGCCGAGTTTGTTGAGGAAGAACAGGTACACCAGACCCAGAGCAATCCAGATCAGGCCGAGTTTCTGCGCATCGACGCCCATGTTGTACATGATGGCCGCGACGATGATGAAACCGATCACCGGGCAGATCAGGTGACGCACGACCTGACCGGACTTTTGCCGACGCCAGTAGTAGTTGATCACTGTCAGGTGCAGCAGCATGAAACCGCTGAGCGCGCCGAAGTTGACCAGCGAGGTCAGGGTGTCGACCGAGTTGATGAACAGGTAGCAGATCACCAGCGACAGCACCGCCACCAGGTAAATGCTCAGGTACGGCGTGTTGTGTTTCGGGTGCACCTTGGCCAGCACTTTCGGCAACTTGCCGTCGCGCGCCATGCCGAACAGCAGACGCGAAACCGCGGCTTGCGAGGTGATTGCCACAGCCACGCCCCAGGCCAGCGCCGTGGCGACAGCGGTCAGGGTCGCCAGCCAACTGCCGGCGGCAATTTCGGCGATTTCATAGAACGCGGTGTCGGCCGATTTGAAGCCCATGCCTGCTGCGAGATCGGTGGCGATCCAGGTTTGTGCAACGAAAATCACGCCCATGACTACCAGGGTGATCAGTGCGGCTTTGCCGACGCTCTTGCCCGGATCGCCCTTGATTTCTTCGGCGAGCGTCGAGATCGCATCGAAGCCGAGGAACGACAGCACCGCAATCGACACCGCTTGCATCAGCAGGGCGAAGTTGAAGGTTTCCGCGTGATACAGCGGCGCCAGGGTCAGCTCGCCGTTACCGCCACCGTTGTGCAGGGCATTCCAGGCGTAGAACAGGAAAATGCCCAGCACCACCAGTTGCGCCAGCAGGAAGATGATGTTCATCCGAGCGGTGAAGGTGATGCCGCGCAGGTTGACGAAGGTCGCGCTGACCAGAAACGCCAGAATGAAGCCGACTTTCGGAATGTCCGGGTACAAATGGTTGAGCGCCATCGCCGCGTAGACGTAGAGCAGTGGCGGAATCAGCAGGTAATCGAGCAGCATCAGCCAACCGGCGATGAAGCCGACGTGTTGATTGAGGCCGCGCTGTGCATAGGAATACACCGAGCCGGCAATCGGAAAGGCTTTGGCCATGCTGCCGTAGCTCAACGCGGTAAACAGCATCGCCACCATGCCGATGACGTAGGCCAGCGGCACCATCCCCGGCGCCTCGGCGTTGACGTAGCCGTACACCCCGAACGGGGCGATGGGGATCATGAAGATCATCCCGTACACCACCAGGTCGGTCAGCGTCAGGCTACGTTTCAACTCTTGCTTGTAGCCGAATTCTTCAATTTCCATGAAGCGCAACTCCTTGTCAGCCAGTCGGTCGTTTTAGTTGTTATCGGTCCATCGTTTACAGCGTCAGCAGTCTTTCATTCATTACAGCAATGGCGCGAGGTATCCGGCCCAGCGCGATACGGCTTCGGGGCTGCGCAGCAAATCGTTGCGCACCTCGATCAGCACCGAGTCGAGGCCTCGGGCATCGCCGTGCACCGGCACGGTCATGTCGCCCAGCGGATCGATCTTGTACGGCTGATTGCCGGCCACTTTCAGCGGATGCTCGCCGAGACCGTCGAGCAGGCGTTGCGCGTAAGCCTTGGCCTGACCGAACAGCACACCGGCTTCCAGCGGTCGAGGCTGGCCGTAATACACCGGGGTGAAACTGTGAATCCCCACCACACGTACCGCTAGGCCCTTTGCAACACGCTCGTCGATCAGGGTTTGCAAGCGCGCGTGAAACGGCTTGAACAGGGTCTGGCGGCGGTATTCGCGGGTGGCTTCAGCCAGCTCGCGGTTGCCCGGCACTTGATAAATCTCGCTCTGCGCCGGAATGCTGTCCGGGGCGTGGCGGGGCCGATTCAAATCGATCAGCAGGCGCGAATAGTTGGCGCTCAACAGGGTGACGCCGAGCATTTCCGATAACTGCTCGGCCAGTTGCAGGGCGCCAATGTCCCAAGCGATGTGTTCGCGCGCGGCGGCATCGTCCAGGCCCAGGTTGTTCAGGGCGTCGGGGATGTAGCGGCTGGCGTGTTCGCACACCAGAATCAACGGGTGCGTCGAATCTTCGCGGCTCAGGTTGTAGGCCGGTCGGGTGTACAACCCCAGCTCGGCGGATTCAGTACAGGCGTGCATATTGCTCACACAAGTCAGCGGGCGAGAGCTGTTCCGTCAGCGCCAGTTCCTCGGTTTTCAGGGCGTAATAGGTGTCGAGCAGCGGCTTGGGCAGCCATTCGGCGAAGGCGCCACTGTTGCGCAGGCAATCCAGCGCCTGGGCCAGCGAGGCGGGCAGGGCAACGATGCCCCGGGCCTGGCGTTGCTCGTCGTTGAGTGAATCGGGAATTTCATCGGTGATCGCGTTCAGCGCTAGGCGTTGTTCGATACCCAGTCGCCCGGCGATCAGCAGTGCAGCCATGGCCAGATGCGGCGAGGCAGTGGCGTCCATGGCGCGGAATTCGAGGTTGAACTGGTTGGCCACGGATTTGCCGCCGAGGGTCACGGTCGGGCAGATGCGCAGCGCCGCCTCGCGGTTCTGTTGGCCGAGACAGGCGTAGGACGCGCTCCAGTGATGCGGCTGCAAGCGCTCGTACGACACCGGCGTCGGCGCGGTAAACGCACACAGCGCCGGCAAGTAATGCAGGATCCCCGCCGCCCAATGCTGGCCGAGGCTCGACAGACCATTGCTGGTGCCAGCGTCGTAGAGCATCGGCACACCGGCCAGATCGAGCAGGCTGACGTGCAGGTGCACGCCGTTGCACACCGCGTCGGCGGCGGTTTTCGGCGCAAAGCTCAAGTCCAGACCCATTTGCCGGGCGATCTCGCGGGTGATCTCGCGCACATTGACGGCGCGATCCGCCGCCGCCACGCCGAGCGTCGGACGGCAGGTGATTTCGTATTGGTGCTTGCCGTATTCCGGCAGAAACATTTCCGGCTCGACACCGCCGGCGCGCAAGGCGCTGAGCAGCCAGCCGCCGAACTCGGCGCCCTGACGCTGGGCCTCGAGGGAGAACGCCAGATGCTCGGCGAAACCGGCGTGCAGGTTGAACTCGTGTTCGAACGCGGCGTTGACCTGCAAGCCCAGTTCATCGCGATAACGCTCGATTTCGTCGCGCAACAGCGTGCGCGGGCAGGCGCCCCACGGACGGCCATCGGTTTCGCGAATATCGCCGTGGATAAAATCCAGCGCCGGCGCGTTGGCGTCCGGGCCGTTGCCGACGGTGACGCGGCTGCCCAGATCGGGAATCAACCGCAGGTCGCCATAAGCGCCCCATGGATTGGTCGAGGCGATGATGTCCTGCGGCGTCAACGCGCTGTTGGCCGGCACCCAGCCGCAACCCGCCGCTTGATAATGCTCAAGCTCATCGGTGGGGAACGAGCGGCCCCGGGTAATGCCGATCAGGTCAGTGGTGACCAGCGTGGTCATCGGCAGCGGCGTCAGGCGCGTGCTCATGGTCGCATGTCCTGCAGGCGGGCGAGCACGGTGTCGGTGTCGGTAATCCAGCAGTAACCCTTGATCGCATTCAGGCAGGCGTGATGGCGTTCGGCGCTGTAGGTGGCGCAGGCGTCCTCGACCAGCGTGACCAGATAGCCGCGATCAGCAGCGTCGCGCACGGCCATGTCCACGCATTGGTCAGTGACGATGCCGGCGATGATCAGGTGACGGGTTTGCAGGTTGCGCAGCACGTAGTCGATGTTGGTCGAGTTGAAGACGCCCGATGACGTCTTCGGCAGGACGATCTCGTTTTCCACCGGGCTCAGGTCTTCAATGATCCGCGCCTGCACGCTGCCCTTGGGCAGGTGCATGTCCGAGAGCTTGTGATCGAGCGAGCGGTCGCGGCCATCGGCGGTAAGGCTTTCGATAATGGTGTGCAGCACGTTCTGCCGCGCTTCGCGAAAAGCGCTGAGCAGGCGACGTTGGTTGGGCACCACCTGCATGTGCGCGCGGGTCAGAAAATACTCGGCGTCAGGCCCGTTGAGGTGCGCGTCGAACTGCGGTTCGAGCCAGGCACGCTGCATATCCACCAGCAACAGCGCGGTGTGATCGGTGACAAACGGCAAGTCCCGCGGCGAGCGGTGGGGAAGGCTGAACATCCTTATTTATCCTCCAGCAGGTGGGTGTTGAAGTCATTGCGCAGGGCATCGATGCCTTCCAGGCGATCGGCGAGGTTTTCGGTGCGCAAGGTCAGGCAGGCAATCAGTGCTTCGACCTGAGCCAGCGCCGGGACCATGGTGTCGAACGGCGAGGCCGATTCGACCGGGGCGCTGATGATCAGGTCGGCCAGTTCGCGCAGCGGCGAGGCATAGATGTCGGTGAACAACACCACGCGTGCGTTGTTGTTTTTTGCCGCACTGGCGACCCGCAGGGCTTGCGTCTGGTAGCGGCGATAATCGAACACCAGCACGACGTCCTGACGTTGCAGATCAAACAACCGATCAGGCAGTTGCGCGTTATCTTCCAGGGCAAAGCAGCCGGGCCGCAGCAGGCGCAGGTGATTGAGCAGGTAGGTGGCCATCAGACTGCTGAAGCGCCCGCCGAAGCAATACACCTGATGCCGGGCATCGAGCAGCCAGTCGGTGAGAATGCGCACGTCTTCGGGTTGGGTCAGCGATTGGGTTTCGACCAGCAGGCGATGGCTGTCGCCCAGATAGTGGCTCCAGGCGTCGTCCTTGTGCTGATGGGCGCGCGGTTGCAACAACGTGCGCGGCGAGCGCAGGCGGTGGTCCATGTCGCTGAGCAGTGCATCCTGGAATTCGGCATAACCGCCGAAGCCGAGTTTTTTCACCAGCCGCACAATGGTCGGATCGCTGACGCCGGCGTGTTCGGCCAGCCGCGCCATCGGCCCCAGACCGTTGCGTGGGTACTGATCCAGCAAGGCGCGAACGACTTTGCGCTCCGACGGCGTAAGATCCAGGCCGGGATCGGTGATCAGGTCTCTGAGAGGGGGCATCCGGGCTCCTGCTGGATGGAGGGTGTTGAATTCGCTTCATAATCCGTTAAAACAGTATTTATGTAACTGACGTTACATGTCTAGTGAATTTTTCAGCGTGTTGAAACGGCGCCAAAATGAGGCGCGGTGCCCGTGTAACAAGGGCTACACGTAATTCGATCGGATTTGTAGTCCATTGCCCACAACGGTGTCAGATATTGCCGTATTCCTGCCGTCGCCGGTTTTTGCCGGTGGCTATCCGGCCGCCCCGCAACCCTCGGTTTAAGGCACAATTGCCCACAGAGCGGCTTTGCGTCGTTGATTTTCATGAAGGCCTACCGGAGCGATGCCTGTGCAGACCACTCGTTTGACATTGATCTGCCATGCGCGAACCGTCGCACAGAAATTGGCGTGTTTTCCTACGAACGAGCCTGTTGAAAATATCGACTTGGCGTCAGGTGCACTGGCTGAGCGTTTCGACGCCGCGCGACGCTTGATTTGTGCGCCGGAATTGCGCGCTCGCCAGACGGCGGCGTGGTTTGGCGTGGATGCGCAGATCGACGAGGCGCTGCGCGATTGTGACTGGGGACGCTGGCACGGGACTTCGATCAAGGATCTGCAACGCTCGGAAGCCGCCGGGCTGCATGCCTGGCTGGAAGATTCCCACGCAACCCCCCACGGCGGGGAGTCGGTGGCGCAGTTGTGCGAGCGCGTGTCGATATGGCTGACCAGTCTGCAAGCCACGCCCGGACAAGTGGTGGCGGTGACGCATCCGTTTGTCATTCGTGCTGCGCTGAACCACGCGATGAGCGGCGCGGCGTTTCATGACATTGATGTCGAACCGTTGTCGATGGTCGAACTACGCTACACCGGGCGCTGGCGTTTGCGTTTGCCGGGCCTCGACATTAAAGGAGCGCTTCGATGAAACAGCTACTGGTGATCGGCATCGGCGCGGGTAATCCCGACTACATCACGATGCAGGCGGTGAAGGCGCTGAATCAGGTCGACGTGTTTTTTCTGATGGATAAAGGCCAGAGCAAGGACAAGCTGATCGACTTGCGCCGTGAGATCTGTGAGCGCTACATCGACGATCCTGACTATCGCTTCGTCGAAGCCCACAGCCCGGAACGCGAACGCGGCGATGTCGACTACACGGCCAGTGTCGATGACCTGAACCGTGCCAAGCAGCAGACCTTCGAACGCCTGATCAATGACGAATTGTCTGACGGCCAGTGCGGTGGTTTTCTGGTGTGGGGCGACCCTGCGCTGTACGACAGCACCGTGCGCATCCTCCAGGCGATTCTCGCGTCGGGCACGTGTGCCTTCGAGTTTGAGGTGATCCCCGGGATCACCAGTGTTCAGGCGCTGGCGGCGCAGCATAAGGTGCCGTTGAACACGATCGGTCACTCGATCGAAATCACCACCGGTCGGCGTTTGGCGGCCGGGCAGGTGAGTGATACGGACAGTCTGGTGGTGATGCTGGATGCCGAGGATTCCTATCATCAGGTTGCCGATCAGCAGACCGAGATCTACTGGGGTGCCTACCTGGGCACGCCGGACGAGATTCTGATCAGCGGCAGGCTGGCGAATGTCGCGGAGGAGATCGAGCGGGTGCGCAAGGCTGCGCGGGCGGAGCATGGGTGGATCATGGATACGTATTTGCTGCGCAAGCCATAGATTTTCGCTGACCGGGCGGGCCCCTTCGCGAGCAAGCTCGCTCCCACATTTTGAAATGCGTTCCCTTGTGGGAGCGAGTCTGCTCGCGAAGGGGCCGCCACATTCAAAGCACATTTCGAACAGGCAAAAAAACACCCGATGCAACGCAAGTCGCACCGGGTTTTTTGTTGCCAGCGCACGGCGGATGTCGTGGATCCTCCGTGCGCTGTTGAACTCTTGGTTATGCGCGTTCCAGCGCCAGTGCCACACCCTGACCGCCGCCGATGCACAGGGTCGCCAGACCCTTTTTCGCATCACGCTTGATCATTTCATGCAGCAGTGTCACCAGCACGCGGCAACCCGATGCACCGATCGGATGGCCCAGCGCAATGGCGCCGCCGTTGACGTTGACCTTGTCCAGATCCCATTGCAGTTCCTTGGCCACCGCCAGCGATTGTGCGGCGAAGGCTTCGTTGGCTTCGATCAGATCGAGCTGGCCGATGTCCCAGCCGGCCTTGTCCAGGCAGCGGCGGGTCGCCGATACCGGGCCGATGCCCATGATCGCCGGATCGACGCCTGCGTTGGCATAGGCGGCGATTTTCGCCAGCACAGGCAAGCCGAGGGATTTGGCTTTTTCCGCGCTCATCAGAATCACGGCGGCGGCGCCGTCGTTCAGCGACGAGGCGTTGCCCGCAGTAACGCTGCCGTCCTTTTTGAACGCCGGACGCAGTTTCGCCAGGGATTCGGCAGTGGTGTCGCCACGTGGCTGTTCGTCAACCTTGAACGCCACCGGATCGCCTTTGCGCTGCGGGATCAGGATCGGCGTGATCTCATCGACAAAGCGACCGGCCTCAATCGCGGCGGCGGCTTTCTGCTGCGAGGCTGCAGCAAAGGCGTCCTGCTGCTCGCGGCTGATGTCGTACTTGTCGACCAGATTCTCGGCAGTGATGCCCATGTGGTAGTCGTTGAACGCGTCCCACAGACCGTCGCTGATCATCGTGTCGACGATTTGCGCGTGGCCCATGCGCAGACCGGTGCGTGCGCCCGGCATCACATAGTTGGACAGGCTCATGTTTTCCTGGCCGCCGGCAATAATCACCTCAGCGTCGCCACAACGAATCGCCTGTGCGCCGAGGTGCAGTGCTTTCAGGCCCGAACCGCAGACCTTGTTCAGGGTCAGCGCCGGCACGGCGTGGGGCAAGCCAGCCTTGATCGCCGACTGGCGCGCCGGGTTCTGGCCGGCGCCGGCGGTCAACACCTGGCCCATGATCACTTCATCGACCTGCGCACCGTCCAGACCGGTCTGCTCGAGCAACTGGCGGATCACCGCCGCGCCCAGATCAACGGCGGACACGCTGGCCAGCGAGCCTTGGAAACTGCCGATCGCGGTACGCGTGGCGGCAACAATTACGACGTCTTGCATTTTCGAATTCCTCACTGGGCAGCGAACTGCATTTCCGGTACGTGATCCGGGACGATCAGTTTACCAGCGGTTTTGGCGACGATTTCCTCGACGCTGACGCCAGGTGCGCGTTCCTTGAGGACAAAAGCGCCATTTTCGATCTCGAGGTAGGCGAGGTCGGTCAGTACGCGTTTGATGCAGCCGGCGCCGGTCAGCGGCAGGCTGCATTTGGCGAGCAGCTTGGACTCACCGTCCTTCGATGCGTGGGTCATGATGACGATGATGTTGTCGGCGCCGGCCACCAGATCCATTGCACCGCCCATGCCCTTGACCAGTTTGCCGGGGATCATCCACGAAGCGATGTTGCCTTCGACGTCGACTTCGAACGCGCCGAGCACGGTCAGGTCGACATGGCCGCCGCGAATCATCGCAAAGGACTCGGCGGAGTTGAAAATCGACGCGCCGATGCGCGCGGTCACGGTCTGTTTACCGGCGTTGATCATGTCGGCATCAATGGTGTCTTCAGTCGGGAAAGGGCCCATGCCGAGCAGGCCGTTTTCCGATTGCAGCATGACTTCCATGCCTTCTGGAATGTAGTTGGCGACCAGGGTCGGAATGCCGATGCCGAGGTTCACATAAAAGCCGTCCTGCATTTCGCGGGCGACGCGCTGAGCCATTTGTTCGCGGGAAAGTGCCATGTTGTTGTTCTCCGTCAGCCTGAATTATTTGCGGATGGTGCGCTGTTCGATGCGTTTTTCGAACGTGCCGCAAATGACCCGATCGACGTAGATGCCCGGGGTATGGATCTGCGAGGGGTCGAGTTCGCCGGGTTCGACGATTTCTTCGACTTCAACCACGGTGATCTTGCCGGCGGTGGCGGCCAGCGGGTTGAAGTTCTGCGCGGTGTGACGATAGATGACGTTGCCGAAGTGGTCGGCTTTCCAGCCTTTGACGATGGCGAAGTCGCCGGTGATGGATTCTTCCATCAGGTACTTGCGACCTTTGAATTCACGCACTTCCTTGCCTTCGGCGACCGGTGTGCCGACGCCGGTGGCGGTGAAGAAGGCCGGAATACCGGCGCCGCCCGCGCGCATTTTCTCGGCGAGGGTGCCTTGCGGGGTCAGGATGACTTCGATGTCGCCCTTGAGCAGTTGCTCTTCGAACAGCTTGTTTTCGCCGACGTAGGAGGCGATGACTTTACTGATCTGGCGATCGGTGAGCAGCACACCGAGGCCGAAACCGTCGACGCCGCAGTTGTTGGAAACGACGGTGAGGTCGCGGGTGCCTTTGCGCTTGATCTCGGCGATCAGGTTTTCCGGAATGCCGCACAGACCGAAGCCGCCGGCGATGACGGTCATGCCGTCCTCAAGCCCGGCGAGGGCTTCCTCGTAGGAACTCACGCGCTTGTCGAAACCTGCCATATGCACCTCTTTTATTATTTGCGGGCGGCTGGCTAGCCGAATGGTTGGAGTGTCTCGCTGGTGGATATATTTGTTAAGTTGATTTTTAAGGTTGATTGATTGATAAAGCTCAATAGTCGCGTTATGGCTTGCCGCTTAACGCTTGATCGTTCCCACGATGCACCGACGATCCTGAGGCTTCAGTATGACCATCAAACAGATCCGCGCCTTCCTCGCCGTGGCCCAGAGCCTCAGCTTCGCCGTGGCCTGCGAGCGCCTGCACCTGTCGCAATCGGCGTTGAGCCTGACCATCAAAGCGCTGGAGGAGGGCCTGGGCGGACGCCTGTTCAGCCGCAACACGCGCAATGTGGCGCTGACCGCAGAAGGCGAATCGCTGCTGCCATTGGCCCGGCGTCTGATCGCCGACTGGGACAACGCCGAAGACGAAATGCGTCAGCGATTCAGTTTGCAACGCGGGCGGGTGACGGTGGCAGCGATGCCGTCGTTTGCCGGTAATCTGCTGCCGCCGATCCTCAAGACGTTTCGCGCGCGCTATCCGAACGTCAACGTCACGGTCAATGACGTGATCAACGAGCAGGTGTTGGAGATGGTGCGCGATCGTCAGGTTGAACTGGGCGTGGCGTTCGAGCCGATGCAAAACACCTCGATGACATTCACGCCGTTGTACATGGATCGCTTCGTCGCGGTGGTGCCGAAGGATTCGCCATTGGCCCGGTTTAGCGAGATCGACTGGCAGACGCTGTTGCAGCAGCCGTTCATCACCTTGCAGCGACCCTCGACGGTACGAGTGATGCTCGAGGAGCACTTGCAGGCGCGGGGCATGAAATTGCCGGTAGAGTTTGAGAGCCATCAATTGGCGACGGTCGGGCGGATGGTCGCCAGTGGTCTGGGTGTCAGTGCCGTGCCAGCGTTGTGCGCCGAGCAGATGCAGGAGCTGGGCGCGCATTGCCTGACGCTGGATGACTCGGTGGAGCGGGCGATTGGCGTGCTGACCGAACCGGGCAATGAACTGTCGGCGGCGGCGCAGGCGTTGTTCGATATCCTCAAGGCTGAAGATCTGGGGCGACGGTGAGATCTACCCCCTCACCCCAGCCCTCTCCCCCAGGGGCGAGGGGGAAAGGGAGCCAATCGAGGATTTCTCAAATCCTGAGTTCGACTCGAAATTTTCAGGTTGATGTATCGCGTGAGAACAACTCGGTCAGTTCCCTCTCCCTTGGGAGAGGGCTAGGGTGAGGGGCTTGGCTCCTGAGTCGAGCACAGCGTGCAGCAACTCACCGGTCCAGCTCCCTGACCAACAGGGGCAACAGCTGTTCACACGACGCTTCAATCTTCAAATCCAGCAAATCATCCGCGCGGGTCTTGCCCAGATTGATCGCAATCAGCGGCTTGTCGCGATCGGCAATCACCCGGCACAAACGGAACGCCGAATACGCCATCAACGAAGAGCCCACCACCAACATCCCCGCCGCACTTTCTGCCGCCGCCATCGCCTGAGCCGCCGTGTGCTGCGCGACGTTCTCGCCGAAAAACACCACATCCGGTTTCATCCGCTCGCCAGCGCAATGCGGGCAGAGCGGCACTTGAAAGCGCGCCTCGAACGCCGGGTCGAGCAGGGTGTCGCCATCCGGCGCCTGCACCGCATCAACGCCGGCCAGATACGGATTTTGTCGTTCCATCAATTGCTGAATCGAATCACGCTCACTGCGCTGGCCGCAGTCCAGGCAGAGGACGCGATGCAAGCTGCCGTGCAACTCGATCACATCGTGGCTGCCAGCCTGATCGTGCAGGGTGTCGACATTCTGAGTGATCAAATTGCGTATCAGCCCACTGCGCTGCAAATCGGCCAATGCCTCGTGAGCCGCATTCGGCTGCGCCTGACGCACCCTCGGCCAGCCGAGCATCGCACGCGCCCAGTAGCGACGGCGTGATTCAGGGGCGGCAAGGAATTCCTGGTACATCATCGGTTGCCGGCCACGGCGTACACCGTCGCTGTCGCGGTAATCCGGAATGCCCGACGGCGTGCTGATACCGGCTCCGGTCAGGACGATAAAATCGCCCTCGGCCATCACCTCTTGCAAGGTGTCGAGATGTTCGCGGGTCGGGCTGTCGAGCATGGTCAGCGCTCCGGGGAAGGACGATGCCAGCAGGTTAGCACGCGACCCGCGCAGGTTACTTGCGTGCCTCCAGAATGAGGTTGAACGGTGTTTGTGTGGCCCGGCGGAAGTGCTTGAACCCGGCCTCGACAAACACTTTACGCAAGCGTATTTCCCCGGCTTGCGCACCCAAGCCGAGGCCGACTTCCTGTGACAGCGAGTTCGGTGTGCAGATAAACGTCGAGGCGGCGTAAAACAGCCGTCCGACCGGGTTGATGTTGTCATCCAGGGTGTCGTTGGCAAATGGTTCGACCAGCAACACCGTGCCGTCGTCCTTCAATGAATCATAGGCGTGACGGGCGGCACCGACCGGGTCGCCCATGTCGTGCAGGCAGTCGAAATAGCAGATCAGGTCGTAGTCATTGCCCGGGTAGCTTTTCGCCGAGCCCTGAAAAAACTTCGCCCGGCTGCTGACTCCTCCTTCCTCGGCGCGCTGGGTGGCGACAGTGATCGACGGCGCGTGATAGTCGTAGCCGACGAAACGCGAGTTGGGGAACGCTTGGGCCATGATCACCGTTGAGGCGCCGTGACCGCAGCCAATGTCGGCGACTTTGGCGCCTTCCTCAAGCTTGGCCACCACACCGTCCAGCGCCGGCAGCCATTCGGCAATCAGGTGGCCTTTGTAACCTGGCCGGAAGAATCGCTCGGTGCCGGTAAACATGCATGGGTGGTGATCGCCCCACGGCAGGGCGCCATTGCCGCGCATGGCTTTGACCAGTTTGTCTTTGTCGTGGAAAAACGATGCCACCACGCCGAGTCCACCGGCAACGTAGACCGGCGAGTCTTCGACGGCCAAGGCCAGCGCCTGTTCTTCCGGCAGGCGGAATTGGCCATCGTGGTGCTCCATATAGCCGGACGCCGCGTGAGCGCTGAGCCATTCGCGCACCAGACGCGGGTTACAGGTGGTTTTCGCGGCGAGGGCATCGGCACTGATCGGCTGACTGTCGGCCATGGCGCGGTACAGGCCGAGTTCTTCGCCGACGATGACATTGGCCAGCATCGCCGCGCCGCCCATGTCGTTGACCAGTTTGCCCATGAATTGGTTGAGTTTCGCCTCGTCCATCATGTGTGCTCCTGAAACAGGATCACGGTCCGGCGGCGTCGAGGGTCGAGGCGTGCGCCACCGGGCGGTGGTCACGGAGTTGGGCAGGGCACGGCTGACGTCCTGCGGCCCCCTCGACTGGGTCATAAAAGAGTCTAGCCCCGGTCCGGGACTGCCGCTGTATTTGTAAACACTGAAGTCCTGTGGGAGCGAGCCTGCTCGCGAAGGCGGCATGTCAGGCGGTTCTTATATTGGCAGTGCCGACACTTTTGCGAGCAGGCTCGCTCGCACAATATTGATCGGCAGTGAGTCTGTATCGCCGTGTATCGCCGTCATCGCAGGATACACAAGGCTGCAAATGCCCGGTCATCTGCACACAGACGTAATACATCTGGCGGCTCAAATGTGGAAAATCCACTGCTGAGGTACATCCTATGCATACGTCGCCCTCCTCACGGCCACCCAGCGTCGGCCTCGGTTTGCGCCGTGGTCTGCTGAAAGATCTGCAAGCTGCCCGCACGGGTGATTTCGACTTTCTCGAAGTCGCTCCGGAAAACTGGATCGGCGTCGGCGGTGCCCATGGGGCGGCGTTGCGTGAACTGGCTGAGCGTTACCCGTTGTCCTGCCACGGATTGTCATTGTCGCTTGGCGGATTCGCGCCGCTGGATGTCGAGTTTCTGCAGGAAGTGCGCGTGTTTCTCGACCGTTACAACGTGCCGCTGTACAGCGAACACCTGAGTTATTGCAGCGATGACGGTCATCTGTATGACTTGCTGCCATTGCCGTTCACCGAAGAGGCGGTGCACCACGTCGCTGCGCGAATCCGTCAGGCCCAGGACATTCTCGGCCGGCGTCTGGCCGTGGAAAACGTCTCCTACTACGCCGCTCCGCGTCAGGACCTGGACGAGGTGACCTTCACCAATGCCGTGCTGCGCGAGGCTGATTGCGATCTGCTGCTGGACGTCAACAATGTCTACGTCAACGCGATCAACCACGGCTTCGATGCGCAAACCTTTCTCGCCGGTCTCGAGCCGGGCCGGGTGGTCGGAATGCACGTGGCCGGGCATTTCGATGAGTCCGACACACTGAAAATCGATACTCACGGTGCCTCGGTAAAACCGCAGGTCTGGGCATTGCTGGCTGAGGCCTACGCGCGGTTTGGCGCGCAGCCAACGTTATTGGAGCGGGATTTCAACTTCCCGGCATTCTCCGAACTGATTGCCGAGTTGCAGACCATTCGCCACTTGCAAGCCGGGGGACGTCATCGTGGATAACCTGATGCAGCAACAACGGGCCCTGACCCGATACCTGCGCGATCCCGAACGTCAGGCGCCGCCGGCCGACATGAACGCGGCGCGGGTCGATGTCTATCGTGATCTGGTGTTCAACAACGTATTGCGACTATTGAGCGGCACGTTTCCGGTGTTGATCCGTATCCTCGGTGAGCAACGCTGGGGCCTGCTGGTGCGAGGGTTCCTGCGTGACTGGCGGGCGCAGACACCGAAGTTCGGCGAGATCGCCGAAACGTTTCTCGACTATCTGGCCACGCAACCGCAGGTATTGTGCGAAGGAGAGTGGCCGGCGTTTTTGCTGGAGCTGGCGCATTACGAATGGGTCGAGATGGTTTTGCAGCATTCCGATGCTCAGCCGCTGTCGTCGACGGATCCGGCGCTGTTGCTGGAGTGCCCGCTGCAGATCTCGGCACTGGCCTGGCCGTTGGCGTATGCCTGGCCGGTACATGAACTCGATCCGGACAATCAGCCCGCCACGCCACCGGCTCAACCGACCTTGCTACTGGTGCGACGCACGGCTGACTGGAACGTGAAGTTTTCCGAACTGAGTCCGCTGGCTTGGCGGTTGCTGCAGCGTATCGACGAATATCCCGCCCTTGATGGCCGTCGGCAGTTGCAAGCTTTGGCAGTGGAGGCGGGGGTGGCCGCAACCGCTGCGTTCATGGACAACGGATCGATATTGCTGCGGCAATTGCATGAGGACGCTGTGCTCGGCAGCGTCGTTTGAATCAGTTGGCAGGCAACCATGACGGTGGGTAAGGATGCTGACGATAGAAGTTGCGCAGTTGCGCCACATCGCGTGCGAACCCTTCGATGAGCCATTCTCGATATTGCATCTGCACAGGCACTTGCCAGGCCGGTTGGCGCAGGCTATCTGCCACGGCTTGCGCGGCCTGCATGCCGCTCATCAACGCCTTGAGTACGCCGTGGGAAGACGCCGGGTCGAGCCGGTTGGCGGCATCACCCACCAGAAAATAACCGGCACCGGCGGCGGCCGGCGTGAGGCGCCAGGTCACATCGGCGCCGCGCATGGCGCCCATCGCAGGCAGCGATTGCAAAGCCTTGGGGAGCATCACCGACCGAGCGTTGCGTTCGAAGGTCAGGCGCGTCCAGTGCAACAAACGATCCCCGACCTGGGCAATCCACGTCCACCCATCAGGGTCGGCCAGCAAGTGCGCAGTCGTCGCATAGGCTGCGTTGTAGCCGTGCAAGTAGCCGTAACGTGCAACCAGCGGCGCAGAACAATTATGGGTCGTCAGGCCGAGTTGGCGGCTCAGCCAGTCGCGAGCGCCGCTGGCATCGATCAGGCAGCTCGCGTAAAGGCAGCCGCTGTCGGTGTCCACGCCGATTACCCGGTTGGCCTGAGTCAGCACCCGCCGGGCCCGGCAGGGCTGGTTTACCTCAACGCCCAAAGCGGCGGCTTGCGCCAGCAGCGTCGCGTCCAGTTGTGCTCGCTCGAGATGAAAACCCTGCCAGATGCCGCTGTCATCGGTGCCAAAACCGTTGAAACGCGGCGTACCATTCCACTGTACCCATTGGCCTTCGAAGCGCCGGGCCGCGTGACCGCACAACTGCTCGGCGACTCCCAGTTGCTGCAGCAGCGGTTCGATGCCCGGATGCAGGCTTTCGCCGGGGCGAAACCGTGGGAACGGTTGCCGTTCGATCAAGGCCACGCGCAGGCCACGCCGGGCGCAACTGATTGCCGTTGCGCAGCCCGCAGGCCCGGCGCCGACGATCACCACATCAAAATGCTTCATGGGCGTCCTGCCACGGTAGCGTGTCGCGTTTGATCAGGATCCTATCGGCGCTGAGCAGCAGGATCACCAGTTCTTCGACCTCGACGTGGCGCAGCCTGAAATCACGTTTGGCGCTCTGTACGGCGCCGCGTTTGTAGAGCAAAAAGCGCTGAACCCAGCCGTCGAGGATTTGACCGGACTCCTCCTGCGCAGTGTCCAGTTCGGCATTCGGTCGCTGCACTTCAAGGAACGACAACAGCGGCCAGGTATTACGCAATGGTTTGTCGCTGGCGGCGCCGAGCACGCGGTACACGCGATACATCGACCGTACGCGATGCTGATAGGCCATTTGCGAGGTGCGGCCGGTCATGCTCAAGGAAAACCGGCCATCGAGGGCCACTTGGGTGTAGTCGGCATGGGCGTACGCGTGGTACTGGACGATCAGCCGATCGTCTTGAGTGATCAGTTGCGGACCGCGCTGATCATCCCAGGCCACATCGCCGCCCATGCCTGTTTCCTGATCGGTCAGCGGAATGATGCTGTGCAGTGTCGAGCGCGGCTCGAAGACCCGCGCCGAATCAGGTGACACGCCGGGCCAGAAAGAACCTAGCGCCGCGCAAATCTTCGCATCCTCGGGAAACGGGCTGGCCATCTGATAACCGGCGAGGACGTTGATCCACTCAGCGTCCGGGGTCTGCTGGCGCACCCAGCCGACCTCCCAGCCAGGCCCGAACACCCCTGCGGCGCCGTCGGGCAGAGTGGTCGGGCGCGATGGCGACGGCAGTATGGTGGTGGATTGCAGCATGCCGGCTGGATCGGCGAGACCGACGATAGCGCTCACTCCACGATCGGCGGGGGAGAACAATTGATCCTGCAAATGCAGATTGGCGCAGTAGCGGACGTTGGAAAGCGCCTCCAGTCGTGCATGCCACAGATCGGTGCTCGGTAACGTCGGTTCATCGCTGACCCAGTGCAACAGTTTGCGTTGGTTGCATAGCGGATAGAAGTCCGGAGGGCCGATCAGCGAGTAGGCCGCTACCGTCGGCAAACTGTTTTCCAGCGCCGGACACCGTGGCCGTACCCAGCCATCAGCGGTGCCGTCCTGATAATGCAAGGCGCGATAACCGCCCTGACGCACCAATTCCTCGACATTCTCGTACGCGTTCAGGTCTTCGATGCTGCCATCCACCTCGACCCGGTGACGCCCGTGAATCATGCCGCCACTGTTGGCCGGCATCACAAAGGACAATGGTTGACCCTGATAGGCGACCGGCTCGACCAGCCGGGATTTGGCCTCTGGCACCAGAAGCCCGGGGCCGACATCCGTAACTGGTGCCCAATGCGCCAGATTGTCGGTCACGACGAAGGGCGGCTGGCTGATCTGCGGTTCCTGCCAGCCGGTGCCGCTGTGGCGTAAGTGGATATGCCGCAGTTTTTCGTTGATCTGGTGGTTGTCCAGCGTTAACGCCAGATTCATGGCTTGCAGGCACTGCGAACCATTGAACAACTTGTGCAGAGGCACCCAGAAATCCAGTTCGGGATCGACGTCGAGCTGAAAATCCATCGGTCCGAAGCGTTCGGCATCGCCCTTCAGTTGCACGGCAATGTAGGCGCTGTAGCGCACTGGCATCACCCGGATGCCGTGCGGGTCATCGTCGACGAAGGGCAGGAAACTGCGCAGCGTGGCGTCATAACGCGCGGAGGCGGTGCCGACGCGGGCAATGCCGGTGCGCGAGAAACACAAGTCGGCATGCCGGCCATGCACGGTGTCGGTGGCGCAGCGATATTCACTGGCAAACGCGACCATTGCCAACGGTGCGCCCAACACTTTGCTGCGCAGACTGTCGAGCGTGGGCGGGCTGACGCTGTAGACATAGTCGAGCACCGTCTCGATCTCAGCGGCGGTGGGAAACAGCTGCAACGTTTGCCCGTTCTCATCGCAGAGCACGTTGGGCGAGGCCAGTGCGTGGTAGAGCAGGCTGCGCGCCGGTGCGCCGGCTTCAATCGCGCGGCTCCCGGCCAGTGCGAAATCGGCAAACCCGGGCAATGAACGATCAATGTTCAGTGGCTTTTGCAATTCCGCCGCCAGCGGTTCGGCGAGCAGGTCCAGGCCATGCGCGAGCATCAGCGAATGCCAGCCGCCGGGCGCCAGTCGCCTGCACACTTGAGTGACGGATTCGAGCAGATTCATGTTGCGCCTCGACAGGTTGGGCCAATCGTCATGGAACCGCAGCCCGGCGCTGGCTCGCCACTGTCAGATCTGACAGTGGCGACCAGTGGTGATCAGTGCGAAACGGGCAGCACAACGATAAGCGCACCTGCCAAGGCGCACAGTCAGTGGATTCTGATGAGGTTGTAGGCATTGGCGCTGCAGTGTGCAGGCTACCGACTGGCGCCTGTCGGTAGCGTTTAAACAGCTGCCGTGGAACCGATCAGAGTTGCAGCGGCAACTTCAGCTCAGCACACAACCCGCCGCCCTTGCGGTTGCTCAAGGTCAGCGAACCACCCAGCGCCATGGCCAGTTGCTGGGCGATGGCCAAGCCTAGTCCGGTGCCACCGGTATCGCGATTGCGCGAGTTTTCCACGCGATAAAACGGTTGCAGCACCTGCGCCAGTTCGGCATCGGCGATGCCCGGGCCGCGATCCATGACGGTGATCGCCAGACTGCCCTTGTTGGCTTCGACCCAGACTTCGGCGGCGCCAGCGAACTTCAGTGCATTGTCGGTGAGGTTCACCAGCACTCGGCGCAACGCATGAGGACGGGTGTCGATGACGGCCGTACTCTTGCCGACCAGTTGCACCTGTTTGCCCATGTCCTGATAGTCGAACACCAGGCTTTCGAGGAAGGAATCCATGTTGGTGCGGCGGCTTTCTTCGGTCGAGCCATGGATGCTGCGTGCGTAGGCCACGCCTTCGCGCACCAGATGTTCCATCTCGCTGAGGTCATTCCACAGTTTGTCTTTCTCGGCGCAATCGTCCATGAGTTCGGCGCGCAGTTTCATCCGCGTGATCGGCGTTTGCAGGTCATGGGAAATCGCCGCCAGCAGTTGCATGCGTTCCTTGAGGTAGGCGGCGATGCGCGCCTGCATCGTGTTGAACGCCCGTGCTGCGTAGACCACTTCGTTCGGGCCGCTTTCGTCGAGGTTGATCGGGTGGGCGTTGGGGTCGAGGGTTTCCACGGCGTTGGCCAGGCGGGTCAGCGGACGGATCGCGATGCGCACCGCCAGCCAGGTGCAGGCGATCATCAACGCCAGTTGACCGAGCAAGACCGCCGGCAACCAGGGTGACAACGGGACCATGGCGGGGCGCACGTCGATGGTCACCGGGCTGCCGTCGCTCAGGCGCAGATGGCCTTGAAAGTGTTTCTTCGGCCCGGGAATATCGGTGAAGGTCAGCGGATAGCGTTCACCAATGGCTTCGGTGATCGAGGTGACAGCCACCGGCACATCACCAGCCTCGATCGGCGTGCCCGGTTCGCCTTCGCTCAACAGGTAGCCATAATTTCTTCGCGCCAGACGCTCGAGCCAGGCAGGGCGCTCTTCGGCAGGCAAGCGATCAAGGATCGCAATCGAGGTCGAGACGTCGGTTTCCAGATTGCCGAGCATGGTGTTCTTGGCGCTTTGGTAACGTTCGTAATACTGCGCGCCGAACGACAGCGCCTGGGCGAGCAACAGGCCAATCAGGAAAATCAGCGACAGGCGCGAGGCGAGGGTGCGCGGCCAGTGCAGATTGACGCTCATGCCGGGGCACCGAGAATTTCGACCGGCAGCGAGAACACATAACCCTCGCTGCGCACGGTCTTGATGTAGGCCGGCTCGCGCGCATCATCGAGCAGACGCTGACGCAAACGGCTGACCAGCAAATCGATCGAGCGATCAAACAGATCGGCATCACGACCCTGGGTCAGATTGAGCAACTGGTCGCGGCTGAGCACCCGTTGCGGGTGATCGAGAAACACCCGCAGCAAGCGGTATTCGGCGCCGCTGAGGGCGACCATGGTGCCGTCCTTGTCCAGCAAGTGACGGGCCGAGGTGTCCAGTTGCCAACGACCGAAGGCCAGCAAGCGACCGGCCTCGGTGACCACCAGATTCGGCGGCAGCATCCGCGTGCGGCGCAGCACGGCGTTGATCCGCGCGAGCAATTCGCGGGCGGCGAACGGCTTGGTCAGGTAATCGTCGGCGCCCATTTCCAGGCCTATGATGCGATCGGTTTCATCGTTGCGCGCGGTCAGCATCAGCACCGGCGTGGCCTTGTGTTTGCCCACGCGCAGTTCGCGGCACAGCTGCAGGCCATCGTCGCCGGGCATCATGATATCGAGCACGATCAGGTCGACGGTGTTGGCTTCGAGAAAGTTGCGCATCTGCCGGCCATCGGCGACCACGGTGGTACGCAGGCCGTTTTTCTTCAGGTAGTTGCCCACCAGTTCACGGATCTCGCGGTCGTCGTCGACGATGAGAATGTGATCGACATGATCCATCGGTGTAAACCTCTATCAAAAGGGACTGCCGTGCAGTGTATCGAGCCTGCTGCGGCTCGCCTGCCTGCCTTTGTATTGCAGTGTATCTGCCGTATCGCTGGATACACGGGAACGCAAAAACGCGGTTTTTCCAGGGTTTTGTATCGCTGTGTATCCCTCGATGGCAGGGATACACAGCGATTGAAACGCGCCTGTTCCTGACACAGACGCGATACCTCGCGAGCCTCAAATAGGCTCCATCGAGGCCCACACAGATCGCCTCGGCTCAAACCCAACTGAAGCCTTGAGGAAAACGCCATGAACAACAAATCCGTAATCGCCGCCTGCCTGTTTGCCGCCCTGAACATCTGCACGCTGTCGGCCCGTGCCGAAGCCGCTGTCACTCCGCAAACCTACACCTACGGCACCCACCTGGATATCCAGAAAGTGATCTCGCTGAAACAGGACAACTCGGTGGTTTGCGGGATTGTCGAGGCGCGCATGACCTACCTCGATTCGGCCGGTCAGACCCGCGTGCTCGATTACAGCAAATTCGCCGACGGCTGCAACAACGACAACTGAGTCATCACTCTTTATAGAAGGAAACAGCCATGAACAACGTATCGCGCTTTTTGACTGCCATCGCTTTCTCTCTCGCCGGCGTCGCCGCCCACGCCAACGCCGCGGTTGAACAGCATAGCTGCCACAGCAATACCTGCTTCCAACTGACGCCGGTGGCCCAGCAGGGCAGCGACGGCTTGATCGCAGCAGACGGCTCCAGCCGCACACCACAAGGCCAGATGTTTGCTGCAGACGGTTCCAGCCGCACGCCGCAGAGCCAGATGTTTGCCGCGGACGGTTCCAGCCGCACGCCGCAGGGCCAGATGTTTGCCGAGAACGGCGCCAGCCGTACGCCGCAGAGCCATTGGCTGGAAAGCCAGAGCGCCTGAACGGCTTGTCACATTCATTGATCAAGGGTGACTCACTATGTACCTCATCGCATTCCTCGGCGGTCTGCTGACCGTGCTCAGCCCCTGCATCCTGCCGGTGGTGCCGTTTCTGTTTGCCGGCGCCCAGCGCAGTCGCGCTTCGATAATGCTGGCCCTCGGCGGCATGGCCCTGACTTTCGCGCTGATCTCAAGCCTGGCGGTCGTCAGCAGTGAGTGGGTGATTCAAGCCAGCAACAGCGGACGTTATGTCGCGTTGATCGTGATGAGCGTGTTCGCCTTGTCGCTGATCTCGGCGCGCATCGGCGACTGGCTGACACGACCGTTCGTGATGCTCGGCAACCGCCTCGATCCGGACACGCGGAAAAAGGCCGGGCCGATGGGGTCTATCATGCTCGGCGTGGCCACCGGATTGCTGTGGGCACCCTGCGCCGGGCCGATTCTCGGCGTGATCCTCACCGGCGCCATGCTGCAAGGCGCCAGCGCGCAGACCAGCCTGTTGCTGCTGGCCTATGGCGCCGGCAGTGCGTTGTCGCTGGGCACGCTGATTTTCACCGGACGCGGCTTGGTCAATCGCCTGAAACCGTCGATCCCGTTCACCGGCTGGTTGCGCCGTGGTGCCGGGGTTGCGGTACTGGCGACGGCAGCGGTGATTGCCACCGGCTTGGATAAAACCTTATTGGCGAAGACCTCCTCTGAAGGCGTCGCCAGCGTCGAAAAAAGCGTGTTGGAGAACGTGCCGAAAGTGGTCGACTACTTTGTCAGCAAAGTCCGTGCGGACTCGCCGATGGAGGAGGGCAAAGGCGCGATGCCGTCGCTGGCCGGCGCAGTGCAATGGCTGAACTCGCCCGACCTGAGCGCTGAGTCCCTGCGCGGCAAAGTGGTGCTGGTGGACTTCTGGACCTACGACTGCATCAACTGCCAGCACACCTTGCCGTACGTCAAAGACTGGGCGAAGAAATACGAAAAAGACGGGCTCGTGGTGATCGGTGTCCACACCCCTGAGTACGGTTACGAGCGGATCATCGACAACGTCAGGGATCAGGTGAAAAAGCTCGGCATCACCTACCCGGTGGCCATCGATAACAACTATGCGATCTGGCGCAACTTCGACAATCAGTACTGGCCGGCGCATTACCTGATCGACGCCAAGGGGCAGGTGCGTTACAGCCACTTCGGCGAAGGTCGCTACGAAGCGCAGGAGCAGATGATCCAGCAGTTGCTGCAAGAGGCGAAGGCGCCTGCCGCTTGATCAGCCAAACCAATGGCTCAAAGGTCGCGGACCATGAGCCATTGCTCGTTGTCCCAGGCACGAAAGCGCTCCACGACTTGCCAGCCGCGCTTGGCGTAGTAGCCCTGCTTGTTCTGTGTGTGCAGATACAGACGCGCAAACCCGCAGTCTTTCGCCTCCCGGCAAACCCCCTCAATCAAGCGTTCCGCCAGACCTTGCCCGCGTGCGTCGGGGCTGACAAACACGCAGGCCAGCCAAGGTCCGAGATCAGGGCGCAGGGCAAGGTCATCGCGTGCCAGCGCGGCGCCGCCGAGCAGGTGTTCACCGTCCATGGCGATCAGACAGGACCAGTCGCCATTGCTTTGGCCCTCGGCAAATTCACGCTGCCACTCGGCCAGCGGGTGGTCGACGTATTCGTAGGGGAATTGTTGGTGGATCCATTGGGCATAACGGTCGCTGTGGTGCATGTGGTGTGCGAGCCAATCGATTTTCAGTGACATCAGTCGAGTCCGTTCCAGAAGCGAGAACGCATCAGAAACCAATAGCCGAACCTTGGCAATGCTCAAGGTGTTCCAGCCGCTTTACAGATTTCCGCCGCTCATCGGCAAACCCCCGGTTTTGCGGGGTTGACAGACGATTGGCAGGGACGCCGGGCGGTCTCGGCGCGATAGTGCAGGAGCAGGGTCACTGCCGGCCTTGCCACATAACAAGAGCGCGAGGTTGCCATGCCGAAATTCGTGATTGAACGCGAGATTCCAGGGGCCGGAAAGCTGTCGCAAGCAGAACTTCAGGCTGTGTCGCAAACGTCGTGTCAGGCGTTGCGCGAACTTGGCCCGCAGGTGCAGTGGCTGCAGAGTTACGTCACCGCTGACAAAGTCTATTGCGTGTACATCGCACCTGATGAAGAGCAGGTACGCGAACACGCCAGACTCGGTGGTTTTCCGGCCAACAGTGTGGCGCGTGTGGTGACGGTCATCGATCCGACCACGGCCGAATGATCACCGGCCCAACCTGCAGCGGAGCTCACGTTCATGAGTACCCCGATTGATCTGACTGCCTTGAAGGAACGCCAGAAAGTCGCCTGGGCCAGTGGCGACTACGCCGTGATCGGCACCACATTGCAAATAGTCGGCGAAAACCTCGCCGAAGCCTGCGACCTGCGTTGCGATGAAGAGGTGCTGGATGTCGCCGCCGGCAACGGTAATGCCACGCTGGCAGCGGCGCGACGCGGTTGTCTGGTCACCTCGACCGACTATGTCGCGGCGCTGCTGGAACGCGGCCAGGATCGTGCCCGCGCAGAGCATCTCGACGTGACGTTTCAGGTCGCTGACGCCGAGGCATTGCCGTTTGCCGATGAGAGCTACGACGCCGTGCTGTCGACTTTTGGCGTGATGTTCGCACCGGATCAGGACAAGGCAGCGAGTGAACTGGGCCGGGTCTGTCGGCGGGGCGGGCGGATCGGTCTAGCCAACTGGACGCCAGAAGGGTTCGTTGGGCAGATGTTCAAGACCCTTGGCCGGCATCTGCCACCGCCTGCCGGTGCCCAGCCCCCCTCGAATTGGGGCTCCGATGCCTGGCTGCACAAGCATTTCGATGACCGTGACTTTCTACTGCGCGTGACGCGGCGCGAGTTCAATTTTCGCTATCGCTCGGCCGCGCACTTCATCGACATTTTCCGCCATTGGTACGGGCCGGTGCACAAGGCCTTCGCGGCATTGCCGCCGGAGAGCGGGCAGGCGCTGGAGAGTGATCTGGCGGATTTGCTCAATCGTTTGAATAGGGCGGGGGAGGAGTCGCTGGTGGTGCCGAGCGAGTATCTGGAGGTGGTGATTACTAAGCGCTGAGGCACACAACCGATTTCAGATTTGTGGTGATCCCCTGTGGGAGCGAGCCTGATCGCGAAGACGGAGTGTCAGACAACATCTAAGTTAAATGACACAGCGCTTTCGCGAGCAGGCTCGCTCCCACAAGGGTAAATGTAGTTGGCGTGGAATGCCTATTTCACCTGCGGCCGCTCAAACCACTCAAGCGCCGTACGCCAGATGCAGATCCCCAGAAAATACGCCGACATCAGCAACCACAACCCCATCACCAACGGGTTGATCACCGGGTGGTTGAGCACCAGCGACAAACTGCACAGCAGCCAGATCGCTGTCACCGCAATGTTGATCGGCATGAACCGGCGCACGCGGAACGGGTGCAGGAACTTCATTCGCGTCACCGTCAGCAACGCCAGGCCGATCACGGTCAGGAAGGTGATCCACGGCCCCGGCCCGATGATGTAAAGGCACAGCGCGACCACATTCCACGCCGCCGGAAAGCCGACAAAGTAGTTGTCCTTGCTCTTCATGTTGACGTTGCAGAAGCAGAACAGCGACGACACCAGAATCAGCGACACGGTCAGCAGCAGGGTGTAGTAGGGCAATGGCACGTAGCGATAGATGAACAGTGCCGGAATGAACACGTACGTCAGGTAATCGATCACCAGATCGAGGATCGAACCATCGAAGCTCGGCAGCACCGATTGCACGTTGACCTTGCGCGCCAGCGCGCCGTCGAGGCCGTCGACAATCAGCGCCACGCCCAGCCACATCAGGCAGTGGGTCGGCTGGTTTTCCAAAAGGGCGAGGGTGGCCAGAAAGGCAGTGACCACGCCAGTCGCGGTAAAACCATGGGCGCCCCATGCTTTGAGCCTGGCGATGTGTACGGTCGATATCACGGGGGCGTTCTCCAGAAAGTGAAGCAAGCCGGGTATCACCCTTGGACAATAAGGGCGCCGGCAAACCGGGTCGGGGTTGCAGCTATCGACCGGTCTGGCCGGGATAAGGTTCACCATTGATCAATCTTAGCTGGCCGGCGAAAAAATACGTTGGCGAAATTCGTCAGGGCTTCGAGCATCAGCCAAACGGTGCTGGCGCTAAGGCCGCACGGGTCTATCGTTGCCAGACGCAGTTACTGCCAATGCTTGAGGATGACGTCATGAACACCAGCGATTTGCTCGAACAACTGCTGCGAGGCCAGGCCTCGGCAGGTCAACAATCTTCAGCGTCTGCCGGTGCGGGTCTGGGCGGCCTTGGTGGCTTGCTGGGTGGTCTGCTCGGAGGCGGCTCGGGCGCGGCCAGCGGCGGCGGATCTGCCGGTGGACTTGGCGGCTTGGGCGGCTTGCTCGGTGGTTTGCTCGGTGGTTTGCTCGGCGGCGGTGCCGGTGGCGGCCTGGGTGGCGCACTGGGTGGGGCGCTGGGCGGCGGTGGCGGCACGCAAAGTCGTTCCGGTGGTACCAATTATGCGGCGCTGGCCTCGCTGGGGATGATGGCGTTCCAGGCGTATCAAGCCTGGCAACGCAGCCAGGCCAGTTCGGCACCGTCACAAACGCCGCAAACGGCTAACCTGCTGGCCGGCCCGGAAATTGAAGAACACAGCCATGCGGTGCTGCGCGCCTTGATCGCCGCGGCCAAGGCTGACGGGCGTATCGATGAATCCGAGAAACACCTGATCAGCAGCGAAATCGGCAAACACACCGATGATCCGCAGTTGCAGCAATGGCTCGACGCCGAAGTCGCCAAGCCGCTGGATCCCGCAGAAGTGGCGCAGTCGGCAAATGGGGATCCGGCCGTCGCCGCCGAAATGTACCTGGCCAGCGTCCTGCTGGTGGATGACCAGCAGGACGCCGAGCGCAGTTATCTGGATGAACTGGCAGCCGCGTTGCAGATCGACCCGGATTTGCAGGTGCATCTGGAACAGCAGGCCAAAGGCCAGGCCTGAAAGCAAAATCAAAAGATCGCAGCCTTCGGCAGCTCCTACAGGGTGTACATCATTCCATGTAGGAGCTGCCGAAGGCTGCGATCTTTTGATCTTCAAAGCCAGATTGCATCCCACAACGGGTAGTCCCCCACACGCCGAACCAATCCGGCGCGCAACGGGTTCATAACGATATATCGGGCCGCCGCTTTAAGATCTTCATCGCGACGCAACGCCCGGTCGTAGTAACCGCGTTGCCATAACCGTCCCTGACTGCCGCGCTTGAGATTGATCGAACGACAACTGCGCGATTTCACGCGGCACATGAGCGCTGCCAATGAACCTTGTTTCAATTCAATCAGCCAATGCAGATGATCCGGCATCACCACCCACGCCAGCGACTGAACCATTCCCTCGTCATTGGCTGCACGCATTTGCTCTACCAGCAGTCTTCCCAAACGCCAATCCGAAAACATTGACTGACGTTCGTAAACGACGGCGGTGAGCAGATAAATACGTCCAGCCTCGCTATAGCGTCCCTTGCGTAATCCACACGCCTTTGCAGCAATAGGCATTCCTTTGCCCTCCCAAAAACATCGTTCCTGAACGTTAGCCATCCCTCGCCCTTACGCGAACTCAATCCGTTGCACGATGTAACCCTGTAGGAGCTGCCGAAGGCTGCGATCTTTTGATCTTGTTTTTAAAATCAAAATCAAAAGATCGCAGCCTTCGGCAGCTCCTACAGAGGAATTCAGTGTGTGCGAGGATCGCGCAGACGGCCGTCCGTCCGGGCAATTTTCACGTCGATTGAATTTTTCGCAGGCGCTGGCTCTCTGCTGCTGTAGAGGCGTGTGGAACAGCGCCCTGTCAATCGACCGAGAACTTTGCCATGACTGTCCTGACACACCTGCAGGCTGCGCCTGACCAACCGCATGTGATGAACGCCGCCGGAAGCATTCGGCAGGTCTATGATGCGCTGTTGCGCGATGACAATTCACAAGACCTTGCGCGGACGTTTTTGCAGGAGCAACTGCAACACGCCGCGCAACTCTCCGATTCCCTGCCCGAAGACCCGGCGACGTGGCACTCGTGGGTAGCCGAACATTGCGCCGATGTCGCCCGGCAATACGCCGACTATCTGCAACAGCGCAAGGCCGGTGGGCCTCGGCAATTCTTCCGTGGCAAGGCGCAGGCGCTGTATTTCCTGCAAGCGGTAGCGCCGACCAAACTGGTTGATGGTGCCTGGCTTTCTGGCCTGCTGCCGCGCTGGCAGGACCCGCGTTTCCAAGGCTTGCTGCGCACCTTTCTGGAAGAACTGGGCGAAGGCAATCCGGCGCAGAACCACGTGGTGATTTACCAGAAATTGCTCGCCGAGCACGATCTGCAGGACAGCAGCGCCATCGACGATGAACGCTACCTGCAAGGCGCGATACAACTGGCGCTCGGTGTCTGTGGCGCGGATTACTTGCCCGAGGTGATCGGCTACAACCTCGGCTATGAACAACTGCCGTTGCACCTGTTGATCAGCAGTTACGAACTCAGTGAGCTGGGCATCGATCCGTACTATTTCACCCTGCATGTGACCATCGATAACGCCAGCACCGGCCATGCACAAAAAGCCGTGCAAGCAGCGCTCGATCTACTACCGCTTGAAGCCGATCGCACCGAGTTTCTACGCCGGGTATCGCTGGGCTATCGGCTCAACGACCTGGGGCAGGGCAGTCGCGCAATCATCGAGGGTTTCGACCTAGAGCACGAGTTGCTGGCGATGCTCGAGCGCAAGTGCCCATTCGCCCAGCACATGCACTCCGATTACTGCCGCTTCGAAGGGCAGACCGTCAATCAGTGGCTGGCTGCACCGGAACAATTGCCCGGTTTTCTTCAAGCGTTGCAGAACAAGGGCTGGATCAAACGCCACGAAGACCCGCAGGCCAGCCGTTTTTGGCAACTGATCGCGGGCGACGGTGCGGCGATGTTTGGCGTGTTCAATGCCTACGAAAAACAACTGGTGCACGACTGGATCGCTGGCGACTGGACGCCGTCGGATAAAGCGAAACCTGTTCGGCGGCACAGTCATCCCGCAGCGCCCATCGAAGGGCTTGAACAGGATCCCGACGTACAGGCGCTCAACGCCGCGCTGCAAGGTCGGGACGGATTGGCGCAGATGGCGATTCTGATCCCCTGGCTCGCCCCGGCCCGTCATGCGCATCCGGCCGGGCTGCTCGCTACCCGCCGTTTTATCGAACTCAAATCCCGTTTGCCTTAAGGACCTTGCCGATGAATCAGGAAGAACAACTCTGTACCAACGACCTCGTGCTGCTGCAACTGGGCCGGCGCTTGTTGGCAGACGGATATCGGTTCGTCACCCCGACGCCGTTGACCCATCAACGGGTCAACCAGCGTGACGAGGGTCAGATGGCCGACTCCTTGCGCGATGTGTTCGGTTGGTCGCGTCCATTCGCACCGGGGTTGTTGTCGGCCGATGAACAGCGGCAGCTGCAAGACGCTCAGGTCATTGATACCTACGAAGGTCAGTTGAAAAGTCGTGTGCGCTGGTCAAGCCTGGATGATTTGCTGTTCGTGCATTCGGCGTTCCCTACCGAGGCTGCTGATGCGGTGTTTTTCGGCCCCGACACCTACCGTTTTGCGCAACTGATCCACGCTCACCTGCAACAGAATTTCGCGCCGATCCATCGCGCGGTGGACATTGGCTGTGGCGCTGGGGTCGGTGCGATTGTGATCGGCCGTGCCCGTCGCGAGGCACAAGTGCTGGCGCTGGACATCAACCCTGCAGCGCTGCGTCTGACTGCGATCAATGCGGCGCTGGCAGAAGTCGGCAACGTCGAAGTGCGCGCCAGTGATCTGTTGCAAGGCGTTGACGGTGAGTTCGACCTGATCGTCGCCAACCCACCGTACATGGCCGATCCAGCGGAACGCGCCTATCGCCACGGTGGCGGCACGCTGGGCGCTGGGCTGTCGCTGCGCATCGTCGAACAGGCGCTGAATCGGCTGGCACCTGGCGGCTCGTTGCTGCTTTATACCGGCGTGGCGATGGTTGATGGTCGCGATCCGTTTCTTGACACCGTGCTGCCGCGACTCGATGAACAGCGCTTCGGCTGGACGTATCGCGAACTTGATCCGGATGTCTTCGGCGAGGAGCTGCTCAACCCCGGTTATCAACGGGTCGACCGGATCGCCGTGGTGGCGTTGACCGTGACCCGAATTGGCTGAAGCAAGGCAGGTGCGCAATGAGCAGAAACCTTGACGACTACAACCGCATGCGCGATTTCTCGGCGACGTCCGAGCCGGCCGCCGTCAAGCGCTCCGGGCGTAAAACCGCCACGGATCACGCGTTGCAGTTCTGCATCCAGAAGCACGACGCTTCGCACCTGCACTATGACTTTCGTCTGGAACTCGATGGCGCCTTGAAGAGCTGGGCCGTGCCGAAAGGGCCGTCGCTCGATCCCAAGGTCAAGCGTCTGGCGGTGCATGTCGAGGATCATCCGCTGGATTACGCGACGTTCGAGGGCAGCATCCCCGAAGGGCATTACGGTGCTGGCGATGTGATCGTCTGGGATCGCGGTGTGTGGATTCCGCTGGAAGATCCGCACAAGGCCTACGCCAAGGGCAAGCTCAAGTTCGAGCTGCAAGGCGAAAAGCTCGGCGGCATCTGGAATCTGGTGCGCACGCACATGCCGGGCAAGAAGGAGAACTGGTTTCTGATCAAGCATCAGGACAGCGCCGCTCGCCCGCAAGATGATTACGATGTGTTGGTCGCCGAGCCGGACAGCGTGCTGAGCGAGCGAACCCTTGTAACCAAGCCCAAGTTGGCCGCAGAGCAAAGCAAACCGCCGAAGAAGGCCCCGGCCAAGGCGCGCAAGCAAGCGACCGGCAAGCTCACCGGCGCGCACAAGGCGAAACTGCCGGCACAACTCAAGCCGGAGCTGGCCACGCTGGTCGATAGCGCACCCGAAGGGCAGTGGAGCTACGAGATCAAATTCGATGGCTACCGGATCATGGCGCGGATTGATCATGATCAGGTGCAACTGTTCACCCGCAACGGCCATGACTGGACGCACAAGTTGCCGCAACAGGCTGCAGCCCTGGCCGCGCTGGGATTGGAATCGGCGTGGCTGGACGGAGAAATGGTCGTCGCCAACGAATACGGCGTGCCGGACTTTCAGGCCCTGCAAAATGCTTTTGAAGGTGGAAGCAGCGGCAACATTCTCTACTACCTGTTCGACCTGCCGTATCTCAACGGCGTTGATCTGCGCGAAGTGCCGGTCGAGGAACGTCGCGCGGCGCTGGCCACGGTGCTCGGCAGCCATGAACAACCGTTGCTGCACTTCTCCGAAGCCTTCGATGAAACTCCGGACGCACTGCTCAACAGTGCCTGCCAGATGCAGATGGAAGGGCTGATCGGCAAACGCCTCGGCTCTCCCTATGTGTCGCGGCGCAGTGGCGACTGGATCAAGCTCAAGTGCAAACACCGCCAGGAGTTTGTGATCGTCGGATACACCGATCCGAAGGGCTCGCGCAGTGCCTTCGGTGCATTGTTGCTGGGGCTGCACGATCGCGACAGTGGCGAATTACGCTACGCCGGCAAGGTCGGCACCGGTTTCAACGAGTCGACGTTGAAAAGCATTCTGGCCCAACTCAAACCCTTGCAAGTGAAGAAGGCGGCGGTGGTCAATCCACCCAGCGGGTTCGAGGTCAAAGGTGTGCATTGGTTGAAACCGAAGCTCTTGGCAGAGGTGGCGTTTGCCGAAATGACCAAGGACGGTTCAGTGCGCCACGCCGTGTTCCATGGCTTGCGCGACGACAAGCCAGCCAAGGACATCACTGAGGAGCGAGCGAAACCGGTGAAAACTGCAGAGAAGAAAACGTCTACGAAGAAACCGCCGAAAAAGGCCTCGGCGAGCAACGCCGACACGGCGCCGTCACAGCTCGGACTGGCCAACGGCAAGGTGCGCATTACTCACCCCGATCGAGTCATCGATGCCGCCAGCGGCACCACCAAGATGCAACTGGCCGAATACTACGCCAGCGTCGCCGAGTGGATCCTGCCGCAACTCAAGGAGCGCCCGGTCGCCTTGGTGCGCGCCCCGGACGGCATCGCCGGCGAATTGTTCTTCCAGAAAAATGCCGAACGCCTGGCGATCCCCGGCATCACCACGCTGGACAAGGACGTCACCGGGCAACCGGTAATGTTGATCAACAACGCCGAAGCGCTGATCGGCGCAGTGCAGATGAGCACCGTCGAACTGCACACCTGGAACGCAACCACGGTCGATCTGGACAAGCCTGACCGCTTCGTACTCGACCTTGACCCGGATCCGGCATTGCCGTGGAAAAGCATGGTCGAAGCGACGGCGCTGACCTTGACCGTGCTCGATGAGCTGGGCCTCAAGGCGTTCCTCAAAACCAGCGGTGGCAAGGGTATTCACCTGGTCGTGCCGCTGACCCGCAAACTTGGCTGGGACGAGGTCAAGGACTTCAGCCACGCTATCGTCAGTCATATCGCCAAGCTGTTGCCGGACCGCTTTTCTGCGGTGTCCGGGCCGAAAAACCGCGTCGGGCGGATCTTTATCGATTACCTGCGCAACGGTCTGGGCGCCACCACCATTTGCGCCTATGCGGCGCGCACCCGCGAAGGATTGCCGGTGTCGGTGCCGCTGTTTCGTGAGGAGGTCGCCGAGATCAAAGGCGGCAATCAGTGGAATGTGCACAACGTTCATGAGCGGTTGGCGGAGGTTGGCGACGAGCCATGGGCTGATATGAAGAAAACCCGCCAGAGCATTACCGCCGAGATGCGTAAACGCTTGGGTCTGAAAAAGTGATCAGGTGTCGCGCAGCAAGTCGTGGGCGTTGAGCAGTTCGAAGGCGATGTCCGGGCGATTTTCCAGTCCGCGGCGAATCGCCGCCGGAATCGCCGCCCGCGTCTTGCGGCACAGGCCCGGTAACTCGTCGATCTGAATGGCGATACCGCGCATCGTCCGCACTTCATTGAAACCGGGAGCGACGTCCACGCGAATGCCCAATTGCTCGAACATGCGCTTTTGCAGGTGTGCGAGGTCAGCGAGGTCTTTGAGTTTTTCCAGCCGCGCGAGCAAGACTTTCTCTTCCTCACGAGTCAGACGCAGGATGCGCAGATCCGAACCTGGAGTCTCCAGCAACGGGTCGCGCCCGCAAATGCAGGCGCCGGGCGGGCAGGGGGAGCGCAAGGGCACAGAAGTCGTCATGGCCTCCATCATAGAGGCCGTCGGACAGTTTTGCCTATGCGCCGTCAGCGGCCATCCATCGGCTGCTTTATCCGTGACGGCTACTGATTCAGCCCTTCGTAATGCACCAGAATCGCGTTGGCCAGATCTTCATCGCTGGCGTTGATGCCAGGATTGTCCTGGCGAACCTGTTGCAGCACCGATTCAAGATAAACCCCACGAATGGCCCCGCCACTGGCGACAAACGCAGACAAGTCGTCACGGGCTGGAATCACCATTTTGTGATCCTTGAAGGTCGAGTACAGCGACGCGGAGACGCCGGCCGAAGTGGCGACGTCACCCGCATCAACACGGGCCAACGCCGAGCCGACCGGCAGGCATAGGAGTAAAGAAGAAACGAGCACTAACTTGCGCATGACGGTGTTCCTCCACAAGCGCGAAGCAAAAAGGGAAGGACTACATAATGTGAGAGGGGCGCGGGGGGCGGGAGTTCCGTGACGCTGGAAAGTCTGCGCTATTGCAAGACAGACGCGGGCAACGCCATTGTGGGTTGCCCGGCTTCAGGCTACGGCGGGTCAAATCACCCCGCAGGCCATGCGATCACCGCCACCACCCAGCGGTTTGGGCATGTCAGCGTGGTTGTCGCCACCGGCGTGGATCATCAGCGCGTGACCCTTGATTTCGGCGATCTTTTTCAGACGCGGCGCGAGTACCGGGTAGTTGGCGACGCCGTCAGCCGTCACGTAGACCGCCGGCAGATCACCCAAATGGCCGTCGGCGTAGGGGCCGAGGTGCTTGCCGGTTTTCTGCGGATCGAAATGCCCGCCTGCGGCCAGTGCGGCGCCTTTGACGCCGTCCTTCATGCCGGCTTCACAGCTACCGTTTTCATGCACGTGGAAACCGTGCACGCCGGCCGGCAGGGATTTCAGATCGGGCGTGAACAACAGGCCATATGCGGTCTCACTGATAGTGACCGAGCCGATCGCTTGCGGCGCGCCGTCGGCACTGACCAGATTGATGGCGACTTTTTCCGTTGCCGCCTGCGCGGTACCGATGGCGAAGGTGCCGAGCAAACCCAACCACAATGCGCGTTTCATAGGCGTTTCCTTTTGCTGTACGAATGTTCAGAGCGACGGATTCAATAGCCTGCCGGCATTAACCGGCGATGAAGGCCGTGTCCGCTCGCGTTGAAAAGTGAGACTTTCCGCGCAATTGGAAAGTTTTACGGCATTCTGTCTGCACGCCGACACCTGCTGACACGCTCTGGCGCGGCAGACCTGCACAAATAGGCTTAACTGAAGGCTGACAAGCGCTTACGGGCGTGACGAGAGAGGAAAACCCGGTGTCGATCAAACTGCGTTTAGTGTTGCTGATTGTGACAAGTCTGCTGACGGCGTTGATCGTGAGTCTGGTCAGTTACGTCGGCAACCAGCGGATGGCCTCGGCGGTCAGCGACAACGCGGTCAGCATGAGCGCGCTGCGCAACCACATGGAAGCCGACATGATGCACGACGCCCTGCGCGCCGATGTCTACTCGGCGATGCTGGTCGGGCTGGGCAAAAGTACCAGCACTGCGAGCGAGGTGCGCGATTCGATCAATGAGCATGCCGGGCATTTTCGCGAGGTGCTCGAGGAAAACCTCAAGTTGCCGATCAACCCGACATTGCGCACGGCGCTGGAGCAGATCAAGCCTGGCCTCGATACCTACATCAACACTGGCGAGCGGATCGTCGGATTGGCGCTGGACAATCCTGATGCCGCTCAACGGGAACTGGGCACCTTCAACACGGCGTTTGGTCAGCTTGAAGAACAAATGGCCGCGTTGAGCGAGTTGATCGAGTCCAATACGCGGCAGACCAGCGCTGCAACCGAATCAGCTATCCACAGCGCCAACGTTGCGCTCGGTGTGGTGTTGCTCGCCAGCCTCGTGCTGCTGTTGATTCAGGGGCGCTGGGTGATTCTGAGCATTATGGGGCCGTTGAAGACCGCCAGTCGCATCGCCGAAAGCATCGCCCACGGCAACCTCAGCGAGCCGATCGCCGAGCCGTCCGGCAAGGACGAAGCCAGTGGCTTGATCCGCACACTAGCGACCATGCAGCGCGACTTGCGCAACATGATCGATGTGGTGCGGCGCAATGCTCACGGCGTCAGTGGCATGAGCGAACAACTCAGCCAGGGCTGCCATCAGGTCGCCGACAGCAGCCAGCAGCAAAGCGTGGCTGCCGGCACCATGGCCGCAGCCGCCAGCCAGATGACCGCGAGCATCGAGGAAATCACCCGCCACGCCGAACGGGCCCTGAGCATGGCCAGTCAAGCCGAAACCCTGGCCAAGGAGGGCGGCGGCGTGATTCATCAAGTGGTCAGCGACATGGACGATATCGCGCGCTCGGCGCAACAGTCGGCACAGGTGATCCGCACGCTGGATCAGGAGTCAGAAGCCATTTTCAACATCATTCAGGTAATCAAGAGCATTGCCGACCAGACCAACCTGCTGGCGCTCAATGCCGCCATTGAAGCGGCCCGGGCCGGGGAGCAGGGCAGGGGCTTTGCGGTGGTCGCGGATGAAGTGCGCAGTCTGGCGGCACGTACCAGCGCTTCTACCCAGGAAATCGCCGCGATGGTCGCGCGCATTCAGCACAGCACCCGCGAGGCGGTCAGCAGCATGGAGGCGGGCGTCGCGCAGGTCGACAAGGGTATGGCGGTGACGGCGGATGTCGAGCGGGCTATTCGCGAGATCCTCGAGGCGACGTTGAGCACGACGCAACTGGTCAACGACATCACCCGCACGATTGGCGAGCAGAGCCAGGCCAGTAACGAGATTGCCCATCAGGTGGAAATGATTGCCGGGATGTCCGAGGGTAATAGCCGTGTGATCGGGCAAACCGCAAATACCACCGATGAATTGTCGAGTCTGGCGGGGCAGTTGGCGCAGTCGGTGGATCGGTTTCGGTTATAACGGGGAGGGCAGTGGATTTGTGCAAGCCGGGCTGCCGCCTTCGCGAGCAAGCTCGCTCCCACATTGGAATGCGTTCTCCTGTGGGAGCGAGCCTGCTCGCGAAGAGGCCCGCTTGGCCAACGTTCATTCAGGCTAGATCATTGCCCTCAGAACTTGAACGCCTGCCGCCCCACCAGCAACCACTTGCCACCCTGCTTCTGCCAGATCTGAAAATTCTCGATCTCCGTTGGTATCACCTCGGTCCCCTTCAACGCTTGCGCGGAAAAGTGGTGGCGCACCAGCGCGGTATCGCCGGACAGGGTGATGGTCTGATTCTGCATTTCCAGGGTCTTGAACGCGCTCTTGCCGGTTTCAATGTCGGCGATGAATTCCTTCTTGTCCTGAATCTTGCCGCTGGAGTGGCCGTAGGTCAGGTTGGGCGCGGTGAGGGCGTTCAACTCGGCGATGTCCTTGTGCAGCATCGCCTGGGTCAGATGATCCACCGCTTGGGCGACATCTTTTTCTGCCGGGGCAGACGCGGCCATGGCGTAACCGTTAAAGGCACAGAGAAAGCCGATCAGCAGTCGGGTCTTGGTCATTGAGATTGTTTCCTTGTTGTTATGGGTTGACGACTTGTTTGTCAGTCGTCGTACAACCTAGCAGAAAATTCGTCAGTAATGCACTGCAGAAAAGCGCTTGATCGCTGGGAAACTACACTTGAATGCAGGGTGATTTGAGTCGGCGCACTCATCCGAGGGTCATGTTCAGCGACTGGCGGCCGATAAGTCCCTGAGCGGAAAAAGACTCTCAAGTCGGGAACAGACGCGCGGGTTTGCCCTGACGTGATATTCTTCGCGCCAACTTGGTTTGACCTTATTCAGTTTGCTTGCCTCTGGGCGGGCCGACGGAATCCCTGTCGCTCAAGTAGCTGAGCCAATAATGATAAGAAGTCAGTTCAGAAGGGACATTAACTGAGGTCGATGCGGCATGTCGGCCTTGTGTGCCCACCCGTCAAAATTGAAGTGTGCCGGAATCTGCGACGCGAGCCTGAGCGTCATCAAAGCGGATCGCATACTGATAACAGCGGCGGGCGGAAGGCGTTTTATCATAGGTGCAACAGATGTTTAAAAAAGTGAACACAGCCCTGCTGGGTCTGGCTTTGGCGATGGGGATGACATCCGCCAATGCTGACGAAGCAAAGAAAGTCGACGTTCTGCTGATCGGCGGCGGCATCATGAGCACCACCCTCGGTGTGTGGATCAATGAGCTGGAGCCAAGCTGGTCGATGGAAATGGTCGAGCGCCTCGACGGCGTCGCCCTGGAAAGCTCCAACGGCTGGAACAACGCCGGTACCGGTCACTCGGCGCTCGCTGAGTTGAACTACACCCCGGAAGACGACAAAGGCAACGTAACGATCCCGAAAGCCGTCGAGATCAACGAAGCGTTCCAGGTCTCCCGTCAGTTCTGGGCCTGGCAGGTTCAGCAAGGCGTTCTGAAGAACCCTCGCTCGTTCATCAACACCACGCCGCACATGAGCTTTGTGTGGGGCGATGACAACATCAAGTTCCTGAAAAAGCGCTACGAAGCCCTGCAAGCGAGCCCGCTGTTCGCCGGCATGCAGTACTCCGAAGACCCGGCTGTGATCAAGAAGTGGGTCCCGCTGATGATGGAAGGGCGTGACCCGAGCCAGAAAATCGCGGCCACCTGGAGCCCGCTGGGTACCGACATGAACTTCGGCGAAATCACCCGCCAGTTCGCCACGTACCTGCAGACCAAGCCTAACTTCGATCTGAAACTGTCGAGCGAAGTCCAGGACATCACCAAGAATGCCGACGGCACTTGGCGCGTCAGCTACAAAAACCTGAAAGACGGCACCAAAACCGAAACCGACGCCAAGTTCGTGTTCATCGGCGCGGGCGGCGGTGCACTGCACCTGCTGCAGAAGTCGGGCATTCCTGAAGCCAAGGAATACGCTGGCTTCCCGGTTGGCGGCTCGTTCCTGGTAACCGATAACCCGGCCATCGCTGAACAGCACCTGGCCAAGGCCTACGGTAAAGCCTCGGTTGGCGCACCACCGATGTCCGTTCCGCACCTGGACACCCGTGTTCTGGACGGCAAGCGCGTCATCCTGTTTGGCCCATTCGCGACCTTCAGCACCAAGTTCCTGAAAGAAGGTTCGTACCTGGACCAGCTGACCAGCACCACCACCCACAACATCTGGCCTATGACCAAGGTCGGCATCAAGGAATACCCGCTGGTCGAGTACCTGGCTGGCCAACTGATGCTGTCGGATGAAGACCGTCTGAACGCGCTGAAGGAATACTTCCCGAACGCCAAAGCCGAAGACTGGCGCCTGTGGCAAGCCGGCCAACGCGTGCAAATCATCAAGCGTGATGAAGCCGCTGGCGGCGTGCTGAAACTGGGCACCGAAATCGTTGCTGCACAAGACGGTTCCATCGCCGGCCTGCTGGGCGCATCGCCAGGCGCGTCGACCGCTGCACCGATCATGCTGAGCGTGCTGCAGAAAGTTTTCAAAGACAAAGTCGCAACGCCAGAGTGGCAGACCAAGCTGCACCAGATCGTTCCAAGCTACGGCACTCAGCTGAACAGCGATCCGGCCAAAGTGGCTGCAGAGTGGGCGTACACCGCCAAGATCCTCGAACTGCCGACACCTCCAGTGATCGGTCAGGTGGCTGCTCCGGCCGCGCCTGCAGCTGAAAAAGCTGAAGCTCCGAAGGAAAACGCTGCACGTGACATGGCACTGTAACCAGACGCCTGACACACAAAGCCCACTGAACCGGCGACGGTCAGTGGGCTTTTTTGTGCACGTGCCCTTTCCGCCCCTGTAGGAGCTGCCGAAGGCTGCGATCTCTTGATCTTGAAGAAAAGTCAAAAGATCGCAGCCTTCGGCAGCTCCTACGGGGTTATATCTGTGCCCAGGTGTTCAGGCTTTTGCCTTGGCCAGATATGCACCGAGCCGCCGGCCCATCTCTTCGCCCAAGGCTTGCAGACCGCTCAGCGGCCGCACCATCACCTCGAACTCGACAATCTTGCCGCGCTCGTCAAAGCGAATCATGTCGATACCTTTCAGCTCCTTCGAACCCACCTTGGCGCTGAATTCCAGAATCACATTCAAGCCATCGGCAGTCGCCAGCTCACGGTGATAGGTGAAGTCTTCAAACACCTCGAACACGGTATTGAGGATCATCGACACCACCGGCGCGCCCGGATAAGGCGTGTGGGCCATCGGCGAGCGGAACACGGCTTGCGGGTCGAGCAGGCCGGGCAAGGCGCTGAGGTCGCCGGTGCGGATCATTTCGTGCCATTTGCCCAGCGATGCGGCGACGTTGGGTTGCAGGTTCAGGTCGGTCATGTTCACTCCAGGATTTTTCTTGTTGTTGTCGCGACGGCAATGACTCTAGATCAACCACGCCGAAATTGAACCCTTGTGCCGCGATCTGAATATCGGTCCATGGGCCATGCGGATCAGATGCGCATCTGATCCGTATTTTTTCGCCGGATCTGCCTCTGTTACCAGTTCAGTCATCCGCTCAAAATAGCCCCACGGTTCGGCACTCGCGGCAGTCCTTCATCCCGAAGCGCCCAGTGCACCGCAAGCTCAGCATTGAGGAGAGCAACATGAACAAGATGGCGTTTTTTCTGGGTGGCTTTCTGACACTGACCATTCTGATCGGCCTGCTCGCAACGATTTCTCCGGTCTGAAGCGACCCTTTTCCAGTGACGTCCACGGGTGTGTCGCGCAAAACATGTTCAAATGCCGCGCCCCACACCTGTAAACGGACTTCAGCCCATGACCGAACACCGCATCCGCGCGCTCGCACTCTGTGTCTTTCATCACAACGGCAAAATTCTGGTCAACCAGTTTCGTGACCCGGTCAGCCAGCAAACCTGCTTTCGGCCTATTGGCGGCGGTATTGAATTTGGCGAGACCAGCGCCGCAGCGATCGTGCGCGAAGTGCAGGAGGAGTTGGGCCTGTCCGTGACTGACGTGCGCCTGCTCGGCACACTCGAAAGCCTTTTCGTCTACAACGGCAAACCGGGTCACGAAATCGTTCAGGTGTATGACGCGACGTTTGCCGACCCCAGTGTCTATGCGAATTCGCAGATCGACGGCCATGAAAGCGACGGCGCTCCCTTCACCGCGCGTTGGCATGCCAGTTCAAGCTTCAGTGAGCAGTCGCCTCTGGTGCCGAAAGGCTTGCACGATCTGCTGAAGAGCGCCGGACTGCTGGCTTGAGGGCTGGCGCCGCGCTCGACTTCCTGCGTTTCCCATCCCCTGTCAAATGTGTCGCGACGTCGACCGTCATTCCAGGTATTAGACTCAACTGACGATTCGGTCGTCAGGGTATGAATGAACCATGGATTCGCTGATCAACGCTGCCGGCAGAGCGCTGTCCGCCGGTGACCCGCTAGGCGCGTTGAACTACGTCGCTCTGCGCGAGGACCCGCCGGCGCTGGCCCTGCGCGCAATTGCCATGGCTCAGCTCGGTGATCTGCCCCGTGCCAAGGCGTTGTTGCAACGGGCGATAAAGGCGTTCGGCAGCAATGAACCGCTGTCGCGGGCACGTTGTGTGGTGGCCGAGGCCGAGGTCGCGCTGGCGGCGCGAGATCTGTGCTGGCCGGTGAAGGCGCTGGAGGCGGCACGCCAGGTGTTGCAGGCGCACGGTGACGGTGTGAATGCGGCGCACGTGCGCTATTTGCAGATTCGCCGGTTGCTGTTGATTGGCGAGCTGCAAGAGGCCGAAACGTTGCTGGGTGAAACTGACCCGGCGCCGTTGCCGCCGGCGCTGCGTACTGCTCATGAGTTGATTGCCGCCGGGATCGCCGTGCGTCGGGTCCAGGCACACAAGGCCAGCGCGGCGCTGGCGCGAGCGCAGGCTGCGGCGCAACAGGCCGGGATCGCCGCACTGAACGCCGAGGTCGATGACGCCAGTCACATGCTCGCTGCGCCGGCCGCGCGGCTGATCGTTGCCGGTCAGGCGCAACTGGTGAATCTGGTGCAGGTTGAAGCTTTGTTCAACTCGTCGATACTGATCGTCGATGCCTGTCGCTACAGCGTGCGCGGTGCCGGCATGACGGTGGCGCTGGCCACGCGGCCGGTGCTGTTCAATCTTGCTCGATTACTTGCGCAAGCCTGGCCGGACGATGTGGCGCGCGAAACGCTGTTCGCCAAGGCTTTTCGTTTGCCCCTCACGGATGAATCGCACCGTGCTCGCCTGCGGGTCGAAATTGGCCGCTTGCGTGCGGCACTGAAGCCACTGGCGAATATCGCCGCAACGCCAAGGGGCTTTGCGCTGGTGGCTGAGGACGTTGCGTTGCTGACGTTGCCGGTTGAAGACAAATACGCGGCGTTGCTGGCCTTGCTTGCCGACGGCGAGGCTTGGTCGAGTTCGGCGTTGGCACTGGCCTTGGGCAATAGTCAGCGCCAGGTGCAGCGGGCGTTGGAGGCATTGGCGCAGGCGGACAAGGTGCAGGCCTTCGGCGTGGGCCGGGCGCGGCGCTGGATGACGCCGCCGCTGCCGGGTTTCGCGACGATCTTGTTACTCCCGGTGTCGCTGGGCAATGGCTAGGCTGGACCCACACATCCACGAGGAAGTTGCCATGAAACAAGCAAACGCAGAAATCCTTCGCGAGTACGGTCCTTTTGATGACATCAAAGGCGTTCACGGCGTGACATTCGATGGCCAGCAGGTCTGGTTTGCCAGCGACGGCCAGCTCAATGCACTGGATCCGGCCAGTGGCGAAACCGTGCGCACGCTCAAGGTCGGCGCCGACGGTGGCACCGCCTTCGACGGCCAGCATCTGTACCAGATTGCCGACCGCCACATCCACAAGATCGACCCGGCCACCGGGCGCGTTCTGCGCACCATTCCGGCACCGGGCAATGGCGGTGATTCAGGCATGGCCTGGGCGGACGGCTCGTTATGGGTAGGGCAGTATCGCGAACGCAAGATTCATCAGATCGATCCGCAGACCGGCGAGATCCTCCGCACGCTGGAGTCGAATCGTTTTGTCACCGGGGTGACCTGGGTCGATGGCGGGTTGTGGCATGGCACGTGGGAAGGCGATGAGAGTGAGCTGCGGCATATCGATGCGCAGGATGGCGAGGTCTTTGAGTCGCTGATGATGCCGGCGGGGCAGGGAGTTTCGGGTTTGGAAGCTGACGGCGCGGATCGCTTTTATTGCGGTGGCGGCGACAGTGGACGGGTAAGGGCGGTGCGTCGGCCCAAATGATGAGGGTGCCTGCACGGGCCTCTTCGCGAGCAGGCTCGCTCCCACAGTGATTGCGGCTGAACACAAGTTTTGTGAACGACTCCAAACCCTGTGGGAGCGAGCCTGCTCGCGATAACGGAATGTCAGTCACCGCTGTTTCGACGGCGATCGACGCCGTCCGGATTGCCGATGTCCAGCAGCCTTCTTTCCACCAAGACATTCTCAAGGGCCTGACGCTCTACCGGCTTCATTTGGTGCTCACGTTTTTTCAGCTCCAGCAGAATCGGGCTGGACCAGGTGCGGTAAGTCTGTTCGATGGTGCGACGCGACGTCATCAGTCTCTCCTTGATCAAGAGCCCGGTGTTGCGGGCAGGGGCTCAATCCGATGAGGTGTTAACGTTAGTCGAGAAAGCCAAGACGCGCGAATCCACACGCCGGCTGTAGGAGCTGCCGCAGGCTGCGATCTTTTGACTTTGTTTTTTAAAAGACAAGATCAAAAGATCGCAGCCTGCGGCAGCTCCTACAGGGGGGGCGAGGTTAGTCGTCGACGTCCATCAGTTGCTGCACACCTTCCCACGCTTCGGCGCGCATGCGTTCGATGTCGAGGCCCGGAATCACACCGTTGTCGACCACGATCCTGCCGCCCACCAAGCTGTATTTCACCGTGATCGGCTCACCCGCCACCACTGGCGCGACGGCGCTGTCGTGGAAACCATAGAACCGTGGATGGTCGAGGCTGTAGACCACCAGATCCGCAGCCTGAGCGACTTCAAGTGTGCCAACGGCACCGAGGCCCAGCACTTGCGCGCCGCCCGCTGTGCCCCAGTGGATGACATCTTCAGCGGTGGTCGCCGACGCGCCTTGTTCGGCGCGATGGATCAGCCATGCGGTGTTGGCCTCGCCGACCATGCTCCCGGATTCGTTCGACGCCACGCCATCGACGCCCAGGGAAATCGGCACGCCAGCCTCGTACATCTGCGGCACCGGTGCGACGCCGCTGCCCAGGCGGGCGTTGCTCACCGGGCAGTGCGAGATGCCGGTGCCGGTTTGCGCGAGCATGCGGATTTCACCCGGTTGCAGGTGCACGGCGTGGGCGAACCAGACGTCCGGGCCGAGCCATTCATGTTCGGCGACGAACTCCACCGGCAGGCAGTTGTATTTCTCGCGGCAGAAATTCACGTAGTTCTGCGTTTCCGACAGGTGCGTGTGCAGGCGTAAGCCGAGGCCACGCGCGGTGTGTGCCAGTTCGCGCAGCAGGGTTGGCGGCAGCGAGAAGGTCGGCGTAGTTGGCGCGACGACGACGCGGCGCATCGCGTCCGGGGTGTCCTGGTGATACCGCGATTTCAGCCGTTCGATATCACCGACCATTTGCTCAAGGCTCTCCGGTTGCAGCGCGGTTTTCGAGAAGCCCGGGTGGGCGCTCGCCGACTCCAGCGCGCCGCCTCGGCACAGCACGAAACGCAGGCCGAATTCATCGGCCATGTCGAACAACAGGTCGCCGGTCTCGGTGCTGCCGTGGGCGTGATAGAGATAGTGGTGATCGGCGCAGGTGGTGACGCCGGACAGCAGCAACTCGACCATGCCCAATCGCGCAGCGATCCGCGCCAGTTGCGGAGTAAAGCGGTTGAGGCGCGGGTAGGGCACGCTGGCCAGCCAGCCTTGCAGATCCTGATTCAGCCCTGCGGGCACGGCTTTGAGCAGATTCTGGAAGAGGTGATGGTGAGTGTTGATCCAGCCCGGATAGACCACGCAGTTTCGTGCGTCGATCAGTCGTTCTCCGGGTTGTGGCTCAAGGTTCGCGGCCATCTCGCCAATGCGACCGTTGACCACGCGGATGTCCACGGCGCCGGCCCGCGCGCGAGGGCCGCGCAGGCCGGTCATCACCGCGACCGGGTTCTTGATCAGGATGTTCTGAAGTTGAGTCATGGGCAGCTCCAAACTAAAGGATGTGCGAGGCGGATTTGCTGGCGGTGGTTTCCGGCACGCTGACGCCATTCAGCGCGGCGTTGAGCAGCACCGACACCAGGCAAGCGATAACCACGCTGCTGTGCAGGAACGGCTGCGACCACTCGGGGAGTTGTTTGAACAGGGTGGGTGCGAGCACCGGCACCAGCGCGGCGGCGATGGTGAAACCGACGATCAGCACGTTGTAGCGATTGCGCTCGTAGTCGACTTTGGCGAGGGTTTGAATGCCCGCCGCCGCGACCACGCCGAACATGGCGATGCCGGCACCACCGAGGGCGGCAGTCGGCATCGAAGCGATGATCGCGCCGGCTTTCGGCACCAGGGCAATCGAGCACATCAGCAAGCCGCTGACCGCGACGACCCAACGGCTGCGTACGCCGGTGAGGATCACCAGGCCGACGTTCTCCATGAAGGCGATAAAGGGAAACGCGGCGAACATCCCGGCGATGGTGCTGGCCAGACCATTGGCGCGCAGACCGTTGATGACCTGTTTGTCTTCCACTGGTTTTTCGACGATGTCGCCAATGGCCACGAACAGCCCCATCGACTCGACCATCTGCACGATCATCACCACCACCATGGTCGCGATGGGGATCAGGCTGAAGGTCGGCAAGCCGAAATAAAACGGGTAGGGCACGGTCAGCCATGGCGCTTCTTCGACGCTGTGAAAACTGCCCATGCCCAGACCGTAGGCCAGACCGGCGCCGATCAGCATACCGATCAACACAGCCATGTTGCGCAGTAAAGGGCTGCCATAACGGTTGACCAGCAAAATGGTCAGCAACACCACCACCGCCACGCCGAGAAACGCCGGCGCGCCAAAGTTGCTCGCATTGCGTCCGCCGCCAACCCATTCATAGGCAATCGGGAACAGCTGCAAGCCGATCACGGTGACGATGCACCCGGTCACCACCGGCGGGAAGAACCGCCGTAATCGACCGACGAAGGGCGCCATCAGCATGGTGAAAATCCCCGCGCCGATAACGGCCCCACAGACCCCGGCGAACCCCACCTCCGGGTTGCTGCCGATGGCGATCACCGGGCCGACGCTGCTGAACGCGACGCCCTGCAGAATCGGCAAGCGCACGCCGAATTTCCAGAAGCCGACGGTTTGCAGGAGGGTGGCGATGCCCGAGCAGAACAGCGTGGTGCTGATCAGCACCACCGTGTCGGCATGAGACATTTTCAAGGCACTGGCGACAATCAACGGCACGGCGATGGCGCCGATGTACGACACGGCCATGTGTTGCAGGCCGAGGGTGAGCATCTGTCGCACCGGTAAAATGCGGTCGACGGGATGCACGGTGGCGGCGGATTGCGTTGGAGATGGGGCTGACGACATGGGGAAACACCTCTGGCTGTTTTTATGCGGTAGAGAGGGGTATTCGTCTGATGCCGATCAGCTCAAGGACACAGTGGAACCCTGTGGGAGCGAGCTTGCTCGCGAAGGCAATATGTCAGTCAACTGAGAGGTTGAATGTGACGGCCTCTTCGCGAGCAAGCTCGCTCCCACAGGGACTTGTGCAGCCCCAAGTGGCGAACATCAGTCATTCGTGCTGCGAAGCCGCCATCCACCGGCTCCGATGCCTTGTTTCAGCCTGCCAGGCAGGCGGCGAAGCCTTGGTTCAGCGCCGCGCGATCCAGGTCGCGGCCGATGAACACGATCTTGCTTGAGCGGGGCTCCGTGCCCCACGCGGTCGAGGCGCGGAATTCCACCAGGCTGTGCACGCCTTGCAGCACGTAGCGCTGGTCTTCGTTGGCCACCGCGAGCACGCCTTTCATGCGGTACAGGTTGTCGGCCTGAGAGAAACGCAGCTCGCTGATCCAGCGATGGAAGGCCATAAGGTTGACCTCGCCGTCCACGGCGATGCCCACCGATGACACGCTTGGGTCGTGCTCGTGATCCGGCTCTTCATGATGGTGTTCGTGATGGTCGTGATGCTCGGGTTCCGCGCCGATCTCCATCAGCTTCTGCGTGCATTCAAATGCGCCGATGCCGAGGATTTTTGTCAGGTCGATTTGCGCATGGGTCGAGGTCACCAGATCCGCTGTGGCATTCAAGCCACGGATCTTGCCGCGCAGAACTTCCACCTCGTCGCTGCTGACCAGATCGACCTTGTTGATGACGATCCGGTCGGCGCAAACAATCTGATCCACCGCCTGATTGTCGACGCCGTCGAGTTGCAAATCCTCCAGGTGCTGGGCGATGTGCTTGGCGTCGACCATGGTGACGATCGCGTCGAGTTCGACTTCATCGGCGATCGGGTCATTGATGAAAAAGCTCTGCGCCACCGGGTACGGGTCAGCGAGGCCACTGGTCTCGATAAGGATGTGATCGAGGCGCACGGGACGTGCGACAAGTTCGCGGACGATGCGCACCAGATCCTCGCGAACCTCGGCGGTGCAGCACACGCAGCCGTTGACCATTTCGTAGATTTCTTCGGTTTCCGAGCTGAGGACGAGGTCGCCGTCGATGCCGACTTCACCGAATTCGTTTTCGATCACGGCGATTTTGCGGCCGTGGTTTTCCTTGAGGATGTAATTGAGCAGAGTGGTTTTACCGGCACCGAGGAAGCCGGTGAGGATGGTCACGGGGATTTTGGTGTTGCGGGTTGGGGCGTTGAAGGGGGTGTTCATGGTGAGGCTCCTTTGATTGACCGGTGCACACTGAATTTGGGTGATGCTGCTTCATTGTGGGAGCGAGCCTGCTCGCGAATGCGGTGTGTCATTCAGCAGTGATGGCGACTGTTCCAACGCTTTCGCGAGCAAGCTCGCTCCCACAGGATCCCTGGTGTTCTCGCCATCGTTGTGCGGTGCCAGAGTCGAGACCAAACAGGTCGAGCACGCGACCGAGGCTGTGGTCGACCATTTGCGCAAGGCTTTCCGGGCGGGCATAGAAGGCGGGCACCGGCGGGGCGATGATCCCGCCCATCTCGGTGACGGCGGTCATGTTGCGCAGATGGGCGAGGGTCAGCGGGGTTTCCCGGGCCATCAACACCAGCGTGCGGCGTTCCTTGAGCGTGACGTCGGCGGCGCGGCCGATCAGTCCTGATGACGTGCCGGTGGCGATTTCCGCCAAGGTGCGCATCGAACACGGCGCGACGACCATGCCCAGGCAACGAAACGAGCCACTGGCAATTCCGGCAGCGACGTCATCGGCGCGGTGATAATGGCTGGCCAGCGCGGTCACGTCGGCCAATTTGTAGTCGGTTTCGTGGGCCATGGTCAGCAGCGCGGCACGGCTGATGATCAGGTGGCTTTCGATGTTCAGCTCGGCGAGCAATTGCAGGAGTCGCACGCCATAGATGAAGCCGGACGCGCCGCTGATGCCTACCACCATCCGCTGGCGGTTCATGATTGAAGTCCTTTGAGCAGAACCCGCGCGCGTTCGAGTATCTCTTGATCGAGCTGCGCCTTGATCCCGTCAAAGCCCGAACCTCGTGTGGCATCCAGGCCCATCCGCGAAGTGGTGCCGTTGACCGACGACGAAGGGTCGAGCGGACTGCCCGGTAAACCATCAATGGTGAACATATCCAGGTGCGGCTGAAAGTGTGTGGCCAGCGCCCACAGCACCTGACTGTCATCACTGATGTCGATATCGCTGTCCACCGCAATCACGGTTTTCAGGTACGGATCCCAGCCGAGCAAGGCCAGCATGATCTGCCGCGCCTCGCCGTCGCGACTCTGATCCAGAGCCACGTAACAGTGAAAGTGCGTGCCGGAATTGGGGTAATGCACGGCGGTGACGGCGGGGAAACGCGCTTTCAGTTTCTCGCTCATTTCCGCTTCGCGCGGCAGGCGGGCGAGGGTCAGGTGCTCGGCGTAGCGGCCGCCCATGACGTCGACCAGCCAGGCGTCTTTGCGCTTTAACAGCGTATCCACGCGCAGCACGTTGTTGGTCGAACGATCCGAGGAGTAACCGCTGAACTCACCGAACGGGCCTTCCTCGGCGTAGGCCGCCGGGTCGATCGCACCTTCCAGCACGAACTCGGCATACGCTGGTACACCGATGCTGTAGCGCGGGGTTTTCACCAGCTCCAGCGGTGCGCCGAACAGTCCGCCAGCCACAGCGCGTTCATCGCTGCCGTAGGGCAAACGTGCAGCGGCGGCGAGCATGAACAACGGATGCGCACCGATGACCATCGCCACGCGCAGTTCTTCGCCACGCTCGCGAGCGGTCTGCAACATCCGCCACAGATGCCCGCGTGAATGCAGGCTGGTCGCAAGTGCTTGCCGGGCGTGGCGCATCGAGCGGTGATAGCTCATGTTGGCAATGCCGGTCAGCGGGTCTTCGGCGATGATGATTGCGTTAGTGATGTACGGCCCGCGATCGCTGGCGAAATGCTTGAGCATCGGCAGCAGCGCCAGGTCCAGCGCTTCGCCTTCGAAGACTTCATCGAGGATCGGGCCGCTTTCTACATAACGCGGCGCGATGGGTCGGTTGGCGCGGGTTTGAAAGGTTTCGTGTAACTGCGCAGGCATTACGCCGAACAGCCGGGCGATGCGGGTTCGGGACGCAAACAGATTGGTCGCCACCGGCACGCCGAGATGGCCGACGTGTTCGCAGATCAGCAGTGGATCGCGGCCTTGGGCGGCGAGGGCATCGACCAGGGCGGTGACGTCCTGATCGGCGGAAATCGCTTGGGTGACAGTCAGCACATCGTCCGGGTACTCACGGCGATAGGCGTCGATGAACACGTGAAAGTCCTGGGAATCGCCGAGCGTCGAACGGGTCATGGTGTCACCTCGTAAAAAGCAGGCACGCAGGGGTGAGAGGGCGATCGCGCGGCCAGCCGTTGGCCTGCCGGACGAGCGAAACGCCGGGTCATCTTCGTGCCTGTAAAGTCGCTGTGCTTTTAAATTCTGGCAACGAACCCTGTGGGAGCGAGCTTGCTCGCGAAGGCATTGATTCAGTCACCATCGTTGTTGAATGACACACCGCATTCGCGAGCAAGCTCGCTCCCACAGGTTTTGTGTATGGCTACAGGTATGTGGTGGTCAGGCGTATGTCGGCCTCGACCAGATCCTTGGGCGGTGGCGTCGGTTCGATCCCGCACAACCGGGCGATGTTGTTGCCCAGGTAGTCTTCGAGATGATCCTCATCGATGCCCAGACCTTGCGGCGCCGGTGAGCACAACACCTCAAGTTCGCGCAGCCACATGCCCGGTTCGTTCGGCGGCGAATCGGTGCCGAACACGATCTTGTTGCGCGGCAGCTCCTTGGCGAATTCGACGATCCGCGACTGGAAGCACCAGCCCGATTCGCAGTACACGTTCGGCGTGTCCATGGCCATCCAGAACGCTTCGAACGAGTAGTTGCCGCCGGTCTGGATACCGAAGTGGCCGATGATGAAATTGACCATCGGAAACTCGCGGATGATCGGATAAAACATCGTCGGAATCGTGTATGGGCCGTCACCAGTGTGGATCAGCACGACGATGTTGTACTTGGCGCAGACCTTCATCGCCGGGCGCAGCCAGTCGAGTGCGCGATCCGGGCGATAGCCGTGCATGTTGGCGTGCAGCTTGAGCATCTTGAAGCCGTATTCCTTGATGTGGAATTCCAGCTCCGCCGCACCGTTTTCCGGTCCCCAGCGCGGGTTGAAATTGAAGTTGCCGATGAAGCGATCCGGGTACTTCACGCAGAGTTCAGCGACGTAGGACATGTAGTCGCGCACGCCCTCGCGGCCGCGGCGGTTGCCGTCGCGATAACCGGTGTTGCCCGGTGGCGGCTGGATGAAACCCATGTCGATACGGCGCGGTTTGCCGTTGATCATGTACGGGCCGTCCATCAACTTGAGCATGCGCTCGCCGGTGAACGGTTCGCCCGTGTGGCGCCAGGCCTCGTCGACCAGATTGGTGGGGTGCAGATGGGTGTCGATGATCATCGGTTCAGCTCCTGGCCAGTTGAGTAGTGACGGGACGCTTGAGTTGCGCCTCTGCTTCGGAAACGGAACGCGGTGGCGGGGTCGGTTCGAGGCCGATCATCCGCGCGGTGTTGTTGCCCAGGTACTCTTCGAGGGTGTCCTCGTCGAGGTTCAGGCCTTGCGGCGGTTCGTGGCAGAGCACTTCGAGCAGGCGCAGCCACATGCCCGGTTCGTTCGGTGGCGTGTCGGTGCCGAAGAGGATCTTGTGCGTCGGCAAGACCTTGGCAAATTCGACGATCCGCGATTGCAGGCACCAGCCGGATTCGCAGTAGACGTTGGGCAATTCCATCGCCCATTGCATCGGTTCGAAGACGTAAACGCCGCCGGTCTGCACACCGAAGTGGGCCATGATGAAATTGACGTTGGGGAATTCCTTGATCATCGGCACCCATTCCGACGGGATGCTGTAAGGCCCGTCGCCGGTGTGCAGCTTGACCGGAATGCCCAGCTCAGCGCATTTCTCGAAGCATGGGCGCACCCAGTCAAGGGCGCGGTCAGGACGGTAGGCGTGCATGTTGGCCTGCATCTGCACCATGCCGAAACCGTGTTCCTTGACGTAACGCTCGATCGCCTCGACGCCGTTTTCCACGCCGCAGCGCGGGTTGTAGACGAAGCAACCGATGAAACGATCCGGGTAGGTCTGGACCATTTTCAGGGTGTAGGCCATGTAGGCGTCGATGGATTCGCGGCCGGTAAGGTCGCCGTCGGTCCAGGTGTAAATCGTGTTGCCCTGCGGTGGCTGGATGAAGGCTTTGTCGATACGGCGCGGCTTGCCGTTGACCATGTACGGGCCATCCATCATCTCCAGCAGACGCTCGCCGGTGAACGGGTCACCGTCATGCCTCCAGGCGAGGTCCACGAGATCCGTGGGGTAGCAGCTGATATCGATGATCATTGCAGTCGATCTCCTGATAGCGGGGAAGGGAGCCTTGCGGCTCTCGGCATCCACGTCCCGGGCAATCGGCCGTTTCTATGCGCAAGACTCGCGCATTCCCTCGCCTGTTCGCATCCGGCCCGGGTGGGTGGCTGCTGAGGGCGAGTATTGGAAAGGGGGGAGGGGTTCGTACAATATTAATTGGGCGCATTGGTGATACTTGGGCGATATGGGTAGATCAAAAGCTACCCTCACCCCAGCCCTCTCCCGGAGGGAGAGGGAGCCGACGGAGGTGACTTGCCTTGTACATCGACCTGAAAGAACCAGTCGATTATGGATTCACAGCAGGAGGTGCACGTCGGTGTCATTCGCCAATATTCCCCGATCGGTCCCCTCTACCTCTGGGAGAGGGCTAGGGTGAGGGCAGGGTTCTCAAGCGTACACAGGACTAACTGCCTAACCGCATCAACCACCGGCGCCACACGTTCGGCCTGCCCATGCGGCCATACCGCATAAAGGTTGTAATGCGCCGCAATCTGCGCCTCGTTCAACGCCACCAATCGCCCACTGCGCAACGCATCAGCCGCCAGTAATCCACGCACCAACCCTGCGCCAACGCCGGCCTCAGCCGCCGCAATCAGATTCGCCGCATTATCAAAAATCACCCGCGCTGACGGTTCGGTCGGTGTCATCCCGGCCGCATCCAGCCATGGAATCCACGACCGCCGCGTATACCCCAATAGCGGCAACTGCAGGATCTGCGCCGGGCTAAGCGGCACTTGCAAACCATAGCGTTCAAGCAACTCTGGCGAAGCCACCGCCAATACCCGATCGCCACAAATCTGCGTCATCTCGCAGTCGTCCCAATCGCCATAGCCATAACGCAACGCCAGATCCACTCGCTCAAACGTACTGCGATCACTGCGCGGCATCGACAGCAGCGTCACCTCGTAATCCGGCAGTTCATCGAGCAACTGCGGCAGGCGCGGATTGAGCCAGCTCTGCGCCAGTTCACTGTCGACGTCGAGGGTCAGGCGTTGCGCCATGCTGCGGTTTTTCACCGAGGACAAGGCGCGATCAATCTGCGCCAGACCGTCCGACAGCACACTGGCAAACAACTGCCCGGCGTCGGTCAGATTGCTGCCGCCACCTTCACGCACGAACAGCGGCTGGCCGATGAAATCTTCCAGCGCGCGGATCTGCTGACTGATCGCACTGTGCGTGAGGTCGAGCTTACGCGCAGCACTGGAGAAACTGCCGCTGCGCGCCGCGTGGATAAACGCGCTCATGGACTGCACCGACGGGTATCGCTTGTACATGTTGTTAGTCCTGCTTACAGCGGTTGGCAGAAATCGTCGCTGGCCGCGTTTTGCCCGGGGTTCCAATAATCGGTCACCAGGCCCGCACAAAGACGGGCCGCTCTTTTGGAGCCTGACAATGATTGCATTCACGGTTAACGGCGAACGACGTGAGCTGGATGAAGCGTCCTCCTCCATGCCCTTGTTATGGGTACTGCGTGATCGACTGAAACTCACCGGCACCAAATTCGGTTGCGGCATGGGCCTGTGCGGTGCCTGCACCGTGCACCTGGATGGCGTCGCGGTGCGTTCCTGCCAGTTGCCGGCGGCCGCCGTCGCGGGCCACAGCATCACCACCATCGAAGGCCTGTCGCCGACGGAAACTCATCCTCTGCAACTGGCCTGGATCGCCGAAGATGTGCCGCAATGCGGTTACTGTCAATCCGGGCAGATCATGTCCGCCGCCGCATTGCTCAACACTGGCGCGGCGGTGACCGACGATTCGATCCGCAATGCGATGTCCGGGAATATCTGCCGCTGCGGCACCTACGGGCGCATCAACAAGGCGATCAAACGTGCGGCGAATGCGCCGAAGGAGGCCTGATGAGCCTCGTCGACGACACCCGCATCGAACTGCCGCGCCGGGTTTTTCTCAAGCAAGCGGCAACAGTCGCTTCGGGCCTGGCGATTGCCCTTTATCTGCCGGGTGGCATGGCGGCTACTGACCCAAAAGCGCCAGCACCGGCGAGTGAATTCGAGCCGAATGCCTGGGTGCGCATCTTTCCCGACGGCACGGTGAAACTGGTGGTGCACAAGCACGACTCCGGCACCGGCACGCAAACAGCGCTGGCCGCGTGCGTGGCTGAAGAGCTGGACGTCAACCCGATGACCGTGCAGGTGATCACCCCGGAAGATCCGTTTTTCGAAACCTACATTCATCCGGTCTGGAAGGTCTTTTCAACGGGCGGCAGCACCAGCGTTTCCCTTGAATACGACCGCTTGCGTATGGCCGGAGCTACGGCGCGGGCGCTGTTGATTACGGCGGCAGCCAAGCAGTGGAAAGTCAGCCCCGACAGTTGCGTCACCGAAGAAGGGCGGGTCGTTCACACCGCGAGTCAGCGCAGGCTCGGTTATGGTGAACTGGTCGCAGTGGCGGCGAATCTGCCGGCGCCGACCAACGTTACGCTGAAGGATCCGACGCAATTCAAGTACATCGGCAAACTGCGTCACAAACGTGATGCGGCGGCCAAGGTCTGCGGGCGTTTCAAATACAGCATCGACGTGCAATTGCCGGACATGCTGGTGGCGGTGATTCAGCGTGCGCCAGTGGTCGGGGCGAAAGTGCTCAGCGTCGATTCTGCTGCGGCTCTAAAAGTGCCGGGCGTGCGCAAAGTGCTGGCGATTGCGGGGCGGCCCGATGTGCTCGGCGGCAATCTGGAAGGTGTCGCCGTATTGGCGGATACGTTCTGGGCGGCGCAGCAGGGCCGCCAAGTGTTGGAGATCAAGTGGAGCGATTCACCTTTGGCCGGGTTCGACAGCGAGCAGTTATTCAGCGCTCAAGCCAAAGCCATCGGCGATCCAACAGCACAAACCGTCAAAGCCATGACCCACGGTGATGTCGCCGGGCAATGGGCGGGCGCGGCGCAGCTGATCGAAGCCGATTACACCATGCCCTACAAGGTGCAAAACCCGCTGGAACCGATCTGCATCACCGCGCAGGTCAAGGGCAAGGCAATCACCTATTGGGGCGGTGTGCAGGTGCCGTCCTCGGCACTGGAAGCGGCGCAAACCGTATGCGGCATCGACAAGGCCAACGTGACCATTCATGAATTGGTCTCCGGCGGCAGCTTCGGTGCGCGGGAGGCCAAGTACTGGTTGTTTGAAGTCGCGTATCTGGCGCAGAAAACCGGTGTGCCGGTGAAATTGCTCAATAGCCGCGAAGATGAAATGCACGCGCTGTTCAATCATCCGGCCACTTTGCATCGGGTCAAAGGTGCGCTCGACGCTCAGGGCAAACTCAGCGCGCTGCAACTGCACGCGGTGTCGCCAGCCTCGCCGGAACAGTGGGAACCGGGTTATTTCGAACGTCCAGACAAAATGGATTACAGCACCACCGAGGCGATCACTGCGTGGGACTTCGCCTACCGTCCGCCGCATCTGGAATTGAACTGGGTCAAGCACGAAAGCAACGTGCCCAGTGGTTGGTATCGCTCGGTGAGTTTCATCCCCAATGTGTTCGCCGTGGAAAGTTTCATGGATGAACTGGCTCATGCCGCCGGTGAAGATCCATTGGCGTTCAGGCTGACCAATATGCAGGAGCGGCCACGGCACGTGGCAGTGCTCAAGCAAGCTGCCGTGCGCGCCGGTTGGGGTAAACCGCTGCCACCTGGCACGGCACTGGGGATCGCGACCAATCAGGGTTACACCAGTTTTATTGCGGTGGTCGCGCGGGTGACAACGGTCGACGGCAAGCCGAAAGTCGAGAAACTCACCTGCGTGGTCGATTGCGGTTTGGCGGTCTCGCCGGGCGGTGTCGAAGAGCAGGTTTACGGCGGCTTGATGTGGGGGGTCGGCCATGCGTTGTTCGACCGGCTCGACATCAAACAGGGCAGGGTGGTGCAGAGCAACTTCCACGACTACCGCGTCACGCGCATGTCGGACATGCCGGCCACCGACATCCTCGTACTGGACGGTGAACCGAGCAAACCTGGTGGCGTCGGTGAGTTGGGCAGTCCATCGGTGGTGCCGGCCATCGCCAATGCCCTGTTCGCGCTGACCGGCGTGCGCCAACGTTCGACGCCATTGAGCCTGGGGTAAGTCGCCATGGATTTGCGTCTGCTGCGGTATTTCATGGCGTTGGCCGATGAGTTGCACTTCGGTCGCGCTGCCGAACGCCTGCACATCTGCCAGCCGCCGCTGAGCCAGCAGATTCGTTTGCTGGAGGAGGAACTGGGCACGCCGCTGTTCGAGCGCAGCCATCATCGGGTCGAGCTGACAGTGGCGGGGCAGATGCTCAAGGAGCAGGCGCCGCTGGTATTTGAACAGCTAGAGCGGGCGCTGGACCTGACGCGGCAGACCGGACGGGGACAGTTGGGCGAGCTGGAAATCGGCATGATCAGTTCGGTAATGGTCGGCGTGCTGCCCAAGGCCCTGCATCTGTTTCGTGAGCGCTATCCGCAGGTCAACTGGCGTCTGCATGAAATGACCCCGGCGGCACAGGTCAAGGCGTTGAAGGAAAAACGCATTGATGCCTGTGTGTTTCGTGTCGGTTACGACGATCCGCAGTTGCGCAATGAACTGCTGATCTACGAGCCGATCAACGTGGTGATGCCGGCGGATCATCCGCTGGCTGGCCGCGAGGTGCTGGCGCCGGCGGATCTGGCGCAGGAGCCGTTTGTGGCGCTGGAATTGAAGCAGTCGCGGTTCGCCCATTTTCTGTTTCAGTGCTGCATTCAGGCCGGATTCACGCCGCAGATTCGTCAACAAGTGATCGAGGTGCAGACCTTGCTGAGTCTGGTGCGCGCCGGGTTTGGCGTGGCGCTGTTACCGGCGTCCATTGAGCAACTGGCCCCGGCGGGGCTGGTGTTCCGGCGCCTGACTCCGGCGCTGCCGGAGGTGCCGTTGTATGCCACTTATCGGGCGGACGATGCTTCGCCGGTGCTCAAGCTGTTTCTCGATACGCTGCGCGAGTTGAAAACCCAATCCTGCGGTTGATCACTTAATCCCTGTGGGAGCGAGCCTGCTCGCGAAAGCGTAGTGTCAGCTGGCATCTGCTTCGAATGCCACACCGCCTTCGCGAGCAGGCTCGCTCCCACAAGGGAATGGTGATCGGGTTGAAGCCGTCGGCACGATCTCGGGCCGCCGCGGTCGTACTCTTCACATGGGCGTATCACTTGTGGAGATCCAATGAGCCAGGAAGTCCTGACCACCGAAACCAACCGCCGCCAGTTGCAGCAGATCATCGCCGGGCTGTCCGACGGGGTGATTCTGCTGGAGCTGGATCAGAGCATTCTCTGGGCCAACGAAGCCGCGATGGCCATGCACGGTGTCAGCCGGATCACCGATCTGGGCCACAATGCCGACGAGTACGCCAAGAAGTTCCACCTGCGCTATCGCAATAATCACTCGATCACCGCCGAAAACTATCCGATCAGCCGGGTGGCGCGCTGTGAGAGTTTCAATGATGTGCTGATCGAAGTGTCGCCGGCCGACGATCCGGAGCGCATCTGGGTGCACAGCGTGCGCAGCATGATTCTCACCGATCGCGAGGGGCAGCCCGAGTCGCTGGTGCTGATCATGAGCGACGTCACCGACTGGGCCAACGCCGAGCAGCGCTTCGAAAAGACTTTCAATGCCAACCCGGCGCCGGCGGTGATCTGCCGTCTCAGCGATTTGCGGTACATCAAGGTCAATCCCGGGTTTCTCGAGATGACCGGCTACACCCGCGAGCAGGTGATCGGCACTTCGGCTTATGAAATCGACATCTTCGAGCAGGCCGAGAAAAAGGATCTGGCGATTCAGCGTCTGCGTGATGTGGCGACCATTCCACAGATGCAGGCCGAATTGCGCCTGCCCGATGGCGGTAGCAAACAAGTGATCGTCGCCGGCCAGCCGCTGACGCTCAATGATGAGGATTGCATGCTGTTTTCCTTTGTCGACATGGAGCTGCGGCACAAGGCCGAGGTGGCGTTGCGTCAGAGTGAGGAGCGTTTTGCCAAAGCATTTCGCTTGACGCCGGTGCCGATCCTTATCTGTAGTGCCGACGAGCAGCACGTGATCGACGTCAATCAGGCGTTCCTCGATACCCTGGCCTACGACAGCGAGGACATGCTCGGCAAAACCGTGACGCAGCTGGATTTCATCGATGACAGCGGCGCGCGTACACGGTTGCTGGCGGCGCTGGCGAAAAGCGGTCGGGTGGATCGGGTGGATGTGCGGGTGCGCAAGAAGGATGCGGACCTGCTCGAATGTGCGCTGTCCGCCGACACCGTGAATATTCAGGACATGCCGTGTTATTTGCTGGTGTTGATGGACATCACCGAGCGCAAGCGCACCGAACTTGAGTTGGTGGCGGCGATTGAAGAGGTGATGAAGGACGCTTCCTGGTTCAGCCGTACGTTGATCGAGAAGCTGGCCAATGTGAAGAAGGTTAACTCGCCGCAATTGCCTAGCGTGTCGTTCACTGATCTGACGGCGCGCGAGCGTGATGTGCTGGGGTTGATCTGTGAAGGGCTGGCGGACAAGGAGATCGCAGCGCGGCTGAAACTGGCGCCCAACACGGTGCGAAATCATGTGGCGACGGTGTATTCCAAGCTGGATGTGCACAGCCGCAGTGAGGCGATTGTCTGGGCGCGCGAGCGTGGATTGTTTTCCGGGGAGTCGGGGGGCAAGGGCCAGCGATAAGGTGCAAATGCACTAGTTCGAATGGTGCAAATTGAGGTGTTGGCGGGTGAGGTCTGTTCTTAGTCTGGTGGGGTGCGATACGAGCCTTTTTGGCTCGGGATCGCGGCCCTTCGCAGTCGTTATAGGAACAGTCTGATGATGAATCTTGCGCAGTTGCGCACGCAGCTTGAACGCAGTTTTTCGCCGCTGGCGTGTGAATGTCTGGTGGATGGTGATCATTCGCTGACTGTGAAGCTTTATCACCCGGTGTCGGGGCAGGTGGATCTGGTGATCAGTGGGTTGAAGCTTGATGCGCTGCGTACGCCTGAGTCGGTTGATGCTTTGATTGAAGAGTTGCGGTATGAGCTGGAGAGCAACTCTTTGCGTTCTTCTCTTGATCCTGATTTGGCTTAGGGCTTGGCGGCCTTTGGGCCGACCAGGCTCTTGGGGTTTGGGGTGTATATCCGTTTTTGTGGGTGCTGCCGCTGGCGGTTTCGCTCTTACAGCGAGTCCCTTTGGCAAACGCCCCAAAGGAACCAAAGGTCTGTGCCCTGACGTTCGGCCCGCTCGCTGGAGCTCGGGGTTCCTTCGCTCCGGGATCGATCCGGGGGCATCGCTTCCGGTTTGCTTCGCTGCACCTGCTTTCGATGTGTTCGACTTCGTCGAACGGTCGCTGCGCTCCCACCCCCGGATCAATCCCTCCACTCAGCCTGCCGACGGGCTTCCAGATCAAGATCAAAAGCCGCAGCCGAGCTAACGCTCATCCTGTTGAGTGGTGAGAAGCGGATGCGGTTTGCTTTTGCTTTTGCTTTTCTGTAGGAGTGAGCCTGCTCGCGATGGCGGCCTGACGGCCGACCAATCTCTGCCAGATGCACCAATCCCTGTGGGAGCAGCTTGCCAGCGATGGCGACCGACAACCCACCAAACTCTGCCAGATGTAATCAGCCCACTATGGGAGCAAGCCTGTCTGCCCGGCACGTTTCAATTTGCGAACCCTTTCGAATCCCAACGCAAAATCGACAGCCATATCCTTACGATACAGCCGATTCACTGGCGCTTGCGGGGGGCTCGGCTATAAAGAATGAGTGGTCAGGTCTTCCGTGGTCGGTTCGGTCGCGGGAGTTGCTCTTCCATTTATCGCGGGTCGTCCTATGAACCATCCTGGGAAACGCGTGTTGCCGTTGGCTTTTTTTGCTGTGTTGTTGGCTGGTTGCGCCAGTCCTCCACCCCCTCCGCCAGTGACGCCACCGCCACCGCCGGAGCGCACGTGTCAGGTTCTCGAAAACACTGAGGTTGCCGGTGACATGTACGTCGACGGGCAGGTCACTCGACACATCACCACAACCCGTTGCGTCACGCAGTAGCGCCGGCCGGGCGTAAGTCCCGGGTTGAGCGGATTGTGCTGGTGGCCGACCTTGCCGGTACGGCGGTGTTTGCCGTGGAAGGTGCCATCGCGGCGATGCGCAGCCAACTCGACCTGCTCGGGGTGATGGTGATTGCGTTTATCGTCGCGCTCGGCGGCGGGGTCACCCGTGATCTGCTGATCGGCGCAACGCCACCCAATGCTGTGGCCGACTGGCGCTATCCGGCGCTGGCGTTTTTCATGGGCGGGTGGGCGTTTGTCTTTCATGAACAGGTGCTGGGCTGGTCCGGTTCAACCCTGATTGTGCTGGACGCGGCGGGGTTGGCGCTGTTTGCCGTGGCGGGTGCGCAGAAGGCCTTGAATTTCGGCATCACGCCGTTTGTGGCGATGCTGATGGGCACGATCACGGGCGTTGGCGGTGGGGTGATTCGCGATATTGTGCTGGCGCGGATACCAGTAGTGTTGCAGGCGGATTTGTATGCCAGTTCGGCGTTTGTTGGCGCGGCGGTGTTGATCGTTGCGCGCAGACTGGGCGTTTCGCCGGTCGCGGCGGCGCTGTTGGCCGGGGCGGCGTGTTTGATTCTGCGATTGCTGTCGGTGCATTTCGGCTGGCAACTACCGAAAGTCATTGCCTGATACACAACCCTTGTAGGAGTGAGCCTGCTCGCGATAGCGGTGTGTCAGTCAACATTTATGTATTTGACACACCGCTATCGCGAGCAGGCTCACTCCTACAGGGGGTTATTTGTTTGCAATGGGGATCAGGACAGGAACCCACCGTCGACATTCAGCGCAACACCCGTGGTGTAGCTCGACGCATCACTGGCCAGGTACAACACCGCGCCGGCCATTTCGCTCGGATCGGCTACACGCTTGAGCGGAATCTGCGTCAGCGCTTGCTTGAGGATCGCGTCGTTCTTCACCAGTGCCGAGGCGAACTTGGTGTCGGTCAGGCCCGGCAGCAGGGCGTTGCAGCGGATGCTGAACTGCGCGCATTCCTTGGCGAAGACTTTGGTCATGTTGATCACCGCGGCCTTGGTCACCGAGTAGATGCCCTGGAAAATCCCCGGCGAAATACCGTTGATCGATGCGACGTTGATGATGCTGCCGCCACCGTTTTCGCGCATCAGCTTGCCGGCCTCAACCGACATGAAGAAGTAGCCACGAATGTTGACGTCGACGGTCTTCTGAAATGCGCTCAGATCGGTGTCCAGCACGTTGCAGAATTGTGGATTTGTCGCGGCGTTGTTGACCAGAATGTCGAGGCGGCCGAACTGTTCCTTGATGCCGGCGAACACTTGAGCAATCTGTTCCATTTCACCGATATGGCAGGCCACTGCGGTGGCTTTGCCGCCCGCGGCAATGATCGCATCGGCAACGTGCTGGCAGCCATCGAGTTTGCGGCTCGAGACGATCACGTGGGCGCCTTGCTGGGCGAGCAGTTTGGCGATGGCTTCACCGATGCCACGGCTGGCGCCGGAGACGAAAGCGATCTTGCCGTCGAGGTCGAACAACTGAGTCTTGGACATAAGGGTTCCTGGGTGTGGGCCGTCAGAGGCTCGATTTCGCAATGACCTGCAAGCTCATCTGCTCCAGCAGTTTGTTCATGTGAATGAACTGCGCGAAGCGTTTGTCCTGAGTCTGGCCGTGGTAGAAGCGGTAGTAGATCTGCTGCACGATGCCGGCCAGGCGGAACAGACCGTAGGTGTAGTAGAAGTCGAAATTGTCGATCTGGATGCCCGAACGCTCGGCGTAGTAATCGACGAACTCGCGGCGGGTGAGCATGCCCGGTGCGTGGCTCGGCTGGCGACGCATCAGTTGCACTGGCGCCGGGTCATCGGCCTGAATCCAATAGGCGAGGGTGTTGCCCAGATCCATCAGCGGGTCGCCGAGGGTGGTCAGTTCCCAGTCGAGCACGCCGATGATCTGCATCGGATTCTGTGGGTCGAGGATGACGTTGTCGAAGCGATAGTCGTTGTGGACGATGCTCGAGGTCGGATGGTCGGCCGGCATTTTGTCGTTGAGCCAGGCTTTGACCTTTTCCCAGTGTGGCGCGTCGGGGGTCAGGGCTTTTTCGTAGCGTTCGCTCCAGCCTTTGATCTGGCGCGCGACGTAGCCTTGCGGTTTGCCCAGATCACCGAGGCCGCAGGCGTTGTAATCGACACGGTGCAGTTCGACGAAGCGGTCGATGAAGCTCTTGCACAGCGCTTCGGTTTTCGCTGAATCGAGGCCCAGTTCCGCCGGCAGTTCCGAGCGCAGGATGATCCCTTTGACCCGTTCCATCACGTAGAACTCGGCGCCGATCACCGATTCGTCGGTGCAGTGCACGTAGGCTTTCGGGCAATACGGAAAACCGTCGCGCAATTGATTGAGGATGCGGAATTCGCGGCCCATGTCGTGGGCGGATTTGGCCTTGTGGCCAAACGGCGGGCGGCGCAGGACGAATTCCTGTTCCGGGTATTCCAGCAGGTAGGTCAGGTTCGACGCGCCGCCGGGAAACTGGCTGATCGCAGGCGTGCCGCTCAGGCCCGGAATGTGCGTCTTGAGGTACGGATCGATCAGGCTGGCATCAAGTTCTTCGCCGGAGCGGATACGGGTGGACTGGTCAGTAAGCGCCATGCTTATCCCTTCTGCTTATTTTGGAGGCCAGACATCATTGGCTAATCTAATGGGGCGCTCGGGCGGTCACAAGCGCGGGTCGGTCTTATAGGTTAGCGTGTTGCCGGATAATCACCTTTGGGAATGTGCGCGACGGGCTGCGGCAGACTAAGGTTTAGCGGGTATGCCATGGTCGATAAGGAGCGTTGAAATGGGCTGTCCGCAAGTCTGTGCCACGGCCACGCTGCAATGCAGCTTCGGCGCTGCGCCGTCGATGCTCAATGTGTTGCCAGTGAACCGCACGCTGACCGGCGGGATGCCGGCGGCGAACATCATGGATCACATCCCGTTGGTGAATATCCTGCCGTTTGGCGTGTGCATGAGCCTGGCCAACCCGATGGTGGCCGCTGCAACTGCCGCCGCGCTGGGGGTGTTGACGCCGATGCCGTGTATACCGGCGACGGCCACACCGTGGATTCCCGGCGGGGCGCCGACGTTGTTGCTGGGCGGGATGCCGGCGATCGATGCCAACTCGACGTTGATGTGCAACTGGGCGGGGGTGATCAAGATTGTAGTGCCGGGACAGATGCAGATGCTGATTCCGTGAGCCGCTGAACCGCTGAACCCTCACCCCAGCCCTCTCCCTGAGGGAGAGGGAGCCGACCGAGGTGTCTGCCGAGATACATCGACCTGAACGACCGAGTCGATTACGGATTCACAGCAGGTCTTTCACGTCGGCGTGACTCGCCAATCTCCCCCCATCAGTTCCCTCCCACTCGGGGAGGGATGGGGGGCCGACCGAGGTGTCTGACGAGATACATCGGCCTGAACGACCGAGTCGATTATGGATTCACAGTAGGTCTTTCACGTCGGCGTAACTCGCCAATATCCCGCGATCAGTTCCCTCTCCCTCTGGGAGAGGGCTAGGGTGAGGGGCTCTTCAAGGTTCTCAGGCCTGTTGCGGATCCGCCCACTGCCGATACCACCAACGCACCCGCGAAATCGGCTTGCCATCCGCGCCCAGTGGCCGTCCATCTTCGGCAAAGCCTTGCTCCGGCTCCAGCAACTGTCCGTTCACATAGCGCGCTTCCAGCGCCGGTTTGCCATTGGGATGAAAACGCTGATAACGCCCCTCCCGCACGCCATCGCGATAAAACTCGGCCTCCGCCACTTGCCCATCCGGGAAGTAATTGAACGCTTCGCCATGCAGTAACCCGCGCCGATAGGTTGCCTTGCGCTGTAGAAATCCCTCCGGCGCGTAAAAACTGGCGACGCCCTGCAGCTTGTCACGCACGAACGGCATCTGCGCCGAGACCTTGCCGTTGGGGTGATAGAGCAGCGACGTGCCCTGCAATTCGCCCTGGCTGTAACTCAGGTCCGCCTGCTTGCGCCCGTCATCCTTGATGTTCAGCGGCCCATCTAGCTGACCGTCCTGCAAACGCCCCTTGAGCTGCTTGTCATCCTGTTGCAGATCCAGCGGTGTGATCGCCATGGCTTTTCCCTGTCAGTTGACCTGCACCAGCCCGCCCTTGATGGTCAGCATGCCGCCGCCATCGACTGTCTGCGAGGCGGCGCCCTTGTTGGTCAGGCTGATCCCGGCATCGTTGGTCAATGTGGTGCCGGCCTTGTTGTCCAGAGAAGTGCCGGCCTGATTGGTCAGCGCGGTGCCGGCTTTGTGCGTGATCGAGGTGCTGGCCGAGGTCGCCAGATCGGCGCCGCTCTTGATCGTGAAACTGCCGCCACTTTGCAGGGTGAGGGTGCCGCTGACCTTGATTGTCAGGTTGCCGTCCACCGTCAGGCTGTAATTGCCGGTGACCTTGTCGGTGTAGTTGCCGCCGGTGCTGTGGTTCTGGTCGGCGCCCACCGTTACCGTGCGGCTATCCTTCACATCGAGGCTGTCGCTGCCGGTCTGAATGGTCACGCTGCGCTTGCCTTTTTCCAGGGTCACAGTCTCGTCGCCGTCCTTCACTGTGCGGGTGCGCGCATTTTGCACCGTGAGGGTTTCATCGTGACCGACGGTGGCCGTGGTGTCGTTGAGCACGTTGATATTCAGATCCTTCTGCGCCTGCAAAAACACTTCTTCGGCGTCTTTCTTGTCTTCGAAGCGCAACTCGTTGAAGCCACCGCCACCCTTGGACGACTGGGTCTTGATCCCCGATTGCGTCTGATTGGCCGGCAGCGCATAGGGCAGGGCATTGTCACCGTTGTAGACGCAACCGGTCACCAGCGGCCGATCCGGATCGCCATCGATAAACGTGACGATGACTTCCTGGCCGATGCGCGGAATGAACTGCATGCCAAATCCCTTGCCGCTCCAGGGCAACACCACGCGCACCCAGCAGGAACTGGTTTCATCGTTCTTGCCGTCGCGATCCCACGGGAATTGCAACTTGATCCGGCCGTACTCGTCTGTCCAGATTTCCTCGCCGGACTTGCCCACTACGATCGCGGTCTGCGGGTGCATGCGTGGTTTTGGTGTGACACGTTGTGGGCGAAACGGCGTGGCTTTGGGGATCGCTTCGAAGCGGTTGCGATAGCTTTCATGGCTGACGTCATGGGTGACCCGCGTCACCACCCAATCGATGTTCATGCTCGGGTCATCGTGCCCGTCGAGGGTGAACCAGTGCCCCGGAATCAGCCAACGGCAGTCGCTTTCGCCGACATAACGTTTCTCCTTGCTGCGCAAGCCGTCAACCCGTTGCTTGGTCAACGCATCGCCGCGCGCCTTGGCGTTGTAGCCGCCCGGGTGCTCGTAGATCGAACGCGGCCCGGCGACCGCTTCGGCCTGGCCGTAAAGTGAAGTGGTCGGAGTGGTGAACTCGTAATCCGTCGCCCGATACACTCCGGCCACTGCTTGCAGGCACACTTGCCCGGAGCGAATGCCGTGCAACTCCCGCTCGCCCAACTGCTGGCCCAGATACTTGACCTTCGGCCCGTTGGGGATCTGCACAAACGCGTCATTGCTGTCGCCGAGCACCAGCGTGTGCTTGCCGTCATCGTGGGTAAAGAACCAGAAGATGCCTTCTTCCTCCAGCAGTCGCGAGACGAAGGCGAAATCCGTTTCGCTGTACTGCACGCAATATTCGCGGGGTGTGTAGCTGCCGGTCAGCGAAAGTCTGAAATCACTGAAGCCGTGGGCCTTGAATATCGTGGTGGCGATGTCTGAAGTTGCGAGGTTCTGGAACACGCGGTTGTTGCTGGCGAGGGTCAGCCACCATAACCACGGGCGTAAAACGAGTTGATAACGCTCGGCGGTGGCGTCGGCGGGCAGTTGGCGAATTTCCGCGACCATTGCGTCGAGCGCGCGCAACTGCTCATCGTTGTGCAGAGCGGTGGTGACGTGGGTGGCAACGGCGCTGGTGAGGGTGAGCGAGGCGCCGTCGTTTAGACCGTTGAGGATTTGCGAACCGAGCCCATTGAGGGCTTCTTCACCGGACAGCGACTCAGGATAAAGCGCCGACAATGCGGCGGCGGTCAGGGAGAGCGTTGTATTGCTGTCGGTGGCACGTGGCATTGATTAATCCCAACGATCGGTGAGCGTGATTACTGTTCTTCTTCCGGTGCTGGCAGAACCCACGGCGCGTCAGCCGCGGGAAGATCGGCGAAGTTGTTATTCTTCACGCCATTGAACAGCGCGACGACATACTCGCCATATTCTTCAACGTGGTCTTTTTCGATTTTTGGTCGGTCACCGTCGCCCGATGCACTGGTGCGGGTGTCCGTAGCAGGCAGTTCAATATCTACATCGAATTGCGCCTTGATCCACTTCACATAGATGGCAATCCATCTTGCACAGGACTCGCATGCACGTTTTATCCCGCCAATCGTGGCAGTCTGGTGAGCATTCAGCGGGGACGCGCCGATTTTGGTCTGGGTGAGCAGACGCAAAAGCTTCAACTCTGCATGCGACGGCAAGCTGTCGTTGAGCAAGTTGATGGCATTGGTATTGGTGTTGTAGTTTTTGGTCATCAAGCTCTTGCTGCCGGCAGGTTTGGTCAAGCCGGTGGCAACCCCCGCGTCGGTGAGTTTTCTCACCGCCCACAGTATGCGTTGCGCCTGGGTGTCGACCGGGATTGTCGGATTCTTCTTGATCATGTTGCGAATGAGCGTCAACTCTTCAGCGCTCAGATCTGTCACTGCAGTACTTGCCGCCGCGTAAGTACAGGCGGTTTTTTCCGGGCCGCTGTAATCGGCCGTAAAGGCACGCCCCAGCGAGGGGGTCTTCGTCGTGTGCTCCATTTTCAGCAGCGCGTGGCAGAACCGCATACATTGCAGGAAGGTGTCGAGGTTGGTCACGCCAAATGCCTGGAAGAACTTGTCGACTCTGGCGTGTTCCCCATAGTTGCAGGCGATGAACAGGCGTTCATCGATCTTCATGCACTGAACTTCTTCGACTTTGGTCCCGACGGCCTTGTCACTCAGTTCGCTGTCCCAGTTTTTCTGTCGAGTCGCCGAGTTGATGATGGTGGAAAAGAGCACCAGATCTTTGGCGTTGTAGCTGGAAATAGGCATGATCTTCCTTGTATCCGGAGTTAGCCAAGCGCTGCGTTCAGGTAAAACATGACGGGGAAATGGTCGCTGCGAATCGGGTGACCCAGACAATACGGGGCGATTTCCAGGATGTTGCCCCAGGAATCACTGTTCTGCTGCAGGCTCGCATCACATTCCGCACGCCAGTGCTGTGCATGCATGACGTAGGCATAGTCGAGCAACAACAGCACGGGTTGTAGATCACAGGCTTCGATGCCCTGGTCGAACATGTACTGCGGCAAGTACGACTTGGCCGTGAGGTGGGTGTCTTTGCCGTAGCCTTGAAGGATGCTCAGTTCATGGGCAGCCTGCGCGAGGGTGACATTTTTAATGCTCAAGTGGGTGTAACCCGGATTGGACGGCACCAAGCGGTTCAGGCCTTTTATTTCGGCGTAGGCCTGCGTCGGGATGAGGTTCAAGTCACCACCAAAAAACAGCAGATTCTTGATGCCGAGCATGGCTTTGTTGTCCTGGATGAAGCCGATCGTGTCGACAATATTGCCCGGTGCCATGAACGAGGCGTTGGCGTGATAGAACGCGAACCCGAAGGTTGATTCGATGTGGCGAATGATCAACGGCGCGCGTTGTTCCGTATGAGACAGAATGTAATTGTCGGTGACGTTATCGAATTCAGTACTGATGTCGTTTCGCAACAGCACCATCGAGCCGAGCGTGGTGTGTTTTTTCTTGCCACCTTCCTGCGTCAACGTGGCGATCGCCGTGTAGCTGCCGGTCAGGTCGGCAATCAGGCTTTCATTGATGTTTCCGGTTTTGCCTGCTTCGAACAGGGCGATGATGTGAGGCTTTTTTTGCGCGATATAGAAATCCAGAAACTTCTTTTTGTCGGTATAGGCCTGTGAGTGGTTGCTCTTCTGATTGTCGAAATGTTGAGCATTCCAGATCATGATCGAATACATACAAGCCTCCCTGCGTTTGCGCTACATTCAGCCAACCTAGATGCACCGACGCCACCGGTACCACGTCGCGCCATTGTCAAGAACAGTCGCCCTCACGGGCGTGCGTCCGGTCATCTGCTCCTGGTAGCTCCAGTGCTTCTTATTGAAGAAAGTGATCTTGACGCTGAACAGAAGCTGATCTGCACCGGTCAGGATCGTGAGCAGTTTTTTGGCGCGATCCTTGACCCAGGCTTTACTGTAGTTTTGGTTCTGCTGGGCATTCATCTCATTGATAAAAAGAATCATCGAGGCATATAACTCGGCGGTTTTTATGAAGTGTTTCGAGAACTTTATTTCTCTCAAATGGCTGAAGTCGTCTACGTTGGCATCGCCTGGATCATCACTGCGATGCTGGGGGAGCGGGCCTTCGAGAATATTCCACGATGACCATGAAATAGCTTCAAAGAGGTCGGACTGTTCCTCGCCGTCGAGTTCATCGGCGGGAGCAAGAAGACCATTGGCGATTTGCGCAACCACCGCTTTCCATTGCGCATAGGTCTGGGTTTCCAGCTGCAAGGTAGGCATCAAGGTGGTCTTGATCACTTTCAGTTTTCTCTTGATCTCCGGGAATCGCCCACCTTTGGCTCGCTGGCTGAAAAGATCCACGCACATGTCCAGCAGATCGTCATCGGCAATGACATACAGCCAGTTCCAGAAATCTCTCAAACTGTTGAAGGGTATCTGGTGATGCCAGGTCAACGGGAATGAGCGCTGCGTCGTTTCCGGCACCAGATCAATTTTCCGTGAATAGTGCATTGTCAGGTCCGAGTGAACCCATTCCCGGTGGCCGTTGCTCGGAAAGCGGGCGGTGATGATCGGTGAACTAGCCATGTCCTGTTTTTTCCCCTATTCGCCTGTCTTTGACGTCACTCTAAAACCCATTCCGCCAGCTTCCCGGTCACTTGGGTCATCAATACATTCTCGACATCCCGCGCACCGGCCGCGCTGCACTTGGCGAGCACCGCTTTGACAATTCCCGAATCGAACTCGAACTGCTTTCCGGTGGCCGCCTTATAGCGACCACGTAACTTCTCAAGTTTGGCGAGCACAATCCCTTCCAGCGTCGCCTCATCCAGCGGCCGATACGCAACCACGGTCATCCGTGCCAGAAACGCCGGGCGGAAGGCTTGCAGCAAGACTTTATGCAGGGCTTCGTTGAAGGCATCCGAGCCGAGTTGCGCAACGGGCGTATCGAGCAACAACTCAGCGCCGACATTGCTGGTGGCCAACATCACGGTGTTCTTGAAGTCCACCACCAACCCGGTGCCGTCCTCCATCAAGCCTTTGTCGAAGACGTTGTAAAACGCTTCGAGTACATCCGGGTGGGCCTTTTCGATCTCATCCAGCAACACCACGGAATATGGTTTGCGCCGCACCGCTTCAGTCAGCACGCCGCCGCTGCCATAACCGACATATCCGGGCGGGGCGCCTTTGAGTTGGCTGACGGTGTGGGCTTCCTGATATTCGGAGAGGTTGATGCTGATCAGGTTGCGTTCGCCGCCATACAACGCATCGGCCAGCGCATACGCGGTTTCGGTTTTGCCAACACCCGTAGGGCCGACCAGCAGGAACACGCCGACCGGTTTTTGCGGATCGGTGAGGCCGGCGCGATAAGCCTGCAGACGTTGGGCGATGGTGTTGAGCGCGGCGCTCTGGCCCATCACTCGTTGGCCCATGCGTGTGCCGAGGGTGCGCACGGCATGGGCTTCGTCGGCGAGCATCTTGCCGACGGGGATGCCGGTCCAGCCGGCGATGACGGCGGCAACGGTTTTTGCGTCGACTTGTTCGGGCACCAATGGATCGTCCTGGCGAATCGCGTCCAGTCCGGCCTCCAGGCGCAGCAGTTCGGCAGCCAGATGATCGATGCGGCTGTCGGTGGCTTCATCGGGTTTGTCGCTGTCGGCGCGCTCGCTCAAATCGAGCAGTTCACGGCGCGTGTCGAGCAGTTCGCGCACGGCCACACGCTCCTCGCCCCAGCGGGTTTCCAGTTCGCGGATGGCCTGCACATTACCGGTCGATTCGCTTTCCAGCAGGGTGATGCGCTCGCGATGATCCAGGCCTGTCGCCTGTTCGCGGCGCAGGCGTTCGACTTCATCCTTGAGGCTGTTCTGTCGGTGGCGCAGGCTTTCCAGAGGTGGCGGGGTATCGTGCTGGCCGAGGGCGACCCGGGCGCACGCGGTATCGAGCACGCTGATGGCTTTATCCGGCAACTGGCGACCAGAGATGTAGCGGTGCGAGAGCTTCACCGCTTCATGGATTGCCGCGTCGAGCACTTGCACGCCGTGGTGCTGTTCGAGTTTGGCGGCGACGCCACGGAGCATTTCCACGGCAGTGGTTTCGTCCGGTTCCTCAACCTGAACAAGTTGAAAGCGGCGGGCGAGGGCCGGGTCTTTCTCGAAGTATTTCTTGTATTCCATCCAGGTGGTCGCGGCGAGGGTGCGCAACTCACCACGGGCCAGAGCCGGTTTCAGCAGATTGGCCGCATCGCTGCCACCCTCGGCACCACCCGCGCCGATCAACGTATGCGCTTCGTCGATAAACAGGATGATCGGTTTGTCGGCGCTGCGTACCGCATCGATCACGCCTTTCAAACGCTGTTCGAATTCACCTTTGACCCCCGCGCCGGCCTGCAACAGACCCAGATCCAGAACGCGCAAACTGACTTCCTGCAACGATGGCGGCACGTCCCCGGCGGCAATGCGCAGGGCCAGGCCTTCGACCACGGCGGTTTTGCCAACACCCGGCGCGCCGACCAGAATTGGATTGTTCTGTCGACGCCGCAGCAGAATGTCGATGCATTGGCGAATCTCGCCGTCGCGGCCAACGATCGGATCAATGCGCCCGGCATGGGCGTCGGCGGTAAGGTCCTGGGTGTATTGATCGAGCACTGAGTCCTGGCGTGGTGCCGGGTTTGCAGAAGACACCGCGCGCGGGCCGACATGCTCGCGAGAGTTTTCCGTCCATTCCAACAGGTTCGCGCGCAATGCTTCTTTGGGGATCCGCAGCAACGAGGAGGCACTGTTGAGCAGCAAACTGCGGCGCTCATCGCGATCAACCAGCGCCAACAACAGCAACCCGGAACGAATGCTGTCGAGCCCCAGCACACTGGCCTGCACCACCGCGTCTTCGAGCAAACCCAAGGTGTGTGACGACAGTGCTGGCGTGCGCGTGCTGCCAGCCTTGAACAGATCCAGTGCCTTGTTGATTTCGGCTGTCAGCGCATCACGTTCGAGGCCGAAGCGCGGCAACAGAAAAGCCAGATCGCCACCCTCGATGTCGAGCAGTTCCAGCAACAGATGCTCGATTTCGACAAAGTGATGGCCGCGCTGCAAGCACCGTTGCGCGGCGCGTTCAAGGGCGCGGCGGTTGTCCGGGTTGAGGCGTCCGATCAGGCTGGCCAGTTCCATTTCAGGTGATCTCCAGCTGGCGAAGACGGGTTTCGATACGCTGTACAGCGAGGCTGGCCTGACGCTGCAGACCGCCGTTCCAGGTGACCTGCGCCGGCGTCTGACGATTGAGTTTCAGCGGTCCGGCTCCGCGTATCAGCAGCACCAGCGTCACGTCCAGATCCGGGCCGAAATACAGCGCGGCGAGGCTGGCCAGCGCCGGATGCGCTTCGCCGTCAGGCAGGAATCGCCCGGCTTGCGTCGAGGGCAACGGTCCGAGCGTCAGACGAATACCTGCATGTTCATCCCAGACCCGCGTGCCGGCGACGGCGTTGCGCCCCAGTTGCAGATTGCGCCCTCCCGGTTTGATGACGCTGCGGCTCGCCGACGGAATCTCGCGCCACGCACCTTCGTAAGCGCTCAACTCGACCGGCACGGCAAACTGTTCGCGCACAATCGCGGCGAACCCGGCCAATGAGCGGCGGCCATCGGCAAACAACGCGGTGCAGGCCAGCACCGCACAATCGGGAACCGCTTGGCGTTCCTGCAAAGACTTTGGCAACAGTCCGGTCAGCGCGCGCAGTTGCGCCTGTACCGGAGACGCGCCGGGGGTGACAAAACCGATGGCGATGCGGTGCTTGCGCATGACCTTGTAAAGCAAACTGAGCAGGCGATGCTGGAACAGATCGAGAAACTCGGCAGGCGCATGATCCTTGGCTCGCGCCCGTTGTTGCAGCCATTCCTGCCAAGCATAGGGCAGGGGGCCGTCGGGCCCGCCAAGGCCGAAGATCGGCGTGTCGAGGGTCAGCGATTCACCCGGCACCTCGCGCAGGCTTTCGATCTGGCTGGCGGCGAACATCGGCGTCAGAGGCCCGCGCAGTTTCAATGCTTCCGCTTGCGGCGACGTGCCGCTGCCGAGTGATTGCGCCTGCGGCTGCTCGCGCTCGAGCAACAACAACGCCTGCAGCCAGTCGAACGCCTGCGGATCACGGCGCAGGCGCTGGCTCAGGGTCAGAGGGACAGGGGCATGCCGGCTTGGGGTTGCCATGCCTTGACCTCCTTGTCTTCCTGCATCAACACCGTGCGCACAAAGCGATTGGCCGTGGCGTACACCGAAAAGAACTGCGCGAGCACCGCCGAAAACAGCACCGCGCTGCTGCCGACAAAATGCTGTGGATCAAGTTGCAACTGCACTTCAAGACCATTGCGCCAACCGCGCCACGCATCGCCGCCGACATGGCCGATCACCCGTTCGCAACTGAGGCTCAGCAGGCCTTCGATCTGCCGTACCGCACTGGTTTCATCGCGCAGGTTGTGCAGGTGCAGGATCTCTTTAAGAGCATCGAGCGCCTGCGGACCTTCGACCAGTGACAGATGGTTGAGAGTCAGTTGCGACACCAGCCGCCAGCGTGAATCGCCGTCCAGGCGCGGCAGACTTTGCGGGCTCGGCGGGTTGCGCAGGCGAGCCCATGCCACTGGGCCAGGGCGTTCGAAACCCAGCGGTGTCCCGGCGGTCAGGCTTTGGGCCAAGTGCCGGTTGGTGCACAGCAACTCGGCCGTCAGGCTGTAGTCGGGTAGATCGGTTTGCGGTTCGAAGCGGGTGTCGACCACGCTCACCAACAGGTCACTGCCGAGCCGGTTCGCGGTCATGCCGCTGACCCGGCGTGCATGCCAGTAGCGTTGTTGATCGCCGCCGCTGTGCTGACTACCGTAATAGGCTGGCAGCCTTTGTACGCCGGAGCTGGAGCTGGCACGCATGCCTCGGATGCTGTGAATTTCGACGCTGTTTTCGCGGTGGCTGTCGGCGATAAGACGGTACTCGCTGCGGGTGCCGTCCGGTCGCAGCGGCTCGGAGGTGCGCGGGAACAGGTTGATCACCGGCGCGCAGCCCAGAGCGATATCGCTGGCCTGCAAGTGCAGGCGGCAGCCCGGCGCCCGGTCGAACACGATGTACAGATAAAGCGTCTGACAGTCACTGGCGACACCGCTCAGCGGCAGATCGAAAAAGTGAAATTTGTCCGGGAAGGCGAAGTACTCGGCCAGCAAACGCATGCCCGGATGAACACCGTCTTCATCCGGCAACATGACTTCGTCATCACTGAAACCGACGGTTTTCGGCAGGCCTTTGAGTACGATCGGCACGCTGCCCGGCGACCCGGCCAGCACTTGCACCGCATGGGCGCCGAGCAAGTCATACAGGGCGGCATTCACCACTGGCGACGCGGCCAAATGGATGCGCAATTGCTCGATGCCAAGTTCCGCCCATTGGCTTTCGCCAAGGCAGCGCAAGCTCAGGCGCAGTGCCGAGCGTGATTGCGCGACACCGGTCAGCGCTTGCGCTTCATCGCCGCCAAGCAACAGCACTTCGCTGACTTCGATCGGCCACAGACACACAGCGGACGAAGTGCGAAAGTGAATGCTTTCACCTTTGCCGGTGGTCACGAACAGGGGGGTGTCGCGGGGCAGGGGATAGCCCTCGTCGAGGTTGCCTTTGCCTGGATCAGGTTCGAACTGAACGATGGCGCAGGACGGCAACGGGCGCATGGCCAACGGGTAAAGCTGTTCAAGCAACGCATCGCTGAACTCGGCGTAATCGTCATCGAGCCGTCGTTGCAGGCGTGCGGCCAGCAGGGCAAAACCTTCGAGCAACCGCTCGACATGTGGATCGGGGCATTCGCCGGGGGACAACTGCAGGCGCCGGGCGACTTTCGGATAACGTTCGGCAAACTGGCCGCCGGCATGCCGCAGCCAAGTCAACTCTCGCTGGTAGTAATCGAGCAGTTGCGGGTCAATCGAGTCGCTCATAGCGCACCTCCAGCCCTTGCCCGCCGGGCTCGATGACAAATGCCACCGGCCAGTGTTGCTCGCCGCTGCGCAACTCGCCGATCAAGCGAATGCTCATTCGTTGCGGTTGTTCGGGCACAGGATTGACCTGAACTTCGCCGAGAATCAGGCGCGGTTCGAAATGAGTAATGGCTTCGCGGATGTCCCGTGCCAGCCGCCGACGGTCATCGCTGCGTTGCTGTTGCAGTGCACTCCAGTCGGCGATGCCGTAATCGATCACGCTGGGCGGCTGGGTCAGCGTGCGCGGGCCACGGCGGGTGTTGAACAGGCGCCCGAGCTCGGCGTGCACCGAGTCGAGCAAATCCTGCCGATCGAACGCCCGCGTGCTGTCGGCCTCGCTGGAGGCGAGGCGTTCGAGCAGCGGAGGTAGGATGCCGGTGCCAGCCATGGCCGGGGCGTCCGGTTAGCTGACAAGCTTGTTGGCGGCCATGTCCCAGGTCGACGCGGCGGTGCCTTCTTTGGTGCCATCGTCTTTTTGTGCGGTGAGTTCCCATTTGATCTTGGTGAAGTTCAGCGACAGGGTTTCCACCGGTTTGCCGCCGGTGCCGCCGCTGACGCTGACGTTGGAAATCACCACGTTGGTCAGGGTGTATACGATGAAAGGCATCAACTGTCCGCTGCCCTCGGCGGCGTTGCGACCGATAGTGATAATGGCTTCGGGGATCGGTTTGCCAGCGCAGCAGTATTCGTTGAGTGACGGCGTCGAGCTGTCGATGAACTTGGTCAAGGTGAATTCGCCGACATGGGGTTTACCGGAGGTTCGCTCCGAGTTGCTGACATCGTTGGTCACTTGCATCGCCACATTGTGGCTGTAGGACATGACTTCGATCTTGTCCGCAAAACCTTCGAGCAGGCTGTCACCTTTGATATCGCCGCCGAGGTCGAGAATGATTGCATCCATCGCTTGAAACTCCTGAAAGGTGTCGCGCTAGATAGAGAAAGCCCCCACCGCAGCTGCGGCGAGGGCAAAGCAGGTCAGGCAGCAACCGGTGGCGGCAAAGTCGCCACCAGGCGGATCGACGCGGTGAGCTCTTCGAGCTGGAAGTGCGGCCGCAGGAACACCGTCGCGCGGTAGGCGCCGGGCTTGCCGGCGACTTCGGTGACGTCCACCCGCGCTTCACGCAACGGGTACTGCGCCTTGATTTCCTGTGACGCGTTGTCGTTGATCAGCACGTAGTCGGCGATCCAGTTGTTGAGGTAGCTCTGCACGTTGTCGCGGGTCATGAAGCTGCCGACCTTGTCGCGCATGATCACCTTCAGGTAATGGGCGAAACGCGAGGCTGCGAGCACGTACGGCAACATCGCCGAGATCCGCGCGTTGGCGTTGGCCTCATTGGTGTTGTAGACCTTGGACTTGTTGGTGGTCTGGCCGCCGAAAAACACCGCGACGTCACTGTTTTTCTTGTGGCACAGGGCGATGAAACCGAGGTCGTTGAGCTCTTTTTCGCGGCGATCGGTGATCGCCACTTCGGTTGGGCATTTCAGCGACAGGTCGCCGGAACTGGTGCGGAAGGTATGCGCCGGCAGGCCTTCGACCGCGCCGCCGCCTTCAGCGCCGCGAATCGCCGCGCACCAGCCGTACTTGGCGAAGGCTTCGGTGATGCGTTGCGACAGCGCCCACGCGGCATTGCCCCACAGGTATTTGCTGTGGTCGGTGCCGTTGACGTCTTCGACGTAGTTGATGCCTTCCACCGGCGAGGTGTCGGGGCCGTAGGGCAGACGCAGGAGGAAATGCGGCAGTACCAGCGAGACGTAGCGCGAATCTTCGCTCTCGCGGAACGAGCGCCACTTGATCAGCTCCTGGCTCTCGAACACCTTCGACAGATCACGCGGCACCGCCAGTTCGGTGAAGCTGTTCATGTCGAACAGACGAGGGCTGGCGGCGGCAATGAATGGCGCGTGAGCCGCGGCGGCGACGTTTGACAGTTTCTCCAGCAGGCCGATGTCCTGCGGGTGACGGCCGAAGGTGTAATCACCGACCAACAGGCTGAACGGATGGCCACCGAAGGTGCCGTATTCCTCTTCATAAATTTTCTTGAACAGTGCGCTCTGGTCGAATTCGACGGCTTTCTCCAGGTCGTTCTGCAACTCTTTCTGCGTCACGTTGAGCAGGCGCAGTTTCAGCCGGGTGCTGGTTTCGGTGTTCTGCACCAGCATGTGCAGACCGCGCCACGAGGCTTCGAGTTTTTGCAGGTCGGGGTGGTGCAGAACCTCGTTGAGCTGGGCGCTGATCAGCTCGTCGATCTGGCTGATGCGGTCGTTGATCATCGCCACGGTGTCCTTGTCGATGGCCATGCCTTCGTCGAGGACCTGGGTGGCGAACTCCGCGAGCATGTCGCGGGCGTAATCCTGCTGACTGTCATCGTGGGCCATGCGGCCGTCGAGAATGATCTGGTCGAGCAGGGAAAGTGTCTCGGTCGTACTGTCGCTGGCTTGTTTCTGAGCTGAAGCGGGCATGGCGAATTCTCCCCTCGATTAAGTGGACGATCAGGCTTGCGGTTCGGCCGGGGCCTCGGCGTCAGCGGTCGGGGTAGCGGTGTCCGGGCGGGCCGATTTGATTTCCTGCAGGCCTTCGGTGTTGGCGATGACGTCGCGCAACAGCTTGTCCAGATCATCGTTGCCATCGAGTTTGGTCAGCAGATCGCGCAGGCGCTGGCGGGCTTCGAACAGGCGTCGCAGCGGGGTGACTTGCTCCACCACTTTGACCGGATCGAAGTCGTCGATGTGTTTGAAGTTGAGTTCGATATTGAGCTTGCTGTCGTCGCCGCTCAGGGTGTTGTTGACCTGCAGCGTGGCACGCGGGCTGATCGAGGCGAGCACTTCGTTGAAGTTATCACGGTCGATTTCGGTAAACCGCCGGTCAGTCAGTTTTGCCAATGGTTCGAGCGGCTTGCCCGAGAGGTCAGCGAGGATCCCGACCACCAGTGGCAATTCTTTTTTCTCGATGGCGTTGCCGATTTCGACGTCGTAAGTGATTTGCACTCGGGGCGGGCGCACCCGGTCGAGCTTGTGCTGAGTACTTTCTGCCATGACGGCGGACTCCGATGCGATGAGCGGGCGCAATGCATCGGGGAGGCCCGTTCATCGCTTTCCCTTGCTGGACCGTAGGTTAGAAAGGGAGGCAGATGACCTGTCGTTCCTTTGACAAACCTTCTTGATTCGGCTGTAGGAACCGAACTACCCAAGACGCTAGAACAGGTCTATAAAAAAGCAAGCAAAAACATTTTTGGACAGGCTTGTGAAAAGGAAAATTCATTTTGCGTAGACGACTTTTTCTAACACTGCTGTTTGCGTCCCTGGCCGGTTGTTCCCTCTTCGGGCCGAAGGTGGACCTCGACAGCCTGACCCTCGACGTCGCGCCCAAAGCCAACGACGACACGCCGATTGCCGTGGATTTCATTGCGGTCGCCGACCCCGACCTGCTCAAGCAATTGTCGGGCATCAGTGCCAGCCAGTGGTTCGCTGGGCGCGAACAGTATCAGCGCGACTATCGTCAGTTGATGAGCGTGTGGGGACTGGAGCTGGTGCCGGGGCAATTCATCGACCGCCAACCCTTCCCGCTGGGGGGCAAGAAGGCTGCTGGACTTTTGGTCTTCGCCAGCTATAACACACCCGGAGCGCACCGATTACGCCTCGACGATCAACGCGAGGCATGGCTGAAATTCGACAGTCGCGAGATGAATCTGGTCAGCCGGGAAAATTGAAAACACCGCTCGCCGCCGGCTTGCGGCAGGGTCGAAAGGAGTCGTATGAGTCTGCTACCTGACGCGGTTTGCTGGCATGAAGGCATGCAATTGTTGCCGCAGCATTTTCAGTTGCAGGGGCTGCGGGCCGAAGCGCTCGGTGCGCACCTGGCGCAGGCGTGCAACCCGTGGTTCTGGGGCGTCAGCCACATGGAGTTCGATCCTTCGGCGCTGAGTGCCGGGGTGGTGCGGGTGGTGTCGCTGCAAGGGACGATGCCCGACGGCTTGCCCGTGGATTTGCAGGCCGGCACCGGGCCAACCCTTGAACTGGACGTCAGCGCGGCGATCGATGCCGCCGACGATGCCACCGTCACGGTATTTCTGGCAATCAGCCCGATGTGGCGCGCCGGGCAATTGCTGCCGCTCAAGGGGCGGATGCAATCGGTAGTGGGTGAGGCGTTGCCGGATCTCACCAGCGGTGAGTTTCCCGAATCAATTACCGTGTGGCGACCCAATCCGCGTTTGTGCACGCAACTGAACAAAGCCGATTCAATCTGCCTGCCGTTGCTGAAAATTCGCAAGGAGGGTGGTGGGTTTCTGCCGTTGTCTTACACCCCGCCGACGCCAACCCTGTTGCCGGAATCGGCGCTCGGCCGACGCATCGCCGGGCTCTGCGCGCGGGCGCGGGAGAAATGCCTGTTTCTCGGCGGCCGCTTGCGTCAGGCGCAGCAGGCCGGCAATCAGGACGACGCGCTGGAAATTCGCCGTCAGTTGACCGCGTTATGGGCGCGCCTGCCGGAAGTCGAAGGCACGCTGAACAGTCGCATCGCCCATCCGCAAACGCTTCACGTACAACTGCTCGGGCTGGCCGGCGCGTGGTCGGCGCTCGATCCGCTGGCCGGCGTGCCGGCTTTTGCGCCGCTGGATTTTGTCGAATTGCAGCGCGGTTACGACGCGGTGCTGCAATGGCTGGAAACCACCCTGGAAATGATTCGGGCCGGTTATCGCAGCTTGCCGTTCGAACGCAGTGAGCAGAGCTTTTCGATTCAGTTGCCGGACGAGCAGCCGAGTCAGCGTCTGGTCATCGGTCTGCGCATGCCTAACGGTGCCAGTGAGCAAGCCGCGATCGACTGGTTGCGTGGCGCGATCATCGCCTCGGCGCCGCACATTGCGCTGCTCAGCCGTCAGCGCATGAGCGGGTTATCCCATCAGGCCATGAGCCGCAGCGAACAGGTTGCCTACAGCGTCGGCGAAGACACGCGCCTGTTTGTGATCACCGCCCAGGGCGCGTGGTTCGACGCGCAACTGCCGCTGATGATTGCTGCACCGGCGGCGAAGCTGACCAGCAGTCCATGGCAAGTGGTGCTGTTTATCGCCCAGAACAATGAAAGTGCCTGATCACACAAGGAACGCCGTATGTCGCAGGGAAGTGCCGCAAGCCTTGGGTTGCAGGACGCACCGTTGAGCAGCGCGTTCCGTCAGACCTGGCAGCATTGGCAACAGGATTGGCTGCAATTGCCCAAGGACAGCGAGGACGAAGCGGCGCTGGTCGAGACCGTTGTCGAACTCTCGACTCAGGCTTCGCAGCGATTGTGGCGCACGGCCTATTCGCGGGTCGGCGATTCGGCGACCGAACAGGTCAAGGCATTGGTGTACGCGTTTGTCGCGCTGGTCGACGAAACCCTGCTGTTCACGCCATGGCCCGGCCAAGCGGCGTGGCAGGAAAAACCCTTGGAGTCGCGGCTGTATTCCAGCCGTCAGGCGGGCGAACAAGTACCCGCGGCGATTCAAACCTTGCTCGAAGAACAGCAGCCGACCACTCGCGATCTGGCCAACGTGTACCTGCAGTGTCTGATCCTCGGTTTCCATGGCCGTCTGCGCGGTGAACACAGTCAGGCGCAATTGGAGAAATGGCGGTTGGCGCTGTACAACCTGGCCTGGCAAGACGAAGCCAGTTACGCCGATGTCAGTCAGCGCCTGGTGCAGCCCTCACAGACACCGGCGCTGCAACTGCCGGTGCGCACGGCGCTGCCGGATGGCTTTCGTCTGGCACTGGGTATTCTGGCGATGGTGCTGTTGTTGACCGCGCTGGGGCATTGGTTGTGGCGGGACATCGGCCAGGAGTTGGCGCCGGCACTGCAAAGCGGCGATAGGGTGAGTGCGCCGGAGCAAGCCTCATGAGCCCGCTGACGATCGTTGCGTGGTGCATCGCGCTGCTGTTGTTGCTGGTGATCATCGTGGTGGCGGTGTGGTGGTTGCGCACCCAGAGTGGCGCAGCGATCCGCAGTTTCTATGCCTCCGTGCGCCATATGGAACGCGACCAGGGCAATCTCGACCGCTATCAGATGCCATGGTTGCTGATGCTCGGCGACGAAGTCCAAGGCACGCAACTGGTCACAGAATGGCGCCTGCAACCGACCGATAAACCGGCGTGGTTCGGTCGCTGGTGGTCGGACCCCGAAGGGGCTGTGCTGGTGGTGCCGCAAGCATTGTTTCTGCCGGACGACGGCATGCACTTGCAACGCGGCAGCTGGTGGCGGCTGCTCGGCCTGATCCTGCGGCTGCGCAGTAAACGGCCGCTGGACGCAGTGGTCTGGACGGTGCCAGTCAGTCGGCTAAGTAATCTTGAGCAAGCAACTCAGTTGGGTCTGGCCGCGCGTCGGCGCTTTATCGACCTGCTGCAACGCTTCGGGCTCAGTGTCCCGGTGTATGTGATTGTCACCGGGCTTGAGGAATTGCCGGGGGTTCAGGATCTGATCAGCGCCTTGCCGCAAGAGGCCCGCGAAGCCACGTTGGGCTGGTCGTCACCCTATGCGCGCGATGCCGTCTGGCAAGGGCAATGGAGCGATCAGGCGCTGGATCGGCTGCACCGCGCGGTGGCCGAAGCGGTGATTGAAATTGGCACGTTGTCCGGTCAGTTGAGTGCGGATCTGTATGCCTTGCCGGATCGTCTGGAAACCTTGCGGCGCGGTTTGCAGAACGTGTTGGAGCCGGTGTTTCAGGGCAATGCGCAAGGTGAGGCACCGTGTTTTCGCGGTGTGTATTTCACCGCCAATGTGGCCGGGGAGGATGCGCAGGACGGGTTTTCCGTGGATGACAGCGGCTTGCAGCGCAGCGCCTTTGCCCGACAGCTGTGGCGCCAGCGACTGGTCGGTGAGCGTGGTCTGGCGCACGGCGTACCGCGCCTGTTGCGTTTGCGCCAGCGTTGGCAGCGGCTGACTGCCGGGATCGCGCTGGTCGTCGGGGTGGTCTGGGCGGTGGCGATGCTGTGGGTCTGGCATGCGTCGGTCAAGGATGCTCACGAACTGGCGCGGCAGATGCAGGGCGCGCAAAAGGGCTACGTGGCGATCAGCGATGAAGCGCAGCGGGTCGACTCGACCCGGCGCAACGTGCAGACCTTCTGGCGCGTACTGGAACGCGCGCCGCACTGGAACTATGTCTCGCTGGTGTTCCCGACGTCGTGGTTTTCCTCGCTCGACAACCAGCTCGAGCAGGAAGTCTTGCAATCCACCCAGCGTCATATGGTGGTGCCGCTGCATGACCTGCTGAACGCGGAGCTTACGCAGATCAAGGCGATCCGCAGCACCGACCGGCGCAGCAGTGTCGAAAGCGACGACCCGGCGCAGTGGCAGAACTATCTGAAGGCGACCGATCTGGTGGATCGGGCACTGCGATTGGAGCAGCAGAATCAGCTGTTCAATCAGCTGCAAAACAATCAACGCGCGCCACTGGACGACTTGGTGCAACTGAGCAACACCGCGCTGTCGCTGAACCTCAACACCGGCACCTTGCCCTACGCGAACTTCTACAATCGGTTGCTGGTGGCGGGCGAAGACGGCAGCTTGCCGGCACTCGACCTGAGCGTCGACCGGCCGCTGATCGTCAGCAACTTTTCCGGATTGATGCAACGCTGGCTGGATCAATATTTCCTCGCCGACAACTTTGTCAGCAAGGCCGGTTACCTCAAGTTGCACCTGGATCAACTGGAGGCCGGCAGTGGCAACAGCCTGGGCGAGCTCGAAGAGCTGACTGCGCTGGTCGACGATCTGCAAGCGGCGATTGCCCTGACCAATGCAACGTGGAGCCGTGGCAAAGGCCAGGAATTGGTGCCGGGTTATGGTGACTTTCTCGCCAAAGTGGGCAAGAGCACATTGTTGGGCGCGCAAGTCCAACAAGACCTCGACACGCAAGCGTCACGCTTGCAGCAGAGTTTCCGCGATCAATGGATCGCCCAGGTCGGCTCCCGGGACAATTTGCTGGTACAGCAAGTCAGCGGGCAATTGGCGTTGCAAGAGCAAGTGGTGAAACTCGATAACGCGATACAGGCGCTGTTCAAGCGTGACTTCGTTTCGGTCGCCCTGCGTGCCAGCGAAGACAACGTCAATATGCAAGGCCAGACCGTGGACGGTGATGACCTCAATGAATCGCTGAAATATTTCGCCGACTACAACAGCTACATCGCCGAAGAACTGCCACGCATTCCACCGGACTATCGCGTTGCGGTGCTCAAAGCCGCCGAGCGTGCCGCCGCCCAGGCGATGTGGTTGAGCCTCAAGGATCACAACGATCAGGCGCATCCTTACGCTGTGTTCAATGTGCAGGCCGAGCAAGCCATGGCCCTGCAAAAGGCTTTCGTCGAGGTGCATCGCGCGGATCTATCCACCCGCCTGCAAGCGGCGCTCAATCGCCGCGCCATGGCGCAGCTTATTGGTGGTCTGGATGAAATCACCGCGCAACCACTGTTCGGCGGACGGGCCGAGATCAGCCAGTGGGACGGCTCGAAAAACCTCGGTCTGGAACTGTTCGGCGCCAGCGACGTGCAGGATCTGAAACTGAGCCTCAAGCAGCAGTTCAACACCATGCTCGGCATCACTGAGCGGCGCACGTCTTCGTTGCAGTGGCTGACAACACAGCAAGCCAATCTGTCGGCACTGGATTACGAACGCGTGACGCAGTTCAGTGCGCTCAACGACGAACTGCGCAAATACAAAGAGGCCAACCCGGCCAGTTCGCCGGCACAGATCGAGCAACTGGTCAGCCGCGATTTCGTCGAGATGGACGTCAATTCCTGCCTGCAAATGTTGCAGACCGCCAACGTCGCCGGCGGACGCGGCACGTTGGCGATGCGCGCGATGGAGTTACAGCAGGAGGCCATGCAGCGTTGCCAGTTGCTGCAAGTGCAACAGGCCGCTGCGGCGTGGAATGAGTTGGCCAACTACTTCAATCAATATCTGGCGGATCGCTTTCCGTTCGCCAACGGCGTGCAGATGCAGGATGCCGATCCGGCGCGGGTTGAATATTTTCTGCAACTGATCGACAAAAAACTGCCGGTCGCGCAGGCCGGCCTTGTCACCAACCAGACCCCGGAACGCCTGGCCGCGGCGGATTTTCTCAACCGCTTGAAGCAGGCCGGCACTTGGCTGACGCCGCTGTTCGTGCGTGACAAGAGCGGCATCCTTGGCGTCGAGCTGGACGTGCGCTGGCGCACCGATCGCGATGATGAGCTGGGCGCCGATCAGGTGATTGCCTGGGGCTTGCTCGCCGGCAATCAGCAAATCAACTATCCGGCAGCCGAGCAACCGAACCTGCGCTGGATGGTCGGCCAGCCTGTCCGCCTGACCCTGCGCTGGGCGCGCAACGGCAAGGAACGGCCGGTCAATGATCCACAGCAACCGAATCTGGTGGTGCGTGATCTGGAGGCCGGTTGGGAGTACGGCGGGCCATGGTCATTGCTGCGCCTGATGCGCGCGCATTTCTCGGTGCAACGTCAGCCAAACGTGGATTACACCGATTTCCCGCTGACGTTGCGTTTACCCGTGACCGGGGCGCCGGACAGCGTCACCAGCGACTTCACGCGGATGTTCGTGCGCCTGTCGCTGATGAGCCAGGGCTCGAAACTGCCGCTGTCGATCGCGCCGTTGCCAACTCGCGCGCCGCGTTCGCCGTTTCAGGTGACCGGCAGCACCGCCGCCCTTGAATCGCAGAAGGAAGACTTGTGAGCCTGCCATCGACGACGTTGCCGGACTTGATTGACCAACTGCTCACACCGCTCAGCGCGGATGCGCCGTGCGGCGTCGATTTGCGCTATGAACGTGAGTTCGACCAGTTGCGCGACCTGCGTCGCGAAGACGACGCCAGCCTGCCGACCGGGGTGTGGCAATCGACACTGAAGCGGGCGAACTGGCCCGAAGTGGAAAAAATCACCACCGCGTTATTGGTGGAGCGTAGCAAGGACCTGATGCTCAGCGCCTGGCTCGGCGAGGCGTGGCTGCACTTGCAAGCGCTGGACGGCTTGCCCGGCAGTCTGGCGCTGGTCGCCGGATTGTGTGAGCGCTTTCCCGAGCACCTGCACCCGCAGGCCGAGGACGGCGACCAGTCATGGCGGGTGATTCCGCTGGAATGGCTGGTGCGCCGGTACAGTGAAATATTGCTCACGCGGGTGCCGTTGTTCGGTAGCCGCAACAACGATTTCGAGGCTTACACCCTGGAAGTCTGGCGGCGCTTGCAGGTGCAGCAAGTGCAGACCAACGACAGCAAGAACGCCAAGACCTCGGCGGAAACCGCGCGCAATGAACAGAAGAAACTCAACGAACAAATCCGCGCCACGCCGCTGGCGTTCTGGCTGCGCACTCAGGGCAATCTGCTCCTGAGCCTGCAACACTTGCAACGGCTCAACACCTGGAGTGATGCCTATCTGGGGGATCAGGCGCCGGGATTGCGCCCCTTGCAGGACACCATCCAGGCGCTGCTGAAACTGGTTCAGGAGTTTATCGCCATGCACCCACAACAACCGGCACCGCCACCGCCGCTGGTCGAAACCCCCGACGCCGTTGCGCAGCCAGAAGAACCCGCACCGGTAGCCTTGGCGTTTCGTGAGCCGGCCAATCGCGAAGAGGCGTATCGCCAACTGCTGCTGATCGCCGAATACCTCGCCCGCACCGAACCCCACAGCCCGGTGCCGTATCTGATCCGGCGCGGGGTCGAGTGGGGCAACAAGCCGCTGAGCGAACTGCTCGGTGAGTTGATCAGCGCCGACGCTGAATCGCGGCGTTTGTGGACGTTGCTTGGCGTGCTTTAGTGCACGCGCTAGTTGTTGAGTTTTGGTGGCAGTGCAATGGGCGTCAGTACCGGCTCGCCGGAGAAGAACGCGACGAGGTTTTTACCTACCAGTTCGACCGTGCCTTGCGTCGCTTCCGGTGACAGGCCGGCGACGTGTGGTGTCAGCAGCACGTTGCTCAGGGTTTTCAGCGCATCCGGCACTTGCGGCTCGTGATCGAATACATCGAGTGCGGCACCGGCAATTCTGCGTTGTTCGAGGGCAGTGATCAGATCCGCCGTAGCGATGACACTGGCGCGGGCAATGTTGACGATGAAGCCTTTCGGGCCGAGCGCATCGAGTACCGCACGGGTGACCAGATGCTGTGTGCCGATGCCGCCGGGCGTGGCGACGATCAGAAAGTCCGATGCTCGCGCCAGTTCGGTCGGCGTCGAGCAGAACGCGTACGGCACATCGTTGCGCACCTGACGGCTGTGATAGCTGATCTGCATGTCGAAGCCGAGATTCGCGCGTTTGGCGATCGCCATGCCCACTGCGCCGAGTCCAAGAATCCCCAAGCGTTTGTCGGCCAGCGACGGGCGCATGATCTTCGGCCACTCTCCACGGCGTACGGCAGCGTCGCAACGCGGGATGTCACGGACCAGCGCCAGCAGCATCGCCATCGCATGGTCGGCCACCGACGAGGCATTGACCCCGGCGCCGTTGGTGACAGTGATGCCGCGGTTGCTCGCGGCTTGCAGGTCGACATGCTCGTAACCGGCACCGATCACGGTGATGATTTTCAGCGCGGGCAGGGCGGCGATTTCATCGGCGGTCAGGCCCAACGGGCCACGGGTCAGCACCGCGTCGATGCGCGAGCCATGGGTGGCGATGGCTTGCGCACGTTCGGCGGGTGTGGGAGCGAGAATCAGGTGGAAGCCCTGATGTTCGAGGATCGGCAAATAGTCATTGATGGTTTCAACCAGTACCAGAACGGTTGCGGGCATTGCACGGCTCCTGTGAACGTCGGCGGATTGGTCGCGAAAGTCGTTTCAGAGTGCTGAATCCGCAGCGACTTGGCAATCGTTGTCATTGGCGCAGTGGTGCTTTGATTCTGGACGGCTTCGGACAAGAAGCAAGGCTGCCAGCACACCGGTGATCCGGTGTGCTGTCGGTATCATTGGGCCGCTTGGGCTTTGGCTTGCTCAGCCATCGCGAGCGGCTTGATATCGTAGGTCGGATAGAACTCGGTGCGGTAGCTGCCCCATGCGGTGTTTTCCAGCGCAAGGTTCACTTCCGCCAGACGCGAGACAGGAAAGCGCACGGTTACGACCTGGCCGATCCCCATCATGATGTTCCAGCTCACCACTTCGACTCCGGCCGGGGGGAACGCTTTATGGAAACCCTGTTGCGCAAGCTGAGCCTTGAGTTCACTCAACGGACGGGTTTGATCATGTTTCAGAAACACGGTCAGCATCATCGCGTTGTCGGCGGTGGCGACGGCATTTTTTTCCGGTTGGGTGGCGGCTTGTGCGCTGACCCCGGCGCAATAGACCGAAGAGACAAGTAACGTCGACATCAGCAGGGTTTTAAGTGGCTTTTGCATATCGAACTCCTGGTCTTATTGTTTGATGGCGGACTTGGTTTCTACCGTCCCGGTGTAGGGCGCGTGAACGACATGAATGCGAACGAGAGGATTGTTTTCGACCATGTCGCGAGGGACTTCCCGAGAATAAGTGAACTCTTGGTTGTTCAATGTTTCCAGACGTCTGACCCATGTTTTGGTGGGGCCGATATCCGGCACAAGAATGTGCTGTTGCTGATCGCCGGTGACAAAGAAATAACCGCCACCACCGTTGTTGTACTTTGATTCGCCGGTATCGGCGTAAAAGAACTCGTATCGATTACGCTCGGGATCCCACGTCGATATACCAACGACGCCGGGGTACTTCGCTTTGACGTCGGTTTCCGGGGCGCCGTCGATGTAGACCTTGGTGGTCAGCCATCGCGGCGAAGAAGCCAGCTCGCGGACATCGGCATTGGCGCTGGCGAGCGGGGCTAGCAGTGCGGCCAACAACAGGCCGGTCATCATGTACTTTTGCATGCTGTGTCCTCTTGATCACACTTCAATTATTATTCTTCGAATTCGGGGCGATAAAAATATAGACCTGCCATGGAATATTGTTCAATGGCTGGGTAGTTGCTTGTAACAAATGGCTGGTATTCGGTTTTAAGTAATATTTTGTTGTGAGTTTTTTTGGCTGTTTAGGCTGTAGGAGTATTCTGAAAAGTTGAGGTCCGATTTGCTTGTTTGTTGGCGTTGTCTGTAGTTAAAGTCGCTGGCACCCTTGATTAGTTACACGATGCTGTAGGACGGAGGATACCGTGACAAATGTCTGGTTGACGCAACCGCAGCAAGGCAAGTTGCGTCAACTTCGGAGTGGATTCCCTTAGAACGTCACTTCAGCGCTGTCAATTAATCGTGCAAAGGCGGCACCGAGCGTAGCGTTGTGATGTTTGATGATCGCTTCGGCCGATAGCTCGGCAGTGTCCATGCAAGTGTGGGCATCGGCGACCAGCAAAGGTTTGAAGCCCAGATCGGCAGCGCTGCGACAGGTGCTGTCGATGCAGAACTGACTTTTCATGCCGACCACATAAAGGTCGTCTACCTGCGCGGCTTCGAGTTTCAGCGCGAGGTCAGTGCCATGGAAAGCATCCGGGCGGGATTTGTCGAAGAGGGTGTCGACGTCAGCGTCCAGCTCGAGCGCTGGCAGTAGTTGCCAGAAAGGACTGCCAGCGGCAATCGGTGAGCCGTCCGGGCCGGTGTGGCGGACGGCGAAGATCGGCACTTGATTCGCGCGGGCCGCAGCGATCAGACGCTGGATGTTGGCCAGAATCCGTTCGCCCTGGTAGGGGTTTTCCGGTCCGTGGAACAGACCGACCTGCATATCGATGATCAACAGTGCTGCGGGCATGGTGTTTCTCCTTGGGTGCTGCAGATGCCGCACGGACGGGAGAAACTACAAGGCCCCGTCCATTGCTGGCGGGGCCTTGGGGTTTGCTGCGCTGGGTTTACCTCAGACAGAAACACCACGACCCGCCGGTGGCGGTCGTGGTGGTACGGGTGAGTTGCAGCGCGCGAATGTTCATGGGCCGATCATGCTGGCCCCGGTATCGGGCTGTCAACGAGCGGATCAAGTGACGTACTGCGCGATGCCATTGCCGAATGACCAGTTCTCTTTCTTGACCTCGACCAGATTGATGAACACATCCTCCAGGCGCACCGCCAACTGTGTGTGCAGGCTTTCGGCGATGGTTTTGAACAGCAACTGCTTTTTCTCCACCGTGCGTCCTTCGCTGATGGTGATCTGAATGAAGACCACGCCATCGCTGCGCTGGATCCCCAGATACTGCGGGTCGTAGACGAAGTGCTGACTGTCGTGCTCGGTGAGGATCTGGAAGTTGTCGTGCTCGGGCACATCGATACAACTGCGCAGGGCAGCGTAGATGCGTTCGCCGATGCGTTTGGCGAAAGTGGGGTCGGGGTTTTGTTTGATGTCGACGCGAACCAGTGGCATGGGAAGGCTCCGCAGGGCAGGGGACTCATCTCACGCTAGATCAAGTGGGGCAAATTGAAAGGCACGGGTACTTGATCGCGAGGTGTTTCTAAAAGATCTCTGTATGAGGCTGCCTACTTTACTCACGGATTTTGCCTACGAAACCGCCGGATTCATCCGCTATCTGGCGCGAGATGATTAGGAAATCATGAGGGCACAAAGCAGTCCGGCCAGTCACTGCCAATAGCCAAGGAAGGCGCATGCTTCAGGACGATCGCGAAAACCTGGAGCTCCAAAGGCTCCTGAATGAAACACGGAAACTCGTGGCAGAAAGACAAAAGCTTCTGGCGGAAGCAAAAAAGCTAAAGAGAGAGACGAGTTTTTATCCACTCGCGGTATTGGCTGGAGTGGTGACCGCAATCACTGCGGTAGTAGGCGTTTTTTTCAAGGTTTGAGTGATCACGCTTCACAACAGTCAGACCCATGACCCAAAAAGGAAATCAACATGAGCACATTTGACCGCAAGGCTATGATTGAACTATCGGACCGGGAGTACGATGAGTCGGTCGAAAGAATGCGTATCAAGGACAAGGACGATATGTATCCAATCTGGGGGATGCTGGCGTTCGGCATTTTTTGCATGTCGCTCGGATTCATCCTGGCACGATCAATCTGATCAAGTCCTCGCGACTGCATCAAACATTGGAGCTTGCCAGAAAACGACACAGTACCTACCTGTCACCGACAGTTATTTTCCCGAAAACGACACCCCACTGATCTGCTCCGCACAACCATTCCTCAGCTAAGTCTTTGCTTATGCTCATTTATCACGGAGAATCGCGCCCCTGTTTCGGCCGGAGCATGTCTGTCGGTTTTTTCCGACGCGTCCTGACCGAGTGGCAAGTGACCGGAATGCGGAGATCCGACCGGATGAATGATCAGGCCAATAGCGTCGAAGAGCGCTTTGATGCAGCAGCACCCGCTGAACTTTCGAGCTGGAATCGCCAGGACACCACCTGGATGTTGGGACTGTTTGGGACGGCCATCGGCGCCGGTACCCTGTTTTTACCGATCAACGCAGGTCTGGGTGGCTTCTGGCCGCTGGTGATCCTTGCGCTGCTCGCGTTCCCTATGACGTTCTTTGCACACCGTGGCTTGACCCGCTTCGTGCTGTCCGGTCGCGAGGGCGCCGACATCACTGAGGTGGTCGAGCAACATTTCGGCATCAAGGCCGGTGCACTGATCACGCTGCTGTACTTCTTCGCGATCTTCCCAATTCTGCTGATCTATAGCGTCGGTCTGACCAACACGGTCGCCAGTTTCCTCGAACACCAACTGCACATCACGCCACCACCGCGCGCGCTGCTGTCGTTCGTGTTGATCCTCGGTTTGCTGGCGGTGGTACGTTGTGGCGAGCAGGCGATCGTCAAGGCCATGAGTCTGATGGTCTATCCGTTTATTGTCGCGCTGTTGTTCCTCGCCGTTTACCTGATTCCGCACTGGAACGGCGGCATCCTGACCACGGCATCGCAGGTGCCGGCGCCGTCCGCGCTGCTGCACACGCTGTGGCTGGCGATTCCGGTGATGGTGTTCTCGTTCAACCACTCGCCGATCATTTCGGCGTTCGCGGTGGATCAGAAGCGTCGTTATGGCGCCAATGCTGACCAGCGCAGCTCGCAGATTCTGTGCCGCGCTCACCTGTTGATGGTGGTGATGGTGCTGTTCTTCGTGTTCAGCTGCGTACTGACGTTGTCGCCAGGGCAATTGGCGGAAGCCAAAGAGCAGAATCTGTCGATCCTGTCTTATCTGGCCAACCACTTCAGCAATCCGACCATCGCCTTTGCGGCACCGTTGATTGCGTTTGTGGCGATCTCCAAGTCGTTCCTCGGCCACTACATCGGTGCCAGCGAAGGCCTGAAAGGACTGATCGTCAAGAGCGGTAAGCGCCCAAGTGCCAAAGCGCTTGATCGCATCGTGGCGGCGTTCATGCTGGTGATCTGCTGGATCGTGGCGACCCTGAACCCGAGCATTCTGGGCATGATCGAAACCGTCGGCGGCCCAGTCATCGCGGCGATTCTGTTCCTGATGCCGATGTATGCGATTCGCAAGGTTCCGGCGATGGCGCGCTATCGTGGCCAAGCGTCTAACGTGTTTGTTACGGCGGTAGGTCTGGTAGCGATTTCGGCATTGGTTTACAAGCTGACGATGTAACACGGATTCAGTCGATAAAAACCGCTGTGCCTGCCCGGGCACAGCGGTTTTTTTGGCTCGGGAGCTGAGCCTGCTCGCGAAAGCGGTGAGGCCTGAACAGGCAACCACCCTCCATCAGGCATAAAAAAACGCCGCTCATCTCACGATGGGCGGCGTTTTTTCATTGTGTTGCAACGTTAGGCTTGAACGACCGGGATATTGGCGTTCGCAGCAGCTTCACGGAACTCGGCGATCTGGTCGAAGGACAGGTAGCGGTAGATATCGGCCGCCATGCTGTCGATCTTGCCAGCGTATTCCATGTACTCCTCGACGGTCGGCAGGCGACCCAGGATCGAAGCCACGGACGCCAGCTCGGCCGAAGCCAGGTAGACGTTCGCGCCGTCGCCCAGACGGTTCGGGAAGTTACGGGTCGACGTCGACACCACGGTGCTGTTCGGCTCAACGCGTGCCTGGTTACCCATGCACAGCGAGCAGCCTGGCATTTCCATGCGTGCGCCAGCCTTGCCGTAGATGCCGTAGTAGCCTTCTTCGGTCAGTTGGTGAGCGTCCATTTTGGTCGGCGGCGACAGCCACAGACGGGTTGGCAGCTGACCCTTGACCTGATCCAGCAGTTTACCGGCAGCGCGGAAGTGACCGATGTTGGTCATGCACGAACCGATGAACACTTCGTCGATCTTCTCGCCAGCAACGCTGGACAGCAGACGGGCGTCGTCCGGATCGTTCGGCGCGCACAGTACCGGCTCGCTGATGTCGGCCAGATCGATTTCGATGACTTCGGCGTATTCGGCGTCGGCATCGGCTTCCATCAGTTCCGGGTTGGCCACCCAGGCTTCCATCGCTTGAGCACGACGTTCCAGGGTCCGAGCATCGCCGTAACCTTCGCCGATCATCCAGCGCAGCAGGGTGATGTTGGAGTTCAGGTACTCGGTGATCGACTCTTTCGACAGCTTGATGGTGCAACCGGCAGCCGAACGTTCGGCCGAGGCGTCGGACAGTTCGAACGCCTGCTCCAGGGTCAGACCTTCCAGACCTTCGATTTCCAGGATGCGGCCGGAGAAGGCGTTTTTCTTGCCTTTCTTCTCGACGGTCAGCAGACCGTTCTGGATGGCGAAGTACGGAATGGCATGAACCAGGTCACGCAGGGTGATGCCAGGCTTCATTTTGCCTTTGAAACGCACCAGGATCGATTCCGGCATGTCCAGCGGCATAACGCCGGTGGCAGCGGCAAACGCAACCAGACCGGAACCGGCCGGGAACGAAATGCCCATCGGGAAACGGGTGTGCGAGTCACCACCGGTACCGACGGTGTCCGGCAGCAGCATGCGGTTCAGCCACGAGTGGATGATGCCGTCGCCCGGACGCAGGGAAACGCCGCCGCGGGTCATGATGAAGTCAGGCAGGGTGTGGTGGGTGGTCACGTCGATCGGCTTTGGATACGCCGCGGTGTGGCAGAACGACTGCATTACCAGATCAGCCGAGAAGCCCAGGCACGCCAGGTCTTTCAGTTCGTCACGGGTCATTGGACCAGTGGTGTCCTGAGAACCCACGGTGGTCATCTTCGGTTCGCAGTAGGTGCCAGGACGGATGCCTTTGCCTTCTGCCAGACCGCAGGCCTTGCCGACCATCTTCTGCGCCAGGGTGTAACCCTTGGTGCTTTCGATCGGTGCATCAGGCTTCTTGAACAGGTCGAACGGTGGCAGACCCAGTTCGGCGCGAGCCTTCTCGGTCAGGCCACGGCCGATGATCAGCGGGATACGGCCGCCGGCGCGGACTTCGTCCAACAGCACCGGGGTTTTCATTTCGAAGGTGGTCAGGACTTCGTCGGTGCCGTGTTTGCAGACTTTGCCAGCATGCGGGTACAGGTCGATCACGTCGCCCATGTTCATGTTGGAAACGTCGAACTCGATTGGCAGGGCGCCGGCATCTTCCATGGTGTTGTAGAAGATCGGAGCGATTTTGCTGCCGAAGCAGAAACCGCCAGCGCGCTTGTTCGGCACGTAAGGAACGTCGTCGCCGAAGAACCACAGTACCGAGTTGGTCGCCGATTTACGCGACGAACCGGTACCGACCACGTCACCGACGTAGGCGATCGGGAAGCCTTGACCGCGCATTTCTTCGATCTGCTTCATCGGGCCGATGGCGCCCTGCTGATCAGGAACGATGCCGTCACGGGCCATTTTCAGCATGGCCAGGGCGTGCAGCGGGATGTCTGGACGCGACCAGGCATCAGGAGCAGGGGAGAGGTCGTCGGTGTTGGTTTCGCCGGTTACCTTGAATACGCGCAGGCTGATCTTGTCGGCCAGGGTCGGACGGTTCTTGAACCACTCGCCGTCAGCCCACGATTGCAGCACGGCTTTAGCGTGAACGTTGCCGTTCTTGGCTTTTTCCGCGACGTCGTGGAACGCATCGAACATCAGCAGGGTGTGCTTGAGTTGCGCGGCAGCGACTGGCGCCAGCTCGGCGTCGTCCAGCAGGTCAACCAGAGTGACGATGTTGTAGCCGCCCTGCATGGTGCCGAGCAGTTCTACAGCGCGCTTTTTGTCCAGCAGAGGGGAGGATACTTCGCCCTTGGCCAGTGCAGACAGGAAGCCGGCTTTTACATAGGCCGCCTCGTCCACGCCTGGTGGAATGCGATTGGTGATCAGGTCAACGAGAAATTCTTCTTCGCCAGCCGGAGGGTTTTTCAGCAGCTCGACCAGGCCTGCTGTTTGTTCGGCGTTAAGCGGCTGGGGAACGATACCCAGGGCTGCACGCTCTTCGATATGTTTGCGGTAGGCTTCAAGCACAGTTATTACCCTCATCAGTGGTCCCAAATGGGTGTCCGGGACGCTCATCCCGAAATTGCCGTACTCATGCTCCTCACGACGTTGTGGGTCGTTCGGCCAGAATTACCGGCAATTCCTTACAGAAGCTGCTTTCAAAGTTTTACGCCTGCAGAACGGGGAGCTGATGAGGGTTGGCGCTGGATTTTTCCCCGCTGGAAAAATCCCTCGCCAACACCGTTCTGAAGGAACGACTGTGCTCGTGACGCTTTGAAAACAGCTTCTAACGGACATTGGCGCCTTAAAAGGCTGGCTGATTCTACGGCAAAAAAAATTTAAAGGTAAGTCGCGCTCTATTGGACTTTCGTGGCAATGCGCGCGGCCGGGGCAAACGCGCTGTGCGGCTGAGACCCTGATGTTTGAGGGGTGATCAATGCCCGACAAAGGGCTAACATGCCGACCTGTTCCGCGTTTCAGTGTTTTGCCTATCTTATGCCCAATCAGACCATCAAGACCCCCTGCGTCGGCCTCTGCTCCACTGTTTACGGTGATCTGGTGTGCCGTGGCTGCAAGCGTTTCCACCACGAAGTGATCCACTGGAATGGGTACAACGAGGAGGAAAAGCGCGCGGTATGGTTGCGTCTGGAGCAATTGCTGTCACAAGTGATGGCGGCCAAGGTCGAGATTTTCGATTCGGCGCGCCTGCGCGAGCAGCTGGAACAGCGCAAGATCCGCTTCGTGCCGCATCAGTCGGAATATTGCTGGGCGTATCAGCTGATCGCCCGTGGCGCGCGGGTGATCATTAATCTGGAAGCGTACGGGATGGTGTTGCTGCCGGAGTTTCGCGACTGGAGCCTGCCGGAATTGCGTGACGCCATTGATCGGGAATTCTTCCTGCTGTCGGAAGCGCACTACCAGCGCTACATTGCCCCGGGCTTTCTGAAAGACGCCTTCGGCGCCTGAAGGTCAAAAGATCGCAGCGTGCCGCAGCTCCTACATGGGAATGCGTTCTACCTGTAGGAGCTGCCGAAGGCTGCGATCTTTTGATCTTTAATGTTTCACCGCCAACTCCACCAGATGATCCTCAACCTCCTGCGGCTTGAGCACCAGCACATCGCTCTCCAGCGCATCCAGTACCACTTCTGCAGTATTGCCGATCAACGCCCCGGACAGCCCGGTCCGCGCCACCGTGCCGATCACCGTCACCGCCGCTTGCAGCTTGTGCGCCATGAACGGAATCAACACATCCGCCGGGCCTTCCTCGATGTGCAGGTGCTCATCATCGACATCGAATTCCGCCTGAAACGCCCGACACTGCTCGCGATAGCGCGCTTCGATGGTTTCGCTCAGTTGCAGCGTCGGGTCGGCCGCCGACAGCATCGGCGACGGATGTGCAGCGATCACGTGCAGATGCGCCTTGGCCAGACTGGCGATGTCGTAGCCATGATCAATGATCGTCGTGTGCAGGTGCCGGTGCTCACCGTCGGCGTTGCCCACATCAACCGCCGCCAGAATCACCTTGTCCTTCCAGGAACCTGCGGTTTTCACCAGCAGCACCGGGGTAGGGCAGTGGCGCAAGAGCTTCCAGTCCGCCGGGGTCAGCAGGGCTTTTTTCAGTGAGCTGTCAGGAAAGTGCTGCTTGATCACCAGCCCGCAGCCTTCGGCCTGCTGCACATCGATGATGGTTTCGTGCAGGCTCTCGTTCCACGCCTGCTCGGTGGTCACGCTGTAGCCGTCGGCCACTAGCGCGGCTTTTAGCACACCGAGCATGCCTGCGTGGTCGTGCTTCTTGTCGCACACCAGCAGGTGTAGATGGGCCTGGGTCACGCCGGCGATCAACTTGGCGCGCTTGAGCGCCAGGCTTTCCGAATGTTCGGGTTCGATGACCACCAGAATGCTGCGAATGGCTTGCATGAGCGGAGTCTCCAGCAAAGAAAAGGCACGGCGTTGCACAACTATAGTTGCTGCTCGATCGTGCGCGACTTGATGCATATCAACGCGCGCGGCTGGTGGTCTGCGGACAGGCCGGTATAATCGGCGCCCTTCGCTCGAACACCTTTTACCGTGAGCCCCATGATCCTTCCCGAAATCCACGAATTCCTTGGCTGCCGCACCCCCGACGCCTGGGTTCAGGCCGCACTGGCTGATCAGGAAACCCTGCTGATCGACCACAAGAACTGCGAGTTCAAGGCTGCCAGCACCGCCCTGAGCCTGATTGCCAAGTACCATTCCCACGTCGACCTGATCAACATGATGTCGCGTCTGGCCCGGGAAGAACTGGTGCACCACGAGCAGGTCATGCGCATCATGAAACGGCGCAAGATCGAGCTGCGCCAGCTCCACGCCGGCCGTTATGCCTCGGGCTTGCGCAAGGTGGTGCGCAGCCATGAACCGGTGAAACTGGTCGATACGCTGGTGGTTGGCGCATTTATCGAAGCGCGCAGTTGCGAGCGTTTCGAAGCACTGGTACCGCATCTGGACGAAGAACTTGGCAAGTTCTACTTTGGTCTGCTCAAAAGCGAGGCGCGGCATTTTCAGGGTTATCTGAAACTCGCCTACCAGTATGGGGACGCGAAGGATATTGCTCAGGTCATCGACAAGGTCCGTGCCGCCGAGCAGGAACTGATCGAGTCGCCGGACGACGAGTTCCGCTTCCACAGCGGCGTCCCTGCATAAGATTGTTAAAAACTCTTAAGAGTATGAAACATCACCCAAAGCCGGCCCCAGTGGCCGGTTTTTGCTGCTTGAAACAAACGCCTGTGCCACGAAAGCCGCCATAATGCCGACCACTTCACACATGGGCGGCAGACGGACGTTATGGATAACCTGGGTTTTGGCAAAGTCCTGCTGGTGGAAGACGATGAGCGTCTGGCAGCGCTGATCGCACACTTTCTCGAACAGCACGGTTATGAAGTACGCACCGTGCTGCGCGGCGATCTGGCCGTGGCGGCCTTTCTCGAGTTCAAGCCGAACGTCGTGGTGCTCGACTTGATGTTGCCAGGGCAGAGCGGTTTGCACGTGTGCCGCGAGATTCGCAGTGTATCGGACACGCCGATCGTGATTCTGACTGCCAAGGAGGACGATCTCGACCACATTCTCGGCCTGGAATCCGGCGCGGATGACTATGTGATCAAGCCGATCAAGCCACCCGTATTGCTGGCCCGGTTGCGAGCATTGCAACGGCGACAGGTGCCGGACAGCAATGTGGTCAGTTTTCTGGAGTTCGGCCAGTTGAGCGTCGACCGCAGTTGTCGTGAAGTGCGTCTGGCGGGCGAGATCATCGAAATGACCACCATGGAATTCGAGCTGCTCTGGTTGCTGGCCAGCGCGGCCGGCAAAGTGCTGTCGCGCGACGATATTCTCAATCGCATGCGCGGGATTGCCTTCGACGGACTCAACCGCAGCGTCGACGTGTACATCAGCAAGTTGCGCAACAAGCTCAAGGACAACCCCCGCGAGCCGATGTGTATCAAGACCGTGTGGGGCAAGGGTTATCTGTTCAATCCGTTCGCGTGGGAGCTGTAGATGCTGCGGTTATTTCTCGGGTTGTTTCTGGTCATGACGATTGGTCTGGTGCTGGCGTTGCAGACGGTCGAACGCACCTTTGATGCCTTGCTCGATTATCAGATGCAGGACTACAACCGCGAGGCTGTGCGAGGGCAAGCGTGGACATTGGCTCAGCAGTTGCGTGACCTCGATGGCCCGGCCCGGGAAAACCAGCTGGAAACGATTCGCCCGCATTATGGCTTGGGCCTGACGCTGGTCGATGCGGGTGAACTGGCCCTGAGCGACGAGGAAAAAGTCGAGCTGGCCCAAGGGCTGCTGGTGATTCGTGACAAGTACACCCAGTACATTTCCGCGATTGACGATGGCCCGCAATTGCTCAGCATCCGCTTACCGGCCGAGCCGAGCCTGATGCCGTTCTACATCGCCGGCGCCTACCTGATGATTGCCGTGCTGATCGGCTTTGTCCTGTTTTTCTGGGTGCGCCCGCACTGGCGTGACCTGGAGAAACTGCGCCTGGCCGCCGAGCGTTTCGGCGACAACGATCTGTCGGTGCGCATACAGTTGTCGAAGCGCTCGAACATCCGCGATCTGGCCGAGCACTTCAACCTGATGGCAGCGCGCATCGAAGGGCTGATCGCCAATCAGCGCGAACTGACCAACGCTGTCTCCCACGAGCTGCGCACGCCGATTGCGCGGCTGTCGTTTGAACTCGATCAGCTCAAACAGCAATCGGACCCCAGCCAGAACCGCGAGCTGATTGCCGACATGTACGCCGACCTCGGCGAGCTGGAGGAAATGGTTTCGGAACTGCTGACCTACGCCAGCCTCGAGCGCGGCGCGACGGTGATCAAGCGTGAAAACATCCAGGCTGCCAATTGGCTCGACAGTGTGGTCGGCAGCGTGGCGCTGGAGGCAGAAGCGGCCGGTGTGCAGTTGTTGATTGGTGATTGCCGGCTCGACACCGTGCGCATCGAGCCCCGATTCATGGCGCGGGCGGTGATCAATCTGCTGCGCAATGCGATTCGTTATGCCGAGCAACGGGTTGAAGTGACGCTGGTGCGCAGCGGTGATTATTACGAAGTGCGGGTCAACGACGATGGGCCGGGCGTGCCGCTAGACGGGCGGGAGAAGATCTTTGAGCCGTTTTCGCGACTGGATGCCAGCCGGGATCGCCGCACCGGTGGGTTTGGTTTGGGGCTGGCGTTGGTGCGCCGGGTATCGCAGTCCCATGGCGGGCAGGTTGAAGTGGGCGATTCGCCTTGGGGCGGGGCGTCGTTTCGCATGACCTGGGCGCATCTGGATTAATGGTGGGGGCTGCGCCGGCCCCTTCGCGAGCAAGCTCGCTCCCACATTGGATGTGTGAACGCCACAGATCACTGTGGGAGTGAGCCTGCTAGCGAAGGCGCCATCCATGGCGCTGTTTATTTCAGCCTGGAATCAGAAATCCCACTTGGTCGTCAGCATCAAATTGCGTGGCTCACCGTAGAACGTAGTGTCGAAGTTACCCAGTCCCGTCAGGTAGCGCTTGTCGAACACGTTGTTGGCGTTGACCGTGAAGCTCAGGTGCTCGTTGTACTGATAGCGGCTCATCAGGTCGACGAGGGTGTAGCCGCCTTGTTTGATCCGCGTGTAGTCGCCGGCCGGGGCGCTGTAGATCTTGCCGTAGAACGCGCTCTGCCAGCTCACGCCGCCACCGACGGTGACCTTGTCGAGCACACCGGGCAAACGGTAGGTGGTGAAGGTGCGCACCACATGTTCAGGCTTGGTGGTCGATAGCGGATAACCGTAGATGCGCTGCTCATCGGCATCGCGGGTGCGCGCGTAGGTGTACCCGGCGGAGACGTTCCAGCCTGCGGCCAGCTCGCCGGCCAGTTCCAGCTCAACGCCTTTGGTGGTGGCGCCATCGATGGCTTTGTAGATGCCTTCGTTGGTCACCGCGTTGGTGCCGATCGACTCGGCAACGCCGTCCTGCTCGATGCGGAAGAACGCCAGGCTGGCGTTGAGGCGGCCGTCGAAATACGCCGCTTTCAAACCGGTTTCATAGCTGTCGCCCTCGACCGGCGCGAGGGTCGAGCCGTTGGCGTCTTTGTAGGTTTGCGGCTGATAGATGCTGGTGTAGCTGGCATACAGCGAGTAGGTGTCGTCGAGGTCATAAATCACCCCGGCGTACGGTGTAACAACACCGTGTTCCTTGTAACTGGTGTGGGTGTCGTCGAGGCCGGCGCCGGGGTTGTAGCGGTAGTCTTCGTTGTATTTGAACGTACTCAAGCGGCTGCCAAGGATGACCGACAGATCGTCGGTCGGGCGCAGGCGCGTGGCCAGATAAATGCCGTTCTGGCTCTGAGTGCGCTCGTACTTGCCGTTCTTCGGGAAATCCTGTTTCGGCAAATTGCCGTCCCAGTCGTAGATGCTCCCCGGCACTTCGGAAAACGCACTGGTGTCGTAGGTCGAACCGGTCTGGCGCGAGTGCGAGGTCATCACGCCGGCGATCAGTTCGTGCTCGCGACCACCCAGGGTGAACGGGCCGGAGACGTTGACGTCAGCGGTGTTCTGCACGCGATGACCTTCCCACCGTCCCCAATACATGAACATGCCTTCACCCGTGGCGCGGTTCGGGTTGCCGCCGCTGGCCGAGGCCAGGCGCGTGTCGTGATCGGTGGTTTTCTGGTCGAGGCTGACCTTGAATCTCCAGTCGTTGGCCAGCGCCTGTTCCAAGGAGGCGAAGTAAGTGATGTTGTCGAAATCGCGGCGGCTCCAGTCAGCGGCGGAGTTGAAGTGGCGCCCGAAATCGGTTCGCCCGCCATCGGCGAAATACACCGGGTTGCCGGTCCACGACGAACCGCGTGGTGTGGTGCTGGATTTGTCGACGCCGAAGGTCAGCAGGGTGTCGTCGCTCAGGTCGGCTTCGAGGATGCCGTAGAACAGGTCTTTGCGCTGGCTGTAGTGATCGAGGTAGGAATTCTGATCGGAATAGGCACCGACGAATCGTCCGCGCACGTTGCCTGTGTCGGTCAGCGAGCCGGAAATATCACCCACGGTGCGGTAGGCATCCCACGAACCGACCGTGCCGCTGATTGAAGCCTTGAACTCTTTGGTCGGCTTCTTGCGGATCAGGTTGACCGTGGCCGACGGGTCGCCGGAACCGGTCATCAGGCCAGTGGCGCCTTTGATGATTTCGATGCGATCGATGCTCGCGGCGTCATCGCCGTTGTTCGGGTTCTCGCCGTACACGCCGTCGTAGGGAATGTTGATGCCATCGTACTGGAAGTTGGTGATCGCCAAGCCGCGGGCGGAAAATTCGGTACGGTCGCTGTCGTACTTCTGCATGGAAATGCCGGGGGTATTACGCAGCGCATCACCGACACTCTGCACGCCGCGATCGTCCATTTGCTGGCGAGTGATCACCGTCACAGATTGCGGGGTTTCGCGGATCGACAGCGGCAGGCCGGTGGCCGAGGACATAGCTCCGGTGGTGTAAGAACGGGTGTCTTCGGTAGTGGCGCCGAGGCCTTGGGCGGAAATGTTGGTGGCGCCCAGTTGCAAGGTCTGGTCGGTTTTTTCAGCGGCGTTGGCAGAAATGCTCAGCAGGGCCAGTGCCAACGGGCACAGGGCGAAACGGACGTGCGACATGGAGATCCCTTTGCATCGAATCGATCGGTAGTTGAAGTGCTTCTGAGGGGTTAACCGAACGAGTGCGGGAAAAGGGAACTGAACAGCTCAAAGATTTAAAGCCCTATGGAGTTGGTAATGTGGGAGCGAGCTTGCTCGCGAAGGCGCTGTGTCAGTCGATGCAAATACTGACTGTTACGCCGCCTTCGCGAGCAAGCTCGCTCCCACAGGGATATAGGTTTGCCATGCATCTATCGGGTCAAACCGAGGCGCTCATGCCATTGGGCGATGGACTCTTGGGGGTAGACGTCGAATTGTTTGTCTTTGGTTCTGGCCTCGACTTCGACCCAGGGTGCTTTCGAGCCGAGCATCAAATGCGTGTGTTCTGGCGGCACTGGCAACGGCGTGTCGATGGCCGAGGCAAACGGGTGGATCAGCTCCGGCCATTCCGGGCTGAACAGCCATAAGCCGCTGCCGCAGAGTGAACAGAAATGTCGTTCGGCGGTGCTGCGATGGGCGCGCTGGTCGCCGGCGTCTTTCATCTTCGCGTGGTAAATGCTGATGTGTTTGCTCCCGCGTACCTTGAGGCTGGTCGCGTCGCCGCCGAGGTTGATCGCATAACCGCCACTGCCCTGAGTCTTGCGGCAGATCGAGCAATAGCAGCGTTGATAAGGGTAGGGGTGGGCGCTGGTGAGGCTGAATGTAACCTCGCCGCAATGGCAGGAACCTTCGAGATGCATGGGGTGCTCTCCCGTTTTGAATGTGCGGTTGAGCCTAGAACACTCCGCGCGATTGCGGTCGGTGTGATTCGACGGGCGGGCGCAGCGTCTAGCCCCAGTGTCCCCGCAATCCCATGGGGCGAGACTTCGGAACCCGGCATGCAAGCGCTGTTGAACGAGATTCTTGACGCTGTCCGCCCACTGATCGGGCAGGGCAAGGTGGCTGACTATATTCCCGCCCTCGGCACCGTGCCGGCCAATCAGCTGGGCATCGCCGTGTACAGCAACGACGGCGAGATGTACTGCGCCGGTGACGCCGAGACACCGTTCTCGGTGCAGAGTATTTCCAAGGTGTTCAGCCTGGTGCAGGCGATCGATCATTCCGGCGAAGCGATCTGGGAACGCCTCGGCCACGAGCCGTCCGGGCAGCCGTTCAACTCGCTGGTGCAACTGGAATTCGAGCGCGGTCGGCCGCGTAATCCGTTCATCAACGCCGGCGCGCTGGTGATCTGCGACATCAACCAGTCGCGCTTTGCCGCGCCGACCCTGTCGATGCGTGATTTCGTCCGGCGCCTGTCAGGCAATCCGCAGATCATGATCGACGGCAAAGTCGCCGACTCCGAATACCAACACCGCGCGCGCAATGCGGCGATGGCGTATCTGATGCAGTCGTTCGGCAACTTTCACAACGACGTCGAAGCGGTGCTGCGCAGCTATTTCAGCCACTGCGCGTTGCGGATGAACTGCATCGATCTGGCGCGGGCGTTCTGCTTTCTGGCCAACGACGGTTTCTGCAAACACAGCGGCGAACAGATCCTGACGCGCCGGCAAACCCAGCAGGTCAACTCGATCATGGCCACCAGCGGGCTGTATGACGAGGCGGGCAACTTCGCGTATCGCGTTGGCTTGCCGGGCAAGAGCGGCGTCGGCGGCGGGATTGTCGCGGTGGTGCCGGGTCAGTTCACGGTGTGCGTGTGGTCGCCGGAGTTGAATGCAGCGGGGAATTCGCTGGCGGGGATGGCGGCGCTGGAGATGCTTAGCGCGCGGATTGGTTGGTCAGTCTTCTGACCCGATCACACAAACACCACAAAACCCTGTGGGAGCGAGCTTGCTCGCGAAGGCGTCAGGTCAGCCAACATTGATCTATCAGATCCACCGCTTTCGCGAGCAAGCTCGCTCCCACAGGGTTAGCGGTTGCTTTGGAGGATTGTGTTCCTATACATTTTCCGGCCGCTCCCTGCATGGTGAATCCGCTTCATGTCTCTTGCGCTCGAACGTCTAGTCGCTGGCACGCCGATCCCTTTCGCTGGTAACCGCGTCACCGTGGTCAGCCCCGAACTGGCCGCGCGTTTTCAGCCCGGTGACCATTTGCTGGTGGAGCAGGTGAGTGGCGAGTTGCTGTTGATCCCCGTAGCGGATCAGCAAGCGGCGTCCGTGGCGATCGAGCGCGCAGCAGCGGCATTCACCGCGTTGTCGGCGGTGTCCGATGAGGCGATCAGCCAGTTTTTCGACCTGTTTGCGCAACGCCTGGAAACCCCGGAGTGCTGGGCGCACATCGCAGCCGCCAATCTTGCCGACATCCAACGGGCCAAGGCGCGTGGCCGCTCCACCACCCGACTGCTTGCCGATGAGCGCATGCGCGGCGATATGATTGCCGGCCTGCGCGCCTGGCGTGATGCCGCAGCCACGCGCGGCAAAGTCATCAGCAGCGTTGAGCATGACGGCTGGAAGGTGGAACAAGTGGTCTCGCCGCTGGGCATTGTCGCGTTTGTCTTTGAAGGTCGGCCGAACGTGTTCGCCGATGCGGCCGGTGTCTTGCGCACCGGCAACACCGCCGTGCTGCGCATCGGCAGCGATGCCTTGGGCACCGCGCAAGCCATCGTCACACACGCGCTGAATCCGGCGCTGGCCGATGCCGGTCTGCCGGCCGGTGCGGTGTCGTTGGTGGAAAGCGTCAATCATGCCGCCGGTTGGGCGATGTTTGCTGACCGGCGTTTGTCGCTGGCCGTCGCGCGCGGCTCGGGTCGTGCGGTCAGTCAGTTGGGCAGTATTGCCCAGCAGGCCGGCACCGCTGTCAGCCTGCACGGCACGGGGGGCGCGTGGTTGATTGCCGAGCGTGCTGCCGATGCACAGCGCTTTGCCGCAGTGGTACGCAACTCGCTGGACCGCAAGGTCTGCAATACGTTGAACGTGTGCCTGATCCAGCGTGATCGCGCGGCGGAACTGGTGCCGTTGTTTCTCGATGCGCTGCAGCAGGCCGGCATCGCGCGTGGCCAGGGCTGTAAATTGCACATCGTTGAAGGCAGTGAAAGTTGCCTGCCAAGTGAATGGCAAAACGCGACCGTCGAGGTTTATCGCGCTGAGGGTTATCAGACTGAAGCACTGGCTGAGCCCTTGGCGGAGTCGGCGCTGGGCCGCGAGTGGGAATGGGAAGAAACCCCGGAAGTCAGCCTGATGATTGTCGACGATCTGGATCAGGCGATTGCGCTGTTCAACCGCTACAGCCCGCAATTTACCGTGTCGTTGATCAGTGAAGATGCAGCCGAACAAGAGCGTTTTTACAACGCGGTGAATGCGCCGTTCGTGGGCAATGGCATTACCCGTTGGGTCGATGGGCAGTACGCGCTGAACAAGCCGGAACTGGGGCTTTCGAACTGGGAGAGTGGGCGCTTGTTTGCGCGCAGTGCGATTCTTTCCGGTGACGGTGTATTCACTGTTCGTAGCCGTATGTCCCAGGTCGATCTCACGGTAAAACGTTGATCTGGCGGACAATGATCGTTCCCACGCTCCAGCGTGGGAACGCAGCCCCTGAGGCATTCCCACGCAGAGCGTGGGAACGATCAGTTGCTCAGGCCGCGTGGGTGGTTTGTGCATGGATCGCACAAGTCGCCGGTTGCTCGGCCAGCGGCACAAACGTGCGACGGTCCGAGGACAGCGCATCGATCGAGCCGGTCTCGATGTCGTACACCCAGCCATGCAGATTCAACAGGCCTTTCTCCTGAGCCAGGCGCACGCTAGGGTGGGTCTGAATGTTCGCCAGTTGCGCGATCACGTTTTCCCGCACCATCGAACTCAATTTCGCCGCGTCATTGGCATGTGATCGCGCCTCGTTAACCACTTTCGCCGACTCGGCATGCTGCAACCAGCCGCTGACCGCAGGTAGGTGATCCATGCATTTGCACTGAGCAATCGCGGTCATCGCGCCGCAGTCCGAATGCCCGCAAATCACGATATCGGTCACGCCAAGCACCGCCACGGCGTATTCCACCGTCGCTGAAACCCCGCCCGGGTGCGGGCTGTAGGACGGCACGATATTGCCGGCGTTACGGATCACGAACAGCTCGCCGGGTTCTTGTTGGGTCAGCAGTTCCGGCACGACACGGCTGTCGGAACAGGTGATGAACAAGGTGCCGGGCTGTTGCGTGGTCGCCAGGTGTTTGAACAGTTCGGTGCGTTGCGGAAACGCTTCGTTCTGGAATTTCAGGAAGCCATCAATCAGGTTTTTCATGGTGTTGTCCTCTCAGTTCGAGCAACCGCTGCCGAATTCGCTGTATTGAAGAATGTGTTTGCCGCCGTGGCTGTCCAGATACGTCATCTCCACCGGCACCACGCCACACACGTCGGCAACCGGGGTAATGCTCAGCACTTGGTCGATATCCAGTTGCATGCCGTAGCGGTAGGCGACGGCCTCGTCAGCGGCAGATGCCTGGGCGCAAACGCCGCCGAGCAGGGCCAGAATCAACAGAATTTTTTGCATGGGGCAGCCTCCAGATGTGTTGGGTGACGGGTAGCCATTTGAGGGTGGTGGCCCGCACGCAGGGTGCGGGCCGGTGCGGATCAGAACGGACGCAGGGGCAGGAACTTGCCGTCGAGGGTGACCACGGCGCGGGAGCCGCCTTCCGGGTCTTCGACTTTCTTGATGTCGAGTTTGAAGTTGATCGCGCTGATGATGCCGTCGCCGAACTGCTCGTGAACCAGCGCTTTGAGCGTGGTGCCGTAGATCTGGATCATCTCGTGGAAACGGTAGATGGTCGGGTCGGTCGGCACGCCGCTGAGGCTGCCACGCAGGGGGATGATCTGCATCGCCGCGACGTCTTCAGCGCTCAGTTCCAGCTTGTCACCGACCACTTGGGCGGCGTTTTCCGGCAGCGGGTGCTGGCCGAGCAGGGCCGCGGTGACGTATGCCAGGCTGAGGCCAGTGCCGTCGGCCAGATCTTGCCACGACAGATCTTTGCGTGCCTTGGCGTCGAGAACGCGGGTGGTCAGGGCCAGGCTGGTGTCGTTGTAGGCGTGGGACTGTTGCATGGTGTCACTCCTTTCAGGGGTTGGCTTGCTGTGTGGGATTGATCTTCTGCCGATTGATCCATAGCGTCCAAGACCGATATACAATGCTTGGCATAAGTACTGCCTATAGATGGTGATTCCCATGCTGCTGCGACATTTGCGTTATCTGCTGGCCGTTGCCGATCACGGCGGCTTTACCCGTGCCGCCGAGGCGTTGCATGTGTCGCAGCCGACCCTGTCGCAGCAGATTCGCCAACTGGAGGAAACCCTTGGGGTGAGCTTGTTTGATCGCACTTCGCGTACGGTCAAACCCACCGATGCCGGCGAGGCCTATATCGAATGCGCGCGGCGGGTGCTGGTGGAGCTGGAGGCGGGTAAACGCGCGTTGCATGACGTGAAGGATTTGTCTCGCGGGACGTTACGTCTGGCGATGACGCCGACGTTCATGGCCTATCTGGTCGGGCCATTGGTACGCGATTTTGCCGCGCGGTATCCGGGGATTCATTTGCAGATTTTCGAGCTGTCGATGGACGACATCGAGGCGGGGCTGGCGGATGACTCGCTGGATATTGCGATTGCGTTTACGCCGGTACGCAGTCCGGAGATCGAGTGCATTCCGGCGTTTACCGAAACTTTGGGGATCATGGTCGGGCGGGAGCATCCGCTGTATGACAGTACGTTGGTGCTGACGCCGGAAGACATCGCTTCGCTGAATTTCGCCTTGCTGGCGCCGGACTTTATTACTCGGTTATCGGTTGATGAGTATTTTCGCCAACACGGGATTACGCCTCAGGTGTGGATCGAGGTGAACTCGGTGAGTACGTTGCTGGAAGTGGTGCGTTGTTCGCCGCTGGCGACGATGTTGCCGCAGGCGATTGCGACGGAGGATCGGGCGTTGCGCCGGTTGCGCGTGGAGAGTGAAGCGCCGCAGCGTGGAGCGGCGTTGTTGCGGCGGCGCAATAATTATCACAGTGCGGCGGCGGTGGCGTTTGTGGAATTGGTGTTGGACATGGGAAGCCCCTCACCCTAACCCTCTCCCAGTGGGAGAGGGGACTGACCGAGGTGTTTGTGCAATTTACGTCGACCTGAAAGTTTTGAGCCGAACTAAAATTTTGAGCGCAGCACAAATCGGCTCCCTCTCCCTCGGGAGAGGGCTGGGGTGAGGGGCTACAATTCCAGTCACGCCAAATCAATGCAAGCGAACAAAAAAAGGCCTGCTTCCTTTAAGGAAGCAGGCCTTTCAATTATTTGATGACTAACTCAGCAGAACCGATCAATCACCCGAACTTCATTGTGGTTCTGCATCGAATCCCACGCCTGTTTCAGCGTCTGCAGAACATTACCGATGAAGTCCTTGTCGGCCGCGGCTTTCTTGCCAACATAACCGTGGCCGCGACGGTACATCTTCAGGCGGGCCAGCAAGTTCTGATGGTTGCGGTCGAACTCTTCTTCGCCAGCATGGGGCGCCAGGCAGTCGATATGCACCTGGCCCGACTTGCTGATCCACAGAATATGGCTGTCGTGGCTGTCTTTTTGCGCAGCGAACATACGAGCCAGTTCTTCGATAGTTGGTTGATTGTTCAAATTCATGATTTTGCCCCTTGACCAGTCTGGTGATCTTTCAAAGTTGATTCGCTAATACAGGTAGCCCATCGGTTAGTTGATCCCTGGCACCGAAACCAGGACGTCAGCGCTCGCCCGTGTGAAGTACGGGGTCGTGCATCTGTTGCATGTAGTCGTGTTGAATAACTGCTACGCAATAGCGTCACAACGAGGAGAAGCAGCGAAAACCGGGAGGCTCCTTGACGACATTTACCGTGTCGACCACAAGCGTCTTGAGAATTTTCGCCAGCGCTTCTCGTCCTTGTACTGGACGTTCAGGCCAGGTCAGCTTCTTCAATCTGCCTTGTGGGCAGCGTGTATCCGGAAAAAACAACTCGGCGGTCAGACGAGTTTGCTCAAGCGTGTTACCGATGTTCCCGATCGGGGAACGTCTTCATCATGCAAAAGCAAAACGATGCCGTCAACGGTTTTGTAGTGATTATTTTTGCTCACTACATATTGTCGGACAAAGCTGTTTTGGAATGAGAAAGAATCCGTTCAGGCAACGGAAAAGGGCGTGTGCAGGCGGTAGAACGTGCACGGATAGCCGTCCGCTTCACGCTGCTGCCGGGTGAAATCGCCACCGCTCAATACAGGGATCAGCCTGGCCCAGAAGCGCTGGGCCGGCAGGTTGGCGTCGATATGGAAAATCTGCCATTGACCGGGGATGTGGCTCAAGAGGGCAGAGACGACAAACTGCGCGACGCCTTGGCCACGAAAGCGTCGGGCGACGAAGAAATAGCCAATGTTGTGTTCGGCCCCGGCGATGTGGATTTCGTTATCGACGGTCACGAAACCGGCGAGTTCGCCATCGACGCGGATCAGGAAGGGTTGGGTGGCCGGGTGGCGCCAGTAGTCGATTTTTGGCTGGATGGAGAAGAAGCCGTGTTCGGCGAGCTTCAGCGGCAGCCATGCGCTGAAGTCGTACATGTAAAACTGCATGAGGTTTTCGATGATATCCAGCTCATCGCGCTGGGCGGGGTGCAGTTCGATATTGGCCATGCGCAGGGTTCCTGAAAGTGCTGAGCCTTGCAGAAACACTAGCGGGTTTTATTTGCCTGACGGTTTCGCTGTGCGTTTTGTCGTACCCGTGGTTTTGCTGCGGGTCGATTTGCGTTTTTTCTTCCACGGGGCCGCCGCTTTACCGGCCGGTGGCGGGCCGCTGATGGTCAGGCTGAGGCTGGAGCAGCGCGTCACCTGTTTGCTCATCCATGCCGCTTGTTTGGTAACGAACTCTTCAAGACTCATTTCGCCGCTCTGCACCATGTCCAGCGCCTGTTCCCAGATTGCCGTGGTGCCGGGGTCAGCAATCGCGCGGGGCACCGCATCGATCAGGCTGAACGCGGCCGGGGTGGCGGCGAGGGCCTTGCCGTTTTTCACTAGATAACCACGGTCCAGCAAACCCTGGATGATCGAGGCGCGGGTGGCTTCGGTGCCGATCCCGGTGGTGTCCTTGAGTTTCTGTTTGAGCAGTGGATCCTCGACCAGTTTGGCGACGTTTTTCATCGCCTTGATCAGGTCCCCCTCGGTGTAGGGCTTGGGCGGTTGCGTCCACAGATCCTTGAACTTGACGTCAGCCACCGCGCACTCAACCCCTTGCGCAAGTGTCGGCAAGGTTTGCGGCGCGGGTGCCTCGCGGCCCTTGGCCGGCGCCAGTGCCTCGGGCAGCGCGCGTTTCCACCCCGGTTCGATGATCTGCTTGCCGACTGCGCGCAGGGCTTCACCGGCGCAATCGAAATCGGCCTGGGTGCGATCGTATTCGTGATTGGGCAGGAACTGCGCCAGGTAGCGCGCACGGATCAGCGTGTAGACCGCGCGGTGCTTGCCGCTCAGGCGTTCGAGGTTTTTCGCCGCAGCGGTGGGAATGATGCCGTGGTGCGCGCTGACCTTGGCGTCGTTCCACGCTCGGGAGCGGCGCTGGGGGTCGAGATAGCCTTGCAGTGCGTCAAGACTCGAGTCGGCCTGACGCAATGCCGCAAGAATCCCCGGCGCCTCGCTGTGCTGGCTCAGCGGCAAGAAGCCGCAATCACTGCGCGGATAGGTGATGACCTTGTAGGTTTCGTAGAGCGCCTGGGCAATGTCGAGGGTTTCCTGCGCGCCGAGGCCGAGCTTCTTCGAACAGACTTCCTGCAGGGTGCCGAGATCGAAGGGCAGGGGCGCCACCTCACGCATGCGCTCGGTTTTCAGCTTGACCACCCGGGCACTGGCAGCGCCTTTCATCGCAGTCGCGGCTTGTTGGGCCAACGCCTGATTCAGACAGCGATCCTGATCGTCACAGGCATCCGACGGCGCGCGCCACTGTGCGGTGAACGGAATGCCGTTGTGCAGCAGATCGACATCGATCGCCCAGAATGGCACTGGCACGAAATCGGCGATGCTGCGATCGCGATCGACCACCAGGCGCAAGGTCGGTGTCTGCACCCGGCCTACTGGCAACACGCCTTGATAACCCGATTGTCGACCGAGCAGGGTGAACAGCCGACTCATGTTCATGCCGATCAGCCAGTCCGCCCGCGAGCGGCCCAGCGCCGAGTGATACAGGCTGAACGTCTCTGCCCCGGGTTTCAGGGCGGCCAGAGCCTTGCGGATCGAGGCTTCGTCCAGCGCCGACAGCCACAAGCGGCGGATCGGCCCGCGATAACGACAATGCTCGACCAGTTCTCGGGCGATCATCTCGCCCTCACGGTCGGCGTCAGTGGCGATGATCAGCTCGCTGGCCTCGCCGAGCAGCCGTTTGACCGCTTTGTACTGGCTGGCAGTACGCGGCTTGACGGTCATTTTCCACTTGTCCGGGATGATCGGCAGATCGGCCAGCACCCAGCGCTTGTAGCGCGCGTCATAGGCATCCGGCGGTGCGGTTTCGAGCAAGTGGCCGATGCACCAGGTCACCGTGACGTCCGTTCCCAGCCAGCAGCCGTCGCCCCGACGCCTGGCGCCGAGCACGGCCGCAATGTCTTTGGCCTGAGAAGGTTTTTCACAGAGGTACAGCCGCATAGCCACCATCGTCGATCAAGGTCGGAACAGGTGCACAGAATGGCCGGACTTGGCCTCAGGGGCAACTTTTATCTGTATGGATATACAGATAAAAAGCATTGCAGCAGGTGACGGGTAATACAGGGACGCAGGCAGGGCTATCGAAAAATTGATTAGCGCCCGGTTTGCGCCTGTGTCAGGTTTTTCGCCGATTCAAACATGCGAGTGACAGGACGATCTCGCCAGAAGATCGCCGTGGTCTGTCGACACTGACTACTCAGAAACAAGGACGTCCATCATGGCTCAAGCCAAATCGAAAACCAGCAGCGCCTTCGACGAAATCGATACCTTCAGCCATCTATATGACCGTGGCGTCGGGCTGGTCAACGGCAAACCCTCATTCACTGCCGATCAGGCTGCGGATGAAATCCTGCGCAAAGGCCTGTCGTGGGGCGACAAGAACGCTGACGGCAAGATCGACCTCAGTTACACCTTCCTGACCGAGAAACCGGCGAACTACAACGTCAAACTGGGCAACTTCAGCGAGTTCAGCGCCCAGCAAAAGGCTCAGGCCGTGCTGGCCATGCAATCCTGGGCCGACGTCGCCAATGTCACCTTCACCGAAGGCAAGGGTGGCGATGGCCACATGACCTTCGGTAACTACGATGTCAGCACCGGTGGAGCAGCGTTCGCTTATCTGCCTAGCGGCGGCGGTTATGACGGCCAGTCGTGGTACCTGATCAACGATCAGTATCAGGTCAACAAAACTCCCGACACCAACAACTACGGGCGCCAGACCCTGACCCACGAGATCGGCCACACCCTCGGTCTTTCTCACCCGGGCGCCTACAACGCCGGTAACGGCAATCCGACTTACAACGACGCCAAGTACGCTGAAGATACCCGTGGCTACAGCCTGATGAGCTACTGGAGCGAAGCCAATACCGACCAGAACTTCAGCAAGGACGGCAGTGGCGCGTACGCTTCGGCGCCGTTGCTCGACGATATTGTCGCGGTGCAAAAGCTGTATGGCGCCAACTACGCGACCCGCGCCGATGACACCACGTACGGTTTCAATTCCAACGCCGAGCGCGATTTCTACAGCGCCACTTCGGCGTCCTCCAAGGTGGTTTTCTCGGTGTGGGATGGCGGCGGTAATGACACGCTGGATTTCTCCGGTTTCAGCCAGAACCAGAAGATCAACCTCAATGAAGGTTCGTTCTCCGACGTCGGTGGCCTGGTCGGCAACGTTTCCATTGCTCACGGCGTGACCGTGGAAAATGCCATCGGCGGTTCAGGCAATGACCTGCTGATCGGCAACGCCGCCGCCAACGAACTGGTCGGCGGTGCCGGTAACGACATCATTTACGGTGGTGGCGGTGGCGATACCTTGTGGGGCGGTGCAGGCGCAGACACCTTCGTGTTCGGTGCCGCCAGCGATTCAACCATGACCGCGCCGGACTGGATCATGGATTTCACCAGCGGCCTGGACAAGATCGATCTGTCGGGGATCGCCGGTTTCGCCACGGGCGCGGCGTCGCTGAACTTTGTCAGCGGCTTCACCGGGCATGCGGGCGATGCGATCCTGACTTACTTCGCGCAGACCAATCAGACCAGCCTGCTGGTGGACCTGACGGGGCAGGGGGCGGTGGACTTTGCCGTGGGTGTGGTGGGGCAAGCGGTGGCGACTGATATTGTTGCGTGATGCCTGAATAGCGGCCCTCACCCTAACCCTCTCCCCGAGGGAGAGGGGACCGATTGGGGGATATTGGCGAAATTCACCGACTTGAACGATTGGCTTTGAATCCATAATCGACTCGATTTTTCAGGTCGATGGATTTCGCCAGACAACTCGGTCAGTGCCCTCTCCCTCCGGGAGAGGGCTAGGGTGAGGGGCTTTTGAAGTTGATTGGCCGTTCGGCTGTAAAACCACCCCAACCAGAGCCGATGGGCTATACCTGAACCGGTCTCTTCGCCGTATTCAGGAGAACCTCCATGAAAGCCTCCGGCCCCAGTCCCGTCATTGCCCTAGAACAACTTTCCGGCTGCCTGATAGTGAAATTCCATGGCATCCAGGTTGCCGCTTCTTCCCACGTCATGATCCTCAACGAAGCCAATTACCCGCCGGTCTATTACGTCCCCCGCGAAGACATCGACGAAAAGTACTTCGCCCGCACCGACCACACCAGTTACTGCCCGTACAAGGGCGATGCCAGTTACTTCAGCCTGCAAGTGCCGGGGCATGAAGGGGCTAACGCTGTGTGGACCTACGAGAATCCGAAAGTGTCAGTGGCACCGATCCGCGACTATGTGGCGTTTTATCCCGATCAGGTGAAGTTCGAGGTGATCAAGGCTGATGCCTGAGCAAAAAAAACGGCGAGGGTAAAAGCCCTCGCCGATTGATGTGTCTGGTTGAGTTTCAGTTCTTGTCGAGATCGATATTCTTCGTCTCACGCAAACAGATCATCCCCACCACCAGGCTCACCCCGGTAATCAATACCGGATACCACAGCCCATAAAAGATGTCCCCGGTGTACACCACCAACGCAAACGACACCGTCGGCAGAAATCCACCAAACCAGCCGTTGCCAATGTGGTACGGCAGCGACATCGAGGTGTAGCGAATGCGCGTCGGGAACAGTTCGACCATCAGCGCCGCGAGCGGGCCGTAGCACATGGCCGAGATGATGATCAGCGCCACGATCAGGGCGACGATCATCGGTTTGTTGATCTGCTGAAGATCGGCCTGTTGCGGGTAGCCGGCGAGGGTGATTGCGCCGCGCAGGGCGGCCTCATCGAAGCCATCGAGCTTGACGTCGCCGACGCTCACTTGCACGGCGCTGCCTGCAGGCGCAGCGGCGCTGGAGTAGGGCAGGCCTTGCTTGACCAGGAAGGTTTTGACCTTGTCGCACGGGCTGTCGAATTTGGCTTTGCCCACCGGGTCGAACTGGAAGGTACAGGTCGCCGGATCTGCCAGCACGGTGATTGGTGCCTGACGGCTGGCCTGATCGATCGCAGGGTTGGCGTAGTGCGCGAGGGATTTGAAGATCGGGAAGTACAGCGCCGTGGCCAGCAGCAAGCCCAGCATCAGCACGGGTTTGCGTCCGACCTTGTCCGACAGCCAGCCGAAAAAGATGAAGAACGGTGCGCCGATGACCACGCTGATGATCAGCAAGGTGTTGGCCACCGCCGGGTCCATTTTCAGGAACTGGGTGAGGAAGAACAGCACGTAGAACTGCGCCGCGTAGAAGGTCACCGCTTGCCCGGCGTTGATGCTGAACAGGGCGATCAGCACGACTTTAAGGTTCTCCCATTTGCCGAAGGATTCGCGGATCGGCGCTTTCGAGGTTTTACCTTCCTCTTTCATTTTCAGATAGGCCGGCGACTCGTGCAGGCTCAGGCGAATCCAGGTGGAGATGCCCAGCAGCACGATCGACAGCAGGAACGGAATGCGCCAGCCCCAGACTTCAAACTGATCGCCGGTGAAGTAGCGGCAACCGAGCACCACCAGCAGCGACAGCAGCAGGCCGAGGGTCGCGGTGGACTGAATCCAGCTGGTGTGGAAACCGCGTTTGCCGATTGGCGCATGCTCGGCCACATAGGTTGCAGCGCCGCCGTATTCACCGCCGAGCGCCAGGCCCTGAAGCATGCGCAGCAGCACCAGAATGATCGGCGCGGCGATGCCGATGCTGGCGTAGGTCGGCAGCAGACCGACGCAGAACGTCGCCACGCCCATCAGAATAATCGTCGCGAGAAAGGTGTATTTGCGCCCGATCATGTCCCCCAACCGACCGAACACCAGCGCCCCGAACGGCCGCACGATAAAGCCTGCGGCGAAAGCCATCAGCGCAAAGATGAACGCCGTGGTGTCGTTGACCCCGGCGAAAAACTGCTTGCTGATCACCGCCGCGAGGGCGCCGTAGAGGAAGAAGTCATACCACTCGAACACCGTTCCCAGTGATGAAGCGAAGATGACTTTGCGTGTATCCGGGCTGGTCTCGGCGCTGCGCACGGCGTCCAGCGGCTGAACGTGTTCTGACATATCGGTATCCCTCACAGTGATTGTTTTTGTTGTTCCACTGGTGTTGCGTGTCCGGGTGATGCCTTGAATTAAACGCGGTTCCTTGTAGGAGTGAGCCTGCTCGCGATAGCGGTGTATCAGCCAACGCAGATGTTGAATGTTATTCAGTCATCGCGAGCAGGCTCACTCCTACAGGGGTTGTGTTCACAGCATTAGGGTTGAGAATGAGTTGAGCAGCTTTCTCGGCAATCATCAGCGTAGGCGAACAGGTGTTGCCCGAGGTGATGCGCGGCATGATCGACGCGTCGGCAATGCGCAAACCGGGCACGCCGTGGACGCGCAGTTGCGCATCGACCACCGCATCGCCGTCATTGCCCATGCGGCAGGTGCCTACCGGGTGGAAAATCGTCGTGCCGATCTTCGCCGCTGCTTGCTGCAATTGTTCTTCACTTTGCAGGTTGGCGCCGGGCAGGTATTCCACCGGTTTGAACGCACGCAGGGCCGGGGCGCTGACGATGCGTCGGGTCAGGCGAATGGCATCTGCCGCGACGCGCAGATCTTCAGGATGACTGAGATAGTTGGGCTGAATCAGTGGCGCCTCCTGCGGATCCGCCGAACGAATATCGATCCGTCCACGACTCTGCGGACGCAGATCGCACACCGAAGCGGTAAACGCCGGAAAGCTGTGCAGCGGCTCGCCAAAACGCTCCAGCGACAAGGGCTGCACGTGATATTCCAGATTCGCCGAGGTCTGCTCCGGCCCCGAACGCGCAAACGCGCCCAACTGACTCGGCGCCATCGACAGCGGCCCGCTGCGGTCATACAGATAACGCAGGCCCATGCCCATCTTGCCCCACACGCTGCCGGCAATCTGGTTCAGCGTGCGCGCATTTTCCAGTTGGTAGATCAGGCGCAATTGCAGGTGATCCTGCAAGTTACCGCCGACGCCCGGCAGTTCATGAATCACGCCGATGCCCAAGCGTTCGAGCAATGGCCGAGGACCAATCCCGGAGCGCTGCAAAATGCTTGGTGATCCGACCGCGCCGGCGCAAAGGACGATCTCCTTGCGCGCCTTGAACTGCTTGGTCTGACCTTCGTGGCGCGCACTGACTTTCGAGGCGCGACCGTCCTCCAGCAACACGCGATCCACCTCAACCCCGGTCAGCACCGTCAGGTTCGCCCGGTCGCGCACCGGTTTCAAAAACGCCTTCGCCGCGTTCCAGCGCACGCCGGATTTTTGATTGACCTGAAAGTAGCCACAACCCTCGTTGTCGCCCTGATTGAAGTCATCGATGCTGGCGATGCCGCTTTGCTCAGCCGCACTGCGAAAGGCATCCAGAATCGGCCACGACAGACGCTGCTGCTCGACCCGCCATTCACCCTTGGCGCCGTGAAATTCAGCCGCACCGGCAAAGTGGTTTTCGCTTTGTTTGAACAGCGGCAGCACATCGTTCCAGGCCCAGCCCGGATTGCCCTCGGCCGCCCAGCCGTCATAGTCGTTGGCCTGGCCGCGCATGTAGATCATGCCGTTGATGGACGAACAGCCGCCCAACACTTTGCCGCGCGGATAGCTCAGCGCGCGGCCGTTGAGGCCCGGTTGTTCTTCAGTCTTGAAGCACCAGTCGGTGCGCGGGTTACCGATGCAGAACAGGTAGCCGACAGGAATGTGAATCCACGCATAGTTGTCGCGCCCGCCGGCTTCGAGCAGCAGCACGCGCTGCTGCGGATCTGCCGATAGCCGGTTGGCCAGCAGGCACCCGGCAGGGCCGGCGCCGACCACGATGTAGTCGTATTCATCGAGGGAAGTCTGCATTCCCTGACCTCGCTTTTTGTTTTTATTGTCGGACACTCTAGTTGTTAGCTTTCGTCAAAAGAATGTTAGTTTTTGCGCAGCCGCTGTGCGTTTTCAAACAGCCTGCATTGACCATAGCCGACAAGGACACGCCATGTTCGACTGGAACGACCTGCGGTTTTTTCTCGAACTGCAACGCAGCGGTCGCCTGCTCACCGCCGCCCGCCGCCTCAATACCACCCACGCCACCGTCGCCCGCCATATCGAAGCCATCGAAAAAAGCCTCGGCACTGCGCTATTCGTCCAGCACGCGCAAGGCTACGAAATGACCCCGGCGGGGGAGGCTTTGCTTAAACATGCCGAAGCGATGGAAAACGTTGCGTTGCTCGCGCAGGAAGAGATCACCCAATCCACCGCGCCACTGGGCAAGATTCGTGTCGGCGTCACCGAGGGGCTGGGCATCAAGTTTCTCGCCAGCCGCATGATCGGCTTGTTTGAGCGCTATCCGGGGCTGGAAGTGGAACTGGTCGCGGTGCCGCGCTTTGTCAGCATCCTCAACCGAGAAGCGGAAATCAGCATTCATCTGGAGCGCCCGGCGGCGGACATGCTGGTGACGCGCAAACTCACGGACTATCGACTCGCGCTGTACGCCAGCCAACGCTATCTCGATAAGGCGCCGCCACTGCACAGCCGCGAAGACCTCGGGCGGCATGCGTGGATCGGTTACGTCGATGACTTGCTGTTCAGCCAGGAACTGATGTTTCTCAACAGCTTCTGCCGCAGCCCTCGGGTTGTGTTCCATAGCACCAGTGTCATCGCACAGCAGGAAGCGGCCCGGTCGGGATTGGGCATTGCGGTGTTGCCGTGCTACATGGCCGAGTCGGATCCCGATCTGGTGCCGTTGCTGCCGGATGAAAGCATCGAGCGCAGCTACTGGATCAGCACGCGGCGCGAGTTGCACAAGTCGGTGCGGCTGCGGGTGGTTTGGGATTATGTGGTGGGGTTATGTGAAGCGGAGCAGGGGCTTTTACGCGGTTAAACCAGGCGCATCCAAATCCCCCTGTGGGAGATTCTATGGTTCATGCCTAGCCCCTAAACGGCTTTAGGTGAGTATTCGCTCTGATTTTTCAGCAGAGCAAATACCACCCGGGCAAGCTTGCGGGCTAGT
>NZ_WXVV01000019.1 GCF_013433315.1 Pseudomonas crudilactis | reverse complement strand
CCTCTAAACCGGCCCTCCCCCCGTTGGCACACCTTCTGCTATAGCCCTCGCAGGCTGCGTTCCGACGCGCTCCACAAAAACAATTAAACGAAGGATCCTTCAATGGATAACTCCAACGCCCTGCCTCTTGGGTCGGCTGCCGTGCCCGCCAAAGAACGAACCACCGCCAGCCGGATCAAATCGATCTTCAGCGGCTCCGTCGGCAACATGGTCGAGTGGTACGACTGGTACGTGTATGCCGCCTTCTCCCTGTACTTCGCGAAAACCTTTTTCCCTGCCGGTTCCACCACCGCCCAACTGATGAACACCGCAGCGATTTTCGCCGTCGGCTTTCTGATGCGTCCGATCGGTGGCTGGCTGATGGGCATGTACGCCGACAAGGTCGGACGTAAAAAAGCCCTGATGGCGTCGGTCTACCTGATGTGCTTCGGCTCGCTGCTGATCGCCCTCAGCCCGAACTACGAAACCATCGGCATCGGCGCGCCGATCCTGCTGGTGTTCGCCCGCCTGCTGCAAGGCCTGTCGGTCGGTGGCGAATACGGCACCTCGGCGACCTATTTGTCGGAAATGGCGACCAAGGAACGTCGCGGCTTCTTCTCCAGCTTCCAGTACGTGACCCTGATCTCCGGTCAACTCATCGCGCTGGGCGTACTGATCGTGCTGCAGAACGTGCTGACCACTGAACAGCTGTACGCGTGGGGCTGGCGCATTCCGTTCGCCATCGGCGCGCTGTGTGCGGTCGTGGCCCTGTACCTGCGTCGCGGCATGGAAGAAACCGAGTCGTTCACCAAGAAAGAAAAGTCCAAGGAAAGCGCCATGCGCACCTTGATGCGCCACCCCAAAGAGTTGTTGACCGTGGTCGGCCTGACCATGGGCGGCACCCTGGCGTTCTACACCTACACCACTTACATGCAGAAATACCTGGTGAACACCGTCGGCATGAGCATTTCCGACTCGACCACCATTTCTGCCGCCACGCTGTTCCTGTTCATGTGCCTGCAACCGATCATCGGCGGCCTGTCGGACAAGATCGGCCGTCGCCCGATCCTGATTGCCTTCGGCGTGCTGGGGACGATCTTCACTGTGCCGATCCTGATGACCCTGCACACCATTCAGACCTGGTGGGGCGCGTTCTTCCTGATCATGGCGGCGCTGATCATCGTCAGCGGCTACACCTCGATCAACGCGGTGGTAAAAGCCGAATTGTTCCCGACCGAAATCCGCGCGCTGGGCGTCGGCCTGCCGTACGCACTGACCGTGTCGATCTTCGGCGGCACCGCCGAATACATCGCGCTGTGGTTCAAGAGCATCGGCATGGAAACCGGCTACTACTGGTATGTGACCGCGTGCATCGCGGTGTCGTTGCTGGTGTATATCACCATGAAGGACACCCAGAAGCATTCGCGGATCGTGACTGACTGATCGGGTTTTCACAGCCACTGCAATGGTGGCTGTGAGGGCCCCTTCGCGAGCAAGCTCGCTCCCACATTGGATCTGTGATCGACACAAATCCTCTGTGGGAGCGAGCTTGCTCGCGAATGAGGGCGACCCGGTATCAAGTCAACTCGGCAACTTGCTGTCTGCCATAGCGCTTCTGCGCATACGAAGCCCCGACAATCATCACCAGCAGAATCCCCGCCAGCACCGCCGACGAACCGATGGTGCCGAAGTCCAGTCCACCCTTCTCATGGGGCTTGGTCATCAAGTCGCCCAACGTCGCGCCGAACGGCCGGGTCAGGACGAATGCCACCCAGAACAACACCACCGTCGAAATCTTTGTGAAGTATTTCAGCAGCACGACTGCGGCGATGGTCGAGCCAATCAGCAGCGCGCCACCGGCAAAACCCAGCCCTGAATCGTCGGCAAGGTAGTCGCCCAGCGCGGTGCCGAGGGTGTTGGAGAACAGAATCGCCATCCAGTAGAACATCTCGCCACGAAAGGTCTGCACCTTGCTGACGTTGAGCGAGTCACCGCTCAGGCGCCACGCGGCAAAGATCGCCAGCAGGATCGCGATAAGGATCATCGAGCCGGTGGCGTAACCCAGACCGAGGGTGCGATCCATGAAGTCCGACATGGTTGTGCCGGCGGTGCTGGTCGACAGGATCACCAGCCAGTACAGCAAAGGCTTGTAAGTCTTGGCCATCAACTGCGTGATCAGCGTCAGCACAAACACGCTGATCAGAATCAGCGAACTCATGGCGTAGCCGACGTTGAGGGTCATCGACAGCAAATCCCCCGCGGTTTCCCCTAGGGTCGTCGCGCAGATTTTCATGACCCAGAAGGCCAGGGTGATTTGAGGCAGTTTATTCATCGCGGGGAAGCTCCAGTGTGTGACGGCCGGTTCTTGGTTTTCTGGCCTCGGGCAGACTGGCGTTGCGGCGGTGAAAAAGCGGTCGGCAAAGTATGAAAAATCTGTCACACAGCGCAAAACAGCGATTAATCGCTAATTAATGCTGCCCCCTCATTCTGCAACCACCTGATCGATGACCTGCGCAACGCTCGCTCCGACGACGAAAGCGAATTCAACGCGCCGCTCTTAATATCAAGTTAATCGATTTTTTTTAGCATTATTTTGCGCTTTTTAATCAATTTAGTTGGCGTAGCATTGAACACATGCAAGACACACCCGCCAACAAATCTGGAGTAAAGAACATGAAAACCAAACTGATCCTTGCCTTCGCCCTGTCCGTATTGGCTGCCAACACCTTCGCCGCCGACGGCTATGACCGCACCGGTTCCGCCGTTGCTGCTGATGGTTATGACCGCACCGGTTCTGCTGCTGTCGCTGAAGATGGCTACGACCGTACCGGCTCCGCGACTTTCGCTGAAGATGGCTACGACCGTACCGGCTCCGCGACTTTCGCTGCCGACGGTTACGACCGCACTCAATCGGCTGCAATCAGCTAATCCTCGCTGTAAAGCGCACAGCCCGGCTTCGGCCGGGCTTAGTCATTTCTGGGCGAACACAAATTCAGAATTCACCGAGATCCCACAGGGGGATTTCAGGGTTTGGAAAATGATCGTTCGACTGGAAATTGCCGCGTCAGGCTTGCACTATTGAGCGCTTAACGACGTCCCCCAGGATCCCCCCGCCATGCCCGATGACATCCATTTCTACGAACCCGCCAACGGCCACGGCCTGCCCCACGATCCGTTCAACGCCATCGTCGGCCCACGCCCGATCGGCTGGATTTCCTCACAGGATGCCCACGGCCAGTTGAACCTGGCGCCGTACAGTTTCTTCAACGCCTTCAACTACATTCCGCCGATCATTGGTTTCTCCAGCGTCGGGCGCAAAGACAGCCTGAACAACATCGAGCAGACCGGCGAATTCGTCTGGAACCTCGCCACCCGCCCGCTGGCCGAACAGATGAACCAGAGCTGCGCGATGGTCGCGCCTGAGGTCAATGAATTCGAATTGGCGGGATTGACGACGGTCGCGTCGAAAGTGATTTCGGTGCCGCGCGTGGCCGAAAGCCCGGTGTCCTTCGAGTGCAAGGTCACGCAGATCATTCAGTTGCAGCGCGCCGATGGCGAGACGGTGCCGAGCTGGCTGGTCCTCGGCGAAGTGGTCGCCGTGCACATCGCCAAGTGGCTGTTGAAGGACGGCATCTACGACACCGCCGCGGCAGAACCGATTCTGCGCGGCGGCGGGCCGGCGGACTATTTCCAGCTGGGGCCTGAGGCCCTGTTCAAGATGTGGCGTCCGGGCGCAAACAAGTAACGCGTTACCAGATCAACTCGGCGTCATCAGTGACACCTTTGAGGTTATCCAGCTCGTTGATGGCAGCCTCGTCGGCAGCGATGGCGCCGGGAAAGACCTGATCATTCAGCAGTTTGTGAAAGCGTGGTGCACCGCCATCGACCAGGGCCTTGACCGCGATTGCCGCGTGATAGCCCTTGTTGCCGCCCAACTCGACGGGGACGACTGCGGAAACTGCTTCGAAGTGTTCGAACTCTTTACGTGCCATGTCACATATCCCGGCTCAGACAGATAAGCCGGACATTAAACCCTCAACCGACGAGTTTGTGTACCGGCGCCGGACATTGACCGAGGGCTTGCGCCGCCGACACGTCCTTGAAGGTGTGGAAGTCGAGGCTGTTGACCACCAGCTCCTGCACCAGCTCGGCGAAGATTTCCATCGCCGGGCTGTTGAAATAGTTGGTCATCATTTGCTGGCTGCTCCAGAACCCGCAGACCAGCCACAACTCGGGATCACACTGCGAATGCTGCAAGGCAAAGCTCAGGCAACCGGGGGCGGCGCGGGACGGATCGATCAACGCGCTGAGGCGTACACCGAGTTCCGCCGAACGCCCGGCGCGCGCTCGAACGAAGGCCATATGACTGACGGGAATCTGCTTGGACATGTTCAACCCTCCCAGGGAGTCGCGTGGCAGCCGGGGGACGGGCTGCGACAGGATCAAAGGTTAAGGGCCGTACGCCTGACGCCGTTAGTCGATTCCTGCCGCCGCGTTGCACAATCCTGCGAGACTGAATCCAGAACCTGTAACAACCTGTAAAACTGCATCACACGGTTGTCATACGCGTTTTGTGTAGGAGCTGCCGAAGGCTGCGATCTTTTGATTTCGCCTTCAAGATCAACAGATCGCAGCCTTCGGCAGCTCCTACAGGGTTGGATCGCGACAGGCGCGGGAACACCCCGGGGCAGAATCAGGCAAGCATTTCGCAGGATGTGTCTACCGCTGGCGCTTGCACAAACATATGCTCTGCTTCATTCCACCTCCCCTGCCGAGGATGCCGTGCATGACGTCATTCGATCGTTTTCAAGCCGAACCCAGCGCTGACATGGAAAAACAGCGCGCGGAACTGGCGGCGATCATCCGCCGCAACACCACCGACGATGGCAGCTACGAGACCGCCATCGGCTCGCTGTTCATGTCGCGCCACACTCAGTCCCATGACTTCGCGCCGGTGCTCGCGCAACCGGCGCTGTGCATCATGGCGCAGGGGCGTAAAGAGGTGCGGCTGGCCGATGAGTACTTCAATTACGACCCGCTGAATTATCTGGTGGTGTCGGTTTCGATGCCGCTGAGCGGTCGCGTGGTCAACGTGTCGCCGGAGGACCCGATCCTCGCCGTGCGCCTGGACATCGACCCGACAGAAATCACCGCACTGATTGCCGATGCCGGCCCGATGGGCGTACCGACCCGGCCGACCGGGCGTGGTTTGTATGTCGAGCAGATCGACAGTTCAATGCTTGATGCCGTGCTGCGTCTGGCACGTTTGCTCGATGCGCCGAAAGACATCGCCATGCTTGCGCCACTGATTCGCCGGGAGATTCTCTATCGTCTGCTGCGCAGTCCACAGGGGCATCGCTTGTATGAAATCGCGATTGCCAACAGTCAGAGTCATCGCATCAGTCAGGCGATCAAATGGTTGAACGGCAACTTTGAACAGCCGTTGCGCATTGATGATCTGGCCAAGGAAGTGAATTTGAGTGTGTCGACGTTGCATCACCGGTTTAAGGCGATGACGGCGATGAGTCCGTTGCAATATCAGAAGCAGTTGCGCTTGCAGGAAGCGCGGCGGTTGATGCTGGCTGAAGGGTTAGAAGCGTCGGCGGCGGGGTATCGCGTGGGGTATGAAAGTCCGTCGCAATTCAGCCGTGAGTACAGCCGGCTTTTTGGTGCGCCGCCGTTAAGGGATCTGGCGCGGTTGCGACTTTCGGTGTGACCTTTTAGAAGCCCCTCACCCTACCCCTCTCCCTGAGGGAGAGGGGACTGATTGGGGGATATTCAGGAAATACACCGACCTGAAAATGCTTCACTGAATCCATAATCGACTCGATTTCTCAGGTCGATGGACAACACCAGACACCTCGGTCGGCTCCCTCTCCCTCTGGGAGAGGGCTGGGGTGAGGGTCGGCTTTTACACCGCCCGAATCACATGCTTGAGCTCCTGAAACGCCGCCAACCCCCATGGCCCCAACTCGCGGCCAATACTGCTCTGCTTGTACCCGCCCCACGCCGCCTGCGGGAAAATCACCTGCGGTGCATTGATCCACACCATCCCGGCCTGCAAGGCATTGGCCACGCGGTCCGCCGCAGCGGCATCGCTCGTCACCACACTCGCGACCAAACCAAACGGCGTGTCATTGGCCAAGGCAATCGCCTGCGCTTCAGTGGCGAAACCGCGCACACACAACACCGGCCCGAAAATTTCTTCACACCACAGCGCGCTGTCCAGCGGTACGTCGGTGAACACGGTTGGCTGCAGAAAGTAGCCGCGCGTCAGATCCGCTGGCCGATTACCGCCGCAGATCAATCGCGCACCCGCGCTGAGTCCACGATCGATATGCCCAAGCACTCGCTGGTACTGCGCCTGATTGACCAGCGCGCCCATTTCCACCTCCGCATCGAACGGATCGGCTACACGAATGGTCTGCGCACGTTTCTGCAAGCGACGGAGGAATTCCTCTTCCAGTTCATCAGCAACCAGCACACGACTGGTCGCCGAACATATCTGCCCGGCATTGAAAAACGCGCCGCCACAAGCCAGCTCGACCGCCAGATCGAGATCAGCATCCGCCAACACCAGCAGCGAAGATTTGCCGCCCAACTCCAGGCTCACGCCCTTAACCGTTTCCGCCGCGCGCTGCATCACTTGCACGCCGACCGCATTGCTGCCGGTAAAGGAAATCTTGGCGATGCGCGGATCCGCCGACAACGGCGCACCCACCGCCAGCCCGGTGCCACAAACCAGATTGAACACGCCGTTCGGCAGACCCGACTCTGCGATGATCGCCGCCAGTTCCAGCTCCGGCAGCGGTGTCACTTCCGAAGGTTTGAGCACCACGCAGCAACCCGCCGCCAACGCTGGCGCGAGTTTCCACGCGGTGGTCACCATGGGGAAATTCCACGGCACGATCAGCCCGACCACACCGCACGGTTCGCGGCGCAGGCGTGCACTGAAATCATCGCTGGGCAGCGGCACGTTGCTGTCCTGTTTCGCGTCGAGGCCTTCGGCGAGTTCGGCGTAATACTCGAAGGTTGCGATGACGTCATCGACGTCGATAGCCGCTTCGAACTGCGGTTTGCCGTTGTTGCTCGACTGCAGTTTCATCAAGTGCTCGCGACCGTTGCGCACACCATTGGCGATGTTGCGCAGGATTGCGCCGCGCTCGGCACCACTGGTTAGCGACCAGCTCTTGAAGGCTTCGCTGGCAGCAGCGACGGCTTGGTCGACGGCGTGCTCGTCTCCGCCATTGACCGTGGTCAGCAGCGCTTCGGTGGACGGGTTGATCACCCGCAGATGTTCGCGGCCGGCCGACCATTGGCCGTTGATGTAGAGACCGTCGAGTGTGGTCGGGAAACTGATCATTGCGCCACCGCCTTCATCCATTGGCTCTGGTCGATTTCAATCAGGGTCGGGCCCTGACGATCGCTTGCACTACGCAACGCGGTGCGTAGTTGTTCGATACTGCTGATGGCTTCAGCCGCACAGCCGAGGCCCTTCGCCACAGCGACGAAATCCGGGGTGTAGATGTCCACGCCGACCGGCTCGATGGCGCGGTTGACCATGTATTTCTTGATCTCCTCGTAGCCCTGGTTATTCCACAACAGGACGATCACCGGCACCCGCGCTTCAACCGCGCTGGCCAGTTCCGGCAGGGTGAATTGCAGACCGCCGTCGCCGATCAGGCACACCACCGCAGGGCGCGCACCTTGGTCGAGTTGGCCACCGAGCCAGGCACCAATCGCTGCCGGCAAGGCGTAACCGAGGGTGCCGTAACCGGTCGAGGCGTTGAACCAGCGGCGCGGATGATCCGGGTTGAACGTCAGATTTCCGGCGTACACCGGTTGCGTCGAGTCGCCGACGAATACGGCGTTGGGCAACTCATCGAGTACGGTGTCGAGGAAACGGGTTTGCGCGAGGGTCGGTGCATCCCAGCTTGCGGCCAGTTCGGCGCGCAGTTTGTCGGCGCGGGCCTGGCCCCAATCGCTGCTGCGTTCGCCGAGTTTTTCCTGCGACAGAGAGTTAAGCAACGCTTGCGCGGCGTTGCGCGCGTCGGCGACCAATGCCAGGTGCGGCGGGTAGTTGCGCACGGTCTGATCGGCGTCGATATCGATGCGTAGCAGTTTGCCGGGAATCTCGAAACCGCCAGCGAAAGTGACGTCGTAGTCGGTCTCGGCCAACTCCGTGCCGATGGCCAACACCACATCGGCATCGGCGACCAGCGCGCGGGTGGCAACCAGCGTCTGGGTCGAACCGATCAGCAGCGGATGGTTGCCCGGCAGCATGCCTTTGGCGTTGATGGTCAGCGCCACCGGAGCGTCGAGCAACTCGGCAAGTGAGGTCAATTGCGCTGCTGCGTCGATGGCACCGCCACCGGCCAGAATCAGCGGACGTCTGGCTTCAGCCAAAAGCTCGCTCATGCGTTTGATGGCCGCTGGCGCAGCGCCGGCGCGGTCGATATTGACCGGCACACTGGCGAGCAACTCATCGGCGTTTTCGACCAGCACGTCCAACGGAATTTCGATGTGCACCGGACGTGGACGGCCGGCCTGAAACAACGCAAAAGCACGCGCCAGCACCACCGGCAATTCGGCGGCGGACATCAAGGTATGCGAGAAGGCCGCAACACCTGCGACCAGTGCGCTCTGGTTCGGTAACTCATGCAGCTTGCCGCGCCCGCCGCCCAGCTGACTGCGCGATTGCACACTGGAGATCACCAGCATCGGGATCGAATCGGCATAAGCCTGGCCCATCGCCGTGGTGATGTTGGTCATGCCTGGGCCGGTGATGATGAAGCACACTCCCGGTTTACCTGCGGTGCGCGCATAGCCGTCAGCCATGAAACCGGCGCCCTGCTCATGCCTCGGGGTGACGTGACGAATGCTCGAACGCGCCAGCCCGCGATACAGCTCCACGGTATGCACCCCGGGTATGCCGAACACCTGCTCGACCCCATAACCTTCGAGTAACTTGACCAGTACTTCGCCACACGTCGCCATGTCGATTGCCCTTCTTGTTCGCTGAAGACACCGAACCAATGTGGGAGCGAGCCTGCTCGCGAAAGCGTCGGATCAGCCAACATCTTTGTTGAATATGAAACCGCTTTCGCGAGCAGGCTCGCTCCCACAGGGTCCGTGGAATGGGCTTCATTGAACGGTCGGCAGGTAGCGGCAACAATCGATTAAAAGTCATACTAGCCATGTCTTCACGTCATACCTTGGATCCCCATGAAACGCCTGCCTCCGCTGCCCGCCCTGCATACCTTTCTGATCACTGCGCAGTGCTGCAACTTCACCCGCGCCGCCGAGCAGTTGCACATCACCCAGGGCGCAGTGAGCCGGCAGATCGCCGGGCTGGAAGCACATCTCGGTTATCCGCTGTTCATCCGTCTGGCCCGTGGCCTGGCGCTGACCGCCGAAGGACGTGAATGGCTATCCCGTGTGGAAAAAGTCTTCGGCCTGATCAGCGAGGCGACCGAGCAAATCGGTCTGCAGCGCGAAACCCTGCAACTCAAGGCGCCCAGTTGCGTGATGCGCTGGCTGCTGCCGCGCTTGCTGCAATGGCAGAAAGAACGCCCGGACGTACCGGTAAAACTCACCGCCTCGTTGCAACACGGCGTGGACTTTCAGCGCGAGCAATTCGATGCCGCGGTGATCTATGGCCCGCCGCCGGACAACTCGCCGGGCGCGCTGCACCTGTTCGACGAGCAGCTGACACCGGTCTGTTCACCGGTTTTGCTTAAGGGCTCGCCAGCGCTGAACTCACCGGCAGATCTGCAACAGCATCTGCTGCTGCACCCCACTCACGATATTCAGGATTGGTCGGTGTGGCTGAACGCGGCTGAGCTGCGGCTGAACAACATCGGCAGCGGCCAGCATTTCGAAACGCTGGATCAGGCGATGTCGATGGCGTCGCACGGGACGGGGGTGGCGATTGGCGACTGGTCGTTGATCGGCGATGACTTGCGCGCGGGGCGGCTGGTGATGCCGTTTGAATTGAAGGTGAGGACGGGGTTGGCGTATTACGTGGTGGTGCCGCCGGGGATCGAGGCATCGCCGCCGCTTGAGGAATTGATGATCTGGTTGGTTGAGCAGGCGCATTTGCGGTGAGGCTGTTTCCCTCACCCTAACCCTCTCCCAGAGGGAGAGGGGACTGACCGGGGGATATTGAAGAGGTTCAGCGAACTGAACGATTGGTTTTGAATCCATAATCGACTGGATTTTTCAGGTCGATGTACAGCGCCAGACACCTCGGTCGGCCCCCTCTCCCTCCGGGAGAGGGCTGGGGTGAGGGTAAAGATTTAATTCAATACCCGACAGTAAACCGCTGACGCGAATGCTTCGGCGTTTCCACTTCGTCGATCAGCGCAATCGCGTAATCGGCAAAGGTAATCCAGCTACGCCCCTCGGCACTCACCAGCAGATGATCCTGGCCGACGCGGTAACTTCCTGTGCGCTCACCTTCAACAAACTCTGCCGACGGCGACAGAAAGGTCCAGTCCAGATCCTGCTCCTGACGCAACGCCTCAAGAAACGCCGCACCCGCACTGGCTTCGGCTTTGTACTCCGCCGGGAAACCCGCGCTGTCGATCACTCGCGTATCGTCCGGCAGCAACAGCGAACCGGCACCGCCGACCACCAGCAAACGCTTCACCCCGGCCTGCTTCACCGGCCCGACAATCGCCGCCGCTGGCACGGTGGCGAAATGCGCGGCGGTGATCACCACATCGTGACCGGCCACCGCGTCTTGCAACGCTGCGGCATCCAGCACATCGACATTCTTGCTGACCACACCGGCACGCGTGCCGATCTTCGAGGTGTCGCGGGCGATAGCGGTCACGCTATGGCCACGACGCAGGGCTTCTTCCAGCAATTGGCTGCCGGCACGGCCGGTGGCACCAATGATTGCGATCTTGCTCATGACATTCTCCAGTTGGCTTGAGAGTGCTGCGTTTTCAGATTCGGCTTACCACTGCATTTCGCCTTTGGCGACTTTCGCACTCAACTCCAGCGAGCTTTCCTCACCCAGTGTCGGGTAGCGCTTTTTCATCGCGTTGATCAGTGCGGCGGAATCTTTGGCCTTGGCGGTTTCCGCGTCGAAAGCCTTAATGTAGTCGGCGGTGAATTTCACGCTGGCCAGCGAACGGCTGCTGTTGCCGAGGTAATGACCCGGCACCACGGTGTTCGGCTTGAGGGTTTCGATCGAGTGCAGGGTTTGCAGCCAGTCGGCGTGGGATTGCGCGGTCTGGGTGTCAGCCATCCACACATGGATGTTCTCGGCGACAACCACACCACCGACCACGGCTTTGAGCGCCGGAATCCACACGAAACTGCGATCCGGCTGTTTGCCGTCGAGGCCGACCACCTGCAATTTCTGCCCTTCGAGCATCAGGCTGTCGCCCTTGAGCACGCCCGGCACGATGGTTTTCGCTGGCACATCGGCGCCCATTTTCGGACCCCAGAAGGCCAGTTTGCCGGCGACGGTTTTATTGATGTGGTCGACGGTCGGCTGCGAAGCCAGCACCTTGGCATCAGGGAACGCCTGAGTCAGGGTGTCGAGGCCGAAGTAGTAATCCGGGTCGCCATGGCTGATGTAGATGGTGGTCAGATGCTTGCCGCTGGCGCGAATCTTCTCCACGACTTGTTCAGCCTGGGATTTGCCGAATTGCGCATCGACGAGGATCGCGTCTTTCTCGCCGCTGACCAGCACCGAGGTCACCGGGAAAATCGCGTTTGTTCCCGGGTTGTAGACATCGAGGGTCAGGTTGGCAGCGGCGGCATGCGCGGCAAAACCCAGGGAAGCGGTGGCGAGCAGAACCCGTTTGAGTGTGGTGAAGCCGATCATCTGTTGCTCCGGTGTCCGAATGCCGTGCTTGGCGATGGGACAGAGCTTAGTTGCCTGACTCAGTACAAAAAATGCGATGCTTGAACATAGTTTGTTTCTGAAAGCGGGCAAATCATGGATCGTCTCCAAGCAATGCGGGTGTTTGTCACCGTGGTGGATCTGGGTAGCCAGTCGGCAGCAGCCGATCATCTGGACCTTTCGCGGCCGGTGGTTTCACGTTATCTGGCAGAGCTGGAGGATTGGGTCGGCGCACGCCTGATGCACCGCACCACGCGCAAGTTGAGCCTGACCGCCGCCGGCAGTGAAATTCTGCCGCGTTGTCGACAGATGCTCGAACTCTCAACGGACATGCAAGCCGCCGTCAGCGAACCCCACGACGCCCCGCGCGGGTTGCTGCGGATCAGCGTCAGCACCTCGTTTGGCCAGGCGCAACTGGCTGATGCGATGGCCGCTTACGTCAAACGCTATCCCGGTGTGAGCATCGATCTGCAAATGCTCGATCGCACGGTGAATCTGGTCGATGAGCGTATCGATCTGGCGATTCGCACCAGTAACGATCTCGACCCGAATCTGATCGCCCGACGTCTGACCGTTTGTCGTTCGGTGGTGTGTGCCGCGCCGGCTTATCTGCAAGAACAGCCGGCGCCGTTGCGGGTCGAGGAACTGAGCCGACACAACTGCCTGACGCACTCGTATTTCGGCAAGAGCCTGTGGCATTTCGAAGAGGATGGCGAACCGGTTTCAGTACCGGTGCAGGGCAATATCAGCGCCAACGAGGCCAGCACATTATTGCGCGCAACACTGGCCGGCGCCGGGGTGGCGATGCTGCCGACGTATCAGGCCGGTGTGCATATTCACAGCGGTGAACTGGTCCGCCTGCTGCCTCATGCCGAACCACGCCAAATGAACATCTATGCGGTGTACGCCTCACGCAAACACATGCCGGCGGCGCTGCGCAGCATGCTGGATTTTCTGGTGCTCAGATTTCCGGAAAGCCCCGAATGGGATATCGGCCTGTAAACCCAATCCACTGTGGGAGCGAGCAAGCTCGCTCCCACAAAGGGTCCATCAGCGTGCTGAATGGTCGGTTAAATCCTCAAGCACACTCGCTGGCAACTCCCCACCGCTGACCTATGCTGAAAGTAATACCGCAGGGTATGTCGTTCAGAGGTCCACGCCATGAACATCAAAACAAGAAGGTACGTCGCGATTTTCATTACTTGCGCCGCCACGCTGGCGCTGTACGGCACCGCAGCCTGGCGGGTCGAACAGCTGCGACAGCTGCCGCGCGAGTATGCGAGCTGCAACTTCGAGCGCTGCATTCCGCACAATGCCACGCTGAACGCATTGCGCTGATATTCAACTGTAGGAGTGAGCCTGCTCGCGATAGCGGTGTGTCATTCAGATAAAGTTTGACTGACACACCGCTATCGCGAGCAGGCTCACTCCTACAGGGGTTTTGTGGTGTCTGTGAGTTATTGATCGGCCTTCAGGCTGTCGCGGAAGGCCTTTGGTGAAATCCCCACCCTGCGCCGGAACAGCCGCGTGAAGTTGGTCGGATCGGAAAACCCCAACAACTCCGACATCTCGTAAATCGTCATGCTGGTATAGGTGAGCAAGCGCTTGGCCTCCAGTAACTGACGTTCATGCATGATCTGCAACGCCGGCTGCCCGGCCAGCTCACGGCAGGTGCCGTTGAGGTGCGACACCGAAATGCCCAAGCGATGGGCCAGGTCTTCGACCTTCACGTGCTGGCGATAAGTCTCCTCGACCAATTGAATAAAGCCATTGAGGTACTCGCGCTGACGTTGCGGGCGCTGACTGGCTTTGTGCCGCACGATTGCCTGACGACTGACCCAGACCATGATCACGCTGACCAGCGAATGCATGAGCATTTCCCGCGCCGGTTGATGGCCGTTGTATTCGGCCTGCAACGCCGAAAACAGGCTGTTGAGGTAATCGCCGTCCTGGCTTGCCGGATAATTTTCCGCGCTGGCCAACGCATGTACCGAATCGCCCAGTTGCGCCTGCAAATGATTGATCAGCGGTGTGGCGAGGGTAACGATGAACCCTTCGACATCTTCGGAAAAACGAAAGCCGTGCACCGACAGCGGTGGCAGCACTTGAATGGCCGGGGTGTCGAGTTGCGTGCGTTGCCCTTCGATCTCAAGCTCTGCCTGACCTTTGAAGACGAAGAGTAACTGGCACAAATCAGCATGGCGGTGGGGTTTGATTTCCCACTCGTGTTCGCGACTGCGGGAGGAAATGGTTTCACAGTGCAGCAAGTCAGGGGTCGGCCAGTCCAGGCTTTCACCGTAGAGCTTGAACACTGGAATCGAAGGCAGCTCAGGCTTGTTCATCACTTCAATCCAGGCCTCGGGGTTGTGGGCGATAATCGCACCGATTGGCAGAATGTACAGGTATCGGCTCAGTTTTCACCTTCAATTGACAGACCCGCAAGGGAAAAATGCAAGCACTCGATCCATAAAAATCATTCACCGGTCTTGGCCGCGTGAAGCTTGCGAGTCATAAAAACAATGAAAACGCTGAAAACCCAAGTCGCCATCATCGGCGCCGGTCCGTCCGGATTGCTCCTGGGCCAGTTGTTGCACAACGCTGGCATCGACACCCTCATCCTCGAACGCCAGACGCCGGATTATGTCCTCGGGCGCATCCGCGCCGGTGTGCTTGAACAAGGCATGGTAGAGCTGTTGCGTCAGGCTGGCGTGAGTCAGCGCATGGACGCCGAAGGACTGGTGCATGGCGGTTTCGATCTGGCCCTGGACGGGCGTCAGGTGCACATCGATCTGCACGCATTGACCGGCGGCAAGAGCGTGATGATCTACGGCCAGACCGAAGTCACCCGCGACCTGATGGCCGCTCGTCGGGAGGCTGGTGCACCGACGATTTACCAGGCAAGCCATGTCGTTCCGCATGGCATGAAAAGCGACGAAGCTTTTGTCACCTTTGAAAAGGACGGCGAAACCGTTCGCGTCGATTGCGATTACATCGCCGGTTGCGACGGTTTCCACGGCGTCGCTCGGCAGTCGATTCCGGCCGATAGTCTGAAAGTGTTCGAGCGGGTTTATCCGTTTGGCTGGCTGGGCATTCTGGCCGACACGCCACCGGTGCATGACGAGTTGGTCTACGCCCGTCATGAACGCGGCTTTGCCTTGTGCAGCATGCGTTCGGCCACCCGCACCCGCTATTACCTGCAAGTGCCGGCGGATGAAAATGTCGATGACTGGAGCGATCAGCGCTTCTGGGATGAATTGAAAAATCGCCTGCCAGTAGAGCTTGCCGGGAAACTGGTTACCGGCCCTTCGATCGAAAAAAGCATCGCGCCGCTGCGCAGTTTCGTCGTCGAGCCAATGCAGTACGGACGGATGTTTCTCGTCGGCGACGCCGCGCACATCGTTCCGCCGACCGGTGCCAAGGGTTTGAATCTGGCCGCCAGCGACGTCAGTACGCTGTTCAATATTCTGCTGAAAGTTTACCGCGACGGCCGCACCGATCTGCTGGAGAAATACTCGGAAATCTGCCTGCGCCGCGTGTGGAAAGCCGAGCGCTTTTCCTGGTGGATGACCTCGATGCTGCACCGCTTCGATGATCATGACGCTTTCAGCCAGCGCATCAGCGCCTCGGAACTGGACTACTTTGTCAGTTCAGAAGCAGGGCGAAAAACCATTGCAGAAAATTACGTCGGACTTCCTTATGAGGCTATCGAATAGCCTGCTACCGACTTACACTGACGAGCATCCACCCGCGCGCGATGGCCGCGCGGGTTCATCACTGCCCGCAGGCTCGCCCGTGACCAATCTCAATCACCCCGAAACGCCCAAACCGGCCATTCGCAGCGTGCTGGTCGCGCTGATGATGGCGATCTTCCTCGGCGCGCTGGATCAAACCATCGTCGCCGTGTCGATGCCGGCCATCTCTGCGCAGTTCAAGGATGTCAGCCTGCTGGCCTGGGTGATTTCCGGGTACATGGTCGCGATGACGGTGGCCGTGCCGATCTACGGCAAGCTCGGTGACTTGTACGGGCGGCGCAAACTGATGCTGTTCGGCATGGGCCTGTTCACCCTTGCCTCGTTGTTTTGCGGCATGGCGCAGAGCATGGAGCAACTGGTGCTGGCGCGGATCCTTCAGGGTATCGGCGCTGGCGGAATGATCTCGGTGAGTCAGGCGATCATCGGCGACATCGTGCCGCCGCGTGAACGTGGGCGTTATCAGGGTTACTTCAGCAGCATGTACGCGGTGGCCAGCGTTGCCGGTCCGGTGCTTGGCGGGTACATGACCGAATACCTGTCGTGGCGCTGGGTATTTCTGATCAACCTGCCACTGGGCCTCGGTGCCTGGTGGGTGGCCCGCCGCAATCTGCGTGGCCTGCCGATTCCGCAGCGCAAACCGATCATCGATTACCTCGGCACGTTGTTGATGATCATCGGCCTGACCGCCCTGCTGTTGGGCATCACTCAAGTCGGCCAAGGGCATTCGTGGCGCAGCACTGAAGTGCTCGGCTTGTTCGCTTGTGCAGTGGTGGTGCTGGGGCTGTTTGTCTGGCACGAACGCCGCGCTCGCGAACCGTTGCTGCCGATGCACCTGTTCGCCAATCGCAACGCCCTGCTCTGCTGGTGCACGATTTTCTTTACCAGTTTCCAGGCGATTTCGCTGATTGTGCTGATGCCGCTGCGCTTTCAGACCGTGACCGGTGCCGGAGCTGACAGCGCCGCTTTGCACTTGTTGCCATTGGCGATGGGGTTGCCGATTGGTGCATTTTTCGCCGGCCGGCGCACGTCGATCACCGGGCGTTACAAACCGCAGATTCTGACCGGCGCTCTGCTGATGCCGATCGCGATTCTCGGTATGGCGTTCAGCCCACCGGAGGCGACGCTGATCAGCGCACTGTTCATGTTGCTCTGCGGTATTTCCAGCGGCATGCAGTTCCCGACTTCGCTGGTCGGTACACAAAATTCGGTGGAACAACGCGACATCGGCGTGGCCACCAGCACCACCAACCTGTTTCGCTCCCTCGGCGGCGCGGTGGGCGTGGCGTTGATGTCGGCGTTGTTGCTTGCGCTGTTGCAGGACTCGAGTTTCGCCCATCTGGCCAGCAGTTCGCTGATGAGCGAAGGGCATTCGGGTAACGTCCTGCTGGATGGTCTGAACGCCGCACCGGGCGATGCGCAGGACGCCTTGCGGGCGGAATTGCTGGTGACGTTCCGGCATTTGTTGTGGGTGAGTGCGGCGGTGTCGTTGCTCGGGCTGGCGGCAGCGATTGCGATGCCGAACAACCTGCTGCGCGGTCGCGAGCACGGCGCAAAATAACCGTAACACCACAAAACCCTGTGGGAGCGAGCTTGCTCGCGAAAGCGGTGTGTCAGACGACATCATCGTGAATGACACGCCGCATTCGCGAGCAAGCTCGCTCCCACAGGGGTAAGTATTTCGCTCAGGGGCTGTAGTAACCGACGGCCACGAGGAAATGCCCGGCCTTCTTCAGATAAGCATGCTTGTCCTCGACCTTGCCGGTCACCGGGTTTTTCCAGCGATATTCGTACTCACCCTCATCCTGCTTGGCCATCAGCGCCAGAATCGGTTCGCCCACCGGTTTGCCTTCCGGATCCTTGACCTTGCCGAAGTCGGTGTTGATCAAACGCAGATTGGTGCCGTGGGCAACGTAACGCTGGGTGTTCAGATCGACCACAAACACGTACAGGTCATCCTGCAAATAGCCGCCCTTGAGCGAATTGATTGCGGTCAGTGTGCCTTTCTCGTCTTTGCCCAAATCGCTGGCCGCTTTGTCGAGCAATGCTTTGGCTTGCTCCGCCGACGCTCGCGGTAAGTAATAACCCACCGCCAGAATCCGCTGGCCGATGCGTTGGTAATACACGTGCTTGCGCTCGACCTTGCCATCCGACCAGTTCTGCCATCGGTATTCGGCCTGCTGGATGCCATTGCCTTCCGGCACCTTCAACGCATCCTTGAAGGTTTTCTGCAAATCCGGGCCAAGCACCTCACTCACGTCACGGCCGATCAACGCTGCTGAAGGCCCACCGCTGGCGAGCATCACGCCTTTGGTGTCGAGCACGAACACGTAGCGATCCTTGTCGACGAACTCGCCCTGACGGCTGAACGCGGCGAACGCCTTGTCGCCGTTGTCGTGGTAGTAGGCCAGGGCTTTTTCCAGCAAGGCGATGGCGGCCTGACTGTCATCCTTGGCGGTCGTGGCGGCGCTGGCCTGGCCGAAACCGGCCAGTAACATCACGCCGAGCCAGGCCACTTTATGCAAAAAACCCATAGCGCATCCCTCGTTCTTGTTGGTGTTTCAAGAGCGTAGACGGCTTGGGGTGATGTACGAGTATTCAGAATGATGCAGGGGATTACAGCCCCCCTGCACTGATCAACAAAACTTATGGGCGGGAATTGATCTGCTGCTGCAAATTCTGAATCTGCGCCTGAAGGGTGTTGATGTTGCGGGTCATCTGAGCACGGAAGGCGTCGAACTCGGCGGTATTGCCACCACCCTGCGGTGTTGCCGGGCGGTTGTCCTGTTCGCTTTTGAGCACGACGATTTCCTGCTCAAGACGATCGATGGCCGCGCTCGGGTTGCCCTGCTTTTTTAGTGCAGCGATATCGGCACCGAGGCTTTTGAACTGAGCGTCGAAGGCCTTCAACTGTGTGTCGACCTTGCTGGTGTCGGCCGCTGTGCTCTTGACGGTCGCCAGCTCAGCGCTCAAGGCTTTGACCTGTGCCTGCAACTGAGTGTTGGCGTTCTGCTGTTCGGTGGTCTGCGCAGTCATTTGCGCCAGGCGTTTGTCCAGATCACTGGCCTGCCCCGCTACGCCTTGCTGCTGTTTGCTCTGATCGAGCAGCTTGCCTTCGAGCTGTTTGATCTGCAGTTTCAAGGCTTCGCTGTCGCTGGTGACATTGGACTGACTGGCCACGACCTTGCCGGAAATGTCCTGCAAGCGCCCGGCGGCTTCTTCGCTGATCCGCGCAAAGCTTTCCTGGGTCGCCACCAGTTGTTGTTCCATCAGCGAGATCTGCTGGAAACTCCACCAGGCGAGGCCGATGAAGGCGAAGAACAATGCGCCGACCAAGGCCCACAACGGGCCGGTGCTGGCTGCCTTGACCTTGACTACCGGCGGCGTGCGCGAGTGCACGGAGGTGCGCGCGGTGGTCGGAATGTCATCGTCGTCGAAGGTGTCGGCACGCAGGCTCGGGACATCGTCGAAATCGTCGTGGGCATCATTACGCATGGACATTGAGGCAACCTTTGTGAAACGCGGTGATGGCTAAATGCTGCGAAGTATAACCGCCGCAGCCGCAGGGATTGACCCCCGAGCAGCGACACGGTTCATTGCCGCCCGGCCGAATCGTTTCAACGAATGTCCTGAGCTTTCCACCAACTGCAGAACTCATCCAGCGCCGACCACAGGCTGACTTTCGGATCGTAGTCCAGATAATGCCGCGCGCGGCTGATGTCGAGGGTGAAATTTTTGTTCATGACCTGCATGCCCAGGCGCGACAGGGTTGGCTCCGGACGCCCGGGCCAGAGCTTGCACGCCCCTTCGTTGAGCGCCGCAACGCTGTAGGCCAGACCATAGGAACGGTACTTGGTGACTTGCGGCACTTCCATCTTGCGCATCACGTAATTGACCACATCCCATAGCGGCACCGGAGCGCCATTGCTGATGTTGTAGGCTTTGCCCAGCGCGGAGCCGGCGGCCAGCAAGCTGCTGAGCATCGCTTCGTTGAGATTCTGCACGCTGGTGAAATCGACTTTGTTCAGGCCATTGCCGATGATCGCCAGCCGGCCCTTGCGCTGCATGTTGAGCAGGCGCGGGAAAATGCTCATGTCGCCGGCGCCGGTAACGAAACGCGGGCGCAGGGCGATAGTTTCCAGGCCAAATTCCTGCGCACCGAAGACCTTTTGCTCGGCCAGGTACTTGGTCGCGGCATAGTGATGCTTGAAGCGCTTGGGCACTTGCTCTTCGGTCAGGTTGAAATGATCGCGACCATCGAAATAGATCGATGGCGACGACAGATGCACCAAACGGCGGACGCGCTGCTTGAGGCAGGCTTCGACAACGTTTTCGGTGACCTGCACGTTGCCCTGGTGGAAGTCCTGATAGCGGCCCCACAATCCGACAGCACCGGCGCAATGCACCACGGCTTCGACGTCCGAGCACAGTTCGCGGACCAGGTCGGGATCGGTCAGATCGCCGGGCACAAACTCGGCACCCCGGCGCACCAGATGCTCGACGCTTTCGGCCCGGCGACCGTTGACCCGCACGTCCAGACCCTGCTCCAGGGCGAAACGCGCAAAGCGTCCGCCAATGAAGCCGCTTGCGCCGGTGACCAAAATTTTCATGCAAAACTCCAATGAAACCAGCTGCGAGCTTCAAGCTTCGAGCTGCAAGTTTAAAACGGTGCGCAGCGCTGAACTTGCCGCTTGCAGCTTGACGCTCATGGCTGTTTCCAAGGCACCAGCCATTGCGCTGAAGCGCGCACTAATTGCTCGGTCAGCAAGCCCAGCAACTGACCGCCATTGCGCCAATGATGCCAGTACAACGGCACGTCGATCGGTTTATCTGGCAGAAGTTCGCGCAACAACCCGCGTTGCAGTTGATCGCGCACTTGCAGTTCCGGCACCAGGCCCCAGCCGAGTCCGGCTTCGGTCAGGCGGATAAAACCTTCCGAGGACGGGCACAAATGGTGTTCGAATCCACCGTCGACGCCCAACGAGGCGAGGTAGCGATGCTGGAGGAAATCATCCGGGCCGAATACCAGCGCCGGGGTGCGCGGCAATTGTTCGGCGCGTACGCCATCAGGGAAATGCCGTTCGATAAACGCCGGGCTGGCCAGCGCGCGATACCGCATCGCCCCGAGCAACACACTGCGCGCGCCGGCCACCGGCCGTTCGCTGGCGCAAAGGCACGCGGCGACTTCACCGGCGCGCATGCGTTTGAGGCCGACGGTCTGGTCTTCGACAATCAGATCGAGCAGCAAATGTTGTTCGGCACAGAAGTCGCCAACCGCTTCGGCCCACCATGTGGCGAGGCTGTCGGCATTAAGGGCGATGCGCAAACGTTCCGGCAAACCCTCCTCGTCCAGCGCGGGCACCAGGGTTTGCAGGTCACGCTCAAGCAAACGCACCTGCTGCACATGGTTGAGCAGACGCCGGCCGATTTCGGTCGGCGACGGTGGCGTGCCGCGAATCAACACCGGCTGACCGACCCGCGCTTCAAGCAGTTTGATCCGTTGCGAGATCGCCGATTGCGACAAGCCCAGTACCTGCGCGGCCCGTTCGAATCCCGCCTGCTCGACCACGGCGGCCAAAGCGGAAAGCAATTTGTAGTCGAACATCAGTTTTCCTAATGAGCGATCAGCACTATTGGTTTTTCTTATACAGGTTTCGACCCGAGAATAGCCAGCAAGCACTCTTTCTCAAGGAACACACTTATGGCTGGCGAAACTTCACTCTCGACTCTATTGCGCAGCATGAGTCCGCAACTCAACGCCGGCGAATACGTGTTCTGCACCCTGCACGACAGTGTCTTGCCGAGCGGTCTGGAGGTTGTTGGCAGCTTCCGCGAGCAGGAAGGCCTGACCGTGATTCTCGAACGTTCCCACGCCGAACAGGCCGGCTTCAGCTTCGACTATGTCGCCGCGTGGATAACCCTGAATGTGCATTCGGCGCTGGAAGCCGTGGGCCTCACCGCCGCCTTCGCCACGGCACTGGGCAAGGCCGGGATCAGTTGCAACGTGATCGCCGGTTATTTCCACGACCATTTGTTTGTCGGCCAGGCCGATGCCGAGCGCGCCATGCAAGTGCTGCGCGATCTCGCAGCCAACGCGGAGTAAATCTTATGTGGCAAAGCTATGTGAACGGTCTGTTGGTGGCGTTCGGGCTGATCATGGCGATCGGCACGCAGAATGCTTTTGTATTGGCGCAGAGCTTGCGTCGTGAGCACCACTTGCCCGTGGCGGCGTTGTGCGTGGTTTGCGATGCGCTGCTGGTGGCGGCCGGAGTATTCGGGCTGGCGACGATTCTGGCGCAGAACCCGACGCTGCTCGCCATTGCCCGTTGGGGTGGCGCGACGTTTTTGATTTGGTATGGCAGCCAGGCGTTGCGCCGGGCCTGTTCGAAACAGAGCATGGATCAAGGCGAAAATCAGACCGTGCGTTCGCTGCGCGCGGTGATGCTCAGCGCCTTGGCAGTGACGCTGCTCAACCCGCACGTTTATCTGGATACGGTGTTGCTGATCGGTTCTCTCGGCGCGCAGCAATCGGTGCCGGGCGCTTACGTGGTCGGTGCTGCGAGTGCTTCGCTGTTGTGGTTTTTCACCCTGGCATTGGGTGCAGCGTGGTTGGCGCCATGGCTGGCACGTCCGAGTACCTGGCGGATCCTCGATCTGGTGGTGGCGTTGATGATGTTTACCGTGGCTGGGCAATTGATTTTCGCGAGCTGATTTATTCCAAACAGCTCTGGAACCTCTATCCCACACAGTTGTTGCGTGGTTATGCCGCAACCCCGGTGCTATGATCGAAACCCTGCGCCGCAAAGAGTAAAAACTCGCCGGTGCATTTCTGGCCGCCCGTGATCGGCCTTGCGCTCACCGCAACAGACCTGATTAGGAGAATCATCATGGCTTTCGAATTGCCGCCGCTGCCTTACGCACACGATGCCCTGCAGCCGCACATTTCCAAGGAAACCCTGGAATACCACCACGACAAGCACCACAACACCTACGTCGTGAACCTGAACAACCTGGTGCCAGGCACCGAGTTCGAAGGCAAGACCCTGGAAGAAATCGTCAAGACTTCCTCGGGCGGTATCTTCAACAACGCCGCTCAGGTCTGGAACCACACTTTCTACTGGAACTGCCTGGCGCCAAACGCCGGCGGTCAACCAACCGGCGCGCTGGCTGAAGCCATCAACGCAGCCTTCGGTTCGTTCGACAAGTTCAAGGAAGAGTTCAGCAAAACCTCGATCGGCACCTTCGGTTCCGGCTGGGGCTGGCTGGTGAAAAAGGCTGACGGTTCCCTGGCCCTGGCTAGCACCATTGGCGCCGGCAACCCGCTGACCAGCGGCGACACCCCGCTGCTGACCTGCGACGTCTGGGAACACGCTTACTACATCGACTACCGCAACGTTCGTCCTAAGTATGTCGAAGCGTTCTGGAACCTGGTCAACTGGAAGTTCGTTGCTGAGCAGTTCGAAGGCAAAACCTTCACCGCTTAAGCTGCGCGCCAGTCAAAAAACCCGGCTTTTGCCGGGTTTTTTTATGCCTGCTTTTAAATAGCGTTTCTCTCACGATGAAAGCTGTCTGCCGCTGCTTGCTGCCGTGCCACAGCGGGCTAACATCAGAATCAGGCGAAAAATTGTGCCGAGCCGCTCAAGTTGAGGGCCGAAACTACCGACACAGTACAAATTAGGGCTAATACTCCAGACAGCAGCATTTCGGACGAGACCACGGGCAAATCATCCCCGGCCTGAATGTCCCTTTGACTGCCAACTCGGGATTGCCAATACTCATGGCAACTTGACGCTACCCGCACGGAACAAGGAATAACCCTTTGAAGCTGGAACTCAAGAACAGCTTGTCGGTGAAGTTGCTCCGGGTCGTGCTCCTGTCGGCATTGATCGTCGGCGTAGTCTTGAGCTGCGCGCAGATTGTTTTCGATGCCTACAAAACCCGCCAGGCCGTTGCCGGCGACGCCGAACGCATCCTCGACATGTTCCGCGACCCCTCGACCCAGGCGGTTTATAGCCTCGATCGGGAGATGGGCATGCAGGTGATCGAAGGCCTGTTCCAGGACGATGCCGTGCGTCAGGCCTCCATCGGCCATCCCAACGAAGCCATGCTCGCGCAGAAATCCCGCGAATTGCAGCAGTCCAACAGCCGCTGGCTGACTGACCTGATCCTCGGCCAGGAGCGCACCTTCACCACGCAATTGGTCGGGCGTGGTCCGTACAGCGAGTATTACGGCGACCTGAGCATCACCCTCGACACCGCCACCTATGGCGAAGGGTTTATTGTCAGTTCGGTGATCATCTTCATTTCCGGGGTTCTGCGCGCATTAGCGATGGGTCTGGTGCTGTATCTGGTCTATCACTGGCTGCTGACCAAGCCGCTGTCGCGAATCATCGAACACCTCACCGAAATCAATCCGGATCGCCCCAGCGAACACAAGATCCCGCAGCTCAAGGGCCACGAGAAAAACGAACTGGGGATCTGGATCAACACCGCCAACCAGTTGCTCGAATCGATCGAACGCAATACCCATCTGCGCCACGAAGCCGAAAACAGTCTGCTGCGCATGGCCCAATACGACTTCCTCACCGGCCTGCCGAATCGCCAGCAATTGCAGCAGCAACTGGACAAGATTCTGGTCGACGCCGGCAAGCTGCAACGCCGGGTCGCGGTGTTGTGCGTCGGGCTGGATGATTTCAAAGGCATCAACGAGCAGTTCAGCTACCAGACCGGCGACCAATTGTTGCTGGCCCTGGCTGATCGTCTGCGTGCCCACAGTGGCCGCCTCGGCGCCCTCGCCCGTTTGGGCGGCGATCAGTTCGCATTGGTGCAGGCCGACATCGAACAGCCTTATGAAGCAGCCGAACTGGCGCAAAGCATTCTTGATGATCTGGAAGCGGCGTTTGCCCTCGACCATCAGGAAATCCGTCTGCGCGCGACCATCGGCATCACCCTGTTTCCGGAGGACGGCGACAGCACCGAGAAGCTGTTGCAGAAAGCCGAGCAGACCATGACCCTGGCCAAAACCCGCTCGCGCAACCGTTATCAGTTTTACATCGCCAGCGTCGACAGCGAGATGCGCCGCCGTCGCGAGCTGGAAAAAGACTTGCGCGATGCGTTGCTGCGTGACCAGTTCTATCTGGTTTATCAGCCGCAGATCAGCTATCGCGATCACCGCGTGGTCGGCGTCGAAGCGCTGATTCGCTGGCAACACCCGGAACACGGTCTGGTGCCGCCTGACCTGTTCATTCCGCTGGCCGAGCAGAACGGCACGATTATCGCCATTGGCGAATGGGTGCTCGATCAGGCCTGCAAGCAACTGCGCGAATGGCACGATCAGGGTTTCGCCGACCTGCGCATGGCAGTCAATCTGTCCACCGTACAACTGCACCACGCCGAGTTGCCGCGCGTGGTCAATAACCTGCTGCAGATGTACCGCCTGCCGCCGCGCAGTCTGGAGCTGGAAGTCACCGAAACCGGCCTGATGGAAGACATCAGCACCGCCGCGCAGCACCTGTTGAGCCTGCGCCGCTCCGGTGCGTTGATCGCCATTGACGACTTCGGCACCGGTTACTCATCGCTGAGCTATCTGAAAAGCCTGCCGCTAGACAAGATCAAGATCGACAAGAGCTTCGTTCAGGATCTGCTCGATGACGACGATGATGCGACGATCGTTCGCGCCATTATTCAACTGGGCAAGAGCCTTGGCATGCAGGTGATTGCCGAGGGCGTGGAAACCGCCGAGCAGGAAAGCTACATCATCTCCGAAGGCTGCCACGAAGGTCAGGGCTATCACTACAGCAAGCCGCTGCCGGCGCGTGAGTTGAGTGCCTACCTCAAGCAGGCCCAACGCAGTAACGCGGCCATTCTCTAGAAGGTCAAAAGATCGCAGCCTGCGGCAGCTCCTACATGAATCGCATTCCCCTGTAGGAGCTGTCGAGTGCAACGAGGCTGCGATCTTTTGATCTGTGCCATCACACCGACGTAAATAAGAAATATTTCCAGCCACAACCCTTTACACATAATGCGAAAGATTTGCATTATGTCGCAGTTTTGCGCACCCCCAGCGCGAGTCCACTCAACTATCGAAGCAGGATGTTCGCCATGATTCGTATGCCTCTGGCTACCGCCAGTCTGCTGGCCATCGCTATTTCCCTCGCCGGTTGCGGCGAAGGCAAAGACAAGGCTGCCGCGCCGGCCGCACCGACGCCAGCCGCCAGCACCACCGCTCCAGCGGCTGCGCCTGCCGCTGCCGGTAAAGTCGACGAAGCCGCCGCCAAGGCTGTGGTCGCGCACTACGCCGACATGGTCTTCGCCGTTTACAGCGATGCCGAATCCACCGCGAAAACCCTGCAGACCGCTGTCGATGCTTTCCTCGCCAAGCCGAACGCCGACACCCTGAAAGCCGCCAAGGCTGCCTGGGTCGCCGCGCGCGTTCCGTACCTGCAGAGTGAAGTGTTCCGCTTCGGCAACACCATCATCGACGATTGGGAAGGTCAAGTTAACGCCTGGCCGCTGGACGAAGGTCTGATCGACTACGTCGACAAATCCTACGAGCACGCTCTGGGTAACCCGGGCGCTACCGCCAACATCATCGCCAACACTGAAGTTCAGGTCGGCGAAGACAAGGTCGATGTCAAAGACATCACCCCGGAAAAACTCGCCAGCCTCAACGAGCTGGGCGGTTCCGAAGCCAACGTCGCCACTGGCTACCACGCGATCGAATTCCTGCTCTGGGGCCAGGACCTCAACGGTACCGGCCCTGGCGCTGGCAACCGTCCTGCCTCCGACTACCTGGAAGGCGCCGGCGCCACTGGCGGTCACAACGATCGTCGCCGTGCCTACCTGAAGTCGGTGACCCAACTGCTGGTCAGCGACCTCGAAGAAATGGTCGGTAACTGGAAGCCGAACGTGGCTGACAACTACCGCGCCACCCTGGAAGCCGAGCCGGGCGAAAGCGGTCTGCGCAAAATGCTCTTCGGCATGGGCAGCCTGTCGCTGGGCGAACTGGCGGGTGAGCGCATGAAGGTTTCCCTGGAAGCCAACTCCCCTGAAGACGAGCAGGATTGCTTCAGCGACAACACGCACAACTCGCACTTCTACGATGCCAAAGGCATTCGTAACGTTTACCTGGGCGAGTACACCCGTGTTGACGGCACCAAAATGACCGGCGCCAGCCTGTCGTCGCTGGTCGCCAAGGCCGACCCGGCTGCCGACACCGCACTGAAAGCCGATCTGGCTGCCACCGAAGCCAAGATCCAGGTCATGGTCGATCACGCCAACAAGGGTGAGCACTACGACCAGTTGATCGCCGCCGGCAACACCGCTGGCAACCAGATCGTTCGCGACGCCATCGCGTCCTTGGTCAAGCAGACCGGTTCGATCGAAGCCGCTGCCGGCAAACTGGGCATCAGCGACCTGAACCCGGACAACGCTGATCACGAGTTCTGATCACAGCGTGCGATTCAAAAAAGGCGACCTTCGGGTCGCCTTTTTTATGCCTGCCGTACACGGCCCACTGTAGGAGCTGCCGAAGGCTGCGATCTTTTGACTTTGCTTCTAAAAAAGACAGATCAAAAGATCGCAGCCTTCGGCAGCTCCTACAGGGGTTTTGCATAGGCCTTCAGATTTGCGCTGTATCAAGCAAACGATAATTCCTCTTATTCAATCACCCCGGCCCTGTTAGACTTTGCGCCTTTGTTTTCGCCCGTCCGCAGGATGTCTGATGCCCTCGCTGCCTCTTCGCTTGTCCGCACTGCTGCTGGCCCTGGGCCTGAGTGCCTGCGATGACGCCCCGCGTTTCACCAAGGCCGAGCCTGGTGAAGCACGTTCGGGCGGTGCAGCGACCGTGCGCAAGACCGATCAGAACGCGTTCTCGCTGCCCTCGGCCAACTTGCCGCCATCGCGGCGGGTGGATTTCAGCGTCGGTAACAGCTTCTTCCGCAGCCCGTGGGTGATTGCGCCGTCGACCACTACCGCGCGTGATGGTCTTGGGCCGCTGTTCAATACCAATGCCTGTCAGGGCTGCCATATCAAGGACGGTCGCGGTCATCCGCCGACGCCGGATGCGGCCAACGCGGTGTCGATGCTGGTGCGCCTGTCGATCCCCGATACGCCCCAATTCGCCAAAGTCATCGAGCAAGTCGGCGTGGTGCCGGAGCCGGTGTACGGCGGTCAGTTCCAGGACATGGCCGTGCCCGGCGTCGCCCCCGAAGGCAAGGTGCGCGTTGATTACACGCCGGTGCCGATTCGTTTCAAGGACGGCACCGAAGTCGAACTGCGCAAACCGCTGTTGAAGATCACCCAGCTCGGCTACGGCCCGATGCACCCGGACACGCGTTTCTCGGCTCGCGTCGCCCCGCCGATGATCGGCCTCGGCCTACTCGAAGCCATCCCGGAAGAAGCGATCCTCGCCAACGCCGCCGCTCAGGTCAAAGCGAAAAACGGCATCAATGGCCGGCCCAATCAGGTCTGGGATGACACCCTGCAGAAAACCGTCATGGGCCGATTTGGCTGGAAAGCCGGACAGCCGCACCTCAATCAACAAAATGTTCACGCGTTTTCCGGTGATATGGGTCTTACGACGAGTTTGAGACCCTTTGATGACTGCACCGACACGCAAACCGCCTGCAAACAGGCACCGAACGGCAATGGCCCGAACGGCGAACCGGAAGTCAGCGATAACATCCTGCGTCTGGTGCTGTTCTACAGCCGCAACCTCGCTGTGCCGGCACGTCGTGGCGTCAACGATGCAGACGTCATCGCCGGCAAGAACCTGTTTTTCCAGGCGGGCTGCGATTCCTGCCACACACCGAAATACACCACCGCCGCCAACGCCGCCGAACCTGAGCTGGCCAATCAGGTTATCCGCCCGTACAGCGATCTGCTGCTGCATGACATGGGCGACGGTCTGGCCGACCACCGCACAGAATTCCAGGCCTCCGGCCGCGACTGGCGCACGCCGCCGTTGTGGGGGATTGGCCTGACGCAAGCGGTCAGTGGTCACACCCAGTTTTTGCATGACGGTCGCGCGCGCAATCTGCTTGAAGCGGTGCTTTGGCACGGTGGCGAAGCGCAAGCTGCGCAACAACAGGTTTTGTCTTTCAATGCCGAGCAGCGTGCCGCGCTGCTGGCGTTTTTGAACTCACTTTAAACACTGATAAAAGAATCGGGAGCCCGACATGTTCCGTCCCAAGCTACTGTTCACCAGCCTTGCCGCGCTCGCCCTCGGTGCCTGTTCGCCGCAGGATCCGCAAGCGGTCACCTCGGCGGCCATCGCCAAATCGGTGATCCTGCCGACCTACACCCGCTGGGTCGAAGCCGACAAGCAACTGGCGGTCAGCGCCCTCGCCTACTGCCAGGGCAAAGAAACCCTGGAGACTGCCCGCGCCGACTTCCTGCACGCACAGAAAGCCTGGGCCGAGTTGCAACCGCTGCTGATCGGCCCGCTGGCCGAGGGCAACCGTTCGTGGCAGGTGCAGTTCTGGCCGGACAAGAAGAACCTCGTCGGCCGTCAGGTCGAGCAGTTGGTAGTCGCGCAGCCGCAGATCGATGCCGCCGCACTGGCCAAATCCAGCGTCGTTGTGCAAGGCCTGTCGGCTTACGAATACATCCTTTTCGACGCCAAACCTGACGTGGCCAACGCAGAACAAAAAGCCAAATACTGCCCACTGCTGATCGCCATCGGCGAGCGTCAGAAGCAACTGGCCGAAGAGATTCTGCAGAACTGGAACAACACCGACGGCATGCTCGCGCAGATGACCAAGTTCCCCAACCAGCGTTACGCCGACTCCCACGAAGCGATCGCCGATCTGCTGCGTGTACAAGTCACCGCGCTGGACACCCTGAAGAAAAAACTCGGCACGCCAATGGGCCGCCAGAGCAAGGGCGTGCCACAGCCGTTCCAGGCTGATGCATGGCGCAGCCAGTCATCCCTGACCTCACTGGAAGCCAGCCTCGCGGCGGCGAAAACCGTGTGGGAAGGCGTCGACAACAAAGGCCTGCGCGGTCTGTTGCCATCTGAGCAAAAGCCATTGGCCGACAAAATCGACGCCGCTTATGCCGCTTCGCTGAAACTGTTCGACAGCACCCAGCGTTCGCTCGGCGAAATGCTTGAAGACGACGCCGGTCGTCAGCAACTCAACGACATCTACGACAGCCTCAACGTCGTCCATCGCCTGCACGAAGGCGAACTGGCCAAGGCGCTGGGCATCCAACTGGGCTTCAACGCCAACGACGGTGACTGATGAGGGCAAGTGCCATGCTGCGACGTCAGGTTCTGACTTTAGGTAGTGCACTGCTGGGAGCAGTGACGCTGGGCGGCTGGACGCTGTTCAAACGCAAGGATCAGAGCCCGCTGTTGCTGTCGGCGCGCGACGACACCGACGGCAAGCACTACGCCGTCGGCTATCGGCTGGATGGCACGCGGGTGTTCGCCACCGAAGTCGGCCAGCGTTGCCACGACATCATCAACCACCCGACGCAGCCGATTGCACTGTTCGTCGCGCGGCGTCCGGGCACCGAGAGTTACCTGATCGATCTGCGCGACGGTAACTTGTTGCAGACGGTGACCTCACAGCCGAACCGGCACTTCTACGGCCACGCCGTGGTGCACAAGGACGGCGAATACCTGTACGCCACCGAGAACGACACGACCGATCCTGGTCGTGGCCTGCTCGGCGTGTACAAGTTCGAAGGCGAGCGACTGGTGCACACAGGCGAGATTTCCACCCACGGCCTCGGCCCGCATCAGGTGTCGTGGATGCCTGATGGCGAGACGCTGGTGGTGGCCAACGGCGGGATTCGTACTGAGGCGGAAAGCCGCGTCGACATGAACCTCAACGCCATGGAGCCAAGTCTGGTGCTGATGCTGCGCGACGGCACGTTGCTGAGCAAGGAAACTCTCGCCCAGCAGATGAACAGCGTGCGGCATCTGGGCATCGCCAGCGACGGCACCATCGTTGCCGGTCAGCAATTCATGGGCGCCTCGCACGAGCGTTCGGAACTGCTGGCGATCAAGCGTCCGGGTCAGCCGTTCGTGGCGTTCCCGGTGCCGGAGCATCAGTTGCAGTCGATGGGGCATTACACCGCCAGTGTTGCCGTGCACAGTGATCTGCGGCTGGTCGCGCTGACAGCGCCGCGTGGCAATCGCTTCTTTATCTGGGATCTGGACAGCGGCGAAGTGCGCCTCGATGCGCCGTTGCCAGATTGCGCTGGCGTCGGTGCGGTGAAGGACGGTTTTGTCGTGACCTCCGGGCAAGGACGTTGCCGGTACTACGATTGCCGCCAGGATGAGCTGTTGGCCAAGCCGCTGGAATTGCCGGCGGGGCTCTGGGACAACCATCTGCATCTGATGGCGTAAAACAGCCCTAAAAGATCGCAGCCTTCGGCAGCTCAGAGGATTGCATTTCAATCCCAGGACTCTCGGAGGCTGCGATCTTTTTCAGCCACCCTGTAAGAACTGCCAGTTGGAATCCCCCCTGTACTCGGAGTAATGTGCCCGCCTGTCTCACCTGATTTATCCAAGGAACTGGAAATATGCTGCGTCGCCGCATGCTGATCATGTTGGGTGTTGTTTTGTTGATCGTCCTGGTGCTGGGCGGGTACAAAGCCTTTTCGATCTACACAATGATCCAGGGCTTTTCCAAGCCGAAACCGCCCATCAGCGTCGCCGTGGCCCACGCCACCGAGCAGCCGTGGCAGTTGCGTTTGCCCACCGTCGGCACGCTCAAGGCGCTGCAAGGTGTCGAGCTGAGCCTGGAAGTGGCCGGCACCGTCACCGAACTCAAGTTCGAATCCGGACAGAAGGTCAAGGCCGGGCAACCGCTGCTGCAACTCGACAGCGCCGTAGAGACCGCCCTGCTGGAAACCGCCAAGGCCGATCTGGGTCTGGCGCAACTGGACTTCGGCCGTGGCAGCCAACTGGTCGACAGCCGCGCGATCTCCAAAGGCGAGTACGATCGCCTCTCCGCCGTGCTGCAAAAGAACAAAGCCACGGTCAATCAGCTCAACGCCTCGCTGGCGAAAAAACGCATCCTCGCGCCGTTCAGCGGCACCATCGGCATCCGTCAGGTCGACGTCGGTGACTATCTGGCCAGTGGCACAAAAATCGCCACACTGCAGGATTTGAGTAGCCTCTACGCCGACTTCTACCTGCCCGAACAATCGGTGCCGAAACTCGCCATCGGTCAGCCGGTGCAGATCTCGGTCTCTGCTTACCCGGGGCAAAACTTCGCCGGCAAGATCAGCGCGATCAACCCGATCGTCGAAAGCACCACGCGCAATATTCTCGTGCGCGCCACCCTGGCCAACCCCGACGGCAAGCTGCTGCCGGGAATGTTCACCAGCCTTGAAGTGCTGCTGCCCGACCCGCAGAAACACATCGTTGTGCCAGAAAGCGCGATCACCTACACCCTCTACGGCAACTCGATCTACGTGGTCGGGCAGAAGAAAGCCGAGGACGGCAGCGTCGAAAAGGATGACAAGGGCCAACCGGTGCTGATTGCCGAACGCCGCTTCATCGAAACCGGTGAACGCCGCGATGGCCTGGTGATGATCAACAAGGGCGTGCAGAGCGGCGAACAAGTGGTGACGGCCGGCCAGATCAAACTGGACAACGGCGCCCACATTGCCATCAGCGACGACAAGACCCTCGGCGAGCAGAACAGTCCGCCGCGCGCCGACTGATCAAGGAATCCTCATGGCTTTTACTGATCCGTTCATCCGCCGCCCGGTGCTCGCCACTGTGGTCAGCCTGTTGATTGTGCTGCTGGGTTTCCAGGCCTGGAGCAAGTTGCCGCTGCGCCAATACCCGCAAATGGAAAACGCCCTGATCACGGTGACCACCGCTTATCCCGGGGCCAACGCCGAAACCATTCAGGGCTACATCACCCAGCCGATGCAGCAAAGTCTGGCCAGCGCCGAGGGCATCGACTACATGACCTCGGTCAGTCGGCAGAACTTCTCGGTGATTTCGATCTACGCGCGCATCGGCTCCAACACCGACCGCTTGTTCACCGAGCTGCTGGCCAAGGCCAACGAGGTGAAGAACAAGCTGCCACAGGACGCCGAAGACCCGGTGTTGAGCAAAGAGTCCGCCGACGCCTCGGCGCTGATGTACATCAGCTTCTTCAGCAAGGATCTGAGCAACCCGCAGATCACCGATTACCTGTCACGGGTGATCCAGCCAAAACTGGCAACCCTGCCGGGCATGGCCGAAGCGGAAATCCTCGGCAATCAGGTGTTCGCCATGCGCCTGTGGCTCGACCCGGTGAAGCTCGCCGGTTTCGGCCTCAGCGCCGCCGATGTGACCAACGCCGTGCGCCAGTACAACTTCCTTTCCGCCGCCGGCGAAGTGAAAGGCCAGTACGTGGTCACCAGCATCAACGCCAACACCGAACTGAAATCCGCCGAGGCCTTTGCGGCGATCCCGCTCAAGGTCAGTGGTGACAGCCGCGTGCTGCTCAGCGATGTCGCGCGGGTGGAAATGGGCGCGGAAAACTACGACTCGATCAGCTCCTTCGGCGGCACGCCGTCGGTGTACATCGGCATCAAGGCGACCCCCGGCGCCAACCCGCTGGACGTGATCAAGGAAGTGCGCAAGCTGATGCCCGAGCTGGAAGCGCAACTGCCGCCGAATCTGAAAAGCGAGATCGCCTACGACGCCACGCTGTTTATTCAGGCCTCCATCGACGAAGTGGTGAAAACCCTGTTCGAAGCGGTGCTGATCGTGATTGTCGTGGTGTTCCTGTTCCTCGGTGCGCTGCGTTCGGTGGTGATCCCGGTGGTGACCATTCCACTGTCGATGATCGGCGTGATGTTCTTCATGCAGATGATGGGCTACTCGATGAACCTGCTGACGCTGCTGGCGATGGTGCTGGCCATCGGTCTGGTGGTCGACGATGCGATTGTCGTGGTGGAAAACATCCATCGGCACATCGAGGAAGGCAAAACGCCGTTTGATGCGGCGCTGGAAGGTGCGCGGGAAATCGCCATGCCGGTGGTGTCGATGACCATCACCCTGGCGGCGGTGTATGCACCGATCGGTTTTCTCACCGGGCTGACCGGGGCGCTGTTCAAGGAGTTTGCCCTGACCCTTGCCGGTGCGGTGGTGATTTCCGGGATCGTCGCCCTGACCCTGTCGCCGATGATGTGCGCGTTTTTGCTACGTCACGAGGAAAACCCCAGTGGCCTGGCACACCGCCTCGACCGTATCTTCGAAGGCCTCAAGCGCCGTTATCAAAGCATGCTGCATGGCACGCTGAACACGCGGCCGGTGGTGCTGGTGTTCGCGGTGATCGTGTTGTGCCTGATCCCGGTGTTCCTCAAGTTCACCAAATCGGAACTGGCGCCGGATGAAGATCAGGGCATCATTTTCATGATGGCCAACGCGCCGCAGCCGACCAACCTCGATTACCTGAGCACCTACACCGACGAGTTCATCAAGATCTTCAAGGAATTCCCGGAGTACTACTCCTCGTTCCAGATCAACGGCTACAACGGTGTGCAGGCCGGTATCGGCGGCTTCCTGCTCAAGCCGTGGAACGAACGCAGCCGCACGCAGATGCAGATCCTCCCCGAAGTGCAAGGCAAACTGGGCGCCATCCCGGGTCTGCAGATCTTCGGTTTCAACCTGCCCTCCTTGCCCGGCACCGGTGAAGGCTTGCCGTTCGAGTTTGTGGTCAACACCGCCAACGATTATGAGCTGTTGTTGCAAGTCGCCGACCGGATCAAGAAACGCGCGATGGAATCCGGCAAGTTCGCCTTCGTCGACCTTGATCTGGCGTTCGACAAGCCCGAAGTCGTGGTCGATATCGACCGCGCCAAAGCGGCGCAGATGGGCGTGTCGATGCTGGATCTCGGTGGCACGCTGGCGACGCTGCTGGGCGAGGCGGAAATCAACCGGTTCACCATCGAAGGGCGCAGCTACAAGGTGATTGCTCAGGTCGAACGGCCGTACCGCGACAACCCGGACTGGCTGAACAATTACTACGTGAAAAACACCCAGGGTGAGTTGCTGCCACTGTCGACGCTGATCAAGGTCAGCGACCGCGCCCGACCGCGCCAGCTCAATCAGTTTCAGCAACTCAACGCGGCGAAGATTTCCGGGTTCCCGCTGGTGAGCATGGGCGAAGCCATCGACACCGTGTTGCAGATTGCCCGCGAAGAAGCGCCCGCCGGGTTCGCCTTCGACTATGGCGGCGCCTCACGCCAGTTCGTCCAGGAGGGCAGCGCGTTGTGGGTGACGTTTGCCTTGGCGCTGGCGATTATCTTTCTGGTGCTGGCGGCGCAATTCGAGAGTTTCCGCGATCCGCTGGTGATTCTGGTGACTGTGCCCTTGTCGATCTGTGGGGCGTTGATTCCGTTGTTTCTCGGCTGGTCGAGCATGAACATCTACACCCAGGTCGGGTTGGTGACGCTGATCGGTCTGATCAGTAAACACGGCATCCTCATCGTCGAGTTCGCCAACCAGTTGCGCAAGGACAAAGGCCTGACGGCGCGTGAAGCCGTTGAGGAAGCGGCGGCGATTCGCTTGCGGCCTGTACTGATGACCACGGCGGCGATGGTGTTTGGCATGGTGCCATTGATTCTCGCCACGGGGGCGGGGGCGGTCAGTCGTTTCGATATCGGCATGGTGATTGCCACAGGGATGTCGATTGGCACGTTGTTTACGCTGTTCGTGCTGCCGTGTGTTTACACCCTGCTGGCGAAACCTGATACGCCTTGAAAGCAAAAGATCGCAGCCTTCGGCAGCTCCTACACCGATCCATGTAGGAGCTGCCGAAGGCTGCGATCTTTTGATCTTGCTGGCATAAAAAAAGGCCTCGCATCTGCGAGGCCTTTTATGTGGGCTTCAATCGGTTCAACTTTGCGGCCTCATCCCTTGAGAAAGTCCGAACATGAACAGCAACAAATCATGATCGGGTTTGGTCGCCACGGCGGCTTTCGCCACCCGTGGGACTGCGCAGTGGGCGTCGTCTACGGACGCGCCAACCACCTGCATGCGGGGCTGCTCCCAGGCAGCCACCGCCAATGACGCAACTGCCAAGGCTCCAACCAAAAACAAACCTCGTGCAATTTCTAGTTTCATCGCTATAAACCTTTGATAGCGCTGCCAAACGCCGTCTCATAAAAGTAGACGAGTTTTTTCCAGTCCGCGTCGCGGAACGACGAATGGCGGCGCAATTGCTTCATGTCGTGGGAAGCGGCGCGATAGGCAGTCAGACGCTGGCGGCACTTCTCCAGATCGATCAAGGCAACCTCGACCTTGGCCGACTCGCCCTCGCCCGTCACCCGCACAAACACGTGTTTGATGTAAATGCAGCTGTGCTGCCAACGGCCCTTGTGCATGCGCGCCAGGTTCTCGGCGAGGTCCTTGAGCACACGCTCGTAAATCCCATCGCCACACTGATCGCGACCGCCGGCAGCCGCCAGCCAATGTTCCAGTTCCTGGAAACCGTCCAGGGACTTGGTCACCAGCAGCGCGCGCCATTTGTGCTGCGGATCAGGCTGGGCGCCGCAGAAAACGATTTCTGGCACGCGCACACCGAGCTTGCTCACGCCGGTCAGCGCGTCGAGTTCACGCAGAACAGTGGGACGGCCAAAAGGGTGCAACCAACTGCGATAGATATGACCGGTCTGGCGCTTGGCATACAGCAGTTGACCATCGCGCCCCACGACCCTTTGCACGCCACTTTCGCCACCGCGTCGAACGTTGGGTTCTTCCACCCAATCGCCACGCTGGTTCCAGTAAAAGTCAAAGCGATCTTGCGGAGCGACATCCGTTTCTGCTGCCAATTGCACTGCCATCCTGTTACCTCTTGCGTAATACGTAAACCCGCCACATGGCGTAGAGCGGAATAAAGTCCAGTTGTTCCTGAATCCGAAAACCTGCCTCTTCGAATTCCTTTTCCACCGTAGCGGCCGGTAACACAAAGCGATTCTGATACTCGCGTTTGTCACGGTTGCGCTCGGCTCGCTGGCGTTTCCAGGCTTTGAAATTGCCATCAACCCACAGCGAAACGATCACACTGTCGCGGGTGACGCGCTCGAATTCGCGCAGAATCGCCCGGCGATGCTCGGCTTCACCGATGTGGTGGAGCAGACGCATGCAGAAAATGCTGTCGACGGCGTTGTCAGGCAAGGCAATGTCGAAGGCAGATGTGTGCAAGGGTTGTACCCGTTTCACCACATCGGCCGGTTGCGACTGCATAGCCGTCTTGATCATCGACTCGGAATTGTCCGCGCCGATAATCACCCGGTTAGCCTTTTCGCCCAGCAAGGGCCAGAAACGCCCGGCACCGCAAGGCAGATCCAGCACCAGTCCCGGCTCACCCACCGACGCCAGCGCCTTGCGGGCCAGCTGTTCGTCACGCCAATGGGAGAGACGCCGTCCAAGGCTTTCTTTGTGCTTGCGCAGGTATTTCTGCGCGTGTTGATCGTCGTACTTCTCGGAAAAATCGAGTTTGATCGGACCGGCCATCACCTGGACTCCTGAATTGCTGATGTCACCACCTTAAGGAGCGGCGTGTCAGCGTCAGGTCATCCGTTTGTGAAAAAAATGTCCGGTAAACAGACAAATTATTACAGCGTTATACAGGATTTAGACAGGAAGGAGGGAGTAGCACCGAGCCACTCCGGGCGTCAGATTTTGCCCAGATCCACCTCGAAGCGGCAGCCATTGGGCTCCATCGTGCTCAAGCTGACGGTCCAGCCCTGGTTCTCGCAGATCCGCTGAACCAGCGACAATCCCAACCCCAGGCCTTCGCCGCGCTTTTCGCTGCCACGCACGAAAGGCTCGAACATGGCTTCGCGTTTTTCCTCCGGAATGCCGACACCGGAGTCTTCCACCACGAAACCGCTGCCGTTGAGCGTCAGGCGAATAAAGCCCTTCTCGGTGTAGTGGCAAGCGTTGCGCAACAGATTGCCCATCACCGCGGTCAGCAAGGTCGCGTTGTAGCACGTGTGCGGCGGACTCCCCGGTTCGAACTGCAAGGTCAGCCCTTTGCTTTCGATCGGCTCACGCCACACGCACAACAGGCTGTCCGCAACTTGAGCGAGATTCTGTTGCGGCGCCGAGCCGGCATCTTCGCGCTGGGAGCGGGCGAGCATCAGGAAGGTCTGCACCAGTTCGCGCATTTCCTCACTGGCCCGGGCAATGCGCTCGACCTGATTACGCCCGCGCTGATCGATGGCCGGGTTTTCCATCAGCAGTTCGCAGGAGCTGGCCAGCACCATCAATGGCGTGCGCAACTCGTGACTGACGTCGCTGGTGAACAATCTTTCACGGGTCAGCGCCTGACGCAGACGTCCCAGCGTGGCATCGAACGCCACCGCCAGTTCGCCGACTTCGTCTGCCGCATAATCCGGCGCCAGCGGCGGTGCCAGTCCGAGTAACTGGTCGCGATGGCGCACTTGCCGGGCCAGCCGCACCACCGGTGCCATCACCTTGCGCGCCAGCACCCAGCCGAGGAACACCGCCAGCGCCAGACTGAGCACAAAGCCCACCAGTACCACGGCAAACAGTACCCGCTCGCGCTCTTCGAAATCGCTTTGATCCTGCAGCAGCACATAACGCCGACCGTCAACGATCTCGACCATCGCGTGATACGAAAGCTGCTCGCGGAACACTTCATGGAAACCCGCATCGAGGTGACGCAAGTCCTTGGGCAGCTCGAAATCACCCGGCCCGCCGCTGAAATAGAACAATTGGTCCGGTTCCGGGCGGTGGCTCCAGTCCGAAACATTGTCCATGAGCAAAAGGCGCTGCAGGTCGCCGCCCAGCCCGGCCGAAATCAACTTCTCTTCCACAAGGTGCACGGTCGCAACAATGCCCATGGCAAACGCGCCGGCCACCAGTGCGCTCATCAGCGCAAAAGCGATGATGATCCGCTGGGAAAGGCTTTGCTTAAACTCCATCGCGGCCCTCGGCCAAGCGATAACCGACGCCATGCACGGTGTGCAGCAGTGGTTTGGCGAACGGTTTGTCAATCACCTGACGCAATTGGTGCACGTGGCTGCGCAGGCTGTCGCTGTCCGGGCAATCATCACCCCACAGCGCCTCTTCAAGAATTTCCCGACGCAAGACATGCGGGCTCTTCTGCATCAACACCGCCAGTAACTTCAGGCCGACCGGGTTGAGCTTGAGAAACTTGCCTTCACGGGTCACTTCCAGTGTATCGAGGTCATAGCTCAGATCTCCGACCTGCAACGCCCGGCGTCCGCCACCCTGGGTACGCCGCATCACCGCTTCGACGCGCGCGGCCAGTTCCGACAGGGCGAACGGTTTGACCAGATAATCGTCAGCCCCGGACTTGAAGCCCTGCAAGCGGTCGTCGAGTTGATCGCGGGCAGTGAGCATGATCACCGGCGTGTCACGACGGGCGTCTTCACGCAGGCGTTTGCACAGGGTGTAGCCATCGATGCCGGGCAGCATGATGTCGAGCACGATCAGGTCGTAATGCTCGGTGGCGGCCAGATGCAGGCCTGACAGACCGTCCTGGGCGCAATCGACGGTATAGCCTTTGAGCCCCAGGTAATCGGCCAGATTGGCGAGGATATCGCGGTTGTCTTCAACCAATAGAATTCGCATGGGCACTCCTCCGTACACAGTAACGGCCGTCATGGCTCGCGCAGCTTAAGGCCATCGCCAGCTCAGGGCTAGGGCTGAAAGCCTCGTAAATCAACTCTCTCAGGCAAATTCAAAGCTTAACGAGTTTTTCACTATTGGTTCACAACCTGACTACAGTGACAACGCGAGACTCTCGCGCCATTAGATATAAGGAATGTAGACAATGGACTTTTTCAAGACGGCGCCCATGCGCCTTCTGCTGTTGGTCACTGGCGTCTGGCTGGTGCTGTTCTTCCTGACCCGAACCGTCCTGCTGCTGACTCACCTTGATGAGGCCGGCGGCATTGCGCTTTCCGTGTTCGGCATCGGTCTGTTGTATGACCTGGGTTTCCTCGCCTATGCCGCGCTGCCGATGGGCCTGTACCTGCTGCTCTGCCCGCCAGCGCTGTGGCGTCGCCGTGGCCATCGCTGGTTTCTGCAAGGGCTGCTGACCGTCAGCCTGTTCGCCATGCTGTTCGTCTCGGTGGCCGAGTGGCTGTTCTGGGACGAGTTCGGTGTGCGCTTCAACTTCATCGCCGTCGACTATCTGGTGTATTCCGACGAAGTGCTGAACAACGTGCTGGAGTCGTATCCGATCGCTACGCTGTTGAGCATTCTGGCGCTGCTGGCCATTGCTATCAGTTTTGCCCTGCGCAAGCCGTTCAACTCTGCGCTGGACGCTCCGCTGCCGCCGTTACGTGGACGTCTGCTCAATGCATTGGCGTTGCTGGTGGTCGCCGGCCTGAGCCTGCAACTGCTCAGTCAGGATGCGCCACGTGCGCAGGGCGGCAACGCCTATCAGAACGAACTGGCGAGCAATGGCCCGTATCAGTTCTTCGCCGCGTTCCGGAACAACGAACTGGACTACACGCAGTTTTACGGCAGCCTGGCGCCGGAAAAAGTCGCCCAGCAGATTCGTGCCGAACTGAATGAACCCCACGCGCAGTTCATCGGCAAGGACCCGCAGGACATCCGCCGGATGATCGACAACCCCGGCACCCCACGCAAACCGAACATCGTGCTGGTAACCATCGAAAGCCTCAGCGCCAAGTACCTGGGCAGCAATGGCGACGAGCGTAACCTGACACCGAATCTGGATGCCTTGCGCAAACAGAGCCTGTACTTCAACAACTTCTACGCCACCGGTACCCGTACCGACCGCGGCCTGGAAGCCATCACCCTGGCCATTCCACCGACCCCGGGCCGTTCGATCGTCAAACGCATCGGTCGTGAAAGCGGTTTCGCCAGCCTCGGTCAGCAACTCAGCGCGGTGGGCTACGACAGCGTGTTTGTCTATGGCGGGCGCGGCTACTTCGACAACATGAACGCGTTTTTCAGTGGCAATGGTTACCGCGTGGTCGATCAGAGCAGCGTTGACGAAGCCGAGATTCATTTCAAGAACGCTTGGGGCATGGCCGACGAGGACCTGTACAAACAGACCCTGAAACTGGCCGATGCCGACTATGCCAAGCAGCAACCGTTTCTGTTGCAGTTGATGACCACCTCCAACCATCGCCCCTACACCTATCCGGACGACCGGATCGACATCAAATCCGGTAACGGTCGTGATGGCGCGGTGAAATACACCGACTACGCGATTGGCCAGTTCCTTGAGCAGGCGCGGCAGAAACCGTGGTTCGACAACACGATCTTCATCTTCGTCGCCGACCACACAGCCGGTAGCGCCGGTAAAGAAGACTTGCCGATCGCCAACTATCAAATCCCACTGTTTATCTATGCGCCGAAACTGGTCGAGCCGCGTGAAAGTGGCCAACTGGCCAGCCAGATCGATCTTGCGCCGACGCTGCTGGGCCTGTTGAACATGGATTACCAATCGACGTTCTTCGGTCGCAACCTGTTGCAGGACAACCCACTGCCACCGCGCGTGGTGGTCGGCAACTACCAGCATCTGGGCCTGTTCGACGGTAAGGATCTGGCGATACTCAGCCCGCGCCAAGGCTTGCGTCGACATGACGATGCGCTGACCGAGAGCCGCGAATCCCGCGCAACCAGCGATGACCCGCTGATCAGCCGCGCCATCACCTATTACCAAACCGCCAGTTATGGCTTCAAGCAACAGCTGCTTGGCTGGAAAGCACCCAAGGAGGGTGCTCCGCAAGTCAGCGAACGTTAATCGAAGCGCCCCGGGCTGATGCCCCGGGGCGTGTTCTTTTATTCAGGAACCAACATGTCATCAAGTGTTGTACGCCCCACCCCTCGCCCGCTGAATCTGTGGCTGTATCTGGGCATTCCCCTCATCGCGGCGATCAGCCTGATTCTGCTGGAAATGACTGACCTGGACATGGTGCTGGCGCGGTTGTTCTATGACCCGGTGGCTGGCGACTTTATCGGACGCCACAGTTTTTTCCTTGAAGACATCCTTCACGACCGTGCCAAACAGGTGGTGATCGGCTTCTCGGTGTTTGCGGTACTGGGCTTTATCGGCTCGTTTTTTATCGCAAGACTGAAGCCATTCAAGCGTGAGCTGGGCTGCCTGGTGCTTTCGCTGGGCCTGGCGACCTCGTTCGTCACCCCAGTCAAAGCCGTGACGGCGGTGCAATGCCCCTGGAGCCTGGAACAATTCGGCGGCCATGAAACCTACAGCAAACTGATGGAACATCGTCCACAGACCAACAAGCCCGGCCGTTGCTGGCCCGGTGGCCATGCGGCGACGGGGTTCACCTTGTTTGCTTTGTTCTTTGTCTTGCGTGATCGGCGGCCGCGCCTGGCGCGTCAGGCTTTCATCTTTGCCTTTGCACTCGGCTCGGTGTTTTCGATCAGCCGGATGATGCAGGGCGCGCACTTCTTCTCGCACAACGTGTGGACGGCGATTTTCTGCTGGCTGATTTGTCTGGGCTCGTATTACTGGGTGCTGTATCGCCCGGCGGTGAAAACCGAGGCCGTCATCAAGGCACAACCGGTCAGCGCCTGAAATATAGATCTCATTGTGGGAGCGAGCCTGCTCGCGAATGCGGTGTGTCATTCAACATTAATGTTGGCTGATCCGGCGCCTTCGCGAGCAGGCTCGCTCCCACAGGGGATTGGTGTACCGCTGAAATACAGGCAATAAAAAACCCCGCTGACTTTCGCCAGCGGGGTTTTGCGTTACAGGGACAAGGCTGGCTTACATCATGCCGCCCATGCCACCCATGCCGCCCATGTCTGGCATACCGCCGCCAGCGCCGCCGTCTTTCTTCGGCGCGTCAGCTACAGCTGCTTCGGTGGTCAGGATCAGACCGCCGATCGACGAGGCCGCTTGCAGAGCGGAACGGGTTACCTTGGTTGGGTCCAGGATGCCCATTTCGATCATGTCGCCGTATTCGCCAGTCGCAGCGTTGTAACCGAAGTTACCTTTGCCGTTCTTGACTTCGTTGACCACAACGCTTGGCTCGTCGCCGCTGTTGGCAGCGATCTGACGCAGCGGCGCTTCAACAGCGCGACGCAGAACTGCGATACCGACGTCCTGATCAGCGTTGTCGCCTTTCAGGTCAACCAGGGTTTGCAGAGCGCGAATCAGCGCAACGCCACCGCCAGGTACCACGCCTTCTTCAACGGCTGCGCGAGTTGCGTGCAGGGCGTCTTCAACGCGGGCTTTCTTCTCTTTCATTTCTACTTCGGAACCAGCGCCAACCTTGATCACTGCAACGCCGCCGGACAGCTTGGCCAGACGCTCTTGCAGTTTTTCACGGTCGTAGTCGGACGAAGTCTCGGCAACCTGAGCACGGATCTGAGTGATGCGCGCCTGGATGTCGGATTCTGCACCGGCACCGTCAACGATGATGGTGTTTTCCTTGGAGATGGTCACACGCTTGGCGCTGCCCAGGTTTTCCAGGGTAGCGGCTTCCAGGCTCAGGCCGATCTCTTCGGAGATAACGGTACCGCCGGTCAGAACAGCGATGTCCTGCAGCATGGCCTTGCGACGGTCGCCGAAGCCTGGTGCCTTGACGGCTGCGACTTTAACGATGCCACGCATGTTGTTCACGACCAGAGTCGCCAGGGCTTCGCCTTCAACGTCTTCGGAAACGATCAGCAGTGGACGGCCGGCTTTGGCAACGGCTTCCAGCACTGGCAGCATTTCGCGGATGTTCGAGATCTTTTTGTCGACCAGCAGGATCAGCGGGCTGTCCAGCTCGGCAACCATGGTCTCTGGCTTGTTGACGAAGTACGGAGACAGGTAGCCACGGTCGAACTGCATGCCTTCAACAACCGACAGTTCGTTTTCCAGGCCAGTGCCTTCTTCAACGGTGATCACGCCTTCTTTGCCGACTTTTTCCATGGCTTCGGCAATGATGTCGCCGATGGAGTTGTCGGAGTTGGCCGAGATGGTGCCGACCTGAGCGATGGCCTTGGTGTCAGCGCATGGCTTGGACAGGTTCTTCAGCTCTTTGACGATAGCGATGGTCGCTTTGTCGATACCGCGCTTCAGGTCCATCGGGTTCATGCCGGCAGCGACGGCTTTCAGGCCTTCGTTGACGATCGACTGAGCCAGAACGGTAGCGGTAGTAGTACCGTCACCAGCGTCATCGTTGGCACGGGAGGCAACGTCTTTGACCAGCTGCGCGCCCATGTTTTCGAAACGGTCTTCGAGTTCGATTTCTTTGGCGACGGAAACGCCGTCCTTGGTGATGGTCGGAGCGCCGAAGCTCTTCTCGATGATCACGTTACGGCCTTTCGGGCCCAGGGTCGCTTTTACTGCGTCAGCCAGGACGTTGACGCCCTTGAGCATTTTTTTACGGGCGGAATCGCCAAACAGAACTTCTTTAGCAGCCATGATCGATATTCCTTAAATACTTTGTAGTAGCGGGAAAATGAACGGGGGAATCAGCCTTCGATAACAGCGAGGATTTCGTTCTCGCTCATTACCAGCAGGTCTTCGCCGTCGACTTTCACAGTGTTGCTGCCGGAGTAAGGACCGAACACAACCTTGTCGCCTTCTTTAACGGACAGTGCGCGCACTTCGCCGTTTTCCAGAGCTTTGCCCGGGCCTACAGCGAGAATCACACCGTGGTTGGCTTTTTCAGCAGCCGAACCTGGCAGGACGATACCGCCAGCGGTTTTCTTTTCTTCTTCGCTGCGACGGATTACGACGCGGTCATGCAGAGGACGAAGCTTCATTGTCGATCTCTCCTAATTGTGGTTTTCATCGGCCGGTGTAGTCCCGGCGGGTTTAACAAATCCGGCCTGCGCCGGTTGCGGATCGTCAAGCGAGCCGCGGAAGTCTGACTGGCTCAAATGCCAGAAACCTTTCGGTGACCGATACATAAGGGCGCATAAGCTTATTACAAGGGCGCGGGCAGAAAATTTTTCACTTCAGCACCCCGAAAATGAACACGGCACCCGAAGGTGCCGTGCAGACAGTGCAGTTACTTGGTGTCGCGGTGTTCGAACTCGCCTTCGATCACATCACCCTCGCGGCCCAGAGGCTGACGCGGCGCAGGACCGCCACGGGGTTGCAGGTCATCGGCGAACGCACGCTGGCGCATGGCCTGTTCTTCGGCGCGCTGGCGCATTTTGTTCGCCAGCAGTCGACGACTGAACGGCAGCAGCATGACCAGACCGACCACGTCGCTGATAAAGCCCGGCAGAATCAGCAGGCCACCGGCCAGAGCCAGCATCAGCCCTTCGAGCATGGTTTGCGCGGGCAATTCGCCGCGGTTCAGGCTTTCACGGGCACGCAGTGCCGTGGCCAGACCGGCGACGCGCAGCACGAACACGCCGAACATCGAGCCGAGAATGATCAGCAGCAGGGCCGGGAAAAACCCGATGGAACCTGCCACTTTGACGAATACGAACAGCTCCAGCACTGGAAACAGCAGAAAGAGCAACAGAAAAGGGCGCATCAAAGTTTCCTCAACGCAAGAAATGCCTTGCAGTAAGCCTTAGATGACGTCGCCCTTTCGTGAATTCAAGCGTCGACCACTGCATTTTTTGGCCAGACCTGTGCGTGAGCCAATGAAACCAAGGCTTCGCGCACTTGTGTCGGCGTATGACAAGGGGCTTGAAACGGCAACCAGTACAGCGCCTGACCGATGCGCAGGTGCATGCCCTCAGTATCGATCCCGGCCAGTTGCGCAGGTACGTTTTTCGGCAGACCGGCGAGATCGACGTAGTGCGCGATGGCTTTGGCGTGGTCACTGTTCATGTGCTCGACCATGCTGATTTCAGCCTCGCCGGCGAACGGGTTGGCCAGGGTCAGTTGATCGACCCAGTGGATCGCGCCGAAACCGCCGATGTAGCGGTGACGCACCGGGGTCAGCACCCAGAAATCGAAATCGTGGGCCTTGTGGTAGTTCTGCGAATCCGGGAAATAACGGTAGTAGCGCTCGGCAGCGGCGTCGATGACTGCCGCGTCTTCAAGCTTTTGCGCTTGCGCCAGATAGGTCAGGCGACCAACGGCTTGCACGTCATCGGCTTCGCGCTCCCCCACCAACATCGAGCATTTCGGATCTTTTTGCAGGTTGTGGGTGTGCTGGGCGATGCGGCTGATCAGGATCAGCGGCCGGCCCTGCTCGTCGAGGCAGTACGGCACCACGGAGCCAAAGGGAAAACCGGGCATCGATTTGGAGTGGGTCGACAGCACTCCGCGGTATTCCTTGAGAAGCAATTCTCGGGCATTCTTCGCCACTTCAACGCTCAATTTATGACTCCTTAAATAGAATCCGTCGAAAAAACGGACAGGCGCCGGGGATCAAGTCCCGGTCAGCCGGCGGGCAATTCTCATGTGCAACCCAGCCACGGCCGGTGCAGATCGGGAGTCGCTGAAAACAAAAACTACTCAGACCTGCTATCGGGGCATGCGAATGCAACTCAACGACAAAGTAATCATTATCACTGGCGGTTGCCAGGGTTTGGGCCGCTCGATGGCCGAGTATTTCGCCGGCAAAGGCGCGAAGCTCGCCCTCGTCGACCTCAATCAGGAAAAGCTCGACGACGCGGTCGCGGCTTGCAAGGCCAAGGGCGTCGAGGCGCGCAGCTATCTGTGCAACGTCGCCAATGAAGAGCAGGTCGAGCACATGGTCGCTCAGGTCGCCGCCGATTTCGGTGCCATTCATGGCCTGATCAACAACGCCGGGATCCTCCGTGATGGCCTGCTGCTCAAGATCAAGGACGGCGAAATGACCAAGATGAGCCTGGCACAGTGGCAGGCTGTCATCGACGTCAACCTGACCGGCGTCTTCCTCTGCACCCGTGAAGTGGCGGCGAAAATGGTCGAGCTGAAGAACACTGGGGCGATCATCAACATCTCGTCGATCTCGCGGGCGGGCAACGTTGGCCAGACCAACTATTCGGCGGCCAAGGCCGGTGTTGCCGCAGCCACCGTGACTTGGGCCAAGGAACTGGCGCGTTATGGTATTCGTGTAGCGGGAATTGCACCGGGTTTCATCGAAACCGAGATGACTCTGGGCATGAAGCCGGAAGCGCTGGAGAAGATGACTTCGGGGATTCCGCTCAAGCGCATGGGCAAGCCGGAAGAGATTGCGCATTCGGCGGCGTATATCTTCGAAAACGACTACTACACCGGGCGGATTCTGGAGATGGATGGCGGGTTGCGCATCTGACTGCCAACACAAAACAAATGTAGGAGTGAGCCTGCTCGCGATAGCGGATTAACATTCAACAAATGAGTTGAATGATCGACCGTTATCGCGAGCAGGCTCACTCCTACAGGGTTATCGGTATTGCTGATTGATCAATCGTCGCTGATGGTGATGTTAGGCATCGCCGGGGTAGCGGCTTCCTGCAACACGATCCGTGCGCCGACGTGACGGGCCAGTTCCTGATAGACCATGGCAATCTGGCTGTCAGGCTCGGCGATCACCGTTGGCTTGCCGCCATCGGCCTGCTCGCGGATCAGCATCGACAGCGGCAGCGAAGCCAGCAGCTCTACGCCGTATTGGGTCGCGAGTTTCTCACCACCGCCCTCACCGAACAGATGCTCGGCATGCCCGCAGTTCGAGCAGATGTGCACGGCCATGTTTTCCACCACGCCCAACACCGGAATGTTGACCTTGCGGAACATTTCCACGCCTTTGCGCGCGTCGAGCAATGCGAGATCCTGTGGCGTGGTGACGATCACCGCGCCGGCCACCGGGACTTTCTGCGCCAGGGTCAGCTGGATATCGCCAGTGCCTGGCGGCATGTCGATCACCAGATAATCGAGATCGCCCCACGCGGTTTGCGTGACCAGTTGCAGCAAGGCGCCCGAGACCATCGGCCCGCGCCAGACCATCGGCGTGTTGTCGTCGGTCAGGAACGCCATCGACATGACTTCTACGCCGTGCGCCTTGAGCGGCACGAACCACTTCTGATCCTTGACCTCCGGGCGGGTGCGCTCGGGGATGCCGAACATGATGCCTTGGCTCGGGCCGTAGATATCGGCGTCGAGAATACCGACCTTGGCGCCTTCACGGGCCAGGGCCAGAGCGAGGTTGGCGGCGGTGGTCGACTTGCCCACACCGCCCTTGCCCGACGCCACGGCGACCACGTTCTTGACGTTGGCCAGCCCCGGAATCTGCGCCTGCGCCTTGTGTGCGGCGATCACGGTGTTGATCTCGACTTTCGCCGCGGTCACGCCATCGAGGTTTTCGATGGCCAGTTGCAGCAGTTGCGCCCAGCCGCTCTTGAACAGACCGGCGGCGTAACCGATTTCCAGCTGCACGTTGACGCGATCACCGACGATCTCGATGTTCTTCACGCAACCGGCGCTGACCGGATCCTGGTTCAGGTAAGGGTCGGTGTATTGGCTGAGGACGGCTTCCACCGCTGCGCGAGTGACGGCACTCATGGGCAACTCCGATAACAAGACTGGGAAAAGATGGCGGGTATCCTACCCCTTCTATCCTCCGGACGGCATGCCTGGCAACGATTTGCAGAGGTGAAATATCTTGCCCGGCGCTTTATAGTGGCCGACCTCCGTTTCATCAAGTAGCGAAGCCCCACATGTCCGAACCACGCAAGATCCTCGTCACCAGCGCCCTGCCCTACGCCAACGGTTCGATTCACCTTGGCCATATGCTGGAATACATCCAGACCGATATGTGGGTGCGCTTCCAGAAGCATCGCGGCAATCAATGCATTTACGTCTGCGCCGACGACGCCCACGGTTCGGCGATCATGCTGCGCGCGGAAAAGGAAGGCATCACCCCGGAACAACTGATCGCCAATGTGCAGGCTGAACACAGCGCCGACTTTGCCGAGTTCCTGGTCGATTTCGACAACTTCCACTCCACTCACGCCGAAGAAAACCGTGAGCTGTCGAGCCAGATCTACATCAAGCTGCGTGACGCCGGGCACATCGCCCAACGTTCGATCACCCAGTATTTCGACCCGGAAAAGAAAATGTTCCTGGCCGACCGCTTCATCAAGGGCACCTGCCCGAAATGTGGCACTGAAGACCAGTACGGCGACAACTGCGAAAAATGCGGCGCGACCTACGCACCGACCGATCTGAAGGATCCGAAGTCGGCCATCTCCGGCGCCACCCCGGTGCTCAAGGATTCCCAGCACTTCTTCTTCAAACTGCCAGACTTTCAGCAAATGCTGCAGACCTGGACCCGCAGCGGCACCCTGCAAGACGCCGTCGCCAACAAGATCGCCGAATGGCTGGACGCCGGCCTGCAGCAGTGGGACATCTCCCGCGATGCGCCGTACTTCGGTTTCGAGATTCCGGGCGAGCCGGGCAAGTATTTCTACGTGTGGCTGGATGCGCCGATCGGCTACATGGCCAGCTTCAAGAACCTCTGCGACCGTACGCCGGAGCTGGACTTCGACGCGTTCTGGGGCAAGGACTCCACCGCCGAGCTGTACCACTTCATCGGCAAGGACATCGTCAACTTCCACGCGCTGTTCTGGCCAGCGATGCTCGAAGGCGCGGGCTACCGCAAGCCGACCGGCATCAACGTGCACGGCTACCTGACCGTCAACGGCCAGAAGATGTCCAAGTCGCGCGGCACATTCATCAAGGCGCGTACGTATCTGGATCACCTGTCGCCGGAATACCTGCGCTACTACTACGCGGCCAAACTCGGTCGTGGCGTTGATGACCTCGACCTGAACCTCGAAGACTTCGTGCAGAAGGTCAACTCCGACCTGGTCGGCAAAGTGGTCAACATCGCCAGCCGTTGCGCCGGTTTCATTCAAAAAGGCAACGCCGGCCTGCTGGTCGACACCAATGCCGCGCCAGAGCTGACCGAGGCGTTCATCGCCGCCGCGCCAAGCATTGCCGACGCCTATGAAGCCCGCGACTTCGCCCGCGCCATGCGTGAAACCATGGCCCTCGCCGACCGCGCCAACGCCTGGATCGCCGACAAGGCGCCATGGTCGTTGAACAAGCAGGAAGGCAAGCAGGATGAAGTCCAGGCGATCTGCGCCACCGCCATCAACCTGTTCCGCCAACTGGTGATCTTCCTCAAACCGGTGCTGCCGCTGCTGGCCGCCGATGCCGAGGCGTTCCTCAACGTCGCCCCGCTGACCTGGAACGACCACACCACGCTGCTGGCCAACCACCAGTTGAACGAATTCAAGCCGTTGATGACCCGCATCGACCCGGTAAAAGTGCAAGCCATGAGCGACGCCTCGAAAGAAGACCTCACCGCCAGCCAGACCGACACCGGTGCCGCTGCTCCGGCCGGCAATGGCGAACTGGCCAAGGATCCGCTGTCGCCGGAAATCGACTTCGACGCCTTTGCCGCAATCGACCTGCGCGTCGCGCTGATCGTCAAGGCCGAACATGTCGAAGGTGCTGACAAGCTGCTGCGCCTGACACTGGATATCGGTGACGAGCAACGCAACGTGTTCTCGGGCATCAAGAGCGCCTACCCGGATCCGTCCAAGCTCGATGGTCGCCTGACCATGATGATCGCCAACCTCAAGCCACGGAAAATGAAGTTTGGTATCTCCGAAGGCATGGTGATGGCGGCCGGTCCTGGAGGTGAAGAAATCTACCTGCTGAGCCCGGACAGCGGCGCCAAGCCGGGTCAGCGCATCAAGTAACAGCTGGCGGTCAATTGATCCCACAGGCGTGCCCGGCATGCCTGTGGGATTTTTCATATCTGGCCGGATAATGCCTAACCTTATGAGACACCCACCCGTTTCACCGGCAGAACCATGACCGAACTCGTGCTAACGCTTGTCAGTGCTGCGCTGCTCAACAACTTCGTGTTGCACTGGCCGCTGGGCGTCGATCCGCTGTTGGCGGGCAGTCGTCGACAGGTGCATGCGCTGGGGCTGGCGACGTTGTGTCTGATGCTGGTTGTCGGTGTGGCTGGTTATGCGATCTGGCATTGGCTGTTGGTGCCGTTGCAAATTGAGGCGCTGCGCCTGTTTGTGTTTCTGCCGTTGAGCGTCTTGCTGATTGCGCCGCTGCTGAAACTGTTGACACGCTGGCTGCCGGGTCTGCCGTTCGACGGTCTATGGCCATTGTTGCTGGGCAACGCCGGTGTGCTCGGGCTGGCACTGATCAACGCGCAAAACGATCGGGGCCTGCTGCAGGCGACAGCGCTGAGTCTCGGTGCCGGGCTGGGTTTCTGGCTGGTGCTGAGCCTGTTCCTGGATTTGCGTGACCGTACGGCCGACAACGATATTCCCCTGCCCTTTCGCGGCTTGCCGATCGATCTGATCAGCGCCGGTTTGATCGCAGTGATTTTTCTCGGATTCAGTGGACTGATCAAAACATGAGTCTGATTCAACGCATCGATGCCCTTCTGCCGCAGACCCAGTGCGGCAAATGCGGCCATCCCGGATGCAAGCCGTATGCGCAGGGCATCGTCGCAGGCGAGCCGATCAACAAGTGCCCGCCGGGCGGTGACGAAACCATCGCCGCCCTGGCTGAACTGTTGAAAGTGCCGGTGCTGGAACTGGACATCAGTCGCGGCGCAGCGCCGCCGCAAGTGGCGTTCATCCGCGAAGCCGAATGCATCGGCTGCACCAAGTGCATCCAGGCCTGCCCGATCGACGCGATTGTCGGCGCGGCGAAACTGATGCACACGGTGATCATTGACGAATGCACCGGTTGCGACTTGTGTGTTGCGCCGTGCCCGGTGGATTGCATTGAAATGCACCCGCTGCCGCTCGGCACATTGCCGGTGGTGGGAGGTCTGGCCTTCAATCTCGACGAGCAACGCGCTCGCGCCGTTAAACGTGATCACGCACGTCAACGCTTTGAGCGACGCAATGACCGTCTTCAACGCGAAGAACAACAGAAACAGGCTGAGCGTGAAACCCGAGCGAAACGGGCGGCGCAACCTGAAGTGACTGCAAGCAATCCGGTGCAGGCTGCGCTCGAGCGGGTGCGTGCACAGAAAGCGGCGACTGCGGATGCGGCGCTGAAGAAAGCCAAGATCGATGTGGCCATGAGCCGTGCGCAACTGCACAAATCGCTGAAGGCCTTCGGCCATCCGCCGACCTTCGAGCAGCAGGCGCAATTAATCGTGTTGCAGCAGCAATTCGAAGCGGCCGAGCGGGCTTTGGCGGCCGTTGAAAGCAGCGCTCCGCCAGCACCCACAGTGCCTGCCCCTGCCAAAGACGCCGATCTGAAACGGGCGAAGATCCAGTTGGCCATGCGCCGCGCCGAACTGAAAAAAGCCCAAACCGCCGAAGCGGCGCCGGAGCAGATCGCCGCGCTGGAACGAGCATTAAGCGATGCCGAGCAGGCCCTTCACGCCGCCGAAGCCACAAGCGATCAGCCGTTGCCTGACCTGGTGCGTGTCGAAAAACGTCCGATCGACAGCCAGCTTCGCCAGTTGAAAACCGAATTGGCCTACGCCCGCGCGGACCTCAACAAACTTGAACGGCGCGCCGACACGCCCACAGAAATGCTCGACAAGGCCCGCGCCCGCCTGCAAGACGCCGAGCGCCAGGTGCAAGATCATGTCGCCCCTTGAGGCGCCGGACGATCGCCTGCAACAGGCGATGAAGCTGGTACTGCTGGCGACGTTGCCGGGGCTGCTGGCGCTGTTCTGGTTTTACGGTTGGGGCTTGTTGATCAATCTGATCCTGTCCGCCAGTACTGCGTTGGTGGTCGAGGCCGGTATCACCCGCCTGCGCCGGCAACCGTTGCGGCTCACCCTGAGCGACGGCAGCGCGCTGGTCAGTGCAACGCTGCTTGCCGCAGCCTTGCCGCCATATTGCCCTTGGTGGCTGACAGTGGTCGCGATCGCTTCGGGCCTGCTGTTTGGCAAACACCTGTACGGCGGCGTAGGCAAAAATCCGTTCAACCCGGCCATGCTCGGTTTTGCCCTGGCGATCGTGATGTTCTCGCAGCCGATGACGCAATGGCCTGCTCACGGAATGAATCTGCTCGACGCCGTCCAGCAGGTATTCAACCCACGGCAGGCCCCGGATGCCTGGGTGCAGGCCACGGCGCTGGACACCCTGCGCATCAACAAAAGCCTGACCATCGATGAACTCTTCGCCGCCAACCCGGCCTTCGGCCAATTCGGCGGACATGGCGTGGAATGGGCGAATCTGGCGTTTCTGGTTGGCGGGCTGTTTTTGCTGCAACGGCGAGTGTTCGGCTGGCACGCGCCGGTCGGTATGCTCGCCAGCCTGTTGGTGGTCAGTCTGCTGTGCTGGAATGGCTCAGGCTCCGACTCTCACGGCTCGCCAGTGTTTCACCTGCTGAGCGGCGCAACCATGCTCGGCGCATTTTTCATCATCACTGAACCAGTGTCCGGCGCCAGAAGCGCGCTCGCCCGGCTGCTTTTCGGTGTTGGCGTCGGTTTGCTGACTTATCTGATTCGTACGTGGGGTGGGTACCCGGACGGTGTTGCGTTTGCGGTATTGCTGATGAATCTCTGCGTACCGGCACTGGAACGTTTTGCCGTGAGCCGGCAAGCACGGACGACGCCATGAACCGATTGACGAGTACACTCACCCTGCTGCTGCTGACCATTGTCGGCACCGGTACGACGTATCTGGTACAACGCAGCAATGCCCCGCAGATTGCCGCCGAGCAACGCCTGATCGACAGCGACAAACTGCTCGATGTGCTCGCAATCAATAGTTACGACAATCAACCGCTGGAGCAGCCGCTGCCATTGGCGGATATTGCCTTGCCCCATAGCACGCTGACCGGTGGCTATCGCGCGACCCAGGCTGGGCAACCGGTAGCTGTGTTGCTGCGTAGCCAGTCCCAAGGTTATACGGGTACTGTCGAGTTACTGATCGCCATTGATGCCCAGGGAAGACTGCTGGGTGTAAAGCCCCTCAAGCAAAATGAAACACCAGCGCTCGGCGGACATCTGGGTGACTGGCCGAATGCCTGGCTTGGGGCATTCACCGGCAAATCCAGTAATGAGCCGACGGATACCGGTTGGGCTCTGAAAAAGGATCAAGGCCAATTCGATCAGATAGCCGGGGCGACGATTACGTCCCGCGCGGCGATCAACGCGATCCATGACGCGTTGCGCTACTTCGATGCCCATCGGACGGCGTTGCTGGGGAGCGAACCATGAAGCGGATGGCAAACCTGTCGCACTCATTGACGCTGGTAATCCTGCTGGGCACAACCAGCTCACTGGCGGGTGCGCTGGTAGCCGCTTTGATGTTCATCACTGTGGCCGGTGCATATGGCTTTTGCATGGCACCGTTGCGAGGGCACGTCTCGAGGGCAAGTACATTGCTGGCGAGTTTGTTGCTCGCGGCCACGTTGACCAGTTGTGCAGAGATCTTCGTGCAACGCTGGTTCTTGCCATGGCACCAGGCGTTTGGTCTATACGCTGGCCTGATCGGGCTGCAGTGCATGGTGCTGGAGCACCATGGATTTTTCCGCCAGACGCTGACCGAGCGCCTCAGACTCGGCGCCGGACTTGGCGTTTTGATGCTGATACTTGCCGGGCTACGAGAACTCGCGGGCCGGGGAACCCTCGGGCAAGGCCTGTTTGAACACTGGCAAGGTCTGGTCTTTTTCAGTGACGGGCTGCATTTGGCAGCCCTGGTTCCCGGCGCTTTGATTTTGTTGGGGTTGCTGCTCGCAGCTCGTCAGGCGTGGACCGGTTCGAACTCTATTTTCAAGGAAACGCATCGCCCATGAATGCCGCAAAACGTCTTGAGATTTTTCGTCGACTGCACGAGGACAACCCCGAGCCGAAAACCGAACTGGCCTATACCTCGCCTTTCGAACTGCTGATTGCGGTGATTCTTTCAGCGCAATCGACCGACGTCGGTGTCAACAAAGCGACAGCGAAGCTGTTTCCGGTCGCCAACACGCCTTCAGCGATCCATGCGCTGGGCGTCGAAGGGCTGTCCGAGTACATCAAGACCATCGGCCTCTACAACAGCAAGGCCAAGAACGTCATCGAGACCTGCCGCTTGCTGGTCGAACGTCACGGCGGTGCAGTGCCACAAACGCGTGAAGAGCTTGAGGCCTTGCCTGGCGTCGGTCGCAAAACTGCCAATGTGGTACTCAATACAGCCTTTCGCCAGTTGACCATGGCCGTCGACACGCACATCTTCCGCGTCAGCAACCGGACCGGCATCGCTCCCGGCAAGAACGTGGTCGAAGTGGAAAACAAGCTGATGAAGTTTGTACCCAGACAATTTCTGCTCGACTCTCATCACTGGCTGATTCTCCATGGGCGCTATGTGTGCCTGGCCCGCAAGCCGCGGTGCGGTAGCTGCCGAATTGAAGACCTGTGCGAGTACAAACACAAAACATCGGACGATTGACCGGCTATTGGAATTATTGAATGGTCGATTGAAAAAATCTTTTTTACCCGCCGCGGGAATGTCGATATAAGGAGCGCCAAAGGCAGTCTTAGTGTGGGAGTGATTTATGAGTACTGACAAAGAGGAACTGGAGCTGGATGACGACACCACGGAGGCAGATGACGCCGAACCGGCGGTTGAAGTTGCCAAGACCAATCTGAGCAAGCGCCGCACTATCGACAACCTGCTTGAGGAGCGCCGACTGCTAAAGCAGTTGGCCGATTACGATTTTGATCTATGAACCTTGAAAGCCTCCCGAACCGGAGGCTTTTTACTTTCTGCGACTCACTGAATTCGATCGGCCCATGACCCCGTCAGCGACTGAAAGATTCAGACGAGCCCATTGCGCTGAGCCAACTCGATCAGATCTACCAAAGAGCGCGCATTGAGTTTCAGCAACAAGCGGGTCTTGTAAGTGCTCACGGTCTTGTTGCTCAGGAACATGCCATCGGCGATTTCCTTGTTCGTCTTGCCCCGCGCCAACTGCTGCAACACCATCATTTCGCGACCGGAAAGGCGATCCACCATATCGGCTTCACTGGCGTTGCCCAAACTGGTCCGCACTGTGTGGAGTGCCTGATTGGGAAAGTAACTGTATCCGGATAAAACCGCCTTTATCGCACTCAACAACTCGGTGAGATCCTGCTGTTTACAGACATAACCCGCCGCCCCTGATTGCATGCAGCGCATCGAAAAGTGCCCTGGGGCCTGGGAAGTCAATACCAGGACTTTAATAGGCATGGTTGTCGACGTCAGGCGCGCAATAACCTCAAGCCCATCAAGTTTCGGTATTCCAATATCCAGAATGACTATATCCGGCATTTGATCACGAGCAAGTTGTAGTGCATCTACACCATTATCAGTTTCTGCAATGACTTCGTAGCCATGACGTTCCATCAGCATACGTACCGCGAGACGAATGACGGGGTGGTCATCCACGATCAGCACTTTATTCATGGGCAAGTCCAGTTTCGCTGTTCGAGTTTTTAGAACACGCACAATAGCCCAGTCACTTGCTCCTTAGTATGCCAAGCCTTTCATGGACTCGCATCGAAGGACATCCCCTACAATGATTGAGGATAATTCCTACAAAAAATCACTGTCCTCCTAAAAATCCGACGACATACCGCTTTAGATACTGCGCAGCCTGTGCGTTGCTGCTTTGTAACTGCGTGCGCCTGCAAAGACCGAAAAGCCTACCAAAGCCCATCGCAACCGCATGACAAGCGTACGGACCGGATCAATACTCGCCCCACTAGTCCATAAACACTGAAACAAGATATTTACTTCCAGACAAATACTTTTTGCTATAAATACAAACTCCAATCAACCACTTTACTAACAACCAAACAAAACGACCCTATCAAATGAGAAAACCAAAACAGAAGAACAAGACCATGTTAAGGATAAAAAACAAGATCAATAATCCAATGACAGTCATCGCAATATTCGCTGGACTCTCCGAGGCCTCGGCCGCTATTTCTTTACCATTCCTCAACAATGAGGACCGGGCCGTATACGTGTGGTTTTTGATCAGCTTTCCGTTTTACTTGTTATTTCTTTTTTTTATAACTCTCAACTTCAACTACCGTTCCCTCTATTCGCCTTCCGACTTCGGTAAAGACGAGAGTTTTTTAAAAGCAATGGACAGCAATGATCATGACAACAAACGAAACACGTTAGCGCAAGAACCAGGCACACTCGATACGTTTGAAATATCAAGCTATATCGTGCCCTGCGAGAACGCGACTGCACTGTGCAAGGATTCGTGCAAAATCCATAACGCCCCCGATCCTCCGCCGCGCGTCGGTACTAACCAAAACCTTACTGTTCAACACAATATTCGCTTACCCGCATCCATCAGTAATCTTCATATTGTTGATGCTCGCAATATTGGGGCGTCGAGAGAGTTCGCCACGATTCTGGAAAAAATCCGAAACTCCGACAAAAACACCGATCGGGTCATCGTATTTCTTTCCAATCATGTGTCGGACGCTTCACTGACTAAAAATGCACTTCTGCAGATCAAACACGCAAAGAAAGGTACGAGCACAACGCTTTGCATCGTTTACAACCTGTGCTCACAAACGGTGATGCTGCTGGGTCGAAATTGAACAGTCTGTCCTTGCCGCACATGCAGCCAGGCACTGGCATCACTCGACAACAAACTGACAAAGAATTAAAAAAAGGGCGGCCTTGTCTCGAAGACAAGGCCGCCCTTTCATTGCGCGTCAGTCTGAAAAATCTCAGAACAGCTTGCGGCCCTTGTTGGCAGCAATGCGCATGCGCAGCGCGTTGAGCTTGATGAAGCCCGCCGCGTCGGCCTGGTTGTAAGCTCCGCCGTCTTCTTCGAAGGTCGCGATGTTGGCATCGAACAGCGAATCGTCGGACTTGCGGCCAGTGACGATGACGTTGCCTTTGTACAGCTTCAGGCGCACAACGCCGTTCACGTTGACCTGCGAAGCGTCGATCATCTGTTGCAGCATCAGACGCTCAGGGCTCCACCAGTAACCGGTGTAGATCAGGCTGGCGTACTTCGGCATCAGCTCGTCTTTGAGGTGAGCGACTTCGCGGTCCAGGGTGATCGACTCGATGGCGCGGTGCGCGCGCAGCATGATGGTGCCGCCCGGGGTTTCGTAGCAACCACGGGACTTCATGCCGACGTAACGGTTTTCAACGATATCGAGACGGCCGATACCGTGAGCACCACCGATCTTGTTCAGCGTCGCCAGCACGGTGGCCGGGGTCATTTCGACGCCGTCCAGTGCAACGATGTCGCCGTTGCGGTAGGTCAGTTCCAGGTACTGTGGTTTGTCAGGAGCGTTCTCCGGGGAGACGGTCCATTTCCACATGTCTTCTTCGTGCTCGGTCCAGGTGTCTTCCAGCACGCCGCCTTCATAGGAGATGTGCAGCAGGTTGGCGTCCATCGAGTACGGGGACTTCTTCTTGCCGTGACGCTCGATCGGGATCGCGTGCTTCTCGGCGTAGTCCATCAGCTTCTCGCGGGACAGCAGGTCCCACTCACGCCAAGGCGCGATCACTTTTACGCCTGGCTTGAGCGCGTAGGCACCCAGTTCGAAACGCACCTGGTCGTTGCCCTTGCCGGTGGCGCCATGGGAAATGGCGTCAGCGCCGGTTTCGTTGGCGATTTCAATCAGACGTTTGGCGATCAGCGGACGTGCGATGGAAGTACCCAGCAGGTACTCGCCCTCGTAAACGGTGTTGGCGCGGAACATCGGGTACACGAAATCACGCACGAACTCTTCGCGCAGATCGTCGATGTAGATTTCTTTGACGCCCATGGCCTGAGCCTTGGCGCGGGCCGGCTCGACCTCTTCGCCTTGACCGAGATCAGCGGTGAAAGTCACCACTTCACAGTTATAAGTATCCTGCAGCCACTTGAGGATCACCGAAGTGTCCAGGCCGCCGGAATACGCCAGAACGACCTTGTTTACGTCCGCCATGCCATCACTCCACGGGGTTCTACGGAAAGCCGAGGAGTCTACCGCTCAAACGCGATAATTTACAGAGGCGCGACAGCTTAAGACGACAAAGCGACAGAATCTGTCGAGAGCGCGACGATGACCGGCGGGTCAGGAAGTCGCTGCAGTGCTGGCTGGCGTGCTCGCTTGAGGCGCAGGTGCTGGGCTGACCGGCGCCACGCGCGCCAGTTTGACATTGACCCTACGGTTCTTCGCACGATTGGCCGCATTGGTGTTTGGCACGATCGGATATTGCTCACCATGGAAACGCACGGTGATCTGCGATTCCTGAATGCCATTGGCCTTGAAGAAGTCGACCACTGCCAGCGCCCTGCGCCGCGACAGTTCACGGTTGGTCAGGCGATTACCGCTGTTGTCGGAGTGGCCATCGAGTTCGATGTGATTGACCGTCGGATCGGCCTTCATGAATTCGAGCATCACTTGCAGCTTGGCCTTGGCGGCGGCGTCCAGATCAACGCCTTCGCCGGGGAAACCGATCTGCGACTGCTTGATCTGGTCGAAATTCTGCGGCAGCAATTTCGCTACACAAGTCTGATAGTCGTTAAACGCCTTGCTGAATTTCACCGGCAATAAACGCACTTCCGACACGCGGCCATCGCCAGACGCGCGACGTACAACCGGGCTGCGACCGTCCAGCAAACCACTGATCAGACCGCCGGCCTGCGACTGTGAGCTGCTGAACAGCACGTTGCCACTGCCGAGCCTCACGGAGCCCAGATTGATGTCACCACGACCCGGCTGCCAAGGTGCAGCCGCCGCGAGCAACGTCGCCGAACCACCGCCAAGCATGGCGTTGTAGGCATTCAGACGGAAGATCGCCTGTTCGCCGGCCTTGCGCACGAACTCGCCCGAGCCGAAATCAGTGATCGGCTGGGTCAGACGACATTCGAACTTGTCGCCGGCGACCGTCCACTCAATGTTCTCCAGACGGGTCTGGTACGTGAGCGCCATCGCCGGAAGGCTGGCAAACACACTGAGCAAGGCTAAATAACGCTGGCGCACGGGAGGCTCCATTGGCTTCTGAAACACAAAGACCGATTCACACTATGTTTACGGCATACCTACGGGATATCGGAAGGTTCCTGCAAAACTTGATAGCGAGTGCCTGCAAGAGTCTTTTCCGGTAGCATTCGCCTCAGTTTGACCCGCCTGGAATCCCCTCATGTCCGACCGCCTGACCCTGCTGCGTCCCGACGACTGGCACATTCATCTTCGCGATGGTGCCGTGTTGACCAATACCGTTGCCGATGTTGCGCGCACGTTTGGCCGCGCCATCATCATGCCCAACCTGGTACCTCCGGTGCGCAACGCCGCTGAAGCCGACGGCTATCGCCAGCGGATTCTCGCTGCTCGCCCGGCCGGCAGTCGCTTTGAGCCGCTGATGGTGCTGTACCTCACCGACCGCACCCAGCCCGAAGAAATTCGTGAGGCCAAGGCCAGCGGTTTTGTCTATGCCGCCAAGCTGTACCCGGCCGGCGCGACCACCAACTCCGATTCCGGCGTGACCAGCATCGACAAGATTCTGCCGGCGATCGAAGCCATGGCAGAGGTCGGCATGCCGCTGTTGATCCACGGTGAAGTCACCCGTAGCGACGTCGACGTGTTCGACCGCGAAAAGATTTTCATCGATGAGCACATGCGTCGAGTGGTCGAGCGCTTCCCGACCCTGAAAGTGGTGTTTGAACACATCACCACTGCCGACGCCGTGCAGTTCGTCAACGAGGCTTCGGCCAACGTCGGCGCAACTATCACCGCGCATCACCTGCTCTACAACCGCAACCACATGCTGGTGGGTGGGATTCGGCCGCACTTCTATTGCCTGCCGATCCTCAAGCGCAATACGCACCAGGAAGCCCTGCTCGACGCCGCCACCAGTGGCAGCGCGAAGTTCTTCCTCGGCACCGATTCGGCACCGCACGCTCAGCACGCCAAGGAAGCCGCCTGCGGCTGCGCCGGCTGCTACACCGCGTACGCCGCCATCGAGATGTACGCCGAAGCCTTTGAACAGCGTAACGCGCTGGACAAGCTCGAGGCCTTCGCCAGCCTCAACGGTCCGCGTTTCTACGGCCTGCCGGCAAACACCGATCGCATCACCCTGGTCCGTGAAGAATGGACCGCCCCGACCAGCCTGCCGTTTGGCGAGCTGACCGTTATCCCGCTGCGCGCCGGTGAAAAACTGCGCTGGCGCCTGCTGGAGGAACACGCGTGAGTGAAGACCATTTCGACGACGAACTGGACGGTCAAAGTGGCGGCGGCGGTTCCCGTCACCCGATGGCAGCACGCTTTCGCGGCTACCTGCCGGTTGTCGTCGACGTAGAAACCGGCGGCTTCAACTCGGCCACCGATGCGTTGCTGGAGATTGCCGCGACCACCATCGCCATGGATGAAAAGGGTTTCGTTTACCCCGATCACACCTACTTCTTCCGCGTTGAGCCGTTCGAAGGCGCCAACATCGAAGCAGCAGCGCTGGAGTTCACCGGGATCAAGCTCGATCACCCGCTGCGCATGGCCGTCAGCGAAGAAACCGCGTTGACTGACATTTTCCGTGGCATCCGCAAAGCGCTGAAGGCCAACGGCTGCAAGCGCGCGATTCTGGTCGGCCACAACAGCAGCTTCGACCTCGGCTTCCTCAACGCCGCAGTTGCGCGACTGGACATGAAGCGCAACCCGTTCCACCCGTTCTCCAGCTTCGACACCGCGACGCTGGCCGGTCTTGCCTACGGTCAAACCGTACTGGCAAAAGCCTGCCAGGCTGCCGACATCGATTTCGACGGCCGTGAAGCGCACTCCGCGCGTTACGACACCGAGAAAACCGCTGAGCTGTTCTGTGGCATCGTCAACCGCTGGAAACAGATGGGTGGCTGGGAAGACTTCGACGACTGATTGATCGTCGTCGGGTAAATCCCGCGCATAAAAAAACCGGCCACGTGGGCCGGTTTTTTTGTACCTCGACGTTGCGCCTTACAGGGCCGCAGCGTTCTCGGTCAGGTAAGCCGCAACGCCTTCTGGCGAAGCGTTCATGCCTTTGTCGCCTTTTTTCCAGTTGGCAGGGCAGACTTCGCCGTGCTCTTCGTGGAATTGCAGAGCGTCAACCAGACGGATCAGCTCTTCCATGTTACGGCCCAGCGGCAGGTCGTTGATGATCTGCGAGCGGACAACGCCTTTGTCGTCGATCAGGAACGCGCCACGGAAAGCCACGCCGCCTTCAGACTCAACGTCGTAAGCCTTGGCGATGTCGTGCTTCATGTCGGCAGCCATGGTGTATTTCACCTGGCCGATGCCGCCATTGTTCACTGGAGTGTTGCGCCATGCGTTGTGAGTGAAGTGCGAGTCGATCGACACAGCGATCACTTCAACGTTGCGTGCCTTGAAGTCGGCCATGCGGTTGTCCAGAGCGATCAGCTCGGACGGGCAGACGAAAGTGAAGTCCAGTGGGTAGAAGAACACCAGGCCGTATTTGCCTTTGATGGCCGAGGACAGGGTGAAGCTGTCAACGATCTCGCCATTGCCGAGTACGGCCGGGACGGTGAAGTCAGGGGCTTGTTTGCCTACGAGTACGCTCATTGATATCTCCTGGTGTAAAAACTTGAAGTTCAGGGTCCGCGCCAGCCTGCCACCCTCAGGCGACAGCCCTGTGACACGAACCCCCTTCGCAAGGGCCGACCATCATACACTGCGAATTTGGCCTGTCCTTAACGGTTTTTCAAAGCAGTCGCAGAACGGCGCTGCATTTACGGGGCCAGGCAAATCGCCAGCAAATACCGTTCGTCAGTCATGGCTGATAATCAGCTGAAGCCTTCCGAAAGCACTTTGACAATCATTCTCGTTAACATTAAGATCCATCGCAATTGAGTCACAACCAGCGACGGTTCTCACTTATGTATGTTTGTCTCTGCACTGGCGTCACCGACGGACAGATCCGCGAAGCGATCTATGAAGGTTGCTGCAGCTATAAAGAAGTCCGCCAGGCCACCGGCGTCGCCAGCCAATGCGGCAAATGTGCCTGCCTTGCCAAGGAAGTGGTCCGCGAAACCCTGACCAAGCTGCAAACCGCCCAGGCCGCGATCCCCTATCCGGTAGAATTTACTGCTGCGTAATAACACCCCATTTCAAAGAACCGGACTTATGTCCGGTTTTTTTATGCCTGTAAATCAATTGCTTAGGCTCCAGACGCGGAACACAAACATTCTTATTCCGATTAATTTTCATATATTATTCAATAACTTAGGTTTGACACTTATAAGTGCGAAGCTCAAACTCTGGCGTATATACAGCGAATACAGGGCAGGACTCCGATCATGAAAGGCGACATTACAGTCATCCAGCATCTCAACAAGATCCTTGCCAATGAGCTGGTCGCGATCAATCAGTACTTCCTGCATGCGCGCATGTATGAAGATTGGGGTCTGAACAAGCTCGGCAAGCACGAATACAAAGAATCCATCGACGAGATGAAGCACGCGGACAAGCTGATCAAGCGCATCCTGTTCCTCGAAGGCCTGCCGAACGTGCAGGATCTGGGCAAGCTGCACATTGGCGAGCACACCCAGGAAATGCTGGAGTGCGACCTGCGTATCGAGAAGACCGGCCACGCTGACCTGAAGACCGCGATCGCGCATTGCGAAACCGTTGGCGACTTCGGCAGCCGTGAACTGCTCGAAGACATTCTCGAATCCGAAGAAGAACACATCGACTGGCTGGAAACCCAACTGGGCCTGATCGATAAAGTCGGTCTTGAGAACTATCTGCAATCACAGATGGGCGAAGAGTAAGTTAGCGCCCGCTGAACTCGAGACACTAAAAAGCCCCGCCCTCTTTCGAGGCGCGGGGCTTTTTATTGCCCGGATTTCAGTCACTGCTGAAACCCATGTGGGAGCGAGCAAGCTCTCTTCCACAAAAGCGGATCAGGCTTCGGACTTGTTCGTCGCTGCTGCTTCAACAGCTGCCTTGATGGTGCTTTGCAGCGAACCGTCTGCCGCCATCTCGGTCATGATGTCGCTACCGCCGACCAGCTCACCGCCGACCCACAGTTGCGGGAAGGTCGGCCAGTTGGCGTACTTCGGCAGGTTGGCGCGGATTTCCGGGTTCTGCAGGATGTCCACGTACGCAAACTTTTCGCCACAAGCCATCACAGCCTGCGCAGCTTTCGCGGAGAAGCCACACTGTGGGGCATTCGGCGAACCTTTCATGTAAAGCAGAATGGTGTTGTTGGCAATCTGCTCTTTAATCGTTTCGATGATATCCATGGAGCACCTCGGCTGAACTTTCCGACTCATCGGTCGGCACGGTGGCGCATTGTAACGGAATCCCGAGCGCCATGCTCGGTCTCCCCGACAGACTAGATCAAGCCGCCGCCACCGTCACCGGTACACCATTCAGCGCCGCGTTACCGGACAACTCGTCGAGCTGGCATTCATCGGTCAGGTCATTGGCGCTCGAACCCGGCTGGCCACTGGCAATTCCCATCTGTACGCCCGGGCGCGCATGGCCCCAGCCGTGCGGCAGGCTGACCACGCCTTTCATCATGTCCAGACTGCCGATTACCTCGACTTCAATCTGCCCGACCCGCGAACTGACGCGCACCAACTGACCATCGTTGAGACCACGACTGGCAAGGTCATCCGGGTGCATCAACAACTGGTGGCGAGGCTTGCCTTTCACCAGACGGTGATAGTTGTGCATCCAGGAATTGTTGCTGCGTACGTGGCGGCGGCCAATCATCAGCAACTCGTCGGCGGCCGGCGCCTGCAATGCAGCGAAGCGTGCGAGGTCAGCAAGGATCTCTGGCGGAGCGGCCTGCACACGCTGATTCGGTGTTTTCAGACGCGCAGCCAGGTTAGGCTTCAACGCGCCTAGATCGATCCCGTGCGGATGATCGAACAACGTCGCCAAGGAGAGTTTCTGCTCGGAAGCGTCACCGTACATGCCCATGCGCAGGCCCATGTCGATCATCTTCGCCGGTGGCATGGTCGGTTTCAGTTCCTTGCCGGTCTTTTCGGCAAAGGCCTTGGCCAGGCCCACGAAGATCTCCCAGTCATGCAAGGCGCCCTCGGGCTTGGCGAGGAGCGCGCGGTTGAAGCGAGTGACGTTACGCACTGCGAACAGATTGAACGTGGTGTCGTAGTGATCATTCTCCAGCGCCGAGGTCGACGGCAGGATCAGGTCGGCGTAGCGCGTGGTTTCGTTGATGTACAGGTCAATGCTGACCATGAATTCCAGGCCGTCCAAAGCCTGCTCCAGTTGCCGTCCGTTCGGCGTCGACAGCACCGGGTTGCCGGCCACAGTGATCAGCGCACGAATCTGCCCCTCGCCTTCGGTGAGCATCTCTTCGGCCAGCGCCGATACCGGCAACTCGCCGCCGTATTCAGGACGCCCAGAGACGCGGCTCTGCCATTTGTTGAAATGCCCGCCCGAGGTCGACGCCACCAGATCTACCGCAGGTTCGGTGCACAGCGCGCCGCCAACCCGGTCGAGGTTGCCGGTGAGCAGATTGATCAACTGCACCACCCAGTGGCAAAGGGTACCGAAGGCCTGGGTTGAAACGCCCATCCGACCATAGCAAACCGCACTCGGCGCTGCGGCGAAGTCTCGCGCCAGTTGGCGGATCTGCTCGGCAGGCACGGCGCACAACGGACTCATGGTTTCAGCGGTAAACGCGGCGACTGCCGCGCGCACTTCGTCCAGACCATCGACCGGCAGATGACTGTCGCGGGTCAGGCCTTCACTGAACAACGTGTTGAGCATGCCAAACAACAGGGCTGCATCGCCACCGGGACGAACGAACAGGTGCTGGTCAGCCATGGCCGCCGTTTCGCTGCGCCGTGGATCGACCACCACGACCTTACCACCGCGAGCCTGAATAGCTTTTAAACGTTTTTCGACATCCGGCACGGTCATGATGCTGCCGTTGGAGGCCAGCGGATTGCCGCCGAGGATCAGCATGAAGTCGGTGTGATCGATGTCCGGGATCGGCAGCAGCAAACCATGGCCGTACATCAGATAACTGCTCAGGTGATGCGGCAACTGATCGACCGAGGTCGCCGAGAAGCGATTGCGCGTCTTCAGCAAACCGAGGAAATAATTGCTGTGGGTCATCAGCCCGTAGTTATGCACACTCGGGTTGCCCTGATAGACCGCGACGGCGTTCTGGCCATGACGCTCCTGAATCGCCGCCAGCTTCTCGGCAACCAGCGCAAACGCTTCGTCCCACTCGATCGGCAGCCATTCACTGCCCACACGGCGCATTGGCTGGCGCAGGCGATCCGGATCGTTCTGGATATCTTGCAGGGCCACAGCCTTGGGGCAGATGTGGCCACGACTGAACGTGTCGAGCGCATCGCCCTTGATTGAGGTGATCGCGACATTGCCATCCGTTTCAGTGGTTTCGATGGTCAGACCGCAAATGGCTTCACACAGGTGGCAGGCACGGTGATGGAGAGTCTTGGTCATGGCCAGTCTCTGTCTTGTTCTGGGCAGGCAATCAGGCCCGCGGGAACAAAACTATGGCCCCGGCGCAGGTCAGGCGCCAGCGACGTTCGTCTTGTGAATCGACGGTTATCAGGCGAGCCGATAAACCGCCATGATCAGTTCGACGGCAACTGCGGCGGCGCGGCCAGCTGAATTTCCTGGATGGTTTCGATCTGCTCGTGGGCGACGTGCACGCCGGTGAGTTCACCGATGAGACGCCAATGCTCATCGAGCCCGGCGCTGATGGTCGCCATGCGGTCGATCATGTGGCGGCCAGCGCTCTTCACCACTTCGTCTTCGCTGCGCAGCAGTTCGAAGGACATTGAGGTGACCGATGCAGTGAGGTGAGTCAGAGAGCGAGCCGTGTGGCCCAGCAATTCCATTAACAGTTTTTCTTTCGATTCCATGCGGAGGCTTCCTGCGTCGCTCGAAACTTATTTATAACCCAGCACTTTGCTTTAGCAAATGTTTCAGCCTGAGCATCCGACCAAGTGATGGCATGGCGCCACGGTGGTAAACCGACCCAAGCGATGCGATCCCCGCCACGCCGCATTGCCAACCCCTGCGAGGCCAGTGTACAAAGAGGCTCGCTGCTGTCCTGAACCCGGCTTCAAATACGCGACTGCAACGCCAGTGCGTCCTCCGAATCCCACAAAAACCGTAGCCTATTGGAAAAACGCGACATTTAATGTCAATATCGCGCCTTCCCCTATTTCGTCGCCCCGTGCGGCTTACGCCGCAGGTCTCGCCCGTTGTTCCGTTAAACAAGGCTTTGAGCATCTGCGGTTTGTAGCAAAAAGGTAGTCAATGATGAGCGCAAGGCACTTTCTCTCCCTGATGGATTGCACGCCCGAAGAGCTGGTCAGCGTGATCCGTCGAGGCGTTGAGCTCAAGGACCTGCGTAACCGCGGTGTACTGTTCGAGCCTCTGAAAAACCGCGTGCTGGGCATGATCTTCGAAAAGTCCTCGACCCGCACGAGGATCTCCTTCGAGGCCGGCATGATCCAGCTCGGCGGCCAGGCGATCTTTCTGTCGCCACGCGACACCCAGCTGGGCCGTGGCGAGCCGATCGGCGACTGCGCCATCGTCATGTCGAGCATGCTCGATGCGGTGATGATCCGTACCTTTGCCCACAGCACCCTGACCGAATTCGCCGCCAACTCGCGCGTGCCGGTGATCAACGGCCTGTCCGATGACCTGCACCCGTGCCAGTTGCTGGCCGACATGCAGACGTTCCTTGAGCACCGTGGCTCGATTCAGGGCAAGACCGTGGCCTGGATCGGTGACGGCAACAACATGTGCAACAGCTATATAGAAGCGGCGATGCAGTTCGACTTCCAGTTGCGCGTTGCCTGCCCGGAAGGCTACGAGCCAAACCCTGAATTCGTCGCCAAGGCCGGTGATCGCGTGACCATCGTTCGCGACCCGCTGGACGCCGTGCGCGGCGCGCACCTGGTGAGCACCGATGTCTGGACTTCGATGGGCCAGGAAGAGGAAACTGCCAAGCGCCTCAAGCTGTTCGCGCCGTTCCAGGTCAACCGTGCCCTGCTCGACCTCGCTGCCGAGGACGTGCTGTTCATGCATTGCCTGCCGGCGCACCGTGGCGAAGAAATCAGCCTCGACCTGCTTGATGACCCGCGCTCCGTCGCCTGGGATCAGGCAGAAAACCGTCTCCACGCACAGAAGGCCCTGCTCGAGTTCCTCGTTGAACCGGCATATCACCACGCATGAGCCATGAATTACTGCTGAACCTGCGCAACCTCGCTTGCGGCTATCAAGATCAACGCGTGGTGCAGAACCTCAATCTGCACCTCAACGCCGGTGACATCGGCTGCCTGCTCGGCTCGTCCGGCTGCGGCAAGACCACCACCCTGCGCGCCATCGCCGGTTTCGAACCGGTGCATGAAGGAGAGATCACCCTCGGCGGTGAGACCATTTCCAGCGCCGGCTTCACCCTGGCGCCGGAAAAACGCCGGATCGGCATGGTGTTCCAGGATTACGCGTTGTTCCCGCACCTGAGCGTCGCCGACAATATTGCCTTCGGTATCCGCAAGCATCCGAACAAGGAGCGCGTCACCGAAGAGCTGCTCGAACTGGTCAACCTGAAAAATCTCGGCAAGCGTTTCCCCCACGAGTTGTCCGGCGGCCAGCAGCAACGTGTCGCCCTCGCCCGCGCCTTGGCGCCGGAACCGCAATTGCTGCTGCTCGACGAGCCGTTCTCCAACCTTGATGGCGAACTGCGGCGCAAGCTCAGCCATGAAGTGCGCGACATCCTCAAGGCCCGTGGCACCAGCGCGATTCTGGTGACCCACGACCAGGAAGAAGCCTTCGCCGTCAGCGATCACGTCGGCGTGTTCAAGGAAGGTCGACTGGAGCAGTGGGACACGCCGTACAACCTCTATCACGAACCCGCAACGCCGTATGTGGCCAGCTTCATCGGCCAGGGTTATTTCATTCGCGGCCAACTCGGCAGCCCGGAATCGGTGCAGACCGAGCTGGGCGAGTTGCGTGGCAATCGTGCTTATACATGGCCGATTGGCGGCGCCGTGGATGTATTGCTGCGCCCGGATGACATTGTTTATGCACCGGACAGTGGCTTGAAAGCACGGATTGTCGGCAAGACCTTTCTGGGCGCTTCGACGCTGTATCGCCTGCAACTACCGACGGGTGCGCAGCTGGAATCGATTTTCCCCAGCCATGCGGATCATCAGGTTGGCGCGGAAGTCGGGATTCGTGTCGCCGCCGAACACCTCGTACTGTTCCAGGCATCGGGCAGCACCGCCGCACAGATCCCGGCAGTGGAAAACGGCGTCCGCCGCTACAGCACCGCGCTTTAAAGATCAAAAGATCGCAGCCTTCGGCAGCTCCTACAGGGATCAATGTAGGAGCTGCCGAAGGCTGCGATCTTTTAGCTTTTAACCGAGGATCAGGGTTCCGCTGGCAACCAGCGTCGCATTGCCGCCGATTTTTACTCGCTCTCCCTCTAGCCGACAGAACAACTCCCCACCCCGTGCCGAACGCTGATACGCCGTCAGGCTCGACTTGCCCAGTCGCTTCGACCAATACGGAATCAGGCTGCAATGTGTCGATCCGGTGACCGGATCTTCATTGATGCCAATCGCCGGTGCGAAATAGCGCGAGACGAAGTCGTGCTGATTGCCCCGCGCCGTGACGATCGCGCCCAGCCACGGCAGCTTGGCGAGTGCAACCATGTCCGGCTTGCAATCAAGCACCGCCTGCTCCGACTCCAGCACCACAAACAGTTCGTTTGAGCCGAGCACATCAACGGCTTCAACGCCCAATGCACGTTCGACATCCAGCGTTACACCAATCTCTGACGGCACAATCGAAGGGAAATCCAGCCACAAGCGGCCATCTTCACGGCTGACACTCAATGGCCCGGACTTGCTGGTGAAGTCGATACGCTCGGCGGTTTCTTTGTAGATCTCGAACAACACATAAGCACTGGCCAGTGTCGCGTGCCCGCACAGCGGCACTTCAGTGGTCGGGGTAAACCAACGAATGTGCCAGGCCTGACCTTCGCGGACCAGAAACGCGGTTTCCGCCAGATTGTGCTCGGCGGCAATCTTCTGCATCAGCTCATCCGCAAGCCACGCATCCAGCCGATAAACCATTGCCGGATTGCCACTGAACGGCCGATCACTGAACGCGTCGACCTGATGAAACTCGAGCTGCATAACCTTCTCCCTAAGTCAGTCGGCAGAGCATGCCGCCACGACACGATCAGCGCCAGTGACAGAACCGGGCAATTTTCTGCATACAGCGATAACGATTACGCACGGCCAATATCGGCAAATTTCGCCTGGGTGTGTTCGGCGAGCACGGCGGGTGCCAGTTCCACCTCAAGGCCTCGCCGGCCGGCGCTGACATAAATAGTCGCAAAACCCTGAGCCGAGTTATCAATGAACGTACGCAGGCGCTTCTTCTGCCCCAACGGACTGATACCACCCAACAGATAACCGGTGGAGCGCTGTGCGGCCGCCGGGTCAGCCATCTCGACTTTTTTCACGCCTGCCGCATGCGCCAGACCTTTGAGGTCGAGGCTTCCGACGACCGGCACCACCGCCACCAGCAACTCGCCTTTTTCGCTGGCCGCCAGCAGGGTTTTAAACACCTGCGCCGGTTCCAGTGCCAGTTTCTCTGCGGCCTCCAGCCCATAGGACGCGGCCTTTGGGTCATGTTCGTAACTGTGCACGCGATGTTCGGCACGAACTTTTTTCAACAAGTCCAACGCAGGGGTCATGGCAGCTCCAGGCTCGGCAGTGACAGAAAAACACTGCGTCGGATTCTAGGCGATCACATCTCAAAAGGCTCTAGTCCAAGCCGCGATTGCCGTGGCTTACAGCCGTTTCAAGCGATCCAGTCTGCGAGAACCGCGAAGGATCATTCACGCAGCGAATAGTTTTATTGTGACCGACGGTTCACTTTCGACCTTTGACAGGTTTGTTTCTTGTCTATATTTTTTCGAATCTGAATAATGTAAGAATTATCATCACCGCAGCATTTAGCAGTAAACCGGGAAAGGAATGGGGATTCCTGACCGGGGAAAATCGCGCCCTGCCCTGACGGCATCGCGCCAGACAACAACAAAAACCGAGGTTTTCAATGACAACTGCTTTACAGCAACCAACGCTCTCAAGCCAATGCATGGCCGAGTTTCTGGGTACTGCTCTCCTGATCTTTTTCGGCACCGGTTGTGTCGCCGCGCTCAAAGTCGCGGGCGCCAGCTTCGGCCTGTGGGAAATCAGCATCATCTGGGGCGTCGGCGTGAGCATGGCGATCTACCTCACTGCCGGGGTTTCCGGCGCGCACCTGAACCCGGCCGTGAGCATCGCGTTGGCGATCTTCGCCGACTTCGAAAAGCGCAAACTGCCGTTCTATATTCTTGCCCAGATCGCCGGCGCCTTCTGCGGAGCGCTGCTGGTTTACACGCTGTACAGCAATCTTTTCTTCGATTACGAACAAACTCATCAAATGGTTCGTGGCTCAGCCGCCAGCCTTGAGTTGGCCTCGGTGTTCTCGACCTTCCCGAACCCGGTACTGTCGACCGCGCAGGCGTTCCTGGTCGAGATGATCATTACCGCGATCCTGATGGGCGTGATCATGTCGCTGACCGACGACAATAACGGCCTGCCGAAAGGCCCGCTGGCACCGCTGCTGATCGGCTTGCTGATCGCGGTGATCGGCAGCTCGATGGGGCCGTTGACCGGTTTTGCGATGAACCCGGCGCGTGACTTCGGTCCGAAACTGATGACTTTCTTCGCCGGCTGGGGTGAAATTTCCTTCACTGGCGGTCGCGATATTCCGTACTTCCTGATTCCGATTTTTGCACCGATTGTCGGTGCCTGCCTCGGCGCTGCCGGGTATCGCGGGCTTATCGCCCGTCACCTGACCGGCGCTACACCTGCTACAAAGGATGCAGAACCGGCCATTGACGGCAAACCAAGAACTTCTTGAAACAGTCGGCGCGGGTTCCTGCCCTATAGAGCCTGCGCCACGGCCCACTCTCCCTTATTTCGTCCAAGGCAATCGACATGACCGACATTCAGAATAAGAACTACATCATTGCCCTCGATCAGGGTACGACCAGCTCCCGCGCGATCATTTTCGACCGCGATGCGAACGTGGTCTGCACCGCGCAGCGCGAATTCGCCCAGCATTACCCACAGGCCGGTTGGGTCGAACACGATCCGATGGAAATCTTCGCCACCCAGAGCGCGGTGATGGTTGAAGCCCTGGCCCAGGCCGGTCTGCATCACGACCAGGTTGCCGCCATCGGCATCACCAACCAGCGCGAAACCACCGTGGTCTGGGACAAGACCACCGGCCGTCCGGTGTACAACGCCATCGTTTGGCAGTGCCGCCGCAGCACCGAGATCTGCCAGCAGCTCAAGCGTGATGGCCACGAAGACTACATCCGCGACAACACCGGTCTGGTTACCGACCCGTACTTCTCCGGCACCAAACTGAAGTGGATCCTCGACAACGTCGAGGGCAGCCGCGAACGTGCGCGCAACGGCGAACTGCTGTTCGGCACCGTCGATAGCTGGCTGATCTGGAAATTCACCGGCGGCAAGGTGCACGTCACCGACTACACCAACGCTTCGCGCACTATGCTCTTCAACATCCACTCGCTGGAGTGGGATTCGAAGATGCTGGAGATCCTCGACATCCCGCGCGAAATGCTCCCGGAAGTGAAGGCGTCTTCGGAAATCTACGGTCGCACCAAGAGCGGCATCGCCATCGGCGGTATTGCCGGCGACCAGCAAGCGGCGTTGTTCGGGCAGATGTGCGTCGAGCCGGGCCAGGCGAAAAACACTTACGGCACTGGCTGCTTCCTGCTGATGAACACCGGCGACAAAGCGGTGAAATCCCAGCACGGCATGCTCACCACCATCGCTTGCGGCCCGCGCGGCGAAGTCGCTTATGCACTGGAAGGCGCGGTGTTCAACGGCGGTTCCACCGTGCAATGGCTGCGTGATGAACTGAAGATCATCAACGACGCCCACGACACCGAGTACTTCGCCAATAAAGTGAAGGACAGCAACGGCGTATACCTGGTGCCGGCATTCACCGGTCTCGGTGCTCCGTACTGGGACCCGTATGCCCGTGGCGCGCTGTTCGGCCTGACGCGCGGCGTGCGCGTGGATCACATCATCCGCGCCGCGCTGGAATCGATCGCCTACCAGACCCGCGACGTACTCGACGCCATGCAGCAGGACTCCGGCGAACGCCTCAAAGCCCTGCGCGTGGACGGCGGCGCGGTAGCGAACAACTTCCTCATGCAGTTCCAGGCCGACATCCTCGGCACGCAGGTTGAGCGTCCGCAAATGCGCGAGACCACGGCACTCGGCGCGGCGTATCTGGCCGGTCTGGCGTGCGGCTTCTGGGGCAGCCTGGAAGAACTGCGCGGCAAAGCGGTGATCGAGCGCGAGTTCGAGCCGAGCCTGGACGAAGTGGAGAAAGAGAAGCTGTACAAAGGCTGGAAAAAAGCCGTCAGCCGCACCCGTGACTGGGCGCGTGAGGACGCTGAATAAGCCAACCTGAGTACTCGTATCTGTATGTAACTGGTCGGGAGGAGATTCCTGCGGCATCATGGGCAAATTTTGCACGGCAGCCCAAAGGAAGCCCCATGAATCTGCCTCCCCGTCAGCAGCAAATCCTCGAACTGGTCCGCGAACGCGGCTATGTGAGCATCGAGGAAATGGCCACGCTGTTCGTTGTTACCCCGCAAACCATCCGCCGCGATATCAATCAGCTCGCGGAAGCCAATCTGCTCCGTCGCTACCATGGCGGCGCGGCCTATGATTCCAGCGTTGAAAACACTGCCTATGCGATGCGCGCCGATCAGATGCGCGATGAAAAACAACGCATCGGTGAAGCCATCGCCGCACAGATTCCCGATCACGCCTCGCTGTTTATCAATATCGGTACCACGACCGAATCGATTGCCCGCGCCCTGCTCAATCACAATCATCTGAAGATCATCACCAACAACCTGCACGTGGCGTCGATGCTCAGTGCCAAGGATGATTTCGATGTGCTGCTAACCGGTGGCAACGTGCGTCGTGATGGCGGTGTGGTCGGTCAGGCCAGTGTGGATTTCATCAATCAGTTCAAGGTTGATTTCGCCCTGGTCGGGATCAGCGGCATCGATGAAGACGGCAGTTTGCTGGATTTTGATTATCAGGAAGTGCGGGTTTCGCAGGCGATCATTGCCAATGCGCGGCAAGTGATTCTGGCGGCGGATTCGAGCAAGTTCGGGCGTAATGCGATGATTCGGTTAGGGCCGATCAGCCTGATTGATTGCCTGGTGACCGATCAGCAGCCGGTGCCGGCGCTGGCGCAGTTGTTGACTCAGCACAAGATTCGCCTGGAAGTCGTTTAACCCCCAAACATCAAAAGATCGCAGCCTTCGGCAGCTCCTACATGGGTTCATCTGACCTGTAGGAGCTGCCGAAGGCTGCGATCTTTTGCTTTAATGTTCGAAAATTTTCCTTTCTCTGCCCTTCGATGAGTTTTTTCAATCGAACGTGACTGGCTGTGCGCGTCTTTATGGGCTACCATTTTCGCAAATGAACATTCATGTTCGATTTCCAATATAGAAAATCAAAAGAACCCGAGGCCAGCCGATGTCCACCTCTACCTTGCGTACGCCCCCACTCTCCGAGATCTACGACCTCGCCGTTATTGGCGGCGGGATCAATGGCGTGGGGATCGCAGCGGATGCCGCCGGTCGCGGGCTTTCGGTGTTCCTTTGTGAAAAAGACGATCTGGCCAGCCACACCTCGTCGGCCAGCAGCAAACTGATCCACGGCGGCCTGCGCTACCTCGAGCATTACGAGTTCCGTCTGGTGCGTGAAGCGCTGGCCGAACGCGAAGTACTGCTGGCCAAGGCGCCGCACATCGTCAAACCGATGCGCTTCGTGCTGCCGCACCGTCCGCACCTGCGTCCGGCGTGGATGATCCGCGCAGGCCTGTTCCTCTATGACAACCTCGGCAAACGCGAAAAACTGCCAGGCTCGAAAAGTCTGAAGTTCGGCGCCGACAGCGCGCTGAAAAGCGAAATAAAGAATGGCTTCGAATACTCCGACTGCTGGGTCGACGACGCCCGCCTCGTGGTGCTCAACGCCATGGCCGCCCGCGAAAAAGGCGCCCACGTGCACACCCAGACCCGTTGCGTCAGCGCCCGTCGTGCCAAAGGCTTGTGGCACCTGAATCTGGAGCGCGCCGACGGCAGCCTGTTTTCGATCACCGCCAAAGCACTGGTGAACGCCGCCGGCCCATGGGTGGCCAAGTTCATCCGTGACGACCTGAAGATGGAATCGCCATACGGCATCCGTTTGATTCAGGGTAGCCACATCATCGTGCCGAAGCTGTACGAAGGTGATCATGCGCACATTCTGCAAAACGAAGATCAGCGCATCGTTTTCACCATTCCGTACCTGAATCACTTCACCCTGATCGGCACCACCGACCGCGAGTACACCGGCGATCCGGCGAAAGTCGCCATCACTGAAGGCGAAACCGATTACCTGTTGAAAGTAGTCAATGCTCACTTCAAAAAGCAGATCAGTCGCGACGACATCCAGCACAGCTATTCCGGTGTGCGTCCGCTGTGTAACGACGAATCCGACAATCCTTCGGCGGTGACCCGCGATTACACTCTGGCGTTGTCGGCTGGCGGCGAAGAAGCGCCATTGCTGTCAGTGTTCGGCGGCAAGCTGACTACCTACCGCAAACTGGCTGAATCGGCGATGGCGCAACTGATGCCGTTCTTCACGCAGATGCGCCCGAGCTGGACAGCTACAGCCACGCTGCCCGGTGGCGAAGACATGACCACCCCACAAGCCTTGTGCGCGCAGATTCGCGACAAGTTCGATTTCGTGCCGACGGAAATCGCGCGCCGCTGGGCCACCACCTACGGCAGCCGCACCTGGCGCATGCTTGAAGGCGTGGAAACCCTGGCCGACATGGGCGAACACCTGGGCGGCGGGCTTTACACCCGTGAGGTTGATTACCTGTGCAGCGAAGAGTGGGCGACCACTGCCCACGACATTCTGTGGCGCCGCAGCAAACTGGGCTTGTTCACCACCCCGGCGGAGCAGGAAAAACTGGCGGCTTATCTGGGCAAGGTTGAACAGAACCGCAAGATCGAAGCGGCCTGATCTTCGGATCAACGCTTAAACGAAAGCCCCTGAATTGTGAGATTCAGGGGCTTTTTGTTGTGCCAACAAGATCCAGCCCCCCCTCACCCCAGCCCTCTCCCCCCAAGGGGGGCGAGGGGGAAAGGGAGCCGATCGGGGCTTTTCCAATCCTGAGCTCGACTCGATATTTCAGGTCGGCGTCACTCGCAAGGACCACGCGATCAATTCCCCTCTCCCTCCGGGAGAGGGCTAGGGTGAGGGGCTTTTGGGCCGGCATCACTGCGCCAGGTGCAACAACAGAAAATCAATGAACGCCCGCGACTTGTGCGGCAGATGCGGGGTGTTGGGAAATACCACATTGATCGACTGCGAAGGCAGCGAATACTCCGGCAGCAAGCGCACCAGACGCCCGGCGGCAATGTCATCGGCCACCACCCATGCAGGCAGAACCGACACGCCCAGCGACGACAACGTCATCGAGCGAATGGCCGTCGACGAGTTCGATTCGAAGTGGCTGGTGCCGCCGACCTCAACGCCCTGCCCTTGCCCAAGGCGCAATGTCCACTGGGTCGGCGCCTGCAAATTGCTGTTGGCGATCCACGGCACGCTGTTCAGATCCTGCGGTTCCCGCACCGGATGCCGGGCGAGAAAGGCCTTGCTGGCGACCAGCACGATTTCATAATCGGCCAACTTGCGGCTCTTGAATGCCGAATCCGCCAAGTTGCCCAGACGAATCACCAAATCAAGCTTCTCCGCCACCAGATCATTCAATGAAGAGTTGAAGTTGTAGCACAGGCGAATTTCCGGATAACGCTCGGAGAACAGTGGAATCAACGGCAGAATATACTTTTCACCGTATTCACTGGTTGAACTAATCCGTAACTTTCCGGATACCCGATTATTACCCTTGAGGACATTATCAAAGGCATTGTCGATGTCCGCGACAATACCCTTGAACTCTTCATAAAACTCCTGACCTATTTCGGTCAGCGATATATTGCGGGTATTGCGGATCAACAGCGTCGCCGACAAAACTTCTTCCAGTGCCTTGACATGCAGGCTGGCCATGGCTTTGCTGATACTCAGATAATTCGCAGCCTTGGTGTAAGAACCAAAATCCACCACCGCAAGGAACGTCTGAACCCGATTAAGATGAGAATGCATGGCGCTGTGGCTCACTGTTAAATCCTGTCAAACATTGTTTTAAGCATAGTCGTATCGACACTTCAAGTCCATCGCCCCTATGCTGCGCGGCAAAGGGGATACAACATGAACTATCGCTATAAGATCGCGCTGATCTTTCTGATCGGCTTTTTTATTGACTGTATAAATATATTTATGTCGGCTGTGGCTTTGCCGAGTATATCGGCAACTTTGCAGGTCAGTACTTCATCGGTGGCGTGGGTCGCCAATGCTTATATTCTTGGCCTGACCCTGATTATTCCGGTCAGCACCTGGCTGGCCGGGCGTTTTGGCAGTCGCGAGATTCTCACCGCTTCGATGCTGGTGTTCACCGGCTCGGTGTGGATGTGCGGCATGGCCGACAGTTTCCACGAACTGGTGATCTGGCGGTTCGTTCAGGGCGTCGGTGGCGGACTGCTGATTCCGGTCGGTCAGGCGCTGACCTTCAATCTGTTTCAGGGCGAGCAACGGGCCAAGATCTCCACACTGGTGATGGCGGTCGCGCTGATTGCCCCGGCCATTTCGCCGACGGTCGGCGGCATCATCGTCGACAGCAGTTCCTGGCGCTGGGTGTTCTACAGCAACATTCCGTTCTCGCTGATCGCCGCCGGGCTGTCGTGGTTGTGGATCAAGGAAAGCAAACCAGCGGACCTGCCACGTCCGGACATCAAAGGCCTGCTGTTGGTCAGCGCCGCACTCGCCAGTCTGCTGATGGGCATGTCGCTGTACGGCGGCGACTACCCGGCGCTGGCCGCGTTGAGCTGTGTTGCGGCGGGCTTGCTGTTCATCGCGCTGTACCTGCTGCACTACCGCCGCTGCAACAACGCGATCATCGAATTGAGCCTGCTCAAGAGCAAGAAACTCAGCACCTCGATCCTCATCTATTACGCGATTCCCGGCGTGTTCACCGGGGTCAACCTGATGAGCATTTTCTTCCTGCAAAACACCCTGCACTTCAGCGCCCGGCTGACCGGGATGTTCATGATCCTCTACGCCATCGGCGCGTTCATTGCGATGACGATATGCGGCCGGGTCTACAACCGCGTCGGCGCCAAACGCCTGTTCACCCTCGGCATGCTGCTGCACAGCGCCGGCATCGCCACGCTGATGCTGGTCAACGCGCCGACGGACCTGTGGGTGATCGTCATCGCCTACAGCTTGATGGGCATCGGCGGAGGCATCGGCGCCAACACCGCGCAAACCACCTCGCTGATGGATTTCGCCGGTGGCGATACGCACAAGGCCAGCGTGATCTGGAACATCAATCGGCAGATGTCGTTCAGCCTCGGTGCCGCGTTGTTTCTGATGATCTTCAATGTGCTGCTCAAGCAGTTCGACACCACGCAGGCCTACCACGCGACGTTCGCGATTGCGGCACTGGTCGGGCTGTTCCCGCTGTTTCAGATGAGTCAATTGAACCCTCCAAAGGAATGCCATGAACAACAACCTGGTTGAACGAGCGCAACACAGTATTCACCACGTGCACGAACTGATTCACCGCGTCTTCACCGATGCCGACGGTGCCGGCGCAGACGCCATCGCCCCGCTGATGGCGGTGTTCGCCGAACACTTCAGCATGGTCACCACGTCGGCCGCCGTGGTCGGTCGGGCACAAGTCGAGCAACTGTTCAGCGGCGCCGTCGGTGCCCGCAAAGGTCTGGAGATTCTGATCAGCGACCTGCACACGGTCTGGCACGAAGGCTCGACCGTGGCCCTGCGCTACAAGGAAACCCATCGCCTGAATCAGAGCGAAACCTCGCGCCTGTCGGTGGCGATCCTTCGCGTCCAGCACCACGATGTCCAGTGGTTGTACCTGCACGAAACACCGTTGAGCCAGGAAAAACCTGCATGAAATTCACCGTCACCCACTGCCGGATGCTCTCGGCATCGATCAAGGAAGTCACCGTCAGCGGTCCGGCCTCCCTGTCGGACATGACCCATGCCGGTGCGCACTTCAAATGGCTGATTCCGGGGCTGGACGACTGTCGGCATTACTCGACGGTGCACGTGGACGAGATTGCGGATGGCCGGTTCACCTTCGCTATCCGCCTCTCGCCAGACTCCGTCAGTAGCCAGTACATCCGCACCTTGGCGGTCAATGACAGCGTGGAACTCGAAGGCCCGCTGAACACCTTCAACTATCCGCTCGACGCGGACAGCGGACGTGATATCGCGATTGCCGGTGGCATCGGCATCACGCCGCTGACCGGCATCCTGCGCCACCTCGACGCGTTGAACCGCCCTGCGCACCTGCATTACTTCGCCAAGAGCGCCGACGACGCGGTCTACGCCCGGCACCTGCAAGAACAGCTGCAAGAACGCCTGCAACTGCACCTCTCCGGCAGTCGCCCGGCGATCAGCGAAGTGCTTGCCGACCTGACCGCCGATGACCGTCTGTATGTCTGCGGCCCGGCGGCGATGCTCAGCGCGGTACTCAGCCACGCCGAAAGCGTTGGCCTGGCGCGGGAGCAGATCCATCTGGAAGTGTTCAACGTTGCCCGCGATGACGCCGCACAAGGCTTTGTCATCGAGGCAGCCGACTCTGGCGTCAGCGTCACCGTCAGCGCTGAGCAATCGCTGCTCGAAGCCCTCGAAGCGGCCGGACTCGACCCCCTCTACGACTGCCGTCGCGGTGAATGCGGAGTCTGTGCGCTGGACGTACTGGAAGGCGAAGTCGACCACCGCGATTTCATCATGAGCGAACAGGAAGCTGCCTGCAGCGCACGAATCTACCCCTGCGTTTCACGGGCGAAAAGCCCGCGCCTGAAACTGGCGATCTGAGAGAGGACACCCCGTTGGACAACTATTTCAATGGCAGAGAAGTGCATAAATCTCTGTTCCTTGATCAGGCGCTTTTCGAACAGGAACAGCAGCGCGTATTTGCCGCGAGCTGGTGCTACCTGGGTCATGACAGCCTGATCCCCGAGACCGGTGACTACTTCACCACCACCCTCGCCCAACAGCCGCTGGCGATGGTGCGGCAGAAGAATGGCGCCATCGTCGTCCTGCACAACCGCTGCCCGCACAAAGGCGTGAAAGTGCTGGCCGAAGCCCGCGGCAATGTCGGCCGCTTCATGCGTTGCCCGTATCACGCCTGGACGTTCAAGACTGACGGCGAACTGCTGAGCATTCCGGTGAAAAAGGAATACGACGACTGCGACCTCAGCAGTTGTTCTGCGCACAAAGGCATGCGCCCGGTGAACGCGGTGCACAACTATCGCGGCTTCGTCTTTGTTCGTTTGACGGAAGAAGGCATCGGCTTCGAGGCGTTTTTTGGTGAGTCGCTGTCGACCCTTGACAACATGGTCATGCGCTCGCCGCAGGGTCAGTTGAAAGTGATCGGCCAGCCACTGCTGCACCGCCATCGCTGCAACTGGAAAATGGTCGTCGACAACCAGACCGACACCTGCCACCCGATGATCGCCCACGAGTCCTCGGCCGGCGAAGCCATCCGCCTGTGGCAGGAAACCGGTGATCAGGGCAAGCCACCGATGGCCGTCGAACTGTTCTCGCCGTTCATGGCCTCCTACGAGTTTTTCGCCGGCATGGGCATTCGGGTCTGGCCCAATGGCCATGGGCACACCGGGGTGAGTAATTCGATCCACAAGGCCTACACCGACATCCCCGGTTACTGGGACTTGATGGTCGAAAGCTACGGTGAAGAGCAGGCCCGGGCGATCCTCGACGACACCCGCCACAACACCGTGTATTTCCCCAACCTGATGGTCAAGGGACCGATCCAGACCTTGCGCGTGATCAAACCGGTCAGCGCCCGCGAAACCATCGTCGAGTCGTGGATCTTCGAACTGCAAGGTGCGCCCGTGCAGTTGCTGGAAAGAACCGTGCAGTACAACAACCTGATCAACTCGCCGTGCTCGATGGTCGCCCACGACGACGTGGAAATGTACGAACGGGCCATGGAAGGCCTGGGCAGCGACGCCAACGAATGGGTCAACGTCGCCCGCCTGTTCAGCCCGAACGAATCCTATGCGCAGACCCAAGTGGTGTCCGGCACCAGCGAAATGGCCATGCGTAATTTCTATAACAGTTGGCAGCACTTGATGCGGGACGACCATGCAACACGACCAATCTAATCACCACGCCATCGAGCAACTGATCGAGACCGAACTGCACTTGCTCGACCAGCAGGATTTCGACGCCTGGCAACAGCTGCTCAGCGATGACTACCACTACTGGATTCCCAGGACCCGTGAGCAGGTCAGCCCGTTGCACGAATCGTCGCTGGTGTATGAAGACCGCTTTCTGACCACGCTGCGGATCAACCGCCTGGCCAACGCACGCAACTTTTCCCAGCAACCGAAGAGTCGCAGCCTGCACATCGCCCAGCGCCCGCACATCACCCTCGACGCGGCCTCGTTCAGCGCCTTCGCCAGCTCGAACATGCTCTATTGCGAAGCGCGCGGCGACAACGAATGGCACTACCCGGTAACCGTTGAACATCAACTGATCAACATCGATGGCACGTGGAAAATTCACGGCAAGAAGATCCTGTTGCTCAACCCCGCACGCGCCCTTGAAAGCCTGCAGCTCATTATCTGATCGATCGAGAATTCCCCCCTGTGAAGCCTATTCCCCATGATTGCAGTCAGGCGTCCGCGTGCCTGTCTTTTCCCTACGTCGATCTGCTGTATGACTACGGCCAGTTCCTGCGCAGTGCCGATGAAGCCATCGGTTACCTGCCGGCGGAAACCGCCGAGAAACACATCGGCATCGTTGGCGCAGGCCTCAGCGGGCTGGTCGCCGCTTACGAATTGCTGCGCGCCGGTGCGCGTCGCGTGACGTTGTTTGAAGCCGAACCTGAGCATGTCGGCGGGCGCCTGCTGACCCAATGTTTTGACGAAGAGCAGCCGCAATTCATTGCCGAAATGGGCGCCATGCGCTTTCCGCCGAGTGAGGTCGGGCTGTTTCACTACCTCAATCGTTTCGGCATCCAGACCACCGAAGCATTTCCCGACCCGGGCGTCGTCGACACCGAAATCCACTACCGTGGCGAGGCCCATCACTGGGCAGCCATGCAGCCGCCGCCGGCGTTGTTCAGCACCGTGCACCAGGGCTGGATCGCCTTTCTCAGCGAAGGCGTGACCCTTGATGACGGCACATGCCTGGCACCGCCACTGCTGATCACCGAATTGCTCAAGCAGCACAATTACTGCGAAGTGCAGCCCGAGTGGCAACGCTATCTGGACTGCTTCGGTGACAGCTCGTTTTACTCGGCGATGGTGCGCATCTTCACCGGCAAAAAACCGCCGGGTGGCAAACCGTGGCGCAAGCCCGAAGACTTCCACCTGTTTGGCTCGCTGGGCATTGGCTCCGGCGGTTTCCAGTCGGTGTACCGCGCCTCGTTCACCGAGATCCTGCGCCTGGTGGTGAATGCGCTGGAGGTCAATCAGCGTCTGGTGCCCAACGGTATTTCCTCGCTGGCCGAACGGATTGCCGAGACCGAGTTCAACGGTATTCAGGTGCGCGACATGATTTGCCGCACGCGCATCGAATCGATCAACAAAGGGGCGAAGGGCGAAATTCTGCTCGCTGGCAGCAACGGCGAAACCTATGCCTGCGACCGCGTCATCACCACCACCACGACCCGCGCCCTGCAAGTGAACCTCAAGCTCACGCAGAACCAGGCCTTCGTCAGTCGCGACGTCGCGCGGGCGATCAATGAAACGCACATGGTCGGCTCATCCAAGCTGTTCATCCTGACCAAGGACAAGTTCTGGCTCAAACATGGCCTGGCGCACAACATCCAGACCGACACCCTGGTCAAGGGCGTGTATTGCCTCGACTACGCACCGCACGATGCGGATTCCTGGGGCGTGGTGCTGATCAGTTACACCTGGGAAGACGACTCGCACAAGATGGTTTCGATGACCGACAAGGTGCAGCGCTGCCTGCGGCTGGTCGACGAGTTGGCGATGAGCGCCCCGGAGTTTGCCAGCCATCTGCTCCCGCTCAATGGCGACTACCAGCGCTACGTTCTGGAATACGACTGGCTGACCGACAAGCATGCGTTGGGCGCTTTCAAGCTGAATTTCCCCGGCGACGATATTTACTCCGAGCGCCTGTTCTATCAGTTCCGCACCGCACTCGATCCGCAACAGGACACCGGTTTATACCTGGCCGGTTGCGGCGCCTCGTTCACTGGCGGCTGGGCCGAAGGCGCGATTCAAACCGCGCTGAATGGTGCGTGCGCGGTGATCAGCAGTCTGGGCGGCGACCTGATTGCCGGCAACCCGCTCGACGACCTGCACTCGCAGTACCGCTACTGCTGACCCAGTCCCTTTCCACGCCGAGAATCATCCATGTACAGCCAGCTTTCAATTGAACAGCTCGTCAACGGCTTTCGCAGTGGTCAACACTGCCCGGACACCTGGCAGCACGCCCTGCGCGAGCGTCATGTGCAGATGCAGCACCTGAACAGTTTCATCACTTTCGACCCGTCAGCGTTCAAGGCAAATGCCGCCGAACGCGAGAGCGCGCTGTATGGCCTGCCGGTGTCGTTCAAGGACAACATCAACGTCAGCGGCATGCCGACCACCGCCGGCACCCCCGGCCTGGCCGACTATGTGCCGCAGTTCGATGCCGGCATCGTCGAGCGCTTTCGGCAATTGGGCGCGCAGATTGTCGGCAAGAACAACATGCACGAATTGTCGTTCGGCGTGACCTCGGCCAACCATTCTCATGGCGCCGTGATCAACCCCGCCAACGAACGCTACAGTGCCGGCGGCAGCAGCGGTGGTTGCGCAGCGGCCGTCGCCGCCGGGCTGGTGCCCTGCGCAGTCGGCACCGACACCGGCGGTTCGGTGCGGATACCGGCGGCGTTCTGCGGCACCGTCGGGTTTCGCCCGACCACCGGCGTGTATCCGGTCGACGGCATCGTCCCGGTGTCACAAACCAAAGACACCCCCGGCCTGCTGACCCGCACCGTGGAAGACTGTCAGTTCGTTCACGCGCAACTGACCGGCAGCCTGCATCAGCCTGAAACCAGGCCGTTGCGCATTGGCATTCCCGAGCGTTTTCTCTGGGCCGACCTCGCCGACAATGTGCAGCGAGATTGCCGCGCGGCCGTCGATGGCCTGGCCGATCGCGGAATGATCATTGTGCCGGTCGACGATGCAATGATTGGCGAGATCAACGAGAGCATCCAGTTTCCGCTGCCGATCTATGAGTTCTTTATCGACTTTCCACGCTTCCTGATGAAAGCCGGGCGCGGCGAACAGTTCCTCGACATCCTCGCGCAAATTCGCGATCCGGCGATCAAGAAAATCCTCACTGCGCAACTGGAAAGTCCGGCGATTTCCTACACGGATTACGTGCAGGCATTGATGAGCAAACTGCGTCTGGAGAAGGAATACCGCGCCCTCTTCAGCCACCATCAACTGGATCTGCTGGCTTACCCGACAGTGACTTGCAGCGCGCCACTGCTCAGCGCTTGCGCGGATGAGAGCAACTTCGAAACCTTCGTGCGCAACACCGACCCGGCGAGCAACCTGGCGGCGCCGAGTATCAGCGTTCCGGTGGCGGCGGCGGGTGAGTTGCCAGTGGGTTTGTCGTTCGATGCGTTGCCCGGGCAGGACAGCTTTTTGCTGGCGAATGTGCGGCATCTGACGCACCTGCTCAACATCGGTTAACCACGATCCCTGTGGGAGCGAGCCTGCTCGCGAAGGCGTCGTGTCAGTCGACATCAGCTTTGTCTGCCACACCGCTATCGCGAGCAGACTCGCTCTCACAAGGGCTCTGAGTCGATGCACCTACAACAATTCAGATTGCAGGCCTTGCCATGCGCGTCACCTCAATATCCTCCATTCCCGCGGTCGAACGCTCGCCGTCGATCCTCGGCGGCGCCATGATCATCGGCGGTACCATCGTCGGTGCCGGCATGTTCTCGCTGCCAGTGGTCATGTCCGGGCTGTGGTTCTACGGCTCGGTCGCCGTGCTGCTGTTCGCCTGGTTCTGCACCTTGCACTCGGGCCTGATGATCCTCGAAGCCAACCTGAACTACCGTGAAGGCGCGAGTTTTTCCACCATCACCCGGGATCTGCTCGGCCGTCACTGGAGCCGGATCAATGGCTTGAGCATCGTGTTCGTGCTCTACATCCTGACCTACGCGTACATTTCGGCCAGCGGTTCGGTGATTCATCACACAGCACAATCACTCGGATTTGCACTGTCGTCGCGAGCCGGCGGTTTGTATTTCACCCTGGTGGTGGCGTTCATCGTCTGGCTCAGCACCACGGCGGTGAGCCGCATGACCACGCTGGTGTTCGGGGCAAAAATCCTCGCGTTCTTTCTGACCTTCGGCGGCCTGCTCGGGCATGTGCAAGGCCCCACACTGTTCAACCTTGATGCCGCGGACAGCCATTACTGGCCTTATCTGCTGGTGACCCTACCCTTCTGCCTGACCTCGTTCGGTTTTCACGGCAACGTGCCGAGCCTGATGAAGCATTACGGCAAGGACCCGCAGCGGATCCGTGCCTGTCTGCTCGGTGGCACCCTGCTTGCGCTGGCTCTGTACCTGGTATGGATGCTGTGCAGCATGGGCAATATTCCCCGCGACACGTTCAAGGACATCGCTCAGCGCGGTGGCAACATCGATGTGCTGATCAGCGCGCTGGGTTCACGACTCAACAGCGCCAACGTCGATCTGCTGCTGACGTTTTTCTCCAATTTCGCAGTAGCCTGTTCGTTTCTCGGGGTGACCCTTGGCCTGTTCGATTACCTGGCCGATGTGCTGGGTTTCGATGACAGCCCCCTCGGTCGCTTGCAAACCGCCGTCGTGACCTTCGTGCCGCCGATGCTTTGCGGCTTTCTCTGGCCGGAAGGCTTTCTGCATGCCATCGGCTTTGCCGGTCTGGCGGCGACGTTGTGGGCGGTGATCACCCCGGCGCTGCTGGCACGCGCTTCGCGCAAACGCTTTGGCAGCCCGCGCTATCGCGTGTGGGGCGGCACGCCGATGATCGCGCTGGTGCTGTTTTTCGGAGTGCTTTGCGCGGTGTCCCATTTATTGTTCGTATTTGATTGTTTGCCGGTGTGGCGCTGAAGCATCGTGTTCGGTTTTCCGAATGCGACTTCACGGTCGATTCGGTTAACCGGATCAATCAGGGAGGAAAATACCGCCACAAAACTTTAATAACGTTATAAATCACCAGGTTAGCTATAAGCGACTGGTCTGGCACGAGTCATGCTCTACACTCTCTCGACGAATGCCTGTTGCGCCAACACTTCAGGAGCCGTCAGGCATTCGAAGCACAAAAGGGCCGACAAACTGGCTCCATAAAAAAAACAATGTCGAGGAAAATTTGATGCGCATCGTTCCCCATATCCTGGGCGCAGCCATTGCTGCCGCTCTGATCAGCACGCCAGTTTTCGCCGCCGAACTCACCGGCACCCTGAAGAAGATCAACGATTCGGGCACCATCACGCTCGCTCACCGCGACAGCTCCATTCCGTTTTCCTACATTGCCGATGCTTCCGGCAAGCCAGTGGGCTACTCCCACGACATTCAAGTGGCCATCGTTGAAGCCCTGAAAAAAGACCTGAACAAGCCAGACCTGCAGGTCAAATACAACCTGGTGACCTCGCAAACCCGTATCCCGCTGATCCAGAACGGCACCGCGGATATCGAGTGCGGCTCGACCACCAACAACGCCGAACGCGCCCAGCAAGTCGACTTCACCGTCAACATCTTCGAAATCGGCACCCGTCTGCTGGTCAAGAAAGACAAGGATGGCAAGCCGTCCTACGCTGACTTTGCCGACCTCAAAGGCAAAAACGTCGTGACCACGGCTGGCACCACGTCCGAGCGCATCATCAAAGCGATGAACGCCGACAAGCAGATGGGCATGAACATCATCTCCGCCAAAGACCACGGCGAATCCTTCAACATGCTGGAAAGCGGTCGCGCCGTTGCCTTCATGATGGACGACGCCCTGCTGGCCGGCGAAGAAGCCAAGGCCAAAAAGCCGACTGACTGGATCATCACCGGTACGCCACAGTCGTTCGAAGCCTACGCGTGCATGGTTCGCAAAGACGATCCGGCCTTCAAGAAGGCTGTCGATGACGCCATCGTCGCCCTGTACAAGTCTGGCGAGATCAACAAGATCTACAGCAAGTGGTTCGAGAGCCCGATTCCACCAAAAGGCCTGAACCTGAACTTCCCGATGAGCGACAAGGTAAAAGATCTGATCGCCACCCCGAGCGACAAGCCGGCGCCTGACGTAAAAATCTGATTCCTGACTAACCTTACTGCCTGAGGGGGCGACCCTCCCTCAGGCGTCTGTTACTACCTGCGGGCTTTACTGTGGAACACTCGACCTGGCGGTTTTCGAGCCGATCGCGTGTGCCTGACGTTCAACGTCAGGCGGGAAAGGATCTTCCCCAAGCGGGTGCTTGTACATCGATCGATCTCGAGGGGAGACCCTAATGAATTACAACTGGGACTGGGGCGTGTTCTTCAAGTCCACCGGCGTCGGCAGCGAGACTTATCTCGACTGGTACGTCACCGGTTTGGGCTGGACCATTGCCATCGCCATCGTGGCCTGGATCATCGCTTTGCTGCTGGGCTCCATTCTGGGGGTCATGCGCACGGTGCCGAACCGCATCGTATCGGGCATCGCCACCTGCTACGTCGAGCTGTTTCGCAACGTGCCGCTGCTGGTTCAGCTGTTCATCTGGTACTTCCTGGTACCCGACCTGCTGCCGCAAAACCTGCAGGACTGGTACAAACAGGATCTCAACCCGACCACCTCGGCTTACCTCAGCGTTGTCGTCTGCCTGGGCCTGTTCACCGCCGCCCGCGTCTGTGAACAAGTGCGCACCGGCATCCAGGCGTTGCCACGCGGCCAGGAATCCGCCGCTCGCGCCATGGGTTTCAAGCTGCCGCAGATCTACTGGAACGTGCTGTTGCCCCAGGCCTACCGCATCATCATTCCACCGCTCACCTCGGAATTCCTCAACGTCTTCAAGAACTCCTCCGTGGCGTCCTTGATCGGTTTGATGGAATTGCTGGCGCAAACCAAACAGACCGCTGAGTTCTCGGCCAACCTGTTTGAAGCCTTCACCCTGGCCACGCTGATCTACTTCACCCTGAACATGAGCCTGATGTTGCTGATGCGCATGGTCGAGAAGAAAGTCGCAGTGCCCGGCCTGATCTCCGTGGGGGGTAAATAATGGACTTCGATTTCAGCGGCATTATCCCCGCCATCCCGGGCCTGTGGAACGGCATGGTCATGACCTTGCAGTTGATGGTCATGGGCGTGGTCGGCGGCATCGTGCTGGGGACGATCCTCGCGCTGATGCGCCTGTCGTCGAGCAAACTGCTGTCGCGGGTGGCCGGCGCCTATGTGAACTACTTCCGTTCGATCCCGCTGCTGCTGGTGATCACCTGGTTCTATCTGGCGGTGCCGTTCGTGCTGCGCTGGATCACCGGCGAAGACACGCCGATCGGTGCGTTCACCTCCTGCGTCGTGGCGTTCATGATGTTCGAGGCGGCGTACTTCTGCGAAATCGTCCGGGCCGGTGTGCAGTCGATCCCCAAAGGTCAGATGGCCGCCGCACAGGCGATGGGCATGACCTATGGCCAGACCATGCGCCTGATCATCCTGCCCCAGGCGTTCCGCAAGATGACGCCGTTGCTGCTGCAACAGTCGATCATCCTGTTCCAGGACACCTCGCTGGTTTACACCGTGGGCCTGGTGGACTTCCTCAACTCCGCCCGCTCCAGCGGCGACATCATCGGTCGTTCCAACGAGTTCCTGATCTTCGCCGGTGTCGTCTACTTCATCATCAGCTTTTCCGCCTCGCTGCTGGTCAAGCGTCTGCAAAAAAGGTTCGCCGTATGATCTCTATCAAGAACATCAACAAGTGGTATGGGGACTTCCAGGTGCTGACTGATTGCAGCACCGAGGTCAAAAAAGGCGAAGTGATCGTGGTCTGCGGCCCGTCGGGTTCCGGCAAATCGACCCTGATCAAATGCGTCAACGCGCTGGAGCCGTTCCAGAAAGGCGACATCGTCGTCGACGGCACCTCGATTGCCGACTCGAAGACCAACCTGCCGAAACTGCGTTCGCGCGTCGGCATGGTATTCCAGCACTTCGAACTCTTCCCGCACCTGACCATCACCGAAAACCTGACCATCGCGCAGATCAAGGTGTTGGGCCGCAGCAAGGAAGAGGCGACCAAAAAAGGTCTACAACTGCTCGAGCGCGTCGGTCTGTCGGCGCACGCCCACAAGCATCCGGGGCAACTCTCCGGTGGCCAGCAACAGCGTGTGGCGATTGCCCGGGCGCTGGCGATGGACCCGATCGTCATGCTGTTCGACGAACCGACTTCGGCGCTTGACCCGGAGATGGTCAACGAAGTGCTCGACGTGATGGTGCAACTGGCCCACGAAGGCATGACCATGATGTGCGTGACCCACGAAATGGGCTTCGCCCGCAAAGTGGCCGACCGCGTAATCTTCATGGACGCCGGCAAGATCATCGAAGACTGCCCGAAAGAGGAATTCTTCGGCGATATCAGCGCCCGCTCCGAACGCGCGCAGCACTTCCTCGAGAAAATCCTGCAGCACTAAAACCGAGTACTTGCGCCATCACACTGATCCCTGTGGGAGCGAGCTTGCTCGCGAAAGCGGACTGACATTCAACATCAATGTTGACTGATCCAACCTCTTCGCGAGCAAGCTCGCTCCCACAGGGGCAGCGGTGAGCCTGCAAGTGTGGTGGTTGACCCAAGGCAACTGTGATGAAATGCGACCCCAATCTCTATCGCGCCGCGCCGCCATCACTTGCCGTGAAGCCTCGTCTGATTCGTCATTTGTTCCTGCCGCCGCTGGTCATCATCCTGATGATCGGCTTGGGTTTTATCGGCTTCTGGACCAGTGAGCATTTCGGCATTCGCAGCCTCGGCGAAAACGGCCAGCGTCAGCTGGAACTGCATGCCCGCGCGGTCGAAAGCGAGATCAGCAAATACACCTACCTGCCTAGCCTGCTGGAACTCGAAACGAGTGTGTCGCAGTTGCTGGCCGACCCGACTCCGGAATACCGGGAAACGGTCAACGCTTACCTCGAAGGCCTGAACCGGCGCAGTCGCAGTCGGGCCATCTACGTCATGGACACCACCGGCCGCGTCATGGCCACCAGCAACTGGCGCGATGTCGACAGTTACCTCGGTGAAGACCTGTCCTTCCGCGCCTATTTTCAGAAAGCCGTACGCGGCGAACCCGGGCGTTTCTATGGCATCGGCAGCACCAACGGCGAACCCGGTTACTACCTCGCCCACGGCCTCGAAGAGCACGGCAAGATCATCGGCGTCGCCGTGGTCAAAGTGCGTCTGGAAGCCATGGAAGAACGTTGGCAACGGGCGCGCCTGGAAGCCTTCGTCAGCGATGAAAACGGCATCATCATTCTCTCCAGCGACCCGGCCCGGCGCCTGAAAGCAGTGATTCCCTTGAGTGAAGCCACCAAGGAAAAACTCGCCCGCAGCCTGCAGTACTACTGGTTCCCGCTCAACGAACTGCAACCGTTGGCTCGCGAAACCTTGTCCGAAGGCGTGGAGAAACTCACCTTCCCGGCCAACAGCGAAGTGCAGTCCGGCGAGGATGACATCAGCTATCTGGCGCAGACCCGACCGCTGAGCGACACACCGTGGAATTTCACTCTGCTCACACCATTGCAGGACCTGCGCCGCGAAGCCATCAACCAGGGAATTCTCGTCGCCGTCGCATTCGCGTTGGTGGCCTTCCTGCTGATCGCCTGGAACGAGCGGCGCAAGGTCATCGCCACTCGCCTCGCCGCCCGCGAAGCCTTGCAGGAAGCCAACAATCAACTGGAGCGTCGGATTACCGAACGCACCACTGATCTGCGCGCCAGTAATGATCGGTTGAAAAGTCAGATACGCGAGCGCCGTCAGGCCGAAGAGACCTTGCGTCGTGCCCAGGATGAACTGGTCCAGGCCGGAAAACTCGCAGCCATCGGGCAGATGTCGACCAGCATTGCCCATGAATTGAACCAGCCGCTGGCCGCGATGCGCACGCTGTCGGGCAACACCATACGCTTCCTCGAACGCGGTCAGCTCGACGTCGCCAGCACCAACCTGAAGACTATCAATGACCTGATCGACCGCATGGGCCGGATCACCGCCAGCCTGCGCTCGTTCGCCCGCCGTGGGGACGATCAGGGCCAGGCCAGTCTTGGCAAAGCGGTCGATGCCGCGTTGCAAGTGCTCGGCGCGCGGGTGGAAACCTCGGGGCTGGACGTGCATCGTCAGTTCGTCGACGTACAGGTGCAGATCGACCAGACCCGCCTCGAACAGATTCTGGTCAACCTGATCGGCAACGCCCTCGACGCCATGCAGGCGCAACCACAGCCCGAACTGTGGCTGGAGGGCGAAGAGTTCAACGCCAAGTATCGCCTGCGCGTACGCGACAACGGCCACGGCATCGACGCCGAAGCGCGCAAGCATCTGTTCGAACCGTTCTTCACCACCAAGCCCGGCGAACAAGGCCTGGGCCTGGGCCTGACCCTTTCCGCCAGCCTCGCGGCCGCCACCGGCGGGCATCTGGGTGTCGAACACCCGGCCAGCGGTGGCACCACCTTCGTCCTCAGTTTACCGTTGGTAAGCCCTACTCCTGCCGAGCCAATATGAACCACGACCTTAGTGTGCTGATCGTCGAAGACGACCCCCATGTGCTGCTCGGTTGCCAGCAGGCGCTGACCCTGGAAGACATTCCCTGCGTCGGCGTCGGCAGTGCCGAGGAAGCGCTGGAGCGTGTCGGCGACAATTTTGCCGGCATCGTCATCAGCGACATTCGCTTGCCGGGCATCGATGGCCTGGAACTGCTGACCCGCCTCAAGCAGCGCGATCGCAGCCTGCCGGTGGTGTTGATCACCGGCCACGGCGACATTTCCATGGCCGTGGGCGCGATGCAGAAAGGCGCTTATGACTTCATGGAAAAACCATTCTCGCCGGAACGTCTGGTCGACGTCGCGCGTCGGGCGCTGGAGCAACGCAGCCTCGCCCGCGAAGTGTCGTCGCTGCGTCGGCAACTGGCCGAACGAGATTCCCTCGAAGGACGGATCATCGGTCGCTCGCCGGCGATGCAGAACCTGCGTGAACTGATCGCCAACGTCGCCGATACCTCGGCCAACGTGTTGATCGAAGGCGAGACCGGCACCGGTAAGGAACTGGTCGCCCGTTGCCTGCACGACTTCAGTCGCCGCCACAGCAAACAATTTGTTGCGCTGAACTGCGGCGGCCTGCCGGAAAACCTCTTCGAAAGCGAGATCTTCGGCCATGAGGCCAACGCCTTCACCGGCGCCGGTAAACGCCGGATCGGCAAGATCGAACACGCTGATGGCGGCACATTGTTCCTCGATGAAGTGGAGAGCATGCCGCTGCCGTTGCAGATCAAACTGCTGCGTGTGTTGCAGGAACGTACCCTCGAACGCCTCGGCTCGAACCAGAGCGTGGCGGTGGATTGCCGAGTGATCGCGGCGACCAAGTCCGACCTCGACGAAGCGAGCAAGGCCGGCGAATTTCGCAGCGACTTGTACTACCGCCTCAACGTGGTGACCCTGGAATTGCCGCCACTGCGCGAGCGCCGTGAAGACATCCTGCAACTGTTCGAACACTTCACCCAACAGTCAGCCCTGCGCTTCGACCGCGCACTGCCGGAACTGGACAACCAGACCCTGTCGAACCTGATGAGCCACGACTGGCCGGGCAACGTGCGTGAACTGCGCAACGTTGCCGAACGTTTTGCCCTCGGTCTGCCGGCGTTCAAAAAGTCCGGCGCCGGCAGCGCTGGCCAAGGCCTGGCGTTTGCCGAAGCGGTGGAAGCGTTCGAACGCAACCTGCTCAGCGACGCCCTGCAACGCAGCGGTGGCAACCTGACTCAGGCGAGTCTTGAGCTGGGCATGGCCAAGACCACGCTGTTCGACAAAGTGAAAAAGTACGGGTTGAGCCACTGATGGATCTGTTTTTCAAAGCCCTGTTGGGCGCCGCGGTAGTACTGATCATCGCGGCGCTGTCGAAAACCAGAAACTATTACATCGCCGGGCTGGTGCCGCTGTTTCCGACGTTTGCGCTGATTGCGCATTACATCGTCGGCAAGGGGCGTTCGATTGAGGATTTGAAGACCACGATCGTGTTCGGCATGTGGTCGATCATTCCGTACTTTGTGTATCTGGCGACGTTGTATGTGATGGTGGATCGGTTGCGGCTGGAGGCTTCGCTCGCCGTCGCGGCGGTGGCCTGGTTGATGGCTGCCACTGTTTTGGTGACTGTTTGGGTGCGCATCCACAGCTAAGTGCAAAAGCCACCCTCATCGGAACGCCGCCCGCCCAGCCCTCTCCCGGAGGGAGAGGGGGCCGACCGCAGTGTCTCGCGTCCGACATCGACCTGAAAAACCGAGTCGATTATGGATTCGGTACAACACGCTCAGGTCGGCGTATCACTCCAACAACCCCCCAATCAGTCCCCTCTCCCTCTGGGAGAGGGCTAGGGTGAGGGGCTTTTGCTCTTCAGTTGACGGTACCGCCCTTGGACTCCGCCATAATCTGCCGAATCGCCCCGACAAACGTTTCCACCGGTTGCCCACCCGTCACCGCATACTGCCCGTTGAACACTACCGTCGGCACCGAACTCACCCCACGCTGTAGCCACTGCTGCTCTTCTTCGCGCACCTCATCGGCAAACTCGTCGGACGCCAGAACGGCCTCGGCCCGCTGGCGATCCAGGCCGACGTTTTCCGCAATCTGCACCAGTTGCCGGTGATCCGACGGATTGCCGCCATCACTGAAATACGCCTTGAACAGCGCCTCTTTCAACGGTAGCTGCACACCTTCAAGCCCCGCCCAATGCAGCAAGCGGTGTGCATCAAAGGTGTTGTAGATGCGGCTGTTGCCATCGGTGCGAAAGGCAAAACCCAATTCAGCACCACGGGCACGAATGGCTTCGCGATTCTTCTGCGACTGCTCCGGCGTCGAGCCGTATTTCTCTTGAATATGCTCGGTGATGTTTTGCCCTTCGGCGCCCATCTTCGGATTCAGCTCAAACGGCTGGAAACGGATCTCGGCCTGCACTTCGTTGCGCAGGATCTCCAACGCTTCGAGCAAGCCATACAAACCGACGACGCACCAAGGGCAGGACACGTCGCTGACAAAGTCGATTTTCAGAGCGGAACTCATCAAATACCTCGCAGGGGAAATCGTGCGGAAAAGTTTGCACGATACACCTGCTCCAGATTTTTTGGTGACCATAACGGCCCCTTCGCGAGCAGGCTCGCTACCACCCTTGGAATGCGTTCTCCTGTGGGGGCGAGCCTGCTCGCGAAGAGGCCCGCTCAGACAACACAAAGACCTCGGTTACAGCAGATTCCCGCCCACCGCCGGCTCAATCTGCGCCCAGTGCGAAGTGTCTTCACGATGCGCCTGCAAATACGGCAACACCGCCGCCAGTAACGGCTCTTTGAACGCTTCCTGAAAACGATGCGCCAGGCCAGGAATCAACTTCAACTGGCTGCCACGAATATGCGCCGCCAGATGGACACCGTGCATCACAGGCAACAATGGATCTGCCGTGCCATGCACCACCAGCGTCGGCACACGCAATTGGTTGAGCAAGGCCACCCGACTTGGCTCGGCGAGGATCGCCATGATCTGACGCTTCACACCTTCCGGGTTGAACGCTCGGTCATACGACAGCGCCGCCTGATGCAGCAAGGCCTGGCGATCATCGGTAACCGCCGGGCTGCCCAGTGCCGCCAGCAGATCAGCCTGTTGCTCCAGCGCCACCTGACGATTCGGTGCACCGCGTCGCGATAAAAGCTGCACTAGCGCCGCACTCGGTGCCGGCAAACCTTCGGCGCCAGAGGTGGTCATGATCAACGTCAGGCTCTCGACCCGCTGCGGCGCCATGGCCGCCATGTGTTGGGCGATCATCCCGCCCATGCTCGCGCCCAGGACGTGGAACTGCTCGATGTGCAACGCGTCCATCAAACCCAGTGCGTCGTCGGCCATGTCCGTCAGGCTGTACGGTGCCGCTACCGGCAGACCGAGCTTGTAGCGCAGCACTTCGAACGTCAGATTGGCTTCCACCGGCGCCTGACGCCAGGTTGACAGGCCGACATCGCGGTTGTCATAGCGAATCACCCGAAAGCCTTGCTGACATAGCGCGACCACCACTTCGTCCGGCCAGTGGATCAACTGCCCACCCAGGCCCATGACCAGTAACAACGCAGGATCCGACGCACGACCGATGCTCTGGTAAGCCAGGCTCACCTGTGGCAGGTCGGCATGCTCGGTCGGCACATTCACATCGCAGCGCGCCGCCGCCCATGCCGACGATCCGAAAAAAATCGCGGCCAACAAAGCCGCGACCGATAAAAAACCCTTAGCCATGAAAAACACCGAAACGCAGAACCCCAGTAGAGCGCGAGTCTGATGAAGTTTGTACAAGTGCGCTGCCACAGTTCGATGACAGTTTGATGAAGAGTGCCGAGCGGTCGTGCAGCGATAACTATGTACCGCCATGGGTTCGCGGGTTTTCAGTTCAATGGTGGCGTCAAGAAGCGGATCCGCCGCTTCACAACTCGAGCCATCGTTGCCATGCCCGACCGTTTTTTGTCCGAACTCTTAGATCCCGGCCCGACGGCCTCATCGTCCTGGGCTCATCTGCCCGGCAATCCTGACACCGCGCTGGCGCTGAGTGCCGCGAACCGATGGCGCGACAGTAGCCAGGCACTGCGTGAACTGGTCGCCGGGGTGCCGACCACTCGAGAGGCCCTCACTCGGTTGCTCGAGCAGAAGCTGGATCTGGGCGAGCCTGATATCGGTTTCCACTTTGCGGCGACCCCGCAACGTCCCGAACATTTCATGGCGATTGTGCAGGCCTGTGCCTTCGCTTTTCAGCAGCCGTTACCGGCGGACACGCTTGACCAGCAATGCCGTGTGACCGGCCTGCCCGCCAGCCATCGACTGTTTGCCCTCACGCCATTGCAATTGCTTGAACGGCTCAAGGGTCTGGACCTGGTCAAGGCGCTGGACGAGGACTGGAATCAATATTGGCAGGCGCGGGCACCCGGTACTCCGGTATCGCGGCGCGAACGCGCCAACCAACTGTATCGCCAGCATTTCGAGGCGACCGTCCTGAGCGCCGTTGCCCAGCGTCGTGTGACGGCTGAACAGCGCATTTCGCTGTTCGCGTTGATGGATGCGACCAGCCATGAGGCGACGGTCACCTGTGAACAGGTTTCGCTGGTGCTGAGCAACGGCAGCAAAGTGAAATTCCCTGCGGCCTGGGTCATCAGCTTTGGTGACCAGCCGCCATTGCACTGGCTGTACCTGCCGCTGCGCCCCGAAGCATTCAAAGGTTTTACCCAACGCAGCGACCTTGAGGCCTGGATGTCCGCTCAGTCGCTGATTCCCAGCGGTTTGCCGCAAACCGGTCTGAGCTTTGAATACGCCCGTAGAGACTTGCCACTGTCCACCGGCATGAGCGACCTGCTGACGCACTTTCGCCAGGCTCGAGTCGATGCCCTGCGTAACGGTAGCGCGGGCAAGTCCGGATTCGCCGAACACGCCAGCAACGCCCTTGATTTCGCCGACCGCGCAGATCGCCAGCGCCAAACCGCTGCCGTGTTCGGTTCCCCCGCCATTACTGACGCCGTCATGGTCGAGGACGCTGAACAGTCGCTGTTCGGCAGTCTTTATGCCGACATTCCCTTGGCCCTGCGTCAGGCCGCTCTCAATCGCCAGCGTGATGCCCTGGAAGCGCGACTGGGTGCATCGGGCGACAGCGCCGCCCTGCAATCGATCGAGACGTTGCAACTGACGCTGGAAACCGCCGAGCAAGCAGCAGACAACGCCGCAATAGCCCTGTTGGGGCGCACACGGCCCCTTGACCTGCTGACGTTTAATCGTCAGTTCACCGCTTTGCATCAGGCGCACAAGACCGGCCTGCAAGCCGAAGCCGACTTGCAACGAGAGCTTGAACAGATCAGCAGCGAAGACCACCAACTGCTCAAGGTTCTGCTCGACCCTGCCACCGCCCTGCACAGCGACTGCGTGGCGGCCAGCCTGGAGCTTTCAATGGGCGAACCGGCTGACGGCAGCATGAATGAGACCCTCAACGGTCCGTTTGTCATGACCCGCGCCGCTACGTTGCTCGACCGGACGTCGCCCCACAGCCTGTTGCTTTACTGGCCCGGCACAGGTGGCGGACTGCAGCACTTTGCCAATCGTCAGGCGCTGGAAAGCCAGATGTTCGCGATTACCGAGCCGGCCACCTCGCTGACCCTGCGCTTGAAAAAAATCAGTGGTGACCCACTGCATTTCGCGCTGGATCAACTGACCAGTGAGTTCGAAGTGCAGGCCGGCGAAATCCGTGCGCGCTATCCCGAGTCGACAGCGCCCTCCGAGCGCGGCAGCCAACTACAGGCCTTGGGTACACGCTTCAGGGGCCTGCTGCAGGTGCCATTACACGCCGCACGAAACCTGGCTTTTACCCACCTGCTGGAGCAGCACCGCAGCGGCACGCTGGCTACCCTTCTGCCGGCCTGGCAACGCAAGATGTCCACTGACGAGCGCAGTCACCTGAAGGCACAGATACAGGCCTACATCACTGCCATGCACCGCAGCCACTCGTTGCTGACGCTGGCCGTGCCGCCGCGTGATGACTTCACCCGTCAGCATCTGTACCAACGCCTGCGTGAGGACTTCTCGGTTGAGGGGACCTTCTCGGTGCTGATCGATCTGCCGGACTCAGCCAGGCTGCAAAAGCAACTGAGCGATGGCTCCACCATGACCACCCCGCAAAAACTGGTGGCGGTCCCCAGCGCAACTCGCAGCAAGATCCCCCTTGAAGAGCTGGCGCAATCGAACATCGACAACACCCCCTCCATGCGCCTGGGATCGGAGTCCTTGCGCCTGCTGTTCATGAAGGTCGAGGTCAACGCTGCCAATGACCACACACGAGAAGCCTTGAAAAGCGGCATTACCCATGAATACCTGCGCACGATCCTGCCGGATATGGACTTGCCCAAAGCCTACGAGCAAACGATCCGTGACGCCTTCATGGGCGGGCCCGGCGAAGCCACATTCGTACGCGAACATCGCCGCGAATGCCTGCTCGAACCATGGCAACTGATGCTCAAGATGCAGGGCGAATGCGCACGCCTGCAACAGCGGATCAACGACCACGAGTGGCAAATATTCAACATCGCCATTACCGCCGACACCACACAGGCCTGGAACAACGGCACCAGGCGCATTGTGTTGTTGCCGGCCTTCCTCAGAGCCGGTGGCAACGACACGCCCAATCAAGGTCCCGTGACGTTGTCCGGTGTAACCTTTATCCAGGAGCAGATCAGCGGGACAACCTTGCTGTATTTGCCGGACGGTCCCGACGACCAGGTCTTGCGTCGTTACGACAGTCTGGAAGATGCCCGCATCGCACTGTTCAGACTGTGCCAGCAAGACTCATGGATCAGCTATCTGTCCGGCCGGGCCCTGCAGGGTGATGTGCGCGCCCATGCACTGCGCCTCGGTCAGGCGATCGAGAAGAAAAATAACGCCATGATTGGTGTCGGCATACCGTGGCCTTCAACCACGTCATTGACCCAGCACCTGCTCAACGTCCACATGGGACGGCTGATCGAGGCGCATCGGGGCACGTCGCGCTCCAACGATGCGCTATACATGGAGCGCTATGCGCTCAAGGGGCCCAGGGCCTTCAACTACTTGAAAATGGCGCTGGGATTACTGCCCCTCATCGGCACCGCGTTTGCCCTTTACGATGCCTGGAGCAGCGCCAATCAGGCCGTGGCGGCCTTTTTGCGCGGCGATGTGGGGGATGGCCTGGCGGAGGTTGAGTCCGTACTGTTGTCACTGATCGACGCGGCCATGGACCTGCTGCCGGGCGAAGCGGCGGTCTCGGCGGTGTCCCGAACGGCCCGCTCGCTGACCCGTGCCCGCCAACTGCGCACGCTGGCACGAAGCGCCGGCGCACTGCATGTGCCCAGTCGACGTCAGGCGCAGAATCTGGCGGCGCGCTTCTCCGGCTACGAATACGAAAAGCCGATTTCGCTGTCCGGGCAGGAACCTGCCGCCGATGGGCCCTATCGCGGCATCTACCGGCATGCCGACGGCGACTTCATCCTGAGTCACGGGCGGATCTTCGAAGTTCACCGCAACCATAAAGCCGACGAATGGCGTTTACGCGGCACAAGTACCAAGACCTATAAACAACCCATTGCTCTGGATGAAAACGGGCAGTGGGATACCTGGTTCGGCGTCTACGGCACCGCTGTCGGCGGGTTGCCTGGTGGCGGAAATGTCGCCGGGTATCTGGTCGATACCGCTGATTCATTCTGGCCGCAGGCGATCCGGCAGCGATTGCCTCGCTGGTTGGTGGCCAGTGACACGGCTCGTCAGCTGCGCTTGACCCGCGAAGCCGACAACCTGGCCGATCAGCTCCAGGCCAGGGGCGTGGCGAGCGATGCCGCTATCAACCGCTATGGCAGTGCCTCGCCGCAGGACAGGCGGGCCAGGTTGCCGGCGTCCGAAGCCGCCTGTGCCGGCGATATCCAGCTGGCTACCCGACAATACGAAAAACTGGCGGAGTTGACGCCCCTGACCAAGGGCAACAAAAAACGAACCCTGCTCGAAATACAAAGCAAGTGCGCCTCGTTGCTGACCGATCGCTACTGGCGCCGCGCCTACCACCTCTCCCAAAGCAGCGTCGATGTGATCAACCGGATTGACGAGCTGATGCAGGCGCTCGACAACCTGCCGAGCGATACGCTCGTCCAGCAGTTGGAAATGCTCGAAGGCATTCGCTCATTGCGTGTCGATTACCTGCGTCAGCTCAATCAAATGGAACAGCTCAAGGCCGATGCCAATTACTGGTATGAACGCATCCGCGTCAAAGCGCACAAAGAAACCAGAACAGCACTGATCGAAGACATCAACACCAAGCACAGTTATGCCAACCTGCTGTATCTGAAAACCGGGCAACGCCTGGAAATCATCAAGCGACATGGCCGAACCGACGATGTTTCCTGGTTTTACCTGATGGAGCAGGCTCACGAGCTTCGTGCCAATGTCGATCGGGCCCTGTACACGCAATACAACCTGCGCAACAGCAACGCGAGCCGGGTTCAGCGCAGTCAGATTCTGCAGAACTGCGTTGAGCTGTACACCCGCTTCCTTCGCGAGATGAAGATCTGGACCTCCACGTATCCGCAACACTTTCACCTGGAGGAAGTGCCGGCGTTGCTGAGCGGGATCGAATGGCTCGCGGATCGGGCCCGCAAAGGCATCATCGAAGAGCCCGCGCCCGTGCCGGTAGGGCAGGCGGTACCAAGCGTGTTCACCACCGCCGACAACCAACTGCTGCACGGTGCCGAACGCTGGGAACCGACAACGCACAAACATCAATACGTTTCGACCACGCGCGGCGGCTACGAGGAAGTCTGGGAGCAAGGCAGCGATGGCAGCTACCGACTGTTGAACCCGCGAAACACAGAGCCACCGGCCCCCGCATCAATCAGCCTGGCCGCGTTAATGGTCGATGCGCAACGGCGCCTGGATGCCCAGACGGATTACCAGATCAGGGTCGAGTCCTACGCCGAGCAGGACATGCTGCCGGTCGACCTTCAGCACATGATGGACAGCGAAGCGACCGAGCTCAATCGGCGCGCCGCCCGCATCGAGACGCTGGCAGCGCAAAACCCGATCATTGCGCAGTTGCGCAACAAGGCCAGCGAACTGACCCTTACCGGCCGGGCTCTGCGTACCCGCCAATCGCTGACCAGCCAAAGACCCACCGATGGCATGCTCGAAGACCTGATCACGCAGAAGGCCGTGGAGATCCGTAAGACCAGTCCGCTGAAAAACCTCGGCAAACGCCACGGCCGCACTGATTACCTGCAAGAGTATGAGATCTGGGATGTAACGCTGTCGCCGGCAGAGCTGCTTTGGTATGCCCACTTCCATTACCGCAGCGCGACCCGAACGTTCAGGGGTTTCGAGAAAGCCCATTTGAAACTGCCTGGCCACCGCTTCCTGACCCATGCGGACGACGCCACCCTGCCCTATGCCGATATTGGCACGCAGTCGGCGGTGCTTGTGCACTTCGAGGCGATCCTGGCTAACGAAGCGATCTAAACCCTGGCTCATCAACCACTAAAAAAGCCAGCCTCACTCGTGAGGCTGGCTTTTTTGCAGGCGTTAGGCCAACTGACTGCGCAACTGCCGCGCCGCCGCCACCATGTTGACCAATGCCGCCTCCGTCTCCGGCCATGCCCGAGTCTTCAAGCCGCAATCGGGGTTGACCCACAGTCGCCCGGCTGGAATCCGTTTGACCGCTTTGCTCATCAGCTTGACCATCTCGGCAGTGTCCGGCACCCGTGGCGAGTGGATGTCATAGACGCCGGGGCCGATGTCGTTCGGGTAGTCGAACGCCTCGAACGCATCGAGCAGCTCCATGTCCGAACGCGAGGTTTCAATGGTGATGACGTCGGCGTCCATGTCGGCAATCGCCTTGATCACGTCGTTGAATTCGCTGTAGCACATGTGGGTGTGGATCTGAGTGTCGTCCTTGACACCGGATGCCGTCAGGCGGAACGCCTCGACCGCCCAGTCCAGGTATTCCTGCCATTGCGCGCGGCGCAGAGGCAAGCCTTCGCGGAACGCGGCTTCGTCGATCTGCACGATCTTGATTCCGGCGCGTTCCAGATCCACCACTTCGTCACGCAGGGCCAGCGCCAGTTGTTGCGCCTGGACTTGGCGCGAGACGTCTTCGCGGGGGAACGACCACATCAGCATGGTCACAGGGCCGGTGAGCATGCCTTTCATGACCTTCTCGGTCAGGCTCTGTGCGTAGGTGATCCAGTCCACCGTCATCGCCTGCGGACGGCTCAGGTCACCGTAAATCACTGCCGGTTTGACACAGCGCGAACCGTAGCTTTGCACCCAGCCGAACCGGGTGAACAGGTAACCATCGAGCTGTTCGGCGAAATACTCGACCATGTCGTTGCGCTCGGCTTCACCATGCACCAGCACGTCCAGCCCCAGACGTTCCTGCACCTGTACGGCGTGGCGGATTTCACTGCGCATGGCGTCGTGGTAATCGTTGGCCGACAGCTTGCCCTGCCTGAACGCCTGACGCGCCAGACGGATGGAACCGGTCTGCGGGAACGAGCCAATGGTTGTGGTCGGAAACGTCGGCAATTGCAGACGCGCCTGTTGTTGGGCGATGCGTGTGGCAAACGGTGAATGACGCTGACTGTCACTGGCATTGACTGCGTTGATGCGGGCCTGCACCTGGGCTTTATGAATGCGTGGCGATTGCGCACGGTTGCGCGCAATGGTGCGACTGGCCTGCAGCGCGGTGCGTACGGTGGCCGCTTGCGGATCATTCAGCGCATCACGCAGAACGGCGATCTCGCCGCACTTCTGCACGGCAAAGGCCAGCCAGCTTTTCAGTTCCGGATCGAGTTTGTATTCACGCTCGACATCCACCGGGCTGTGCAGCAACGAACAGGAACTGCTGACCCACAGGTTGTCGCCGAACCGCTCTTGCGCCGGTTGCAATTGCGCCAGCGCCTGCTCCAGTTCGCAGCGCCAGACGTTGCGCCCATTGACCAGACCGACCGAGAGAATCTTGTAAGCAGGCAGACGATCAAGCACCTGCCCCAATTGCTCCGGCGCCCGCACCGCGTCGATATGCAGCCCCTGCACCGGCAGACCTACAGCCAGGCCGAGGTTGTCTTCAAGGCCACTGAAATACGTCGCTACCAGTTTTTTCAACGGCGAGTACTGCAGGATGTGATAGGCGCGTTCAAAGGCATTTTTCCATGCCTGAGGCAGGTCCAGGGTGAGGATCGGCTCGTCGATCTGCACCCATTCCACGCCTTGCCCGGCAAGACGAACAAGGATTTCGTTGTAGACCGGCAGCAAGCGCTCAAGCAGCTCGAGTTTGTCGAAATCTTCGCCTTTCGCCTTGCCCAGCCACAGGTAAGTCAGCGGGCCGATGATCACCGGTTTGACGTTGTGGCCCAGCGCCCTGGCTTCTTCGACTTCGTCGAACAACTGCTCCCAACTCAGCTTGAACTGTTGGTCAGCACTGAACTCCGGGACCAGGTAGTGGTAGTTGGTGTCGAACCATTTGGTCAGCTCTTGCGCATATTGCGTCTGGCCGTGCTCGCCACCGCAGCACCTGGTCGTCGCGCCTCGGGCCATGGCGAACAGGGTGTCGAGGCTCGGCTGACCATGCTCGTCGCGCACGCTGGCGAAACGCTCAGGGATCACGCCGAAGGTCAGCGAGTGGGTCAGCACCTGGTCATACCAGGCGAAGTCGCCGACCGGCAGCAAATCGATGCCCGCATCCTTTTGCAATTGCCAGTGAGTGGCGCGCAGATCACGGCCGACCTTGTTCAAGGCAGCCTGATCGAGATCGCCTTTCCAGAAGGCTTCGAGGGTTTTTTTCAGTTCGCGGTCGGCGCCAATGCGCGGGAAACCAAGGGTGTGGGCCACGGCCATGTCGAATGTGCTCCATTGAGTAAAAGATGGCGCCATTGTCGACAGCCAAGCCAACATGAGACAAACTCAACCTTTTCGTGTTGATCACAAGTTTTACTCATGGAGCCAATCGGTGCTTGAAATACGTCACCTGAAAACACTGCACGCACTGCGCGAAGCCGACAGTCTGGTGGATGCTGCCGACCGTTTGCACCTGACCCAATCGGCGCTGTCCCACCAGTTCAAGGAACTGGAAGAGCGCATGGGCATGCAATTGTTCGTGCGCAAAACCAAACCGGTACGTTTCACCAGCGCCGGTCTGCGTCTGTTGCAACTGGCCGACGCGACACTGCCACTGCTGCGCGCCGCCGAACGTGACATCGCTCGACTGGCCGGTGGCACCGCCGGTCGTTTGCACATGGCCATCGAATGCCACAGCTGTTTCCAGTGGCTGATGCCAACCATCGACCAGTTCCGCGATGCCTGGCCGGAGGTTGAACTCGACCTCGCTTCGGGTTTCTCTTTCGCACCGCTGCCGGCCCTGGCCCGTGGCGACCTGGATCTGGTGGTGACCTCCGACCCACTGGAAATCGCCGGCATTACCTATGTACCGCTGTTCACCTACGAAGCGATGCTGGCAGTGGCCAACCAGCATGCACTGGCAAGCAAACCGTACATCGTTCCCGAAGATTTGCTGACGGAAACATTGATCACCTACCCGGTGGAACGTGACCGTCTCGACATCTTCACGCGCTTCCTGGAACCAGCCGACATCGAGCCGGCGCAGGTGCGCACCTCAGAACTGACGGTGATGATGATGCAACTGGTCGCCAGCGGCCGTGGCGTCTGCGGCATGCCGCACTGGGCACTGCACGAATACAGCTCGCGCGGTTATGTGAAGGGCAAACGCTTGGGGGAAAAAGGCTTGTTTGCAACGTTGTACGCGGCGATCCGCACCGACATGCTCGATGCACCGTACATGCGCGATTTTCTGCTGACAGCGAAGGACACGTCGTTCTCGACCCTTGATGGTGTCAGCGCGGTTCGCTGAGTCACATGTGGGAGCGAGCCTGCTCGCGAAAGCGATGTATCAGACACACAAATAGTGACTGTCAGATTGCCTTCGCGAGCAGGCTCGCTCCCACAGGGATCAGCGCAATATCAGAGTTGACGCCACATGTGGATCTTGTCGAAATAGTCTTCGCCCACCCGCACTGCCAGCGGTTCGAGGCCGAACTGGATAAAGCCGCAGCGCTGGTAGAGATTGAACGCGGCTTCATTGCCAGCCGTGACGGTCAATTGGATGAGTTTTAACGCCGGATGGGTTTGCGCCTCCGCAATGGCCGCTTGCACCAGTTCGAAGCCCAGACCTTGCTGACGAAAACCGGCCGAGACATACATGCCGAACAGGGTCGCCTTATGGCGGGCCTTTTCACGCGGTTCGAAGGCCAGGCCAACGATACCGGCCAGCGCTCCGGCGTCGAAGGCACCGAGCACCACGTCGAGCTTGCCGGTCAGACGCCCTTCCCACCAACTCAGCGGCATCACCGCACGCTCGCGTACGCTGGAGGTGAAGGCCTGCGGATGACGGTCATAGGCTTCAAGCATCAGTTCCCGGTAGGCCAGCGCATGGCTGGCGTCCAGCCGTTCGATCCACATGTTCAGGCCGTCCTGCGTTGCTCAAGCATCAGCCGTACGGCGAGGCCGCCGAGGACAAAGCCCATGAAGTAACGCTGCAACGCCAGCCATGTCGGGTTACGCACGAACCACGACGCTATGCCCGCCGCGAACAACGCGATCAGCAGGTTGACGCTGAAACTGACACTGATCTGCGTCAGGCCGAGGAGGATGCTTTGCATGAATACGGAACCGTGCTCAGGCGTGATGAACTGCGGAAACACCGAGAGGTAAAACACCGCAATTTTTGGGTTCAGTGCGCTGGTGAGAAAGCCCATGGTGATCAGCTTGCGCGACGAGTCCGGCGGCAATTGCTGCGCCTCGAACGGCGAGCGCGCGCCAGGTTTTACCGCTTGCCAGGCCAGCCACAGCAGGTACAGCGCACCGGCCCATTTCAACACTTCATAGGCCATCGGCACCGCGAGAAACACCGCGGTCAACCCGGCCGCCGCGGCAAACATATGCACAAAGAAACCAGCGACCACGCCCAATAACGAGATGATCCCGGCCTTGCGTCCCTGACAGATCGAACGCGAGATCAGGTAGATCATGTTCGGCCCCGGTGTCAGCACCATCAACAAGGCTGCAGCGGCGAAGATCAGCAAGTCTTGAAGCGGGATCATGGCAAAGTCCTTTGCGTGGATGATCAGGCGATGGCCGTCAATGACTGGCGATAAAACGGCAGGATCAGGTCGCGTGTCAATGGCGCCAGCTCGACGACTGGATCAGTGGCAGGATCGACCCAGATCACCTCTTCGATTTCCGCTGCCGGCATGACTTCAGTATCGATCGTCAATTGAAAGATCTGCGCCTGAACGACAAACCCCGGTTCGTTGGCGGCAGGCGCCGAGAACTGCCCGAGAAATGCAGCCTGCGCCGGGTCGATCTGCAAACCCAGCTCTTCTTCCAGCTCACGCGCCAGTGCGTGCACCGGCAACTCGTGCGCTTCGATCTTGCCGCCCGGTTGCATGAACGCCGTGGTGCCGCGCTTGCGCACCAACAGAGTCTGGCCTGCGGGATCGAGCACCAGCGCGGCGGCGATACGAATGAGGTTTGCAGAGACAACGGATGCAGAGGTCATGGGTCAGCCACCGGCCTGGAAAAACCGCAAGGATCCCATGCCCGGCCCAATGACGTCACCTCACCGATCATTCGCCCAGCGCCTTGAGCGTGGCTTCAACCTCCTCCGGCACCTTGACGAAAATCGTGTACTTGCCACCCTCCATGGCTTCGAACGCAATCAGTTTTTCCACCAGCAGCGCACTGAGCACCTTGCCGGCGTTGAGCAGTAGCATGCCGTTATCGGCATTGAGGTTGCGCGCCAGAATCATCCCCGCCGCCAGATCCCGAGTGGAGAGCACCTTGACCGACGGATCGGCCAGCGTCACGTCGCTGAGGAACGCCGCGCACACCAGAATGAAGTCTTCGACCAGATCGGGATCGTATAAACGCCCGGCGTACTGGCGCAGGTACAACAGCGCTTCATCGCTGTTCATCTGCCGCTCGAGGATCAGCCCGCGCTGCAACTCGACGAAATCCACCGCCAGTTTCAGCAAGCGTGAGCCGAACGGAATGCCCTCGCCCTTGAGCCGGTCGGGAAAGCCGCTGCCGTCCCAGCGCTCCTGATGATGCAGGATCAGACGCGCCGCATCCTTCATCGGGTCCAGGGTCATGAGCAACGATTCGCTCTGCTTCGGATAACCGCGATAGCGCTCGCGTTCGGTATGGCGCAGCAGATCCGAGGGCGTGGTCATCATCGCGTCGGTCCAGCTCAGCTTGCCGACGTTGTACAGCGCTGCCGCCATGGTCAGGTCGCGGCTGGTGGCCTCGTCCAGCCCGTGCTGTTTGCAGTAGCTGCGCACCAGTTCGATGATCTGCCGGTTGGTCTGCTTGGCAGGTGGCAAGCGCAGATTGGCCAGCAGCGAAAACACTTCGGTGCCGGTGACATAGCTGTGTTTGAGCTCTTCGTACGCCAGATCGAGCATGTCGGCGGTTTGCTGCAGTTCGGCGGTGCGCGCCGCGACATGCTTTTCCAGGGTGCTGTTGAGCAGTCTGAGCTGCTCGTTCTGCACCTGGTTCAAGCGTTCCAGACGCTCGCGCTCCTGCTCGGAATGCTGGTGTTCGAGGGACTGGCGCAGAATCAGCTGCAACTCTTCGTCATTCCACGGTTTGCTGATGTAACGGTGAATCTGCCCGTCATTGATGGCTTTGATGATCGCCGCCGGGTCGGCATAGCCAGTGAGCATGATCCGCGCAGTCGCCGGATAGCGCTCACGGACATGCGCCAGCAACGACGCACCGTCCATGCCCGGCATGCGCGCATCGCTCACCACCAGATTCACCGGCTGCTGCGCGAGGATCTCCAGCGCCTGGACGCCGCTGGTGGCCAACAGCAGATCGTAGGGTTGGCCGCGTAACAGACGACGCAGGCTGTTGAGGATCGATTCCTCGTCATCGACCAGCAGCACTGTGGGTCGATGCGCCGGCATCGGCGCGGATAGCTCTTCCATGGCATGGCCTCAGCAAACAGGGAAATAACGACGCACCGAGCCAACTCTTCGCCGGTCCGCGCCTGAGTCCAAGGCTAGATGATTTTGGCCGGCCTTCACGCCGATCTTTGTCCGCGGCCGAAAGCGCAGTACCGGGGAGCCGACTATGCTCAAGACAGCGCAAGACTCCATCGGCTGATACAAACAGGCAAATGGCGAGGGAAAAGGATGCCCCGGATCACCACAGCATGCCTCCCCACGGGTGGCGCGGCATGACAGCGCCAACCGTGCACATCAATCGCCGCGTGCTGATCGTTGACGACAGCCCGGCGATCCATGGCGATTTCGCCAAGATTCTCAGCCCGGTCATCCCCGGTGATGATGGCTTGGGCGAAACCGAGAGCCTGCTGTTCGGCACCCCGTCCGCCAGGCAATCCCAGCACTTTGAACTGGATTCGGCGTTTCAGGGCCGCGAAGCCCTGGAAAAACTCGAGGCCGCGCTGGCGCAAAACCGCCCTTACGCCATGGCCTTCATCGACATGCGCATGCCGCCGGGCTGGGATGGCCTGGAGACCATTGAACGGCTGTGGCAGGTCGATCCCAAGCTGCAAGTTGCGCTGTGCACGGCCTATTCCGATTATTCCTGGGAAGACATCGACCGGCGTCTGGCACTGAACGACCGGTTACTGATTCTGAAAAAGCCCTTCGACGCCATCGAAATCCGCCAGATGGCCAGCGCCCTCACGGTCAAATGGCAGATGACCGAAGACGCCGAACTGAAGATGAACCTGCTCGAGCAAGCGGTGCAGGAACGCACCCGGGAGCTGTCGGACGCCAACGTGATCGTGCAGAACAGCCCGACCATTCTTTACCGTTTGCGCGGCGAACCCTCGTTTGCGCTGATGTACATCTCCCACAACATCACCCGTTACGGCCATGTCGCCGCCGACCTAGTGGGGTCGCCCGACTGGGCACAGGCACTGATTCATCCGGACGATCAGGCGAACGTCGATGCGGCCATGGCCCGGGTGCTGGATCGGCATGCGTCGGGCGCTTCGATCGAATTCCGCATGCGCACAGGTCAAGGCACCTGGCGCTGGGTGGAGAACCGCTACATCCCGGTGCGCGATCAGGACGGCCGTCTGCTGGAAGTCGAAGGCATCATTCTCGACATCACCGAACGTCGTCTGGCCGAAGAAAAACTGGCCTTGCTCGCGCGCTCCGACGGCCTGACAGGCCTGGCCAATCGCGCCACGTTGATCGAACGCCTGCATCAGGCGTTTGCCGCCGCACGACGGGGGGCCATGCCGTTCGCGGTGTTCTATCTGGATCTCGACCACTTCAAGCGGATCAATGACACCCTGGGCCACCCGGTGGGCGATCTGCTGCTGCAGGAAGTCGCCCGGCGCATCAAGTGCGGCGTACGGGAAAGCGACGTGGTGGCGCGCCTGGGCGGCGACGAATTTGCGATCCTGCAACTGGACGTCAGCGATCCGACCCAATCCGCCGCGATGGCTGCCAATATCCGCGACGCGCTGCTGGCGCCTTACCAACTGGCCGGCAATGCGCTGCATATTTCGGTGAGCATCGGCATCAGCAGTTACAGCGACCTCAGCCTCGATGCCGACACGCTGCTGGGACAGGCCGACATGGCGCTGTACCGCGCCAAGGAAATGGGCCGCAACCAGTACCACTTCCATTCCGAGGAAATCTCCCGGGAAGTGGCCGAACGCATGACCCTTGTCGGTGAATTGATGACCGCCCTCGAGGGCAATGATCTGATGCTGCGGTATGCGCCGGATGTCGATCTGCACAGTGGCAGGATTCTCGGCATGGAGGCACAAGTCCTCTGGCAGCATCCCCGTCGCGGCCTGCTGCCGGCCGCCGACTTCGTGCCGATCGCGGAGAAAACCGGCGCGATCATTCCGCTCGGGCGCTGGGTGCTGGATCACGCCTGCCACCAGATGCATCTGTGGCGTAACGAAGGCGTCGCGCCGCCGGTGATGGCGATCAAACTCTCGCTGGCCCAACTCAAGAGCGGCCCCGAGCTGATCTACAACGTGCTGCGCACCACCGCCCGCTGGGAACTCGCCCCCTGGGACCTGCGCTTCGATGTCACCGAGGCCACACTGGCCCAGACCAAGTGGACACACAACGACGCGTTGCCGCGCCTGCGTGAACTGGGCGTGAGCATCGCCATCGATGATTTCGGCACCGAATATTCCTCGTTCGACTACCTGAAAACCTACCGGGTCAATCACCTCAAACTGGCGCAGAGTTTTGTCAACAGTGCCGCCCACGATGTCGCCGGTGCCAATGCCCTGCGCGCGATCGTCAACTTCGCCCGGGACCTGGACATCGGCATCATCGCTGAAGGCCAGCCGTCGTCGGATCAGCCTTGCACACCACCCGCCGCGCCCCCGCTGCCGAGCGCCCGAGGCATGTATTTCAGTGCAGCGGTCAGCGCCGAACAGGCCGGGAATTTGCTCAAGGACAGTGCCCGTCTGACACTAAAGGAGGACGAGGCATGAAAACACCTTTTCCCCAGACCAACCGGCGCATCCTGATCATCGACGACACGCCGGCGATCCACGATGACTTTCGCAAGATCCTCGCCCCGCAGGTGGCGGACGCCGTCGATTTGCAGCAACTGGAACAGACATTGTTCGGTAACCAGCAGACGCCGCACCTGAGCTTCCAGCTCGACTCCGCCTATCAGGGACAGGAAGCGCTGGCACTGGTCAACCGCGCACTGGCCAGTGGCAATCCCTACGCCCTCGCCTTTATCGACATGCGCATGCCGCCCGGCTGGGATGGCCTGGAAACCATCGAGCAACTGTGGCGGGTCGACCCGAATCTGCAAATCGCCTTGTGCACGGCGTACAGCGACTACAGCTGGGAAGCGATGGCCGAACGGCTGGAGTTCGGCGATCAGTTGCTGATCCTGAAAAAACCGTTCGACAGTCTGGAAATCCGTCAGATGGCCAACGCCCTGACCTGGAAATGGCAACTGGCGCAGGACGCGGCACTGAAGATGCTCAGCCTTGAGCGGACCATCGAGGCGCGGGTGCACGAACTGCTCAAGGTCTCGCACCTGCTGCAATACGACAGCCTCACGGAACTGCCCAACAGCACCCTGCTCGGTGATCGCCTGAGCCAGGCCATGGCGGTGTGCCGCCGGCATGACAAACAACTGGTGGTAATGTTTCTCGGCCTCGATCGCTTCAAGCGTATCAACAACGCGCTGGGTCATCCGGCGGGTGACGAAATGCTCAAGCGGGTCGCCCGGCAACTGTTGTCCTGCGTACGCGATTCGGACTCGGTGTTTCGCTACGGCTCCGACGAGTTCGTAGTGATCCTCGGCGACATCAACCACCCTCAGCAAACCCACGGCATCGCGGAAAAACTCCTCGCCGCCATTCGCCTGCCGCAGATGATTGCCGGCCACGACGTCAGCGTCACCGCCAGCCTTGGCATCAGCGTCTACCCCGATGACGGCCTCGAAGCCACCGAGCTGATCAAGAAGGCCGAGACCGCGATGCGCAACGTCAAGGAACAGGGCCCCGACAGCATCGGCTTCTTCATCGAAGCCATGAACCAGCACGCCCGCGAACAGCACAGCATCGAGTCGGGCATTCGCCACGCCCTGCAGGAACATGAATTCGTCCTGCACTATCAGCCGAAAATCGACCTGCGCACGGCCGCCGTAGTGGGTGCCGAAGCACTGGTGCGCTGGCAAAAACCGGGGCATGGCTGGGTCTATCCGGCGGACTTCATCCCGGTGGCCGAGGACAGTGGCCTGATCGTGCCGTTGAGCAAATGGGTGCTGGCTGAGGCCTGTCGGCAGACCCGCACCTGGCAACTGGCCGGACTGCCGCCGATCCGCATGTCGGTCAACACCTCGCCGATCGACTTACGCCAGCGTGATTTCGTCGCCGGCATCGAACGTGTGCTGGAACAGACAGGTCTGGCCCCCGAGTGGCTGGAACTGGAAATCACCGAGGGCGTACTGATGCAAAACGTCGAGGCGACGATGACGGCGCTCAATCGCCTGAAGACGCTGGGCACGCGTCTGGCCATCGACGACTTCGGCACCGGCTATTCCAGCCTGAGCTACCTGCGGCGATTTCCTATCGACGTGCTGAAGATCGACCAATCGTTCATTCGCAACCTGTGCAACGACCGCAGCGATGCCGCGCTGGTCAGCGCGATCATCAACCTGGGCAAGAGCCTGGGCCTGGACGTCATCGCCGAGGGCATCGAAACCGCCGAACAACTGGCGTTTCTCAAGGCCCATCACTGCGAAGAAGGCCAAGGTTACTTTTTCAGCAAAGCGCTGCCGGCAGACACGTTTGCGCGTTTGCTCGCCGGTACGCACCCCACGCCCTGGACGATTGGATGAGCACTGTGAAAGCGGCCTTGAGTCAGGGAGACAATTGCCGATGAGCCTTATTCACCACACGATGACGTTGCTGCTGTGCGGACTCTGTGTCGGGGCCAGTGCCGAGCCGCTGGACGAGCCGCTGAAACCGTTGCCCGCAGTGCCGCCGCAGGATGCCCGGCACGTGGAACTCGGTCGACGGCTATTCCACGAGCAACGCTTGTCGATCAACAACACGCTGTCCTGCGCCAGCTGCCACCAACTGGACAAGAACGGTGCCGACAGCCGCGCCTTGTCCTTGGGCTTCGACGGTAAACCGGTGGCCGTCAACACACCGACCGTGTTCAACGCGGCCCTCAACTTCCGCCAGTTCTGGGATGGCCGCGTCGAAACGCTGGTGGAACAAAGCGCCGTCGTCATCACCAGCCCCCATGAAATGGGCAGCGACTGGCACACCGTGATCGAACGCATCGGCAACGACCCCGACTACCGTCGCGATTTCGCCGCTGCCTACCCGGACGGCGTGACCCAGGCCAATGTCCAGCAGGCGCTGGCCAGTTTTGAACGTACCCTGTTGACGCCCGATTCGCGCTTCGATCAATACCTGCAGGGCAATACCGACATCCTCACCCTGGAAGAAAAGTACGGTTACCAGCGCTTCAAGGAGTACGGCTGCATTGCCTGCCATCAGGGGGTGAACATCGGCGGCAATATGTTCCAGAAGTTCGGTGTGTTCGGCGATTACATTGCCGATCGCGGCAACCCGACCGTGGCCGACCAGGGCCGCTTCAACGTGACCGGTGACGAAGCGGACCGGGCCGTGTTCAAGGTGCCGAGCCTGCGCAACGTCGCGATCACCGCGCCGTACTTTCACGACGGTTCGGCACCCACCCTCGAACGCGCCGTGGATGTGATGTTCCAGTACCAGTTGGGTCGCATGCCAAGCGCTGAGGACAAGCGGCTGATCATGCTGTTTCTTACAACCCTGACCGGCCAACGGGAAGACAAGCCATGATCAACATCTCGCGGCGACGCAGCCTGCTGTTGCTGACCCTGGTCGCCCTGGCGCTGGCGTCGATCCTGCTGTTCCTGTACATCAAATCCAGCTCCGACCAAACCATGACCTACACCGAATCGCGGGATCTGATCCGGCAGATCAAACAGCAGAACTCGCTGTGGGAAAACGAGCTCCTCAAGGCGCGAGTGGCGCTCACCCACAACTACGATCCGCTGGTATCACCGATGAACGAGATGAACCGGCTCTGGGCGCGCTTCGACGCGATCGAGTCCGGGCATGGGCGCAACAACTCGGCGCAATGGAACGAGGCTCACGAAAGTTTCCTGCAGGCGATGCAGGAAAAGACCCGTCTGGTCGAGCAGTTCAAATCGCACAACGCGCTGTTGCGCAACTCTCTGGCCTTTTTGCCCACCGCTGAAGACGACATCCAACAGCAACTGGCCAGCCTGTCGGACTTCGATAAATTGCAGCTGCAAAACATCACCACCGACACCTACGACCTGCTGCTCAGCGCCCTCGAATTCGCCCAGGTCACCTCCGAGGACCGGGCCGCCGACATCGAGGTCGGCCTGAACAAGCTGAAGGTCAACGCGCAACGCCTGCCACCGGTGTTTCAGACCCCGATCAAAATCATGAGCAGCCATATCTCACTGATTGCGCGCGAGCAGCCAGTGGTCAATCAGTTGCTCGAAAGCATCGAAGGCATTCCCGTGGCCGACAGCCTCGACAACATCACCACCATGCTCGATCGCGATCAGCAGCGCGCCGATGAGGTCGACCGGCAGTACCACTTCTACCTGCTGCTGTTTTCGGTGCTGCTGATGTTGTCGCTGGTGTGGCTGGCCATCCGTTTGATCGGCAGTTTCGCCGAGATCAACCGGGTCAATAACGCCCTGCAAACGGCCAACGATGCGCTGGAACAAAGAGTCGAAGAACGCACCCGGGAACTGCGGGACGCCCAGAGCGAACTGCTCGACGCGGCACGTCAGGCGGGCATGGCGGAAATCGCCACCAATGTGCTGCACAACGTTGGCAACGTGCTCAACAGCGTAAACATCTCCAGCGACCTGATCACGCGCAAGCTGCGCAGCAGCAAGGCCCAGGGGCTGGGCAAGGCCATGCAACTGTTCAACGAACACCCGGATGACCTCGGCGGGTTCCTCAGCGAAGACGCCAAAGGCAAATTGCTCCCCGGCTACCTCAACCAACTGGTGGTCGCGATTGCCCAGGAACAGCAGGAAATGCTCGACGAGTTGCACCAGATGAATAAAAGCGTCGACCACATCAAGGACATCGTCGCCACCCAGCAATCCTATGCCGGCGCCAATAGCATGACCGAACCGCTTTTCATCAACGAACTGCTCGAAGACGCGTTGCGCATGAACGCCGGCGCCCTGACCCGGCACCACGTCACGGTGGTCCGGGAATACGCCGACGTGCCGCAGGTGATGGGCGACAAACACCGGTTGCTGCTGATCCTGATCAACCTGATCAGCAACGCCAAATACGCCATGTCCGACCTCAGCAACCGCCCCCGGACCATGACCCTGGCGGTCAAAATTGTCGATGACAATTTCCTTGAAATCAGCGTCAAGGATGACGGCGAAGGCATCGCCCCGGAAAACATGACGCGGATCTTTGCCCACGGTTTCACCACCCGCAAGGAAGGCCACGGCTTCGGTCTGCACAGCTGCGCCCTGGCGGCCATCGAGATGAGCGGCCACCTCACGGCGCACAGCGACGGCCCCGGCCAAGGTGCGTTGTTCACCTTGCAGATCCCCCTGATCAGCGTCACGGAGAACGCATGAGCGAGCTGTCGAACCGCCGCATTCTGCTGATCGACGACATGCCGTCGATCCATGAAGACTTTCGCAAGATTCTCGCGCCACCGGCGGCGCAGTCGGTGGAACTGGACGAGATGGAAGCGGCACTGTTTGGCGCTCAGCTGCGCGCCGAACGTCCGCCGTTCGAGCTGGACTCGGCCTACGGCGGCGAGGAAGGTCTGGGCAAGCTGGTCCGGGCCTTGGCGGAACAACGCCCCTACGCGCTGGCCTTTGTCGACATGCGCATGCCCGACGGCTGGGACGGCGCGAAAACCATCGAACATCTGTGGCAGCAGGATCCGCAGTTGCAAGTGGTGGTCTGTACTGCCTATTCGGATTATTCCTGGGATGAACTGTTGGAGCGTCTGCAGGCGCATGACCGCTTGCTGATTCTGAAAAAGCCGTTCGACAACATCGAAGTGCAGCAGATGGCCAACACCCTGCTGACCAAGTGGCAGATGACCGAACGCGCGTCATTGCAGATGCATCACCTGGAACATCTGGTCGATCAACGCACCGCCCAGTTCAAGCAGGCCAGTGAAGAACTGCAACGGGAAATCGATGAGCGCAAGCAACTGGAAAGTCAGTTGGTGCAGTCGGAAAAACTTGCGTCACTGGGGCAAATGGCGGCGGGCGTGGCCCATGAGATCAATAACCCGATCGGCTTTATCTCTTCCAATCTCGGCACCCTCGACGGCTATTTCAAACAATTGCTCAGCGTACTCGATGCCTGGCAGACGCTTGGGCCCACGCCAGCCCCCGAGTCCGTGGCACAGCTTGAGCAATTGCGCAAAGACGCCGAGCTGGATTTTCTCCTCGAAGACATCCCGGTGCTGATCCGCGAATCCAAGGAAGGCATTGGCCGCGTCGGGCAGATCGTCAAGGACCTGAAAGACTTCTCCCGGGTCGATAGCCATCAGCAATGGCAGTGGGCCAATCTGCAACAAGGCATCGAGTCGACCCTGAACATCGTCGCCAGCGAACTCAAGTACAAGGCCGACCTGATCAAGGAGTATCAGCCCCTGCCGGACATCGAATGCCTGCCGTCGCAGATCAATCAGGTGATCATGAACCTGGTGGTCAATGCGGCGCAGGCCATGGGCCCCGAACGCGGCACCATCACCTTGCGCACCGGGCAACAACAAGACACAGCCTGGGTGGAAGTCGCCGACACCGGCGCGGGGATTGCGCCGGATATCCTGCAGAAAATCTTCGATCCGTTTTTCACCACCAAACCGATCGGCCAAGGCACTGGGCTTGGCCTGTCCCTGTCGTACGGCATTGTGAAAAAGCACGGTGGCGATATTTCGGTACGCAGCGAACCGGGGGTAGGCACGACCTTTCGCGTCGAGTTACCGATGCGTCAGAGCCGGCCCGCTGCGTGAAGGCGCCTCAGGTCGCTTCCTGGAAATCCATTTCCGGCGGCTGCCGACGGAAGCCACCGGTGAGCACCGCCAGGTACACCACGCCGATCGCCAGCCAGCTCAAGCCCAGATAAATCGCCAGATGATCGAGGCTGACCATCAGCCACAAATCCGCGACCAGACCAATAAATGGAAAGACCAGAAACAGCACCAGTTCACGCAGGCCTTTTTTCTCGCCGCCGATCCAGTAATGGAAGATCACCGAGAGGTTGACCAGACTGAATGCCAGGAACGCGCCGAAGTTGATGAACGACGTTGAAGTGGTGACATCGAGTTTCAGCGCCAGCAATGCCACCACGGCGCAGAGCAGGATGCTGTTGACCGGTGTGCCGAAGCGCGCGTGCAGCGTGCCGAAAAACGACTTTGGCAGAACGCCGTCACGGCCCATGGCGAACAGCAGTCGCGAGCCACTGGCCTGTGCCGACAGCCCCGAAGCGAACTGGCCGACAATCAGACCGATGAGGAAGATCGAGACGAACAGATCACCGCCGATGTTGCGGGCGATTTCATAAGCCGCCGAATCGACGCTGTCGAACTGGAACGACGGGTGCGCGATCTGCACAAAATAGGAAACGCCGACGAAGATCAGCCCGCCGATCAAGGTGATCAACATGATCGCCCGCGGGATGGTGCGGCGTGGGTCGCGGGTTTCTTCGGTCAAGGTACTGACCGCATCGAAGCCGAGAAACGAATAGCAGGCAATCGCCGCGCCGCTCATGATCAGCGGCATCTGCATGTCGCCGTTGAAGAACGGTTTGATCGACCACAACGGCGTGCCCGCATCGCCACCGATGTAGTGCACGCACAGCGCGACGAAAGCGATCAGCACCAGAAACTGCACCAGCATCAGCAAGGCGTTGATGCCGTTGGCCAGTTTCAGACCGATGATGTTGATTGCGCTGGTGATGCCGATAAACGCCAGCACCCAGATCCATTGCGGGATCGACGGGAACGCCGAGGCCAGATAAGCCGCGCCGATCAGCCAGATCGCCATCGGTAGAAACAGGTAATCGAGCAACACCGCCCAACCGGCGATGAAACCGAGCTTGGGGCTGATCGCCTTGCGCACGTAGCTGTAGGCGGAACCGGCGACCGGGAATGCGGCGGCCATGCGCCCGTAGCTCATCGCGGTGAAGAACATTGCGATCAGTGCCGCCAGATACGCGGCGGGGACCATGCCGGCGGTGGATTGGGCGAGGATGCCGAAGGTGCCGAGGACAATGATCGGCGTCATGTAGGCGATGCCGAACAGCACCACCGACCCTAATGAAAGGGTGCGTTGCAAACGAGCCATGGGCGACTTACTCCGAATGTTATTGGATTTATGGCAGAGCCGGGTTCGGCGAATGTTTTCGGCTTGGTTTTGTTGTTCTGGTGTGGCTTGAGTTTTTTGTTCGGCTTGAAATCTTTTCCCCCTCACCCCAGCCCTCTCCCCCAAGGGGGAGAGGGGAAAGGGAGCAGATCTCCATGGCTTTCAAATCCTGAGTTCGACTTGAATTCGCAGTTCCAAATCCTGAGTTCGATTCGCAGTTCCAAATCCTGAGTGCGACTCGGTATTTCAGGTCGGCGAACCTCGGACAATCAACTCGGTCAGTCCCCTCTCCCTCCGGGAGAGGGCTAGGGTGAGGGCAGCGGTCAACGGCATGGAATCAACAATTCACGAACACCATCGCCGTGCTCCACCACCTCCCCCGGCAACTTCAAGCGCTGATCATCCAGATAGCGGTAATCCCTGCGCGCAATCTCCAACCGCGCGAAATCCAGCTCAACGCAGAACGTCCCTTCTTCGCGTCCGGCCTCGAACAGCAGCGTCCCCAGTGGATCCACCAGCGCACTGCCACCGGCAAACATCAAGCCGTCATCCCCCGCCTCCACACGATTGACCATCAACGCAAACGCCTGATTCTCCTGCGCGCGGGCCATGATCGCGGTGCGGTGAGTCGGCGCGTACGGATCCATGTTGCCGTTGGTCACGATGAGCAGTTCCACACCCAGTTGCGCCAGGGCGCGGGCCGACTCCGGGAATTCAATGTCGTAGCAGATCAATAAACCAACGCGCACACCGTTCCACTCGCAGGTGGCGTAGCGGTCGCCGGCCTCGAACACGCCGCGATCCGACGCCCACAAATGCGTCTTGCGGTATTTCAGGGCGATGCCTGCCGGGGTGATCAGCAGCGTGGTGTTGTAGAAGCGCCCGTTGTCGTTCTCGGCCATACCGATCACCACGGCAATGTTGCGTTCGCGCGCGGCGGCCAGCACGGCGCTGACGGTCGGGCCGTCGACGGATTCGGCGGTGTGCGCGACGGTTTCGGCCGTCGGAAAGCCCATCAGGTGGGTTTCCGGGAACACGATCAGTTGCGTGTCGGCAGCGCACGCGGCAATCGCTGCAAGTGCGCGTTCGAGGTTATATGCCGTGGCATTGTCACGGCCCGCCAGTTGGGCGAGTTCGACTTTCATGGGGATTCCCTTGTTATGAGCATCGGGCGCTGAAAGATTGCCCGGTGGCTGTCTGTGGGCCAGTATGCGCAGCAAGCGAGCGGCCAGGGAATCACGCGGCCGGGGTAACCCGATAGGGGTAGATCGATGACACTTTCGTTTGACGACATCACCTGGCACCGCGCCGTCGGGCAATTGATCGACGCGCTGGACAAGCCGAACTTCTGGGCGCAAATGGTGCGTTTGCTCGACCAGTACGTACCGTTCGATAGCTGGGTGGTGCTGCTGTTCAGCGCCGATCAACACCCGCAAGTCTTCGCCGAATGCCCCGGCGAAGACGGCAGCCCTGACCCGTTGTTTCAGGATTATCTGCGCGGCCTGTACCTGCTCGACCCGTTCTACATCGCCTGTCGCGAGCAAACGCGCACCGGTCTGTATCGCTTGTCCGAGGTCGCGCCGGAGCATTTCGAGCTGACCGAGTATTACCAGCGATACTTTCGTCTGAATGTCGTGGCCGACGAAATCCAGTTCAATTGTCAGCTCGAAGGTGACCGCACGCTGTGTCTGTCATTGGGCAGTGAAAAACGTTTCACTGGCGAACATATCGCTCTGCTGTCATTGATCCAGCCTTGGGTGCTGGGCCTGCTGCGCCAACGACTACCCTATGAAATCAACGAAACCGTGGCCCTCGCCGCCGCCCCCGCACAAGCCGATTGGCGCGTGCAACTGGAGGCGTCGGTGCAACAACTCAAGGGCGCACAACTAACGGCCCGGGAGCTGGATGTAGGGCGTTTGATGCTCAGCGGTTGCTCCAGCAAAGAAATCGCCCGTAAGCTGGAAATCTCCGTAGAAACCGTGAAAGTCCATAAGAAACACATGTACAGCAAGCTGGGAATCAAATCCCAGTCCGAGCTGTTTTCGATTTTTCTTCAGGCACAAAACGCCTGATCGTTTGGTGAAGTGGCTTTTTGTGGGAGTGAGCCTGCTCGCGATGGCGTCGGGTCAGTCAAATCATTTGTAGCTGATATACCGCTATCGCGAGCAGGCTCACTCCTACAGGGGAATGTGTTTATCCCTGAATCTTCGCTGATTATTCCGAGTCCGAACCAAGGAAACCGTATGAGCCTGTCACTCCTGAGCCGCTACGCCTTCTTTGCCGTCTGCGTGATTTTCACCCTCGCCAGCCTGCCTTTCCTCGAACATGACTGGTTGTGGCCGATCACCGCCGTCACCGGCGTATTGAGCCTGATCGGTCTGTTCGACCTGCTGCAGAGCCCGCACGCGGTGCGCCGCAATTACCCGATCCTCGGCAACATCCGCTATCTGGTCGAAGGCATCCGCCCGGAGATCCGCCAGTACCTGCTGGAATCCGACAGCGACGCCCTGCCCTTCTCCCGCGCGCAACGTTCGCTGGTCTATTCGCGAGCGAAAAACGAAACCGCCGACAAACCGTTCGGCACACTGATCGATGTCTATCAATCGGGTTTCGAATTTATCGGCCACTCGATGCGCCCGGCCCCCCTGAGCGACCCGAGCAGTTTCCGCGTCACCGTCGGCGGCCCGCAGTGCAGTCAGCCGTACTCGGCCTCGGTGTTCAACATCTCGGCGATGAGCTTCGGCTCGCTCAGCGCCAATGCCATTCGCGCACTCAACCAAGGCGCGAAACTCGGCAACTTCGCCCACGACACCGGTGAAGGCAGCATCAGCCCGTATCACCGCGAACACGGCGGCGACCTGACCTGGGAGCTGGGCAGTGGCTACTTCGGTTGCCGCACCAGCGATGGCCGTTTCGACCCGGAACGCTTCGCTGTCCAGGCACAGAACCCGCAAGTGCGGATGATCGAAATCAAGATGAGCCAAGGCGCCAAACCCGGCCACGGCGGGATCCTGCCCAAGCACAAAGTCACCAGGGAAATCGCCGAAACCCGCGGCATCCTGATGGGTGAAGACTGCGTGTCACCGTCGCGCCACAGCGCGTTTTCCACGCCGCTGGAAATGATGCATTTCATTCAGCAACTGCGTGAACTGTCTGGCGGCAAACCGGTGGGTTTCAAGTTCTGCCTCGGCCACCCGTGGGAGTTCATGGGCATCGCCAAAGCCATGCTGGAAACCGGCATTCTTCCGGACTTCATTGTCGTCGATGGCAAGGAAGGCGGCACCGGCGCTGCACCGGTCGAGTTCACCGATCACATCGGTGTGCCGATGCGCGAAGGCCTATTGTTCGTGCACAACACGTTGGTGGGTCTGAACCTGCGCGACAAGATCAAACTCGGCGCCAGCGGCAAGATTGTCAGCGCCTTCGACATCGCCAGCGTGCTGGCCATCGGCGCCGACTGGGCCAACTCGGCACGCGGCTTCATGTTCGCCATCGGCTGCATCCAGTCGCAAAGCTGCCACACCAACAAATGCCCGACCGGCGTGGCGACTCAGGACGCCCTGCGTCAGCGCGCACTGGTGGTGCCGGACAAGGCGCAACGCGTATTCAACTTCCACCGCAATACCCTCAAGGCGTTGGCGGAAATGCTCGCGGCGGCCGGGCTTGAACATCCATCACAACTGTCGGCCAAGCATCTGGTGCGGCGCATGTCGGCGACCGAGATCAAACTGTTCTCGCAGTTGCATGTGTTCCTGAAACCGGGGGAATTGCTCACCGGGGAAGTGAACGGCGAGTTCTATTCGCGGATGTGGCAGATGGCGCGGGCGGACAGTTTTGAGCCGCAGGAAGTCGCGGCGGCCTGACCGCTCCAACCTGGTCATTGATACTGGCGCTCATTCTTCAATGTACAGGCGGGCCTCCATCCTCCCGCCTTCAAGGGTTAACTGTCTTTTCCATCGCTGTGAAATGAATGAAATATCCTCAGCTTTTGATTTTTTAGTAATCCACCAGACCCTCTTGGCAGCGAGATGCATAAGCGCTTCGTCATCTCGCACATTCAGTTCAACTGGTTGAGGAATTAGCGCCCACGCGCCGTACTTCGGGTAACCCCAAATTTTCGTAGTAAACCTTCCGATATAAATCGTGGGGGCGCTCTGCGCTTTCAGGTAATAACTCAACGGCAAGTAATAGAACATGCTGTCGACCACAATCTCATCGCCCAGTTGAACTTGCGTTTGCAGATTGGCAGCGAGGAGGTCCAGACGAGCCTCCCCAGGGGGTGTTCTCGTCATGGCATAAAGACTGTGTATCTCATGAAGCACAACTGCTAGCAGTACGACTGTGACCAACATCCGGCGACGCCGCCAGTAGGCATCAAGTGCCACAGCGACGATTAAAGGTATGGCCATGGCCGCAAAGTAAAAATACCTGTACACGATAACCGGCTTGAATAAAGCCAACAGCATCAGTGCAATCACCGGCACAAAGATATATCCAACCAACAGCCAGCTATATCGAGACTCACTGCGATCTTTAAGGACAACGACGACTGCACAGAACACGACAACAGCCGCCGGCCACTGTTGCCACAATGAAGCGTTGTTTGCCATTGCGCTGCCAAAAGATAGAGTTCGGTTCAGCTCCAATGCAGACTCCAGACTCAGTGGAGGTATCCATCCAAAGTCGGGGTTGATGGCAAGCTGCCCAAGTAAGAATGGGCCCCATGGGAGGAAGAGAAGCACAATTGCAACATTGACTTTGAGCCAGCCCTGCAACGAAATTCCGGTTTTTTGGCGAGCTTGCATCTGCAACCAGAACAACCAATGAGTCAAGACACACAAGGCAGCGAAGTAATGCGTGTAGAACGCCATGGACATCAGTAAAACGTACATGAGCGGATAGCGTTTTCTCTCCGGCATTTCATTCCAGCACACCAATACTACGGTTGCAGCCATCAGCCACAGACCGAGCAGTGGATACATCCGTGCCTCGTGGCTTGCCCCCACGGAAAACGGAAACAATGCAAGTAACAATGCCGCGATGCAGGACGCTCTCGACGTCGAGACAAGGCTAAGAAGTTTCAGACAGAACAGCAGGGCTCCGGTATCGGCCAAGGCCCCAAGAGACCTCACAGACGCTACGCTGTCGCCAAACCAGTGCATCCAATAGTGAAGGATCAAGTAGTAAAGAGGTGGATGAACATCCTTGCCTGCAATGGCCAGAATCTGCGTAGGCGCTTCATGAGCAATTCGGATACTAAAGGCTTCGTCGTACCAGATCGGACTCCAATCGATAGTGTAGAACCGCACGCTCAAAGCCAATGCCAAAAACGCCAACAGCGCCCATCGGTCACTGTGCTTTGAACCTGGCACATTAGTGAAAAATGCAAAGTGCGCTAGAGCGCTCATGCTGCATTCCCGCGAAACAACACAAACCTGAAAAAGCAGTAACCCAACAGCAGATTGACCAGCGTAAATACCCCCACCGTCAGCAACCCGGGCAGACTATGCGCATCGGCAATCGCGCCGATGGCAAAACTGAGCGCGCTCATCACTACGAGAAACAATAGGTAACCAAGCACCGACGTTCGGCCGTCGAAGGTGTACAGCATGTTCACGTAAAACGAGAATGCGGCCGCTACGCAAAATGCAGCGAAGTTGCTGGCGGCCTGAGTCAGTCCGGCGGCCGTGAACAGAACGAAGAAAATCTGCCAATGGATCAACCCATCGGCGAACCCGATAACCGTCAATGCAGAGAGTCCTTTCATACCGGTACCTTGCCCTTGTCTCGTTTGGCGAGGTTTCAACCTAGGGCATGGAACGTGCCCGGTCTACTGACAGAAATAACAGGTGCAGGGCTACTTCCGACGAGCGGTCATCACGCTGCAGCAAGTGGCAAAGTGGCAAAGTGGCAAAGTGGCTCAGCCTTGCGTGAAGATCTGTGGCACGGGCAATAAAAAACCCCGATCTCGCGACCGGGGCTTCGTTTTTCAGCAGCGACGACTTAAGAAACCGAACGCACCGCGCCTTGCGCTGCGTTGGTCGGTTGCAACTTGAACACGTAGAACAACACCGTCAGTAGCACCAGGAACGCCGGCCCCACATACAGCGCCACGCGCGTGTCCGGGAAGTACGCCATCAGGCCGACCACCAGCACCAGAAACGCCAGCGCAAAATACGAGCTGACCGGGTACAGCCACATCTTGTATTTCAGTGCCGCACGTTCGCTGGCGCTCAGGCCTTTGCGGAATTTCAGCTGTGCCAGCAGGATCATCACCCAGGTCCAGATCGCACCGAAGGTAGCAATCGAGGTCACCCAGACGAAGACTTTCTCCGGCACCAGATAGTTGAGCATGACGCCCAAGAGCAACACCGCAATCGACAGCAACAGCGCTCGACGCGGTACACCGTTATTCGAGGTTTTGGCAAAACCGGCCGGTGCCTGGCCGTTCTGCGCCAGGCTGTAGAGCATGCGCCCGGTGCTGAAGATGCCGCCGTTGCACGACGACAGCGCGGCGGTGATCACCACGAAGTTGATGATGCCGGCGGCGGTCTTGATGCCCAGACGCTCGAAGGTCATCACGAACGGGCTGCCCTGGGTGCCGATTTCGTTCCACGGGTAGATCGACAGAATCACGAACAGTGCACCGACGTAGAACAGCAGAATCCGCCAGAACACCGAGCCGATCGCATCGGGAATGGTCTTCTGCGGGTTCTTCGCTTCACCGGCGGTGAGGCCGATCATCTCGACGCCAAGGTAGGCGAACATGACCATTTGCAGCGACATCAGCACGCCGGTCACGCCGTTGGGCATAAAGCCGCCGTGGGCCCAGAGATTGGAAATCCCCAGCGCCACACCGTCATTACCGAAACCGAACGCGATGACGCCGATGCCGCCGATGACCATGGCGATAATCGTGACGATCTTGATCAGGGCGAACCAGAATTCGAATTCACCGAAGGCCTTCACCGCGATCAGGTTGATCGAGCCCATGCTGATCAGCGCCGCGAGGGCCCAGATCCAGCGCGGCACATCGGGAAACCAGATGCCCATGTAGACGGCCACCGCGGTGATTTCCGCGACGCAGGTCACCAGCCACAGGAACCAGTAGTTCCAGCCGGTGAGAAAGCCCGCCAATGGGCCAAGGTAGTCTTGCGCGTAACGACTGAACGAACCGGCCACCGGATTGTGCACGGCCATTTCGCCGAGCGCGCGCATGATTACCAGGATCGCCAGACCGCCCAGGATGTACGACAGCATGATTGCCGGGCCGGCCATTTCGATGGCCTTGGCCGAACCTAAAAACAGACCGACGCCGATACAGGCACCGAGCGCCATCAGGCGAATATGCCGTTCGCCGAGTTCGCGTTTGAGCGGACCGCCCTGAGCGGTGTCGCCGTGAGGCAGTTGATTGCCGACTGGCATAGGGGTGCAACCTCGTCTTGTTATTGGATATGACCACCGAGTGTCGAAGCGTCGGCCGGTAGGCCTTGGCTGCTGTGAAACCGCGTCAGCTTCGTGGGCAAACGCGTCTTGCAAGACAACCTGCAAGATCAGCGGGACGTGCAGTATAAAAACCTTGTTGCAGGTCTTTTCACTCTATAAACCACAAGATTCAGCGGGAGTTGCCACAAATGCGCAAGCTGGTCGGGAAGATCAACTGGTAGCTATAGGAAAACTCGCCACTAAAAACGGCGGCGAGTATTGCACAACCTTGGTGCGTCGTCTTTTCAACGCGCGTTTTTATCCCCAGGAATCTGCCATCAAGCTGCGTTACTTTGCCGTGTCGGGGTGACCACGGTTTTCACGACTTTGGAACCGGTTCTGATGACCTTATCCTGAAAAAAAGCCTTGGCCACTCGGGTTGGCTTGTCAAAGAAACCGGGATCTTTAACGGAATATTGTGCAATGGTCGGGGCACCATACTGGGCTTGGTAGTGAAGCACCCATTCACCCGTAGTCCGCTCATATTTCATGTAAGCAAACCCCGTCAGAATCATGTACGCGTTGCCGTTTTCATCATTACGCAAGCCGTAATCCGGAAACTCCATGGCGGCACTCAATCCCCAACCATGTTCGTGGCCGGGCAGATCGTTGTATTGAGCAGCTTCTTTGCCAGCTTCCACGTGTCTTACGCGCAGGACGTTTTCCCCCATCTGATCGACGATAAAAGAGCAGCCGCTGAACCCAGGTGTAAACACATGATCGGGCTCACCCCATCGAGGGTGAACGGGAATGTCGACATATCCTCCCTGAGGCGCCCAATACCCCGATAACGCATTGGTCTGATGTGGCAGTTCGTCAGGAGTGCTCCACACGCTGATAGCGTTGAATTCGCCTTCAACCACGCCGGAAGTTGTCATCCTTTGCATGGAAAAAATCATCTGCCCTCCTCCTTCGGCATGGGTCATTTGCGGATCTATCTTGCGGATATCCGACCAGAACTGGGACTTGAAAAGATCAGTGCTGATAGAAAGATTATCGAATTGCGGGGCCGCCAGTGCCTGATGAATATTCGTCGGCCTGCTGGTGAAAGGGACAAATTCAAACGGCCCCCAGTCGTAGGAAAGATGGCGAACATCGTTGAGCGTGACCACTTCGATCCGAGGCTCCCACAGACCGTTGGGCAAACGCTCGCGCTGGAAAGGCGGGCGCACCCAGACCGGCCTGCCAGAGGTACCTGGCAGCGGTTCGCCGGCGATGTCCGTCTCATGCGGATCACCGGTGATATTGCCGCCGAACAGCGACTGCGGTTGCCATTGATCCGGGGCCACTTGCCGATACCGGCGAGCCGCAAGTTCATTGAAAGCGGAATCGACAAGGATGACGTCGACAACCTCCGCGTTAAGGGTGAAATCATTCTTGATGCGGTACACCGCGACCTTGCCACGTTCATCGATATTGCGAATATAGCGGCGCTGTCCGTCAGCACTTTGCAAGATCCCTTTGCCTGCCGGGCTGAGGCGGGACACTTCGGACGGCCTGACGGCATAGCGACGAAACTGCCTGTTACCGAACCCGGCAGGTGTCGGTTCAACTTTTGTCGAAGGAGATGGCAACGCATGTTGCCATTCGCCAGCCCCGTCTTGCTCAACCAGCGGTTGGTAAGCCCGCGGTTTGTGCGGATGAAGAATTCTCGATTGCCCGGTGGCCGGTTCGATGACTGTCTCGAAGACGCCGTCCTCGACCTTCACATAGTGCTTGGTGCCGAGCGCAAATTGATTCTGTGGATCAGGTTTCACGTCTGCCAACGAGACGTCGCTTCGATAAGGTGCGAGGTCAGGCTTCCACAAACGCTTCTGTCCAGCAGGCGTTTCAATCGGCGTGAACTCCGAATGAACGCCGGCCAACAACGGAAGAGACGCCACACCAATACCGATATTTTCCAGCACGTCGGTGATGTGTTGCCAACCGGCTTCCTTATCGCCCTTGCTGAGTTCCTCAAGCCCTTCCAGTACTTCGTCCATCATTTGCACGGCCGACACCCCGAGCATGACCAACCCCAATGGCGGGACGGCAAAAGACAGCACATTGAGTGCGGCCAGGCCGACTTCGAGGAATACCGAGAGCAAGGACTGCTCATCCCGCACGTCGGCATCGGCATTGGACACAGCAGCATCGCGGGCATCGCTGAAAATCCGCTGGTTGAACTCGCGCTGCAATGTTGTCCAGATGTCATAGTGCTGGGCCCATGGATCACCCGATGGGTCCATCACCCTGAGCTGCAAAAGAAAATCGGGCTGATGTTTTTGCCGACGGGTTTCGTGATCCCACAGCCGTGGCTTGCCTGACGCCGTTGGAACCTCTTCGGTAAAGCTGTAGTAGAACGTCGAACGATCCTTGTAACGCATGAACCGGCTGAAGAACTGTTGATAGGCCGTTGGCGCTTTGGGCGAGTCACTTTCAGCGCGACGCACGAACTGTTCGATCAAACGGGCCTTGAGTGCCGTCACTGTTGCGTAGTGCTTGACGGGATGATCGGGATCGTCAGGAATGTAAGCGATGAAACCGTTATTGGCGTAACCGTCAACGGTCGGCAGCAGGTCGTCCAGAATGCTTTCATCGTCCGGGTCGGCGATCTCGAAAATGATACAGCTGTGCACGGGCAACTCATTGAAACTCAAGCTGCGATACCACAGCGTCTTACCGTCTACGTGAACGGGTTCCTTCCCTTCGACACTCGACATCAACGCTTCAAAATGTTCCCGGCGAATATCACCCTTACATAAAGCAATGTAACTCGCTGCCTTCAGCGCTGCTTTCTGGTAGTTGACGAACAGTTTATTCAGCTTGTCCCGAGCACTGCTGTCATCCCAGCGCAGTGCAGTATGCAAATGGGCCTGATACTGTTTGCCGATATCAAGCAGCCTGCACAACTCAATAAACTCATGAACACCAAGTCCGACCTCGACAGTCCCCCTTCCAGACGCCGTCATATAGCAATTAGGCTTGAAGAAGAACATTGCCTTTTTTTCAGCCGGACAGTTATGCAGGGCGGCGTCAAGCAGCGAAGCGGGCGCAACTTGCGAGGTGTGAAAATCACTTTTACCGGACAAATCCACCTGCACCCGATTGACGTCCAGATCCAGGCCGGACCTTTCCTTGATGGCCCTTGTCAGCAATGGTGCGGCGAATTCATGAGGTGTTTTCACCGATGCCATGGCGTTATTCAGCAACGTGTGCGCCGTCACACTTTCTTCTATCAGGCGTTGAGCTTCTTCGCGTTGTTTCGGCGACGCACTCTTTAACCATTGCGGTGCATTGGCATCAAAACCTTTTAACATCTCCAGATTTTCTTTTGACATTTTCAACAGTGGTGAAGGCGTTGCGGCGGCAACAATATCAACATGTTCGGCAATACTAAAAACCTGACCACGAAATTCAAACATGGCGTCATCCCAGACAAATAAAATTGAGCGCCGAGTTAACACCAAAACATTCAACAGCCGAAGTTCTCGAGTACTACCAGACTTTAGCAACTTGAATACATAAAAATAACCGCTGCTAAAAAGTTACACGTGTGTTTTTTTGATGCGAAGTCTCTCGACCCGCCCACATCGCATCGCATGTTCCGTGCCGTACCTCCCGGCCGCCCGCGACCGCACATTTTTTTCACCAGCGCCAACCACCGTCTAAGCTTCAGACAAGTCCGATCAATCTGCGTGAATGGATCAATCGACTATGGGCGCTTTGTGGCAAACCGATTCGAGTAAAGCCGTGGTTCCGACTGAACGTGTGGATGATCAAGCGCCTGTCCCTGAAAAACCTCGCCGCAGCCGGCACGGGTGGAAGGCTTTCTGGTTATTGCTGCTGATTATCGCAATCGTGGTAGGGCTGGCGGCTGCCAAGGAGATGCGTACCTCTCGTTTCCAGTCCCGCGAACTCAGCCAGTATGCGGCGTCCCTGACTTACAAGCTTGAGCCGGGGCCCAGCGAAGCGATCCGTTATCCGGGTAACGGGCCGTTCGATATGCGCCTGGGTTACAGCGCTCTCGATGAATTTTTGCCGCGTCTGCTCAAGCGCAACTATGTCGTGACCGAGCAGACGCGTTTTTCGCCCGCCCTGCTCAGCTACACCGACAAAGGCCTGTTCGTGCCGTATTCGGAGAAGATCCAGGCCGGACTGTCGATCACCGATTGCCGCGCCGCGCCGCTGTACAAGTACAACTATCCGCAACAACTGTATTCGAATTTCGCGGCCATCCCGCCGGTGGTGGTCAGTAGCCTGTTGTTCATCGAAAACCGCTTTCTGCTCGACACCAAACAGCCGTTGGCCAACCCGGCCGTGGACTGGCCGCGGTTCGGTATGGCCGCGTGGTCGCAAGTGGCCAAGTTGCTGCACCTGCCGGGGCAGTCGGCCGGCGGCAGTACTCTGGCGACACAGCTGGAGAAATATCGGCATTCACCGGATGGCCTGACCGTGTCCGGTGCCGAGAAGATTCGCCAGATGATTTCCGCCAGCGTTCGCGCTTATCAACCTGGCCCGCAAACCCTCGGTGCACGGCAAAACATCATTCGTGACTACCTCAACAGCGTGCCGCTGTCGGCAGTGCCGGGTCACGGTGAAGTGCATGGCATGGCCGAAGGCTTGCGCGTCTGGTACGGCACCGACTTCAATAAAGCCAACGAACAGCTGAACAGCCCGGCGAGCGACCCGAAAACCATGGCGGAGAAAGGCCTGGCCTTGCGCGAAATGCTCTCGCTGATGATCGCCCAGCGTCGGCCGTCGCATTACCTGACCAAGGGCCGCGAAGAACTCGTCGACCTCACCGACAGCCACTTGCGCCTGCTCAAGCAGAACGGCGTGATCGACACAGCCCTCGCCGATGCCGCCCTGGCCAGCACCGTCAGCTATCGCGACTGGCAGACCCAGCCGACCCTCCAGCCAATTGAAACCAACAAAGGCATCAGTGTTGCCCGCAGTCGTCTGGCAAGCATGCTCAACCGCCCGCTGTACGACCTCGATCGCCTCGATCTTTCGGCCACCAGCACCCTGCAAGGTGACCTGCAAACCCAGGCCACCGCTTACCTGAAAAAACTCGCCGACCCGGCCTACGCTGGCGAAATCGGTCTGCTCGGTGAACGCCTGCTGACACCCACCAGCACCACTCAGGTTCGTTACAGCTTCACCCTGTTCGAACTGACCCCGGACGGCTCGCGCGTGCGGGTGCAGACCGACAGTACCGATCAGCCTTTCGATATCAACGAAGGCAGCAAGCTCGAACTGGGCTCCACGGCAAAGATGCGCGTGCTCACCACTTACCTGCAAATCATCGCCGAGTTGCACGACAAGTACGGCGCCATGAGCGTGCCGGAACTGAAAAAAGTCGATGTACCGGATCAGGACCGCCTCAGCCAATGGGTCATCGATTACCTGATCCAGAACAAGGATCACGACCTGTCGAAGATGCTCGGCGCCGCACTGGACCGCAAATACTCGGCCAGCCCCGGCGAGGCGTTTTTTACCGGCGGCGGACTGCACGTATTCCACAACTTTCGCAAAGAAGACAACGGCCGCCTGCCGACCCTGCGTGATGCCCTGCGTGAGTCGATCAACCTGCCGTTCATTCGCCTGATGCGCGATGTCGTGCGCTACGTCACCTATTCCGGCCCCAACAGCAGCGCCGAACTGCTCAAGGACGACCGCGACCCGCGGCGTCAGGAATACCTGGCGAATTTCGCCGACCGCGAAGGCACCTCATTCCTGCTCAAATTCTGGAAAAAGTACAAAAACAAAGACACCCAGGCGCGTCTCGAAACCTTCCTCGACAGCATGCGCCCGACGCCGATCCGCATGGCCGCCGTACACCGCTACCTGCTGCCCAATGCCAGCCAGGAAGACTTCAACAGTTTCGTGCGCTCGCACCTAAAAGGCGCCAAGCTCACCGAGAAGCTGACCGACGACCGCCTGATCAGGCTCTACGACGCCTACGGCCCGGGTACCTACGACTTGCCGGATCAGGGCTTCATCGCCAAGGTGCACCCGCTCGACCTGTGGCTGATGGGCTATCTGCTGAGCAACCCGGACGCGACGTTCACGCAGATCGTCAAGGCCAGTCACTTCGAACGTCAGGAAGTCTACAGCTGGCTGTTCAAGAGCAAACACAAGGGTGCTCGCGACAGCCGCATCCGCACCATGCTCGAGATCGAGGCATTTCTGGAAATCCATCAGCGCTGGCAGCAAGTCGGCTACCCCTTCGATCATCTGGTGCCTTCGCTGGCCACCGCCATCGGCAGCTCCGGCGACCGTCCGGCCGCACTCGCCGAGCTGATCGGCACCATCCTCAACGACGGCGTGCGCATGCCGACCCTGCGCATCGACAGCCTGCACTTCGCTGCCGACACACCGTACGAAACCCGTCTGGTGAATGACCCGCATGTCGGCAAACGGGTAATGCCATCGGCAGTCGCCAATGCCATGCGCGAAGCACTGTCGCAGGTGGTGGACGCCGGTACGGCGAAACGTGTTTCCGGCAGTTTCAAACTGGCCGATGGCAGTCCGCTGGCCATGGGTGGCAAGACCGGCACCGGCGACAACCGGATCGAAGCCATCGGTTCGGGTGGACGTATCCTCAGTTCGAAGTCGATCAACCGCACCGCGACCTTTGTGTTCTACATCGGCGATCACCATTTCGGCACCCTCACCGCGTTCGTTCCGGGACGCTCGGCGGAGAACTTCAAATTCACCTCGGCCCTGCCGGTGCAGGTGCTCAAGGGCATGGCGCCGATTCTGACGCCTTACCTGCAACCGGGCAGCGACTCGCAATGCCGTCCGGTGGAGGCACCCCGCGTCGCCATGACCGGCCCGTTGCAGCCGTTAGCGAGGTAACAATTCGTGTCAGGCATTTCTGATTCAGGGTGACGTTTTTTCTCGCTGGCGGGTGGTATTCATGTATTTTTCAGATTCGAATTTTCGTCGGGTTAGCACCCCGTAGCGCCATTTGCCCGCTGATCTTTGAACTTTTGTTTTACCCCCTCGCAGGTAGGCTGATCATTCCTCCAACAATCAAGGATGATTGGCCATGTCTGATTCCCCCGTGCCTGCAGCAACACCGGACAAAGGGCGGCACTACGACTTTATCGCCAGCGCAATCGATGACAACTTCAAGACCGCCACGGTCGCTCGAGGCGAGGCACTGGCGGCGACACCACTGAACGCCCAAGCCTGGTACGCCAGCGCGCCGACTGCCTATCTGGAAAAGCTCAGAGTCGCCAATATCAAAGCCTGGGGTTCGCAAAACGAGGTCGACCGCTTGCTGGCCAGGATCGACCTGACCGCCTTCGCCACCCCATTGCTGCAGGCCAGGCTCAAGGAACGCTACGGCATTGAATTGACCAGCGACACCGACAGCGATAGCGACATCGAGCGAACGTGGCTGCACCTGTACATGCCAAAAAGCAGTCCCTGGTATGCGTTCAACCTCTCCGACGGCGTCACCGCCCGGCAGGTATCGCTGCTGCAAGCCGCCCTGCACAACTTCGCCAGCAACGAGCAGGTCGCGGACGGTTCGGACTTCATCAGCAAACCCGACAAGCTCGGCAACTTTGATGTGCTGCCGATCAGACAGACGATGAGCATCCGTCAGTTCCAGGCGCTGTGCCGGGAACTGGACATCGGCGCACGGTACAAAAAGCACCTCGAAAGCTACCTGCTGCCGGATGAACCGGTCGCGAAGGCGGTGCTGCAACACAAAGTGACGCAAAGCCAGAAAGATGCCCTGGCGGTCGCCGCGCACATTGCGTTGCTCACCCACGACATCGAGTACGACGCCTACAAAACGCTGCTCGCGCTGGCCGAGGGGCAGACCCGGCTGATGCTCAACGGCCGACGGCAGCAATGCTGCGACCTGTCGATGCTCGGTACGCGCCTGACCGGCATCCTGCTGCTGATCCCGGCAGTGCGCGACAGCCGCGGGATCAATCGATTGATTGCCTACCTGCCCAACGACCCCGATCATCCGCTCAAGGAATATCCGTCGCCGCAGGCTTTCCAGGCCGAGCTGGCGCGCCAGTTGCGCGAAAACAAAGTCAGCGCCGTGACCAGGCAAAGCTACCAGCAGTACTTCAGCCAGTTTGTCGACCAGCAGCAGCGCGGACACTTTTTTGCCGAACTTGAGCAACGCCTGTTTATCGTCAGGTATCACCAAAAAGAGTATCCCGACGACAGCCGCCCGGCATGGCGCAAGGACGATGTGGCCAAGCCGCAACTGCGGTTGCAGCACGTGCCGCTGGCACCCGACTACTGGACACACGCCTACCAGAAGAAACTCGACAAGATCCTCAACGATGCCCGCGAACTGGCCGTGTCCACCGCCGATGCCGACAGCAAGGCACGCTGGGCCTGGTGGGACAACTTCAAGAAGATCGTCTCGGACATCTTCAATGCCGCACTGTTGATCGCCACACCGTTCGTGCCGGGGCTGGGCGAGTTGATGATGGTTTACACGGCTTACCAGCTCACCACCGACGTCATCGAAGGGTTGGTCGACCTCGCGCAAGGGCTCTGGCAGGAGATGGGCGAACACATCATCAGTGTGGTCACCAACGTCATTCAACTGGCGGCATTCGGCGCCGGCAGCCAGATCGGCGACGCTTTCAAGTTGAAGCTGTCACCGCTGGTCGAAGGCATGAAACCGGTGAAACTGCCCAATGGCAAACCGGCGCTGTGGCACCCGGATCTGGCCCCTTACGAACAAACGAAACTGATGCTGCCGGCCGCTTCGAAACCCGACGGGCATGGCCTGCATCAGATGGGCCGCGAAACCCTGCTGCCATTGGAAGGCAAACTCTACAGCGTCGAAAAAGCCTCGACACAACCGACCTCGAAAACGCACCGGATCAAACACCCGTCACGCCCCAACGCCTACCGGCCGAAGATCGAGCACAACGAGCATGGTGCCTGGCTGCACGAAGCCGAAAGTCCGCACGACTGGGCGGATCAGACCCTGATGCAGCGCCTGGGCCACAACGTCGAACGGTTCACGCCCACTGAGCTTGAGCAGATCCGCATCAGCAGCGGCACCGCCACCGATGCATTGCGCCAGATGCATGACCACAACAGCCCGCCGCCACCCTTGCTGGCCGACACCATCAAGCGCTTTGGCACGTATGACGACGTCCAGCGATCAAGCACCCACATTCGCGACGGCCAGCCGCTTGCCCCCGACGCCGTCTGGTTTGAACCCATTACCACCGGCTTGCCCGGATGGCCTCGCGAGCGGGCGTTGCGAGTGTATGAACATGCCGATTTGCGCGGGCACTCACGCCAATACGGCAACCCCGCCGCGACGGAGGCGAACACCCTGAACATCAGCCACGCAGAGCTTAACAACGGCGAATTGCCCGAACGCCTCGCAGGCTTTCTCGATGATGCCGAGTGCAAGGCCCTGCTCGGTCGTGACGTGGCGGCTGCGCAACGTCCCCAGGCCCTGCGCGATCTTTTGGCCGAGGCGGTGCTAGCCCGTCGGGGCGAGGTGGCCGAGCGCCTGTACCAGGCTGGCGAGCGCTCGAACAAGGCCGATATCCGCGTGGTGCAACAGACATTCCCTCAAATGCCGCTGACGCTGGCGGAAAAACTCCTGACCCAGGCCAGTCCTGCTGAAGTGCAGCGTATCGTCGATGACAATCGCTTGCCGCTGCGGATCAAGGCACAAGCCCGGGAACTGAATTTCGAAGCCTCCACTGCTCGTGCCTATGAGGGTTTTTATCGCGACGACAGCGTGGTGCCCGACACCGAACGTCTGGCGCTGAACGCACTCAAGGTGCACACCGATACCTTTGCCGATCTGCGCATTGAAGTGCGCGATGGCGTCCATGATGGTCCGTTGCGTTGCAGCGCGGGGGCGGATGACGCCACCCTTGTGCGGCGGCTCGTCCGCAATGAGCACGGCCAGTACGAGGTGCTGGATGGCAACAACCGCGCCCTCCATGAACCCAGTGATTTTTATCAGGCCACGCTCGATGCCCTGCCCGAGGGCAAACGCACGGCACTGGGCGAAAAAGGCGCCGATGCTGGCCGGTTCAAGTCGTGGATCATGGAAACCACCGCAGCGCCGAGCGAGCGCAGAACCTTGTTGGCCGAACCGCCCATTCGCCGGGTAGCGACAGTTGAAACAGAAACGCTGGTGCGCGGCTGGCCGACATTCTTCGGTGAGCTAACGCCAGAGCAGAGGATCAAAAAGCTGTACCCAAAGATGAACGAAAGGCAGGTCGAGACGTTCATCAAGGTGCTCAAGCGCAACGGCGGTCACGAAGAGGCCATCCAGCGACTGGAGAACGATCGCAAGTCACTGAAAGACATCTTGCAGCGGTGGCGTGACAGCTATCGTCAGGACACCGACAGTTACGGAGAAACCATTCCAGGACCACCCGGAGAATACCTGCACAATGGCGGACGGTATCTCGAGGAGCGCTTGCTCCAGTGTTTCGAACGCCAAAGCGAGATATTCGGTGAACGCCGCAACCACCCGGAACAGGGTTACGCCCTGGACCTGTCCGCCGATTTTTCCGGCCCCGACCTTGAAAAATGGTGGCGGGCGCTGCGCCAGCAACCGGGCATCGACCTGCACCTGGCCCGGATCAGAGCCCTGAACCTCGACAACGCAAACTTTTCCAAAGCCGCCGATGGCTTGCTGAGCAGCTTCCCGCATCTGAATCAACTGAGCGCTCGCCAGTGCGGGCTGACCCAAGTGATACCGGCGATTGGCAAGATGCGTCAGCTTCGGGAGCTGGATCTGGCCGATAACAAAATCAGCCTGACCAGCCCTTCCGACGAGCCGTTCGGTGAGCTGACACAGCTGCAAACGTTGAACCTGAACGGCAACCCCTTGCGCCATCCACCCGATATCGGGCGGATGGATCGGTTGAATGAGCTGAGTCTGGCCAACACCGATATCCAGACCTGGCCCCAAGGTCTGTTCAAGGTCGGTGATATGGACACACCGCGTCTGCGCAGTTTCATGCTGGACATGCGCCAGGCGCCGATCGATACCCTGCCGCAGGTCACGCCCGGCTCCGACCAGGCGTTCATCCTCAGCCGGGCGCGATTCGATCCGGGCAGGCTTGCCGCTCTCGACCGGATCCGTTACGGCGACTACCGTGAGTCCACGGGTTTGACCGCGCAGCAAGTGATATCACCCGCAGCCAGCAATGAGCTTTCCTATTGGCGAGATCTGCCCAAAGACCATGGGTTCAGCCCCTCGGCGCAACTCGCAAAGTACCGCGAGGAGTCCTGGCATGACGTGTGGGCAGAGCCCGGCTCCGAAGGTTTTTTTGCTGTCATCGCCTACCAGAAAAAAAACGGGTTCTACCAGAACGCAGCGTCACGTCCCTACCTGACCAGGCGGGTCTGGGAAATGATCGATGCAGTCGCCGTTGATTCGCGACTGCGCGAAAAACTGTTCAGCGAAATCACCTCGCCACAAGACATCAACAATGCCGGCGCCCAGCTTTTCAACGCCATGGGCATCGATGTGTTGGTGGCCAAAGCCTACGCCGAGTCGCCATCGGTCGAGGTGCTGGACGACACACTGGTCCGGTTGGCCCATGGCGCTGCGCGTCTTGACCGAATGAGCGACCTGGCCAACGAGGAGGTCAGCCGCCAGGCACAAAGAACCCGGCTGGACCCGACGCAACCGCCACCGCATGAAATGGACGTGCATATCGCATTCGAGACAGGACTGGCCGAACGTCTGGAATTGCCCTGGCATGCCGAAAGCATTCCATTTCAACCGGCCTCGGGTGTCAGCAAAAAGACCATCGATGCTGCCTACGACGCAATCATCAAACGTGAAGCCGGCGATGGATTGGTCAACGGCATGATCGACTTGTACGGCGATGCCTTCTGGGAGCGTCATTTGCGCAACACCCACCCGGATCGTTACGCGACAAACGACATGCATGCCGCGAACAAGATCAGTCTGCTCGATGAATTGCGCCAGGCGCAGGCGCAATGGGTCGACGAAAGTGATCTGTCGCGCCTGAACCCGCTCGCCCGCCGAATCATGCTTCTGGCAGATCAATTGCAGCTCGCCCACGTTGAGGTCTTCAGCGGCGAAAAAATGAGCCAGGCCCGTTACGACAGACTGGTGAAGGACATCGGTTATGCCCGCAACGACTTATCCCGACAATTGACCCGCCAGGCGCTGAGCCGGGCCGGACTCTGAATCTCGAACCAGGCCAGCCCCTTCCCCGGGGGCTGGTGACCTCAGCCAACCTCCGAATCCCAGATCACCATGACGTTGCCCGAATAGCGGCGCGATGTTCCCTCCTTGATCATTTCATCCACCGCGTCACGGGCCACTTCGAAATGCAGCGTGCCGACCTTGCGATCCAGATAGAACCCGGGCTGAAACAACTCGGTGCCACTGCCATCGCGCAGCAACCGGCGGCGATTGACCGGCTGCCCCGCGCCATCGGTCAACCCGTTGGGCAGGCTGACGCTGACTTCCAGCGGTGCCTCATGGCCGGCGTTCGCTTCCCACAGCGCGCAGTTGTTGCCCATGACGTACTGGCATTCGATGCTCATCTTGAAGCGGCTCGATGCCGAAATCGTGAACGACTGGTCGCGCATCAGCCGGGTCGGCTTGCGCCCCTGATTCAGCCAGGACTGCCAGCCCCCGAGCGGTTCCAGCACCACGCGGTTGCCGCCGGGAGGAATATCGACCTTCATGGTGTGTGTCACCTTCAGATTGAAATTGAGGGTCAGCATCGAGTCGGACGGGATCATCACATCGCCCATGTCGAAATCCAGGTTCGGGCCAACGGTATAGGTGATGGAACCGGTGTAGTCGCCCGACTCCATCTTCAGCGGATCCGGTGTGCGCAGTTCGTAGGCATAACCGAAATACAGGTAGCGCATGGCCTGCGGAATGTCGAACAGCGCCTTTTTCGCACAGGTCCCGGCCCCTTCCGGTACTCTCCAGAAACTGTTGTAGCCCGAGGGGCCGGCGCTGTTCCATCCGACGCCCTGGCAGGGTGGCGGAGCATACGTCCAGCCACCGCCTTCCCACAGCTCGTCCCACCAGCCGCCTCCGGTCAATTCGTTTACCGGTCGCGGCAACGCCAGTTCGTGACCGATCCCGGCAATCCTGATCTGCAATTTGTGCGTATCGCCTGACGAATGGGTGACTTGCACATCCCGCCAATCCGACGGAATCCGCGCCATGCCGCCCTGACGCGGATCGGTATGGTTGGCCAGAATCGGCGCATTGGCCGCGAACGGAATGCGCGCGATCAGACTGAACAGACCGATCGGTTCACAAGCCTGCGGGATCTGACGACAGAACCCTTCGGACGGCGTCTGGTTCTTGAACTGATTTCGTTGCGGGTTGGCAAAGTCCGGTTCAAAAGTCGCGTCAATATCATGCACTTCAGCCGATGCCGCACCGGCCACCAGCGTCAGCACCAGACTGCTCCACGCGCTGCGCTTTGTCAGGCGCAGACACCTTGTGAACACATTACCCATGGTCGTTCTCCATAATGACCTCGGAACATCCGAAGCTTCCCTGTCAACACGGCACAATCGCCAATTCGCCTAGCTCACTTCCGAATCCCAGATCACCGTGACATTGCCCGAATAGCTGCGGGCATACCCGTCCTTGAGCATTTCATCCACCGCATCACGAGCCACCTCGAAATGCAGCGTGCCAACCTTGCGATCGAGATAGAAACCCGGCTGAAACAACTCGGTACCACTGCCATCGCGCCACAACCGCCGGCGCTTGACCGGCTGCCCGGCGCTGTCAGTCAGGCCGTTGGGCAACGTGACGCTGACTTCCAGCGGGACACCATGGCCAGCGGTCGATTCCCATAGCGCGCAGTTGTTGCCCATGACGTACTCGCATTCGATGTTCATCCTGAAACGGCTCGACGCCGAGATATTGAACGTCTGATCGCGCATCAGCCGGGTCGGCTTGCGCCCCTGGTTCAGCCAGGACTGCCAGCCCCCGAGCGGCTCCAGCACCACGCGGTTGCCGCCGGGAGGAATATCGACCTTCATGGTGTGCGTGACCTTCAGATTGAAATTGAGGGTCAGCATCGAGTCGGACGGAATCATCACATCGCCCATGTCGAAATCCATGTTCGGGCCGACGGTGTAGGTGATGGAACCGGTGTAGTCGCCTGCATCCATCTTCAGCGGATCCGGTGTGCGCAGTTCGTAGGCGTAGACGAAATACTGATAGTTCATGCCAACAGGAATATCGAACAATGCCTTTTTGGCGCAGGTACCCGCCCCCTCCGGAACTCTCCAGAAGCTGTTGTAACCATGGTGGCCCGCCGTAACGGTACCGACCCCCAGGCACGGTGGCGGAGCATAAACCCAGGCGCCACCCTCCCACAGGTCATCCCACCAGCCGCCTCCGGTCAATTCACCGACCGACAACGGGAACCCTGCTTCGTGACCAATACCGGCAATTCTCACCTCGACAATGTGTGTATCACCGGAAGCGTTCGTCACCGAAACCGTGCTCCAGTTGGACGGCACTTTGGCCATGCCGCCCCGACGCGGATCAGCATGATTGGCCTGAATCGGTGCATTGGCCGCGAACGGAATACGCGCGATCAGGCTGAACAGACCAATCGGCTCACAAGCGCCCGGCGCTTGCCGGCAAAAACCCTCGGACTGTGTCTGATTCTTGAACTGATTCTTTTGCGGATTGGCAAAGTCAGGCTCGAAGGTCGCGTCAATGTTGTGCACTTCGGCCGCTGCCGCGATGCTGAACAACGTCAGCAAACCAATCCATGGCCGGATGCCCGGGGCGCTAAAAAAACTCAAGGGCGTTCTCCAAAAACATACCGATACCAGCGCTACACGCGCCGGTTCACTCGCCCGGCGCTCGGGCACTGAACAACAGCAACACGTTGCCGGCGTAATCTCCGGCGCGGTAGCCGCCCTCCGGTCTGATCGGGTCGATTTGCAACAACACCCGACTGCCCGCGGCGGCTTCGGCCTGCGACACCACCTGACGCGGCGCCATCTCAGCGCTCAACTCCACCTCGTTGAAGGTCACGCGCAGTCTGATATCGTCCGCCGGCCGACCGTTGGAAAGGTAGGGCGCGGACTCCAGGCGCGCCTCAATCGCTCCGCTGTCGTGGCGCACGTCAAAGTATTTGCGCACACTGCTCAGGCTTGAGGTCGGGTGGTTCCAGTGGAGCTGCTGCGGCCGGTGAATCCAGTCCGGCTCCGCTGGAATGATGTAGAACGCTCGGCTGGGGACGTTCAGTGTCACTTCGAAGGTGTGTTCTTCCCGAGCCGCCCAGGCCGCGTCGCTGGTCAAAGCCGCCGCGGCAATCAGCGCGACGACGGTGCATTGCTTGATCATGTTGGTTACCCGTAGCGTTCAATGAAAAGCAGACCTAGCGGCTGCTGACCGTCAGGTTCTTCTTCTCGCTGCCCTCGATCAGAAAGAAGCGGTACGCACGGCCCTTCTCCTTATCGAAAGCGAAGGTTTTGCCCGCCAGCACATGGTGTTTGGTGGTCGCGCCGCAGTCGGTTTCGTTACTCAGCGAACAGCTTTTGAACTCGTCGACGATCACCACGGTATTGCCGTCATTGCGCAGTTCGTAGCGACTGGCGGTTTCATTGATCGCCGTGGCGAAGCGTGCTTCCTTGGGGCGGACAAAGAACACCGTGCCAAAACCGGTCATCACGTTGACCCCGGCCGTGAGTGCCTTTTTGTAGTCTTCACGCTCTTCCTGGCTGACTGCGAACTCGTCTTCTTTTTCCGGCACCACCGGCACGAACCGCACGCGGAAGTAACGCTCGCGATCGCGTTCGCCCATGTACAGCAAGCGGGTGCCCTGCATTCCCTGAGCCGGCACGATCAGCCGCGCCGGACTGGCCATCAAGCCGTTGCGCGAGGTGCCGTCGGCAGCGTTCTGAACCGGGATTTCCGTCGGTGTGCCGTCGGCACCGTAGACAATCTCCAGCACGTTGACCTTGACGAACGCAGTGGCGTCACCGCTGTTGAACACCCGTTTCAGGTAGGTACTTTTATCGGCATCCAGATAGTCGTACACCGTACCGACATTGATCTGCGGCCCGGCCTGCGCCGTCAGGCAAAACACGCTGAGCACGCCCAGCAAAAAACCACGGTTCATCGTCTTCAACTCCATGAAAAAAGGAAAAAGGCCCCGGCCTGCACGTTCACACGTCCGAGTCCCAGATAACGGTGATATTGCCGCTGAGCGTGTCGGTGAAACCCGGCCGCAAAAGAAAGTCGATGGCATCCCTGGGCATCTCGAAACGCAATGAACCGGCCTTGCGGTCCACATAAAAACCCGGTTGAAAAGGACCGACCCACGTGTTGTAAAGCAGCTTGAGCTGGCTCACCGTGCGCCCCATGGGCCCATCGATGCCGGCGGGCAGCGTGAGATAGGTTTCCACCTCGGTGACATTGCCTCTGGGGCTGCGCAATTTGCAGCGCGTGCCGCCCGTGGAGTCGCACAGGATCATGACCTTGAAGCGCGATGAGGCGGAGATGTAGAACAGTTGATCGCGAAAGATGCGTGTCGGCGGGCGGCCATTGTCGACCCAGCGCATCCAGCCGCCCTCGGGTTCGAGCAGCACTTTGTTGCCGCCCGGCGGCAGATCGACCTTGAGGGTGTGCTGCACGTCGAGCACGAAATCCAGATTCAGGCTGCCATCGTCCGGCGCCATCAACGGCCCCAGATCGAAATCGCCGCCGTTGCCGATGGAATACGCCAGCGAACCGGTGTAAAGGCCCGATGACATGCCTAACGGATTGGGCGTGCGCAACTCGTAGGCGAAATCCAGATTGTTGAAGTACATCGATGGAATGGTGAACGCGGCAATCTTGGTGCAGGCCGTTTCCACCGGCGTTTTCCAGAAAAACCGGTAGTAATTGGGCGTAAAGAAACCGACACCGCTATAGATACAGGGGGCAGGAGCATAGACCCAGCTGCTGCCGGTCCAGAGTTTCTGATGGCCATCAAGCGGGTCGCTCACGCCCACCAGATTGGCCGCGGTGTCGCTCAACACAAATGTCGAACCGATGCCGATGATGCGGATTTCGACGGTTTCGGTTTCCTGTGTCTCGGCATTGGTCACCGTCAGTTGCCGCCAATTGGCCGGTGCCTTGACCGTCACAGCGTCACCGGGCTGGAGAGTGCGGGTGGACTCGAAACGAATCGGAAATTGAATACTGAACATGCGGTTATCGGCGCACTCGCTCGGGGCAGCCTCGCAATACCCGCTGTTCGGCGTTTGGTTGATGAACACGTTTTTGCTCGGCTGCGACGGATCAGGCTGAAACAACGCGCGGATCTCCTGGCTCGCCGCCTCGGCGGCCGGCATCGCCAATGCCAGACAGAGGCCCAGGCCATACGTGGATCTGTTCATCGATTCAACCCGCCTTCTGTGCGGTGGCACTGACGTCAGCCACGGTGTCCGGCGTACAGCGCAGATCGCCGATCATCAGTACATTGTTTTCACTGCGGTACTGGTTGGCGTCGAGGCGGAACTGACACAGCAACCGATTATCGCGACGGATTTCGAGGGTCGGCGAACCGGCGTTCATTTCCATTGAAAAGAACCCGTCGACCTCGGTCACGCCACGGCTGGCGTGGTTGATCACGTGATGGCCCTTGAGCGGCTGCCCTGTTTCATCGATCAGTCGACCGAGCACTGTCAGGGTTTTCATCACACGGATCTTGCGATACTCCACCCCGCCTTTGTTCAGGTGATAGCGAGTGCGCGCCGGCTCGATCGTGGCCGCCGGTACGTGATTGCCTTCGAAATCGAAGCTCACCGAGCTGTTCTGATACGCGGTGATCGGGATGAAATTGCGCCCCGGTTTCAAGGCCGCACTGCCGCCGCTGTAATCGTCGGCACGCAAGGCGATATCGTCGATGTCCGACTCCACATCGACGATCATTCCGGCGCCGCGCATTTCGTACTGACTGGTCATCAACATCTGCTGACCGCCGACCACCAGCGTGCTGTCGAGGTTCAGGCCACCGGTGAAATTGCCGTTGTAGGACGAGCGCTGGATAAAGCCATCGCCATTGACCGAATCGGTGCGGAAATTCGCCAGGCTGGACATGCCGACACCGTAGGTATCGGTCAACGCCGTGACCGAGACGTTTTGCAGCACATGATCCTTGAAGTCCTTGCGCCAGCCGATCGATCCGTTGTTGTCGCGGCTGCCGTCGCGAGCGGTGCGCGAGCCGATGCTGCCGGTAATCTGCTGGCCGGGGGCGCCAAGCGCCATATTGACGCTCAGGTCGACCCCGCGGTTGCGCGCATCGCCACTGCTGTAGCTGCCCGGCCGATCAAACAGTGACAAGCGCCAGCTGGCATCGCTGCCAAACAGTTGGGTGCGTTGGGTCCACCCCAGATCCATGCCCAGGCCTTCGACATTGCCTTCGCTGTGCGACACCCGGGCGTTGAGGGTGTTCTTGCTGTTGATGCGATGGTTGAGCGCCAGCGACGAGTTGCTGGTCTGGCCGATGAACACGTTGCGCGGGCGAACCCGGGTGCCGTCGGGCAAGGTGTCATAGGTGTTGGTGGTATCGAGCCAGCTGCGGTTGTGGCTGATCACCACACTGCCGGATCCGTAGTTGTAGAGGCTTTGCAGATCCAGACCGGTGCCGTAATCCTCGGTCTTGTAGACGTTGGCGTAGAGACTCATGTGATTGGCCAGCGTCCAGTCGATGGACGTACCGTATTGCAGTTTTTCGCGGATCTGGCGCGCCGACAACCCGAGAATCACCCGCGGGTGCAACAAGTAATTGACCGCCGCCCCGGCGGTGGGGCTACCACTGGACTGCGTGTCCCAGTTGCTCAGCAGTTTGCTTTCCTCGCCGGCAAACACGTTGTAGCGCCAGCGCTCGTCGAGGTTGCGCCAGTTACTGGGCTTGTACACCAGCTCCTGGGTGGTCGAGGTGATCTGGCCGTCTTCGATCAGGCGCACCTCCACTTCATAAATACCGCCGGGCAAAGGCCGAGTGTCGAGGGTCTGCAAACCGGCAGGCACCGACTGGGTGTTGATCAACAGACCGTCACGCCAGATCTCCACCGAACCCTGACGGTTGGCAGTGACATAAATCGGATAAACGCTGGGCATCGGGCTGTTGATCGCCAGGCTGTCGGAGCTGCCGTACATGACCCCGACCGCCGTATCCGGGCTGGTGCCGAACGTGCGCGGCTGACGGGTCAGCCCCTCGGAATTGGGAGTGAAATAGCCCAGGCGAAAAAAACTGCCCTGCAGTTCACGCTGGGTATGCAGTTCGTGTACAGCGTGATAAAGCTTGTCGTCCGGCCCGCCAAGACGTGCCAGTTGCAGGTTCAGTGTCTGGCTCCAGTTACCCAGGCTGCCGCTGGCCTCAAGGCCAAAGCGTCCGCCCAGATCCTGATCCTGGCCGCCGTTGAGGTTCAGTTGATTGCGCACCATCAAGCCATGGCTGCCACCTTCGGGCTGCTCGTAATAGCGCTTGGCTTCAAGGTCACGCTCAGCGTTTGCGGTGAGAATCGAAACCAGAGAACTTTCCAGGTTGTAATGCACGGCCAGCACCTGATCCGGACAGGAACCGGTGCAGTTGCCCAGTGGCACGCCGGGCTTGAGATAAGCCGCCCATTTCTCGCGATCAGCAGGGCCGTAGCGGTTTTCGCTGGTGTCGGTGAATTCGAGCAGGGTGATGCGATCATCGCGGGACAACACCACCATGGCCTCGCCCAGGGGCTGATGATCGAGTTCGACCCGAACCGCCAGAGGCACATCAAAGAAGTGCTCCTCGAAATCTGCCGGCAGGCCTTTGGCCTGGGCCAACAGACTGCGCGGCGTAGTGCCGGCAGAGTTGGAAGCCACGGCAGCGCTGGCACAAAACAACAGCGCAAGCGCAGCCGCGATGGGTGTCATCGGGAACATGAACTCTCACTCTGATTAGAACGGTGGAAGTCCGCCGGGACAGACTGTGCTGCCCCCGCGGTGAACGCTGACAGAACGTCAGCGTTTGTTGCCGGATCAATCGATCAAGGCGTACCGACCGGTGGAACGGCGTCGAAGGTCAGCGCTACAACACCGGTGTAATCACCCGGCTGAAAGTTGGAACCGATGGCACTGATCTTCAGTGGCGCGCGGAAGTTAACGTCGGATTCAGACTCGCCTACGACTTCCTGAGGGGTGGTGGTGAGGGCTTTGTTGTTGATCGCGACCTGGAGATCGATGCTGTTGGCACCCGAGATCAGTTTTGGCGCACTGTCCACGCTGGCATGGACCGAACCGTTGTTGTTGCGCACATCGAAGAAACCGTTGACTTCGCCCATCCTGCCGGTGGCCGGCTGGTAGCTCATGTCCTGATCCTTGTTGACCAGATCGGGATCGGTCGGCACCACGTAGAAGCCGTTGGTCGGCACGTGAGCGACGATGCTGATCGAGTGAGCGGCTTCACCCGCGGCGAACGCTCCCGAAGAGCCCAGCGCCAGAAGTGCCAAAGGAGCAGCGATTGCGATTTTCTTGAACATCGTTCAGTACCTTGTTTTCTTTATTGAGAAGGAGTGCATTGAAAGTTCAAGAAGCGGTCAGGGGAGTTGAGCCAGATCAACTTGTACTTTCAATGCCGGGGCATCATCGACTGTTACCTCTGGAAAGTAAGCAAGTAACTTCCTATAAGCTCGTAGTTCAACAACCCTATGACCCGCAAGAAAAAAGAACAAAAAATCGATATTCAAAACATTGACTGTAAGTTCTGCCCTACATACAGATAAAGTTAAAAAACCATACAGCACTTGCACCCTTGCACGGCAAGGGATCAGTTGAAACTTTAGAATACTTGCTCGAATAAATAGAGTGATGACTTTAACTTCAAAGTTATTCTTCGCCAGACATTCGCCGAAAAAGACCTGTTGCATTCGCGCAAGATAGCGCCGCTCGTCTGCTGGTCGAGGATCGGAGAAAAAACGCCTTGCACCCTCGTTAAGATATATCTTAAGTTGTATCTAAACACGACGAGAGAAGATCGAAATGAGAGACCATCATTCCCCCCACCGCAATCACGCCGACGGCCGTGACGGTTTTGAAAAGCGTCCCGGTCGCGAACGCGGCGGCCGTGGCCCCCGGGTATTTGCCCCTGGGGATCTGAAGTTATTGTTGCTGGCGCTGGTCGCCGAACAGCCGTGCCACGGCTATGACCTGATCCGTCAGATCGAAGGCATGTTCGACGGCGCGTACAGCCCCAGCCCCGGCGTGATCTATCCGACCCTGACCTTTCTCGAAGAAAGCGAAATGATCAGCGGCGACGCCGAGGGCGGCAAAAAACGCTACAGCGTGACCGAGGCCGGTCGTTTGTCTTTAAGCGAACAAGCCGTGGCGCTGGATGGCGTGCGCATGCGCATCGATGTGAGCAAACGCTCGTTGCGCGGCCATGATCGGCCGCCGGAAATCCACGAGGCGGTGCACAACCTGCGCCATGCCCTGCAATTGCACCACGGCCGCTGGAGTCCGGAAGAAATTCTGCGCGTGCGCGACCTGCTCAATGACACCGCCAAAGCCATCGTCGACGGCCCTGCCGTTCAACCTGTTCCGGAGAAAGCCGAATGACTGCAGTCGATACCCAAACCATTCACCGCGTGATGCACGAAATCAAACGCCGCAAACTGGAAGTCCTGCGCGTGGTCGACCTGACGCCGCGCATGCGCCGCATCACCCTCGGCGGGCCGGAGCTGGCCGGGTTTATCAGCCTGGGCACTGACGATCACGTCAAACTGTTGTTCCCGCAGAACGCCGAACAGGCGGCGGCGCTGGAGACGATGGTGCTCGGCGCCGGCAAGGACGACGGACCGAAGCCGGAAATGCGCGACTACACCCCGCGTCGTTATGACCTCGATGCGCTGGAACTGGACATCGATTTCGTTCTGCACGGTGACGGCCCTGCGTCGACCTGGGCGGAACAAGCCAAACCGGGGCAATTCCTGCACATCGGCGGGCCGCGCGGTTCGATGATCGTCCCGGATATTTTCGACAGCTATTTGCTGATCGGCGATGAAACCGCCCTGCCCGCCATCGCCCGCCGCCTCGAAGGCCTGGCGGCCAATCGCAAGGCGCTGGTGGTGATCGAAGTGGAAAACGGCGCCGAGCAGCAAGTGCTGGAGAGTGCGGCGCAGGTCAATGTGATCTGGGTGTTGCGCGAAGGCAGCAAGGACAACCTGCTGGCGACGGTGAAACAATTGCAGGTGCCCAAGGGCAATCTGTATGCCTGGGTCGCGACCGAAACGAAAGTCTCGCGGCAGATTCGCCGGGTGCTGATCGATGAGCATGGGCTGGATGAACAACTGATCAAAGCCGTCGGCTACTGGCGCGCCGAGGGATCTGAAGAAGAGTGATATACCTGTGGGAGCGAGCTTGCTCGCGAATGCGGCGGATCAGTCGCCTCAATACTGACTGACAAACCGAATTCGCGAGCAAGCTCGCTCCCACATAGAACTTTAACTTCGTACGGCTTGCCAGCGGTCGAGGCCGATGACCAACAACCCAATCAGCACAAACCCCGCCAGTATCCCCCCCGCATTGACCAACACCTGTGGATAACCCAACACCGCCACATCAATGAACGGGTACGCATACGCGCCGAGCAAATGCCCGCGCAGCAACGCGTAGATGAAATACACCAGCGGATAAATCAGCCACACCGGCAGATGCCACCAGCGCAAAGTGCCCTTGGGCACGTACAACCACCAATAGCCAAGAAACAGCAGCGGCATCACGTCGTGCAGCAACTCGTCAGCGATCAATTGCCAGCCTTCCGGGTGCCACAAATGCCGCAGCAAAATGCTGTAGGCGAGACCCACCACAGCGATGCTCACGGCAATCCCACTGCTGACCCACGGTCGTAAAAACCAGCGGCGCGCAGCAGACTCACGCGTGGTCACCGCGCAGGTCAACACCGTCGCCACCAGCGTATTGGTCAGAATCGTGAAGTAACTGAAAAAGCTCACCAGCCCGCCCAACAGGCTGGCGCCGACGCTCAAACGCGCGAAAAAAATCAGGTACAGCTGAATGCCCAGCCCCGCCCAGCCCAACACGGCTGCGCAGGTGATCAGGCGACGGCGCCAACAACCGGCATCCATGTCAGAGCGGTCGCTTGGTGCGCATCAACTTCACGTACAGACGCTCGACCTTCTCCCGTGCCCATGGAGTTTTGCGCAGGAATGTCAGGCTCGACTTGATGCTCGGATCACTCTTGAAGCAGCGAATATCGATGCGCTCGGCCAGCCCCGACCATTCGTAATGAGTGACCAGGGCGTTGAGGATCTGTTCAAGGGTCACGCCGTGCAGCGGATCGGGGGTTTGTTCGTTCATGCCAGGCCTTTGGGCGAAGTGAAAATGCAGAAGCCGCGCACCTTAGCCGAGGGGGTGATCGGGTGGAAGGCCTACCTTCAAATGTAGGCCAACCTGAGAAGATCGCAGGCCACAACACGGGCCACAATGCGCCCGTTTGCCGCACTGTTACCGAATCCGAAACGCTGCATGTTCACAAAAGGCCTTTGTCTTTTTGTAACAGATCATTATCCTGCCGCCCTTCCGCTGAATCGCTTCACTGCCTGCGACATATTGAAGCGCTCGAATTGCACCCCGAAAACACCAAAAAAAGACTTAGCCATGCCCGATTTTTCCTTCTCCCGAGACAGCGCTATCTCAGCCCTGCGCACCCTTGGCGGCTGCACCGCCCTCGGCCTCGCCACCTGTGTTCAAGCGGCGCCCGCGTTCGACAGTGACTCACCGTACATGCTCGGTGACTGGAACGGCACGCGCACCGAACTCTCGGAAAAAGGCTACGACTTCAAACTCGATTACACCGGCGAAATGGGCAGCAACCTGCACGGTGGATACGATCATGACCGCACCGCGCGTTACAGCGATCAGTTCGGCCTGGGCACACACCTCGACCTGCAAAAGATCCTCGGCTGGGACGACGCCGAGTTTCAACTGACCATCACCAAGCGCAGCGGCAACAACATCAGCAACGACCGCATCAACGACCCGCGCGTTGGCGGCTTCACCTCAGCCCAGGAAGTCTGGGGCCGTGGCCAGACCACGCGCCTGACGCAGATGTGGTACCAGCAGAAATTCTTCGATCAGAAACTCGACATCAAGGTCGGCCGTTTCGGCGAAGGCGAAGACTTCAACAGCTTCCCGTGCGACTTCCAGAACCTCGCGTTCTGCGGCTCGCAGGTCGGCAACTGGGTCGGTGGCATCTGGTACAACTGGCCGGTCAGCCAATGGGCGTTGCGCGTCAAATATCACCTGACCCCAGAGCTGTATGCACAGGTCGGCGCCTACGAGCAGAACCCGTCGAACCTTGATCGCGGCAACGGTTTCAAACTCAGCGGCAGCGGCACCCAGGGCGCGATCCTGCCGATCGAGCTGGTGTGGACGCCGAAGCTCAACGGCCTGCCGGGCGAATACCGCGCCGGTTACTACTACAGCAACGCCAAGGCCAGCGACGTCTATAAAGACAGCCACGGCCAACCGGCCGCCCTCAGCGGCGAAGCCTATCGCAGCGCGTCGAGCAAACACGGCGTATGGCTGGGCATCCAGCAGCAGATCACCAGCATGGCCAGCGATAACAGTCGCGGCTTGAGCGTGTTCGCCAACGGCACGATGCACGACAAGAAAACCAACGCGATCGACAACTACGTGCAGGCCGGCATCACCTATAAAGGCCCGTTCGATGCCCGCGCCAAGGATGACATCGGTTTCGCCCTCGCCCGCGTGCACGTCAACCCGGCCTTCCGCAAAAACGCCGAAGCGAGCAACCGTGCGAATGCGGTCTACGACTATGACGATCCGTCCTTTCTGCCACCGCAAGACACCGAATACAGCGCCGAACTGTATTACGGCGTGCACGTGACCAACTGGCTGACCGTACGCCCGAACCTGCAATACATCCGCCACCCCGGTGGCGTGAACAACGTCGACGACGCCCTGATCGGCGGGATCAAGATCCAGTCCTCGTTCTAAAGATTTACGTAAATCCATTGTAGGAGTGAGCCTGCTCGCGATAGCGGTGTTTCAGGCGACATCTCCAGTGACTGACACACCGCTTTCGCGAGCAAGCTCACTCCTACAGATGAAATTCGTTAGCTAGACAAGTTTTTATCTGAACCATGCCTGTGCCAAATCGTCATCTAAAGTGACTACAGCGCGGGACTACATAAACGTCACGGAGAATCACACTATGAGCACCGAAAGTGCTTCGAGTCGGGGCCGTTTGCTACCGAGCCTGCTCGGCATTCTGCTTCTACTGATGGGCCTGGCCATGTTGGCCGGAGGGGTCAAGCTGAGCATGCTCGGCGGCTCGCTGTACTACCTGCTGGCCGGTATCGGCATCGCGCTGAGCGGCATTCTGCTGCTGATGCGCCGTCGCGCGGCGCTGGGCCTGTACGCCATCGTTCTGTTTGCCAGCACCGTTTGGGCGCTGTGGGAAGTCGGTCTGGACTGGTGGCAACTGGTGCCACGTCTGGCCCTGTGGTTTGTCCTCGGCTTCGTGATGTTGCTGCCGTGGTTCCGTCGTCCACTGCTGCTTAACGGCCCGGCGCCGATGGGCACTGGCGGTCTGACCGTCGCCGTGGTGCTGGCCGGCGTCACCGCTCTGGCCAGCCTGTTCACCCACCCGGGCGAAACCTTCGGCGAACTGGGCCGCGACACTGCGGACACCACCAGCACCGCGCCAGCCATGCCCGATGGCGACTGGCAGGCCTATGGCCGCACCGAGTTCGGTGACCGTTACTCGCCGCTGAAGCAGATTACCCCGGCCAACGTCGGCAAGCTGCAAGAAGCCTGGCGCATTCAGACCGGCGACCTGCCAACCGCGGATGACCCGGTCGAGCTGACCAACGAAAACACCCCGCTGAAAGCCAACGGCATGATCTACGCCTGCACCGCGCACAGCAAAGTGTTGGCCCTGGACCCGGACACCGGCAAAGAACTGTGGCGCTTCGACCCGCAGATCAAGAGCCCGGTCGGCTTCAAAGGCTTTGCGCACATGACTTGCCGTGGCGTGTCGTACTACGACGAAGCCGCTTATGCCAAATCTGAAAACGCTGCCTCGGCGGTGATTTCCGAGGCTGGCAAAGCCGTTGCGCAGGCTTGCCCGCGTCGTCTGTACCTGCCAACCGCTGATGCCCGTCTGATCGCACTGAACGCCGACACCGGCAAGATCTGCGAAGGCTTCGGCAACAAAGGCGTGGTTGACCTGACCCAAGGTATCGGCCCGTTCACCGCTGGCGGCTACTACTCCACCTCGCCAGCGGCGATTACCCGTGATCTGGTGATCATGGGCGGTCACGTGACCGACAACGAATCGACCAACGAGCCATCGGGCGTAATCCGCGCCTTCGACGTGCGCGACGGTCACCTTGTGTGGAACTGGGACAGCGACAAGCCAGACGCCACCGAGCCTTTGGCACCGGGCGAAACCTACAGCCGCAACTCGGCCAACATGTGGTCGCTGGCCAGTGTCGACGAAAAACTCGGCATGGTGTACCTGCCACTGGGCAACCAGACCCCAGACCAGTGGGGCGCTGATCGCACCCCGGGCGCCGAGAAATTCAGCGCCGGCGTTGTAGCCTTGGACCTGGCCACCGGTAAAGTGCGCTGGAACTACCAGTTCACCCACCACGACCTGTGGGACATGGACGTTGGCAGCCAGCCAACCCTGCTCGACATGAAAACCGCCGACGGCGTGAAACCTGCGCTGATCGCTCCGACCAAACAGGGCAGCCTGTACGTCCTCGACCGTCGTGACGGCACGCCGATCATCCCGATCAAGGAAATCCCGGTCCCGCAAGGCGCCGTCAAAGGCGACCACACCGCCCCGACCCAGGCCCGTTCGGACCTCAACCTGCTGGCCCCGGAACTGACCGAAAAAGCCATGTGGGGCGCGAGCCCGTTCGACCAGATGCTGTGCCGCATCCAGTTCAAAGAACTGCGTTACGAAGGCCAGTACACCCCGCCGTCGGAACAGGGCAGCCTGATCTACCCGGGTAACGTCGGCGTGTTCAACTGGGGCGGCGTTTCGGTCGATCCGGTTCGCCAAATGTTGTTCACCAGCCCGAACTACATGGCCTTCGTTTCGAAAATGGTGCCACGCGAGCAAGTCGCCGCCGGCAGCAAACGCGAAAGCGAAACCGCTGGCGTGCAGCCAAACACCGGCGCGCCATACGCCGTGATCATGCACCCGTTCATGTCGCCACTGGGCGTACCGTGCCAGGCCCCGGCCTGGGGCTACGTTGCCGGTATCGACCTGACCACCGGCAAAGTCGTATGGAAACGCAAGAACGGCACCAGCCGCGACAGCTCGCCAATCCCGATCGGCTTCACCCTCGGCGTCCCAAGCATGGGCGGCTCGATGGTCACGGCTGGCGGCGTCGGCTTCCTCAGCGGCACCCTCGACCAGTACCTGCGCGCGTATGACGTGAACAGCGGTAAAGAGCTGTGGAAATCGCGTCTGCCGGCTGGCGGCCAAGCGACCCCGATGACCTACACCGGCAAGGACGGCAAGCAATACGTGCTGCTGGTTGTCGGCGGTCACGGCTCGCTGGGCACCAAGATGGGTGACTACGTGATTGCGTACAAACTGCCGGAATAAGTTTTATCGGCGGTAAAAATGAAGGCGATGTCCCGCAAGGGGCATCGCCTTTTTTGTGCACACCATTTTTGCATCCGCAGGAAGACCCTGTGGGAGCGAGCTTGCTCGCGAAGGCGTCAGCACATTCAACATCTACGGTGCCTGACACACCGCTTTCGCGAGCAGGCTCGCTCCCACAGGTTGAAAAGTGTTTATCTGTGGGAAATGTGCTCGTCCTACAGACGTTGAAAATTGCGCGGAGTTTTCCGACAAGTCGCGTCGGTTGTGCCTCGGAAATTGGCTGGATAGGCTCGGGGGGTCGCTGCAAATTCAGCGAACGGGCGTCGCGGCCCGACTTCTGGGGCATAATTGCCGCCGCTTAACAGCAGCACCCCGAGTGCTTGTTTTATGGTGGCTGTACGCGGGATACCTTCGGGTATGCCGAATGCCTCAGGTCGGTCCGCGAACCCGCGTACAGCTGCCACCCCTCTTTTTGCGTCGCGGCAATTAGAGGAATGGCCCAATTCCTGAGGAGCAATAAATGAAAAAGCCAACACCCAATCCGCCAGAAACCGACGACACCTCGCCCTACGAATCCCCCGATTCCAAGAAATTCCACGAAGCCGCCGAACGCGCCCTCGACCACTACCTCAAACCCAACGCATTAACCCTGCGCTTCCACAAACCCAGCACCATGTTCCAGGTCGCCCCCGAACAGGACAGCGAAAGCCTGCTGGTCCACGCCTGCGAATCCCTGGCCCAAGCCAGCCTCATGACCAGCGACATCGCCGCCTACATCGACCTGCCGCAGCGGAGGACGATTCTGGCGATCCAGCAAATCATCATGCTCGCCGAACTGGCCGTGAATCGCGTGCTGGATAATGTCGAGATAACAACGCAAAACTGATGGATGATGCGCTGTGCGCGTGTGGGTTCGTTCATAGGTTGCCCAACCCGACACGCGCACGACCTCCTCGCCAAAGAGCGGAAGAGGCATTTACATCATTCGTTACGCAAATCAAAGCACCCGAGAATATCTATGCTGCCGGCGTACGGATCATTAACCACTACATGGAAAGACATCTTGTAGTGCTGAGCTGCCGTATCAAAATCGATAGTAAACGTACCGTCCTTGGCTGTAGCTTTTTCCAGGTCATGGCCTGATTGGGCGATATACAACATCTCATGGAACGTCGCTGGCTCGGTTGATGGATTGCGCCTCACATTAAAGTACAGAGTTCTGAAAACGTCGGGATCCACGCCCGCCTCTGACCCCGAACAGTGATAATACTCGCCATCGAAATAGACATTAACCCTAGTCGGAGCGAAGTCAGGGCGCCCCTGAATCCTGGCAGTAAACGTGCCCGTCGTACTGGAAGTTACAACCTTCTCGATCGTCATACTCAGTTCCATTGAATTTCGAAGTTGAAGGACGATCGTCTCGGAAAATCGATAAATACGTAACTGTCAGACCTGACAGGTATCTAGATCAAATAGAGATAATGCAGCGAAGCTGCTATAGCCGCAGTGCCGAAGCCTCCGATCTTTGATCAAAATCGTGGCTCCTATATAACCCGTATCAAGAGACGTCATCGCGAACAAGCATAAAACCCTGTCAGATATGACAGGTCACCGTTTTTAACTTTTCTCTCAGACTTCCTTCTCCAACCAAATCAATAAAAGGAAGCTCCCCATGACCAATCCAAACGCATCCCCAGCCGTATGGGTAAACGGTATTCTTAACGTCGATGTCAAAGGCACCATTGGCGACACGCCAGTCAAGCTGACCAGCTTCCTGACGACCAGCCTTAGTACGTCTTTCAACCAGCTTGGCGGTTACAATTTTTCTTTCGAAGATAACCACAGTTCATCGAGCCGACGATCACTCACCATCTCGCTTCGCAAGCTGCTGGATCCTTCAATCGCTGGCTACTTTGAATATGTCGTGACCGAACGAGGTCTTCAGCCTTATGACTATGAAGTGACATCCTCTTCCGGCATTGCTGTAAGTCAACTCAATAGCGGCCTGTACTTATACTCCCTCGACAACTTGCAAATTTCCGCCAAGGCAGTCCACGGTGATGAAACGCGTGAGCTCACCGGTAACGGATACTTTTTTCTCCAAGAGCTGACTTACCCTATCTAACAAGCCGGTCAGGACTTCAGTCATCGGGTTAATCGTGCGTCTGCCTTTCCGTTACATGGAGGGAACTGACGGAGGACGCACGCCGACATGAATACCGAGTCGAACTCAGACTCTGAATCAGATCAAAAGCCCCTCACCCTAGCCCTCTCCCAGAGGGAGAGGGGACTGATCGCGGTGTTTGGGAGAGCTACGCCGACGTGCGATAGCGCGTTGAACTCAGATCCTGAATCAGATCAAAAGCCCCTCACCCTAGCCCTCTCCCAGAGGGAGAGGGGACTGATCGCGGTGTTTGGGAGAGCTACGCCGACGTGCGATAGCGCGTTGGACTCAGACTCTGAATCAGATCAAAGCCCCTCACCCTAGCCCTCTCACGGAGGGAGAGGGGACTGATCGCGGTGTTTGGGAGAGCTACGCCGACGTGCGATGCCGAGTTGAACTCGGACTTTGAAAAGCCCACAATGATCTGGTCAAACGATACTGGACACGGTTATAGGGTTTTACCCTTTTTCATGCCGCCAGGGCCTCCATGTCCACCGGAGTTCGGTAGCCATTGTGACTGTGCAGCCTGAT
>NZ_WXVV01000018.1 GCF_013433315.1 Pseudomonas crudilactis | reverse complement strand
TGCACCGACCGTCGCGGTGTAGACGACGTTGCCGCCTTCAGCGGCAGACTCGGTGGCCGTCAGTTTCACCGTGGTGGTGTCGATGGTATCGGTGACGCTGGTCACAGCCGGAGTCGTGCTTGGCACCAGGTTTTCGAAGTTGCCACCGGTAGCCGTGCTGATGGTCGCCTGCACGGTGCCGGCGTCTTTGTAGACATCGTCAGCCGGGGCGGGAACGGTCACGGTGCCAGTGGTTTTGCCGGCATCAATGGTGATTACGGCGCCGTTCGAAAGAGTCACGGTGACTGGCGAACCAGCGGCGTTGGTCAGGGTCGCGGTGTAAACAATCGAACCGCCTTCAGCCACAGAACCGGTCGCGCTCAACGACAGGTTGGTGGTGTCGACAGTGTCAGTGACGTTGGTGCTGACCGGCGTCTTGTCGGCCACCAGATTTTCGTAGTTGCCACCGGTCACGTTGGTGATCGCGTTGGTCAGCGGAGCGTGGCCGGTCAATGCGTCATTCGGCGCAGTGGCGGTCGCCGTGCCGGTGGTCTGGCCGACGCCGATGGTGATGGTTTGACCATTGGCCAAAGTCACGACAACTGGCGAACCGGTTACTGGTGCACCGACCGTCGCGGTGTAGACGACGTTGCCGCCTTCAGCGGCAGACTCGGTGGCCGTCAGTTTCACCGTGGTGGTGTCGATGGTATCGGTGACGCTGGTCACAGCCGGCGTTGTGCTCGGCACCAGGTTTTCGAAGTTACCACCGGTGGCGGTGCTGATCGTCGCCTGCACGGTACCGGCGTCTTTGTAGACGTCGTCGGCCGGCGCAGGAACAGTCACGGTGCCAGTGGTTTTACCGGCGTCGATGGTGATCACGGCGCCGTTCGACAGGGTGACGGTCACTGGCGAGCCAGCGGCGTTGGTCAGGGTCGCGGTGTAGACGATCGAGCCACCTTCAGCGACCGAATTGGTAGCGCTGAGTGACAGATTGGTCGTGTCGACGGTGTCGGTGACATTGGTCGATACCGGGGTCTTGTCCGCAACAAGGTTTTCGTAGTTACCGCCGGTCACGTTGGTGATCGCGTTGGTCAGTGGTGCGTGACCGGTCAACGCATCGTTCGGCGCCGTGGTGGTCGCGGTGCCGGTGGTCTGGCCGACGCCGATGGTGATCGTCTGACCGTTGGCCAAGGTTACGACAACCGGCGAGCCGGTGACTGGCGCGCCGACAGTCGCGGTGTAGGTGACGTTGCCACCCTCAGCTGTCGACTCGGTGGCGGTGAGTTTTACGGTTGTGGTGTCGATGGTGTCGGTGACATTGGTCACGGCCGGTACGGTGCTTGGCACCAGATTCTCGAAGTTGCCACCAGTCGCGGTCGAAATGGTTGCTTCGACTTTGCCTGCATCTTTGTAAACGTCATCCGCTGGCGCAGCGACGGTGACGGTGCCAGTGGTTTTGCCCGCCTCAATGGTGATCACGGCGCCGTTCGACAGGGTCACGGTGACTGGCGAGCCAGCCGCGTTGGTCAGCGTTGCGGTGTAGATGATCGAGCCACCTTCAGCAACCGAACCCGTCGCGCTCAGCGACAGGTTAGTGGTGTCGACGGTATCGGTGACAGTGGTTGAAACCGGGGTCTTGTCGGCCACCAGGTTTTCGTAGTTGCCGCCAGTGACACCCGTGATCGAGTTGGTCAGTGGCGCCTGACCGGTCAGCGCATCGTTCGGTGCGGTGGTGGTCACGGTGCCGGTGGTTTTGCCGACTTCGATGGTGATGTTCTGGCCGTTGGCCAAGGTCACGGTGACCGGCGAACCGGTAACTGGAGCGCCGACAGTGGCGGTGTAAGTGACGGTGCCGCCTTCGGCCACGGAGGTATCGGCCGTCAGTTTGACGGTCGAGGTGTCTATGGTGTCGGTGACTTCGGTCACGGCCGGAACAGTGCTCGGCACCAGATTTTCGAAGTTGCCACCGGTAGCGGTGGAGATCGTCGCTTCGACCTTGCCCGCGTCTTTGTAAACGTCATCGGCCGGTGCTGGAACGGTCACGGTGCCGGTGGTTTTGCCGGCCTCGATGGTGATCACGGCGCCGTTGCTCAGCGTCACGGTCACTGGCGAGCCAGCAGCGTTGGTCAATGTGGCGGTGTAGATGATCGAGCCGCCCTCAGCCACAGAACCGGTCGCGCTGAGCGACAGGTTGGTGGTGTCGACGGTGTCGGTCACGGTGGTGCTGACCGGCGTTTTGTCCGCCACCAGATTTTCGAAGTTGCCGCCGGTTACGTCGGTGATCGCGTTGGTGAGCGGCGCGTGGCCGGTCAGCGCATCGTTCGGTGCGGTGAAGGTCACGGTGCCGGTGGTTTTACCGACTTCGATGGTGATGTTCTGACCATTGGCCAGCGTCACCACGACAGGCGAGCCGGTCACTGGAGCGCCGACAGTGGCGGTGTAAGTGACGGTGCCGCCTTCAGCGACCGACGTATCAGCCGTCAGTTTGACGGTCGAGGTGTCGATGGTATCGGTGACTTCGGTCACGGCCGGTACAGTGCTCGGCACGAGGTTTTCGAAGTTGCCACCGGTAGCGGTGGAGATCGTCGCTTCAACCTTGCCGGCGTCTTTGTAGACGTCATCGGCTGGCGCTGGAACAGACACGGTGCCAGTGGTTTTGCCAGCTTCGATGGTAATCACCGCGCCGTTCGACAGGGTCACGGTGACTGGCGAGCCAGCAGCGTTGGTCAATGTCGCGGTGTAGATGATCGAGCCGCCCTCAGCCACAGAACCGGTCGCGCTGAGCGACAGGTTGGTGGTGTCGACGGTGTCGGTCACGTTGGTGCTGACCGGCGTTTTATCGGCCACGAGATTTTCGTAGTTGCCGCCAGTGACGCCCGTGATCGAGTTGGTGATCGGCGCGTGGCCGGTCAGCGCATCGTTCGGTGCGATGGTGGTCGCGGTGCCGGTGGTTTGGCCAACGCCGATGGTGATGGTCTGACCGTTTGACAGGGTTACGACGACAGGCGAACCGGTGACTGGCGCGCCCACAGTGGCGGTGTAAGTGACGGTGCCACCTTCAGCCACGGAGGTATCGGCCGTCAGTTTCACGGTCGAGGTGTCGATGGTGTCGGTGACGTTGGTCACTGCCGGAACAGTGCTCGGCACCAGGTTCTCGAAGTTGCCACCGGTAGCGGTGGAGATTGTCGCTTCAACTTTGCCGGCATCTTTGTAAACGTCATCTGCCGGGGCTGGAACGGTGACAGTGCCGGAAGTCTTGCCCGCGTCGATGGTAATCACGGCGCCGTTCGACAGCGTTACGGTGACTGGCGAGCCAGCAGCGTTGGTCAATGTCGCGGTGTAGATGATCGAGCCGCCTTCAGCCACGGTGCCGGTTGCCGTCAGCGACAGGTTAGTGGTGTCGACGGTGTCGGTGACATTGGTCGAAACCGGGGTCTTGTCGGCGACCAGATTCTCGTAATTGCCACCGCTGACCTCGGTGATTGCATTGGTGATCGGTGCGTGACCGGTCAATGCATCGTTCGGGGCGATGGTGGTTGCGGTGCCGGTGGTTTGGCCAACGCCGATGGTGATGGTCTGACCGTTAGCCAGGGTCACGACCACAGGCGAACCGGTAACCGGCGCACCCACCGTCGCGGTGTAAGTGACGGTGCCACCCTCAGCCGCCGATTCGGTCGCGGTGAGTTTGACGGTGGTGGTGTCGATGGTGTCGGTGACGTTGGTCACTGCCGGAACAGTGCTCGGCACCAGATTCTCGAAGTTGCCGCCCGTTGCATCCTTGATCGTCACTTCGACTTTGCCGGCGTCTTTGTAGACGTCGTCGGCTGGCGCTGCGACGGTCACGGTGCCGGTGGTTTTACCCGCCTCAATGGTGATTACCGAACCGTTCGACAGGGTCACGGTCACCGGGGTGCCGGCCGGGTTGGTCAGGGTCGCGGTGTAAACGATCGAACCGCCTTCTGCCACCGAATCGGTTGCGGTCAGGTTCAGGTTGGTGGTGTCGGTAGTGTCCGACACTGCGGTGTCGGCAGACTTGCCATCGACCGCGAGTTTTTCGTAGTTGCCACCGGTAGCGCCGTCGATGGTCACGCTCAGCGAGCTGCCGCCGGCCAACGGGCTGTTCGGTGCAACGAAGTTCACCGAGCCGGTGGTTTCACCGACAGCGATGGTGATGGTCTGGCCGTTGGACAGGGTCACGACAACCGGTGAGCCAGTCACTGGCGCGGTCACGGTCGCGGTGTAGACCACGGTTTCGCCTTCGGCGACGTTCGCCGTGGCAGTCAGCGACACGGTGGAGGTGTCGATGGTGTCGTTGACGGTGGTGACGGCCGGGGCAGTGCTGGTGACGAGGTTTTCGAAGTCGCCACCGGTCGCGCCTTTGATGGTCGCTTCAACGGTGCCGGCGTCTTTGTAGACGTCGTCTTTCGGAGCGTCGACGGTCACGGTGCCGGTGGTTTCACCAGCCTTGATGGTAATCACCGAGCCGTTGCTCAGGGTCACGGTGACCGGCGAGCCAGCGGCGTTGGTCAAGGTCGCGGTGTAAGTGATCTGGCCGCCTTCGTCCACGGTGCCAGTCGCGGTCAGCGACAGGTTGGTGGTGTCGACAGTGTCGGTCACGGTGGTGCTGACCGGGGTTTTGTCGGCAACAAGGTTTTCGTAATTGCCGCCGGAAACGTCGGTGATCGCGTTGGTCAACGGCGCATGACCGGTCAACGCATCGTTTGGTGCGGTGGTGGTCACGGTGCCGGTGGTTTTACCCACTTCGATGGTGATGTTCTGACCGTTGGCCAGGGTCACGACAACCGGCGAACCGGTGACTGGCGCGCCGACCGTGGCGGTGTAGGTGACGGTGCCACCTTCAGCCGTGGACTCGGTGGCGGTCAGTTTGACCGTCGAAGTGTCGATGGTATCAGTGACGTCGGTAACGGCTGGCGTGGTGCTCGGAACGAGGTTCTCGAAGTTGCCGCCCGTGGCATCCTTGATGGTCACTTCGACCTTGCCGGCGTCTTTGTAAACGTCATCGGCTGGCGCAGGAACCGTCACGGTGCCGGTGGTTTTGCCCGCTTCGATGGTGATCACCGAACCGTTCGACAGGGTCACGGTGACCGGGGTACCGGCCGGGTTGGTCAGGGTGGCGGTGTAAACAATCGAGCCACCTTCAGCCACGGTGCCAGTCGCGGTCAGCGACAGATTGGTGGTGTCGACGGTGTCGGTGACGGTGGTGCTGACCGGAGTTTTATCGGCGACGAGGTTTTCGTAATTACCGCCGGAAACGCCAGTGATCGCATTGGTCAGCGGGGTGTGGCCGTTCAACGCGTCGTTCGGCGCGGTGGTGGTCACGGTGCCGGTAGTCTTGCCGACTTCGATGGTGATGTTCTGACCGTTGGCCAGCGTCACGATGACCGGCGAACCGGTCACTGGCGCGCCGACAGTGGCGGTGTAGGTGACGGTGCCACCTTCAGCAGCCGACTCGGTGGCGGTCAGTTTGACGGTGCTGGTGTCGATGGTGTCGGTGACTTCGGTAACGGCTGGAACGGTGCTCGGCACCAGGTTCTCGAAGTTGCCGCCCGTGGCGTCCTTGATGGTGACTTCGACTTTGCCAGCGTCTTTGTAGACGTCATCGGCTGGCGCAGCGACGGTGACCGTGCCGGTGGTCTTGCCCGCTTCAATGGTGATCACCGAGCCGTTGCTCAGGGTCACGGTCACCGGCGTGCCGGCCGGATTGGTCAGGGTCGCGGTGTAGATGATCGAACCGCCCTCGGCGACCGAATTGGTAGCGCTGAGCGACAGATCAGTGGTGTCGACTGTATCAGTGACCGTGGTCGACACCGGGGTCTTGTCGGCCACCAGGTTTTCGTAGTTGCCGCCGGAAACGTTGGTGATGGAGTTGCCCAGCGACGCCTGACCGTTCAATGCGTCATTCGGCGCGGTAGTGGTCACGGTGCCGGTGGTTTTGCCGACTTCGATGGTGATGCTCTGGCCGTTGGCCAGGGTTACCACGACTGGCGAACCGGTGACCGGCGCACCGACAGTCGCGGTGTAAGTGACAGTGCCACCTTCAGCGACAGTGGTGTCGGCCGTCAGTTTGACGGTCGAGGTGTCGATGGTGTCAGTCACATCGGTAACGGCTGGCGTGGTGCTTGGCACCAGGTTCTCGAAGTTGCCGCCCGTGGCGTCCTTGATAGTCACTTCGACTTTGCCGGCGTCTTTGTAGACGTCGTCGGCAGGCGCGGGAACCGTCACAGTGCCGGTGGTCTTGCCCGCTTCGATGGTGATCACCGAGCCGTTGCTCAATGTCACGGTGACTGGCGTGCCAGCCGGGTTGGTCAGCGTTGCGGTGTAAACAATCGAACCACCTTCAGCCACCGTGCCGGTCGCGCTCAGCGACAGGTTGGTGGTGTCGACGGTGTCGGTCACCGAGGTCACGGCCGGAGTTTTGTCGGCCACGAGGTTTTCGTAGTTGCCGCCGCTGGTGCCGTCGATTTTCACGCTCAGCGTGTTGCCGCCGGCCAGTGCATCGTTCGGTGCGGTGAAGTTGACGCTGCCGCTGCTGGCACCGACCGGGATGGTGATGGTCTGGCCGTTGGACAGGGTCACGACAACCGGCGCGCCGGTCACTGGCGCGGTCACAGAAGCGGTGTAAACCACCACGCCGCCTTCAGTGGTGCTGGCGGTAGCGGTCAGCGAAACGGTGCTGTTGTCGATGGTGTCGGTCACGTCGGTGACCGCTGGGGTCTTGTCGACCACCAGGTTCTCGAAGTTGCCGCCGGTGGTCTTGGTGATGCTCGCATCGACCTTGCCAGCGTCCTTGTACACGTCATCGGCAGGCGCTGCGACGGTTGCGGTGCCGGTGGTCGCGCCTTTGGCAATGTTGATCACCGCACCGTTGCTCAGGGTCACAGTCATCGCCGTGCCTGCCGGGTTGGTCAGGCTCGCGGTGTAGACGATCGAGCCGCCCTCGGCCACCGAAGCGGTGGCGCTCAGGCTGATATTGGTGGTGTCGACCGTGTCGGTGACGGTGGTAACCACTGCCGAACGGTTGGCATCGACCTGCTCGAAATTACCGCCGCTGTGGCTGGCAATCGCGGTCTGTACCTTGCCGCCGTCGATGTACGGGGTGTTCGCAGGTGCAGCGAAGTTCACCGAACCGCTGGTGGCGCCGGCGGCGATGTTGATCACCGCGCCGTTGGCCAGGGTCACGGTCATGGCGGTGCCAGCCGGATTGCTCAGGGTTGCGGTGTAGGTGATCTGGCCACCTTCGCTGACGGTGTCGCTGGCGCTCAGGGTCAGCGTGGTTTTGTCGATGGTGTCATTGACGGTGGTGCTGACCGGGGTCTTGCTGACGTCGAGCTTCTCGAAGTTGCCGCCAGTAGCGTCGGTCATGGTCACGGTGAGCTTGCTGACGTCTTTGTAGACGTCATCGCTCGGCGCCGCGATGGTCACCGAACCGCTGGTTTTGCCAGCCTCGATGGTGATGGTCTGGCCGTTGCTCAGGTTGACGGTCACCGGGGTTTGCGCGGCGTTGGTCAGGGTCGCGGTGTAGGTGATCGAGGTGCCTTCGAGCACATAGCTTTCAGCGCTGAGGGTCAGGTGCGTGGTGTTGATGGTGTCGGCGACATTGGTCACCGCAGGCGTCGGATTGGCCACCAGATTTTCGAAATTGCCGCCGTCGGTGCCCTTGATGGTCACTTCGACTTTGCCGGCGTCTTTGTAGACGTCATCGGCCGGGGCTGGGACGGTCACGGTGCCGGTGGTCTTGCCGGCGTCGATGGTGATGGTCGAACCGTTGCTCAGGGTCACGGTCACTGGCGTGCCGGCAGGGTTGGTCAGCGTCGCGGTGTAAACGATCGAACCGCCTTCGTTGACGTTGCCGGTGGCGGTCAGCGAAACGGTGGTGGTGTCGACGGTGTCGGTCACGGTGGTGCTGACCGGGGTTTTGTCGGCGACCAGATTTTCGTAGTTGCCGCCGCTGACGTTGGTGATCGCGTTGGTCAGCGGTGCGTGGCCGGCCAGCACGTCGTTCGGTGCAGTGGTGGTGACGGTGCCGGTGGTTTTACCGACTTCGATGGTGATGTTCTGGCCGTTGGCCAACGTCACGATTACAGGCGAACCGGTGACTGGCGCGCCCACAGTCGCGGTGTAGGTGACGGTGCCGCCTTCAGCGGCGGTTTCGGTGGCAGTCAGTTTCACCGTCGAGGTGTCGATGGTGTCAGTGACATCGGTCACCGCAGGCGTGGTGCTCGGAACGAGGTTCTCGAAGTTGCCGCCCGTGGTGTCCTTGATGGTCACTTCGACTTTGCCGGCATCTTTATAGACGTCATCGGCTGGCGCAGGGACGGTCACCGTGCCGGTGGTTTTCCCCGCGTCGATAGTGATTACCGAACCGTTGCTCAGGGTCACGGTGACGGGCGAGCCTGCTGCGTTGGTCAGGGTCGCGGTATAAACGATCGAACCGCCTTCAGCCACGGTACCGGTGGCGCTGAGCGTCAGGTTGGTGGTGTCGGTGGTGTCGGTCACGGTGGTGCTGACCGGAGTTTTGTCAGCGACCAGATTTTCGTAGTTGCCGCCGCTGACGTTGGTGATCGAGTTGGTCAGCGGTGCGTGGCCGGTCAACGCATCGTTCGGTGCGGTGGCGGTCGCGGTGCCGGTGGTCTGGCCGACGGCGATGGTGATGGTCTGACCGTTGGCCAGAGTCACGATGACCGGCGAACCGGTGACTGGCGCGCCGACGGTCGCGGTGTAGGTGACGGTGCCACCTTCAGCGGCGGTCTCGGTGGCGGTCAGTTTGACCGTCGAGGTATCGATGGTGTCAGTGACGTCGGTGACGGCCGGAATGGTGCTCGGAACAAGGTTCTCGAAGTTGCCGCCCGTGGCGTCCTTGATAGTCACTTCGACTTTGCCGGCGTCCTTGTAGACGTCATCGGCTGGGGCCGCGACGGTCACAGTACCGCTGGTTTTACCGGCTTCAATGGTAATCACCGAACCGTTCGACAGGGTCACGGTAACAGGCGAGCCTGCGGCGTTGGTCAGGGTCGCGGTGTAGGTAATCTGGCCGCCTTCAGCCACGGTGCCGGTCGCACTCAGTGTCAGATCGGTGGTGTCAGTGGTGTCGGTGACGGTGGTGCTGACCGGAGTTTTGTCCGCCACCAGATCTTCGTAATTGCCGCCGCTCACGCCGGTGATCGCGTTGGTGATCGGCGCGTGGCCGGTCAGCGCATCATTCGGTGCGGTGGTGGTCACAGTGCCGGTGGTTTTACCCACTTCGATAGTGATGTTCTGACCATTGGCCAGGGTCACGACCACAGGCGAACCGGTCACAGGCGCACCAACAGTGGCGGTGTAGGTGACGGTGCCACCTTCAGCCGCCGACTCGGTGGCGGTCAGTTTGACTGTGGTGGTGTCGACGGTGTCAGTAACGTCGGTGACGGCTGGAACGGTGCTTGGAACGAGGTTCTCGAAGTTGCCGCCGCTGGTGTCCTTGATCGTGACTTCGACTTTACCGGCGTCTTTATAGACGTCATCGGCGGGCGCCGGAACGGTCACGGTGCCGGTGGTTTTGCCGGCTTCGATGGTGATCACCGAACCGTTCGACAGGGTTACGGTGACAGGCGAACCTGCGGCGTTGGTCAGGGTGGCGGTGTAAGTGATCTGACCACCTTCAGCCACGGTCCCTGTCGCGCTCAGAGACAGATTGGTGGTGTCGGCAACATCGGTAACGGCGGTCGAAACCGGGGTCTTGTCGGCCACCAGATCTTCGTAATTACCACCGGAAACGCCAGTAATCGAATTGGTCAGCGGCGCATTGCCGGTCAGCGCATCGTTCGGTGCAGTGGTGGTCACAGTGCCCGTGGTTTTGCCGACTTCGATGGTGATGCTCTGGCCGTTGGCCAAGGTCACAACGACAGGCGAACCGGTCACCGGCGCGCCAACGGTAGCGGTGTAAGTGACGGTGCCACCTTCGGCGACCGAGGTGTCGGCCGTCAGTTTCACGGTCGAGGTGTCGATGGTGTCGGTCACTTCGGTGACGGCCGGAACGGTGCTCGGCACCAGGTTCTCGAAATTGCCGCCGGTGACGGTATTGATGCTGACTTCGACTTGGCCGGCGTCTTTATAGACGTCATCGGCCGGTGCTGGAACGGTCACGGCGCCGGTAGTCTTGCCCGCGTCGATGGTGATCACCGAGCCATTGCTCAGGGTCACGGTCACTGGCGTGCCGGCCGGATTGGTCAGGGTTGCGGTGTAAACGATCGAGCCGCCTTCAGCAACAGTGCCGGTCGCGGACAGCGACAGATTGGTGGTGTCGATCGAATCGGTAATCGTGGTGGTCGCTGGCGTGGTGTTCGGCACCAGGTTTTCGAAGTTGCCACCGGTTGCGCCGGTAATCGTGGTGCTGACCGTGCTGCCATTGTTGTAGACGTCGTTGGCCGCGGTTGGCACGTTAACGCTGCCGGTGGTCTTGCCGGTTTCAATGGTGATGGTCGAACCGTTCGACAGAGTGATCGTCACCGGGGTTTGTGCAGCGTTGGTCAGCGTTGCGGTGTAGGTGATCTGGCCGCCTTCGACGACGGTACCGGTGGCGGTGAGGCTGACGTTGGTGGTGTCGATCGAATCGGTCACCGTGGTGGTCGCCGGCGTAGTGTTCGGCACCAGGCTTTCGAAGTTGCCACCGGTCGCGCCAGTAATGGTGGTGCTGACGGTGCCGCCATTGTTGTAGACGTCATTGGCCGCAGTCGGCACGTTGACGGTGCCCGTGGTCTGGCCGGCTTCAATGGTGATGGTCGAACCGTTCGACAGGGTGACGGTGACCGGGGTTTGCGCCGGGTTGGTCAGGGTCGCGGTGTAGGTGATCTGGCCACCTTCGACCACTGTGCCGGTGGCGGTCAGGGTCAGGTTGGTGGTGTCGATCGAATCGGTGATGGTGGTCACCGCAGGCGTCGGGTTCGGCACCAGGTTTTCAAAGTTGCCGCCGGTAGCACCGGTAATCGTCGTGGTGACGGTGCTGCCATTGTTATAGACGTCGTTGGCCGGGGTCGGCACGTTGACGGTGCCGGTGGTCTGGCCGGCGCCGATGGTGATGGTCGAGCCGTTCGACAGGGTGACGGTCACCGGGGTTTGCGCCGGGTTGGTCAGCGTTGCGGTGTAGGTGATCTGCCCGCCTTCGGTGACACTCGGCCCGGCCGTCAGGGTGACGGTGGTGGTGTCGATGGTGTCAGTGACCTGGGTCGTGGCCGGAGTGGTCGGCGGCGTCACGGTGATGCCATTGCCGCCGGTGGTGCCGGTGACGGTCACGTCGATCTGGGTCGGGTCGTTATAAACAGTGTCGTTCGGTGCCAGCGGCACATTGACGGTGCCGGTAGTGGAACCGGCTGTAATCACAATCACCGCGCCGTTGGACAGGGTGATGGTCAGGTCGGTCAGCGGCGCCTGGGTCAGGGTCGCGGTGTACACCAGCACGCCGCCGGCTTCGGTGATGGACGGCGTGGCGCTGAGGCTCAGGGTCGACTCACGCAGGGCGTTGGTGGTGTCGGTGGTCTGGCCGCCGGTGATGTTCTGCGCGGCTTGACCGGCAGCATTGATGCCTGCGGTCGGGAATCCAATGGTCGGGTCCACGCGGCCAGCGGTGGCGTCGAGCATGACGAAACTGTGACCACCACCGGCGGCACCGCCAGTGCCTGCGGCGCTCGGGCCGGCAGCGGTAGCATCGAGGGCGGTGGTCGGGTCGACACCGGCGGCGATGGCTTGCTGCAGTTCTGCTACCGACGGCGCAGCCTGCGCGGTGGCCTCCGCCAGGTCCGTGCTGGAGTCGGGCGCGGTGGCGCTCCACTGGGTTTCGCGACCCAGATCGAGGGTGCGGCCATCAGCCAATTCAAGTGACACGGCGCCGGAGAGGCCGGTGTCGATCTGGTCGCCAACGAACAGGCGATCGCCTTCAACGAGTACGCGACGCACGCCCTCTGGGGACACCACGAATACCTGACCGACAATGCTTTTGACGATGGCAACAACACTGCTCATTGAAGACTCTCCGGGGTGTCACGTTCAGTTGACTTCCATGGACCTGATGGCATGGGCGCCGATTCAGTCTGGACGTACTTTAAAAATTTGCTAAACAAGTTTGACGCATTAAATCGTCAATAATTTGGCTATATTCTTTCGCTATTAACTTTATGCCAAACTATTGACCTTCTGGGTGCCATCCTAAACAATCGCCCCACTAATGTCACATTGATATTTCCGCGGCGACCTGTCCTTCAGCGTGTGATCCAGTTCCTGTTTTGAACTTTCCGACATACGGTCAATCTGGTTGCCATCATCCGACGCAGCGCCACGTTTTGCTGTGATTCAAGACAAGAAGTTCTGGGAAATTCCTATCATGCGTTCGCCCCTGCTTTTCGCCGTACCCTTCGCCCTCGCCGCCTCTTTTGTACAAGCACAATCCTTACCAGAAGCCATGCAGCAGGCACTGGATGTCCATCCGGAAATCCAGGCAGGGGTCAACAGTCGTTTGGCGGCGGATTATCAATTAAGAGCGGCAAAAGGTGGATACCTGCCGAAGGTCGATCTGCTCGGCGGTTATGGCCGTGAGGGTACCGACAGCGTCACCACCCGCGCCAATTCCGGTAACCACTACGAAACCCTGAACCGTAGCGAGTCAAGTTTACGTCTCTCGCAAATGGTCTTTGACGGGTTTGCGACGTCCAGCGAAGTCGGCCGTCAACAAGCCACCGTCAACTCCCGCGCTTACTCGCTGCTCGGTACTTCCGAGCGTACCGCGCTGACCGTCGCCCAGGTTTACCTGGACGTGTTGACCCGTCGTGAGTTCGTGCGTCTGGCCGAAGAAAATCTCAAGAGCCACCAGCGCATCTACGACCAGATTCAGTTGCGCACCCAACGCGGCGTCGGCAGCGGTGCCGACCTCGATCAGGCTGAAGCGCGGATGGCCCAGGCCCGCAACAACCTGATCACCGAGCAGACTAACCTCGCCGACTCGGAAACCAACTTCCTCAGCGCCGTTGGCCAGATGCCCGATCAACTCGAGCGTCCGGCGCCGTTCATGGCGATGATGCCGGCCAACCTCAATGAAGCGCGCCAGCAGATGCTGGAAAACAGCCCGATCCTGCGCTCGGCCGAGTCTGACATCGCCGCTGCCGAGAAGCAGTACGAAACCGCCAAGTCGACCTTCTACCCACGTTTCGACGCCGAACTGGGCCGTACCGCCGACAACGATCTCGACGGTCAGAACGGTCACAACAACGAGTGGCAAGCCATGCTGCGCATGCGCTTCAACCTGTATTCCGGTGGCAGCAACAAGGCCGATCTGGAGTCCAAGTCGTACCTGTCGAACCAGGCGCTGGACATCCGCAACAACGCTTTGCGCCAGTTGAACGAAGAACTCGGTCTGGCCTGGAACGCCCTGAACAACGCCAACGCGCAGGTGCCGATCGCGCAGCAATACGTCGATCACAGCACCTCGGTGCGCACCGCCTACCAGCGTCAGTTCAGCCTCGGCGAACGCACCCTGCTCGATTTGCTCGACAGCGAAAACGAGTTGTTCACCGCTTCGCGGCGTCTGGCAGAAATCAAAAACATTCAGTTATTTACTCAGTACCGAATCAAGGCGACCATGGGCGAGTTGCTCAGAAGCCAGGGAGTGGTCGCACCGTTGGCATCCGTTGTGCAGAACGACGTGAAGCCCAAGGTCCAGCTGCCTGGGATGAATTGAGTTATCCCTTTTCAACTGTCAAAGAGTGTCGAGCGTGGAATCAGAAGTCAGTCGAGTTCAACTCAGTCATGATCCACGCGCGTTGCACGACGATCCTTTACTGGACGGTCTGCTCGCCCTTTGCATGCTCCATCAGAAACCCGCCAGCGCGGCAATGCTGACCACCGGTCTGCCGCTGCCCAAACAACGCCTCAGTGTCGAGTTGCTGCCCCGCGCGGCGGCTCGCGCCGGCCTGCAAGGTCGGGTGCTGCAGCGCAAACTGGAAGAAATTCCGGCGATCGCCATGCCGGCCTTGCTGCTGCTCAAGGATGGTCGCAGCGCCGTCCTGCTCGGCTGGCAGGGTGACAACGAAGCGCGGGTGCTGCTCAGCGAAACCGACGGCGGCGAGTCCATCGTCAGTCGCGAATTGCTCGCCGACGACTACACCGGCAAAGTCTTCTTCGCTCAGCCGCAACACAAATTCGACGTCAACCACGGCACGCTGATTCCGCGCGCACGCTCGTGGTTCCGCGACACCCTCAAGCGTTCGCGTTGGCTGTACGCCGATGCTATCGCCGCGAGTTTCCTGATCAACATCATCGCCATGGCCGCGCCGCTGTTCGTGATGAACGTCTACGACCGCGTGGTGCCGAACCAGGCCGAAGCCACCCTGTGGGTGCTGGCGCTGGGCATCACCGGCGCCTACATCTTTGACCTGGTGCTCAAGAGTCTGCGCGCCCTGTGCCTGGACCTGGCCGGGAAGAAAACCGACCTGATCATCTCCGCGACGCTGTTCGAGCGCATCGTCGGCATGACGATGAAGTACCGCCCGGCGCGGGTCGGCAGTTTTGCGCAGAACATCCACGAGTTTCAGAGCCTGCGCGACTTCCTCGCCTCGCTGACCCTGACCAGCCTGATCGACCTGCCGTTCACCATCCTCATCTTTATCGTTATCGCCATTCTCGGCGGGCACTTGGTGTGGATTCCGGTGTTGGCTTTCCCGATTGCCTTGCTGATCGGCTACGCCTTGCAGAAGCCGCTGGTGGCAACCATGGAACGCACCATGGCCCTCGGTGCCGAGCGCCAGTCGAGCCTGATCGAAACCCTCGCCGGCCTTGATGCGGTGAAGGTCAACAACGCCGAGAGCGAACGCCAGTACCAGTGGGAACAGACCATCGGCACCCTCAGTCGCCTCGAACTGCGGGTGAAAATGCTCTCCGGTCTGGCGATGAACATCACCCTGCTGATCCAGCAACTGGCCGGGGTGATCATGATCGTCTTCGGCGTCTACCAGATCATCGCCGGCAACCTGAGCATGGGCGGTCTGATTGCCTGCTACATGCTCAGCGGCCGCGCACTGAGCCCGCTGGCGTCGCTGTCGGGTCTGCTGACTCGCTATCAGCAAGCGCGGGTGACCATGACTTCGGTCGACCAGATGATGGAGCTGCCGCAAGAGCGCAACTTCGAAGAGCGCCCGCTGAGCCGCAAGGTTTTGCAGGGGGCGATCGAGTGCCGCCAGCTCAACTTCACTTACCCGGAACAACAGAACCCGGCGCTGAAGAACATCAATCTGGTGATCCGTCCCGGCGAAAAAATCGGCATCATCGGCCGCAGCGGCTCGGGCAAAAGCTCCCTCGCCAAATTGTTGGTCGGCCTGTATCAGCCGGACGACGGCGCGTTGCTGGTCGACGGCGTGGATATCCGCCAGATCGACGTCAGCGAACTGCGCTACAACATCGGCTACGTGCCGCAAGACATCCAGCTGCTGGCCGGCACCCTGCGTGACAACCTGGTCTCCGGCGCGCGTTATGTAGAAGACGAGCTGGTGCTGCAAGCCGCCGAACTGGCTGGCGTCCACGAATTCGCCCGTCTGCACCCGCAAGGTTATGAGCTGCAAGTCGGCGAGCGCGGGCAGAACCTCTCCGGCGGTCAACGACAGAACGTCGCGCTGGCTCGGGCCTTGTTGCTCAACCCACCGATTTTGCTGATGGACGAGCCGACCAGCGCGATGGACAACACCGGTGAAGAACGCCTCAAGCAACGCCTCGCCGCCGTGATCGAAAACAAGACCGTGGTGCTGGTCACGCACCGGGCTTCACTGTTGTCGCTGGTCGATCGTCTGCTGGTGATCGACCGTGGACAGATTCTCGCCGATGGCCCGAAAGCCGCCGTGATGGAAGCGTTGAAGAAGGGGCAGATCAGTGTTGCTTAAGTCGGGTTTCAAGGATTCGATCCGTCGTTACTTCAAGGGCTCGGCATCGTTGCAGGGCCAGCCGCTGCCGGAGGTCAACAAAGCGCTGATCGAAGACGCCCCGCGCGTCGTGCGCCTGACCATCTGGGCGATCATCGGCTTCTTCATCTTCCTGCTGCTGTGGGCCAACTTCGCCGTGATCGACGAAGTGACCAAGGGCGACGGCAAAGCGATTCCATCGTCGAAGATTCAGAAAATCCAGAACCTTGAGGGCGGGATCATCTCCGAACTGTTCGTCAAGGAAGGCCAGATCGTTGAAGCCGGCGCGCCGTTGATTCGCCTCGACGACACGCGATTTGCCTCCAACGTCGGCGAAACCGAGGCCGATCGCCTGTCGATGCTGCTGCGCGTAGAACGCCTCAGCGCCGAAGTCGATGACCGTCCGCTGAATTTCCCCGAAGACGTGCTCAAAGCCGTGCCGGGACAGGCAAAAAGCGAAGAATCGCTGTACATCAGCCGCCGTCAGCAACTGCACGACGAGATCGGTGGTTTGCAGGAGCAGTTGATTCAGCGTCAGCAAGAGCTGCGCGAATTCGCCTCCAAGCAAGCGCAGTATCGTCAGCAGCTCGGCTTGCAGCGGCAGGAAATCAACATGTCCGAGCCGCTGGTGGCGCAGGGCGCGGTGTCTCCGGTGGAGGTCTTGCGTCTTAAGCGTGCCGAGGTGGAAACCCGTGGTCAGCTGGATGCAACGACGCTGGCGATTCCGCGTGCCGAATCGGCGATCAAGGAAGTGCAGCGCAAGATCGACGAAACGCGCGGCAAATTCCGCAGCGAAGCGCTGACCCAACTCAACGAAGCCCGCACCGACCTGAACAAGGCCAGCGCGACGGGCAAGGCGCTGGAAGACCGCGTCAGCCGTACGCTGGTGACATCGCCAGTGCGCGGCATCGTCAACAAACTGCTGGTCAACACCATCGGTGGCGTGATCCAGCCGGGCAGCGACATGGTCGAAATCGTCCCGCTGGATGACACCTTGCTGGTCGAAGCCAAGATTCGTCCGCAAGACATCGCGTTCCTGCACCCGGGACAGGAAGCGATCGTCAAATTCACCGCGTACGACTACACCATTTACGGCGGGCTCAAAGCCAAGCTCGAGCAGATCGGTGCCGACACCATCACTGATGAAGACAAGAAGACCACTTACTACATCATCAAGGTGCGCACTGAGCGCAGCCACTTGGGTACCGATGAAAAGCCTTTGCTGATCATCCCGGGGATGGTTGCGTCGGTGGACATCATTACCGGCAAGAAGTCGGTCTTGAGCTACCTGCTCAAACCGATCATTCGCGCGCGGGCAGAGGCGTTGCACGAGCGCTAGATCTTCAGCGCTGCCACCGGCCTCTTCGCGAGCAAGCTCGCTCCCACAGTGTTTTGTGTTAAACGCGTAATCGTGTTCCAGCCGAGATCTCTGTGGGAGCGAGCTTGCTCGCGAAGGCGTCAGTCGGATCGCTGCATCTGTCAGTAAGTGACAAAAACCGTCACTCACCATCCAGTCCATTCCTCACCAATCGCCATATCGTTATTCATTAACGGTATTTAATTTCCGATTCTTATAGCTATAAAGTCATCCCCCTGCGTACCTGCCGACCAATCGGCGCGCCGCACGACCTGAACCAACACGCAATCCAGCGTGAGTGTCTGATCGACGAGCGCGCCCGTGAGCGTGCCGTGCGTGGGAGATGGAAAGATGTCCGCAGCTACTGCTTCCTCAAGCGCCGCGACCGCCGCGCCGCAATCTTTTGAAGTCCGCCCGTTCAGCGGTGCCGTCGGCGCCGAAATCATTGGCCTCGACCTCGCCCGGCCGATCAATGATCAGGACTTTGCGCGTATCCATCGCGCGCACCTGGATCACCATGTCGTGGTGTTCCGCGACCAGCAGATCACCCCGCAACAGCAAATCGACTTCAGCCGCCGCTTCGGTGTATTGCAGATCCATGTGCTCAAGCAATTCCTGCTGGCCAACCACCCGGAAATCCTCATCGTTTCCAACATCATCGAAAACGGCCAGAACATCGGCCTCGGCGATGCCGGCAAGTTCTGGCATTCCGACCTTTCTTATAAAGAGCTGCCGAGCCTCGGTTCGATGCTCCACGCGCAGGAGTTGCCGTCCGAGGGCGGTGACACGTTGTTCGCCGATATGCACAAAGCCTGGGACAGCTTGCCCGAAGCGTTGCGCAAAACGGTCGAAGGCCGCAGTGCCGCGCACTCCTACACGGCGCGTTACAGCGAGACCAAATTCGAAGGCAACTGGCGTCCGACCCTGACCCCGGAGCAGCTCGCCCAGGTCGCCGAAGTGGTGCACCCGGTGGTGCGCACGCATCCGGAGAACGGTCGCAAGGCGCTGTTCGTCAGCGAGGGTTTCACCACGCGCATCGTCGGCCTGCCGGAAGACGAGAGCCAGCAACTGCTGAGCGAGCTCTATGCCCACAGCGTGCTGCCGCAGAACATCTACCGCCATCAGTGGCAGCCGCACGATCTGGTGTTCTGGGATAACCGTTCGCTGATCCATCTCGCCGCCGGCTGCCCCGCGCACCTGCGCCGCAAGCTGTATCGCACGACCATTCAGGGCGACGCGCCTTTCTGATTCGCCGGAGATTGATCAAATAATGAACGCTCCCTTGCCAGGCCACGCGGCCAGCAACCCGATCGCCCGCAGCGACGCGTTGCTGGCGGTCGATCATGTCAGCCTCGAATATCGCACGCCGCAACGCGTGGTGCGCGCCACTCACCAGGTCAGTTTCGAAATCGATCCGGCCGATCGCTACGTGCTGCTCGGGCCGTCCGGTTGCGGCAAATCCACCTTGCTCAAAGCGGTGGCCGGGTTCATTCAACCGTGCGAAGGCGAGATCCGTCTGCAAGGCCAGCGCGTCGACGCGCCGGGTCCGGACCGCATCGTAGTGTTTCAGGAATTCGATCAACTGCCGCCGTGGAAAACCGTCAAACAGAACGTGATGTTTCCGCTGCTGGCCTCACGCACCCTGAAGAAAAAAGAAGCCGAAGAGCGTGCGCTGCACTATCTGGAAAAGGTCGGCCTCGCGGCGTTCGCCGATGCTTATCCGCACACTTTGTCCGGCGGCATGAAGGCGCGCGTGGCGATTGCCCGGGCGCTGGCGATGCAACCGAAAATCCTGCTGATGGACGAACCATTCGCCGCACTCGATGCGCTGACTAGACGCAAGATGCAGGAAGAATTGCTGCTGCTCTGGGATGAGGTGCGCTTCACTCTGCTGTTTGTCACTCACTCGATTGAAGAGGCGCTGGTGGTCGGCAATCGCATCCTTTTGCTGTCGCCACATCCGGGGCGGGTGCGCGCTGAAGTGCACAGCCATCAATACGATTTGCACAGCTTGGGTGGCGTGGCGTTCCAGGAATCGGCGCGGCGCATTCATCGTCTGCTGTTCGATGAAGGCCAGTCGCCGGAAACCGAGCGCGACCACAACTTCAACGACATTCGTATTGCCTATTGAGCGGCCAGGAGGACTACCCGATGAGCCATTCATCATCTGTGCGTGAAGAATTCGAAGTTGTGCTGGAGCCGCTGACTGAAGTGCCGGTCGAGCGTGAACTGACGCTCGGCACGCGGCTGTGGCAACAGGGCTGGCTGCGTAAGGGCCTGATCCTGATTGTGCTGGCGGTGCTGTGGGAAGTGGTCGCGCGGATCCAGAACAATGACCTGATGCTGCCGAGTTTCCTGCAGACCAGTCACGCGCTGTTCGAGGGTCTGCTCAGTGGTGAGCTGCTGGCCAAGGTGTGGATATCGTTGGTGGTGCTGATCAAGGGGTATCTGATCGGCATTGTGCTGGCGTTTGCCCTGACCACGTTGGCGGTGTCGACGCAGTTGGGTCGCGATCTGCTGAGCACGATGACCTCGATGTTCAACCCGTTGCCGGCGATTGCCCTGCTGCCGTTGGCGCTGCTGTGGTTTGGCCTGGGGCAGAACAGCCTGATTTTTGTGCTGGTGCATTCGGTGTTGTGGGCGCTGGCGCTGAACACCTATGCGGGGTTTCTCGGGGTTTCCGAGACGCTGCGTATGGCTGGACGCAACTATGGTTTGAAGGGCTTGCGGCTGGTGCTGTTCATCCTGATCCCGGCGGCGCTGCCGTCGATTCTGGCCGGGCTGAAGATTGGCTGGGCGTTTGCCTGGCGCACGTTGATCGCCGCTGAATTGGTGTTTGGCGCGACCAGTGGCAAGGGCGGGCTGGGCTGGTACATCTTTCAGAATCGTAATGAGCTGTACACCGACAAGGTGTTTGCCGGGTTGGCGGTGGTGATTCTGATCGGGTTGCTGGTGGAGAATCTGGTGTTCGATACGCTGGAGCGGGTGACCGTTAAGCGCTGGGGGATGCAGCGGTAACTCTGTGGCGTTGCGTCTGGCCCCTTCGCGAGCAAGCTCGCTCCCACAGGAGAATGCATTCCAAATGTGGGAGCGAGCTTGCTCGCGAAAGCGTCAGTAGGATCAACGCCTACTCTGAAAGATGTTTGCTAGCATTGCGCCCAGATCAATCCTGATCGGCCAAGAGTGCTCAGCATGCAACTCCCGGACATGAACCTTCTGGTCGCCCTCGACGCCTTGCTCGACGAGGGCAGTGTGGTCGGCGCTGCACGGCGGATGAACCTCAGTCCGGCCGCCATGAGCCGCACCCTGACGCGGATCCGCGAAGCCATTGGTGATCCGATTCTGGTGCGCGCCGGCCGAGGCCTGGTGCCAACGCCCAAGGCGCTGGAGTTGCGCGAGCAAGTTCGCGATGTGGTCGAGCAGGCCGCGCTGCTGTTCCGCTCCGCTGACACCGTGGTACTGGGCACACTGCGCCGGCGCTTCAGCATCCGCGCCAATGACTTCTTCATCGGTGTCTACGGCGGCAAGCTGTTCGACACCCTCGATCAACTGGCGCCGCACTGCGAGTTGCGCTTCGTTCCGGAAGGCGATGGCGATGATGAAGCGCTGCGCGAGGGGCGCATCGATCTGAGTGTCAGCAACACTCGGCCGGTCACCCCTGAGGTCAAAGTGCAGAACCTGTTCTCAACGCACTTCGTGGGACTGGTGCGCGAAGATCATCCATTGCTCGACGGTGAAATCACCGCCGAGCGCTACGCCGGGTTTTCCCATATCAGCATGTCGCGACGCGGCATCGCGCGCGGCCCGATCGATACGGCGCTGAATGCGCTAGGCCTGGAGCGGCGCGTGGCGGTGATCGCGCCGAGTTTCCATGCGGCGATGTTTGCGCTGCCCGATTCCGACCTGATCCTGCCAGTGCCCAAGGAAGCGCTGCTCAGTGTGCGCCGACTGGGTCTGAAACTGCGCTCATTCGACCTGCCAATCCCGTTGCCGACGCTGATGCTGACCCAGGCCTGGCACCCGCGCTTCGACAAGGATCCGGCGCATCGCTGGCTGCGCGAAACCCTCAAGGCCTGTTGCGACGAAACCTGGCTGGCTGCACAACCCTAAGATCAAAAAGATCGCAGCCTTCGGCAGCTCCTACATTGGAATGCATATCCCTGTAGGAGCTGCCGAAGGCTGCGATCTTTTGCTTTAATGATTGCGTCTGGCGCACTTATAACCTGCCAATAAGTCAATTTTCGTCATTGCCAAGCCCGACTAAGATGCTCCGGTATTTTTCCCTACGGAGTGAGTATTCATGACATCCCTGACGGCGGCAGCGCCCATCGCTGCGGCCAGCCCGGCGACGGCGGCCACGCCACCGGTGTTCGGGGCGCGGATCATCATTGGCCTGGTCGGCGTGCTGCTGGCGGTGCTGGTGTCGGGCCTCAACGAGATGGTCACCAAGGTGGCCCTGGCCGACATCCGTGGCGGGTTGCACATCGGTTACGACGAAGGCACCTGGCTGGTCGCCAGCTACACCGCCACCTCGGTCGCGGCCATGGCCTTCGCGCCGTGGTGTTCGGTGACCTTCTCGCTGCGCCGCTTCACCCTTTGCGCAATCAGCCTGTTCACCTTGCTTGGCGTGCTGTGCCCGTTTGCACCGACCTACGAAAGTCTGCTGCTGATGCGCACTTTGCAGGGGCTGGCCGGCGGTGCGCTGCCACCGATGCTGATGACCGTCGCCCTGCGTTTTCTGCCCGCCAATATCAAACTCTATGGCTTGGCCGGCTACGCACTGACGGCGACATTCGGCCCCGGCCTCGGCACGCCGCTGGCCGGTTTGTGGACGGAATACGTCGGCTGGCAGTGGACGTTCTGGCAAATCATCGTGCCTTGTCTGATCGCCATGGCGATGGTCGCGTGGGGTATTCCGCAGGATCCGCTGCGTCTGGAACGCCTCAAATCGTTCAACTGGAAAGGCCTGCTGCTGGGGTTTCCGGCGATCTGCATGCTGGTGATCGGCCTGTTGCAGGGCAATCGACTGGACTGGTTCGAGTCGAGCCTGATCTGTGGATTGCTCGGTGCCGGCTCGCTGCTGCTGGTGGCGTTTCTGATCAATGAATGGTCGCAGCCGATTCCGTTTTTCAAACTGCAGATGCTCGGTATCCGCAACCTGTCGTTCGCCTTGATGACCCTGGCCGGTGTGCTGATAGTTCTGCAGGCGGTGGTGTTGATTCCGTCGAGTTATCTGGCGCAGGTGCAGGGTTATCGGCCGGCGCAGACCGCACCGATCATGCTGATCGCCGCATTGCCTCAACTGATTGCGCTGCCATTGGTGGCAGCGTTGTGCAACCTGCGCTGGGTCGATTGCCGCTGGGTGCTTGGCATGGGTTTGAGCATGTTGACGCTGTCCTGCCTGGGCGGATCGCTGCTGACTTCGGAATGGATTCGCGACAATTTCTACGTCCTGCAATGGCTGCAGATCTTCGGTCAGCCGATGTCGGTGTTGCCGCTGTTGATGTTGTCCACCGGCAGCATCCAGCCGCAGGACGGGCCGTTCGCCTCCGCGTGGTTCAACACGGTGAAAGGCTTGGCGGCCGTGGTCGCTACCGGGGTGATTGAGACGCTGACCACCGCGCGCCTGCATTTCCACTCAACCATGCTGGTCGACAGCCTCGGTAACTCGCCGCTGGCCGATCGCAGCGATCCGGGCCTTGCCCATCGCCTGCACGAACAGGCTGTGGTGCTGACCTCTTCCGATCTTTACGTGTGCATGGCCGGCGTCGCGGTGGCGCTGATCCTGCTGATTTTCTGGCTGCCGACGCGGATCTATCCGCCGCGCGCGCCGACCTGATTGCTGCACTGAACAATGAAGGTTTTATGACGACTCAAGCAAAGCAAAAACTCGCGGTGGCCATAGCCGCCGCTCTGGCGGTCGGCGTGCTGGTGTATCTGGCGCTGCCCGGCTTGTTTGGCAAGCGCACCCAGCAAAATACCAACGATGCATTCGTCTTCGCCGACTACACCCTGGTGGTGCCGCGCGTGGCCGGTTTCATCAAAGAGGTATTGGTAGAGGACAACCAGCAAGTAAAAGCCGGGCAATTGCTAGCGCTGATTGATGATCGCGATTTGCGTGCTTCTGCCGAAGCGGCGGATGCGCAAACGCTGGTGGCGCGAGCGCAGTTGCAGAACGCCAAGGCGACGCTGGAGCGCCAGACGTCGGTGATCGCTCAGGCGCAAGCTTCGGTGGTTTCGGCCAAGGCTGAAATGGCCTTCGCCCAGCAAGAACTGAATCGCTACAACCATTTGGCCGGCGTCGGTGCCGGCACGGTGCAGAACGCGCAACAGGCGCGCACTCGCATCGATCAAGCCACTGCGCATCTCGATACCGCCACCGCGAAGCTGGCGGCAGAGCGCAAACAAGTCGATATCCTCACCGCTCAACGTGACGCCGCCGAAGGCAGTCTGAAACACGCACAAGCGGCACTGGAAATCGCCAGTTTTGAACTCTCCTACACGCGTATCACCGCCCCGCAGGACGGCATGATCGGCGAGCGCGCCGTGCGCGTCGGCGCCTACGTAACGCCGGGCAGCAAGCTGCTGGCGGTGGTGCCGCTGAAACAGGCCTACGTGGTGGCGAATTTTCAGGAGACGCAACTGACTGACGTGCAGCCGGGTCAGGAAGTGCAGGTGCGTGTCGACAGCCTCGGCGGCGAGGCGTTGAGTGGTCGCGTCGAAAGTATTGCCCCGGCGACCGGTGTGACTTTTGCGGCGGTGAAACCGGACAACGCCACCGGCAACTTCACCAAGGTGGTGCAGCGGATTCCGGTGAAAATCATGCTGGAGCCGGGTCAGGCGCTGGCCGAACGGTTGCGCGTGGGAATGTCGGTGGAGGCGAGTATCGATACGCGCAGTTCGGCGACGTCGGTGCGTGAGGTGACTCAGCGATGAGCCGTGTTGAATCGACTGGCGCCTTCGCGAGCAAGCTCGCTCCCACAAAGGCAACGCATTCCAAAATGTGGGAGCGAGCCTGCTCGCGAAGAGGCCTGTGGCAGCAAATCAGTTTGAGTACCTTGCTCGCAGTGAGCCTCACCGCTTGCACAGTAGGCCCTGATTTCCAGAAGCCCGAAGCCACACAAATCGCCGACTGGGCCAAACCCGCCAAATCCGCCCCCAGCAAAGCCGTCAGCGAGCCCCTGAACGAACGCTGGTGGGAAGTCTTCCACGACGCGCAACTGTCAGCGCTGACCCAGCGCGCTGTGCGCAGTAACCTCGACCTGCAACTGGCCAGCAGCCGTCTGCAACAAAGCCGCGCCGCTCGCCAGGTCATCACCGCTGACCGCTATCCAAACACTGCGGCCACCGGCAGCTACGGGCGCGAACGCAACAGCGGCAAAGGCCTGAGCGACCCGTCCGGACACAACGGCGATTCCGCCTTCAACTTGTGGGACGCCGGTTTCTCCGCTTCATGGGAACTGGATTTCTGGGGCCGCGTGCGCCGCGAAACCGAAGCTGCCGACGCCAACCTCGAAGTCGCCGAAAACGACCGTCGCGGGGTGCTGCTGGCGGTGCTCGCCGACACCGCACAAAACTACATTCAACTGCGCGGCGTGCAGAACACCCGCGCCGTCACCGAGCAGAACCTCGACGTCGCGCGGCACAGCCTGAAACTCTCGCAACTGCGTCTGGCCGACGGGGTGGCGACTGATCTCGATGTCGCTGAAGCCGCTGCGCAAGTCGCTGCGATTGAGTCGCGCTTGCCGGCGCTGGAACAACGTCAATCGCAGTTGATCAACGCGATCAGCCTGTTGATGGGCGAACCACCACAAGCCTTGGCCAAGGAGTTATCCACCGACGCCGCCGTGCCGCAGTCCCCTCTGCAGGTTGCCATCGGCCTGCCGTCGCAACTGGCTGAACGCCGCCCGGACATCCGGCAGGCCGAAGCGCGTCTGCACGCCGCCACCGCCAACATCGGCGTGGCCAAGGGCGATTTCTATCCGCGCATCACCCTGTCCGGCAACCTCGGCTCACAAGCCATGCAACTCAGCGATTTCGGCTCGTGGGGCTCGCGGGCCTTCGGCATCGGCCCACAATTCAGCCTGCCGCTGTTCGACGGCGGACGCCTGCGCGGTGTGCTGCAACTGCGTGAAGCGCAGCAGCAGGAAGCGGCCGTCGCCTACCAGCAAACCGTACTGCGCGCATGGCACGAAATCGACGATCAACTGACTGCCTACAACGCCAGCCAGCGCCGCCGCGACAGCCTCGCCGAAGCCGTCCGCCAGAACCAGATCGCCCTGCGCACCGCGCAACAGCAATACGTCGAAGGTGTGGTCGATTTCATCAACGTCCTCACCGTGCAAGGCGCGCTGCTGGCGACGCAGGAGCAGTGGGTGGAGAGTTCGACCGGTGTTTCGTTGGCGATGGTTGGCTTGTACAAGGCGTTGGGCGGGGGATGGGAGTCGGTGTATCCGGCAGAAGTACCTACCAATAATCCGGTTTGAACGCTGGTTTTTTGTGCGTGGCTACTCGGCCTGGAAACTGATTAATGAGCAATTCTTCCTCTGTGATCACGCGGCGCAGCCAGTGAGAGTGATCTTTCAGAGAGCCCGGGGTGGGCCGATTCAAACCTGCCCTGTGAGGAAGAATGACGCCGATGGTTAGGTGAGGAAAGTCCGCGCGTATTGCTCTCAATGCGGGGGTGATATCAGTGTCACTTGAAACCAGTACGAGTTGTTCGACGCGATCTTGCGTTGCGAACATTGCCTGCTGGCAGGCAGTGCGATACATGCTGATCGCGATATGAACGTCGGTTTCCTTTTCTTCAAGCTTCCAGATGTCGACCTTGTCCTGACGTGAGGCCTTGGTGTTTTTGTCGATGAATCGAGGCGCTTTAGCCTGTTCAAGGTGATGTCGACCAAAATGCACCCTGACATTGGTCGTGCGCAGTGCCCTTATATAAGTGTCTTGTGCCTCTTTTGAAATCCGGCCCAATGTCGCGAGCTCGGGTTTGATTGAGGAGGTGAAATAGTCAATCGAGACAACGGCGTTCTGCGGGTTTTCGATGTGTGCGACATGAATCAGCAAACCTTCGAGATTGAGCCATTTATAGGGGGTGCCAGCGAGCAGCCCATAAAACAAGTTGTAGCCATCGACAAAGAAAGCAGTTCGCACAAATCATTCCTCAGAAACGAAAAAACCGGCCTAGGCCGGTTTCTTCACCCCAACTGCCAGCGAACTGAATCGCTACGTACGGGGTTGAGTAAGGCAATCCTAGATTGAGCGCGTCATGCAGGTCAACCACCAAATAATTGCACGCTCACTCCGCTGGTTTAGCCCCAGCACCGGCTTGTCAGTTTTGGTTGCTGGTATCCGCCACGGTCAAGCCATTTAAGGGCTTGTGTGTCAGAGGTTGTTGCAGAGAGAGGTAAATTCGCCTCGCGCCTATTTGCATAGGTAGTCTGTCTATCGCCGTTTTCGCAGTGAGCAATCAGTAGTATCCCCAACTCGCGTAGGACGCCGGAATTTGCCTACGTCTTTTAAACGGTCATAGAGCGGCTTTCTCTTTTGAAACATTACATTTCCGAAGAGTGATGGCCTTTCGCTTGACGCTAACCCCCGCTGTCGTAGACTCCGCACATCCGTCAGGGAGTAGCGGTTATGCAGCGTTTTCGCGGTTGGGTTGTCGGATTGACCTTAGTAACGTGTGCAGTTCAGGCGCAAACGCCCGGGCCAGACGATCCGCTGCTGGATAATCCGGCGTCGGGAGCGGCCAATGCGAGCAGTGAGGCGCGGGGGGTGTTGCGGGCGCGCGATCAGGCGACGCTGGCCAGTGAGCTTTCCGGGCGGATTGTCGAGTTGCCGTTCAGCGAGGGCGAGTCGTTCAAGAAGGGTGATACGTTGGCCCGTTTCGATTGCTCGGCCTATCAAGCGCAACTGAATGCCGCGCAGGCGGCCAGCCGTGGTGCTGGTGAGGAGCTGGCGCACAACAAACAGTTGGCTGCACTCAACTCTGTCGGGCGTTTCGAAGTGGCGCGGGCCGAGGCCAAGGTCAGCGAAACCCAGGCGCAATCCCAGGTGTATCAAGTGCAGGTCAAGCGCTGCAGCGTGGTCGCGCCGTTCGACGGGCAAGTGGTCGAGCGCAAGGTGCAGCGCTATGAAAGCGTGTCGGCCGGCGCGCCGCTGCTCGATGTGGTGGATAACCGCACTCTGGAAATTCATTTGCTGGTGCCGTCGCGCTGGATGGCCAGACTCAAGCCCGGCCAGACGTTCAGCTTCGTTCCCGATGAAACCGGTCAGCCGATCGATGCTACGGTGAAACGCCTCGGCGCGCGCATTGATGAGGGCAGTCAGACCCTGTTGCTCGTAGCAACACTCCCTGAAGCCAAAGGCCTGCTCGCCGGCATGAGCGGCACCGCGCGTTTCCCGGAGCTTAAGTGAACGCCCCGGTGAGCGGCGGCGCCGAGCAGGTGTTCGCGCGCTTTCTTGACCTGGAACGCCAGACCCGCGCGGCCCGTGACGCCGCGCAACTGGCCTACAGCCTGGTCAATGACGGCCAGTCGTTGTTTGGCTTTCGTCATGCCGCGTTGTTGATCGCCGGCAAGGTGCAAGCCGTGACCGGCGTCAGTGCGGTCGAGCCGAATGCGCCGTTCGTGGCGTTCGTCGAGCAGGCCGTGGCGCAGTTGTTCAAGCAGGATGTGCTGAAGCAGGCGCGAGTGATTGCGCCGCAGTTGTTCAGCGAATCGATCCAGGCTGACTGGCGCAGCCTGTCCGCCACGCAAGTGTTCTGGTTGCCGCTGGTTGATCGCGATGCGCAGGTATTTGGCGGTTTGTGGCTGGCCCGCGATGTGCCGTGGAACCCTTCCGAACAAGTTTTGCTGTCGCAATTGGGCGATACCTACAGCCACGCCTGGCTGGCGCTGCAACCACGCAAACCGTGGCGGCTGCGCTGGACCCGTAAACGTCAGGTGGCACTGGTCACGGTGCTATTACTGGGGCTGTTGATCCCGGTGCGTCAATCGGTGCTGGCCCCGGCCGAAGTGGTGCCACTGGGCGGGCGCGTGGTGGCGGCGCCGCTGGACGGGGTGATCGCCGAGTTTCTGGTCAAACCCAATCAAACGGTGAAAACCGGCGATGTACTGGTGCGTTTCGAAAGCACCACGCTCAAGGCGCAGGCCGACGTTGCCGAGCGTGCGTTGGGTGTGGCGGAAGCTGAGCTGAAATCCAACTCCCAGCGCTCGTTCGCCGATGCCGAATCGAGTGCAAAAGTCGATTTGCTCGCCGCCCGCGTTGAACAGAAACGCGCCGAACGTGACTACGCCCGCGAGCTGCTCAAGCGCAGCGAAGTGCGCGCCGAGCGCGACGGCATTGCGGTGTTCGCCGACGCCGAGCGTTTGACCGGCAAACCGGTACAGACCGGTGAGCGCCTGATGGACATCGCCGACCCGAACCAGGCCGAACTGCGTATCGAACTGGCGGTGGGCGATGCGATCTCCCTTGAGTCCGGCGCCGAAGTCGCGCTGTTTCTCGACAGCGACCCATTGAAGCGTCATCTCGCCACGTTGGAGCGCTCGGCGTACGAGGCGCAGCCCACCGCGGGTGGACAGCTGGCTTATCGGCTCGACGCCAACTTCGCTGACGCCCCCCCGCGCATCGGCCTGCGTGGCACAGCGAAAATCTTCGGCGACCGCGCGCCGCTGGCGTTGTACCTGCTGCGCCGGCCACTGGCCGGTTTGCGCCAGAGCGTGGGCCTCTAGATGAATCTGCCGAGCCTGCGTGCCGACCTGCAATTGTCGCCCGCGGCGCCGGCCCTGGACGGTTCGCCGCGCTGGACCCTGGCCGATCCGGTGCGCGGGCGTTATTTCAAACTCGGCAGTGCGGCGATGCGCCTGCTGCGCCACTGGTCGCTGGGCGACGCCGAACGAGTCTTGCATGCGGCCAATCGTGAGCCGGGCTTGCCGCTGGACGGTACGGAGCTTGAGCAGTTGCTGGAGTTTCTCCGTGGCCACGATTTGATCAGCGCGCTCGACGATCAACAGCGCGCCAGTTATCGACTCAAGGCCTTGGCGCAAAAGCAAAGTCTGTGGCAAATCCTCCTGCATCAATATCTGTTTTTCCGCATACCGCTGTGGCGCCCGGACGCGTTTCTCAATCGGGCCTGGCCGTGGCTTGCGCGCTTCGGCCCGCGTCTGCTGCGCTATGGATTACCGGCGACGCTGGCGCTGGGCGTGTTTCTGGTCTCGCGCGATTGGCAGCGCTTTGTCGGCACCTTTCCGCACCTGTTCAGCCTCGGCGGCGCGTTGGCGTTTGGCGTGGCGCTGTTCTTTGCCAAGCTCTGTCACGAGTTTGGCCACGCGTTCATGGCCAAGCGCGCGGGGTGTCGGGTGCAGAGCATGGGCGTGGCGTTCATGGTTTTGCTGCCGATGTTTTATACCGATGTCAGTGATGCCTGGCGGGTCAATGATCGCCGTGCGCGATTGCTGATCGGTGCCGGCGGTGTGCTCGCGGAATTGCTGTTGGCGTGTATTGCGCTACTCGCATGGTCGTTGCTGCCGGACGGCCCGGGACGCACGGCGGCGTTCATGCTCGCCAGCGCCACGTGGATCACAACGCTGGTGGTCAACCTCAATCCGTTCATGCGCTTTGATGGTTATTTTCTGATCAGCGATTTCTGGGAAGTCGACAACTTGCAGGGCCGCGCATTTGCTCTGTGTCGCTGGCGCCTGCGCGAGTTTTTGTTTGGCTATGGCGCACCGGCGCCGGAGCCGTGGTCGCCGAAGATGCAACGGCGTTTGCTGATCTGGGGGTATGGCTCATGGTTGTGGCGTGCGGCGTTGTTTTTCGGGATCGCGCTGGCGGTCTATCACCTGTTCTTCAAGGTGTTGGGGATCTTCCTGATGCTGGTGGAACTGGTCTGGTTCATTTTTCTGCCGATCATGCGTGAGTGGCGCCAGTGGTGGAGCCGCCGCGAACAGGCGCACGGCCCGCGCGTGTTGCTCAGTGGGTTGGCGCTGCTCGGGTTGTTGCTGGTGCTGATCGTGCCGTGGCGCAGTTCGGTGGAGTTGCCGACGATGCTCGAAGCCGGGCGCACCAGTGCTCTGCATGCACCGACGGCGGCGCGGGTCAAAGCGGTGAACGTGACGGACGGGCAGAAAGTCGCTCAGGGCGATGTGCTGATTGAACTGGAATCACCGGACCTCGAATCGCGACTGGCGATCGTGCGTCGGGAAATCCAGATTCAGCAGTTGTTGATGCGCCGCCAGGCCAGTCGCAGCGAAACCGCTGCCGACGCCGGCATTGTCGAGCAGCGGCTGGCAGAAGCGGTCGCCGAATACCGTGGGCTGTCGGCACAACGCGAGCGCCTTTTGCTGCGCGCACCGCAGGCCGGCAGCGTGCGTGATCTGCTGCCGAACATGACAGTCGGGCGCTGGCTGTCGACCCGCGATGCGCTGGCCCGAGTGGTCGAGGACGGCGCGCGCCTGCGCGGTTATCTCGCCGAAGCCGAATTGTGGCGAGTCAAACCCGGCGCCAGCGGCCGCTTCATCGCCGATGACCCGATGCACCCGGCGCTCGCCGTGCAGTTGAATGAAATCGACACCAACGGCGTAGCCTACGTCGATCAGGAGGCGCTGACCTCCGATCACCACGGGCCGATTGCCGTGCGCCGCGATCAACAGCAGCGGGCAGAGCCGGTGCAGGCGCAATACGGCGCACGACTCAGCGTGCTCGACACAGCGCCGACACCGGTACAACCGTTGCGCGGCGTGGTGGTGTTGCAGGGCAGCGGTGAGTCACTGATCGGCGTCGCCTGGCGCCGAATGGCGGCGCTGGGGGTCAGGGAAAGCGGTTTCTAACGGAGAGCACGATGGCGGACAACGCAGCAGTGGCGGCAGAAGGATTAGTGGTGCGGCCTTCGCGGGCAAGCGACGGGCCGTTTTTGCAGGGCCTGTATCAGACGGCGCGGCCGGACCTGCAATGGATCGACGGCGAGCAGGAACAGGTGCAGCAACTGGTCGCCCAGCAGTTCCAGGTGCAGGAGCAGGGCATGGGCGACAACTACCCCAACGCCATGCACTACGTGGTGGAAAAACTCGGCACCGCGATTGGCGCGTTGAGCACCGATTTCGGCACCAACGAGATTCGCGTGTTGTATCTGGCGTTCATTCCGCAGGCACGCGGCCAGGGTTATGGCCGCGCCGTGCTGCAAGGGGTACAGAAAGCGGCGCAACAGATTCGTTGCCCGGTGGCGACGGTGGTCTGGACCAGCAATCCCCATGCGCGACGGCACTACCTCGCGCTCGGGTTTGCGGTTGAAGAACGCAACCCGGCGGCGGAGCGACTGGTCTGGTATCCCGCTTGAATCCGCAGCGAACCCTGTAGGCGAAGGCCTACAGGGAAAATGTCGTGTCAGTTAAAGGTGATGTGGAAGTAAGCCAACTTCGGGTTCCGGCCCATGGGGGGTACCCGTGATACGAAGATGTCGTCGACCCGCCCCAGTTCCGGCAATTCAAACGCACAGAGTCCATCGACGAATTCCGTCGGTTGCAGACTGCTCAGTTCGACGCTGAAGGGCATGCGCTCGCTGTAGCGCATTTGCGCCAGAGGCTTTTCCGCAAGTTCGTCGATGTGGATAGGTAACTCAGTGCCATCGGGCAAATGCAGGGTGCCGATCCGCCCCAGCAATGCCTGGAAGTGTTGGCTTTGAACCGATTGCAGCATGTTCTCGCTCCGCCAAGGTTGGAAACCGGGGGAGGTGGCTCCCCCGGCGGTCGGTCAGTTACGCGAAGGGAAAATGCCGTTCAGCGCGATGCTGAAGTTGAGCACCAGATACGGGTTCATCACCGGCATCGGCAGGCCGTTGCCGGTGGGGCTGATCGTCCCGCTGATGGTGGTGGCAGCGCCTTTGAGCGGCACGGGGGATGCGCCCTGCGCGTCGGAAAAGATATTCGCCAGACCCGGCCCGGTGCCCGACGCACCAATGTAGGCGTTGGCCGCCGTCGGCGCGCCGGCCGGATTGCTTGCCGGGTTGGCCAGTTGCACGGTGGTGGTGGCGGTGAGGCCGGCGAGGGTGTGGGTGTGGTTCGGCAGATTGTTGAGGGTGGCCGTGACTTGCTCGGCGCCGGAGATTTCTCCCATGACCCGCGGCGTCAGACCCGCGCCGTTGCCTTGGCAGATCGGCATGCGGCTCTGCAGGTTGGGCAGGCCGAAGTTGACGGTGCCGTTGCCACCGTAAGTGGTGCCGAGCAATGCAAACAGCGCCTGGTTCTGACTGATTCCAATGATCTGACCGTTGCACAAGGCCCAGCCGCTGGGCGCATAGTTGAAGGCAAACGTCAGAACAGTGCCCATGTAAACGTCCATAAAGTCCTTATCCTTCTGATTGGTTGTCGGCGGGCCGCTAGTGGGTTCAGGCGGTTGCTATTGCCTTGGCACTCCGTGGCCAGGTCACGCCACGCCAGAGCGTAGACGCGGATTGGCAAGCTTGCCGGATGTCGTGAAGTCGCAAATCGGCATCGACGGTACTCCTGCGCCTGACCTAGAGTGACTGGCAGGTTCGGGCTTATACAGGCGTGGTGTCGTGGCACGGCAAGAGGCAGCAATGGCGGTCAACAGAGTGACACCGGTGGGCGACACACAGGATCCGCACGCGCTGCCGGGTTCGTGGTTTGCCCGCTTGCGTTTGATCCGCTGGGCCAGGGAACACTGGCTGCTGCCGATTCTGTTGTTGGCTGGCGCCGTACGCTTTTACGACCTGACCGCTGCGGCGATCTGGGGCGATGAAGGTTCCAGCCTGCTGCTGGCGCGCTATTCGTTGGCCGATATCTGGCATCACGCGGCGTTCGATGTGCACCCGCCGCTGTACTTCATGCTGCTGCATGGCTGGATCGAACTGTTCGGCGACGGCATTTTTGCCATCCGTTGCCTCAGCGCTCTGGCCGGTGTCGCTGCGGTCGCCATGGGCATCTGGCTGGTGGATCGCTTGGCCACGCGCCGCGCGGCGATCCTCGCCGGGCTGCTGTTGGCGTTATTGCCGACAGCGGTGCGCTACAGCCAGGAAGTGCGCATGTATTCGCTGCTCGGCCTGCTGCTGATCGCCGCGACGCTGGCGCTGGTCTACTGGATCCGCCGACCGCAGCGTCATCGCTATCTGGTGATTTATGCGCTGTTGATGACGGCCGCGCTCTACACCCATTACTTCGCCGTGCTGGCGGCGCTGTGTCACTGGATTTATCTGGCTGTTATTCGGTTTCGGCGCGGCTATCGCTTGCGGCACATCCAGCGCCCGGGCTGGTGGCTGGCGAACCTGGCCATCGCGGCGTTGTACCTGCCGTGGTTGCCCAACCTGATCGATCTGACGCAGCACATGGAACAACTCAAGGTCGGTGGCGATGTCGGCTGGGAAGACCCGGTGACGCTGGCGTCGTTGCCGTCGATGATCTGGACATGGTTGATCCAGGATGACGGCGAACACTTGCCGTTGCTGGTGTTCGGCGCATTGCCGCTGGCGTTGTTGCTGCTGACGGCGGTGGCGGTGCTGCGGGATCGCAGCGTGTCGCGCGGCAGTGTCCTGCTGGCGTTGTACACCGGCTTACCGCTGTTGCTGGTGTTTGCGGTGTCGTTCATCACGCCGATATTCATCGAGCGCTATCTGACCGCTTACGCCCTGGGTTTGCCGCTGCTGGCGGCGCTGGCCATCGACCGCTTGTACAGCCGCGTGCGGATCCTCGCGATGGCGGTGCTGGTGTCGTTGCTCGGGGTGGAAATGGTTGGCCTGAACAACAACGCCACGGTCGACAGCAACGATCAGTTCGATCGCGTGGTGAACTACGTCAATCAGCATTTCCAGCCCGGTGATCGCATCATCACCAGCGACATGCTCTGGTATTTGAGTTACGTCTACTACGATCGCACCGGCGCACAGGTGCGGCTGTACACGCCGCCCGCTGCGGACGGCCGCTCGCTGCGCCCGAATCAATATGGTTTCGGTACGCTGGTCAGCGCCGATGTCTACCTCGACAGCCTTGCCGACCTTTCCGGCAATGCCCGCATATGGCTGGTCGGCACCCAGGATGGCCCGGCTGAGTTTGCACCAATGCCCGCCACTTGGCAGATCACCGCGCAAGTCCAGGCGGGCGGGGCGCAAGCGCGCTTGATCACGCCGAAATCCGCAGCGCGATAGCGGCTATTGAGACTAAAACGATTCACCTTCAAATTCGCGATTAAAAGTTAACCGATTAGTCCTTTTTGCTCTGAGTTGATATCAAAACACTACTAGTCGCAGGGTGGTTGTTGGACTACGCTTTGCCGGACAAAGGGACTTTAGATCAGGGTGAAGGGATTGCAGCAGTTCCACTTTATCTCCGGCTTGCCGCGTTCAGGCTCCACCCTGCTTTCTGCAATTCTTTTGCAGAACCCGCGCTTTCATGCCGGCATGACCAGCCCGGTCGGATCGCTGTTCGCCAGTGTCCTCGAACAATGCAGCGCCGGCAGCGAGTACGGTGCGGTGATCGACACCGACATGCGCCGTCGCCTGTTGCGTGGTCTGTTCGACGCCTACTATGCCGACAAGGCCGACAAACCGGTGGTGTTCGACACCAATCGGCAGTGGAGTTCGCGTCTGCCGGCACTCAACGACCTGTTTCCCCAGGCTAAAGTGATTGCCTGCGTGCGCAACGTCGCCTGGGTGATGGACAGCCTCGAGCGGCTGTACCGCGCCAATCCCTTTGAAAACACCAAACTGTTTGGCGATGCCGTTGAGCGCAACACGGTGTACAGCCGTTGCGAAACCCTGGCTCAGCGCAATCGCCTGGTGGGTTTTGCCTGGGCCGCGCTCAAGGAAGCCTATTACGGCGAGCAAGCCGACTCATTGCTGATCATCGATTACGACTTGCTGACCCAGGCGCCTGAGCGCGTGTTGCGGCTGGTCTACGAGTTCATTGGCGAGCCTTGGTTCGAGCACGATTTCGAGCATCTGGCCTATGACGCGCCGGAGTTCGACCAGGGCCTTGGCCTGGCTGGCCTGCACAAGGTCAAACCGAAAGTGGCCTTGCAGTCACGGCGCACCATTCTGCCGCCCGACCTGTTCAAGCAATACGCTGATTTGTCCTTTTGGCTCGATGGCTCAGCCAGCGCCGCCAATGTCATTCGTATGAAGTCCGACGCCGCGATCAGTTGATCGCGGCGTTTTTCATTGATGCCTTACGTACCTTCGTTCGAGTTCGGGTGAGCAACATGTGGTGGAGCATTTTTGGCGGTGCAAAGGTCAAGTCTCGGGCAACCGCAGGTCAGCGTTCGCTGGCCGCGCCGATGATCATGTCGCTGGAGCCGCGCATGCTGTTCGACGGCGCGGTGGCTGCCACCGTGGCCGATACCGCTGCGCAAGCCGACAGCCATGCGCCCACCGCGGCCGAGGCGGCCAAGGCGCCGGTGGCTGACCATCCCGTAGCGAGCAAGGACACCCACGGCCAGGCTGATGCCACGCCGGCGGCCAGCCCGGTCGCGGTGCCCGGTCAGAGTGTGGTGTTCGTCGATTCGCGGGTGAAGGATGCCGACAGTCTGCTGCAAGGCATTGCTCCCGGCACGCAAGTGGTGAAACTCGACGCCAGCAAGGATGGTTTGCAGCAGATCGCCGACTTCCTCGATCAACATCACGGCGTCAGCTCGGTGCAGATCATTGCCCACGGCAATGCCGGTGATTTGTGGCTGGGCAACAGTTATCTGTCGGCAGACAACGTCGCTCAACGCAGCGTGGTTCTCGCGGAAATCGGCAAGGACATGAACGCTGGCGGCGATATCCTGATTTACGGCTGCTACACCGCTGAAGGTGATCGCGGCTTGAGTTTCGTCGACTCGCTGGCGCAGTTGACCGGGCGTGATGTGGCCGCTTCGAACAACCGCACAGGCGTAGGTGGCGACTGGGATCTGGAGATCGCCACCGGCACCATCGAAAGCGCCAACGTGCTGTCGAGCAAAGCCATGAGCGAGTACCAGTGGGGCCTGGCCACCTGGACCGCGACCAACAACCTCAACTCGGGCGTCGGCTCGCTGCGCGCGGCGCTGGCCTCGGCGCAGAACGGCGATATCGTCACGTTCAGTTCCGGCATGACCGTGCAGCTCACTTCCGAGCTGCTGATCAACAAGAACATCACCGTCGATGGCGACCTGAACAACGACGGCGTGGCCGACGTGACCCTCGATGGTCAGTACAAAACCCGCGTGGTGGAAGTCACCTCCGGCAGCACCGTGACCCTCGACGGCCTGGTAATCACCAAAGGCCTGGTCGCCGGCAACGGAGGTAACGGCGGCTCGGCGGCGGCGGGCGCCATGGGCGGCGGCATTTTCAACGCCGGCATTCTTACCCTGAACAACGTCACTGTGACCGCGAACGCCGCTTCCGGCGGTGGTGGCGGCGGGGGTGTAACCGGCGGTTATGTCGGCGGTGGCGGTGGCGGCGGTGCGGGTATCGGTGGCCAGACCGGTGGCCATGGCGGTTCGTCCGGCCCGGGTACAGGCACTTATGCCGGGGGCGCAGGCAGTGCCAATGCCGGCGGTTATGGCGGCGGTTACAGCCCGACCGACATGGGTGGCCGGGGCGGCACCAGCACCGGTGGCGTGGGCGGCAATGGCGGCAGCGCCGGTGCCGGTTATAGTCATGGTGGCAATGGTGGTTCGGCGAGCAACGGCAGCCTGTCGATTGGCGGCGGCGGTGGCGGTTCCGGTTGGGACAAAGTCGGCGGTGTTGGCGGCAATGCGGCGGGCGGTATCTACAACGCTGCGAGCGGCACCCTGAAAGTCATCGGCACCTCGGTCATCAGCAATAACATTGCTGCCGGCGGCGGCGGTGGTGGTGGCGGCGGGGTCGGCAGCAACGGTGCCGATGGCGGTGCCGGCGGTCGCGGCGTCGGGGCGATCTGGAACAACGGCGGTGTGGTGCTGATCACCGCGAGCAACTTCGCCGCGATCAGCGGCAACGGCGCCGCCAGCGGTAGCGGTGGTCTTTCCAACGGTGGTTCGACCGGCACGACGCCGAGCGCACTGGTGGGGATCTACAACAACGGCGGCACCCTCAATACTGCTTACGTGGAACCGCCGACCGCCACCATCGTGGTCGCCGACACCGCGCTGAAAATCGGCGAAACCTCGCTGGTGACCATCACCTTCAGTCGCGCAGTAAACGGTTTTACCAACGCCGACCTGACCATTGCCAACGGCACGCTGAACAATGTGTCCAGCGCCGACGGCGGTATCACCTGGACGGCGACGTTTACGCCGACCAACAACATCACCGACACCACCAACCTCATCACCCTCGATAACACCGGGGTGACGGCCGTGTCCGACAGCGTGGCAGGCGTCGGCACTACCAACTCCAACAATTACGTCATCGATACTCAGCGACCGACCGCAACCATCGTGATGGCAGACACTGCCCTGAAAATCGGCGACACCTCGCTGGTGACCATCACGTTCAGCGAGGCAGTGAGCGGTTTCACCAACGCCGACCTGACCATTGCCAACGGTACGCTGACCAACGTCAGCAGCGCCGACGGCGGCATCACCTGGACGGCGACGTTCACCCCGAACGCGAGCATTACCGATGCCACCAACCTGATTACCCTGGACAACACCGGGGTAGCGGATCTGGCCGGCAACGCCGGCAGCGGCACCACCGATTCGGCCAATTATGTAGTCGACACCGTGCGACCGACAGCGACCATTGTCGTTGCCGACACCAATCTCGCGGCAGGCGAAACCTCTGTGGTGACCATCACCTTCAGCGAAGCGGTGAGCGGCTTCACCGCCGCCGACCTGACGGTGGCCAACGGCACCTTGAGCGGACTGAGCAGCAGCGATGGCGGCATTACCTGGACGGCAACCTTTACGCCGAACAGCAGCACCACCGACGCGACCAACCTGATCACCCTGAACAACGCCGGGGTTACGGATCTGGCCGGCAACACCGGTACCGGCACTACCGATTCCAACAACTATGCGATCGATACGCTACGGCCGACGGCGACCATCGTGGTCGCCGACAACGCGCTGAAAATCGGTGAAACCTCGCTGGTGACCATCACTTTCAGCGAGGCGGTGAGCGGCTTCACCAACGCAGACCTGAGCATTGCCAACGGCACGTTGAGCGCTGTCAGCAGCGCGGATGGCGGCATCACCTGGACGGCGACGTTCACGCCGACCAGCAGTATCACCGACGCCACCAACCTGATCACCCTGAATAACAGCGGGGTCGCGGATCTGGCGGGCAACGCCGGCACTGGCACCACCGACTCGAACAATTACGCGATCGACACCGTGCGGCCGACCGCCACCGTAGTGTTTGCGCAAAACACCTTGAAGATCGGCGACACCTCGCTGGTGACCATCACCTTCAGCGAAGCGGTGAGCGGTTTCACCAACGCCGACCTGAGCATCGCCAACGGCACCCTGACAGCTGTCAGCAGCGCGGATGGCGGGATTACCTGGACGGCGACGTTTACGCCGAGCGCGAACATCACCGATGCCACCAATCTGGTGACACTGGACAACACCGGCGTCGCCGACCTGGCCGGCAACGCTGGCAGCGGCACCACCGATTCGAACAATTACAGCATCGACACCCAGCGTCCGACGGCGACCATTGTGATGGCCGATCCTGCCCTGAGCGCCGGCGAAACCTCGCTGGTGACCATCACCTTCAGCGAAGCGATCAGCGGTTTCACCAACGCCGACCTGACCGTCCCCAACGGCACGCTGACGGCGGTCAGTAGTGCGGACGGCGGCATCACCTGGACAGCGACGTTCACGCCGACCGTGGGGGTCAACGACACCAGCAATATCATCACCCTGGCCAACACCGGGATCGCTGACCTGGCCGGCAACGCCGGCACGGGCACGACCAACTCGGGCAACTTCACCATCAACACCGTGGCACCGACCGCGACCATCGTCGTCGCTGACAACAGCCTGACGATTGGTGAGACGACGACGGTGACCATCACCTTCAGCGAAGCCGTCACCGGTTTCAACAATGCCGACCTGACCATCGCCAACGGGACACTCACTGCGGTGAGCAGCAGCGACGGCGGCATCACCTGGACGGCGACGTTCACGCCAACCAGCAACATCACCGACGCCTCCAACCTGATCACCCTCGACAACAGCGGCGTGCAAAACGCCTCCGGCAACGCGGGCAATGGCACCACCAACTCCAACAACTACGCCATCGACACCCAACGCCCAACGGCAACCATTGCACTTGCCGACTCGGCACTGGGCGTCGGCCAGACCACCACCGTGACCATCACCTTCAGCGAGGCGGTCAGCGGTTTGACTCTGGCCGATCTGACCGTGGCCAACGGCACGCTCTCCGGGCTGAGCACGTCGGACAACATCACCTACACGGCGACGTTTACGCCGTCGGCGGGCATCACCGACACCAGCAACATCATCACCCTGGACAACACCGGCATCACTGACATCGCGGGCAACACCGGCAGCGGTACCACCGATTCGGCCAATTACGTCATCGACAGCCAGCGTCCAACCGCCACCATCGTCATCAGTGACACCGATCTGCGTCCCGGTGAATCCGCGCTCGTCACCATCACCTTCTCCGAGGCGGTCAGCGGATTCGACAACAGCGACCTGAGCGTTGCGAACGGCACGCTGAGCAATGTCTCGTCGAGCGACGGCGGCATCACCTGGACCGCAACGTTCACGCCGACCATCGGCGTCAGTGATGCCACCAACCTGATCGTGCTGAACAACGCTGGCATCAGCGATCTGGCCGGCAATGCCGGCACCGGCACCACCAACTCGGCGAACTATGCGGTACAGACCGAAGTGCCGACGGCGACCATCGTCGTTGCGGACACCTCGCTCAAGGCCGGCGAAAGCTCGATGGTAACCATCACCTTCAGTGAAGCGGTCAGCGGTTTCAGCAACGCTGACCTGACCATCGCCAACGGCACCTTGAGCAATGTGGTCTCCAGCGACGGCGGCATCACCTGGACCGCTACGCTGACGCCGACCGCCAACGTCACCGACACCAGCAACCTGATCACCCTCGACAACAGCGGCGTGACCAACGCCTCCGGCAACAGCGGCGTCGGCACCACCGATTCGAACAATTTCGCCATCGATACGGCGTTGCCGACCGCGACCATTGTGGTCGCCGACAATCGCCTGGGCATCGGTGAAACCACCACGGTCACTATCACTTTCAGTGAAGCGGTCAGCGGTTTCGATCTGTCGGACATCAGCGTCGCCAACGGCACACTGGCGAACCTGACCAGCAGCGATGGCGGCATCACCTGGACCGCCACGTTGACACCGACCGCCAACGTCAACGATGCAACCAACCTGATCATCGTCGACACCGCTGGTGTGCAGGATCTGGCTGGCAACCTTGGCGCCAGCATCGCCATTTCCAACAATTACGCGCTGGATGCGACCCGGCCAACGGTGGACATCGTGGTCGCCAATTCGCACTTGGGCATCGGCCAGACCACTATGGTGACCTTCACTTTCAGCGAGGCGGTGAGCAATTTCGACTTGTCCGACCTGAGCGTGACCAACGGTGATCTGAGCAACCTCAGCAGCAGTGATGGCGGCAAGACCTGGACCGCGACCTTCACGCCGACCGCCAACGTCAACGACCCGAGCAACTTCATCGCGCTGGACACCAGCAACGTCACTGACCTGGCCGGTAACGTCGGCAGCACGGTGGCGGTGTCGAACAACTATGCGCTCGACAGCGAACGGCCAACGGCGACGGTGGTGATTGCCAATCCGAACCTCGGCCTCGGCCAGACCTCGCCAGTGACCATCACCTTCAATGAGGCGGTCAGTGGTTTTGATCTGGCGGACATCAATGTCGGCAACGGCACTCTGTCCAATCTGAGCAGCAGTGACGGCGGCAAAACCTGGACCGCGACCCTGACGCCGAATGCCAACGTCAACAGCGCCAGCAATGCCATCAGCGTCAACAGTGCCGGGGTCAGCGATCTGTCAGGCAACAGCGGCAGCGGCGTCAGCAGTTCGAACAATTACGCGATCAACACGGTGCCGCCAGTCGTTCCACCGACGCCGCCCACTGCGCCAATCAGTGTGGTCATTCCCGATCCTTTGATTCGCAGCAGCGACCCGGTGGTGCCACCACCGCCACCGAGCTTGCCGCTGCAACCGATCATCTTCACCGCGCCGACCGGCGATCTCGGCTCCCCGCTGACCTTTGCTCCGCTGTTCGAGCAGCGGGTGATCGGCAACGGCATTCGCCCGCTGGGCGATATTTTCATCAATCACGGCGCTTTGAGCCCGAGCTTTATTGCTCAGGTGTTCGCCAGCAGCGACAACTCGGGTGATGGTTCCGGTCATGGCTTCCTCGGTTTTGGCGGCGGCGATGGCGGCGTCTTCGCCAGCAGCACGCTGTCGAGCCTGTTCAACCAGAACAGCGGCGCCGAGCGCGATTCGCTGAACGCATTTGGCAGTCACTCACTTAAGACCGGCGACATTTCTCAAGGCCTGCGCGGCGTGTTTGGCGCACCGACGCTGGGCCAGCAATTGCAAGAACTCAAAGACAGCGAGCAACACCGGGTCGACAACCTGGCGGCGGCGTTGCAACAGGTCGGTATCAGCGAAATATCGGCCTGAAAAAACCATAACTCAACACTGTGCGGGACCTAGGGGCGATCCAGGGATGAAGAGAAGTCAGAAGTTGTTCGGCGCCAGCCTGCTGGCGCTGGCGATCAGCGGATGTGCGGTGACCAGTGAACCGATTGAGCGCAGCGTCAGTGAACAGCGTGCCAAAAGCGATCTGCAAGGCATGTACAAGGATCAGGAACCGCTGCGCGGTCCGTTGACCCTGCACCAGGCCATGGCCCGCGCCGTGAAGTACAACCTCGAAGGCCGCTTGAAGATCATGGAGGAAGCGCTGGCCAAGCGGCAGCTCGACCTCGCCAGTTTCGACATGCTGCCGCGCATGGCGCTGGACGCCGGTTACGTCGGGCGCAACAACGTTAACGCCTCCAGCAGCCAGAGCGTACGCACCGGCACCCAGTCTCTGGAACCGTCGACCTCGCAGGACCGCGACCGCGACGTCGCCGACCTGACCATGGTCTGGAACGTCCTCGACTTCGGCGTCAGTTACATCAGCGCCAAACAGCAGGGCGACCAGCGCCTGATCGTTCAGGAACGGCGCCGCAAAGTGATCAACACCATCGTCCAGGACGTGCGCTCGGCCTACTGGCGAGCGATGGCCGCCGAACGTCTGCTCAAGCAGATCGACAGCCTGATGGCACGGGTGCAGACCGCCCGCGACAACAGCCAGACCCTGAGCGATCAACGCATTGGCGATCCGGTGCAGTCGCTTGGTTACCAGCGCTCGCTGATCGAAGCGACCCGGCAACTGGAAGAGCAGCGTCGCGCCTTGTCGCTGGCGAAAACCGAACTGGCGACGCTGATCAACCTGCCACTGGGCACCCAACTGACGCTGGCAACCGATGACGGTTATCAGATTCCCGAGCTCAAGGTCGGTCTGGCCAAACTCGAACAAGAAGCGCTGACCAGCCGCCCGGAACTGCGCGAGCAGGATTACCAGACGCGCATCAGCGCCGCCGAAACCCGCAAGGCCATGCTGCGTTTGCTGCCGGGTCTGGAGTTCTCGGCTGGCGGGCATTACGACAGCAACTCGTTCCTCGTCGAACAGGGCTGGGCCGACTACGGCGTCAAAGTCACCTGGAACCTGTTCAACGTGATCTCCGCCCCGGCCGCCATCAACGTCGCCAAGGCCGGCGAAGAAGTCGCCACGGCGCGGCGTCAGGCGATGTCGATCGCGGTGCTGGCGCAGCTCTACGTGGCCAACGCCAATTACCAGGAGGCGCTGCGGCAGTTCAAGACTAACCAGCAACTGTCGGACATCGACGGGCAGATCGTCGGTCAGTTGCGCAACCGCCATCAGGCTGCCGGGATCGGTGAGCTGGACCTGATTCAGGGCGAGCTGAACAACCTGCAAGCAGACCTGCGCCGCGATCTGTCGTACGCCGATCTGCGCAATGCCTACGGCCAGATCTTCGCCAGTGCCGGCCTCGATCCGCTGCCGGATCAGGTGCAGTCGACCGAAGTGCAGTCGATCGCCACCGCGTTGGCCAATCGTGAGTCGGCGTGGGCGGCGGGGGATATCTCCGTGCCGGTGGTGGCGCATGCTCCGGCACCGTGAGGTCAGGGTGCAACCATGAACCGGCCGGCGTTTGCGCGCCTGCCGGTGACGGTGGATTTGCCGCTGCTGTTGCAAGCACTGGAGGCGATTGCCGACGACGCTTGGCGCAGTCACTTCAATGCTGAGTATTTCTCGGGTGACTGGAGCGGTGTCGCGCTGATTTCAGCGGCCGATGCGCTGACCGAGTTGTCGCCCGGTCGCGGCGTACCGCTGCAACGCGCGCCTTGGCTGCGGGATGAGCGCTGGCGACAGGGGCTGCGCAATCTGTCGCTGGATATCGTCAGCGCCCGGCTGCTGCGCCTGGGCCCGGGCGGGCAAATCCATGAGCATCGCGATTACGATCTGGAGGGCCTGCAGGCCGATGTGCGCCTGCATATTCCGTTGCTCAGTCCAGCGCACGTCGATTTCTGGCTCGACGGCCAACGCATGCCCATGCAGGCAGGCGAATGCTGGTTTCTCGATCTCGCTCGCCCGCACCGCGTGGATAACCGTGATACCTCGGCGCGGGTTCATCTGGTCATCGACTGCCGGCCCGGTGCCTGGCTTGCGCAGATGATCACCGAAGGCTTGCCGAGCACACCTGCGCCGGTTTTGGCCGATACCGCGTTGCAATGCTTTCAGACACTGGTCGCGGAGGACGCTGCGCTGTCGCAGGCCTTGCAGACGTTGCACGACCCAGAAGCCTTCATCAGCCGGACGCTGGCACTCGCCGCTGAACGTGGCCTGGGGTTTTCCCGCGAGCAATTGCGCGCGGCAATGCGCAACGGGCGGCGACAGTGGAACGAACAATGGAGCGCTTGAACTTCGACGGCTGGTTGCCGATTCGGGTCTGGCCGGTCGCCGGGCAGTGGCAGGTGGATTGGTGCTGGTTCGGTGACACGCCGTTGCATCAACCATTTTTTCGCGAGGCGGTGGAGGATGCGCTGCGGCTGCCGTTCAATCAGGCTTTTCGACGGCAGACGCCGCTGTCGGCACTGAGCGATTGGCAGGCGCAAAGCCCCGGGCTCGCGCCGAGTGCATTCATTCTGCACGCCTCGCGCTGTGGTTCGACATTGATCAGTCAGATGCTCGCGCGGCTCGATGACCACATCGTGGTCTCCGAGCCGCCGCCACTCGATGCGCTATTACGCAGTGATTTACCCGAAAGCGCACGGCGTGCCGCCCTTCGCGGATTGCTTTCTGCGTACGGGCAGCGCCGTTGCGGCATTGAGCAACGGTTGGTGATCAAGCTCGATGCCTGGAACATTGGTGAGTGGCCGCTGCTACAGGAATGTTTCCCCGATACGCCGTGGCTGTTTCTTTATCGCGACCCTTTGGAAATTGCCGTTTCTCATCTGCGCCGGCCGGGCATGCACATGGTGCCGGGGATGCTCGGCGACTGTGTGCTGGAGGATGGCTTGCCGTTTGAGGGGCGCGAAGATTTCATTGCCCGGCGTCTGGGGCGGTTGCTTGAGGCGGGGTGGATGCATTGCCGGGATTCGGCGGGATTGCTGGTGAATTACAGCGAGCTGCCCGAGGCGATGGCCGATCGTCTGGCGCGGTTTTTCCGCTTGAGCGAAGCGCAGCGCCAGCAAGTATTTACAGCGACCGCACAGCATGCGAAACAGCCTTCACAAGTGTTTGTTGCCGATGGTGAAGACAAGCGCCGCGAGGCTTCGGCACTGTTGCAAACGCGCGTGCACAACTGCACCCGTGCGCCCTATGAAGCGCTGGAAAAACTTCGCCTGAGTGCCACTGCGTTTGCTTCATGACTTGCCGGACAAATCCGCCATGCCCTTGAGCAACTCGATCGGCAACGGGAAGACAATCGTCGAACTCTTGTCACCGGCAATCGAACTCAAGGTCTGCATATAACGCAACTGCATCGCGCCGGGCTGGCGACCGAGCATTTCCGCTGCCTGCATGAGTTTTTCCGACGCCTGCAACTCGCCTTCGGCGTGGATCACCTTGGCTCGCCGCTCGCGCTCGGCTTCGGCCTGTTTGGCGATGGCGCGAACCATCGATTCGTTGAGGTCGACATGCTTGATCTCGACGTTGGCGACCTTGATGCCCCAGGCATCGGTCTGCGCGTCGAGCACTTGCTGAATGTCGATGTTCAACTGCTCGCGTTCGGCCAACAGTTCATCCAGTTCGTGCTTGCCGAGCACGGCGCGCAGGGTGGTTTGCGCCAATTGGCTGGTGGCTGACAGATAATCTTCAACCTGAATAATCGCCTTCTGCGGGTCGAGCACGCGGAAGTACAGCACGGCGTTGACCTTCACCGACACGTTGTCGCGGGTGATCACGTCTTGCGGCGGCACATCGAGCACGACCGTGCGCAGGTCAACCCGGACCATTTGCTGCACCACCGGAATCAGCAGGATCAGACCGGGACCTTTGACCTGCCAGAAGCGGCCAAGCTGGAACACCACGCCGCGCTCGTATTCGCGCAGGATGCGAAACGTCGAACCGGCCAAAGCGATGACCAGTAACAGCAGCGCAACAAAACCGATTTGCAGACCCATGATCACTCTCCGAGTGTCGCCGCGTCAGTCGCGGCCACTTGCAGCAACAATCCCTTGCGCGCCACCACGCGCACCGATTGCCCGGTTTGCAGCGGGGTGGCGCTGAGCACTTGCCAGCGTTCGCCTTGCAGTTGCACCCAGCCGTTGCGGGCATCGTCCGGTTGCACCGTGGTGATTGCGGTCACACTGCCGAGCAGGCCGGCGTCGCCACTGACGGCGTGGCGCGGTCGGGTTTTCAGGGCGCGGATCAGCAGCGCGATCAACAGCAGGGCGCTGATCAGACCGAGGCCGATCATCATCGGCACCGGCAGTTCGGCGTTGCTGAGGATCAGCGCGCCGATGACGAACATGATGATCCCGCCCAGGCCGATGACGCCGTAATTGGGCAGTGCGGCTTCGGCGATCAGGAACACGATACCCAGCGTGATCAGCCACAGACCTACCGGGCTCATGGCTGGCAATGAGGTGTCGGCGGCGAGTGCGGATGTGCTTGTCAGCAGGAGCAGGGCGAAGGCACAACATCGGCTGTTCACGTGACTCTCCATGAGCGTCAGTGGCGGGTTCTTTCAGTCTAGTTGAGGGTTGGGCTGGATGAATTTTGATCAATGTGCGGATGTGTCCGGTGAGCGGATTTCCCTTCGCCAGCGGCCCGCCGAACTAGACTCAAAAACACAGCAACAACCTTCCGCGCGACACCGAGGTGCATCATGCGAATGGCAAAAAAGGTGCAAAGCAGCCTGACCCGGGCGCACTGCGAATACGACATCGTCGCCCACCGGCATTCATCGAGCAGCCTGGAAACCGCACGAGTCGCCGGGGTGCCCGCCGAGCGCGTGGCCAAATCGATCATCCTCGACGACCACCACGGGCACTACCTGATGGCCGTGCTGCCGGCCAGTCGTCACCTGGACCTGAGCAAGGTGCGCCTCAGTGGCGAATGGCAACTGACCCGCGAAAGCAATCTGGCGCACATCTTCGACGACTGCGAACGCGGCGCGGTGCCGCCGCTGGGCGATTCCTACGGGCTCGACATGGTCATCGACCCGCTGCTGACCCGGCAGAAGGATATTTACCTGGAGGCGGGCAACCACAACTATCTGCTGCACATGAGCATGCCGGAGTTTCTGAAAATGGTGCCGCATGCCGAGGTGCGGGAGTTGAGTGATTAGGTTTTGTGGTGCCGGCACTGAGGCCTTCGCGAGCAGGCTCGCTCCCACAGGTTGATCGCATTCCCCTGTGGGAGCGAGCCTGCTCGCGAATAATCTTCCACACACCCCATTTTTGAAGGAGCTCAGCAATGGAGCAACCAACCCACAGTCTCCCATCCCTGTTCAAACAACTCGGCCTGGACAACGACCCGACCAGCATCGACCAATTCATTGCCACCCATTCCCCGCTCAAACCCGACCTGCATTTGGCTGATGCGTTTTTTTGGACGGAGAGCCAGTCGCAGTTTTTACGGGACGAGATTCTGGATGACGCCGACTGGGCGGAGGTGGTGGATCAGTTGGATGTGTTGTTGCGAAAGGGCAGAAGCATGTAAAAAAAATTGTAGGAAAAGGCTGAAATGTAAAAAAAACATGCGCGGTGTAAAAAAAACTGGGCTTTAATCGTCGCAGTGAATTTTTTATGTGGACGATGACGATGCCAACTGTTGGATATGCCCACCTGCGTGATGCGCTGAAGCTTAATGCATTTGTCCCCAAGCGCATTGCGATGATCAAACCGGTTACCCGGATTACCTTGATCGGTGAGTGTCTAGCGGTTCCAAACGGCGTCGCGCCGGCACAGGGTTCGACACTTGAGCACATCTTGTTTGCTCTGAAGCATGAGGGAATAAACCTGTGCATTCTTGCTCAGGCGCTTGAAACCGTTGAAGCGGACGAGTTGCTAGGTGAGTTGAGCCGATCACCTAACGGGGTATTTATCCGCAAGGCCTGTTTTCTTTGGGAAAGTTTCACGGGCAAACAGCTGGAATATTCCGTACCGGTTCGGGGCAACGTTGTCGCTTTGTTTGATCCCAAGCGTTATGTCACCGGGCCTGCAATTCGAAATAGTCGTTGGCGGGTAGATTTTAACGGGTTGGGGTCAATGCGTTACTGCGCCACAGTCGAGCGTACGACGGAGCTGCAGGCGCTGCTTGATCTGGACATCCTTGGTCGAGCCCAGGCTTTTATGGCGACGTTGCCGCCGGAAATGATGGATCGGGCAATCAATTGGGCCTATCTGCATGAGACCCGCGATTCTTTCGCCATTGAGAAAGAAGAGCCCAACGAAGAAAAGTCGCGACGTTTTGTTCGGCTTCTCCGCCAAGCCCATGAGCGAACAGAGTTGAGCGAAGACTATTTGGTCGAGTTGCAGAACAGTACGGTTTCCAATCCTTTCGATAAAGCTGTGCTTTTCCGTCATGAACAGAACCATTTACACAACGGCTTGAGAGGCGCAGCTGGCGTCAGCTATGTCCCGCCTCCACCGCAATTGTGCAGGGAGTTGATGGACGAGTTGATGAGTTTTGCCAATCACTCAGCCAAGCAGGTTGATCCGTTGACAGCTGCAGCGGTTGTGGCTTTCGGGTTTGTCTTTCTTCACCCGTTCATGGATGGCAATGGTCGACTTTCACGTTTCCTGATTCACCAGACGCTTTGCCACTCTGGCGCTCTAAAAAATGGTTTGTTGTTACCGGTTTCCGTAGCGATGAAACACGAAGAGTCTGGCTATCTCGAAGCGTTAAAGGAGTTCTCGAAACCAGCAAGAGAGTTCTGGAATGTCACTTGGCTGGACGCTGATCAGATGGCTTTCGATTTTATTGGGCACGACTCAATCTATCGATTCTGGGACGGGACTCAATGTGCAGAATTTACCTTGCAGATGGCCTTGCGAGCATTGGAAGTGGAGTTGCGCGAGGAGACCGAGTTTCTTGAAAAATACGACTACGTCATCAAAGAGGTGAATGGGCGTTTTGACGTACGGGGGAGCGACCTCTCGAAACTGGTAATGATGTGTCTGGACAACGGTGACAAAGTTTCAAAGCATCGACGTAAGCAGTTCCAGTTCAGCGTGCCGGAGGAGGTTTTCGATTTCATTGAGCAGATAGCGGGTGATTTCGATTCGGTAGGCTAACCCTGAACAGGCAATTTGTTTCAAAACTTGACTGAAATTCCCCTCCAATGCGATATTGATAGTTAGCAAACTAACAGTGTGCATTTCCCCGTGCCGAACGATCTCGACGCTCTCCAGATGAACATCAGCAGTGCCATGGTGGTGGCCGCCAGGCATTGGCGGAAGATCTGCCAGACCACGCTGGTCAACTATGGAATCTCTGAAGCCTGCGCGGTCCCGCTGCTAATGATCGGGCGTCTGGGTGAGGGCGTGCGCCAGGTACAGGTGGCGCAGGCGGCCGGAATGGAGAGTCCGTCGCTGGTGCGTCTGCTCGATCAGCTGTGTCATTCCGGCTACGTCTGCCGCACCGAAGATGCCCAGGATCGCCGGGCCAAATGCCTGAGCCTGACCGACACCGGTCGTGAACTGGTGCAAGCGGTCGAGATCGAACTGGTGCGCTTGCGTCACGAGGTGCTCGAAGGCATCGAGCAAAGCGATCTGGAAGCTACGCTTCGGGTACTCAGAGCTTTTGAGGCGGCCAACCCGCCATGGGTGGTTAATTCTTGAACGGTTTTTTCTCCGGCATTCCGCCGGCCCGTGACTGGTTCTACGGGGTGCGGACTTTTGCAGCGTCGATGATCGCGCTGTACATCGCCTTGCTCATGCAAATGCCGCGTCCGTATTGGGCGATGGCCACGGTGTATATCGTCTCCAGCCCGTTTCTCGGGCCGACCAGTTCCAAGGCCTTGTACCGCGCCATTGGGACTTTTCTCGGTGCCGCGGCGGCGGTTTTTTTCGTGCCGATGTTCGTGCAGAGCCCGTATGTGCTGGTGGTGGTCATCGCGCTGTGGACGGGCATTTTGTTGTTCCTGTCCCTGCAACTGCGCACGGCCAACAACTATGCATTGATGCTCGCCGGTTACACCCTGCCGCTGATTGCCTTGCCGGTGGTGGATAACCCGCTGGCGGTGTGGGACGTGGCGGAAGCGCGGACCGAAGAGATTTTCCTCGGCATCGCCGTGGCTGCGGTGGTCGGCGCGATGTTCTGGCCACGCCGTCTGGCGCCGGTGTTCAACGACGCGGTGAGCAAGTGGTTCGCCGACGCGACGACCTACAGCCTGAAATTTCTCAGCCGCGACGTGCAGCCCGAAGAAGTCACTGCGCTGCGCATGGCCATGGTTGCCAACTTCAACAGTCTCGAATTGATGATCGGCCAGTTGCCCCACGAAGGCGCACTACCGCAAACCGTGCGCAACACCAAAGAATTGCGCGGGCGCATGATTCATCTATTACCGGTGATCGATGCGCTGGAAGATTCGCTCTACGCCCTAGAGCGGCGCACACCAGAGCTGGTGGAAAAATTCGCACCGCTGCTGGCTGCAACCCGCGAATGGCTCGCTCATCAGGACGCCGATCTCGACCGCTGGCAAGCGCTGAAAGATCAGCTCGAAGCCCTGCAACCGAGCGTCGAGGCGCTTGAGGATCGCAGGCAATTGCTGTTCTCCAACTCGATTTATCGCCTCGGCGAATTCATCGATTTATGGCAGGACTGTCGCAGTCTGCAGGACGCGATTCTCTGCGAGCGCCAGGACAGCTGGCGTGCGGTCTACCGTCACTGGCGCCTCGGTCGTCTGACGCCGTTCATTGATCGTGGGCTGATGCTCTACTCGGCGGCCTCGACCGTTCTGGCGATCATCACCGCCTCGGTGCTGTGGATTCTGCTCGGCTGGCCGGACGGCGGCAGCGCGGTGATTCTCGCCGCGGTGGCCTGTAGCTTCTTCGCCTCGATGGACGACCCGGCACCGCAGATTTACCGGTTCTTTTTCTGGACTGGCATGTCGGTGTTGTTCGCCAGCCTTTATCTGTTTTTGATTCTGCCCAACCTGCATGACTTCCCGATGCTGGTGTTGGCGTTTTCCATCCCGTTCATCTGCGTCGGCACCCTGACGGTACAGCCGCGGTTCTTCCTCGGCATGCTGCTGACGCTGGTCAACACCTCCTCATTCATCAGTATTCAGGGCGCTTACGATGCGGATTTTTTCGCCTTCGTGAACTCCAACCTCGCGGGTCCGTTAGGGCTGTTGTTCGCGTTTATCTGGACGCTGGTTGCACGCCCGTTCGGCGCCGAACTGGCGGCCAAACGCCTGACCCGCTTCAGCTGGAAAGACATCGTCCACATGACCGAACCGGCCAACCTTGCCGAACACCGCAAATTGGGCGTGCAGTTGCTCGATCGACTGATGCAGCACTTGCCGCGTCTGGCCCTCACCGGCCAGGACACCGGCATCGCGATGCGCGAAGTGCGCGTCGGCCTGAACCTGCTCGATTTGCTCGCCTACACCCCACGGGTGACCGGCGCGCCGAACGCGCTGTTGCAGCAAGTGGTCAGTGAAGTCGGCGAGTATTTCCGCGCCTGCCTCAAGGCCGGCGAACGCTTGCCGGCGCCGGCCCCGCTGCTGATGACTCTGGATCGCACCCGTCGCGCACTCAATGGCCACGGCGACGATGAAACCCGTCTGAACCTGTTGCACGCCTTGAGCGGTTTGCGTCTGGCGTTGCTGCCCGGCGTCGAATTCGTCTCCAGCGCCGACTCCGAAGAACCGCTGCCCGATGGAGCGCCCCTATGATCGGTGATCTGGACATCAGCGGCATTTTCCTGCCGACCCTGCTGGTGTTGATGGGCATCACGTATGTGCTGTTTTTGCTGGTGCATGCCGTGCTTACGCGCGTGCACTTTTACCGTCTGGTCTGGCACCGGGCATTGTTCAACGTGGCGCTCTACGCGGTACTTCTGTACGGCGTGGACTCACTCAGTCGATACCTGATGACATGAAAAAACCGTTTTTGACCATCGGTCGCGTAGTACTGACCCTGCTGATCGTGACTTTTGCCGTTGTCCTCGTCTGGCGCATGGTGATGTATTACATGTTCGCGCCATGGACCCGCGACGGCCACATTCGCGCTGACATTATCCAGATCGCCCCGGACGTGTCCGGGTTGATCCAGCAGGTTGAAGTGAAAGACAACCAGTTGATCAAGCGCGGCCAGGTGCTGTTCAGCATCGACCAGGATCGCTTCAAACTGGCCTTGCGTCAGGCCAAAGCGGCTGTGGCTGATCGCGAAGAAACCCTCGCTCAGGCCCAGCGTGAAGCCAAGCGTAACCGTGGCCTCGGCAATCTGGTGCCGGCCGAGCAACTGGAAGAAAGCCAGTCGAAGGTCGCCCGCGCGCAATCGGCGCTGGCCGAAGCTATGGTCACGGTGGACAGCGCTCAGCTCAACCTCGACCGCTCAGTGATTCGCAGCCCGGTGGACGGCTATGTCAACGACCGCGCGCCGCGTCCGCAGGAATTCGTCACCGCCGGACGTCCGGTGTTGTCGGTGGTCGACAGCAACTCGTTCCATATCGACGGCTACTTCGAAGAGACCAAACTTGACGGCATTCATGTCGGCCAGTCGGTGGATATCCGCGTGATCGGTGACCGCGCCAAGCTGCGCGGGCATGTCGAAAGCATCGTTGCCGGTATCGAAGACCGCGACCGCAGCAGTGGCAGCAATTTGCTGCCGAATGTCAACCCGGCGTTCAGCTGGGTGCGGCTGGCACAGCGGATTCCGGTGCGGATTGCCTTTGATGATGTGCCGGAAGATTTCCGCATGATCGCCGGGCGCACTGCCACGGTGTCGATCATCGATGACGCAAAAGTCGACGATAAAAAGCAGGAGCCCGCGCAATGAGCAGGGCGCTGATGATCGCCGGGTTGGGCGTGATGCTATCGGCCTGTCAGATGGTCGGGCCGGATTATCACGTGCCTGAGGAGGCAGCGGTTCAGCGCAAGGATTTTCAGGGTGAGCTGGCGGTGGCGGGTAAACCGGTGGTGTCGGCGCCGGTGCCGGCGGATTGGTGGCGGCTGTATAAAGACCCACGCCTCGATCAACTGGTGCAGCAGGCCATGGCTTCCAACACCGATTTGCGCGTCGCCGCCGCCAACTTGCAGCGCGCTCGCGCCCAAGTCGACGAAGCCGAGGCCGCTGGTGGCTGGAGTGCTGGCGTGAAAATGGGCGCCCAGCGTTTGCAGGAGTCCGGACAGGCGTTCTTGTTGCCGGAGAAAGTGCCGGTGGACAACGTTGGCGATATCGGCATCAGCGCTTCGTATCAGTTCGATCTGTGGGGCACGTTGCAGCGCGGCATCGAAAGCGCCAAAGCCAACGCCGACGCGACCCAGGCCGCCGCCGACACCGCACGCATCACCTTGGTGGCCGACGTAGTTCGCGCCTACACCCAAGTCTGCGCGGCCAACGAAGAGCGCGAAATCGCCCAGCACTCTCTCGACCTGCAATCGCAAGGCACCACGCTGATTCAGCGTTTGCGCGATGCCGGCCGTGGTGATGAAACTCAGGTGACTCGCTCGCAAACCCAATTCAAATCCCTGCGCGCCGAACTGCCGCGTTATGAAGCCGCGCGTCAGGCCGGGCTGTTCCGTTTGTCGATGTTGCTGGCGAAACCGGTTGATCAGTTGCCCGCCGGTACCGCGACCTGCGCCGAGTTGCCGAAAATCGCCCAATTGGTGCCGGTCGGCGATGGCGCTGCGCTGCTCAAACGTCGCCCGGACATTCGCCAGGCCGAACGTCGTCTGGCCGCTTCGACCGCCGGGATCGGCGTCGCCACTGGCGAGTTGTATCCGGACATCAGTATCGGCGCGACCATCGGCACTGTTGGTCTTATCGATGACTTGGGTGATCCGTCGACCAACCGTTGGGGCTTCGGCCCGTCGCTGAGCTGGAAAGTCCCGACCAACGGCGCCCGTGCGCGCATCCGTGAAGCCGAAGCGACCACCCAAGGTGCGCTGGCGCATTTTGACGGTGTGGTGCTCAACGCCATTCGTGAAACCCAAACCGGCCTCGCCCAGTACAGCGCACTGCTGCAACGTCGCGATGCGCTGGCCGATGCCGAGCAGTCGGCGAAACTGGCAGCAGACCAGACCCACCGCTTCTTCCAGGCCGGCCGCGAGTCGTTTCTCGCCGACCTGCAAGCGACCCGCACCTACACCGATGTCACCGCGCAACTGGCCGCCGCCAACACCCAGGTTGCGATGAGCCAGATCGATTTGTTCCTCGCCTTGGGCGGCGGCTGGGAAAGCGGACGAACGCACGCTCCAAGCCCCAGCAAACCCTGAGGCCGTTGCTATGCTTTGAAGTGTTGGAAGGGCGCCCCGTGCAAAGCACCCTTCCAGCGCACATTGCTAGCGCTGGTCTAGGGGAAACCAATAATGAAAAACCCTTACGCTCTCGGCTTCTGGTGCGCCCTCGCAGCGCTGGTGCTGCTCTCGGCCACCTATTTCTACGGCATCATGCTGGCCCACCAGATCGACAAGGCCATGGTTTTCCTCGACAGCGCCGTCGCGCTGATTGCGGTCATGGCAATCGTCGTGGTCGCCTGGGCGTCGCTCCAGGTGCAGCGGGTGAAGAAACGTCAGCTTGAACAGGGCAAAACCCTCGTTCTGATCTGGGACACCAAGGTCGCCCTGCGCCGGGTCGAAACCGTGTTCGACCGGTATTTCTGGGGCAGTTACTGGCAACCGGGGCGAACCTTCGCCGAAGTCATGGGCGAACTCACCGGCACGCCGCTGGAAAAAAGCCTCGAAGCGCTGAAAAAACAGTGCCTGGAGCTCGACAAGCAGATTGATGGCGAGGGCTGGCACTGGCTCAACAATGCCCGTGAACTGTCCGATGTCGCTACGGCCATGGCCCGTGAGCGCTATCAACTGGATTTCTGCGATCCGCGCGCCGATGGGCCGGGCGGGGCGGTGATCGATCGGGACTTTGAAGTGCTGGTGTATACCTGGACCGCGCGGCTGAAAAGCTTTGATCATCAGCTGGATGAGATTGAGGTTCAGTATTCCTGAATCTCGCTGAATCGACCGGCCTCATCGCGAGCAGGCTCACTCCTACATTTGGAATGCGTTTCCCTGTAGGAGTGAGCCTGCTCGCGATAGCGTCCTAAAAAACAGCGAAACTCTTCCAGCCTAGCGATTGTCCATTCCCCCCATAGACACTCTTTAACCTTTAAACATTGGGCCGTCTTGCGCGCCCGGTGCTAATCTCCATCGCTGAATTCAGCGCAGTCGAGCCGCGACCCGGTCACGGGTTCAGGGAAGACGACCACACTCACAGCCACGGAAATCGATCAGGTCATTCATGAATAAATCAGCAGGCGTGCTTCTCGGAATTGTTGTTGCCATCGGCGCGATCAGCGCAGGCGGGGCCTGGTACACCGGGACCAAGATCGAAGGCGTGTTGAACAACGCCGTCAGCAATGCCAACCAAGAGCTGCAAACCGCGATGGCCGGCTCCAACGGCAGCGCGTCGCTGGAGTTGGTGTCGCTGGAACGCCATACCTTCACCAGCACCGCGCACTATCGCCTCAAGGGTGAAGGCGAGATGTTTGGCGACAAACCAGTCGAATTGCTCTTCGTTGACCACATCGAGCATGGTCCGTTGCCGTTCTCGCGTCTGGTTTCGCTGAAATGGCTGCCGGTCATGGCCACCAGCAACTATGAGCTGGAAAAGAATCCGGCCACCGAGAAATGGTTCGCCGCGACCAAGGGCGCCGCGCCGCTCAAAGGCGTAACCAGCATCGGCTACGACGAGTCCACCACCAGCACCCTCGATCTGCTGCCGTTCGAAACCGCACTGGATGAGCAGTCGAGTCTGAAGTTCTCCGGCCTGACCATGAACATTTCTGCCAACGCCAAAGCGCAGAAGGTCAAGGCGGACGGCTACATGGACAACCTGAAACTGGTCACCGTCGCTGAAGATCAGGCGCCGGTGCAGGTCGAACTCAACGGTCTGACCCTGGCCAGCAACCTCGCCAAGAGCAGCTATGGCTACTACACCGGGGAAAACACCCTGGTGCTGACCAACAGTAAAACCACTTTCGGCACCAAGCAGTCGGTCCTCGGTGTGAAGAACTTCGAAATGAAGAACCTCACCGAAGAAAACGGCAGCAATGCCTCGGGCCGCGCTGACTACAAGGTTGGCGAAGTCAGCCTGAACGACAAGAAAATCGGCTCGGCCAATATGGCCATGAGCCTGAAAAACCTCGACATCCCGTCGACCATGTCGCTGATGCAGATCTACCAGACCAAATTGCAGCCATACGAAAAAGCCGCCGCCGAGGCAGCAGCCCAAGGCCTGCCAGCGCCGGAGCTGAACCTGACCGAAGCGGAAAATGCGCAGGTCAAAGCCGATCTGCAAAAACTGCTGGCCGCCGGCCCACAGTTCGCGCTGGAAAACCTCTCGTTCAACACCGCCAACGGCGAGAGCAAGGCCAATCTGGTGATCGACCTGACCAAGCCGCAATCGTTGGACTTGCCGCCGGATCAACTGGGCAAACAACTGATTGCATTGCTTGACCTGAATATCCAGGTATCGAAGCCGATGCTGGTTGATCTGCTCAGCGTGCAGGCGCAACTCGACGGTCAGACCGATGCCAAGGCTATTGTCGATCAGTCCAAGGAAGCCGCCGACATGTTCGCCGGCATGGCGGTCGGTTCGCAGTTGGCCGTCGTCGACGGCACCAACGTCGTGACCAAGCTGCATTACGCCGCCAATCAGGTCGAATTCAACGGCCAGAAGATGACCGTCGAGCAGTTCGTCGGCTTCCTGATGAGCAAGTTCGCAGGCGTCACGCAAGTGCAGTAATCCTGCGCTTTAAATAGCAACGCCCGGCCTCCGTATTGCACGGACGCCGGGCGTTTTGCTGTCTGGTGTTCGGGTTTTTGGCGTTCCGGCTAAGCCGTCGCGAGGATTCTGAACAATTATTGTGTTGTGGATCCTGGTCAACGCTTGCGTGCAAGACTGCCTGACTAAGCTTGGCCGTTGGATGTGCATTGGCGGCCACCGTTACGAATGGGCAAGGAGGGCATTGCGACCCGGCTGGCCATGTAAGGATGCTGACGAATGCCGCGTATTGATGTTCCTGTATTACATCGTGGTTTACGCCCTTTGTTCCGAGTCGCGCTGTGCAGCCAGTTGCTCTGGCCGGCGATGGCGTTTGCCGACACACCCTATGATCAGATGGTGCGCGACGCCCGTGCCGGGCAAACCACGCCGGCGCTGACGGTTTTGCGTCAGGTGCCACCGGGTCAGTCGACGATCGGGCAGATCAGCGATCACCTGCAAATCGCCAGTTGGGCCGGCCTCGATGCCGAAGTGGTGCAGGTTTATGAAACCCAGGGCCGCGATCGCGTCCTGCCGGTTCAGGCGCTGACCGCCACCGCCCGCGCCTATCGCAACCTCAAACGCTGGGATCAAGCCACGCAGGTCTACAACAAGGCCCTGGCGCTGGAGCCGGATAACGCCGACCTGCAACTGGGCCTGGCCCTGACCCAGGCTGACGCCGGCAAGCCCGACGAAGCGGTGACTCGTGCCAAAGCGCTGGTGGTGGCCAAGCCTGATGATCCTTCCCGCCGTCTGGCGCTGGGCTACGCGTTAACCCGCGCCGGCAAACAGTACGACGCCCTGTTCGAATACGATCAAGCCTTCAAACGCGCCGGCAGCAAACCGGAAGTCGCCCGTGAATACGTGGTCGCTCTGCAAAAGGCGCGTCTGCCGGAACCGGCGCTGCGTCTGGCCAATCAGCGTCCGGGCCTGATCGATCCGGTCACGTTGCGTCGCCTCGAAGGTGATCTGGCCGCCGAGCGTGTGCGTCTCGCCGAGCTCGCCACTCGCAGCGAAAAAGAGCGCTACGTCATCACCGATCGCGCGCTGGCCGATTACGACAAGCTGCTCGCCACCTGGACCCCCGACTCGACCCCCCACGACGACGTGATTCGCTGGCGCATTGACCGCATGGGGGCGCTCAAGGCCCGCGCACGCACCGCCGACGTCATCACCGAGTACCAGAAGCTGCAAGCCGAGGGCGTGAAGGTTCCAACCTACGCGTTGCGCTGGGTAGCGGCGTCGTATCTGGATCAGCGTGAACCGGAAATCGCCACGGACTTGTATCGCCAGGTGCTGTCGGCGCCGGACGCTGATGTCGGTGATCGCCTCGAAGACACTACCGCGCTGTATTACGCATTGCTGGAAAGCGACCGCGCCGATGAAGCGCGCAAAGTCGCCGAGGACGCCGCCAAGTCCCAGCGTCCGCGTGTCGAACTCAAAGGTTTGCCCATCGGCAACCCCAACCATGAATGGATGGACGCCCAGCAGTTGGCCGCGCAAGCCGGGACCTATGGTTCCGACCTGCCCCACGGCGAAGAACGCTTGCAAACGCTGGTCGATCAGGCGCCCGGCAATGTCGGCCTGCGTCTGGCTCAGGCCGACCTGTATCTGGCGCGGCAATGGCCGCGCCGCGCGGAAATCCAGCTCAAGGAAACCGAGAGCATGGTGCCGCGCGCCATGGGCCTGGAAATCGGCCAGGCCCACACGGCCATGGAATTGCAGGAATGGCGGCAAATGGATGCGCTGACCGACGATGTCGTCGCACGCTATCCGGATAACCGCCAGGTGCAGCGTCTGGCTCGCGAGCGCGAAGTCCATGACATGTCGGAACTGCGCGTCGAAGCCTATGGCGGCAAGGCCAATGGTGGCGGCAGTGGCGATGCCGGCGCCGTCAGCGGCAGCCGCGACTTTGGCATCCAGACCACCTTGTACAGCCCGCCGATGGATGAAGACTGGCGCGTGTTTGCCGGGGCTGGCTATGCCACCGGCGACTTCGCCGAAGGCACCGGTCACCACCGCTTCCAGCGTGTCGGCCTGGAGCGGCGCACCCGCGACATGACCCTCGAAGCGGAAGTCTCTAACCATTCCTACGGTTTTGGCGACAAACAGGGCGCGCGTCTGGCGATCGCCCGCGACATCAACGACCACTGGCAGTACGGCGGCAGCCTCGAATACCTCTCGGCCGAGACGCCGTTGCGCGCACTCAACAGCGACATCAAGGCCAACGGCGGCAGCGGTTTCCTCCGCTGGCGCGCCAACGAAAGCCGCGAGTGGAAACTGTCCGTCAGCCCGTCGCATTTCAGCGACGGCAACAACCGCGTCGAAGCCTTGCTCACCGGTCGCGAGGGCGTCTACAGCTCGCCGAACGTGCAGGTCGATGCGGGTCTGGAAGTCGGCACCAGCCACAACTCCAAGTCCGATGACGTGCCGTACTTCAACCCCAAATCCGACTTCAGCGTGATGCCGCTGGTCAACGTCAATCACGTGCTCTACCACCGCTACGAAACCTCCTGGAGCCAACAATTCCAGGCCGGCGCGGGCACGTACAGCCAGCGTGATCACGGCACCGGCGGCATGGCGTTGCTCGGTTACGGCCAGCGTTATGCCTGGAACGACGTGTTCGAGGTGGGCGGCTTGTTCAGTGTGATCAACCGGCCTTACGACGGTGATCGGGAGACCGATCTGCGTCTGCTCGTCGACCTCACTTTCCGCTTCTAGAAGAGTTTGAAGATGCCTTTGATTTCGCGTTTCATCCTTCTGCTGGGAGCGCTGCTGGTCAGCGCCTGCGCCCAGCAAGCTCCGGCCTTCGCGCCGCCGTCCGAGCGTCCGCTGGCGGCCAGTGAAAAACCGTGGCCGAAAAATCACGTGCTCGGTATCGCCTATCACGATGTTGAAGACCGCGATCCCGATCAGGCCGTGGTGGCGGTGCGCACCGAGCGCATGATCGAGCAGCTCGCCTGGTTGCGCGAGAACGGCTACAAACCGGTGACCGTCGACCAGATCATGGCCGCGCGCAAGGGCGGCCCGGAGCTGCCGGCGAAAGCGATCCTGCTCAGTTTCGACGACGGTTATGCGAGCTTCTATACTCGCGTGCTGCCTGTGCTGCGCGCCTACAACTGGCACGCCTTGCTGGCCCCGGTCGGCGTCTGGATCGACACGCCACTCAATCAATCGGTGGATTTTGCTGGCGCCCCGCGCGCACGTTCAGACTTCCTGACCTGGGACCAAGTGCGCGAGATCTCGCAATCCGGTCTGGTGGAAATCGCCGCGCACACCGACGCCAATCACAAAGGGATTCTGGCCAACCCGCAGGGCAATATGCAGCCGGCGGCGGCGACCCGACGCTACGATCCAGTGACCAAGCGTTATGAATCCGAGGCCGATTTCCAGGCGCGGATTCGCACCGACGTGAACGCCATCTCGGAAAAAATCCGCAAGGTCACTGGCAAGAAACCGCGTATCTGGGTCTGGCCATATGGTACGGCGGACGGCACTTCGCTGACCGTGGTCGGCGAGGAAGGCTATGAGATGGCCCTGACGCTGGACGACGGCCTCGATGCCCTCGACAACCTGATGAGCAGCCCGCGCTTCCTGGTTGCCTCCGATCCCGACGGCGAGGTTTTCTCCAATAGCATCGTCGACGTGCAGTCGGATTTCGTCATGCGTGTGGTGCATGTTGATCTGGATAACGTCTACGACCCGGACCCGGCACAACAGGACATCAACCTCGGCAAGCTGGTGCAGCGCATGGCCGACATGGGCGCCAACACGGTGTTCCTGCAAGCCTTTGCCGATCCGCAGGGCGATGGTCTGGTGCACTCGCTGTACTTCCCCAACCGTCACTTGCCGGTACGTGCCGACATTTTCGACCGCGTTGCCTGGCAACTGCGCACTCGCGCCAATGTGAAGGTGTTTGCGTGGATGCCGGTGCTGAGTTTCGGCCTTGATGCGAAGCTGCCGCGTGTAACGCGCTGGGATCCGAAAACCGGCACCACCGCAGTCGATCCGGATCAGTACAAACGACTTTCACCGTTCGATCCGGAGGTGCGGCGGATCATCGGCGAAATCTACGAAGACGTGGCACGGCTGACATCGGTCGACGGCATCCTCTATCACGATGATGCGGTGCTTTCAGACTTTGAAGACGCCAGCCCCGAAGCCTTGAAAGCCTACGCCGCCCACGGTTTGCCGGGTTCGATTGCCGCGCTGCGCGATGATCCTGCAGCGATGCAGCGCTGGACGCGCTTCAAGAGCAAATACCTCATCGACTTCACCAACGAGCTCACCGCCAAAGTCCGCGCGATTCGTGGCCCGCAGGTGCTGACCGCGCGCAACATCTTCGCCGAGCCGATGCTCAATCCCGAGAGCGAAGCATGGTACGCACAGAACCTCGACGACTTCCTCGTGACCTACGACTGGACGGCGCCGATGGCCATGCCGCTCATGGAAAAACAAACCCAGGCCGAGTCCGGCCCGTGGCTGGAAACCTTGGTGCAAACCGTCAGCAAGCGCCCCGGAGCCCTGAACCGCACGGTGTTCGAATTGCAGGCACGGGACTGGACGAAAAAGGACCAGGCCGACATCGACGGTGCGCATCTGGCGGACTGGATGGGCCGTCTCAAGCGTCAGGGCGCGACCAGTTTCGGTTACTACCCGGACAACTTCCTCGACAACCTGCCGGACCTGAAAACCGTAAGGCCTGCACTCTCCAACAAATGGAATCCATAACATGCTGGATAGACTGTTAGCCCTGCTTGTTCTGGCGCTCGTCCTCGGCGTGCCGCTGGGCCTGATCTTCCTGGTCACCGGGCAGTTCCTGATGGACTTCGTGTTCTTCTACCCGCTGTTCATGTCCGGGTTGTGGATTGCCGGTGGCCTGTATTTCTGGCTGCACTGGGAGCGCCACTGGCCGTGGCAGGACGACACCCTGCCGCCGCCACTGGAAGGCGAGCCGCTGATCTCGATCCTGATCCCTTGCTACAACGAAGGCGACAACGCCGCCGATACGATCCACGCGGCGCTGGCCCAGCATTACCCGAACATCGAAGTCATTGCGATCAACGACGGCTCCAAGGACAACACCGCCGAAGTGCTCGATGCGCTGGCCAAGGAAGATCCACGTCTGCGCGTGCTGCATCTCGCGGAGAACCAAGGCAAAGCTGTGGCCTTGCGAATGGGGGCGATCGCTGCGCGCAGTGAGTATCTGGTGTGCATTGACGGTGATGCGCTGCTGGCACCGAACACGGCGGCGTATCTGGTCGCACCGATGCTGGATAACGCACGCCTTGGCGCGGTGACCGGCAACCCTCGGATTCGCACGCGTTCGACGCTGGTCGGGCGGGTTCAGGTCGGTGAGTTCTCCTCGATCATCGGCCTGATCAAACGCACGCAACGGGTGTTCGGGCGGATCTTTACCGTCTCCGGCGTGATCGTCGCGTTCCGCCGTACCGCGCTGAACCGCGTCGGTTACTGGAGCCCGGACATGATCACCGAAGACATCGACATCAGCTGGAAGCTGCAACTCGATCACTGGAGCATCTTCTACGAGCCGCGTGCGTTGTGCTGGATCCTCATGCCGGAAACCCTCGGTGGTTTGTGGAAGCAGCGGTTGCGCTGGGCCCAGGGCGGTGCCGAAGTGCTGTTCAAGAACATCCGTGGCATCTGGCAGTACCGCCATCGTTACCTGTGGCCGCTACTGTTCGAATACTGCCTGTCGACCGGGTGGGCATTCACCTTCCTGTTGTCGGTGATTTTCTGGGGCGTCGGCAAGTTCGTGGTCATGCCGGAAGCCATTGCGGTAGATCACCTGATGCCGCCGGCGTTTACCGGGTTGCTGCTGGCCTTCGTCTGCCTGGTGCAGTTCGCCGTCAGCATCATCATCGACCGCCGCTACGAGCCTGGGTTGGGCAAGACCATGTTCTGGGTGGTCTGGTACCCGATTGCATTCTGGTTTGTCAGTTTGCTGACCACGCTGGTCAGCTTCCCGAAAGTCTTGTTCGGCCAACATCAGAAACGTGCGCGTTGGGTCAGTCCCGACCGGGGTATCAAACCGATTGGCGACGACGAAGAGGAGGTCATCAAATGAAAATCATCCGGACCCGCCAGCGGCCGTTCCTGGTCGTGGTCGATGTGATTCTTACCGTTGTGGCGTGGGTTGGCCTGCTGTTTCTGCTGATCCGTGGCTTGTGGCCGCTGATCGAAACTCACGCGGGCGGGCCGCTGATCGATAAATCGGCGTTCGACGCGCTGGGCACCCTGCAGATTTATCTGTGGGTGGCGTTGGTCAACGCGGTGATTCTGATCGGTTGGGCGCGTTATCAGCAGCGTAAAAGCCGCAGCTTCGCCCAGCGTCGGTTGCCGTCGCCGGTGATCGACGATGAAGGGCTGAGCAAGAGTTTCAAACTCTGCGATGAGCGCTTTCAGAAGCTGCGCACACCCGGGGTTATGACCATTCACAACGATCAGGAAGGTGACATCAGCCATGTGGTGACGCACTTCTGGCCGGTTCGGCAGCAGGAACTGCCACCGCCGCTGGCACCGCTGGAGCATCCACGGGTGATCTTTCTGCATGCCGAGGATGACGATAATCGCGAACCGGTGAATCGTATTACCTGAATGGTGAACCCCGTGTAGGAGCTGCCAAAGGCTGCGATCTTTTGAACTTAAAGATCAACAGATCGCAGCCTTCGGCAGCTCCTGCACGGTTTTTTCAATCGCGGATCAATGTCCAGGCCTCTTCCATAGCCAGCGGTTGCTTCATGCGCTCGGCCAGCAGCGCCATCGCCCGGTCCTTCTCGCAGGCGACTGCAGCGACCAGAATGCCGTTTCTGCCAAACAGACCAATAAATGGCGGATGTTCAGGCTCGCCGCGAAACTCCACCTCATCCCAATGCTCGGCGTGGCCCAGGTAGTCGTAGTTCTTGCCGAAATGCCAGGTCCAGAAGAACGGCACGTCGAGGTAATGTTCGTCGCCACCGAGCATGTTGGCAGCGGCGATGCGTGCGTGTTGCTGAGCCAGGCGCCAGTGCTCGATACGTTGCGGCTGGCCGTGGAGCGGAAACGTAGCGATATCGCCGATGGCCCATAGGCTTTCGCTCAGGCGCATGCGGTCATCGACGCGCAATGACTGATCCTTTTCCCTTGGCAGTGAGGCGAAAGCCTCGGTGGCTGGTTGTACACCGATCCCGACCAGTACCAGATCCGCAGAAAGCCGCAGACCATTGTCCAGCAGCACCGCTTCGACCTTGCCCTCACCGATAATCTCTGTGGCCTCGTGCTCGCTGATGAACTTCACGCCGTTTTCCTCGTGCAAAGCGCGGATGGCTTTGCCCACGGCCTCGCCGAATTGCGCGGCGAAGGGAATCGCGTGGCGAGCCAGCACCGTGACATCGAGGCCATGCTGACGCAGGGCCGAGGCGCATTCGAGGGCGATGAAGCTGTCACCGATGATCACGGCGCGTTGATCGGGGCTGGCCGCTTTCATGATCTGTTCGGCCTGGGCTTTTGAGCGCAGCACGAACACCTGCGGAAGATCGGCTCCGGGTAACTTCAGCGGGTTGGGCTCACCGCCAGTGGCCAGCACGGCCGCGTCGTAGCGCAAGATCTGGCCATCGCTGAGGTGCAAAACCCTGCTTGAGGCGTCGAGCGAGGTGATTTCGTTTTCCAGTCGCTCAATACGCTGCTCTTTATAAAAAGCTTCATCTCGCAGCGGAGGGGTTTCCTCGGGGGGCATTTCCCCTGCGAGAACAAATTTGCTCAGCACCGTGCGGTCGTAACCGGCATCTGCCTCGCGATCAATCATCACGATGCGGCCACCAAAACCTTTTTCCCGCAGCGCTGCCGCACACGCGGTACCGGCCGCACCCGCGCCGACGATCACGAACGTGCGCGAATCATCCGCCGGAGGGGTATGCGGATCCGCCAACGGCTGATCATCGACCCAGACCTCATCGCCACGCAGTTCCAGCGGATAACGTTTGAGGCTGTCGAGCGCCGGTGGCTCGCACAGTGCGCCGTCTTCTGCGCGAAACGCAGCCTTGTGCCACGGGCAGATCAGGCGCCCGTGACACAAGGCACCGTCAGCCAGCGGCGCCCCGGCATGTGGGCATTCGCCTTGAAATGCGCGTAATTGCCCAGCGGCGCGCAGCAGCACAATCTTGCATTCACCGATTTCAACTTGCAGGCCACGGTCTTCAGGGACATCGGCAATACGGGCGACGCGGTGCAGGGACATGGGCGGCTTCCTCGCGGGGCATTTCTCTTGTGAGTTTGCGTCGTAGTGCGAGGTTCAGCCATTTGCTACTGCCACGGCACGAACGGTACGGCTATAGTTTGCAGGCCGAACACGGCCCCACTGCACAAGGTGCTCCCGGAATGACCCGATTGACCTCTCTCAACCCCTGGCTGGCGGCACTCGCCGTCACCCTTTGCGTGCAGTTTCCGGCGCAGGCCCAAGAGCGTTTCACCCTGAGCATTCCGGGTGTTTCCGATAACCGCCTGTTCACCTCGGCAGCGGCGAGCGATGCGCCCGGTTGTGGCGGCAAGAACCAGTCACCGGCCCTGAGCTGGAACGCAGGGCCTGCCGGCACCCAGAGTTATGCGATCGTCATGCACGATCCGGACGGCCAGAAAGGCCTGGGCGTCGATCACTGGATTCATTACGGCATCAAGTCCACCACGCGCCAGATTGCGGCAGGTGTCGGGGCCAAATCCGCGTTCGAAGGCGTTGGCGGCACCAACAGCAAGGGCAACACGCATTACATGGGGCCTTGCCCGCCAGTGGGTGACAGTGCGCACCACTACATCATCCAGATCTACGCACTGGATCTGGCGCCGGACGCCTTGCCGGCCGGTCTGACCCGCGCCGAGCTGATGGAAAAAATCAAAGGTCATGTGCTGCGCAACAGCAGCGCAGTGCGGCGTTATCACCGCTGAAAATATTTTCAGCGGCGTTTAACCCGAACTGAAGGGGCTGCCCGTCTCAGTGGATGAATGATCAATTTCATCCCGAGGTCAGCCCCCATGTCACTTGCTCTTTTGCGTCCTGTCGCGGTTGCTGTGCTGCTGGCGCTCGCCGGTTGCGGTGCTTCGTCCACGCCCGATTCCGCTGCTGTGCCCGCGCCTGCGCAGTCCGAAGTTCTCGTTCGCCAGGAAGCGGTCATGGCTGACACCTCAATGGCCAAACGCGCGCTGTACAGGATGCCCAATGCGGGCAGTGCGCCGATGCCGTTGAGTGAAAGTTATCCACAGGGCTATCGCGACGAGCAGCGCGAGCAGTATCAGGCGTTGGCGGATAACCCGATCCACAGCGTTGCCGAAACGCCGGTTTCAACGTTCAGTGCTGACGTCGACACGGGCGCTTATGCCAACGTCCGTCGCCTGCTCAATCAAGGCCGATTGCCGCCGGAAGGCGCGGTGCGTCTGGAGGAAATGATCAATTACTTCCCTTACGACTACGCGCTGCCCAGCGATGGCTCGCCCTTCGGCGTGACCACCGAACTGGCCGCTTCACCGTGGAACCCGCACACCCGCTTGCTGCGCATCGGCATCAAGGCTTCCGACCGCGCGGTGGCGGAACTGGCCCCGGCCAATCTGGTATTTCTGGTCGACGTGTCCGGCTCGATGGATCGTCGCGAAGGGCTGCCGATGGTCAAAAGCACGCTGAAATTGCTGGTCGATCAATTGCGCGATCAGGATCGCGTGTCACTGGTGGTGTATGCCGGCGAATCCAGAGTGGTGCTTGAACCGACTTCCGGGCGCGAGAAAGCGAAAATTCGTACAGCCATTGAGCAATTGACTGCCGGCGGTTCGACCGCCGGCGCTTCAGGCATCGAATTGGCCTACCAAATGGCGCAGCAGGCCTTCATTCCCAAAGGCATCAACCGCATCCTCCTGGCCACCGATGGCGACTTTAATGTCGGCGTCAGTGACTTCGACAGCCTCAAACAAATGGCTGTGGATAAACGCAAAACCGGGATTTCGCTGACGACCTTGGGTTTCGGTGTGGATAACTACAATGAACACTTGATGGAACAACTGGCCGACGCTGGCGATGGTAACTACGCCTACATCGACAACCTGCGCGAGGCGCGCAAAGTGCTGGTGGATCAGTTGAGTTCGACCCTCGCCGTGGTGGCGCAGAACGTCAAACTGCAGGTGGAGTTCAACCCGGCGCAGGTCAGCGAATATCGCCTGCTCGGCTACGAAAACCGTGCGTTGAAGCGTGAGGATTTCAGCAATGACAAAGTCGATGCCGGTGAAATCGGCGTAGGACATACGGTGACCGCGTTGTACGAAATTGTTCCGGCGGGTGAAAAGGGCTGGTTGGAGCCGCTGCGTTACGCCAAGTCGGAACCGGTTGTTTCCGCGAAGAGCGGAGAATTGGCGATGCTGCGTGTGCGTTATCAGCGTCCCGAAGGTGGGAAAAGTCTGCTGATCGAACGGCCGATCGCCAACCAAGTCGCAACCGCCAGCGAAGATCTGCGTTTTGCCGCCGCCGTGGCCGCATTCTCCCAGCAACTCAAGGACAGTCGCTACACCGGCGACTTCAGTCTGAAAGACACCGAGGCATTGGCCCGTGGCGCGCGCGGCGATGATCGCTTCGGCTTGCGCAATGAGTTCGTGCAACTGGTCGCGCTGGCGCAGAGCTTGCGCAACTCAACCGCTTCGAACGCGCTGGCTACTGAACGACGGATGGAATAAGTGAGTCGTCTGAAAGGCTTCATCAGTCAGCTGTTTGCTTCGGCAGACAGCTCAACCGCCAACAGCGATGAATCGCTGCTGGCGCGTTATCGCGAGGGCGACGGCGCGGCGTTCGAGATCTTGTACGCGCGCCATCGCCAAGGCCTGTACCGGTTTCTACTCGGATTGAGCGGTAAACCGGAACTGGCCGACGAGGTGTTTCAGGAAACCTGGCTGAGCCTGATCCGCAGCAGCAGTCAGCCACAAGGCCGGGCGACATTTCGCACATGGCTGTTCCAGATTGCCCGTAATCGCCTGATCGATCACTGGCGCAAGCATGGCGCCCAGCAACCGCTGCACGACAGTTATGATGAACAAGCACATGCCGTCAGCGACGAGGCGAACGATCCCGAGCAACTGTTCAGCCTCAGCCGCGACAACCAGCGTCTGGAAAGCGCCCTGCAAACCCTGCCCGCCGACCAGCGCGAAGTGTTCCTGCTGCGTGCCCACGGCGACCTCGACCTGGGACAAATCGCCAGCCTCACCGAAACGCCGCTGGAAACCGTCAAAAGCCGCTTGCGCTACGCCCAGCAAAAACTGCGTCGGCTGCTGGCCGAGGAGGTACTGACATGACTGACGCCCGCCAGACACCTGAAGATCCGCTGATCAAACATGTGCGCGAACAGCACAACGCTGAACCGCCAGCGCATCTCGATGCGTTCATCCTCGACGCCGCGCAGCGTCAAACTCCTGCGCCGAAATCAACCCTTTGGCAACGCTGGCTGGATCTATGCCGCAAACCACGCTGGCAAGTCGCGTTCGCCAGCCTCGTTGGCGTGGCATTGATGCTGTCGCTGGTGCAGCGCGCCCCTGAACCGCTGCGCCAGTACGACTACGCCCCAGCCCCCGAACTTGCCGTACCGATGACCGACACGGACTCAGCGCAACTGCACCGATTGTCCGCCCCGGCCGGCGCCATGCCGGCACCTGTGCCGATGATGGAAATGGCCGCGCCGATGCAAGATCAAGCGATCAGCGCCGATGAAACCAAATTCAGCAAACGCGCCACCGCCCCGGCCAATGGCCTCGACGCGCAACTGCGTGAAGTCCTGCGCCTGCGCCAATCCGGACAGTCGCAAGCAGCTGACAGCCTGTTCAACAACCTGCACAAACGCTACCCGAACGCCGATCTCGACGCTCGACTCGAACAGTTGCAAGAAAAATGACCCTGTAAACCTCAGCCATTTGGCAATGCCCCGCAAAAACGCGCACTATCGGGGCATTGCCAATACGCTGGAGGACAACGTGGCATCGAAAATTGACCGCATTGCCCAATTGCTCAACTGCCCGGAAAAGGGCGAAGAGATGCGGCGCGCTATTACCGAGGCACGGAAGGAATTTCTGCTGAACCAGCCGGAAGAAGACGTCGTTGATGAGGACGAGGTTTTTGAGGAGGTTGAGGGGGAAGAGGACGACGATGAATATGATGAGTTTGATTGGACGACGGAATGAATTGAGCTTCAGGCGCTTGCTCAGTTTTTGGTCGCCTGATCCAAGGCAGTGGGCTCAGTGCCGACTCTTTTGTGAAATGTGGCGAAGTGCTTCAATGGCTGACCGTTCGCCTTCTGTCTCTTTCAGAGCCCTGCGTCGTTCGGCATAAATTTCATATTCAGCTCGGGCTTTTTCTTCCGCTGCTTGATTAGTTGTGTGCCCCGATCCTTGCAAAATCTGGCGGCTGTTGAATTCCAAAAACTGGTTCAACTTCTCCTGCCAATCCCGCAGAAAAACCTGTTTGCGCATCATTGCTTGGTCTTCGGCGAAATCCAGCCACATCGTAACGATGCGATTGAGAGCATTGATTTCTTCTTGGATGAGGTAGTTTTTAGCGATTGTGACATCGCTTTTGCGCACTTCATCTCCCTTGAAGTTGGTTAGACCCATATATGGTTTTGAGGCGTCAACGCGCTGGAAGATTAACTCGGCGGCAGTCAGGCCAGTGCTGGCGAAATGAAGCTTGTTTTGGATGATCTGAAAGAACGCAGTCGTATCTTTGTTGGACGGCACATAATCGGCCGCCATCGCGAAGATATCCTTCACCCTTAAATAAACCCGTCTTTCGCTGGCTCGAATATCTCGGATGCGCTCAAGCAGTTCGTCAAAATAGTCAGGTACCTGTGAGTGCCCCACTGGAGGGTTTCTCAATCGCTCGTCGTCCATGGCGAAGCCCTTGACCAGATATTCTTGAATGACCTGGGTGGCCCATCGACGGAATTGGGTTCCTCGCTTGGAACGGACGCGGTATCCCACCGCGATAATCAAGGGCAGGCTGAAATATTTGACGTTGTAAGGTTTGTTGTCGGCGGCAGTTGTTCGGTAAAACCGAACAACTGAATCCTCTGACAACTCGCCCTCGGCAAAAATATGGCTGATATGTTCGCTGATGGTTGCTTTGGCCTTACCGTACAGTTCACAAATCATCGACTGAGATAGCCAAAGCGTTTCGGACTCGAATCGACATTCCAGGCGTACCTGACCTTCGGAGCTTTCAAAAAGCAAAAGCTCCCCTTGAGGGGCTGCAGGATAGGCTGTGTCGTTCTGATCAATCATTGGGCTGTCCGCGACCAGTTCTGGCGAGTCTTTACATTGATCGCAAAGGCTCAGGTTTGGCTACGTAGTGTGGCGAAAACCGCTGGCCTAATGAACCCGATTGTCGTGTAATTTTGTTTCCAACCGATCTTTTCATAAAACCATCGCCCACAAAAAAGCCCCGGACTTCATCAGTCCGGGGCTTTCTCGTTCAAATCAATGGTGCACCAGGCGGGATTCGAACCCACGACCCCTGCCTTCGGAGGGCAGTACTCTATCCAGCTGAGCTACTGGTGCAGCGGGCGACATCATACCTAGGTCGGCTCGGGGCGTCCATGCTGGGTTTGAGCGGGTATTGTCAGTGCGCGTGTCGGCGCAAATCGCTGCATTCCATAAAACGGTAACGTCCTGCAAAACCCTCGCTTGGCGCTTTCGCGGGACTGTTCTATGGTTTTGTGGCGGCTGAGGCTTTTGGCTCGTTGATCTGAAAAATTCCACAAACACGGCGTTTTTGTTCTTTTTTTCGAACGACCTATTGTCCTTTAACCCCTTTGATCCTACGATCCGTTTGAGATTTCAAACGCTCGTTGACCGGGCGTTGAAGCGCCGGTGTTTCGAATCGTGCACTGTTGATGCGCCACACCCGGTCACTGATTTCCCTGACGGCAGCCTCGCGAGGCGCCTTTCTACAATCATAATTTGCTCCGCGCAGGCCGCGGTGCTGTTAAGGAAAGCCGACATGCAGCTTAAAGACACCCTGTTGTTCCGCCAGCAAGCGTTCATTGATGGCGCTTGGGTCGATGCGGACAACGGTCAGACGATCAAGGTCAACAACCCGGCCACCGGCGAAATCCTCGGTACCGTGCCGAAGATGGGCGCTGCCGAAACCCGCCGTGCCATTGAAGCCGCCGACAAGGCGCTGCCAGCCTGGCGTGCCCTGACCGCCAAAGAGCGTGCCGGCAAGCTGCGTCGCTGGTTCGAACTGATGATCGAGAACCAGGACGACCTCGCGCGTCTGATGACCCTCGAACAGGGCAAGCCGCTGGCCGAAGCCAAGGGCGAAATCGTTTACGCCGCTTCGTTCATCGAGTGGTTCGCCGAAGAAGCCAAGCGTATCTACGGTGACGTGATTCCGGGCCATCAGCCAGACAAGCGCCTGATCGTGATCAAGCAGCCAATCGGTGTGACCGCCGCAATTACCCCGTGGAACTTCCCGGCGGCGATGATCACCCGCAAGGCCGGTCCAGCACTGGCTGCCGGTTGCACCATGGTGCTCAAGCCTGCTTCGCAAACTCCATTCTCTGCATTCGCACTGGCCGAACTGGCTCAGCGCGCGGGCATTCCTGCGGGCGTGTTCAGCGTGGTGTCCGGCAGCGCCGGCGACATCGGCAGCGAGCTGACCAGCAACCCGATCGTGCGCAAACTGTCTTTCACCGGTTCGACCGAAATCGGTCGTCAACTGATGTCGGAATGCGCCAAGGACATCAAGAAAGTCTCGCTTGAGTTGGGCGGCAATGCGCCGTTCATCGTGTTCGACGACGCGGACCTGGATAAGGCCGTCGAAGGCGCGATCATTTCCAAGTACCGCAACAACGGCCAGACCTGCGTCTGCGCCAACCGTCTGTACATTCAGGATTCGGTCTACGACGCGTTCGCCGAGAAGCTGAAAGTGGCCGTGGCCAAACTGAAGATCGGCAACGGTCTGGAAGACGGCACCACCACTGGCCCGCTGATCGACGAAAAAGCCGTGGCCAAGGTCCAAGAGCACATCGCTGACGCCGTCTCCAAAGGCGCCACCGTACTGGCCGGTGGCAAGCCGATGGAAGGCAACTTCTTCGAGCCGACCATCCTGACCAACGTGCCGAAAAATGCTGCTGTGGCCAAGGAAGAAACCTTCGGTCCACTGGCGCCGCTGTTCCGCTTCAAAGACGAAGCCGAAGTGATCGCGATGTCCAACGACACCGAGTTCGGTCTGGCCTCCTACTTCTACGCTCGCGACCTCGGTCGTGTGTTCCGTGTCGCTGAAGCGCTGGAATACGGCATGGTTGGCGTCAACACCGGGCTGATCTCCAACGAAGTCGCGCCGTTCGGCGGCATCAAGGCCTCGGGCCTGGGCCGTGAAGGCTCCAAGTACGGCATCGAAGATTATCTGGAAATCAAATACCTCTGCCTGGGCATCTAAGCCGAGAAAGGGATCGCTGCAAACGCAAAGGGCACGAGAGCGCTGTCCCTTTGTGTCGTTTCAAACCGGAATTTTCTCTGCGGCCAGGAACGCCGTGGCAGTCGATCATCGCATGCTGCCACCGTCGATTCCTCCCGCTTAATCCTTGAACCACGCCGCCCGATGAGCGGCGAATGAGGACTGTAATGAGCAAGACTAACGCTGAACTGATGGCCCGTCGTACCGCAGCTGTTCCACGTGGTGTTGGCCAGATTCACCCGATCTTCGCTGAATCGGCCAAGAACGCTACCGTGACTGACGTTGAAGGTCGTGAGTTCATCGACTTCGCTGGCGGTATCGCGGTACTGAACACCGGCCACGTGCACCCGAAAATCATCGCTGCCGTGACCGAACAGCTGAACAAGCTGACTCACACCTGCTTCCAGGTACTGGCTTACGAGCCGTACGTTGAGCTGTGCGAAAAGATCAACGCCAAGGTGCCGGGTGATTTCACCAAGAAAACCCTGCTGGTCACCACCGGTTCCGAAGCCGTGGAAAACGCCGTGAAAATCGCCCGTGCTGCCACTGGCCGTGCCGGCGTGATTGCGTTCACCGGCGCCTACCACGGTCGCACCATGATGACCCTGGGCCTGACCGGTAAAGTCGTGCCGTATTCGGCCGGCATGGGCCTGATGCCAGGCGGCATCTTCCGCGCGCTTTACCCGAACGAACTGCACGGTGTGAGCATCGATGATTCGATCGCGTCCATCGAGCGCATCTTCAAGAATGACGCCGAGCCGAAAGACATCGCCGCGATCATCATCGAGCCTGTACAGGGTGAAGGTGGCTTCTACGTCGCGCCGAAGGAGTTCATGAAGCGTCTGCGTGCGCTGTGCGACCAGCACGGCATCCTGCTGATCGCTGACGAAGTACAGACTGGCGCTGGCCGTACCGGCACCTTCTTCGCCATGGAGCAGATGGGCGTTGCTGCCGACCTGACCACCTTCGCCAAATCCATCGCAGGCGGCTTCCCGCTGGCCGGTGTGTGCGGCAAGGCCGAATACATGGACGCCATCGCCCCGGGTGGCCTGGGCGGCACTTACGCCGGTAGCCCGATCGCTTGCGCCGCTGCACTGGCAGTGATGGAAGTGTTCGAAGAAGAGCAACTGCTGGACCGCTGCAAGGCTGTTGGCGAGCGTCTGGTCACTGGCCTGAAAGCTATCCAGGCCAAGTACCCGGTGATCGGCGAAGTCCGTGCCCTGGGCGCGATGATCGCGGTCGAGCTGTTCGAAAACGGCGACAGCCACAAACCGAACGCTGCCGCTGTAGCGTCGGTTGTGGCCAAGGCGCGCGACAAGGGTCTGATCCTGCTGTCCTGCGGCACCTACGGCAACGTTCTGCGCGTCCTCGTACCGCTGACTTCGCCGGACGAGCAACTGGACAAAGGTCTGGCGATCATCGAAGAGTGCTTCTCCGAGCTCTGATCTGCCCGTGTGACCTGATCGACAAAAAACCCGCTTCGGCGGGTTTTTTTATGCCCTTTGAAACACATCGGGCGCTTTAGCGCTGTATCGAATGGCCAGCATTGGCTAAGGTTCAGGCATTGCAAGGGAGAGCGCGCATGACTGCCGTTGATTTACCCGCCGTACCGCGAGTGCTGATCGCCGAGGCTGATCCGTGGTCTCGCGACCTGCTCAAACAAGTGTTGCTGAACGTGCGTTGCGATGCCCGGCTGGACCTGTGTGCCGATGGCCAGCAAGCCCTGTCGATGCTCAGCGAAATTCCTTATGACCTGGCCATCGTCGATTGGGAGCTACCCGGCGTCGATGGCTTGAGCGTGTTGCGCAGCGTGCGGCAGCGCAAACGCAATCCGCCGCTGCCGTTCATTCTGATGAGCAGCCGCAACGACAGCGCCAGTGTGCGCGAAGCGATTCCGTTGGCGCCGACGGCGTATCTGACCAAACCGTTGAACATGGAAAGCCTGACCGAGCGCTTGCAGGGTTTGCTGCTCGATGCTGGTGAAGAGGTTTTCTGTGAAGTGCCGGCATTGGCGCCGGGCATGACCTTGTCGGTGTTTCTCGAGCGACGTCGTGAGCAGGCCGACGGCGCGCCGTTGATGACCGATGTGCAGGTCGCGGTGAAGCGCAGTCTCAATCCCAATGGCCTCGATCTGAAGCTGCTGGAAGATGAGATCAAAACCGATCCGCAGATCACGGCGGTGTTGATCGCTGCGGCCAACAGCGCGGCGCAGCACCATGGCGCACCGGTGCAAACACTGGCTCAAGCGCTGCATCGTCTGGGCACCGGGCAGAGCATGAACCTGATTCTGGGGCTGGCGCTCAAGCGCAGCGCCAGGCTCAGTGATCCGTGTTTGGCGGATTATGCGGAGCGTTATTGGGGCTTGTCGCTGCACACCGCTGAATATGCGCGCACCCTCGCGCGGCTGCTCGATCTCGATCAGGAGCGCTGCTATTGCGCGGGCATGCTGCATCGGCTGGGTGATCTGGCGTTGCTGCGTTGTCTGCAGGAGTGGCAGCAGGCCGGCGGGGCGCTGGATGAACTGGAGGAAGTCGGCGAGGCGTTGGCTGAGTTTGGCGCGGCTTATGGTTCGGCGTTGCGTACTCGCTGGCGATTGCCGCTGGAATTGCGGGAGCTGATTGCCTCGGTCTACCAGCTCGGCGGTGGCGTGTATTCCCGTGAGGCGCTGGTGATGAACATGGCGGCGCAGATGGCCCGCTTGACCGAGCATGAAGGCGTTGAGGCGCTGGCAAAGAGTCGCACGGCAAGGTTGCTTAAAATCGGCTTGCCGGAGTTGATGCGGATGCGTAAATAAACGACGTACACATTTCCAATGTAGGAGTGAGCCTGCTCGCGATAGCGGAGTGTCATACAACAATTGTTCGTTTGACACTCCGCTATCGCGAGCAGGCTCACTCCTACACTTGATCTCTGTGTGGTTGAAATAGGGCTCAGGCAGAAATAATCCGATTCTTGCCCTGCCGTTTGGCCTCATACATCGCCGCATCCGCCCGGGCGAACAGGCTGTCGAGGTTTTCATCGCCATCGGTCAGATTGGTCAGACCCTGGCTGACGGTGATGCCAAACGTCTGCCCGTCATGGCTGAAACTCAAACGCTGAATTTCCTGCTGCAACCGCTCGGCCACTTGCTTGGCCATGTCCGGTGCGCACCCTGGAAATACCGCCGCAAACTCTTCCCCGCCAATCCGCCCGAACAGATCACCGCGACGTAACGAGCCGCGCCCGCACTCGGCGATCCGCTGCAACACGTTGTCGCCTTCGGGATGGCCGTAACTGTCGTTGATCACTTTAAAGTCATCGATATCCAGCAGCAAAAACGCCATAGGCGAACCCTGCGCACGCGCCTCTTCGAACTCACGGTTGGCGCACTCGAAGAAGTGGCGGCGATTGCTGCTTTGCGTCAGCACGTCGGTGGTCGCCAAGCGATGCAGCTCGGTTTCCATCTGTTTTTTGTCGGTGATGTCCTCGGCGATGCCGACGATGATCACCGGCTGACCGGGTTCGTCCTGACGGTTGATAAAGCATTTGTCGCTGAGCCAGCGCACCTGGCCGTCGGCGGCGATGATGCGGTATTCGCGATCCTCCACCGCGCCTTTGTGCAGGACTTCGGCGAGGCTGCGTTCGGCGTATTCCAGGTCATCGGGGTAGATGCTGTCGCGCCACTGGTTGTAGTCGGCCAGCAGCAGGCCGGCGGAGCGACCGAAAATCCGTTCATAGGCGGGGCTGACATACAGCACCTGCCGGGTTTCCCAGTTGAACGCCCAAAGCACGGCGTTGACGCTGACCAGCAAAGAGCTGAACAGCTGCTCGCGTTCGCTCAAACGGGCGACCTCGCCCTGGGCATGCATCAATGCCATGAGGGTTTGCGCGGCCTCGGGCCACTGCGGGAGGGATGAGTCTTTTTGGTTGTTATTGACCATCGGCACAGATCTCAAAGGACGTGCCGCAATTCGACAACGGCCACAATACAGCCCGCCGGGATGGCGAAGTGTCTTTGAGATAAGCGATTTTTAGCGAAGTTCCGAAGGGTGCACCCGGGAGTCGGGTGCACCGATCAACGGTCTCAGACCGCTGCAGGACGCAGCGAGTAGGTTTTCAACTGGTCGGCAAATTCACGCAAGGACTGGATGCCACTGGCTTCTGCCTCGTGAATCCACTCTTTGATGGCGGCGAGCATGTCGTGGCCATTTGCGCTGGTCTTGACCCAGATCTGCTGCAGGGCCAAGCGTTTTTCGTAAATTACCTTCAATGCCTGGCTGTGCTCGAGCATGGTCTGGATGCGCAGGTGGTGACGATCTTCCAGCAGGCTGGTTTCCCGTGACAGCAGGCGTTTGGCGCGGTGGAACTGGTGGCGCACCGAATGATCGACCTTGGCCAGTTCTTGCTTGACCAGCGGACCGATCACCAACTTGCGGTACTGGGCCATGATCTGGAAGCGGTTGTTGAGGATCGCCATGGCAGTGTCCATGTCCAGACTGCCCTTGCCTTCAACGCGGTGGGCAATCGGCGCTACACGCTGAACCTTGGCCAGACGCAGGAAGCAGAAGACTTTGATCCACGCCCAACCGAGGTCGAACTCCCACTTTTTCACCGACAACTTGGCCGAGTTAGGGTAGGTGTGATGGTTGTTGTGCAGTTCTTCGCCGCCGATCAGGATGCCCCACGGTACCAGATTGGTCGCCGCGTCGCGGCATTCGAAGTTGCGGTAGCCGACGGCATGGCCCAGACCGTTGATCACGCCAGCGGCCCACACCGGGATCCACATCATCTGGATCGCCCAGATGGTGATGCCGATGGTGCCGAACAGCAGCAGGTCGATAACGCCCATGATCGCCACGCCCAGCAGCGGGTAACGGCTGTAGACGTTGCGTTCGATCCAGTCTTCGGGGCAGTTCTTGCCGTAGATGCGCAGGGTTTCCGGGTTCTGCGCTTCGGCGCGATACAGCTCGGCGCCGGTACGCAGCACGGTGGAAAGGCCTTTGATGACCGGGCTGTGCGGGTCGTCTTCGGTTTCGCATTTGGCGTGGTGTTTACGGTGGATGGCGGTCCACTCGCGGGTGTTCTGCGCCGTGGTCAGCCACAGCCAGAAACGGAAAAAGTGCTTCAGGCCGGCATTCAGTTCCAACGAGCGATGGGCCGAGTAGCGGTGCAGATAGACCGTGACGGCAACAATCGTCACGTGGGTCATCAGCAGGGTGACTGCGACCAGAGACCAGGCCGACAAGCCAAGAAAACCTTCGTACCACATAGGCTATAGGGCCCTCGATAAAGATAAAAACAGCCGTTGCATTATCACCAAGCACACAGATAAAACCAGTCGCCCTTTCAGATAAGAGTCGCTGGATGTTTCTTGACCTATAATTCCAACCTTTTTGTAGGGACATGGACAGCCGAATGCCTGCCACTTACCGCGATGCATTGCGTGCAGCGCTGCTCTATCTCGTGCTTGCCGCTGTCTGGCTGCAAGGCACTGATCATTTATTAAACAATTTCTTCGATAACTCCGTCGATCTTGCCCGATGGCAACTGATCAACGGTTACTTCTTTGCGGCACTCAGCGCCGGGCTGATTTTTCTTGCGCGAGCGCGTTTGTGCACGTTTCTCGGAATCGGTGCACGGTTGCGCGAGCGCCATGTCGATCGCGAACGCTTGCGTCAGGCCGCGGCGGTATTTGATTGCACCCGCGAAGGCGTGTTGGTGACCAACCATCATGGGCTGATCGTGCACGTCAATCGCGCGTTCATGGAGATCACCGGTTATCAGCGTGAAGAAGTCATTGGGCAGCAGCCGAGTCTGTTCAAATCCGGCCATCATCCGCCAGGTTTCTATCAGGCAATGTTTGCCACCCTTGAGTCGCAGGGCGAATGGAGCGGTGAAATCTGGAATCGCCGAAAAAGCGGCGAGATTTATCCACAGTGGCAGACCATTCGGATTATTCACGATGATCAGGGCCGGCTCAGCCACTATGTCGCGGTGTTCTCCGATATCAGTGCGATCAAGGATTCCGAGCATGAGCTCAAACACCTCGCGCACCACGACCCGCTGACGGATCTGCCCAATCGTCTGCTGTTCAGCGACCGCGCCGAACAGGCGCTGGCCTCGGCGCAAAATCACAAGCGCGGCTGTGCATTGCTGATGCTGGATCTCGATCACTTCAAAATGATCAACGACAGCCTCGGACATAACATCGGCGATCGCTTGCTCAAGGCAGTAGCAGCGCGCCTGCAAGAACTGTTTGGCCCCGGCATTACCCTGGCGCGGCTGGGCGGCGACGAGTTCGCGGTGTTGGCAGAGAGTTGTCCTCAGCCGGTGCAGGCAGCAGCGCTGGCGCAACGTATTCTCGATGCGCTGAAGGAGCCGTTCAGCATTGATGGCAATCAGTTGTTCATCAACGCCAGCCTCGGCATCAGCCTGTTCCCCAGCGACGCGCTAAGCGCCGAGCAACTGTTGCGCAATGCCGACGCGGCGCTGTTCAAGGCCAAGAGCAGCGGCCGTAACGGGTACGCCTTGTACACCGAAGAACTTACCGCCCACGCCCAGCAACGGGTGGAAATCGCTTTCGAGCTGCGTCGCGCGCTTGAGCAGCAGGAACTGCGGGTTTACTACCAGCCCGTGCATGACTTGAAAACCAGCCGCCTGATTGGCGTCGAAGCGTTGGTGCGCTGGCAGCATCCGGTGCGTGGTCTGGTCTCGCCGGCGGAGTTCATTCCGATCGCTGAACGCACCGGGTTGATCGCCGAAATCGACGCCTGGGTGATGCAGCAGGCGTGTCGACAAATGTGCCAGTGGCAGCAGGCCGGAATCGTGCTGTCGTTTGTCGCGGTGAATGTTTCGTCACGATTGTTCGCTCGTCGTGAGCTGTATCAACAAGTGGCGCAGGTGCTGCGCGATACTGGGCTGGATCCGGCCTACCTGGAGCTGGAAGTCACCGAGAGCGCGGTGATGGATGATCCGGAGGTGGCGCTGGAGCAGATGCACCGTTTGCGTGAGCTGGGGATTCGCCTGGCCATTGATGATTTCGGCACGGGTTATTCGTCGCTGTTGCGGCTCAAGCGTTTGCCGGTGCAGAAGCTGAAGATCGATCAGGGATTTGTTGCAGGTTTGCCGTGGGATGAGGACGACGCGGCGATTGTCCGGGTGATCATCGCGCTGGCCCGGAGCATGGGCATGCAGGTGCATGCCGAGGGTATTGAACAGGTTGAGCAGGCGGCGTTTCTGCTTGAGCAGGAATGCGATCTGGGGCAAGGGTATTGGTTTGGGCGGCCGAGTCCGGCGCAGGAGATAGATTGGACGAGCGCACCGTTGATTGGCTAAGGCAGGCTCAAACTTGTTCCTGCGCGCAGCAAAGGCACGCCCTGCGTCGGCCCAAAATCGCGGCGCAGAGCGCCGCCGGCGGCATTCCTTTGCTGCGCGTGGGAACGATCAGTTTTTCAGTTATATAAACATTCTTAAATAGTCTTTTTAAGAATATCCGTGCCTCTCTTATATTGCTCCTACGCCGAACGCAGTGCCGCCCACTGCCAGGCAAATCCCATTCAAAGGAGCAGCACCATGAGCGCATCCCTTCGCAGCGTTGACGGTCAGGACGAAAGCACCATCTTGCGTGAAATCCAGAGCGCCCTGCGCGATCTGCGTTTCGGCGCGGTGGAAATCACTGTGCACAACGCGCAAGTCGTGCAGATCGAACGCAAAGAGAAATTCCGTTTGCAGCAACCGGGTAAACAACCGGGCTAAAAGATCGCAGCCTGCGGCAGCTCCTACGGGGGATTCATGTAGGAGCTGCCGAAGGCTGCGATCTTTGAACCGGCAACACGATTTCCGAAACACATAAGAAAAAGTCACCACCAGAATTCCAGGAGCTTTCACCATGTCGTCGATTCGCCGTTACGCTTTGGCCGCCCTGGCCAGCGCTGTGTTTGCCGGTTCCGCGGTTGCCAAGGATTACGAACTGCTCAACGTGTCGTATGACCCGACGCGCGAGCTGTATCAGGACTACAACGCTGAATTCATCAAGTTCTGGCAGAAAGATCACGCCGGCGACACTGTGAAAATCCAGCAATCCCACGGTGGTTCGGGCAAGCAGGGCCGCGCGGTCATCGACGGTCTGCGCGCTGACGTAGTGACTCTGGCGCTGGCTGGCGACATCGACGAAATCGCCAAACTCGGCAAGACCCTGCCCGCCGACTGGCAGAAGCGTCTGCCGGAAGCGAGCACGCCGTACACCTCGACCATCGTCTTCCTGGTACGCAAGGGCAACCCGAAAGGCATCAAGGACTGGGGCGATCTGGTCAAGAACGACGTCTCGGTGATTACCCCGAACCCGAAAACCTCCGGCGGTGCGCGCTGGAACTTCCTCGCCGCGTGGGCCTATGGCCTGAAAGCCAACGGCGGTGACGAAACCAAAGCCAAAGAATATGTGCAGACCCTGTTCAAGCACGTACCGATCCTCGACACCGGTGCACGCGGTTCGACCATTACCTTCGTCAACAACGGGCAGGGTGACGTGTTGCTGGCCTGGGAAAACGAAGCGTTCCTGGCGCTGAAAGAAGATGGCGGCGCTGACAAGTTCGACATCGTTGTGCCTTCGCTGTCGATCCTCGCCGAGCCGCCAGTGGCGGTGGTCGACAAGAACGCCGAGAAGAAGGGCAACGAGCAGATCGCCGAAGCCTACCTGAAGCATCTGTACAGCCCGGCCGGTCAGGAAATCGCCGCGAAGAACTTCTACCGTCCACGTGACAAGGACGTGGCCGCGAAGTACGCCCAGCAGTTCCCGAAACTCGATCTGGTGACCATCGACAAAGACTTCGGCGGCTGGAAAACCGCGCAACCGAAATTCTTCAACGACGGTGGCGTGTTCGACCAGATTTATCAGGCGCAGTAATCTGACTTCAGCCACACATCAAGCCTGAAGCCAGGCGCGGAAAATGTGGGAGCGAGCTTGCTCGCGAAAGCGGAGTGTCAGACGACGTAGAGTTGACTGATACTCCCTCTTCGCGAGCAAGCTCGCTCCCACATTGGTGCGTTCAGCGGAATGCTTTTTAACCAAGGACTTTTATGTCGCGTCGTATCTCCCCCGTCATACCCGGCTTCGGGCTGACGCTGGGCTACACCTTGGTGTACCTCAGCCTGATTGTGCTTATCCCGCTGGCGGCGATGTTCGTCCACGCCGCCCAACTCACCTGGGATCAGTTCTGGGCGATCATTTCCGCACCACGGGTGCTGGCCGCGTTGAAGCTGAGCTTCGGCACCGCGCTGTGTGCGGCGATCATCAACGGCATCATCGGCACATTGCTGGCGTGGGTGCTGGTGCGCTACACCTTCCCGGGGCGCAAGGTGATCGACGCGATGATCGATCTGCCGTTCGCCCTGCCGACAGCCGTGGCCGGTATCGCGTTGACCGCGCTGTACGCGCCGGCCGGTCTGGTTGGGCAATTCGCTGCCGACCTCGGTTTCAAAATCGCTTACACCCCACTGGGTATCACTTTGGCGCTGACCTTCGTCACGCTGCCGTTCGTGGTGCGCACGGTGCAACCGGTGCTGGCCGACATACCTCGTGAAGTCGAAGAAGCTGCCGCGTGCCTTGGTGCGAAGCCCTTGCAGGTGTTCCGCCACATCCTCGTGCCCGCGCTGCTGCCCGCCTGGCTGACCGGTTTTGCCTTGGCGTTCGCCCGTGGCGTCGGCGAGTACGGTTCGGTGATTTTCATTGCCGGCAACATGCCGATGAAAACCGAGATTCTTCCGCTGCTGATCATGGTCAAACTCGACCAATACGATTACACCGGGGCCACTGCCATCGGCGTGCTGATGCTGGTGGTTTCCTTCGTCCTGTTGCTGCTGATCAACTTGCTGCAGCGGCGCATCGAAACCCCATAAGGAGGCGCGAACCATGTCCCAATCGTCTATTGCGGCCGCCTCTTCGGCCAACGCTGCACGGCGTGGCAGTGCCACATCGCGCAGAGTCCTGATCGGTCTTGGCTGGCTGGTTTTTTTCCTGTTTCTGCTGCTGCCGTTGTTCATCGTCGTATCGCAGGGGTTGAAGAATGGCCTCGGCGCATTTTTCACCGCGATCTTTGAACCGGACGCACTGTCGGCACTGAAACTCACCGTGTTCGCCGTGCTAATTTCGGTGCCGCTGAACCTGGTGTTCGGCGTCAGCGCGGCGTGGTGCGTGAGCAAATACTCGTTCCGTGGCAAGAGCATGCTGGTGACGCTGATCGACCTGCCGTTCTCGGTGTCGCCGGTGATCGCCGGTCTGGTCTACGTGCTGATGTTTGGCGCGCAAGGCCTGTTCGGGCCGTGGTTGCAGGATCACGACATCCAGATCGTCTTCGCCCTGCCGGGCATCGTACTGGCGACGATTTTCGTCACCGTGCCGTTCGTGGCGCGTGAACTGATTCCGCTGATGCAGGAACAAGGCACGCAGGAAGAAGAAGCCGCGCGTCTGCTCGGCGCCAATGGCTGGCAGATGTTCTGGCATGTCACTGTGCCGAACATCAAGTGGGGCCTGATCTATGGCGTGGTGCTGTGTACCGCGCGAGCCATGGGTGAATTCGGTGCGGTGTCGGTGGTGTCCGGGCACATTCGCGGGGTGACCAACACCTTGCCGCTGCACGTCGAGATCCTCTACAACGAATACAACCACGTGGCCGCGTTCGCCGTGGCGAGCCTGTTGCTGATCCTGGCGCTCTTCATCCTGCTGCTCAAGCAGTGGAGCGAAAACCGTATCAACCGCCTGCGCGCCAGCGCCGCGGAGGAATAATTCATGTCGATCGAAGTGCGTAACGTCAGCAAGAATTTCAATGCGTTCAAGGCGCTGGACAACATCAGCCTGGATATCCACAGCGGTGAACTGGTCGCGCTGCTCGGCCCCTCGGGCTGCGGCAAGACCACGCTGCTGCGGATCATCGCTGGTCTGGAAACCCCGGATAACGGCAATATCGTTTTCCACGGTGAAGACGTTTCCGGCCACGACGTGCGTGATCGCAACGTCGGTTTCGTGTTCCAGCACTACGCTTTGTTCCGCCACATGACCGTGTTCGACAACGTCGCGTTCGGCCTGCGCATGAAACCGAAAAACCAGCGCCCGAGCGAAAGCCAGATTGCGGTCAAGGTTCATGAGTTGCTGAACATGGTGCAGCTGGATTGGTTGTCGGATCGTTATCCGGAGCAATTGTCTGGTGGTCAGCGTCAGCGGATTGCTTTGGCGCGTGCCTTGGCGGTCGAGCCGAAAGTGTTGCTGCTCGATGAGCCGTTCGGCGCCCTTGATGCCAAGGTACGTAAAGAGCTGCGCCGCTGGCTGGCGCGGTTGCACGAAGACATCAACCTGACGTCGGTGTTCGTGACCCACGACCAGGAAGAAGCGATGGAAGTTGCTGACCGCATTGTGGTGATGAACAAGGGCGTGATCGAGCAGATTGGTTCACCGGGCGACGTCTACGAAAACCCGGCCAGCGATTTCGTTTATCACTTCCTCGGTGATTCGAACCGTTTGCTGCTGAGCGACGACAATCACGTGCTGTTCCGCCCGCATGAGGTGTCGTTGTCCAAGCATGAGCTGGAAGATCACCATGCGGCTGAGGTGCGTGATATTCGACCGCTGGGCGCGACTACGCGGGTGACGTTGAAAGTTGAAGGGCAGACTGATTTGATCGAGGCCGAAGTGGTGAAAGACCACGATAGCCTGATCGGCTTGGCCAAGGGGGAGACCCTGTTCTTCAAGCCGAAGGTCTGGCAGAAAGTCGCCAGCCTTTAAGATCAAAAGCTTCGCGAGCAAGCTCGCTCCCACAGGGAATTCGGTCAGACATGAAGTTTGTGTTCAGCACCAGTCCACTGTGGGAGCGAGCTTGCTCGCGAATGTGATTTAGACAGCCGCACGATTCGGATTGACCCGCACAACTCCGGCCCGCGCCTCGATCTGCTCCTTCAATTCGAGTCGCATCCCGAGCATGAACGCCACCTCGGCCACGACAAACAACGGCCCGACAATCAGCCCCGAGACATCATCGACAAACGCCGGTTTGCGCCCTTCATAGTGATGCCCGACAAACTGGATCACCCAGCCAACGACAAACATCGCCAGCCCGCTGCTCAACCAGACCATCGTGCTCTGCTGCGCCAGCACGTGCCCGGCCCAGACGGATAAGCTCATCAGTACGGCCATCAGCACGCCCAACTTCACCTCAAGACGCAGATAAAACCACGCCGAGGCCAGCGCCACGATCACGGCTGGAGATATCCACAACCCGCCCAGCGACCATTCTGGCCGCGACAACAAAACCGCCACCGCCACCACAATCAGCGGAATGCCGATAAAGTGGCTGGCGATGTTGCGCGGATCGCGGTGGTAGGCAGCGTATTGACTGAGATGGTCGACGAGGCTTTTCATTGTTGTTCCTCCGGTAGGGTTGATCACATCATCCCTCGGGATCAGGGTTCGCTCTGTCAGGCAGGCGACAATCCAGGAGTGTTTATGCAAATTCGTTCACGGCTGATGAGCGGGCAGTGGTTCAGTCATCTGCCTGTGTCCTTTCAGGATAGCTTGCTGGCGGCGGCCCGAGAGCGGCGGCTGACGGCGGGTCAGCGCCTGTTTCAGCGCGGCGATGCGCCGTGCGGTTTGTACGCGGTGCTTGATGGCGCCGTGCGCATCGGTGCGGTGAGTGAGCAGGGTAAGGAAGCGTTGCTGAGTCTGGTGGAAGCGCCGCACTGGTTTGGTGAAATCTGCCTGTTCGATGGCCAGCCGCGCACCCATGACGCCTATGCGGTCGGGCCGTGCACGTTGCTGAATATCCCGCAGGCGGTGCTGCTGAAACTGCTCGATGAGCAGCCGGTGTACTGGCGACACCTGGCGCTGCTGATGAGCCACAAACTGCGCCTGGCCTTCATCAACCTCGAACAACTGAGCCTGCTGCCAGCGCCGGCGCGTCTGGCCCATCGCTTGCTGATGATCGCCGAAGGCTACGGCGAACTCGACGCGCCACGCCGGGTACTGCAACTGCCGCAGGAGCAGTTGGCGTCGATGCTGTCGCTGTCGCGGCAGACCACCAACCAGATTCTCAAGGATTTGCAGGGGCAGGGGATTATCGGGCTCGGGTATGGCGAAATCGAAATCCTCGACGCCACGCGGTTGCGCGCCCTGGCCACGATCTAGGATCTAACACCGAACCATTGTAGGAGTGAGCCTGCTCGCGATAGCGGTCTGTCAGTCACAGATTGATCAACTGACAGATTGCTATCGCGAGCAGGCTCACTCCTACAGGGGGATTTGTGTAGGGCTCAGGAACCGCGATAGGTCGAGAAGCCGTACGGGCTGAGCAGCAGCGGGATGTGGTAATGCTGATCGGTTTGCTTCACTTCGAAGATCACCGGAATCTCCGGGAAGAACGTGTCGTGCTTGACCTTCTTGAAGTACTCGCCGGTCTTGAACACCACGCGGTATTCACCTGCTTCAAAAGGCTGTTTGGCCGGGAACAGCTCGGCAATCCGCCCTTGTTCATTGGTCGTGCCCTGAGCCAGTGGCTGCCAGTCCTGGCCGACGTGTTTCTCCAGCGTCACGTTGATGCCCGGCGACGGCAGGCCGTTTTCCAGATTGAGCACGTGCACGCTCAGTGGGTTGCCAGCGGCCAGCGCCAGGCTTGAAAAAGCACTCAGGCCGAGCGCGGCGAAGGTCATGCGCAAAGTATTCATGGATGCATCTCCTTATTGGGAACGGGTGATGGCCAGACCGGTTTTCTCGGCAGCCTTGATTGCACAGTTTTCGTCTTGCTCACCGCCGCCGGAACCGGCCACGCCCATTGCGCCAACCAGCTCATCAGCGGCGAACAATGGAATCCCACCGCCGAGCAAGAGCAACTCGTCGAGGGTATTGAGATTGGCGGTTTCCGGATTGCTGCGAGCGCGTTCTGCAAACAGCCGGGTGGCGGTTTTGGTCGACAGCGCGGTATACGCCTTGCGCTGGCTGGCGGCGGTGTTGTGCGGGCCGACACCGTCGCCGCGCAGGATCACCAGCAGATTGCCGCCACGGTCGAGCACCGACACCGTGCCGGTGCAGTTGGCCATGGCGGTGTCGGCGAGCAGCCGTGCGGTTTTCAGATCGAGATCAGCGTGACGCGGCAGCTCAGGACTGGCGACAGCAACGCCACTGAGGCCGATCATCAGGCTTGCAACGAGGAATTTGACGGTCATGGACAGCCTCCAAAAGCGAAGGTCGCCACCTTAATCGCCGGTCTTCGTCAGAACCTCGTCAGTCTGATTACAAGTTTGTAATGGGCAACGCCGCCGAAGGCGCCTAGCCTGTGTGCCTATCAATCGAGGTGTGCCATGCGTTTGCTGGTCGTAGAAGATGAAGCCAAAACCGCGAATTTCCTCGCCAAAGGCCTGGGCGAGTCGGGTTTTGCCGTGGACGTGGCGCTCAACGGCCTCGATGGGCGCTATTTCATCGAGCAACAGGAATATGACCTGATCATCCTCGACGTAATGCTCCCCGGCCTCAATGGCTGGCAATTGCTGCAGCTGATCCGCCAGCGCGGCGCCACGCCGGTGCTGTTCCTGACTGCCAAGGACGCCATTGAAGACCGCGTGCGCGGCCTCGAACTGGGCGCCGACGATTACTTGCTCAAACCCTTCGCCTTCGCCGAACTGCTCGCGCGGGTGCGCACGTTGTTGCGACGCGGGCCAATGCGCGAAGCCGAGTCGTACACCATTGCCGATCTGGAAATCGACGTACTGCGGCGCCGCGTCAGTCGTGGTGGTCAGCGTATTGCCCTGACCAACAAGGAATTCGCCTTGCTGCAATTGCTCGCCAGCCGTCAGGGCGAAGTGCTGTCGCGCACGTTGATTGCCTCGCAGGTGTGGAACCTGAATTTCGACAGCGACACCAACATGGTCGAAGTAGCGGTGCGTCGTTTGCGCGCGAAAGTCGATGATCCGTACATGCCGAAACTGATCCACACCGTGCGCGGCGTCGGCTATCAATTGGAAGCGCCGGACGATGCGCTCTAGGTCGATCGCCTGGCGTCTGGCGCTGGCGTTCGCATTGGTCTGCGCTTTGGTGTTGAGTGCTATCGGTGTGTTTCTCTACCGTTCGCTGGCCTCGGAAATCGCCTACCGCGACGACCTCGCGTTGCTCGGTCGACTGGAGCAGGTGCGCGCCTTGCTCGCCGACAGCGACAGCCTCGATGCCTTGCAGGCGCGGCCGCGGCTGTATCAGAACATGCTCGGTAATCTCGACAGCCTGCTATTGGTGCGCCGCGCCGATGGCTCCAGTGTGATCGCTATCAACCCACGGCAACGCGAGTTGCCCGCGCTGAACGCGATCCCCCGCGAGCAAACGCCGCAGCGCCCCGATGTGCTCACGTGGCAAGCACCGGACGGTGCCGAATTGGCGCTGTTGTCCGGCGAAGCGCAAGGGCCGAATGGCGAGCCGCTGACGATCATCGCCGGTAAAGTGCTGAGTGAGCGCGAGCAGATGCTCGGCAGCTATCGCATACGCTTGTACCTGTCGGTTGGCCTCGGTGCGTTGCTCGCCTTTGCCTTGGGCTTGCTGTTGCTGCGCCGGGGCCTGCGACCGTTGCGCCAGTTGAGCGAAGCGGTACGGGGTATCGACCTGCGCAGCCTCGATCAACGCCTTCCCGCCAATGGCACGCCGGCAGAATTGCTGGAACCCGTGCAGGCGCTCAACGGCATGCTGGCCCGACTGGACGACAGCGTGCAGCGCCTCTCGCAGTTCTCCGCCGACCTCGCCCACGAGATCCGTACGCCGTTGCACACCTTGCTGGCGAGCAACGGTCAGGCGCTGAATCATCCGCGCAGTACGGCGGAATATCAGGAAGTGCTGGCCTCGAACATGGAAGAGTTCGAGAGGCTCAAGCGCATGGCGGAAAACCTGATGTTCCTCGCCCGGGCAGAACAGGCCGAACGCGCGCTTAATCTGCAAACGCTGGATTTGCACAGCGTTGGCAGTGAACTGTGCGATTACTTTGAAGCCTTGGCGGATGACCGCGACGTGCGGCTGGACAATCAACTGCATGGCGAACTGCTTGCCGATCAGCAATTGCTGCAACGTGCGCTGGGCAACTTGCTGGCCAATGCCGTGCGTCATGCTGATCCCGGAACCGTGATCAGCCTGCGTCGCCGCGATGAGGCGGGTTGGTGTTGGTTGCAGGTGCACAACCACGGGCCGGCCATTGCGCCGGAGCATCTGGGCAAACTGTTTGACCGCTTTTACCGTGTCGATCCTTCGCGCGCCGAGCCGGGGGATTCGGGTGGCTTGGGGTTGGCGATCGTGCAGTCGATCATGCAATTGCATGGTGGGCAGGTGCAGGTGAACAGTGATGTTGGCGGCACTATTTTTGAGCTGGGCTTTGCGTTGAATTAAAGGGCGCTATTGCGAGCAGGCTCACTCCTACAATTGGAATGCGTTCCCCCTGTAGGAGTGAGCCTGCTCGCAATAGCGCCAGATCAGACAAACTGATTCTGGATCAGCGCAACCCATCGCGAAACTGCCCCGGCGTCATTCCCGTCCAGCGCTTGAACGCGCGGCTGAAGCTGCTGGTATCAGCAAACCCGAGCAGATAACTCACCTCACTCAACGAACACTGCGGATCGCGCAGATGCAGCAGCGCCAGATTCTCCCGGCTTTCGTTAAGCAACGTATCAAAGCGGCAACCCTCATCCGCCAGATGCCGCTGCAAACTGCGCAAGCTCAAATGCAACGCCTGGGCAATGCGCTCTGCACTTGGCTCACCTTCCGGCAATTGTTCTTCAATCGCATCGCGCACCTTGCGCTCCCAGGTCAGCGGTTGGAGCTGGGCCATCGTGCGTTTGAGCACGGCTTCGTTGTGTTCGGCGAGTTCCGGGTTGGCGTCGTCGAGGTGGCTGTCGAAGTCGGCGAGAGCGAACTCCAGGCGATCCTCGGCGCAGCCGAAATGCACCGGGGCGCGGAAGACTTTGTGCCATTGGTGTGCATCGGTTGGTTCCGGACGCCGCAGGTAAACCGCCAGTGGCGCGTAGTCGCGACCAAGGCGATTGCGGCAGGTACGCACGTAGATCGCGGTGAACGCGTCGATGGCTTCGAAGGCTGGTGCGGGATTGCCTGACGGAATTTTCAGACGGAATTGGTAGCGGTCCTCGCCACGACTCAGCTCCAGTTCCAGCGCATCGCTGACCACCGGGTGATAGCGCACGATACGTTCGAACACCTCACGCAGGCTGCCACTGGCGACCAGCGCATAACCGAGGGCATGGAACGTGGTCGGGCTGACAAAGCGTGACACGCGCAGCCCGATCGCCGGGTCGCCGCTGACCTGCACGGCGATTTCCCACAGGCGCGTGGTGCCGGACAGTGGATAGCGCGCGTTGGGGTCGTCCATCAAATTCGGGTCGAGCCCGGCCTGCTGGCACAGGGCAATGCTGTCCAGCCCCAGCGCATCGAGTTGTTTGCGCAAGGCACGGGTCCAGCTGGCGAGAGAGGTCGGTTCCTTCATGCAGATTGGCGCTTCCGGTCAACAGGTTGGCGTTCTCGGCTACCGCAATTGAAGCCTTGGCGAGGCACGATGCGAACATCATAAACCCGAGGATGGAAGCATGGACGGTACTTCTGCAAGTCCCCAGCGACACAATGCGGCCCAGCGATCAGCGCATATTCGCCAAGTGGTGCTGGCCAAAGGCGTCGAACTGCGCGAGCGCTACCCGATTCTCCAGCATCAGGATGCGCTTGGGGCGGGGATTCTGGCCTTTGCCCTGATCGGGATGATCGGCTCGGCGGCGCTGTATATCAGCGGCCACTTGGCGTGGTGGGTTTGCCTGCTGCTCAACGCGTTTTTTGCTTCGCTGACCCATGAGCTTGAGCACGACTTGATCCACAGCATGTATTTTCGCAAGCAACGTGTGCCGCACAACCTGATGATGGGCCTGGTGTGGCTGGCGCGGCCGAGCACGATCAATCCGTGGATTCGTCGCCATCTGCACCTCAATCACCACAAGGTCTCCGGCACTGAAACCGACATGGAAGAACGCGCGATCACCAACGGCGAGCCGTGGGGCTTTGCGCGCTTGCTGATGGTCGGTGACAACGTGATGTCGGCGTTTATCCGCATGCTGCGGGCCAAGACCTGGGCGCACAAGTTCAGCATCATCAAGCGCACGCTGAAGGTCTACGCGCCGCTGGCGCTGGTGCATTGGGGCGCGTGGTATGTGTTTCTCGGTTTTCATGCGGCCAACGGCATCGCCTATCTGCTGGGCTCGCCAATCGAGTGGTCGGCGACGACGTTATCGGTGATGCAGGTGATCGATATCGCCGCTGTAGTGATCATCGGCCCGAACGTATTGCGCACGTTTTGCCTGCACTTCATCAGCTCGAACATGCATTACTACGGCGATGTTGAACTGGGTAATGTGCTGCAGCAGTGTCAGGTATTGAACCCTTGGTGGCTGTGGCCATTGCAGGCGTTCTGCTTCAACTTTGGCAGCAGTCACGGGATTCATCATTTTGTCGTGAAGGAACCGTTTTACATTCGTCAGCTGACCGTGCCGGTGGCGCATAAGGTGATGCGTGAGATGGGCGTGCGGTTTAATGATTTTGGGACGTTTGGTCGGGCGAACCGGTTTGTTCGTCGGGATGAAGTTGTGGTGGCTGGGGAGGCGGTGAAGGCCTGACAAGCAGCCCTCACCCTAGCCCTCTCCCGGAGGGAGAGGGGACTGATTGGGGGATATTGGGGAAGTACGCCGACGAAAGAGTTTTGTCGAATCCATGATCGACTGGTTTTCACAGGTCGATGTTTAGCGAAAGACACCTCGGTCAGCGCCCTCTCCCTCCGGGAGAGGGCTGGGGTGAGGGTGTTCTTGATCTCCCCTTCAATCCGGCTGAAACGGCGACTCACTCAAAATCACCCCAGTCTCCTCGACATACTGCTGCCAATGCCCAATCAACGCGCTGAGCTTCTTCGGCCGACTCACCGCCAGATCATGAATCTCCCCCGGATCATTGCTCAAATCATACAGCTGCCACGTCGCCGGCCCCACCGGGCCAGGAATCCACACCGCTTTCCACGACCCCTGCCGAATCGCCCGGCGCCCGAACAACTCCCAACCCGTCACCGTGTGCTCGTCATGCACCTGCGCAGTCTCACCCGACAAAAAACCCAGCCACGATTTGCCACGCAACGGCGCCACCGGTTTGCCGTGCCAGAGCTTGCCCGGATGACGCACACCGGCCAGATCGAGAATGGTCGGCGTGATGTCCATCACCGTGCCGAAACCATGGCTGATCTGCCCTTTGATCGCCAGTTGCGGATAGTGCAACAGCGCCGGCACGCGAATCCCGCCTTCGGTGGTAAACGCCTTGAACAACCGCGACGGCGCGGTCGCCACCTGCGCCCAGTTCGGCCCGTACCAGACGTAGGAATTGGCTCGGCCAATGTTGTCGAGGCTGTTGTCGTAATGATGGCTGAGGTACGTCACCAGTTCCGGGCCGAACTTGGGGAACGCTTCCAGCAGCGCGCCTTCGGCACCGTTGTCGGACATGAACAGGATGAACGTATTGTCGAGTTGCCCTTGCTGACGCAGGTAATCGACGACCCGGCCAATGTTCCAGTCCATGCGCTCGACCATTGCCGCGTAGACCTCCATGGCCCGCGCGGAAATCTGTTTTTGTTCCTCGCTTAATGCGTCCCACTGCTGGGTCAACTGAATCAATGGATGCGGCTCGACGTCCGGTTCAATCAGGCCGAGAGCTTTGAGTTTTTCCAGTCGCTCCAGGCGCAACACTTCAGGGCCAGCGTCATAGCGGCCACGGTATTTCTCGACGATCTCGGCCGGTGCCTGCAACGGCCAGTGTGGCGCGGAGAACGGCAGATAGGCGAAGAACGGCCGGGTCTGGTCACGCTCTTTGAGGTACTGCAATAACTTGTCGCCGAAGGCGTCGGAGGAATAGAAGTCCTTGGGCAGTTCGTCGAGAAACGTGTCGTCCTCGATGTACAGCGCCGGAGTGGATTTCAACAGACCGGGCGTTTTTTCATCGTAGGTCGGCTCGAAACCGTAATGGTTGGCCGCGCCGGGCAACAGCGAAAACGAACGCTCGAAACCCCGCGCATGCGGCGCCAGTTCAGCCTTCAAACCCAAGTGCCATTTGCCGCTCATCAACGTTTGATAACCGGCCTCGCGCAGCAACTCCGGCAGCGCCACCACGCGATCATTGAGATAGCCCTCATAACCCGGTTTACCGATGAGTTCCGGGGTCAGCGTTTCGGCCATGGTGCCGATGCCGGCGATGTGGTGGTCGGTGCCGGTCAGCAACATCGAGCGCGTTGGCGAGCAGGTCGGCGCGGTATGAAAATCGGTCAAACGCAAGCCATTGTTGGCCAGGGCATCAAGGTGCGGCGTGGCGATTTCGCCGCCGAACGCACCGATGTCGGAGAAGCCTAAATCGTCGGCCAGAATCACCAGAAAATTGGGACGTTGCGGCATCGCAAAACTCCTGTTCAGCAGGCAATGAACGTCAGCGGCAGATCGCGGATCTGTACCGGTACGCTCGGTTGGTAATGGTCGTCACTGGTCAGCTCGTGCAGCAGCTCTTCACGCAACTGATGGAAGTCGAAACTGCTGCGCTGGCGCGGATGGGGCAGGGCGATGTCGACCACTTGCTTGATCCGCCCCGGACGCGGCTCCATCACCACCACGCGGTCGGCGAGGAAGATCGCTTCTTCGACGTCATGGGTGACGAGGATCGTGGTGATTTTTGCGCGGTCGCGGATCGCCAGCAGCTCGTCCTGCATCTGCTGACGGGTGAGTGCATCGAGCGCGCCCAAGGGTTCGTCGAGCAGCAGAATTCTGGGGCTGGCAACCAGGCCGCGAGCAATCGCCACGCGCTGGGCCATGCCGCCAGAGAGCTGGTGCGGGTAGGCACGGGTGAAGTCGCGCAGGCCGACCAGATCGATGAAATCGTTGATCCGCTGTTGCTTCTGCGCAGCGCTCAGCGGCTCGTTGACCAAGCCCAGGCCGATGTTGTCGGCGACGGTCAGCCACGGAAACAAACGGTGCTCCTGAAAGACGATGCCGCGCTCGCCGCCGATGCCACTGACGGCTTTTCCATCCACTGTGATCTGCCCGCGAAATTGCGTGTCGAGACCGACCAGCAAGCGCAGCAAGGTAGATTTACCGCAGCCGCTGGAACCGACAATCGCGACAAACTCGCCCTCGGCAATGTCCAGATTGAATTCGCGAATCGCCTCCAGTTCGAAACCGTCGACGTCGAAGGATTTGCCTACATGTTTGAAGCTGACAATCGGTGCGTTCATGCGTGTCTCCAGCGGGTCGCGCGAATTTCCAGGCGTTGGCCAATGAGGTTGAGCAGGGCGCCGGTGATGCCGACGAAGAGCATGCCGGCCATGATCAGGTCCATGCGCAGCAGTTGTTGTGCGCCGATCATCTGGCTGCCGATGCCGCCGTTGGACGGCATGAAATATTCAGCGCCGATGGTGCCGAGCCAGGCGTAGATCAGGCTCAGTCTGATGCCTGCGAAAATTCCCGGCGCGGCGCCCGGCAGCACCAGCCGACGCAGGCGTTGGCCGAGGCTGAGGCGCAGCACTTGTGCGGCTTCATTGAGTTGTGGCGAGAGGTTGGCAACGCTGCGTTGCGTGGCGATAAACAGCGGAAAGAAGGCGGCGAGGGCGACGAACACCCACTTGGCCAATTCGCCGAGACCGAACCACGCGGTGAGCAGCGGCACCCAGGCGAAGATGGCGATCTGGCGGAGGGCGGCGAGGGTCGGGCCGAGCAGGCGTTCGCTGGTGCGCGACAAGCCCAGCAGCAAGCCGAGGGCAAAACCGAGTCCGCCGCCCAACAGCAAACCGCCGAGGGTGCGACCGAGGCTGAGCGCCATGCCGCTGATCAATGTGCCATCGAGCACGCCAGCCCATGCCGTGCTCAAAACGGCCAACGGGCTGACCAGAATGTTGGCATCGACCCACTGCAGTTCGTTTGCCAATTGCCACAGCGCCAACAAGCCCAGCGGTAGCAGCCATGGTTGCAGCCGCTGCCAGCCTTCATAACGCGGGCCGCGGCGAATTTCAGCAGTGGCCGGGTGCGGCCAGTGCACCAGTTTCTTGTCCAGCAGGCCGATACCGCGATCCATCGCTACACCGATCAAACCGATCACCACGATGCAGACGAACACGATGTCGAGCATGAACAACTGCCGCGCCCAGACCATCAGGTAACCGATGCCTTCGCTGGAGGCCAGCAGTTCGACTGCTAGCAATGAGGTCCACCCGGCGGCCAATGCCAGACGTACGCCAGCCATGAACGCGGGAAGGGCGGCGGGCAGCACCAGGCGTCGAATCAAAAGGTGCGGTGGCAAGCGTAAAACAGCGGCAGCTTCGCGCAGTTTTGGTTGTGCATCTCTTACGCCGACCAGTGTGTGCAGGGTTACCGGAACCACGATGGCTTTGATCAGCACCACCAGTTTCAGTACTTCGCCGATGCCGAAGAACACCATGAACAAGGGAATCCACGCCAGCGTCGGTATTTGTGAAAGTCCGGCGAAGGTCGGGAAGATCAAGCGTTCAAGACGACGACTGAATCCCAGTGCTGCGCCGAGCAATGCACCCGCAGAAACCCCCGCGAGCAGTCCCCAGAACAAACGCTGCAGACTGATCCACAGATGGCTCCACAACTCGCCCTGCGACAACTCGACAGCGCTGTTCCACACCAGTGACGGCGCGGGCAGGATCTGTTCGCTCATCCATTCGTTGCGGGCGGCCAGCCACCACAGGGCGAACAGGCTGAGCGGCAGCAGCCACGGCAACAGTCGTTGGTTCAGGCTTGGCCATGTACGCCGACTCTTCAGCGGCGGAGCGGGGAGTGGAAGACTGAGCAATGATTGGCGGGCCATGGGTGACCTCCGTTGTCGGGTTGGCTCAAGATCAAGATCAAAAGATCGCAGCCTTCGGCAGCTCCTACGGGGGAATGCGTCCTTGCATTGACCCCTGTAGGAGCTGCCGAAGGCTGCGATCTCTTGCGGTATTAACTAAGAGCTAATGGTTATAAATAATCGTTAATAAGTTGTTTTTAGAGATAAGCAGCGCCATTTAAGGCCTCCAGCCCACACGCATCCAATGCATTCGAAGAATATTTTCGATGCTGTTAATGCATACGCCGCTGCAAGCCCCGTTAATGCTCGCTTAGCGTTAAAAGCTATAAAAATGTGCATTTATAGTATTTAAGCGAAGGTATTCATTCGGCCTACTTTCGGCTCCTCAACGCCCGTCGTGATCAAGGAGCTGCACCCATGAACCTCCCCTTCAAACGTGTTTTCAGTCTGTTTGCCGTTCCTGCTCTGGCGGGCCTGTTGGCGTTCACCGCGCATGCCGACGAACTCAAGGAAATCAGAATCGCCGTGCCCGACCTGAGTGCCGGCACCCAGCACAGCGGCGGCGGCGTGGTCGACGTGTTGCGCGATCAGCAGATTTTCGAAAAAGCCTTCGCCGAGCAGGGCATCAAGATTCAGTGGAGTTTCTTCAAAGGTGCCGGGCCGGTGATCAACGAGGCATTTGCCAATGGTCAGGTTGATCTGGCGTATCTGGGCGATCTGGCGGCAATCATCGGCAAGTCCAATGGTCTGGATACACGTTTGCTCAGCGCCAGTGCGCGTGGCGTGAAGCAGTATCTGGGGGTGGTGCCGGGTTCTGGGATCAAAACTTTGCAGGATCTCAAGGGCAAGCGCGTGGCGATCTTCCGTGGCACCGCCACGCAGTTGTCGTTTGATGCGGCGCTGGCCAGTCAGGGCCTGAGCGAGAAGGATCTGAAAGTCATCAATCTGGATTTCAATGCAGCGGTCGCGGCGTTGGCAGCCAAGCAGATCGATGCGTCCTGGGGCAGTTCCGGGTTGACCGCATTGCAGGCCAAGGGCCTGGCCGAGTTGCCGCTGAACACCAAGGATCTCGGTGGCGCAGGCAGCGTGCAGTCGGTACTGGTCGGCACGGGCAAGTTTGTCGACGCGCACCCGGAAGCGGTGGCGAAATTGCTCAAGGCACAGCAGCAGGCGGTGGAGTGGCTGACCGAGGACAGCAACAAGGCGGCTTACGTGCAACTGGTCTCGGGTCTGGCCAGTTATCCACCGGTGATCCTGACGCAGGATCTGCAGGATCAGAAATTGAGCGAAGTGTTCCCGTCGACGCTGGATCCGGTGTTCCTCGGCAGCTTGCAGGACAAAGTGGATCTGGCGGCGCAGCAGAAGCTGATTCGCAAGCCGTTCAAGGTCAACGATTGGGTGGCGCCTGAGTTGGCCGCGGCCAAACTCTGAATCTTTAGCGTTTGACCCGGTGCCATCGCGAGCAGGCTCACTCCTACATTTGGAATGCGTTCCCCTGTAGGAGTGAGCCTGCTCGCGATAGCGTCCTAAACAGCGACGCTGACGTCCTGCCGATCCACCGCGACCAACGTCTCGATCAGCGCCCGCGCCGCCGGCGACAGGCGAAACCCGGTGCGACTGACGATCCCGCAGCGCGCATTCATGCTTTCCAGGTTCTGCGGCAGATTGCGCCAGTGCAGCAACACCAGCGAACCCTTGGCAATGTCCTCGACAAACGCCTCCTCCGTGCCCACGCCAATCGCATTCGATTGCAGCACCACCTTCACCAGCGCCGGAAAGTGCTCGGTCTCGATGGTCGGGGAAAAGTCGATGCGTCCACTGAGGTTCGCCAGCAATTTACGAATGCCCGGCGGGATCAGCGTGGTCGCCAGCGGGTAGTCGAACATGTCGTTGGTCGACAGGCTTTCCTTGGCCAATAGCGGATGCCCCGGCCGGCAGAAAAACACCCCACGTTTGGGTGTCAGTGCCTGGGTCTGAAAGTTCGGATCGGATTCGAAATGGCGGATGTCGGCGATGAAGAACTCGATCTCTTCACGGCTCAGGGCGCGACTGAGTTTTTCCCAGTTATCCACCTGAAAACAGGTGCGCACTTTCGGGTGCGCGTTGATGAATTGCGCCACCGCATCCGGCACCAGTTTCACTGCTGGCGCCGGGCCGCAACCGAAGTGCACCTCGCCGGCGTCGAGCTTGGTCATCTGCGTCACTTCGGCGCTGAGCAGCGCCGCGCCTTGCACCAGGCTCAGGGCGTGTTGCAGCACCACTTGGCCCTCGGGTGTAGGGCGCAAATCCTTGTTGCCGCGATCCACCAGCACGCAGCCGAATTCCTGCTCCAGCCCCTGAATACTGCGACTGAACGCCGGCTGTGTGATGCCCATCGCGTCCGCCGCACGGACAAAACTGCGGTGTTCGTTGAGGGCGATGAAGTAACGCAACTGGCGAAGATCCATATGCTTTTCCGGCATCCTAAAAATAGCTCGAAGGCATTTGCGACGAGGGTTGCTAGAGGTTTTAAATGCAAGCTCTTATTCCGTCAACGAAGCATGTGAATATCTATTAGATGTAAATGGAATATAGATAGAGCGTTGTTTCGCTGCCGTCCAACCGTAAGCAGTCGATGAGGGTCTACCCATGAGCAATGCCGCACTCGCAGTTAAACCCGCTGTCCACGCGCTGGAAATCCACCCGGTGGCCGGTCGTATCGGCGCCGAGATCCGTGGCGTGCATTTGTCCGGTGAACTGGACGCCGCCACGATCGAAGCCATTCAACAAGCGTTGGTGCAATACAAAGTCGTGTTCTTCCGTGAGCAGACCCAGCTTGATGATCAGCGTCAGGAAGCCTTCGCCCATTTGCTCGGCGAACCCGTGGCGCACCCGACCGTCCCGTCCCGTGAGGGCACCCGTTATCTGCTCGAACTGGACGGCGCTGAAGGCCAGCGCGCCAACTCCTGGCACACCGACGTAACCTTCGTCGACGCCTACCCGAAAGCCTCGATCCTGCGCTCGGTGGTAGCCCCGGCCTTCGGTGGCGACACGCTGTGGGCCAACACCGCGACGGCGTACAACGGCTTGCCGACCGAGCTGCGTGAACTGGCCGACAAACTGGTCGCCGTGCACAGCAACGAATACGACTACGCCAGCGCGAAACCGGACGTCTCGGTGGAGAAGCTTGAGCGCTATCGCAAGGTCTTCACCTCCACCGTGTACGAGACCGAGCACCCGGTAGTTCGCGTGCACCCGATCAGTGGCGAGAAGAGTTTGTTGTTGGGGCATTTCGTCAAACGCATCAAGGGCTATTCGCAGGCGGATTCGGCGCATCTGTTCGGGCTGTTGCAGAGTCATGTGATCCGTCAGGAAAACACCGTGCGCTGGCGCTGGAAGGCTGGTGATGTGGCGATCTGGGACAACCGCTCGACGCAGCATTATGCGATTGATGATTACGGTACTCAGGATCGGGTGGTGCGGCGGGTGACGCTCAAGGGTGAAGTGCCGGTGGGGGCGAATGGGCAGCGCAGTCAAACCATCAAAGGTCGTGACTGAAGATCAAGAGCCCCTCACCCCAGCCCTCTCCCGGAGGGAGAGGGAGCCGACCGAGTTGTTTTGGGTTATGCGTGGACCTGAAAGATCTTTATCGATTATGGATTCGGTGAAGCACGATCAGGTCGGTGTACCTCTGAAATATCCCCCATTCAGTCCCCTCTCCCTCCGGGAGAGGGTTAGGGTGAGGGGCACTTCCCGCTACCAAACCCCAATCTGCACAACCTTCTCGGTCTCCGGCTCACCATAACGAAACCGCTGCCCCCGCAAATCAATCTCCTGATGACTGATCGTCGTCCTCCGCTTCAACCCCCGCACCCATTCAAACAAATACCCCGCATGCTCCTCGCGCACCGCCGCGAACGCCGGGTCATCCCCCAGATCACGCAACTCCTGCGGATCATTCAGCAGATCAAACAACTGCGGTCGAAAACCGTCGTACGCCAGGTATTTCCAGCGCTCGCTACGCACCATGGTCATGCGGCAACGATCAATCGGCTGGCCCAGACGCTCCCGCGCCGGCGCCTGGAAGGCATAGTCGTATTCGCTGATTGCATAACGCCGCCAATCTGGGTTTTCACCGTGCAGTAGCGGGATCAACGAGCGCCCTTCAAGCCGATGCTCTGCCCCCGGCAACCCCAACGCTTGAAGAAACGTCGGTAGGGCGTCGATGGTTTCCGCCAGTCGATCATCTACCGTTCCGCGCGTGACATCCGCCGCCGCGCGAGGGTCGCGCACGATCAACGGTACCCCCACCGCCTGCTCCAGCAAAAACTCCTTCTCACCGAGCCAGTGATCGCCCAAAAAGTCGCCGTGATCGCTGGTGAACACGATCAGCGTGTCATCCCATCGACCATTGCTCTGCAGAAAATCGAACAGCCGTCCGAGTTGATCATCCACCTGCTTGATCAGGCCCATGTACGTAGGGATTACAGTCAATCGTACTGAGTCGCGGGAAAAGTTGAGGCTTTCCTCATGCTGACGAAAGGCAGTGTATACGGGGTGTTTGCTGGCTTCGGAGGGCGTCGCGCGGATCGCTTCGAGAATCGATTTCGTACTGTACAAGGCGTGGTACGGCGTCGGTACGATGTAGGGCCAGTGCGGTTTGATATAGGAAAGGTGTAAACACCACGATTTCTCGCCTTGCTCGGTGATGAAGTCGATGGCTCGATTTGTAGTGTAGACAGTCTCTGAGTGTTGCTCGGGAATTCGTGCTGGCAAATTCGCATGACGCATTTGCCAGCCGCTGAGGATTTCACCGTTGGCGCCTTCGGCGGCGTTGGCCCAGTCGTGCCAAGGGTTTTTGCCGTCGAAGCCGTGTTCACGCAGGTAATGGGTATAGGGCGCGGATTCGCGTTTGTCGTCGAACAGCGGGTCGTCGGGGTAGATGCCGTCGTGGCGCATGTAAGGTTCGAAACCGACTTCGTTGAGGATTTCGGCCTGTTCGCTTTCGGGATTGATTGCCAGGCGTTGCAAGGCATCGACATTCGCCGTCGCGTGGGTCTTGCCGACCAGCGCAGTACGAATGCCGTGCGGGCGCAGGTAATCGCCGATGGTCAGTTCTTCCAGCGGCAACGGCACGGCGTTCCACGCCACTTGATGGCTGCTGACATAGCGTCCGGTGTAGGCCGACATCCGCGACGGGCCGCAAATTGTGCCTTGGGTGTAGGCGCGGCTGAAACGCACGCCGGCTGCAGCCAGGCGATCGATATTCGGCGTGTGCAGATGCGGATGGCCGTAGCAGGACAGGTAATCGCGGCGCAGTTGATCGCACATGATGTACAGCACGTTGCGCACGGGGTTTGGCGAGTTGGACATGGTTTCACCGGTCAGAGAGACAGGTGGGGTTTTTCGCTTTCAGTGGGGGTGTTCGGCAAGTGCATTTGGGGAATGGGTTTTATGCAGGAAATGCATCGGTGCCTGTGCCGGCCTCTTCGCGAGCAGGCTCGCTCCCACAGGGTTGGTGGCGATCACACATTCTGTATTCACCACAATCCATTGTGGGAGCGAGCTTGCTCGCGAAGAGGTCCGATCAAACGGCGAGATTCTGTAGTGAGCAAACCTCTTCATCCTGCTGATCAATCGCCTTGATCTGCTCAATCATCGCCTCCGCCAACGGCGACAACCGATACCCTGCGCGGCTGACAATCCCGTAGCGGGTGTACAGCTCCTCAAGATCATCCGCCAGTCCTTCGATGCGCAAGCACACCAACTCACCTTTGGCCTGATGCAGCGCGTCGGAATACGCCCCGACAATCCCGATCGCATCCGAACGCAGCACCACGCTGAGCAGGCTCGAGCTGTTTTCACACTCCACATTGGGTGTGAAATCCGGCCGCCCACTGAGGTCGACTATGACTTTGCGCAGGTTCGGCGGACGAATACTTACCGCCAAGGGATAGCTCATCAATTGCTCGGCGGTGACCCGCTCAAACCCGGCCAAAGGGTGGCCGGCACGGCAGCAGAAATGCCATTTGCGCGGTCGCAACCGGTAGGTCAGGTAATCCGGATCTGCCTCGAAGTGCCGAGTGTCCGCGACGAAAAATTCAAACTCTTCGCTGAGTAACCGCTTGCTCAGACTTTGCCAGTCATCGACCTGAAACTGCACCCGCGCTTTCGGATAGCGGCCGATGAAGCTGCCAATCGCCCGAGGGATCAAACCCGCCGCCGGCGCCGGCCCACAACCGAAGCGTAATTCCCCCGCTTCCAGCCCATTGAACTGACTGATCTCGTTGGCCATCTGCTGCGCGCCACTGACCAGTCGCCGCGCGTGCTCAAGCAGGACCTGGCCCTGTTTGGTCGGCGGTAATTCCTTGCGCCCGCGATCGACCAACTGGCAGCCGACGCTGTGCTCGAGCGCCTGAATGCTGCGGCTGAACGCCGACTGCGACAGGTTCACCGCCTGCGCGCCGGCGACGAAGCTGCGTTGTTCAGCTAGGGCGATGAAGTGACGAAGTTGGCGCAAGTCGATATGCATTTTTCACATAAAAAATATCCGGGAAATGCATTGGATATGCATTAGGTCGACTCCTTATAAAGGCAATCTCTTATGCAGTAAATATTTGTAAATCCATAAATAAATAACTTAAAAGAATATACAGCGCTGATGATGTCTGTGTATTTTTTGACCAGGAGCCGCGCCATGAGTCCGTTGAACCTTGCGTCACCCCTAACGCCACGACGGCTCAAACGCCTGCCTCTGGCCCTGTTGCTGGCAGGGAGCGCGAGCTGGACTCACGGTTACGCCGCCGACTCCGAAACCCCGGCGCCGGTGCCGGCCGGCAAGCCTGCCGCTAACAGTTCACAGCTGGAAACCGTAACCGTCACCACCCGCCGCCGCGAAGAAAGTTCGCAGGACGTACCGACGCCAATGAGCGTGGTCAGCGGGCAGAATCTGGAGACGCAACGGGTTTACCGGATTCAGGATTTGCAGCAACTGGTGCCCAGCGTCAACGTCGCCTACATGCACGCGCGGCAGTCCAGCGTATCGATCCGCGGTCTCGGTAATAACCCGGCCAGCGATGGCCTGGAAGGCAGCGTTGGCCTGTACATCGACAACGTCTATCTGGGCCGCCCGGGGATGGCGGTGTTTGACCTGATGGATATCGAACAGCTCGAAGTCTTGCGTGGGCCGCAGGGGACGTTGTTCGGCAAAAACACCACTGCCGGGGTGATCAACATCAGCACCCGCGCGCCAACCTTCACCCCTGAGCGCAGCATCGAAACCTCGGTCGGCGAGGACGGGTATTTCCAGACCAAGGGCACCATTTCCGGGCCGCTCAATGATCAACTGGCCGGGCGTTTTTCGGCCTATCGCACCCGTAGCGACGGCGACATCAAAAACGAATACGACGGCCATGATTTGAATGGCGGCTCGCGCGAGGGCTTCCGCGCGCAGCTGCTGTTCAAGCCCAACGAAGATTTCAACCTGCGCTGGATCGGCGACTACAACGAAGAAGATTCCAGCGCCGGCACCCGCGTGTTGTACAACACCGGGCCGACCATCAATGGCGTCAATCTTTACCAGTCGCGCGCCAATGCCGCCGGCGCAACGCTGGTCAATGGCTCGCACCGCAAGGTCAATCTGGACAACGATCAGCATGTCACCGTGCATCAGGGCGGCACTTCGGTGGAGGCTAACTGGACGCTTCCGAGCGACTTCACGCTGACCTCGATCAGCTCCTATCGCTTCTGGAATTTCACCCCGCGCAACGACGATGGCCTCAACGTGCCGGCGAGTTACAACGCCGGGGTGTCGGTGGAAGACAAACAGTACTCGCAGGAATTTCGCCTGGCCTCGCCCAAGGGCGAGTTCTTCGATTACGTCGTCGGCGCCTACTACTTCGGTTCGGATCTGGACAATAAATCCTTCGCTTATTACGGCCCGCAAGCCGATATCTGGAATGGCACCGCGCGCGGTGCGCTGGCCAACGTCACCAGCATTGGCAACGGCCATATCAAGACCGACAGTTTTGCGCTGTTCGCCCAAGGCACATGGCACCTCAGCGAGCGGCTGGATTTCACCGCCGGGGTGCGTGGCACTTATGAAGAAAAATCCGCTTGGGTCACGAGGGATGCGCCGATTGGTGGCGCTGCTGTAACAGGCGCGGCGGCCACCGCACGACGTGGTCGTGCCGGCGCTTACGATTCCGGCGATTTGAATCAGTACAGCTCCAGTCCCTCTGGGCTGCTCAATCTCAGCTACCGGATCACCGACGATGTGCTCGGCTACGCCACGTTATCCCACGGCGAGAAATCCGGCGGGGTTAACCTCGCCGTCGGTTCTGCGCCGGTGGCCGGCGCCGATTCGCTACTGATCGGCACTGAACGCGCGAACAACGCCGAACTCGGCTTCAAGAGCACGCTGTGGGATCACCGTCTGCAACTCAACGCCAACGTCTTCTGGACTCAGGTCAACGCTTACCAGACCAACGCCTACGACGCGGAAAACCGTGTGCAGTACCTGACGAACGCCGGTTCCGTACGTTCACGCGGGGTCGAGTTCGAAAGCACGGTGATCCCGCTGCGCGGCCTGACCCTGAACATCAACGGCTCCTACAACGACGTCAGTTACCTCTCGTACAAAGATGCCCCGTGCCCGCCGGAAGTCAGTCAGGCGCCAGGTGCTCCAGCGTCCTGCGACCTCAGCGGCCATCAAGTGGTCGGCGCCTCGAAATGGATCGGCAACGCCAACGGTGAATACAAATGGAATCTGGGTAACGGCTTCGAACCTTACGTCACCGCGAGCTATGCGTTTCGCTCGAAAGCCGTCGGTACCGTCGAGGATTCCGACTTCGGACAGATCCCGAGTTACGCCGTGGTCAACTTCTCCACCGGCCTGCGCGGCGATTTCAATCAGGGCCAGTGGGACGTATCCCTGTGGCTGAAAAACGCTTTCGACAAAACCTACTACACGACCCTTTGGACGGGCGGTAACGGCGGCTATGAAGGCTTGCTCGGCACACCTCGCACCCTCGGCGTCACCGGTCGCTACGACTTCTGATTCGTCACGCAAGGAACTGCATCATGTTGCGTATCAAAACCGCTTTGCCGGTGTTGCTGTCCGGCGCAGTGCTCAGTGCCGGCGCATTCGCCGCACCGAGTGTTTACCCGACCGGCGTGACCCGTTATGACCCGAACAAGGCTTTCAATCAGTACGTGATTTTCAGCGGCGCCGACAAGCAGACGCACCTGATCGACATGAACGGCAACGAGGTGAAAACCTGGCCACAGGCAGGTTTCCCGTCAGCGATCATCGACCCGAAACTGGTCGGCGGCGAGCGCGGCCATGTGCTGTTGCAACTGAGTGAAAAGGATCCCGGTAAACTCGGTTCGGCCGGCAACGGGTTGGGCAATCAGAGCGTCGGCGAGCTGGACTGGAATGGCAAAGTCGTCTGGCAGTGGGGCGACAAGGCGCCCGGTGGCGCAGCGCAACAACACCATGATCAGCGCCGTTTGAGCAACGGCAACACCGTGGTGCTGGCGAACAAGGTGCACAAGGTCAAAGGCTTTAAAGTGCCCGAGGTGATTGACGATGCGATCTATGAAGTCAGCCCCGACGGCGCGCTGAAATGGCAGTGGCTGGCCTCGGAGCATCTGAATGAATTCGGCTTCACCGCCGAGCAGTTGAAGCTGGTGCGCGCCAGTGAAAATCCGGACTACCTGCACATCAACAACCTCAGTCTGGTGGGGCCGAACAAGTGGTTCGATGCCGGTGACAAGCGCTTCAATCCGGACAACCTGCTGATCGATTCACGCAACGCCAACTTCATCGCGATCATCGACAAGAACAGCGGCAAAGTGGTCTGGCGTCTCGGCCCGAACCTGCCGCTGATCAACCCGAAAACTGCGCAAAAATTGCCGCGCCCGGTGGATCAGTTCGTCGGTCAGCATGATGCACACATCATTCCGGCCGGATTGCCAGGTGCCGGCAATTTGCTGGTGTTCGATAACCAGGGATCGGCGGGTTATCCGAACGTTACCCTCGGGCTGATTTCCGGCTCGCGGGTACTGGAAATCGATCCGGTGAAAAGTGAGATCGTCTGGCAGTACAGCGCGGCCAATTCGAAGCAACCGGGGTGGGCGTTCTACAGCTCGTTTATCAGCAGCGCGCGGCGCTTGCCCAACGGCAACACGCTGATCGACGAAGGCATGAACGGACGGTTTTTCCAGGTGACGGCCAGTGGTGAAAATGTCTGGGAATACGTCAGCCCGTATCTCGGTAAGGCGCCGGGCAGCGACGCGATCAGCAATTGGGTCTATCGGGCGTTGCCTGTGAGTTATGACTGGGTGCCAACCGGTACGCCACGCTCCGAGACGGCGGTTAATGCCCCGGTTGTCGGCGCGCAACAAACCAATGCCAGTCGTTAGTTGAATTGGAATTAGTGTTCGAACGAACGGCGATAAGTTATGAGCGGGTTGAAGGGTGCTTATTGCAAATTCGTTAGTAAGTCGCGTGGACAATAATTGAATGTGCAACCATCCTGACTGTCGTGAGTTTCCAGGAGGAAACTTGCTCTCATCGGAAGATACTTATCCCAACGATAAAGGAAATCGAATCATGTCGAGCATTAATGGCACTTATGTGAACGCTAACGCTGGCGCCAAACTGACGATTACCGATGGCAACGATTCCAACGGTACATTCAGTGGCACGTTCAGCCAGGGCGGCGTTAACTATGACGTCAGCTACGGGCATTACCATTTCCAGAACAGCACCGGACAACCTACCACCATTACGTTTGTCGGTCTGAATGGTAATAGCGGGTTTCAAGCATGGTCATTGTTTTCTCCCGATCACAATTACGCGAAAGTTCGCGCGGCCGGTTCCCGTACTAACTTTGACGGTGAAGTAGTGACCCTGGCAGGGGAGTTCGTCAAGCAGTAACAGTGGCTAAAGAAGCCGCCACGCCTTTATCGGGCGTGGCGGCTTTTTTATAACCCTCGAGAAAGTCGCCGCTACGATACCGGCGATCAGTTAATTGCCCGTAATTAATACACAGGTTTGCGCTCTGCAGCCTTTTGCGTGACTAAGCGTCACAAACTTGATCGCCGCCTCGGGTGTCGATGTAGCGACTGTCACAGCTGACTCTTTGTAGTCCTTGGTCTGAATACGTTCGCCCGGCAACACAACTTTGCGCCACTCGTTTTGAAATACATAAAGGGGGAAGCTGGTTTTGTTGCTGATCTCCAGTTGCGCAGGCAGCGTGATCTTCGTCGCGGCCGAGGCCACCGATAAGGGCGCCAGTAGTAGCGCCATGTAAATCATTGTCCGTTTGGTTAATTGCATCATTACTCTTCCTGAGTCGATTGAACATGCGCTGATGATCTAATGCGTCCACGACTAATCGCGCAACTTGATTGTTGTAAGCAGGAATGTAGGGCTGCCCCATACCTTCAGCGAATACTTTTAATGCTTGAAAAGCATGGCGTTTTTGGCGCTGGGCTGCGGCCCTTGATTGGCGTGGCTTTGCGAGAAATGATCAATTTTAATATAGCCAAATGGTCTATATATAACTTGAAAGGTTACTTTCGGAGATAAGCTTCAAGCCCAATGATTCACCCAACGATCCACCGTGGGGGATTCAACAAAACGGTTGATCGGCAGTTTTTGTAGAGAACGCAAAAAGACCGCAGGGAGTGAATCAATGGGCAATGTCCAGACCGCCGCCAGCGCAGAGGAATTGCTGTGGCGTCAGACGCCGGGTGGCGAGTTGGTCGATCTCGGCCGGCCGCATCGTGTGCCGTTGGGGCAGTTGCGTTTGCAGCGTGCGCCCAAGGGAATTCTGAGTCGGCGCGAAACTATTCTGCTCGGCGTGCTCGCATTGGTGGTGCACGGCGCGGTGATCTACTGGATCAGCCAGAAGCCGACGCCAGTGCTGCCGATCGTGCCACCGGAAATTCCGCCGATGACCATCGAGTTCTCGCGCCCGGCGCCGCCAGCGCCACCGGTTGTCGAGCCGCCACCACCTGCGCCTGTGGTTGAGCCACCGCCGCCGGTGGAAGACGAACTGGCGGTAAAACCGCCGCCGCCAAAACCCGTTCCGAAACCGAAACCGGTGGTTAAACAGGCACCCAAACCAACACCGAAAGCGCTTGAGCAACCACCGGCGCCGCCACAACCGGCAGCCCCGGTTGCGGCGCCAGCGCCACCTGCACCTCCCGCGCCGGCACCGGTAACCCCGGCCTCGGCAAATGCCGCGTACCTGAAAAACCCGGCACCGGAATATCCGTCGCTGGCTCAGCGTCGCGGTTGGGAAGGCACGGTGTTGCTGCGCGTGCATGTGCTTGCCAGCGGTAAACCGGGTGAGATCCAGATAGCCAAAAGCAGTGGCCGGCAACAGCTCGACGACGCGGCGCTGAATGCCGTGAAGCGTTGGAGTTTCGTTCCGGCCAAGCAGGGTGATGTGGCCCAGGACGGCTGGGTCAGCGTGCCCATCGATTTCAAGATTCATTAAACCGAAACCAAATTCGCGCGAAATGTTTACACGAGGGAATACATCATGACGTTACTGGCATCTCCACTGGAATCCATCGAAAGCGCGGTGATCTGGCTGCTGGTGGTTTTTTCCGTCGCCACCTGGGGCCTGGCATCGCTCAAGGCTGTGCAGTTCGGACGTCTGAAGGCACAGGACCGGCGTTTTCATAAACGTTTCTGGGCGGCGTCGAGTCTGGATTCCGCCGCTGAATTGAGCGAGACCCAACCCGGCGCCGCCGCACGAGTAGCGCAGGCCGGTTACGCAGCGATTCAAGTGGGCGAGGCGCCACAGGCCAATGATTTGAGCCAGGCGATCAACCATCAGGATCGACTGGAGCGCGCACTGCGCCAGCAAATTGTCCGCGAACGGCGTTCGCTGGAAACAGGCTTGGCAGTGGTCGCCAGTATTGGCAGTACGTCGCCGTTCATTGGTTTGTTCGGCACGGTGTGGGGAATCATGGAAGCGTTGAAAGGCATCAGCGCGGCAGGTTCGGCGAGCCTGGAAACGGTGGCCGGGCCGATCGGTGCGGCACTGGTTGCGACTGGTGTGGGGATCGCCGTCGCGGTGCCAGCGGTGCTGGTTTACAACTACTTTTTGCGTCGTCTGAAACTGACGGCGGCGGATCTCGATGACTTCGCCCACGACTTCTACAGCCTGGCGCAGAAGAGTGCGTTCCGTGTGTTGATCCACCCGACCGCGCACAAGGTTGCAGCGCCGGGCAACGCGGCAAAAGTGAAGGAGGCGTCCTGATATGGCCTTCTCCACGCAAGACAGTGACGAGGTACTCAGCGAGATCAACGTGACGCCGCTAGTGGACGTGATGCTGGTGCTGCTGGTGGTGTTTATCGTCACCGCGCCGCTGCTGACCAACGCGATCCCGATCAATCTGCCGAAGACTGAGGCGGTGGCGCCGGTCGAGCAGAAGGATCCGCTGGTGGTGAGCATCGACGGCGCGGGCAAACTGTTTATCAACAAGGATGAGATTCAGCCGGACTTGCTGGAATTCAACCTCAAGTCGGCCAAGGCCAAGGACCCGGAAGTGCGCGTGCAATTGCAGGCCGATGACGGGGTGAACTACGGCGAAGTGGCACGGGCCATGGCTTCGATTGAACGGGCGGGGATTACCAAGTTGTCGGTGATTACTGCGCGGTAACAGATTTCATGTTTTTCCGGGGCCGTCTCCTTGGCAGGGTGCGGCCCTTTTTTTATTTTTGGCAGGGAGAAAAGCCCCTCACCCTAGCCCTCTCCCGGAGGGAGAGGGGACTGACCGCGTTGTTTGGCCGCTATACGCCGACCTGAAATACCCAGTCGAACTCCGGATTTGAAAGGCCAGGTGATCGGCTCCCTTCCCCCTCGCCCCCTTGGGGGAGAGGGCTGGGGTGAGGGGGAAAAGATTTCAAGCCATGCACACATCTCATATTCAATTCAGGTCTTAATAAATAGCTTCTTATTCCTTAACGAATATAAATCCCCTCCCTATACTCGTTCAGGAACAGACACGACGCAGGAGAGCTCCCCATGCGCAACGAATCAATCCGCTACCTGATTGTGCCGGGCTGGCAAGGATCGCCAGAAGATCATTGGCAAAGCCACTGGCAGAACAGCCTGCCGAACAGTGCGCGGGTCGAGCAGGCCGACTGGCTGACGCCGCGTCGAGAAGACTGGGTCGCGGCACTGGCCGAGGCGATTGCTGCCGACAGCACGCCCGTCATCCTTATCGCGCACAGCCTCGGCTGCGTTACCGTTGCCCACTGGGCAGCCACTGCGCCGCTGCAATACCTGCGTCAGGTCCGCGGGGCCTTGCTGGTTGCGCCAGCGGATGTCGAACGTCCGGCCTGCGCCCCGGCACTGCGCAACTTCGCACCGATTCCGACCGATCTGCTGCCATTTCCAAGCCAGGTGGTCAGCTCCGACAACGATGCTGCCGTGAGTGCGCCGCGCGCGCTGGAGCTGGCGCGCAACTGGGGCGCCGAGGCGGGGATTCTCGCCGGTGCCGGACACATCAACGTCAAGTCCGGGCATCAGCGCTGGGAGCAGGGTTTCGCTTATCTCTATCGCCTGCAAAACCGCATGGAACACCACGCCCGCCGCCGCGCCTGATTTTTATTTCTTTCAACGCCCCCGTCTGCCGGCGGTTTTGGGCGGGAGTCTGCCATGAGTTTTGAAACATTCGGTCAGCCATTGCTGACCTTTCCCGACGCTGAAAAAAGCCCCCTGAGCATTCGTGCCAAAGCGCTGGTTTTTGTCGACCCGCGCTCGCGTCAGTTGCGCGAGGAGTTGGAGCTATTAGCCCCGCGTGCGATTTCAGTATTGATTCGCGGTGAGACGGGGACAGGTAAAGAATTGCTCGCCCGGCACATCCATCGCGCCAGTGATCGCAGCGGCTTATTCGTCTCGGTCAATTGCGGCGCCATCAGCCCCACTTACGCCGATGCCGAACTGTTCGGCTATGCCGCTGGCACCTACAGCGGTTCGGCCAGCAGCCGCGCCGGATGGTTCGGTTCGGCCAATGGCGGCACCTTGTACCTTGATGAAATCGGCGATTTGCCGCTGCCGATCCAGATCAAATTGCTGGCGGCTTTGGAGAACCACGAAGTCACCCGGGTTGGTGCGCCGCAGCCGAGTCCAGTGGATGTGCGCCTGGTGGCGGCGACCAGCATCGATCTGGCGCAAGCGGTGGACGCCGGCAAATTTCATGAGCGGCTCTATCACTACCTGAGCGATGGGCAACTGGAATTGCCCGCCTTGCGCGCGCGCATCGGCGACATTCTTTCGCTGGCCGAGTATTTCCTCGGCATTTACAGCCAGCGCCTCGACTTGCCCGTGCCGCTGATCAGCGAAGCGGCGCAGCACGTGCTCGAACAACACAGTTGGCCGGGCAACACCCGCGAGCTGGAAAATGTCATTCACTTTGCCTTGCTGGTGAGTACCGGCGACGAGATTCTGCCGGAGCACCTGAATCTGCCCGAGGTGTCTGGCCCGCAGCTTCAGATCGAACGGCTAGTGACACAAATCAACATCGGTGGCAGCGTCGCCGAGCGTAAGGCATTGAAAGATTTGCTGATTCGTTTGAGTAAGACGTTGTAACCGTTTCGTTCAACATGAACAAAATGGAATATGAAGCTGAATAAACGTTATTGTCCGGGAATAAAAAATCCCGGTATTGTCCGACCCACGCCAGCGATATCACTTCACTGGCACACGTATTAATGCCGTCGTCGATGACGACCGTGATTTTCGATAAGGACACTGCATGAAAAAGGTTCTGTTGTTTACCGCATTGGCGGCTGCTCTGACTGCTTCCCTGGCCAATGCCGGCGAGAAACTGGTGGTTGCCGCGACCCCGGTGCCGCACGCTGAAATCCTTGAGCTGATCAAACCGACCCTGGCCAAAGAAGGCGTGGATCTGGAAATCAAAGTCTTCACCGACTACGTTCAGCCGAACGTACAGGTTGGCGAGAAGCGTCTGGACGCCAACTACTTCCAGACCCTGCCGTACCTGAACAGCTTCAACCAGGGCAAATACAAGGACGACAAGTCCAAGTACCTGGTGACTGTGCAGGGCGTGCACGTTGAACCGTTCGGTGGCTACTCGAGCAAATACAAGACCCTGGCTGAACTGCCGGACGGCGCGACCATCGCCATCCCGAACGAAGGCAGCAACAGCGGCCGTGCGCTGATCCTGCTGCAGAAGGCTGGCCTGATCGAACTGAAAGATCCGAAAAACGCGCTGGCCACGCCGAAAGACATCGCCAAGAACCCGCACAATTTCAAGTTCAAGGAACTGGAATCGGCCCTGCTGCCACGCGTTCTGAAGGAAGTTGATCTGGACATGATCAACACCAACTACGCGCTGGAAGCCAAGTTGAATCCGACCAAGGATGCGCTGGTGATCGAAGGCGCTGACTCGCCATACGTGAACTTCCTGGTGGCCCGTGAGGACAACAAGAACAGCGACGCGATCCAGAAACTGGCCAAAGCCCTGACCAGCCCGGAAGTCAAAGCGTTCATCGAGAAGAAGTACAACGGTGCGGTACTGCCGGCGTTCTGATCTGACGCTTGAGTGAACCCCTTCAAGGTGTGAAAACGCCGATGACCAGTGATGGGCATCGGCGTTTTTGTGTGTGCGTTGAAAAAGCCCCTCACCCTAACCCTCCCGAAACGTCGGACCGCCCAGAGGGAGAGGGCTGGGGTGAGGGGCTTTTGACTTACGCTGCAGCCTTCAACGCCCGCCTCAACGCCACCAACAATTTCACAATCTCTTGCGGATCCAGTCGCTGCGGCACTTTTACGTCCATGTTTTCTTCCTTGTTATGGGGTTGGCCGGGAGAGTCTGGCCAAAAGCTGTTCATCCTTGGAGGGCTTTCGTGAAAAAAAGATCCGTCCTACAGCGCAAAGGAAAATAGCCTTCTTATTCCTTCCCGGCAAACCCACAGGATAGTTTTTTGGGTGATATCAATATGCTTTAACGGTATTTAAATTCTTGTTTTTATACCTATAAAGTCGGTGCTTGCGGGACAGCCATCCGCTGTCCACGGACTGCACCACCGTCGCTTACCGAGCGGCGTCCAGGACGTTTCATGACTTTCGATTACGCATTTATCCTCAGCACCCTGCCGGCGTTTCTCAAAGCCGTGGGCGTGACGCTGCAGGTCGGATTCATCGCCATTGGCACCTCGTTGCTGGTGGCGCTGCTCAACGCGACGATTCTGGTGTTCCGCACGCCGTACCTGCAAAAACTGGTGGGCCTGTACGTGGAACTGGCGCGCAACACGCCGCTGCTGATCCAGTTGTTTTTCGTCTACTTCGCCTTGCCGGCAGTGGGGATTCAGGTGTCCGGTTTCACTGCCGCGATCATCACCATGACCTTCCTCGGCGGCGCCTATCTCACCGAAGTGCTGCGTGCGGGCGTCGATGCGGTGCCGCAGGCGCAACTGGAATCGGGGCGCTCCATCGGTCTGTCCCACGGCCAATTGTTGCGTTACGTGATCCTGCCGCAAGCGGGGATCCTCAGCTTGCCATCGCTATTCGCCAATTTCATTTTCCTGCTCAAGGAAACCACCGTGGTCTCGGCGGTGGCGGTGCCGGAAATTCTCTACACCACCAAGAGCTACATCGCGCTCTATTACAAAACCTACGAAATGCTCGCCGTGCTGACGCTGATCTGCGTGCTGCTGTTTTTGCCGCTGTCGCTATTGCTCAGCCGTCTGGAAAGGAGGCTCCAGCATGGCCAGTTCGGGTCTTGAACTGCTCTGGGTGTCGTTGCCGCAATTGGCCAAGGGCGCCGGACAAACCTTGTCGATCTCGTTTCTGAGCATCGCCATCAGCACCGTCGGTGGCGTGCTCTACGGTGTGTTGCGCACGTTGAACGTGACGTGGCTCAACGCGATTTTGCGGGTGTATCTGGAGCTGTTCCGGGCGATTCCGGTACTGGTCTGGTTGTACCTGCTGTTCTTCGGTCTGCCGATTTTCTTCGGCCTGAGCATTCCCAGCTTTTGGTGCGCGGTGCTGGTGCTGTCGCTGTGGGGCGCCAGCGAGGTGGGCGAAGTGGCGCGTGGCGCGCTGCATTCGTTGCCACGCGGACAGCGTGAAGCGGGGCTGTCGATCGGTCTGAACGCCGCACAACTGTACGGTTACGTGTTGCTGCCGCAAGCGCTGAAACGCATGACGCCACCGACCATCAACGTCTACACACGGATCATCAAGACCAGCTCGCTGGCGGTGTTGATCGGTGTGGTCGACGTGATCAAGGTCGGCCAGCAGATCATCGAGCGCACTTACGAATCGGTGCTGATCTACGGCGCGCTGTTTCTGTTTTTCTTTTTCATCTGCTACCCGCTCTCGGCCGCCTCGCGCGTGCTGGAGCGGCGCTGGACGCAAGCATGAGCGCATTGATCGAGTTTCACGGCTTCAACAAATTCTATGGTGAGCAGCAGGTGCTTAACGGCATCGATCTGCAGGTGCAGAGCGGCGAAGTGATCGTCATCCTCGGCCCCAGCGGCTGCGGCAAAAGCACTTTGCTGCGTTGCCTCAATGGTCTGGAAGAGGCCCACAGCGGCAGCCTGAAGTTTCTCGGCCGAGAGCTGCTGGACAAGGTCACTGACTGGCGCGACATCCGCCAGCAGATCGGCATGGTCTTTCAGAGTTATCACCTGTTCCCGCACATGAACGTGCTCGACAATCTGCTGCTTGGGCCGCTGAAGGTGCAAAAACGTCAGCGCCGCGAAGCGCAGCAACAAGCCGAAGCGTTGCTCGAACGCGTGGGGCTGGCGGACAAGCGTGACGCCTTCCCGCGTCAGCTCTCCGGTGGTCAGCAGCAACGTATCGCCATCGTCCGTTCGCTATGCATGAATCCACGGGTGATGCTCTTCGATGAAGTCACCGCCGCCCTCGACCCGGAGATGGTCAAGGAAGTTTTGCAGGTCATTCAGGGCCTCGCTCGTGAGGGCATGACCCTGTTGATCGTCACCCATGAAATGGCCTTCGCCCGCGCGGTGGCCGACCGCATCGTGTTCATGGATGCCGGGCGCATCCTTGAACAGAACCCGCCCGAGATTTTCTTTACGAACCCGCAAACCGCACGCGCGCAGCAGTTTCTGGAGAAGTTCTCCTTCGTGGCAACACTGCCAAAAACGAATCCGACAAAGGAACTGGAACTGTTATGAAAACTGCCGCTTTTTTACTGCCCCTGCTCAGCCTCGCCTTGCTCGCCGGTTGCAGCAAAACCGAAGAACCGCCGAAGCCGAAAGTCGCCAGCGAAAGCACTGCGCCGGCTGGTTACCTGGACAAGATTAAGGCTCGCGACAAACTGATCGTCGGCGTCTTTACCGACAAGCCACCGTTCGGCTTTGTCGATGAGGCCGGGCGCTACGTCGGCTTCGATACTGATATCGGCCGCCGTTTCGCCAAGGATCTGCTCGGCGATGAAAACAAGGTCGAGTTCGTTGCCGTCGAGCCGGCGAGCCGTATTCCGTTCCTGCAAAGCGACAAGGTCGATCTGATCCTCGCCAACATGACCGTGACGCCTGAGCGCAAGGAAGCGGTGGAATTTACCAATCCGAATCTCAAGGTTGCGGTGCAGGCGCTGGTACCGCAAAGCAGCTCGGTGAAAAACCTCGATGATTTGGCGACCCGCACCACTATCGTCACCACCGGTACGACGGCGGATATCTGGCTGACCAAGAATCATCCGGACTGGAAGCTGCTGAAGTTCGAGAAAAACTCCGAATCGCTGCAAGCCTTGGCCAATGGTCGTGGTGATGCCTATGCGCAGGACAATCTGGTGCTGTTCAGCTGGGCCAAGCAGAACCCGGGCTATCGCGTGCTCGATGAAAAGCTGGGGGCTGAAGCGCCAATTGCGCCGGCGGTGAAGAAGGGCAATATCGAGTTGCGTGACTGGGTGAATACCGAGCTGACGAAGTTGGGTGAAGAGAAGTATCTGCTCAAGCTGTACGACCAATACGTGCGTAAAGAACTGAGCGATGACACCAAGCCTGAGAGCGTGATTGTCGAGGGTGGCAAGTGGCAGGGGTGATTGTCTGTTGAGTCGGTGGTGAGGCCTGCCCCTCACCCCAGCCCTCTCCCGAGGGAGAGGGAGCCGATCCTCATGCCTTTCAAAACTTGAGTTCAGCTCAGGAATTTCACGTCGGCGTAGTTCGAAAGAACAACTCGGTCAGTCCCCTCTCCCTCGGGGAGAGGGTTAGGGTGAGGGGCTTTTGGCTGAAACGCTCAATCCGGCCAATGCCACGCCGGTTCATCCAGCACCCGCTGCCCGACAATCCCGGTCTGCCCCAGTGTCTTCTCCAGCACAATGCAATTGCACTCCGGGTCTTCCTGCAACGCTGAAATCAACCGCCGCGCATGCGACACCACCCACACCTGACACTGCTCAGACGCACGAATGATCAAGCGCGCCAACGCCGGCAACAGATCCGGGTGCAGACTGGTTTCCGGTTCGTTCAGTACCATCAATGACGGTGGCCGTGGCGTCAGTAATGCCGCGACCAGCAGCAGATAGCGCAGCGTCCCGTCCGACAACTCCGCCGCCGATAACGGCCGCAACAAGCCTTCCTGATAAAACTCGATGGCAAACCGTCCACCGGCCTGCGCTTCGATATGCACCCGCGCGCCAGGAAACGCATCGGTAATCGCCGCACGCATCGCATCCCCATCACCAATCTCGATGATGGTCTGCAACGCCGCCGCCAGATCCCGACCGTCGTGATGCAGCACCGGCGTGCGCGTGCCCAGTTGCGGTTGGCGCACCGGTGCATCGGCATCGCTGCGAAAGTGATCGTAAAAGCGCCAGCGGCGAATGAACTCGCGCATCTGAAACACTTCCGGCGAGCTGCGCAGGCTGCCGACCTGATCGAACAGGCTGTCAAAGTTCGGCGTGTGTTGCGCCAGCACATCCCATTTTCGTTCGGTGCGTGCGCGGATCATCGGGCCGTCGCGATCGACCAGCAGGCTGGCGGGGCGGTAAAGCGCGCCGGCCCAGATGCATTCGCGCTTGATCTGCGGGTCGAGGCTGAAGCGCGAAGGGATTGGTCGCGAATGCTCGGGCAGCATGAAGTGACCGTTGGAATCGGGCAGCCCGAGGCTGATCGAATAACTGAAATCTTCCCCAGCGAACCCCAGGCGCAGTCGCTTCACCCCCTGGCGCACCGTCGACTGAATGGGCACTTCGCCGTTGCGCATACGTCGACTGATGGTTTCCGGCCCGGCCCAGAAGGTCGACTCCAGTCCGCCTTCACGGGCCAGCGCATTGACTACGCCACCCTGTGCGGTTTCCGCCAACAGGCGCAAGGCCCGGTAGAGGTTGGACTTGCCGCTGCCGTTGGGGCCGGTGATCAAGTTCAGTCGGCCGAGCGGGATCACCAATTTATTGATCGAGCGGTAATTGGCCACTGCCAGAGTGTTGAGCATGGAATTCCTTCTCTTGAGGCGCCCATTGTAGGAGCTGCCGAAGGCTCCTACAGGGAAATGTTGTGATCGCGCAGGCGAAGGCGGAACCCTGTTCTAAGCTCACAGTCGTATCGTCACTTGCACGTTCGTACACAGGAAGGAGTCTGCATGGCGAGTCCCGGTTTGAAAACAGCGGTCGTGCTGAGTCTGCTCACCTTGGTGACCGCTTGCGGCGAGAAAAAAGCCCCCGCTGAGTACCTGCCACGGGTTTTTGTACAAGAGGTCAAGCCCACGGATTACGCGGCTGCGGTGACATTGACCGGGGACGTGCAGGCGCGCGTGCAGACTGAACTGTCGTTCCGCGTCGGCGGCAAGATCATCCAGCGCATGGTCGACGTCGGCGATCGCGTCACCGCCAAACAAGTGCTGGCCAAACTCGACCCCAAGGATTTGCAGACCAACGTCGATTCGGCTCAAGCCCAGGTGGTCGCTGAACAAGCCCGGGTGAAACAGAGCGCCGCGGCGTTCGTGCGCCAGCAAAAACTCCTGCCCAAGGGCTACACCAGCCAGAGCGAGTACGATTCCGCCCAAGCCGCGTTGCGCAGCAGCCAAAGCGCCTTGAGCGCGGCGCAGGCGCAATTGGCTAATGCGAAGGACCAACTCAGCTACACCGCGTTGATTGCCGATGCGCCGGGCGTGATCACCGAGCGTCAGGCCGAGGTCGGCCAGGTCGTGCAGGCCACTGCGCCGATTTTTTCGTTGGCCCGCGACGGCGACCGTGACGCGGTATTCAACGTCTACGAATCGCTGCTGGCCGAGCGTCCTGCGGATCCGTCGATTGTCGTCAGCCTGCTCGATAACCCTGCCATCAAAACCACCGGCACGGTGCGTGAAATCACCCCGGCGGTGTCGGCGCAGTCCGGCACGGTGCAAGTCAAAGTCAGCCTCGACAGCTTGCCACAAGGGATGCAGCTGGGCTCGGTGGTCAGCGCCACCGCTAAGGGGAGCGGCAAGTCGGCAGTCGAATTGCCATGGTCAGCGCTGACCAAAAACATCAGTGATCCGGCGGTGTGGATGGTCGACGATAAAGGTGAGGCGCAGTTGCACAACGTGACCGTCGGCCGCTACCTGATTGGCAAGGTCATCATCAGCGAAGGCCTCAAGGGCGGGGAAAAAGTCATTGTCGCCGGTGGGCAGTTGTTGCATCCCGGCATGAAAGTCGAAATCGCTGAAAACACCTACAAGGATCTGCAACCGGGAGCACAGCCATGAAGCGTCTGGGGCTGTTGTCCGTGGGTGTGTTGCTGGCGGCCTGCTCGAAAAGCGAGCCACCTCCGGAGCCGGTACGTCCGGTGTTATCGGTCAAGGTTCAAGCGTTGAGCGAGGAAAGCCTGGGGCGTTTCGCCGGCAGCATCCAGGCGCGTTATGAAAGCAACACCGGTTTCCGCGTCGGTGGCCGCATCGCCAGCCGCAACGTCGATGTCGGAACCGAAGTGCAAAAGGGCACGCTGCTCGCCACCCTCGATCCGTCTGATCAGCAGAACCAATTGCGTTCGGCCCAGGGCGACCTGGCCAGGGTTCAGGCGCAACTGATCAATGCCCAGGCCAATGCCCGCCGTCAGCAGGCGCTGTTCGATCGTGGCGTAGGGGCGCAGGCACAACTGGACATCGCTACCACAGACCTGAAAACCACCCAGGCCTCGCTGGACCAGGCACGGGCGGCGGTCAATCAAAGCAAGGATCAGCTCGGCTACACCGAACTGCGTTCCGATCATAAAGCCGTGGTCACCGCCTGGAACGCCGAAGCCGGGCAAGTGGTGACGGCGGGCCAGCAGGTCGTGACCCTGGCGCAACCGGACATCAAGGAAGCGGTGATTGATCTGCCGGACACCCTGGTCGATCAGATTCCTTCCGACGTGGTGTTTCTGGTGGCCGGGCAACTCGACCCGAGCATCAACACCACGGCAACCCTTCGCGAGATCGAACCGCAGGCGCAAAGCGCCACGCGTACTCGTCGCGCACGCCTGACGCTGGCCGAGACACCAGACGGTTTCCGCCTCGGCACGGCGATCAGCGTGACCCTCAGTTCGGCAATCAAACCGCGCATCGAATTGCCGGCTACCGCTTTGCAGGAGGTCGACGGCAAACCACGGATCTGGGTCATCGACACCCAGAGCAAAACCGTCAGCCCCCGCGACGTCAGCGTGATCAGCCGCACCGACAGCAGCGTAGTGCTCGCGGGCGGCGTGAAGAACGGCGAGCGCGTGGTCAGCGCCGGCGTCAACAGCCTCAAATCCGGACAATCGGTAAAACTTGACGAGGACAGTCAATGAAAGGCTCTTTCAACCTCTCCGAATGGGCCCTCAAGCATCAGTCATTCGTCTGGTACCTGATGTTCGTCGCGTTGCTGATGGGCGTGTTCTCGTACTTCAATCTGGGCCGCGAAGAAGACCCGTCGTTCACCATCAAGACCATGGTGATCCAGACCAAATGGCCGGGCGCGACCCAGGAAGAAACCCTTGCGCAGGTCACCGACCGCATCGAGAAAAAACTCGAAGAACTCGATTCTCTCGACTACGTGAAAAGCTACACGCGCCCCGGCGAATCGACGGTGTACGTGTACCTGCGCGACACCACCAGCGCCAAGGACATCCCGGAAATCTGGTACCAGGTGCGCAAGAAGATCGACGACATTCGCGGGCAGTTCCCCCAAGGTATTCAAGGGCCCGGGTTCAACGACGAGTTCGGTGATGTGTTCGGCTCGGTCTACGCCTTCACCGCCGACGGCCTGACCATGCGCCAGTTGCGCGATTACGTAGAGCAGGCGCGGGCCGAGATCCGCAATGTACCGGGGCTGGGCAAGATCGAAATGATCGGCCAGCAGGACGAAGTGATTTATCTGAACTTCTCTACCCGCAAACTGGCGGCGTTGGGTATCGATCAGCGTCAGGTTGTGCAGAGCCTGCAATCGCAGAACGCCGTAACTCCGGCCGGTGTGATCGAGGCCGGCCCTGAGCGGATTTCCGTGCGCACTTCGGGGCAGTTCGCCTCGGAAAAAGATCTCGCCGAGGTCAATCTCAAGCTCAACGACCGTTTCTATCGTTTGGCTGACATCGCCGACATCACTCGCGGTTACACCGATCCGGCTACCCCGGAATTCCGCTTCGACGGCAAACCGGCCATCGGTCTGGCGATCGCCATGCAGAAGGGCGGCAACGTTCAGGAGTTCGGCAAGGCGTTGCACCAGCGCATCGATGAACTGACCGCAGACTTGCCGGTTGGCGTGGGTGTGCACACCGTGTCCGATCAGGCGGTGGTGGTGGAAGAAGCGGTCGGTGGCTTTACCAGTGCCCTGTTCGAGGCGGTGATCATCGTGCTGGTGGTCAGCTTCATCAGCCTCGGCGTGCGCGCCGGCCTGGTGGTGGCGTGCTCGATCCCGCTGGTGCTGGCGATGGTCTTTGTGTTCATGGAATACAGCGGCATCACCATGCAGCGGATTTCCCTCGGCGCACTGATCATCGCCCTCGGCCTGTTGGTCGACGATGCGATGATCACCGTGGAAATGATGGTCACGCGCCTGGAAATGGGCGAGACCCGCGAGCAGGCCGCGACGTTCGCCTACACCTCGACGGCGTTCCCGATGCTCACCGGTACGCTGGTGACCGTCGCGGGTTTTGTGCCCATCGGCCTCAATGCCAGCTCCGCCGGTGAGTACACCTTCACCCTGTTCGCGGTGATCGCCGTGGCGATGCTGGTGTCGTGGGTGGTGGCGGTGTTCTTCGCCCCGGTGATCGGCGTGCACATTCTCAGCGCCAACGTGAAACCCCATGAAGCCGAGCCGGGCCGCGTCGGGCGTGCGTTCAATGGCGGTCTGTTGTGGGCGATGCGCAATCGCTGGTGGGCCATCGGCATTACTGTGCTGCTGTTTGTGCTGGCGGTTTTTTGCATGCGTTTTGTGCAGAACCAGTTCTTCCCGTCCTCGGATCGTCCGGAAATTCTCGTCGATCTCAACCTGCCGCAAAACGCCTCGATCGACGAAACACGCAAGGCCGTCGACAAGCTCGAAGCGACGCTCAAAGGCGACCCGGACATCGTGCGCTGGAGTACCTACATCGGTCAGGGCGCGATCCGTTTCTACCTGCCGCTCGACCAGCAATTGCAAAACCCGTACTACGCACAACTGGTGATCGTCAGCAAAGACTTCGAGGCCCGTGAGGCACTGAGTCAGCGTCTGCGCGAGCGCTTGCACAAGGACTTCGTCGGCATCGGCAGTTACGTCCAGGCGCTGGAAATGGGCCCGCCGGTGGGGCGGCCGATCCAGTACCGGGTCAGTGGCAAGGACATCGATCAGGTGCGCAAGCACGCCATCGATCTGGCCACCGAACTGGACAAGAACTCGCACATCGGCGAGATCATCTACGACTGGAACGAGCCGGGCAAAGTCCTGCGCATCGACATCGCCCAGGACAAGGCGCGCCAGCTCGGGCTGTCGTCCGAAGACGTGGCGAACCTGATGAACAGCATCGTCAGCGGCGCGCCTCTGACCCAGGTCAACGACGACATCTACCTGATCAATGTGGTCGGCCGGGCGGTGAATTCGGAGCGCGGTACGCCGGAAACCCTGCAGAATCTGCAAATTGTTACGCCCAACGGCACATCAATACCGTTATTGGCGTTCGCCACTGTGCGCTATGAACTGGAACAGCCGCTGGTGTGGCGTCGCGACCGCTTGCCGACCATCACCATCAAGGCCTCGGTGCGCGACGAGATCCAGCCGACCGACCTGGTGAAACTGCTCAAGCCGTCGATTGATGCCTTCGCTGACAAACTGCCAGTGGGCTACAAGGTCGCGACCGGCGGTACGGTCGAGGAAAGCGGCAAGGCCCAGGGACCGATCGCCAAGGTCTTGCCGTTGATGCTGTTTTTGATGGCGACCTTCCTGATGATCCAGTTGCACAGCGTGCAGAAGATGTTCCTCGTCGCGAGTGTTGCGCCGCTGGGACTGATTGGCGTGGTGCTGGCGCTGGTGCCCACCGGCACGCCGATGGGTTTCGTGGCGATTCTGGGGATTCTCGCGCTGATCGGCATCATCATCCGTAACTCGGTGATTCTGGTGACGCAGATCGATGAGTTCGAGCGCAAGGGTTACGCGCCGTGGGATGCGGTGGTCGAAGCGACCGAGCATCGGCGCCGGCCGATCCTGCTGACCGCGGCGGCGGCGAGCATGGGCATGATCCCCATCGCCCGGGAAGTGTTCTGGGGGCCGATGGCGTACGCGATGATTGGCGGGATCGTGGTGGCGACGTTGCTGACGTTGCTGTTCCTGCCGGCGCTTTATGTGGCCTGGTACAAGATCCGCGAGCCGAAGAAGGACGCTTCGTCATCGACCCACTGAGTGCGTTTGTTACACCTTTGGGAAAGGTCTGACTTACAACTGTGATGCCTTGCGTTACCGTCCTTCCTCCATTTGGAGGAGGGACGCCTGATGTCGACTGTCATTTGCTGGTTGCGCCAACTGCTGTTAGTGGCCGGCCTGTGCCTGTCGCCCTCATCGCTGGCCGAAACGCTGCTGCAAAACCCGCTGTGGCGCGTACAGCTCGACCCCGCGACCCTCGCCGTGCGAGTCACCCCGGCCAACGGCGCGACTGTGCAGGCATCGACGGGTGTCGCCGCGCACAGGATCAGCAACCTGGTGCAACGTGACAATCGTGTCGACTGGCAATGGGACGATGGCGCCTGGTCACTCAGCGTTGATCTCGATCAACGCGAGCTGAACTTCTCGATCACCGCACGCGCCCCGGCTGAACTTGAGTTCTTGCGCCAGCCCGGCAATGCCATGGGCAAGGGCCTGATCTGGCCCTTGGCCGAGGGCCATTATGTGCCGCGCGGCGATCCGGTGTGGCAGGCGTTTCTGGTGAGTCAGGGGGTACTCAATGCCACTCAGGATATGAGTCTGCCGATCTGGGGCGTCGAGCATGAAGGATTCAGCCTCAGCTGGTTGCTGAGCAACCCCTACAACAATCAACTGCTGTTCAGCGCTGAGGGCGATGCGCTCGCGTTGTCGGTGCGGCATCAATTCACCTCACTCAAGCCGTCGACAGCGCTGACGTTCAGCCTGTTTCTGGGTGACGCCGAGCCGCTGGCCGGCGCCAAGCGCTACCGACAATGGCTGATCGACACTGGTCGTCACGAAAGCCTGAGCAGCAAGCTTGAGAAAACACCGACATCGCGAAAGCTGTTGGGCGCCAGTCATGTCTACCTGTGGGGTAACGATCTGCTGGGGCAAAAGGATGTGCTTAACTGGCCGGCGTTGCTTGGCAAGTTGCGCGGCCAGACTGACCTTGCCGGTGCGTTGCGCGGCGGCATGGATGGTGAAGCCTTGCAACTGCTCGCCACGCAGACCGTGCTCAATCGTTATCAGCAAAGCATTCTGCTGCGTAGCCTCAATCGGGCGCTGAACTCTCAGGCGCGCAAAACCTGGCAAGCCCGCGCGGTGCCGGACATGCAAGCACTGGTCAACGGTTACGCTGCCCTGCGTGGCCAACTGGCCCGCGAATTCGCCGGTGCCGTGACAGCCAGTCCCGAGCAATGGGGCAGCACCCTGTCGCTGGATACCATTGAGCAATTGCAAAACGCCGGGCTGTCGCGCTTGTGGCTGGGTCTTGGCGAGGGCTGGGAGGGCGGGCTCTGGCATCCCGAGGCGGTTCGAGCAGGCGTGCAGGCCGGGTATCTGCTGGCACCGTATGATTCTTACGAGACGGCGCTGAGTCGGGATGAGAACCCGGACTGGACCACCGCGCATTTGGGTGACACGGCTTACCGCGAGTGCGCCATCGTGCTGGAAAATCGCACGCTGAAAAGCGGCTTTCAGCAATCAGGTCACTACACCGACCCACGTTGCGTGCGCCCTTTGCTGGAGAAACGAGTCAAAGCGGTCAGCGTCGCCGCCGGTTTCAACAGCTGGTTTCTCGACGCCTACGCCACAGGCATGGTGTTCGACAGCTACCGTGCGGATGCCCCAATGACACAGGCACAGAACGCCGAAGGCAATGTCGAGGCGTCGCGCTGGATCAATGAAGTGCTGCAATTGCCCAGCGGCTCAGAAGACGGCAATGCAACGACGGCCCAAGGCGTACTGTTCGCTCATGGCATGCAGACACCGGTGATCGGTTGGGGTGATGCCGACATGAGTAAAAACCCGGATTCGGAATACTTTGTCGGCAAGTGGTTTCCGCCGGAGCAACCGGCCGTGTTCTTCAAATCCGTGCCAATAAAGGAACCGTTGCGGCGCATTCACTTTGACCCGGTCAGCCGTTTGCCGCTGTATCAAGCGGTGTTCCACGGCTCGCTCATCACCACCCATCACTGGTTGTTCGACAGCCTTAAATTGAGCAACGCAAGGGTGGAAAACGAACTGACGCAATTGCTTTACAACGTGCCGCCGCTGTACCACCTGAGTGCGGCGACGCTGGCGCAGCGACTGCCGCTGATGGCTCGTCAGGATGCATTTTTCCGTCCGCTGCATGAGCGCCTGGCGACGCAGGCACTCATCAGCTTCCATTGGCTGAGCGAAGACCGACGGGTGCAGCAGACTACGTTCGAAGACGGCACTCGGCTGCTGGCCAACTTCGATCCAGCCCCGCGTGAAGTGGGCGGCCGCACCCTGCCCGGCGAGAGCATCACGCTGCTGCTGCCGGAAGGTACCGTCAGCCACTACCGGGTGCAGGCAACTCCCTGACTCAGCCTTTGCGCCAGACGCTGGCCAACCACGGCTGCTGCTCGCGCGGCAGGCCTGCGGGACGGAAGTAGTGTTCCAGTTCGACGAATCCGGCGCGGGCAAGCAGCCCGCGCCATGCCTCCAAATCGTGATACGAGCCATAGCGCGGCCCGTTCCAGCCCTCGCGGTTATCCCCGCGCGGGTTAGAGCTGAACAGCACACCGCCCGGTTTCAAGGTATCGCGCAGCTGTTGCAAAACCCGTGGCAATTCCTGCAATGGCACATGAAACAGCACCGCATTGGCGAAGATTCCGTCGAAGCGTTCGGCGGGTAAATCAAGCTTGAGGAAATCCTGGCACCACACTTCACAGCCACTGTCCTCACGGGCCATCCGCGCAAACTCGGGTGAGCCGTCGAGACCAACCGCGACGTGCCCCATGCGTGTAAACGTCTGCAGATCCCGTCCCGGTCCACAGCCAAAATCAAGAATCGCCAACGGCGCTACGCCCTGGATGTGCCGCAACAGCGCCTCGATGTTCTGGCTGACATCGTGATCGCGGGTGCCCTCACGGAAGTCTTCGGCCACTGCGTTGTAGTGGCCAAGGGTGGTGGCGGTGATCTGTTCGAGGTCGGTCGGGGTCTGCTTCATGGTCGGTTCGTGGTGGCAAGGACGATGGGCAGACTATAAGCGCTTTCGTGCTTTAAAAGATCGCAGCCTGCGAGCCTTGGATCTTCATTCTCCAGAAAGCACAAAACCCCGGCGTCCGTGCAATACATATGTACCGCACGCAGTAGCGCGCTCCGGGATGTAATGACGCCTGCGCGATAGACCACTGTCGCGATGTCTGCCCTGTTTTTTATCGGGGGGGAATCACTCAGGAAAAGGATGTTCATGAGCATTGTTCGCAAACCTGGCGCTAGCTCGCCAACCAGCCGCAACCCGGTGAACGCCACACCACCGCGGAAAAGATCCGGCAGTTCGCCGTCCGGCGACGGGACTCCCGTGAAGATTTATCGCTTTGATACGGATCCAGCGAGCCTGGAGGCGGGGGCACATTCCCCCGCCGTTACGATTACGCCGTTGCACTCTGCCCAGATCCGGCCCGTGTCTACGCAGGTCAAAACCCTTGAGCGCTACAGCTTGCGCGCGCCAGCCAACTTGCCTGCCGCCAATGCGCAAGGCCTGCGCGTGTACAAGAACCGAAAATATGTCGATATCGCACCCGGCGAGATCGTCCTGGTCAGGGAAACCGGTACAGCCGGTGAGTATCGGGCATCGCTGGTCTCTGAATCGGCGGCGTTGGGCCCGGCGTTGTTTCTTGATCCACGCAGCAAGATCTGGACACTCGAACGGCCTCAACCGTTGACCGGTCCAGGCAAAGTGATTGACATCGACATCGATGAGCTCATTGGCGAGGTCAGAAGGGAACATGCGCAAAAAAACCGGGTTCATACCGGTAGCGATGACTCGTTTGAGTACACGGCGGCACAGAAGGGCGCGCTGGTCGCCCGCGGCTTGAAGCAGTTCTCGCCAGAACAGGTGGCGATCATTCGTTCAGAACTGAAAGCGGTTGAAAACATCTTCGCTGATGCCCGCCACGCCATTGGCCTGAAATACCGGGATGCGGATGCCGTTTACGAAAGTTTCTTCGGCACCGGGCACCTCGACGTTGCGCAACGATTCTCTGATTCGGTCGCGCGCGGCCTGGCGGTTTCCAGGGAATACCAGGGTGTTTGGGGCGGCGAAAAATTCCTCGGCGTCGATGCGCACAGCAATAGCGCGGCGTGGATGTACAAAAGCGATTTCCACGGCCGGCTGTTCATCAATCGCAAGTACATGCAGCGCGGTACGTTGAGCCTGTCGTTGGGCCATGAAATGTTGCACACCAACAGAATCGACCGGTTCCAGGCCATCGGGCCCAACGCCGCAGACTATTTCTATCTGGACGGCCGACTGGGTCGTTTGCTGGTCTGGGATTCGCTAGCCGTATACGACGTTCCCGAGCGCGGCGTCTCCGAGGCAATCATGCGTGGCGGTTTAACGGTCGACTATCTGAACGCATTTTCAGACGACCACGATGCGTTCCTGTTCGCTGTCAGTGATTACCTGGGTATCGGCGACGATCTGGAACTTCAGGCGGCGGTTGACGCGTTCAACGCCAGTCCGCCGTTGCGTGCGCAGTTGGCGGTGAACAATGCTGACAGCCTGATTTGTGCGGCAAAAGCTCTGCAAGTGCTGCATCAAAACAAAAGCGAATATTCATGGCTGGACAGCCTGATTGAAGATTAAACCGGCGCTCCGTCAATTCAGCTGTTTTGAGTGTGCACCTGTTAGTTCTTACAGTATCGGAACACCGCCAAAGCGCTCATTCTTCTCCGAAGGTGAAAAAGGACGCTTGTGACCATGAATGTTCATCACGACGCCGCCACGCCGACACTGTCGGTCATTGATCCACGTTCGCTGATGATCCGCAGCGTCGGCTATTGCCGGCATCCTGACCTGCCCGACATCGATCCGCGCATTACCCGACAAGTGTTCGATGCGGCGGGACGTCAGATAGCGGCGTGGGATCCGCGATTGTGGGGAACGGCGCCGAAGCCGAACCTGGCCACCACGTACGGATTGAGCGGGCAGGCATTGCTGACGGACAGCGTCGATGCTGGTTGGCAGCTAAGTCTGCCGGATCAGGCTGGCTCGTCGTGCTGTTCGTGGGATGCTCGAGGCAGCGCATGTCATCGCGAGTACGACGACCTGCAGCGCCCGATTGTTGTAACGGAGCAAGCACGTGGCGAACAGCCTTATGTGGTTGAGCGATTGACCTACGCCAGTGCTGGCGATGCCTTCGCCCAGCACAATCAGTGCGGTCGCCTGATCCGCCATGACGACCCGGCGGGGACCCGGCTCCTCAACGACTATGGTCTGGCCGGTGCCGAGCTGGTGGAATCGCGGCGCCTGCTGACGAATCTTGATCTGCCCGACTGGCCCAGCGACCCTGAACACCGTGATGTGTTTCTGGAGGAGCAGTCCTACGTCACCCGCTACGCTTTCTATCCGACGGGCGAACTCCAGCACCAGACCGATGCCATGGGCAATGTCCAGACCCGTCAATACAACGTGGCGGGCGAACTTTCCGCGACATGGCTTCTCCCGACCGGTGAAGGCAAACAACCCAAATGCCTGGTCAGTGATATCCGTTACAACGCGCACGAGCAGATTGAACATGAGACCGCCGGTAACGGAGTCATGACCCGCGCAGAGTACAGCCCTGAAGATGGCCGCCTGCTTAAGCTCAGCGCAGCCGTCGGCGAACAGACACCCTTGCAGAATTTGCACTACGTCTACGACCCGGTGGGCAATATCGTCAGCCTTGAAGACAAAACCCAGGCCGTGACTTACTTCAATCAGCAGCGCATCGAACCGGTCAGCCGCTATCGCTATGACAGCCTGTATCAACTGGTCGAAACCAAGGGTTGGGAAGTCAGCCAGCCGAGCCATGGCCCGGCGTTACCGGAATTGCTGCCAACCCCACTGGATCCTAATCAGCGGCGCAATTACACCCAGACATTCGATTACGACGCAGCGGGCAATCTGCTCACCCGTCACCACAGCGGTGCGCCGGGTTTTTCGATGTTTACCTCTGCTTACAGCAATCGAAGTCTGGCGCAACGCGACGATGGTTCTTTGCCCGGAGAGACCGATATCGTTAACGGATTCGATGCCTGCGGTAATCAGTTGGAGCTGTTGCGCGGGCAGGGCTTGAGGTGGGATGTGCGCAACCAACTCAGTCAGGCCACACTGGTTTCCCGTCAAGCCATGTCTGACGACAACGAGTGCTACCAATACGACCGCTTGGGTCATCGCTTGCGGAAACTGTCCTTTAGTCGTGCCTCGGGCCGGGCAATGATCCGCGAAGTTCGCTATCTCCCCGGTCTGGAGTTGCGATTACAGATTGATGGCGAAGTGCACCATGTCATCAGCATCGAAGCGGGACGCAGCGCTGTCCAGATGCTGCATTGGCCGAATGGGGCTCACGCTGATCAATGGCGTTACAGCTATGGCGAGCTTCTCGATTCCAGCATGTTGGAACTGGATGCTGAAGCCGGTGTGATCACGCAAGAGCATTATTACCCTTTCGGAGGCACTGCGTGCTGGGCGGGCAAGAGCGTATGGGTGGCGAAATACAAAACTGTGCGCTATTCAGGCAAGGAGCGAGATGCGACAGGTTTGTATTACTTCGGTTTTCGTTATTACGCGCCTTGGCTTCAGCGTTGGATAAACCCTGACCCGACGTGGGATGGACCGAATGCGTATCAAATGCTTGGGAACAATCCGGTGAATTCGGTTGACCCTGATGGTCTGAGTAAGAGCGATGCCCAGAGTCGATGGCGATCGGCATACGCAGCGGTAGTAGCGTCACAAGATGGGGTGCGGGTTCGTACTGTCGCGCCGGGAATAATCGCTGTCGACATTCAAGGCCGGAATGAGCTGCTGAACCGCATGGGAATGGGGCTGACTCGCCCCGTGAGAGGGGACAGAAAGCTTTCGTATCTGTCGATCGCCTCCTCACTGCGGGGAAAAGTTGCAGGTGCGGAGCAAGGTATCCGCCTGAATACAGTGTCTGGGGAAGCGATCAAGGCACAGGCAGGTCTTAACAATGCTGGTGCTGTCGCCTACATAAACGGCGGCTTTTTCAACATCGCCAATCTGGGCAATAAACACGTCTCGCCGTTTGCGCCGATCGGTCCCAGCGTGATTGGTGGCACGGAACAAGTCTATGCACCTGTGCCATCTGACTATAAAAAATATTACACGTCGATTTCGATGAGAGACGGCTCGAAAATCCAGTCTGGACCTGTGTTATCGAACAACGGGCAACCTGCTTTCCCGCAAAGTTGGCTAGGTCTGACTAAATTTTTGTTTGATCCCAAAAACAATCAACCGGGCAAGCTGGGCCATGCAGGTGCACCCAATAGTCGCTCCGGTATCAGTCTGCCTGGAACATCCGGGCCTGGGCAGCGTACCCGTTTGGCACTGGGCTTGAGCGATGGGCGAAGCGAGAAAGCTACGGGTTACACCATGCCTGAGTGGTCTCTTGTAATGGCCAGGCTCGATGGAATGAACAGTGGTGGGGGGAGGGCGGTGAATCTTGATGGCGGATATTCAGCTGGAATTGGAGTTGTCGGCGCAAATGGTCAATCGCTCATGAGGCGACCAGAAGAGGCCGAACCGAGATCCATCGCTAACTTTATTGCCTACTATGAAAAGCCTCCGACACGCAGCTTTTTCAAGAAATTGTTTTCATGACTTTGCAGATGGAATTTCGATCCTGACTTGCTGATTGCCGATATTCCCTGCACTGACGACAAAATACTATGGCCTGTGGCGCCGGGATGGCACCTGTTAGTTCTTACAGTATCGGAACACCGCCAAAGCGCTCATTCTTCACGGAAGGTGAAAAAGGATGCTTGTGACCATGAATGTTCATCACGACGCCGCCACGCCGACACTGTCGGTCATTGATCCACGTTCGCTGATGATCCGCAGCGTCGGCTATTGCCGGCATCCGGACTCGCCCGACATCGACCCGCGCATTACCCGGCAAGTGTTCGATGCGGCGGGACGTCAGATAGCGGCGTGGGATCCGCGGTTGTGGGGAACGGCGCCGAAGCCGAACCTGGCCACCACGTACGGATTGAGCGGGCAGGCATTGCTGACGGACAGCGTCGATGCTGGTTGGCAGCTGAGTCTGCCGGATCAGGCTGGCTCGTCGTGCTGTTCGTGGGATGCTCGAGGCAGCGTATGTCATCGCGAGCACGACGACCTGCAGCGCCCGATTGTTGTGACGGAGCAAGCACGTGGCGAACAGCCTTATGTGGTTGAGCGATTGACCTACGCCAGTGCTGGCGATGCCTTCGCCCAGCACAATCAGTGCGGTCGCCTGATCCGCCATGACGACCCGGCGGGGACCCGGCTCCTCAACGACTATGGTCTGGCCGGTGCCGAGCTGGTGGAATCGCGGCGCCTGCTGACGAATCTTGATCTGCCCGACTGGCCCAGCGACCCTGAACACCGTGATGTGTTTCTGGAGGAGCAGTCCTACGTCACTCGCTACGCTTTCTATCCGACGGGCGAACTCCAGCACCAGACCGATGCCATGGGCAATGTCCAGACCCGTCAATACAACGTGGCGGGCGAACTTTCCGCGACATGGCTTCGCCCGACCGGTGAAGGCAAACTACCCAAATGCCTGGTCAGTGATATCCGTTACAACGCGCACGAACAGATTGAGCGTGAAACTGCCGGTAATGGTGTTATCACCCAAGCGCAATACAGCCGTGATGACGGTCGGCTGCTCAGACTGGTCGCCAGTGTTGGCGCGCAAACTCCTTTGCAAGATTTAAATTACGTCTACGACCCGGTGGGCAATATCGTTAGCCTCGAAGACAAAACCCAGGTCGTGACTTACTTCAATCAGCAGTGCATCGAACCGGTCAGCCGCTATCGCTATGACAGCCTGCATCAACTGGTCGAAACCAAGGGCTGGGAAGTCAGCCAGCCGAGCCATGGCCCGGCGTTACCGGAATTGCTGCCAACCCCACTGGATCCTAATCAGCGGCGCAATTACACCCAGACATTCGATTACGACGCAGCGGGCAATTTGATCTCCCGTCACCACAGCGGTGCGCCGGGTTTTTCGATGTTTACCTCTGCTTACAGCAATCGAAGTCTGGCCCAGCGCGACGATGGTTCTCTACCGGGAGAACCGCAGATTTCGGAAGGGTTTGATCTCGCTGGCAATCAGTTGGAATTGCAGCGCGGACAGGCCATGAGCTGGGATGTGCGCAATCAATTGAGACGAGTGACGCTGGTGCAACGCCAGGACGAGCCGAATGACCACGAAGGTTATGTTTACGATCGACCCGGCCATCGGTTGCGTAAAACACGCCTCAGCCAGACATCCGGGCAAACCCTGAAATCAGAAGTGCGTTATCTGCCGGGTCTTGAGGTGCATCGCGAAGCGAACGGAAAAGAGCGGCATGTGATCAGTGTCGAAGCCGGGCGTAATCAGGTGCGAATGCTGCATTGGCCTGATGGCGCTGAAAGCGATCAACTGCGTTACAGCCTGAGTGATCATCTCGGTTCCAGCACTCTGGAGTTGGACGATGGCGCGGGAGTTTTGAGTCAGGAGCACTATTACCCGTTTGGTGGCACGGCGTGCTGGGCGGCTAAAAGTGCGTTGCTGGCGAAGTACAAAACTATCCGTTATTCGCTCAAGGAGAGGGACGCGAGCGGGCTTTATTACTATGGGCATAGGTATTGCGCCGTATGGTTACAACGGTGGATTAGCCCGGATCCGGCAGGAGTTGTGGATGGAATAAATATTTATTTGTTTGTTGGGAATCAACCGGTAATCAACTCTGATCCCGATGGTAGGAAACGAAATAAAAATATTGCCAGGGGTCCCATTGCTGCAGATCCTATAATTCATGAATTCTACGAAGATAACGTGAAAAATCTTAAAGAATGGGCTGATATTGGGCCAGATCTAGAGATAGTTCATACGCTTAGGCTGAATGATCCTTACTTTCCAAAGCCGAGTGCTTTGTTGACTGAAAGCGCAGATAAGCTTTTTTCATCATGGGATGCGATTAGTACATCTCTGATAGATTTGAGAGATCGTGATACTAAGATGGTAAATAAAATTGTACCTGAAGCGTCCGCAGGAAATGGGGCGCGAGGTTACGAAAAAGTTGAGAGTTTTTCGGCTTCAAAAAAAATCACTCGTGGAGAGATTGCGTTTGTATTAAATGTCGCCCCTTCTAACATCATTGGGACTTCACCGGTTGATGCTTTTTTTCCTAACCATATTGGTGCTGGGGGAGAAACCATAGAGGAGAAGGGAATGCTCGCCAAAGCTGTTTTTTCCGGTCAACTGACTGTGCCTGATGCTAGAAAAGGAGTGACCAGTCACTATAAAATCGATACACCAACCAACTTGGTGCGGGATCAGAAAAAGATTGGTGATAAACGTCCTTACAACGAAGTAATTGTTGTGGGGAAAGGAGGTGTTTCCGTTCACCAATCTATGCCTGCCTCTCAAAACATTACTGTTAAAGAAATCGTAGTGCTGCCGTTGGACGAGCTGCGCTTAGTCAACGGTAAACCTATACTTCCAGAGTACTTACAAAATGCAGTGGATAGTATTCGTCTCGCCAATCCGGGATTGAATGTTTCTATTCGTTGATTACATGCGGGGATATATATCCATTACGAACTGCTGCATGAGAGTTTGTCACGATAGCAAGCGGGTCAAATCAACGGCGAGATGGCGAGGAGTCTGATTTTCCTCTAAGCCATCAACCTCTACGCCACAAAGCGTTGTGGCTCGCGAAATCCTCAACGCTTGTTCAACCCCCGCGCCAACCGATCCCCACCGAGCTGAATCACCGCCACCAACGCCACCAGCAACACAATCACCGTCAGCATGATCTGGCTGTCAAAGCGCTGATAGCCGTAGCGATAGGCGATGTCGCCGAGACCGCCCGCACCAATCGCGCCGGCCATCGCCGACGAATTGATCATGGTCACCAACGTGATAGTGAACCCGCCGACAATCCCCGGCAGCGCCTCCGGCAACAACACATGCCAGACAATGTGCCAACGCCGGCAACCCATCGCCTGCGCCGCCTCGATCAAGCCATGATCAACCTCGCGCAAACTCACTTCAGCAATCCGTGCAAAGAACGGCGTGGCGGCAATCGTCAGCGGCACGACGGCAGCCCAGACACCGTAGGTGGTGCCGACAATCAAACGGGTAAACGGAATCAGCGCGACCATCAGAATCAGAAACGGGATCGAGCGAAACAGGTTCACGAACGCGCCCAAGGCGCGATTGAGTATCGGCGCTTCATAGATCCCGCCCTTGTCGCTGGTGACCAGAATCACCGCCATGGGAATCCCCGCCAGCAGGGCGATCAGCGACGACACACCGACCATCAGGAAGGTGTCGATAAAGCCTTGCAGCAAGCGATCAAGCCACATAACCCAATACCTCCACTCGTTGCGCCCATGGTGCGGCGCGCTCGCGTAATTGTTCGGCGCTGAACGCTGAACCGCTGATGGCCAACAACAGTTGCCCGAGCGCATGCCCCTGAATCCGCTCAACGCCGCCCTGAAGCAACTTCACCCGGCCGCCGAGCGCTGTGAACAGCGCGGCCAGATCCGGTTCATCACTGGCGCTGCCGGTGAACTGCAGACGCAACACCACAGCAGCGTCGGAGGCGGTGGGCTGCGTTTGCAAACGACTCTGCAGCTCTTCCGGCAACGCGTGTTGCAGCGGTGCGAGCAAGGTCTGGCTGACTTCGTGCTGCGGATTGCCGAACACTTCCCAGACCGGGCCTTGCTCGACAACCCGCCCGTGCTCAAGCACGACAACGCGGTCGCAGATTTCGCGGATCACCGCCATCTCGTGCGTGATCAGGACGATGGTCAGGCCCAGGCGTTTATTGATCTCGCGCAGCAGGCCGAGGATCGACTGCGTGGTCTCCGGGTCGAGCGCCGAAGTGGCCTCGTCGCAGAGCAAAATATCCGGGTCATGCACCAACGCGCGGGCGATACCGACACGCTGTTTCTGCCCACCGGAAAGCTGCGCCGGATAAGCCTTGTGCTTTTCTTGCAGGCCGACCAGTTCGAGCAGTTCGCGCACCTTTTTCTCGCGTTGTTCTTTCGGCACACCCGCGACTTTCAGCGGCAGTTCGACGTTCTGCCAAACGGTCTTGGCCGACATCAGATTGAAGTGCTGAAAGATCATGCCGATGCGCCGGCGCAGGGCGACAAGACGGTCTTCATCGAACTCGCCGATGTCGACCTGATCGATCAGCACTCGCCCCGAGGTCGGTTGTTCCAGACGATTGATCGTACGGATCAGCGATGACTTGCCAGCGCCGCTGCGACCGATAATGCCGAACACTTCGCCGCGCTGGATCGCCAGATCAATGCCCTGCAATGCCGCGACCGGGCCTTGGCGACCGTTGTAGGTTTTGCCCAGACCGATGAAGCGTACGTGGGCGCGATTCAACTCAGGGTGAAGCTCGGTTTTTTCAGCATTGTGTGGCTCTGGAATCTCCAGTCGCCGTTGGATCGCGGCCGTCATGCTCAGCTTTCCCAACCGGCTTGATACAGCTTGCCGTGGGCCTTATCCAGTGCCGCGCGAACCACCGGCGAGTGCTGGTAGATGTCGACGAATTTGATCAGGCGCGGATCGGTTTTGCTCTTCGGCTGGATAACAAACTGGATCACGTATTCCTTGTGGTCGAGGCCGTCGAACAGCAGCGCCGAACCGGCATCGAAGGTCTTCGCCAGACGAATGTAGGCCGGGTAGCCCTGGACCAGATCAGCGTCGTCATAGGCGCGCACCAATTGCACGGCTTCGACCTGCAGAATCTTGATCTTTTTCGGGTTGGCGACAATGTCATCTTCGGTGGCTTTGTAGCCGACGCCCGGCTTCAGCGTGATCAAACCGGCCTTGGCCAACAGTTGCAGACCGCGACCGCTGTTGATCGGGTCGTTGGCGATGGCAACGCTGGCGCCTTCGGGCAGTTCATCGAAGCTTTTGTATTTTTTCGAATAGAGGCCGACGTTGTTGATGATCCCCGGCGCGAATGGCACCAGATCAAAACCCGAAGCGGCCTTGGCGTTTTCGAGGAACGGGATGTGCTGGAAGTAGTTCACGTCGATGTCGCCAGCGGCGAGGCTGACGTTCGGCGCGATCCAGTCAGTGAACTCAACCAGCTCGACTTTCAGGCCTTGTTTGGAGGCCTCTTCAACGGCAGCTTCCAGCGGGATGGCGAAGGCGGCGGTGGTGCCGATTTTCAACGGTGCGTCGGCGGCGAAAACGGCCGAGCTGAACAGGCCGAGGGCCAGGGCCAGTGCTTTGACTGGGTGGGACAGGGTTTTCTGGGTCATGATGGGTTTTTCCAGTCAGTGCATGAAATTTGTGGTGTTTGTTATGGCCTCATCGCGAGCAGGCTCACTCCTACATTTGGAATGCGTTCCCCTGTAGGAGTGAGCCTGCTCGCGATGCTTTTAGCGGCGAAACGCGGAGCCTGTGTGTTGCTCGGGCAATTGCCCCGCACCGTGAAACAGCTTCTCGCGCAAGCTGCCGGTGTCGTACGCGGTCTTGTACGACCCACGCCGCTGCAACTCGGGAATCACCAGCTCAATGAAATCGACGTAGCTTTCCGGCGTAACGATCCGGGTCAGGTTGAAACCGTCCAGACCGGTCTCGGCAACCCACGATTCCAGCTCATCCGCCACTTGCTCAGCCGAGCCGACCACGGTGATGTAACGACCACCGAGGGCGTGCTGGTCGAGCAATTTGCGCCGGGTCCAATCGTTGTTCTGCAGGTTTTTCGTCGCCGACTGAATGGCGTTGCTCTTCACGTACTGGATCGGTTCGTCGATCTGGTACTGGGAAAAATCGATGCCGGTCGACGCCGAGAAATGCGCCACGCCGGCTTCGGCACTGGCGTAACTCAGGTACTCGGCGTGCTTGGCCCATGCCGCCTCTTCGGTCGCGCCGACAATCACGTTAAGGCCCATGAACACCTTGATGTCCTCAGGATTACGCCCGGCCTCCACTGCACTGGCGCGGACCTTGTCGACCTGAACTTTGGTCGACGGTTTGTTCTGGCCACTGATGAACACGCACTCGGCATGGCGCCCGGCGAACAGCAAACCGCGATCGGAACTGCCGGCCTGAAACAGCACTGGCGTGCGCTGTGGCGATGGCTCGCAGAGGTGATAACCCTCGACCTGATAGAACTCGCCCTTGTGCTCGACCTTGTGCACTTTCTCCGGGTTGGCGTAGATACGTTGCTCGCGGTCGTTGAGCACCGCGCCGTTTTCCCAGCTGCCTTCCCAGAGTTTGTAGAGCACTTCCAGGTACTCGTCGGCCTGATCGTAACGACGGTCATGCTCGACTTGTTCGCGCAGGCCCATGGCCTTGGCCGCGCTGTCCAGATAACCGGTGACGATGTTCCAGCCGACGCGGCCACGGCTCAAATGATCGAGCGTCGACATGCGCCGGGCGAACAGATAGGGCGGCTCATAAGTGAGATTTGCGGTCAGACCGAAACCGAGATTTTTGGTCACGGCAGCCATGGCTGAAACCAGCAACAGCGGATCGTTGACCGGCAGCTGGATCGACTCTTTCAGCGGCACGTCGACCGAGTTCTGATAGACGTCATACACGCCGACGATGTCGGCGATGAACAGCCCGTCGAAGAGTCCGCGTTCCAGCAACTGCGCCAGTTCAGTCCAGTATTCGATGGTGTTGTAGCGCGTCGAGGTGTCGCGCGGATGCGTCCACAGGCCATGGTTGATATGGCCGATGCAGTTCATGTTGAACGCGTTGAGCAGGATCTTCTTTTTTGCCGCGCTCATCAGATCGTCCCTCGCAACGGAGGGTTTTCATCGTTGAGGTAGTAGTTGCCCACCGCGTGATACTTCCAGCGCACCGGATCGTGCAGGGTGTGTACGCGAGCGTTGCGCCAGTGACGGTCGAGGCCGTGTTCGATCAGCGTGGCTTGGCTGCCGGCCAGTTCGAACAGTGTGCTGCCGGCGGCGAGGGAAATTTCGGTGCTGATCGCGCGGGCCTCGGCGACGGCAATCGAGGCCGCCGCAACCGTGTCAGCGTTGGTTTCAGTCTGCGCGGCATCCAGGAATTCGCCGGCCCGTTCAAGCAAGGCCTCGGTGGCATGCAGGCGGATACTCAAGTGGCCGAAGCTTTTCAGTGTCAGTGGATCTTCGGTGGCTTTGTCGTTGCCGGAATCGATCCACGGGCGCGTCTTGCTGCGCACAAAGTGCAGGGCATCTTCGTAAGCGGCGCGGGCGATGCCGGTGTCGATGGCGGCGTGAAGGATCTGCGCCAACGGGCCGACAGTGGTCGGGCGTTCGAAGGCACTTTGAAACGGCAGCACGTCTTCAGCCGCAACGTACACGTCTTCGAACACCACCGAACCGCTGCCGGTGGTGCGCTGACCGAAGCCGCTCCAGTCGTCGATCACCGTCAGGCCTTTGCTGTCACGCGGGACAAAGGCCAGTTGCTGCACACCGTTTTCATCCACCACAGAAGTAGGGATGCGCTGTGCGTAAATCGCGCCGGTCGCATAGAACTTGCGGCCGTTAATGCGATAGCCGTCACCGTCGCGCTTGAGACTGGTGACGCGGTCGTGAGCGGTTTTGGTGCCCAGTTCCGCCAGGGCATTGCCGAAGCGCTGGCCGGCGAGAACCTCGGCGTACAGCCGTCGTTTTTGCGCGTGGCTGCCGTTCACCCGCAGCACTTCCAGCGCGTAGAAATGGTTCTGCGGAATCTGCCCGAGCGAGCCGTCAGCCTGAGCGATCAGCGCAATGACTTTGGCCAGAGTTACGTTGGAGACGCCAGCGCCGCCGTATTCCTTGGGCACGCTGATGCCCCATAGACCGGAGCGGGAAAATACATCGAGTTCCGGCAGTGGCAGGCGGCGTTCGCGGTCACGGACGGCGCTGTCGCGTTTGAAATCTTCGGCCAGGTCGCTGGCGACGATCAGGGCTTGCTCATCGCTGGTGATGACCGCGACGTGATGGGAAAAAGTCATAGGTTTCTCCAGAGGTCTGGTCAGATCCAGGAATGGCGAGCCGGTAAAGTGCCGTTGAGGCGATAGGCGCCGACCGCGTGATATTTCCAGCGCACCGGGTCGTGCAACGTGTGCACGCGGGCGTTGCGCCAGTGACGGTCGAGATTGAATTCGGCGAGGGTCGCGCGGCTGCCGGCCAATTCGAAAAGCTTTTCGCTGGCGAGCAGTGAGATCTCGGTGGTGAGCACTTTTGCTTCGGCCACGGCGATCGAAGCGCGGGCGGCGGACTCGGCAGTGAGCGGCGCGGCGTGCACTTGATCGAGAACCTGCCCGGCCTTGCGCAGCAGCGCTTCGGCGGCGTGCAGTTCGATTTTCAGTTTGCCGATATCGGCGATCACATAGAGGTCATCGCTGGCGCGATCAACCTTTGCGTCGATCCACGGCCGTGCGCGGGTTTTGACGAACTCGATGGCGTCATCAATGGCGCCACGGGCGATGCCGGCGTCGATCGCGGCTTGAATCAGCTGCGACACCGCGCCTTGGGTGTTCGGGGTTTCGTTGATCTTCCAGTTGTCGACCACCAGGCTCGATTCGACACGCACGTTGTTCAGCAGAATCGTACCGCTGGCGGTGGTGCGCTGACCGAAGCCCGACCAGTCATCAACAATGCGCAAACCCGGCGTGCCGCGACGGACGAAGGCCAGCACTTGTTTGCCGTCATCGTTGAGTGCCTTGACCGCGACCCAGTGCGCAAATAGCGCTCCGGTGGAATAGAACTTCTGGCCGTTGATCACGTAATCGTCGCCGTCGGCGGTGATCCGCGCTTTCAGTTCCAGGGTGTTTTTGGTGCCGCGTTCCGGGCCGGCATTGCCGATGCGCCAACCTTCCAGAACGCTCTGGAACAGCTGTTGTTTCTGCGCTTCGGTGGCGCTGCCGAGCACCAGATTGATGATGCCGAACTGGTTCTGCGGGATCTGTCCCAATGCCGGGTCTGCCGCAGAAATGATTGCGAAAACTTCGGCCAATGTAACGAACGACACCTGCGGGCCGCCGTATTCGCGCGGGATGGCAATGCTGCCCAGACCGCTGCGGGTGAACTGTTCGATTTCCGACCACGGCAGCTTGCGCTGGCGGTCGCGCTTGGCGGCCTGCACGCGGGCGGCTTGCGCCAGCTCACGGGCGGCCTTGATGGCTTGGGCGTCGTTGCGCAACACCTGCGCGGGCAACAACAACGGGGCGATGTCCAGATCCGACTGGACGTTTGCGTCTGCCAGACTGGACATCAGTGCCGCTCCTTGGCTGCACGCAATGCCCTGGCGATCTGCACTGGGGTGATTGTGTTCCGGACCATACTACCTACCTCACATCTCATGAAAAACGCCGCAAAGTGCGGCGAATGAAAGAATGTCCGGTGGTCCGGTTCATATACCCTAAGCGTGTATAAAAATTAAATAAACTAACTTTTAGGAATATGTATAGAAGGGGTGATGGTCGGGTTGGTTAAGAATTTTCAGGTGAGGGGGCTGAACCCCCGCCACCACCAAAGCGCATCAGGCCTTGCGCGATTCGGCCGCCTTGAGTTCCTGCCTCAGAGGGACTTTCAGATAAGGATTTACACAGCCGATCTTCAATGTGCGGGGCGGTGCCCAACGTGAGTTATTGCCGACTCGGTCAATCACGCAATAAGTCACGTCCAGCCGCAGATCCTCACCCGCTTCGACAATCACCGCTGGCGGTACCCAGACCTGAATCGGCAAGCCGATATCTGCGGCAGTGACTGGCGCCAGATCCATGCGCACATCACCCCAGCGCAAGGTAATGGCGTCGTCCTCAGCCATGTTCAGGTATGGCTCGATAGTCAGAGGGACGCCACGTTTGATCTGGTTCGGATTCACGCCCTGGCGGCGAATGGCGTCGGGAATGGTCACGGGGGCCAGTTGCTGGTTTTCGTCTGCGCTCAGTGCCGAGGGCTGACCGCCGGGGCAGTCCAGTTTGACCTGAACCCGCGTCGCCGCCGATAACGCCGGCCCCTGACCCACCTGCATCACCCGGTAGTGGACGCGCGCCGTGCCGCTGGCGATGAAACTCTCCGGCACCCGCAGGCTGACGGCCATGCCGACGTCCTCGGACGTCAGCACCCTGGAAGCGACGTAGCATTTGTTCCAGAACAGCTCAATGAGGTCGCCGCTATCCATATCGGGATAGGGCGACACATCGACCAACAAATGTGCGGCGGCAGTCAGATTGATGCCGGTTTTTTGCGCTGGCGCCAGGGTCGGTGCTGCCAGTTCGGGGGTATGCGAAGTGCGGGTCATCGATTTCTCTCCTTGAAGCCTTGCAACGAAGTCCGTTTCTGGAAGAACAAAAGACGTGAATAAACTGGCAATAAAGCTTTGAACTTTTATTCAGGTTGGATTCGGGTTTGGTGAACTAAGTGGTGCCGGTTGCCGACTAGATAAGAGTGCGCGGGATAAGCTGTCAATAGACGATATTAGTTAATTCATGAATTACGAATTAATCAGAAGTTTCCTACGTCGCTATGACGTCTTGCCTAGTCCTACAAGTGAAATAAGCCACAGTGCCTCGGGCGTTTTGCCGGTTTTTACGCAAGATTCATTCGAGCATGGTCAGGTCAGTCGGAGAGGAAGACAGGCGGGTATTATCTGTTGCAGAACATATATATGTAGCGCTTCTGATAATTTTTGTTTGGGCAGGGGTATTGGTTGATGCTGAAGTTATATAGGGGTAACTTCCGTCCGTGGAAGTTTTTGATGATGCAATGAAAGTTCTCAGGCGTGATTCAGAAACTTGCTGAGAAACTGTTTAGTGCGTTCTTCTTTCGGATTGGCAAACAATGCCTTGGCGTCGCCTTGTTCGACGATCACACCTTTGTCAAAGAACACTACACGGTTGGCCACATCGCGAGCAAAACCCATTTCGTGGGTGACAATCACCATGGTGCGTTTCTCTTCCGCCAAGCCACGAATGGTTGCCAGCACTTCACCGACCAGTTCCGGGTCGAGGGCCGAAGTCGGCTCGTCGAACAGGATCACTTCCGGTTCCATCGCCAGCGCTCGGGCAATCGCTACGCGCTGTTGCTGACCTCCGGACAGGCGACGCGGATAGGCGTCTTCCTTACCGGCAAGACCGACCTTGGCCAGCAGCTTCTTGCCCAGGCCAACAGCCTCGTCGCGCGGCATCTTCTTGACCACGATCGGGCCTTCGATGACGTTTTCCAAAGCAGTGCGATGGGGGAACAGATTGAAGTTCTGGAACACGAAGCCCACATGCTGGCGCAGATTGCGCACCAGGCTTTGCTGCTGGTTCAGCGGGCGACTGGTATCGATTTCGATATCGCCGACCTTGATCCGGCCGCTGGTGGGTTGTTCAAGGAAATTCAGGCAACGCAGGAACGTCGTTTTCCCCGAGCCGCTGGGGCCGATAATCGCGACCACCTCGCCTTCCTTGACCTCGAGGTCGATACCGTTGAGCACGACTTGACCCTTGAATTGCTTGGTCAGTTTTTCCACGACAATCATCAGGTCAGGACTCCTGGTCATGCCGATTGACCCGCTCTTCCAACTTGTTCTGGAAGTGCGAAAGCACTGTGGCCAGAATCCAGTAGATCAGCGCGGCGGCAAGATACATGGTGAAGACTTCGAAAGTCCGGGCGGTAATCAACTGCGCCTGACGGAACAATTCCGGCACTTGAATGGTGGCTGCCAGAGCAGTGTCTTTGACCAGCGAAATGAAGCTGTTGCCCAGCGGCGGCAATGCCGTGCGCATCGCTTGCGGCAGGATGGCCCGGCGCAAGGTCTGCGCGCGGGTCATGCCAATGCTCGCAGCCGCTTCCCACTGACCACGCTCGATCGAACCGATCGCGGCGCGCAGAATTTCACAGGCGTACGCGGCCATGTTCAGCGAGAAGCCGATCAGCGCTGCTGGTAACGGATCCAGTTCGAGACCCAATTGCGGCAAGCCGTAATAGATCACGAACAGTTGCACCAGTAGCGGCGTGCCGCGAAAGAACGACACGTAGATGCGTGCCAGCCAACTGACCGATCTGAAGCGCGACAGGCGCATCAATGCCAGGCCAAAGCCCAGCAGCAGGCCGAAAAACATGCCGCCGAGGCTGAGGACTACCGTGTAATACGCGCCCTTGAGCAGGAAGGGCGCAGAGTCCAGTGCGAGTTGGAAAGCTTCTTCCATTATTGAGTGACGTCAGCGTTGAAGTACTTCTCGGACAGCTTCTTCAGGGTGCCGTCGGCACGCAGTTCGTCGAGGGCCTTGTTCAGCGCGGCCAGCAGTTCAGGCTCGCCTTTGCGCAGGGCGATACCAGCTTCCTGACGGGAGAAGGCTTCACCGGCGGCGACGGTTTTCGGCGCTTTCTTGGCGTATTCCAGGGCGGCCAGACGGTCGATCAGGATGGCGTCGGTGCGGCCGTTGTTCAGGTCGGCGAACTTGGTCGGATCATCGTCGTAGGTGCGCACGTCGGCACCCGGCACGTTGGCGCGGACCCATTGTTCGTAGTTGGTGCCCAGGCCTACACCGACTTTCTTGCCGGACAGGTCGGCGGCGGTCTTGATGTTCAGCGCGGCTTCTTTGCTCTTCAGCACCAGCGCCTGAATCCCGGAAACGGTGTACGGCTCGGAGAAGTCATACTTCTTCTTGCGCTCTTCGGAGATGGTCACCTGGTTGACTACGACATCCAGACGCTTGGATTCCAGCGCGGCGAGGATACCGTCCCACTTGGTTGGCTGAACCTTGGCTTTGACGCCGAGTTTTTGTGCCAGGGCTTCGGAAAGCTCGACTTCGAAACCGGACAGTTTGCCGTCGGCATCGACGAAGCTGAACGGTGGATAAGTGCCTTCCAGGCCGACGTTGATAACGCCTTTGTCCTTGATCTGTTGCAGCTGCTCACCGGCCACTGCCTGGCCGATCAGACCTGCGCTCAGCGCCAGGCCCAGCGAACCCACCAGCAGATTGCGACGTAGTGCGGAAAAATTCATGACGAGCCCCTGTGTTTTCTTATGGAAGACGCTAAAGGAAAGTTGGCGAATGGGTGATTCGGACGACAGCGCTATCCTGCCTTAAAGCAGCTTATGCGTCTCTCGCGAAATTCGCCTGCGGCGAGACTATAAGGTGTCTGCGTTAGACTTGAAAATACTTAATATTGAAAATGATATTCTTTATTGGAATATGCAGCGTCTGTGGAAAAAGATCGCAGCCTGCGGCAGTTCCTACAGGTAATCCCGTGTAGGAGCTGCCGCAGGCTGCGATCTTTTGATCTTGCTCTTACAAAAAATCCCTATAGGCAAACAACGCCGGCGCGCCGCCGGTGTGCAAGAAAATGATCGGCCCCTCATCAAAACGCTGACGCCCGATCCCGTCCAGTAATCCCGCCATCGCCTTGCCGGTATAAACCGGATCCAGCAACACTGCTTCCTGACTCGCCAGCAGCTTCACCGCCGCCAACGTCCCGGCATTCGGCTCGCCATAACGCGGGCCAAAGTATTCGTCCCACAACTCGACCTTGAAACTGGCCGGCAGTTCGGCGCCGAGCAGCTCTGCCGTGCGTTCCGCAAGTCCTTGAACCTTCGGCCGCTGATCTTCTTCACTGCGCGAAACGGTCACGCCAATCACCGGTAGTTGCGGCAGCACTTCGCTCAACGCCAATGCCAGACCGCTGTGAGTGCCGGCACTGCCTGAGGCCAACACTACCGCGGCGAAATTCAGGCCGGTGTCCTTGATCTGTTCGGCGAGCTCCAGACCGGCGCGCACATAACCCAACGCACCGAGCGCATTCGAGCCACCGATTGGCACCAGATACGGCTTCTTGCCGTTGCTGCGCAAACGTACGGCGAGGGCCGCGAGTTGTTCGTCGGCGTTGTCGAGGTTGTCGACCAGTTCGACTTTGGTATCGAACAGATCCAGCAGCAGGCGGTTGCCGTTGCCGGTGTAATTGCTGTCGTCAGTGCCCAGCGGATTTTCCAGCAACGCCACACAGCCGAGACCGAGTTTGGCGGCGAGTGCGGCGGTTTGACGAACGTGGTTCGATTGCAGAGCACCGGCGGTAACTAGCGTATCGGCGCCTTGCGCGAGAGCGTCAGCGGCGAGGTATTCGAGCTTGCGCAGCTTGTTGCCACCCATGGCCAGCGGCGTCAGATCATCACGTTTGATGTACACCTCGCGGCCGAGCCAGGCGGACAGTCGTTCGAGTTTTTCCAGCGGCGTCGGGTGCCCGAGCAGGTCGAGGCGGTTAAAGCGGTCCAGCTGTTGTTTGATCATGAGTCCGTACTGGCGGAGGAAGATGGAAGGACTATAGGCACGTGCTTTTACCCGGGCAACCGTGAATCGCTTATAGCCAAATGAACTGAGCCCAGCACTATCGGTTCTTAATTCGCCCTCGCGAGCATGCCGTAAAGTAGGCGCCGTTGACGCGGCCAGACAGTCCGGCCGCCCGTGAGGAGTCTTTACCGTGAGCGAGCGTTCCAGCCATTGGCAATTGCAGACCATCGTCAGTCAACTGCGCAGCGCGCGGGATCAGTGGCGGGCACAGAACGGCCGGGCATCCGGCGAGCAGGGTGGTCGCGAGTTGCCGTCGCGGGCAGCGATGGCGGAGATTCTTGAAGCGCTGTGTGGTGCGCTGTTCCCGATGCGTCTGGGGCCGGTGGATCTGCGTGAAGAGAGTGAGGATTTTTACGTCGGTCACACCTTGGATGTGGCGCTGAATGCGTTGTTGGCGCAGACCCGCCTGGAGCTGCGTTACGTCGCCCGCCACAGTGCGCAGGCTGACACCGAAGTCGAGGCCCGCGCGATTCAGATCGTGCAGGATTTTGCCCTCGCATTGCCGGGCTTGCGTACGCTGCTCGACACCGATGTGCTGGCGGCCTATCACGGTGATCCGGCAGCGCGCAGTGTCGATGAAGTGCTGCTGTGCTATCCGGGGATTCTGGCGGTGATTCACCATCGCCTGGCGCACCATTTGTATCGCGCCGGGTTGCCGTTGCTGGCGCGGATCAGCGCGGAAATCGCCCATTCGGCGACCGGTATCGATATCCATCCGGGTGCGCAGATCGGCCGTAGTTTCTTTATCGACCACGGCACGGGCGTGGTGATCGGTGAGACCGCGATCATTGGCGAGCGCGTGCGGATTTATCAGGCGGTGACGTTGGGCGCCAAGCGCTTCCCTGCGGATGAAGACGGCCAGTTGCAGAAGGGCCATCCGCGCCATCCGATCGTTGAGGATGATGTGGTGATTTATGCCGGGGCGACGATTCTTGGGCGGATTACCATTGGCAAAGGTTCGACCATTGGTGGCAATGTGTGGCTGACGCGCAGCGTGCCGGCGGGGTGCAATCTGACCCAGGCGAATTTGCAGCATGATGACGGGACGCAGAAATAGGGCTTTAAAAGCTGACCCTCACCCCAGCCCTCTCCCGGAGGGAGAGGGGGCCGACCGAAGTGTCTTGCGTCATACATCGACCTGAAACACCGAGTCGATTCTGGATTCGGTACAGATGCATCACGTCGGCGTATCTCTCAAATATTCCCCAATCAGCCCCTCTCACTTTGGGAGAGGCAGCCGACCGAAGTGTCTTGCGTTATACATCGACCTGAAATACCGAGTCGATTCTGGATTCGGTACAGCAGGATCACGTCGGCGTATCTCCCCAATATCCCCCCAATCAGTTCCCTCTCCCTTTGGGAGAGGGTTAGGGTGAGGGGCTATTGAACGAATACCCTCAAACCCGCGTCATACCCATCCTTGAGCTAGCGTAGGAAAACTACCGCCTAGCCGTACGATTAGTCCTTACCACCCCATCCATGTTTAACTTGAACGTTCATTCAAGTTAAACCGGTGGTTCGCTGCCCGCTCACAACAGGAGGCTTGCCTTTGCTGAGTCCGATCATTTCAGCCACGTTTCAACCCCTCGAGGTGCACGTTTCATGAGTGCATCGTCCACCCCCGCCAGCGGTCTGGTACGCATGAATCCGCCGGTGTTCTACTTCGCCGCGACGGTCATTCTGCTGTTTGGTCTCGTCGTCATCGCCATGCCTGAACAGGCCGGCGCCTGGCTGCTGGAAGCGCAAAACTGGGCGGCCAACACGGTCGGCTGGTACTACATGCTCGCGATGACGCTGTATCTGGTCTTCGTGGTGGTCACCGCCTTATCTGGCTACGGCAAGATAAAACTCGGTGCCGACCACGACGAACCCGAATTCAGTTACCTGTCCTGGGCCGGCATGCTGTTCGCCGCCGGGATCAGCATCACGCTGTTTTTCTTCTGCGTCTCTGAGCCGCTGACCCACATGCTGCAGCCGCCGCAAGGCGAGGCCGGCACGGCGGACGCGGCGCGTCAGGCGATGCAGATTCTGTTTCTGCATTGGGGCCTGCATGGCTGGGGCGTGTTCGCCTTTGTCGGCATGGCGCTGGCCTATTTCGCCTACCGCCACAACCTGCCGCTGGCGCTGCGCTCGGCGCTGTATCCGCTGATCGGCAAACGCATCAACGGCCCCATCGGTTACGCGGTGGATGGCTTCGGCATCATTGCCACGGTGTTCGGTCTGGGCGCCGACATGGGCTTCGGCGTGCTGCACCTCAATTCGGGTCTCGACTACCTGTTCGGCATCGCTCACACCCAGTGGATTCAGGTCGGCCTGATCACGCTGATGATGGGCGCGGCGATTATCGTGGCTGTCTCCGGCGTCGACAAAGGCGTGCGGGTGATGTCCGACATCAACATGCTGCTGGCCTGCGCGCTGCTGCTGTTCGTGTTGTTCGCCGGGCCCACCCAGCACCTGCTCAACACCTTGATCCAGAACATCGGCGACTACCTCGGTGCCTTGCCGATGAAGAGCTTCGACCTCTACGCCTACGACAAGCCAAGCGACTGGCTCGGCGGCTGGACGGTGTTTTACTGGGCCTGGTGGATTGCATGGTCGCCGTTCGTGGGCCTGTTCATCGCCCGGATTTCCCGTGGCCGCACCATCCGTGAGTTCGTCTTCGGCGTGCTGTTGATTCCGCTCGGTTTTACCCTCGCGTGGATGTCGATCTTCGGCAACAGTGCCATCGATCAGGTCCTCAACCACGGTATGAGCGCGCTGGGCATGTCGGCCCTCGACAACCCGTCGATGAGTATTTACCTGCTGCTGGAAACCTACCCGTGGAGCAAAACCGTCATTGCCGTGACAGTGTTCATCAGCTTCGTGTTCTTCGTCACCTCTGCCGACTCCGGCACCGTGGTGCTTTCGACTTTGTCGGCCAAGGGCGGTAGCCCGGACGAAGACGGGCCGAAATGGCTGCGGGTGTTCTGGGGCGCGATGACTGCACTGATCACCAGCGCACTGCTGTTCTCCGGCAGTATCGATGCGCTGAAGTCAGCGGTGGTGCTGACCTCGTTGCCGTTCTCGCTGATTCTGCTGCTGATGATGTGGGGCCTGCACAAGGCGTTCTATCTGGAGTCGCAGAAGCAGATCGCGCAGTTGCATTCGCTGGCACCGGTCTCCGGTTCGCGGCGTGGCACGGGGGGCTGGCGACAGCGTCTGAGTCAGGCTGTGCACTTCCCGTCACGTGACGAGGTGTACCGCTTCATGGACACCACGGTACGCCCGGCAATTGAAGAAGTGACGGCGGTGTTCGTCGAGAAAGGCCTGAACGTGGTCACCCAGCCGGATCCGGCAAATGACAGCGTCAGCCTCGAAATCGGCCATGGTGATGCGCATCCGTTCATCTATCAGGTGCAGATGCGCGGCTACTTCACGCCGTCGTTCGCGCGTGGCGGGATGGGCTCGAAGCAGCTCAACAATCGTCGCTACTATCGAGCTGAAGTGCACCTGAGCGAGGGCAGTCAGGACTACGATCTGGTCGGCTACACCAAAGAGCAGATCATCAACGACATCCTCGACCAGTACGAACGCCACATGCAGTTCCTGCATCTGGTGCGTTGATCGGGAGTTGAGCGTCGGGACGTTTTTATGACTCGGCGCTCAGTACCATGAACAACACCATCGCCGCCATCGGCACGCCGAATACCGCACTGCCAATCGCTATTTCCGAACCTAGCGGCTGGCCCGCATGCACCACGCCCACCGCGCCATTAATCACCGTCAATGCCAGCCACAGGGCGGCGAAGCCGTAGGCCATGGTCTGGCGACTGAAGCCGATGCGCTCGCCGATGTAGAGCATCAGCGCGAGCAGGACCAGGCCGAAGAAGATGATGATGGCGGTGTGCATGGCGGGTTCTGCCTGATGGAGGTGCATTGCCTGAAGGATCGCTTTCGCGAGCAGGCTCGCTCCCACAATGGATCTCGGCTGGACATAAATTTCATGTACACAGGAAATCCCTGTGGGAGCGAGCCTGCTCGCGAAAGGGCCACCTCGGTGTTCTTTAGAGCATAGCCAGTCCCGCCACATCTCTATTGGACATATTTTGCGACCCTTACAGAGAGTTTGGCCGGCGACGTGTTTTTCTTGCTGGCCCAAGCCTGCCGTTGATCTGCCCCATAACCGAGAGATTGTTCAGTGAGCTAATATTTATCTGAGTGTGTATCGTGTGTATCAAAGGCTCCTGCGCCCTCTAGAGTAAATGGCTCTAGCTGTCGAACAGGGCAAAGGAAATGCGCAGTCGGGAAATGATCAGGATGATCGAAGACGATGGTTGGTATCTCGTGGCGGTGAAAGGCAGCCATCACCAATACAAGCATCCGCACAAGCCAGGAAGGGTGACGATCAAGCACCCTGATTCGGATCTGCCCAAGGGCACGATCAACAGCATTTTGAAACAGGCGGGCTTGAAATGAGGCCCGTTATTGGAAACGAAGGCCGTTTTATGGGCCTGTCAGAGGAAGGATTCACTCATATGAAATTCCCGGTCGTTCTGCACAAGGATGCCGACTCAGACTACGGAGTGATCATCCCGGATGTCCCGGGTTGTTTCTCCGCAGGCACTACGGTCGCTGAGGCGTTTGAAAATACTCAGGAGGCATTGGCGCTTCACTATGAGGGGTTGGTCGCCGACAGCGCGCCGTTACCGCAAGTGCGGGACATTGATGCTCATCTCGATAACCCGGATTACGCGGGAGGGATCTGGGGCGTGGTCGATTTTGATATCACCCCGTATTTCGGCAAGTCAGTGTGTTTTAACGCCACGCTGCCGGAGCAGTTGCTTGAGCGTATTGACCAGACAGTCCGCCGGGACCAGCGCTATCGATCCCGTTCCGGATTTCTCGCGGCGGCCGCCTTGCGCGAACTGTCGGTATAGCGAAGTCAGGTACTTTCCCGTTCGATGACTTGGCACTGCAGCAGGTTCAGACGTTGCACTTCGTCGCTCGGCAACACGCCAAGGCTTTCCAGCACGCGTGTTGCGGCGAGTACACCGATCTCCAGCGCCGGTGGTTTGATGGTGCTCAGGCTGGGCAGCAGCATCTCGGCGAAGGGGTAGTCGCCGAAGCCGAGAACGGCGCAGTCATTGGGGATTTTCATACCGGCGCGTTGCCCGGCGAGCAGGCCGCCGGCGGCGAGGTTGTCGTTGGCGAAGATGATCGCGTCGGGGCGCGGTGAGGTGTTCATCAAGGCGTCCATCGCCTGTTTGCCGGCCTCGAATGGTGCGCGGTCAGCGTCAGGGGCGAATACCCACGGCTCCAGGCCGGACTCTCGCAAGGTCGCCGCGTAACCGTCGCGGCGCTCCAGGGCGCTGAAGTCTCCCGTTGCGCTGTTCTGCACGAACGCAATGCGTCGATAGCCTTTTCCCAGCAGATACTTCGCCGCCGTCACGCCCACCTCGAAATGCGAAAAACCGATCTGCATCGGCTCACGCTCCGGCTGGTAATCCCACGTCTCGATCACCGGAACATCCGCCTCGGCGATCATCTTTTCCGTGCCCGCACTGTGAAAGTGACTGGTCAGCACCAGCGCCGCTGGCGACCAGCCGAGAAACGCACGCACGGCGTTTTCTTCTTGTTCAGTGCTGAAGTAACTCGACGCCAGCAACAGCTGATAGCCATAACGACTGAGCGTATCGCTGAAGCCTTGAATGGTATTGGCGAAGATCGGACCGGAGATGTTCGGGATCACCATGCCGACGATCTTTCCCCGCGCCGATGCCAGCCCGCCGGCCACCAGATTCGGCACGTAACCCAACTCCGCCACCACCGCCGCAATCCGTTCGCGGCGCTCGGGCGAAACCTGTTCGGGCTGATTGAAATAGCGCGACACGGTAATCGCCGAAACCCCGGCCTCACGCGCCACGGCATTCAGGGTCACACGTCCGGCGCCACGACGTTTGCGCGGTTTTTCTTCGCTCAAGGCTCGATCCTTCTTAAAAACCAAATCGCATATAAAAGTAATTTTTCAGTATTGGACGCTCTATGTGCGGCTTGCCAATACTGTCGATGGTAGCGCTAACAAGGCGCGCTGTCTGCTACTCGCTCGAGCGAATGCCCAAGACACCGATTCAGGCGCTGTCGTCGCAGAGCGGCAGCGGTTAAGGGCCAATTTCGAGCGGGCAAACATGCACAATATTCCTGGGGCGACACACACACTGACGCAATCGATTCGCGCCGCTGGCTGGTTATTCACGGGATTGGCGGCGCTGCCGCTGCCCAATGCATTCGCCGCTGATAGCAGCGAGCAAGAGCCGACACTGAAGTCGGTGACAGTCACTGCCACCCGCCGCGAAGAGTCGCTGCAAAAAGTACCGGTCGCGGTTTCGGTCATCGATGGCGAACAACTGGAGCGCGACAACCGCAACGGCGTAGCGAGCATCGTCCAGCAGGTGCCGTCGCTGAACTTTCGCACCGGCGCGTCGAACAAGGACACCTCGTTGTTCGTGCGCGGCGTCGGCACCATTTCCACCTCACCTGGCGTCGAGCCGACCGTGGCGACGGTGATCGACGGCGTGGTCTACGCGCGTCCCGGCCAATCGACTCTCGACTTGCTGGATCTGGAGCGCGTCGAAGTGCTGCGCGGCCCGCAAGGCACGCTGTTCGGCAAAAACGCCTCGGCCGGTGTACTCAATATCACCAGCAAAGCACCGACCGCCGAGACTCACGGCTACATCGATCAGTCGTACTACAGCGGCAACGAAAGCCGCACCCGTTTCGGCATTGGTGGCAGCCTGATTCCGGACACGTTGAAAGGCTCGATCAGCACGCTGTTCGGCACCTACGACGGCAACGTCGATAACGAACATAACGGTCAGGAGGTCAACGGCTACAACCATCGCGGCGTGCGCGGCAAACTCGAGTTCACCCCGAATGACGACGTCACTTTTACGCTGATCGCCGACTACATGCAGTCCCACGACGACGGCCCCAACGGTGTCGTCAGCAAGTCGCTGACCCCGGCCTTCGCCAACGCGCTAAGCCCGGTCAATGCGACCAGCCACAACCGTGACATCAACACCGACACCCGTTCACACGTCGAGGACATCAACAAAGGTTTGTCCGGCCAGCTCGACTGGCAGTTGGGCGATTACACCCTGACGTCGATTACCGCGTGGCGCGGCTGGGACAATACTCAGTATCAGGATGGCGACCGTCTCGGCACCGTGACCGCAGCGTTTCCCGGCACGGCGGACAAGGGCGATCTGGCCTTCGATCAATATTCGCAAGAGCTGCGTTTGGCCTCGCCGAAGGGTGAATTCCTCGAGTACGTCGGCGGCCTGTTCTACATGCACGGTAAGGACGACGAGACCTATCAGCGCACGCTGACAACGACCACGCGCAGTGACCGTGGCGTCGCCAATTACAGCACCACCAGCGACAGTTACGCCGTGTTCGGCGAGAGCACGCTGAACTTCACCTCCGACTTTCGCGGCATCGCCGGCCTGCGCTACACCCACGATGATCTCGAATACGATCACCGCCGCGTCTCGACTTCGGCGACCACCGTCAGCGGCATCCAACCGGCCACCAGCAGTTCCGGTTCGGTGGACGAAGACGGTTGGTCCGGGCGCCTCGGTGTGCAATACGATTTGAGCGATGCGGTCACCACTTACCTGACCTACTCGCGCGGCTATAAAGGGCCGGCCTACAACGTGTTCTTCAATATGCAGCCGCGCGATACCGAAGCGCTCAAGCCGGAGACCTCGAACACCTGGGAAGCCGGGATCAAAGCCACGTCCTGGAACAATCGCCTGACCACCAACCTCGCGGTGTTCCACAGCGAGTACGACAACTATCAGGCGAACTTCTTCGACACCGTCGCCGGCCAAGTGGTGACGCGATTGATCAACGCCGGCAGCGTCAGCACCGAAGGCGTCGAGCTCGATTACGCCCTGCAGGCCACCCAACAATTGAAACTGTCCGGCGCGCTGGCCTACACCCGCGCACGCATCGACGAGTTCGCCTGCCCGGCGGGCGCGGCGGCATCGTGCAACGTCAACGGCAAACCGCTGCCGTTCAGCCCGGACTGGAAAAGCTACGTGCGCGCCGACTACACGATCCCGCTGGATAACGGTCTGGATATCGAACTCGGCACCGACTACAGCTGGCAGAGCGAAGTGCAGTACGACATCAGCCAGAACGCCGACACCAAGCAGGGCGCCTACGGTCTATGGAACGCCAGTGTTGCGCTGGCCGATTACAGCAATGGCTGGCGCGTCGCGCTGCTGGGCAAGAACCTCACCGACAAGTCTTACTCGCCGTTGCTTGCCAGCGGTGGCAACTACATCTATCGCGCTGTGCCACGGGACGACGAGCGCTACTTTGGCGTGCAACTGCGCAAGGATTTCTGAGATGAGCAGACAGTTGAAACTCGGCGCGTTCCTTATGGCCACCGGGCACCACGTGGCGGCGTGGCGTCATCCTGATGTGCCGGCCAATGCGGGTCTGGATTTCGCCCATTACAAGCGGCTGGCGCAGATTGCCGAGGCGGCGAAGTTCGATGCGTTGTTTGTTGCTGACAGTGTTGCCGCGCCGACCCAGGACATCGCCAGTCGCATGGCGCGCTCCGATCACTTTGAACCGCTGACGTTGCTCTCGGCACTGAGTGCAGTGACCGAGCACATCGGCCTGATCGCCACGGCGACCACCAGTTACAACGAGCCGTATCACGTGGCGCGCAAATTCGCTTCGCTTGATCATCTTTCGGGAGGGCGAGCGGGGTGGAATCTGGTGACCTCAGACAACGCTGCCGAAGCGCTGAATTTCGGACGCGACGAACATATCGGCCATGCCGAACGCTACGGCCGAGCCCGCGAGTTTCATCAGGTGGTGACCGGGCTTTGGGACAGCTGGGAGGATGATGCCTTCATTCGCGACAAGGCCAGCGGGGCGTATTACGACCCTGCGAAACTGCATGTGCTGGATCACGTCGGCGACCACTTCCGGGTCAAAGGCCCGCTGAACGTCGCGCGTTCACCGCAGGGGCAACCGGTGATCGTGCAGGCGGGATCCTCCGAAACCGGACGCGAGTTGGCCGCGCAGACGGCTGAAGTGGTGTTCACCGCGCAAACTTCATTGGCTAACGCTCAGGCGTTTTACGCCGACCTCAAGGGACGTCTGCCCAAGTACGGTCGCAGCACCGATTCGCTGAAAATCATGCCCGGAGTTTTTGTCGTCGTCGGCCGTACCGAAGCCGAGGCGCAGGAAAAATGTGAAACGTTTCAGCAATTAGTCGAACCCGAGGTTGGCGTCGCCTTGCTTGGGCGTATGCTGGGCAGCTTCGATTTGTCGAAGTACCCGCTGGACGGTCCGTTGCCTGAGTTGCCGCTGACGGAAAGCGGCCAGCGGAGCCGGCAGAAATTGCTCACTGAGTTGGCGGGGCGGGAGAACCTTAGCCTTGCCGAACTGGGTCGCAAGATTGCTGGCGGACGCGGGCATTACAGCCTGGTCGGTACGCCGGAGCAGATCGCTGATCGCTTGCAGGAATGGTTCGAACAGGGCGCTGCGGACGGCTTCAACGTGCTGGTGCCGCACCTGCCAGGCGGGCTTGAAGACTTCGCCAATGGCGTGGTCCCGGAACTGCAACGGCGTGGGCTGTTCAGAACGGAGTATGAGGGCCGGACGTTGCGCGAGAACCTTGGCCTGGCCCGACCCGGCAATCGATTTGTGTAACACCCTTCGCGAGCAAGTTCGCTTCCACAGGGAAATGCATTCCAAAGGTGGGAGCGAGCTTGCTCGCGAAGCAGTCGACACCCCATTCAAGACAGACAAGAGAGGATTCGATGACTTACACCGCTGCCGAAAACCGCTATGACTCCATCCCTTACCGCCGCGTCGGGCGCAGCGGTCTGGTGTTGCCGGCGCTGTCGTTGGGCCTGTGGCACAACTTTGGCGACAGCACGCCGATCGACACCCAACGCGCCTTGCTGCGCACTGCGTTTGACCTGGGCATCAACCACTTCGACCTGGCCAACAACTACGGCCCGCCGTACGGCAGCGCCGAGATCAATTTCGGTCGTCTGCTGCGCGAAGACTTCAAGCAGTACCGCGACGAGCTGATCATCTCCAGCAAGGCCGGTTGGGACATGTGGCCCGGCCCTTACGGTCAGGGTGGCGGCTCGCGCAAATACGTGCTGGCCAGCCTCGACCAGAGCCTGCAACGCCTGGGTCTGGACTATGTGGATATCTTCTATTCGCACCGCTTCGACCCGGACACCCCGCTGGAAGAAACCGCCAGTGCCCTCGCCACTGCCGTGCAGCAGGGCAAGGCGTTGTACATCGGCATCTCGTCGTATTCCGGGGTGAAAACCCGTGAGATGGCGGCGCTGCTCAAAGAGTGGAAAGTGCCGCTGCTGATTCATCAGCCGGCCTACAACTTGCTCAATCGTTGGGTGGAAAAAGACCTGCTCGATACCACCGATGAACTCGGCACCGGCGTGATTGCGTTCACCCCGCTGGCGCAAGGTCTGCTCACCGACAAATACCTCAACGGCGTACCGGCGGATGCGCGGGTCAATCGTCCGGGCGGAGGTTCGTTGCAGGCCTCGCACTTGTCCGAGGCCAACATCGCTCACGTGCGCGCGCTGAACGAGATTGCCAAGCGTCGCGGTCAGAGCCTGGCGCAACTGGCGCTGGCGTGGACGCTGCGGGATCCACGGGTGACTTCTGCGCTGATTGGTGCGAGCCGACCGGAGCAGATTATCGAGAACGTCGGGGCGTTGAAGAATTTGAGTTTCAGTGCTGAAGAGCTGGCGGAGATTGACCGGTTTGCCCAGGAGGGCGGGATCAATCTTTGGGAGAAGCCTTCGACGGCGGAGTAAGTCACCCTCACCCCAGCCCTCTCCCAGAGGGAGAGGGATCCGACCGAGGTGTCTGTAGCCATACATCGACCTGAAAAACCGAGTCGATTATGGATTCAGCAAAGCACATTCAGGTCGGCGAATATCTACAGCATCCCCCAATCAGTCCCCTCTCCCTCCGGGAGAGGGTTAGGGTGAGGGGCTTTTGCTGTTCAAGGCTCAACGAAAAAACGGCACATCCCCCAACACCGTCGCCCGTTGCATCACCCGCCGCGCCGGGCGGTAATCATCCACTGCGTAATGCTGTGTCACGCGGTTATCCCAGAACGCAATATCGTCCTGCTGCCAGCGCCAGCGAATGGTGAATTCCGGCCGCGTCGCATGGGCGAACAGAAACTTCAGAATCGCCTCGCTCTCGGTTTCCGACAGCTCATTGATCTTCGAGGTGAAGCCTTCATTGACGAACAACGAGCGCCGCCCGCTGACCGGATGCGTACGAATCACCGGGTGCGACAGCGGTGGATTCTTGCGTCGTGCCTCTTCCCACTGTGCCAACGCTTCAGGCGTGTTGCCATAGCGCTCCAGCGGAAACGAGCGAGTGAAATCGTGAGTCGCGGTCAGGCCTTCAAGCAAACCTTTCAGCGGCGCCGACAGCGCTTCATACGCGGCAATGCCGCTGGCCCACAACGTGTCGCCACCGAACTCCGGCAGCAACTTGGCGCTGAGCACCGCGCCCATCGCCGGGGTTGGCAGGAAGGTCACGTCGGTGTGCCAGATCGCGTTGTCGCGCACGTCGGTGACGGCGGTGTCGAGGATCAGCACTTCCGGTTGTTCCGGTACGTTCGGGTAGATCGGGTGAATGTGCAGGTCACCAAAGTACGCAGCGAAACGCGCCTGTTGCGGTGGCTCGATTGGCTGATTGCGGAAGAATAAAACCTGATATTTGAGCAGCGCCTGCTCGATCGCGTCGCGGTGTTCCAGGCTCAGCGGCTGGCTGATGTCGACGCCGCTGATCTGTGCGCCTAGGGCTGAGCTTAATGGGGTGATGTTCAGGTTGCTCATGGTCTTTCTCTTAAATTCCGGATAACCACCTCCCTGTAGGAGCTGCCGCAGGCTGCGATCTTTTGATCTTGATCTTTTTAAAAACAAGATCAAAAGATCGCAGCCTGCGGCAGCTCCTACACGGGGATTCAAAAACGGGATGTGTCAGTGGGCCTGGCCGTGCCACGGCACCAGTTTGCGCTGCAGGGCGCGCAGGCCCATTTCCATGGCGAAGGCGATCAGCGCGATGACCAGAATCCCCAGCACCACCACGTCGGTGACGAGGAACTGCGCGGCCGACTGCACCATAAAGCCCAAGCCGCTGGTGGCCGCGATCAGTTCCGCCGCGACCAAGGTCGACCAACCAACGCCCAGACCAATGCGCACGCCGGTGAGAATGTCCGGCAGGGCGCTCGGCAAAATCACATGACGAATCAGCTGCAAACGCGTCGCGCCCAACGACTGCGCCGCACGCAATTTCGCTGGATCAACCGTACGCACACCGGTGGCGGTAGCAATCGCAATCGGCGCGAAAATCGCCAGATAGATCAGCAGCACTTTCGACAACTCGCCGATACCGCACCAGATCACGATCAGCGGCAGATAAGCCAGCGGTGGAATAGGGCGGTAGAACTCGATCAGCGGATCAAGCACGCCGCGGGCAATGCGATTGGCGCCGATGGCAATGCCCACGGGCACGGCGGTCAGAATCGCGAAACCGAGGCCCAGACCGATGCGGCTCAGGCTTGCACCGAGGTGCTGCCACAACGTTGAATCCATGTACCCAGTGGTCGCCAGCAACCAGCCCTTTTGCAGCACGGCGGACGGTGGCGGCAGGAACAGCGGTTCGATCATTCCGGTGGCGGTGACCGCCCACCAGATCGCCAACAATGCAACCAAGGTCAGCAGGCTGATCCAGCGCGTGCTGAGGCTACGGCGCACGGGTATCGCCGTCGAAGCGCTGACCGGTTTTACCGCAGCCGAGGAAACGTCGTAACTGCTCATGCGCGCTCCTGCCGTTGCCCGGCGCTGCGTTGCGAGAACACTTTGCTCAGCACGTGTTCGCGGGTTTCGATAAAGCGCGGATCGGATTTGATCGCGCGGGCGGACTCGCCAGCGGCGTAACGCTGACCGAAATCCAGCTGCAGGCGCTCAACGATCTGCCCCGGGTTCGGCGCGAGCAGAATCAGGTCAGTGGCGAGGAACACCGCTTCTTCAATGTCGTGGGTAATCAGGAAAACCGGCTTGGCCGTGCGCTGCCAGACTTGCAGCAACAGCTCCTGCATCTGTTCGCGGGTGAACGCATCGAGGGCGCCGAAGGGTTCGTCCATCAGCAATACGCGTGGGTCAGCGGCGAGGGCGCGGGCGAGGCCGACGCGTTGTTTCTGGCCACCGGAGAGTTGCCAGATACGGCGGCTTTCGAAACCGGAAAGATCAACCAGTGCGAGCATTTCGCGGGCAATCTTTTCACGTTTGTCTTTGGCGACACCGGCCAGTTCGAGACCGAACGCGACGTTGGCCAACACATCCTGCCAAGGCAACAAGGCGTCATCCTGGAACACCACGCCCCGTTCGGCGCTCGGGCCTTTGACCGGCACGCCGTCGAGGGTGATGCGCCCGGCGCTCGGTTCGACGAAACCGGCAATCAGGTTCAACAGCGAGGTCTTGCCACTGCCAGACGGGCCGAGGGCAACCAGCAATTGCTGAGGCCCCAGGGTCAGAGAAATATCCGCCAGCACCGGTGTCGGGCTGCCCGGGTACTGTGCGCTGATGCGCTCCAGCTGTAGCAAGGCCATCGCAGTTAACTCCCGATCAATTGGTGATGTATTTGGCGCTGACGTACGGCGCGTAGTCCGGCAGAACGGCTTCGACCTTGCCTTGCTCCTTGAGGAACGCGGCGGTGTCGGTGATGGCTTTGGTGGTCGGCGCGCCGAGGGTGACGACCTGGTCAGCCGCCAGCGGGTAAACGTTGCCTTGCAGCAGCAACGGAATATCGCTGGCCTTGGCGCCGGAGAGTTTCACCAGTTTGTCGACGTTGGATTGATCGGCGAGCCAGGCTTTCGGGTCTTTGCGGTAATCGGCGTAGGCGTCGAGGGTGACTTTGGCGAATGCAGTGACGATTTCCGGGTGCTTCTCGGCAAAGTCTTTACGCACGATCCACGCATCGAAGGTTGGCGCGCCAAACTTGGCCAGCTCGCCGGAGGTGATCAGCACTTTGCCGTTTTCCTTGGCCACACCGAGGGCCGGATCCCACACGTAGGTGGCGTCGATGTCACCGCGTTTCCATGCGGCGATGATCGCCGGTGGCGCGAGGTTGAGCACGGTGACTTTCGACGGGTCGATGTTCCAGTGCTTCAGCGCCGCGAGCAGGCTGTAGTGTCCGGTGGACACGAATGGCACGGCGATTTTCTTGCCGATCAGATCCTGCGGGGTCTTGATGCCGGAACCGTCACGGGCGACCAGTGCTTCAGCGGCGCCGATCTGGGTGGCGATGAGGAACGTTTCGACCGGGACTTTGCGCGTGATCGCGGCGGTCAGTGGGCTCGAGCCGAGATAGCCGATCTGCACGTCACCGGAGGCGATGGCGGCGATGATGTCGGCGCCGTTGTCGAACTTGCGCCAGGCGATATCGGCTTGGGTGGCTTTTTCGTAAGCGCCGTCGGCCTGGGCGACTTTCGCCGGGTCAACAGTAGTTTGGTAGGCGACGGTGAGGTCGGCGGCCTGAGCCAGAAAACTCGCGGCAGCCAGAGAGGCTGCGGCGAGCAGGCGAAGCGGGAAATTCAGTTTCATTGGACAGCTCCATATCAGGCGACCGAGCGTCGGCGTGAAAGGAGACTAAATGATCTAAGAATCGGTAAATAAATAACTTTTTAGAATGAGCTTATGAGCGGAAAAATCTAAGCGGGAGATGTGTTCGAGAAAAGTTGTGTCATTGAGATCCAGCCCCTCACCCCAGCCCTCTCCCAATGGGAGAGGGGGAAAGGGAGCAGATCGGGGGCTTTTCAAATCCTGAGTTCGACTTGGTCGTTCAGGTCGGTGTAGCTCGAACTGACAACACGGTTGATCTGGTCAAACGATACTGGACACGGTTATAGGGTTTTACCCTTTTTCATGCCGCCAGGGCCTCCATGTCCACCGGAGTTCGGTAGCCATTGTGACTGTGCAGCCTGATCCGATTGTAATAATGGGTCAGGTAGCGCAACACATCGGTACTGGCCTCGTCTTCGTTTCGGTAGCCTGTCTTGGGTATCCATTCAGATTTCAAACTGCCAAAGAAACGCTCCATCGGCGCGTTATCCCAGCAGTTTCCTCGTCGACTCATGCTTTGTTTTATGCGCATATCCGCCAGGGTTTCACGAAATACTTTACTGCTGTAATGACAGCCCTGATCCGAATGAAACATTAGGTTTTCAGGGCGTCCTCGCGACTCGAAAGCCATCTTTAACGCTCGA